>PHBP01000010.1:48210-141380 GCA_002842035.1 Candidatus Cloacimonetes bacterium HGW-Cloacimonetes-2 | reverse complement strand
TGGAGCTCCAAACTCAAAACAGCCCATATCTATCCTACCTTCCCAGACTCTCTGGTTACCCGCCAGATCATAAGGCAAAAGGTTCAAACCCAGCGTATCGGGAGTGCCGGTATTGATGCAGGGTGACAGGGCAGAGAGGCTGTAGTAGAGAGGATCGTGGATACTATCGCCTTCCAGGAAGAGGGGATTGCCGGAGATATTGCTATCGGAGTAGTTGATCGTATTGTCGGTAGCCTGCTGAATGCCACTAATCCCATTCGAAATGAGTGAATGCCTAATATTTAATGTGTTTAGTTCTTCAGTGTCGGACATTGGATTAACTTTGATCTGATAAGGTGAATAGTTGTAGAAGATACTATTGGTGATAGATACATTGCCGTTAGTCGCAAGGGTAAAAGAATCGCTCTCATTACCTGCAAACGTGCAGTTGAAGAAACTTACATTGGGATTGTTCTTGCTGCTGACAAGCACTATCCCGCCTTGGGAAGTGTTATTGCTAAAGAGACAATTATTGAAGCTGAAGTTATTCCTTTGCTGGGGGAACTGCACCCCAACAATCTGTATGGCATGAGAATTGTCGTCTGATATTGTCAGATTGGAGAACTCGCAGTTATCAAAACTCATGTTACCATCACCTCTTATAGATACTAGGGGGTACGCCCATACAGAAGCAGAGCTAAAAGTGGAAGTGGAATTTCTGAACTTGCAGTTAGTCAAAGACCCTGACATACCACGATTTATCTCCACCAAACCCATGTCAGGTGTATTGATATTTTCGATAACAACATTGTTCCAAAAGCTGTCATGCTCGTTATCCAGATACATCCATATTGCAGAGAAGTAGTTTGGAGTAACGTCATATATTCTTATGTTACCGAGATTTAAGCTACCTTGTTTTGATCCATGGATGACGCAACTATTATCTGTATCCTGGGTTGTTATTGAAAATGCTTTCAAACTAATAACTGGCTCCATGTAAGACATAAAGACAAAATCTGCTGATCCGTATCCAGCCGGGATAAGCGGATGCGGACTGCCAACCACCTCGGTACTATCCATCCCACTGCCTTGAACGATAGTCCAGCTTTTAAGGGCTATGGGAAAGACCTGATGATTATCTGTGCGGGAGTAAGTGCCCGGCAGCAAGTGAACCGTGTTCTGGCTCAGGCTATCAGCAGCAATGCGGTAGATCGCCTCATGGATGGTCTTCAAAGCTGTGGCAGGACTGAGCCCATCATTATCATCGCTGCCAGTAGTGGACACATAGATGTCGCTATCTATCTCCTGATGATGAGCATTTAAGATATCGATCTGCATCTGATAGTTATTCAATCCTTGAGACAGGTAGATAGCGTAATAGGTGGTCGGCTCCGCCACCGAAAAAGTATCCAGATAAACGTTCAGATCACTCACTGCATTCTGAATAAAGATATCCTGCCCGGAACCGGAGCGGTTGTTATAGATCGAACAGCGGTTGACTGGATCAAAAGTGATGTTGTTGACATAACCACCTCCTGCTGCAGCATATAAACCTCCGCCATAAATAAGAGCATAGTTATTGTAGATATTCACACCGGAAAGATGCACAGTGGCTGCACCGATGTTTATCCCACCTCCAAAGTTTGCTGTATTAGCGTATATTCTTAAGTTTTCAAGATGACCTGACGAATTCGTCGGCATACCTATTCCTCCAGAACCTCCTGTTGTGAAGCCGTTTGTAACTGAGAATCCACGAATCAGGATATTTTGAATATGCTGGTTAACCCTGATGCATCTGTCTGTCTGATTACCATCCACTATAGTCGAATCAATATATGCCTCGTTTCCCGTAATGGCTTCCAAGCTGATCAGACTAATGCCATTTGTTTGGATGATCAGGTTTTCGAAGTATCTCCCCGGATAGACCAATACTGTATCTCCCGGGCTACTGGCATCGAGGGCAGCTTGGATGATGGTATAGTCTCCGCTACCATCCTGCTTTACACTGTGTGTGATCCCCCAAGCCAAACAGGGCAAGATCAAGAGAATTATATAGATCAGCTTATTCATTGTTTCTCCAAAGTGTGGGGTGGGAGAGAGATACTCCCTCCCACCCATTTGATCCTATTTCATTAAGAGCATTCTTCTGCAGATTGACCTGGAAGGAGTGATCAGTCTGTAGAAATAGACGCCGCTGGCAACAGCATTACCGCTTTGATCGGTACCATTCCACACTTTAAGATGTTCACCGGCAGGTTCCCGGGAATCAGTCAGAACCTGAACCAATTGGCCTCTCAGGTTGAAGATTTCCAGCTTCACCTGTCCTGCTTCCGGAAGGCTGTAGGATATTGTGGTGCTGGGATTGAAGGGATTGGGATAGTTCTGATAGAGGCTGATCCCCGGGCTTGTTGCATTCTGCATATCTTCAGGGCTAAGGTCAACCTTGAAGTAGCTATAACGGCTGTTATCATCTACATATCTAGCTCTAAGTCTAGTGGAGTCGATCCTAATTGACCTGCATTCTTGATCTTGAGATTTAGCATCATTGTAGTAAAACACAAATTCTACTACACCATCAGTAAGCTTTTCATCTAAGTCCAAGTACGCACAAATCTGTTCAACATTGTTTTCCACTACTACAGCTCCTTTGCATACACCATCCAGATACAAACCAATCTCTTTGAGATCTATCATCAAGCTGTCAGGAAGACTCAGATACACAGGTATATAATCCTGCTTTTCATCAAAGGTGAAGAACTCGGGAGTGCTGGGAAGCTGAGGTGGAGCCGGGGATGCGGTGTTCCAATGAAAATCGTGATCTTGGTTTGTTGTTACAATTACCATATCGCCGGGATTCAATCTACCAATCTTTCCTGCTAAACCCCAATAATTTGCCCAATTCGGGTCACGCACAAGGCACCAGTTTTTTGTCTTGATCATATTGATATCTTCCCAGATATCGGCAAAAGCTTCATGAGGCCAAGCAGGATCTTGGGGGAAATATCCAATCCAGTTTTCCCCCCTGTAAAGGGGAAAACTCGTGTCTTGGGGCGTTCTAAATCCACTTTCCCGTAGTGTGACCAAAGTAGGGGTGCGGGGAAGCAGCTTAATTTTATAGCCCTGAGGGCTGGATACGTAGTGTAAATCTTGATTTTCAGACCAATTGCTATTAATCCAATCTACGCTATTTAGATCCCCGTCCTCCATCCAGTCAATCTCATCAAGGTAAGTGGGATGCCAAGAGTCGTTATTACCTTGGTACTTCAGTAGCAATTCCTTAAAGAACTCACTTGCTACCAGAACATCGTTGGTACGGGTGTTCAGCACCGGATAACTTACCCAGTACCATTTTTCCTGATCAGCTTGATTTGAGAATGTGTAATCCCAGTAATCATGATCAATAGCTCGAACAGCACCGATATCGGGAGGAGTACGATCGGGATCAAATTCTCCGATTCCGGCATCGATTAGGGGGGATATATAGTCCGCTGTCCAGGCTAAGGTGTAGGTATGGTTCTCATTATCCAAAATAAAAGGTGATCCACCTGAGAGACAAGTGTCAGTATCCATCTCGAAGCATCCAGACGATTGATTAACATTGAACCAGCTATTTTTTATTACAATTGTGTCGCTTGGAGTTGAGTCACTCAATAAGCAGGGACTTTGAGTCGTCAAGAAAATGTTGTTCGAAATCTCCGGGAATAACTGCACCAGACTTAATGATGTGTTTATTATTCCAATAATACGAAGCGCTCTGGTATTATGTATGAATGAGTTGTTTTTTATTCTGGTAGGCCTGGATAGTCCCTGAGGATTAATTATGATAGTATTAACCACGCTTCCCCAGAAAGTATTTCCCTCGATTGTCGTCAGATCAGTACTATAAGAGGTTCTGAGATTGATAAAATTCGTTAGATTGCTACATTGACCATCACTTACGAAAAGATTACCAATAATGTCGGAGGCACAATTCGTATCCACTCCATAATTGAGCAATCTATTGTTCCTGAACTCTACTGTTTTATCTGTATTGGGATTATCACCTCCAGTTACTTGGGATAATTCTATATGCGTAGCTTGTATGTAAGTATTGGTAAATATGTTGTTTATGATTTGTGTGTTTATTCTCCTCCCCGCGCTACATGATGTTATGCTAACTGGGATTCCTCCATCTGTTATTACCGTATTATTCGCGATCATTATCGAATCATCTAGCAGATCCTGATCATTGCCCATTAAAGCCGTCCAGTACAATTTTCCTTCAACGTAGTTATTGTTAATTATTGTCTTGAAAACACCGTCTCCGTTGTCATTACTCCTTGCATGTACTGCTGTGCCTATGTTGTAAAACTTGCAGTTGAGAACACTAACGCTTTGCATAGTGTCGATAACACTCAATCCAACACCATAATTTGATTGATAACCTGTCTGAAGGAATTGAATTCCCTCTATAGTGATGTTTCTTGGGGTCAAACTATCCCCTACAACATGAATAAAAGAATCATTCCCTTCTGATCCTTCCGTCTTGTTTAGAATCACTATATCTTGGTTCGAGATTGGTTTCAGGATCAAGCTGTTAAGATTAACACCCCCTGGGAACAAAATCTGAACAGGCTGCTGAAGCTCATATACTCCGGGAGCAATACGAATCTCGACACTGACGTCATTGGTTACAAGCATTGCCGCATCGACAGCTCCCTGAATCGTTGCATACTGAAGCCCTGGACCAACAGCAATTGTTTGTAAACCCCAAACTGCGGTTGAAAACATAGAAACTAAAACCAATAGGATTAGATTCTTGATCGACAAGCGAAGCTCGCGCAAACTCCCCAATCCAATGCGATACACAACAGACTGAATCATAATAATCTCCTTTATAGTTTGTTGATTCTATTCTGAGACATCACAATAATACGTCAAGACATTTATCCCTTATACGCAACTGAGAGTTATTGGAGACTATTTGCTTGTAATACTATGGAATTAGTGCCTCTGGTAGTCTATCGTATCAGTCAATCTACAGCAGATCACCAGCAGATCAAGAGCAAATCAAGTCGAACGTGGTTCGAGGTGAATTGCTCTTGAATTGCTCTTGATATGCTTTTGACTATGTGGAATCAATTGGAGGAGTAGCGGACTCATCTATGTGGGTTTACTCTATATCCGGCAAGCTGTAAGGTTCTTTCAAAAAGGCAAATCCAAGCAGCTTGTGTGAGATGGCTCGCCGGGGGCAGATCCACCAGCAACGCAGGCAGAGCAGACACTTATCGGCAAAGACCAGTTTGCCATCTTCAATCCTGATGTTTTGTGCCGGGCATTGGCTGACGCAGAGTCCGCAGAGATTGCACTTTGCATTGGCATACCACCGCCTGGAGCTCTGTCTGGCTCCATATTTTTCCAGCCGGGCAAAGGCGTAGCACAGATCGACAAGAGGAGCTTCCCTGATCCTGTGTCTATTGCCAGAGAGAATATCCAGCGTGCTAAGTGACACCAATGCGCTGCATTTGTTGTAACGACCCAGCACCTTTTCCGGCTTTGCCGTGCCAAAGGCATTGGGAGGCATCTCAAAAAGCTGTTCATAAACCAGTTTCCAGCCCAGGAGAGCCAGGTGATGTCTGATCCGGCGGGTGGAACCGGCGCGGCTAAAGCTGCTGCCTGCGGTTTTGAAGAGGAAGTAGTTTTGGGCCTTTTTAGGAAGCAGCTCCAGAAAATCATAGACGATTTGGGGGGCATCCATTGCGTGTACTGGGAAGCCTATCCCCACCAGATCTATACCGGAAAGATCAAGCTCAAGCCTCTGTAAACAATAATCTTCCATTGCGACTATCCGGCAATCAGCTCCGCCGGATATGAATTCTCTCTGCATAAGTACGGAAATCCGTTTCGTGTTTCCGGTTCCGCTAAAGTAAACGATTAGTATCCGCATCTTAGTCCCTGCCTTTCTTTTACTTAGGAATATGAGCCAAAGGATGTGGCACTATAGGCTGTGCTCGCTGCAATTGTCAAGAAATCACTCTTTTGTGGGATCAAGCAATTTGCATTGCCAGGGCGTGACGCCAGCCCAGGCTGCTGAGCAAGATGGTATCCTTTTGGCAGGAAAGCAGGATCTGCCGGCAGACCAGTGCCGCGGGAAGTACGAGGCTTTCCCTGCCTTGTTGCATCCCTCCAAGGGTGCTGATTTCAGAAAGATGCATCGCAGAAAGCTCATCGATCAATCTCTCTAAGGTCTTCATATCCAGGACAGAGCCATTGATTCGTGCTTCGTTCCACTCACCCAGCTCAAGTGCTTTCAGGCACAGCACAGTACCTCCTACGCCGATAACGGATTTGCAGTTTCTCCCCACGAGCATTGGATCGATCTGCTGCTCCAAGTATTTAGTAAAAGCTGTAATAGATTCCGGGGTGATAGGATAAGTGCTGCCAAGTCTTTCTTCCAAAGCCAGTGCTCCCCAGCTATAGCTATGCACAAAGCCGGGCTTGGACTGATCTCCGAGGCTTAGCTCGAGACTGCCACCGCCCAGATCAAAGCATAAGACAGGAAATACGGTCGCTAATGAAGAAGCTGCCTGATAGGATAGAATGGCTTCATCTGCGGCACTGAGGATCTTGATGGGATATATTTCGCGCTCCTGCCACAATGAGATGAATTGATCTGCATTGCTTGCTTTGCGCAGAGCTCCTGTGGCATACATTCTGATATCCGTTACCTGCATATCAAGGCACTGTTGCACTGCATTGTGCAGCAGCTCAAGATTGCGCATTATCGCTGCTTGGGAGAGCTCTCCGCTCTTGCTTTGCCCTCTTGCAAGATGCCCGATAACGCTGGATTGGGATACTATCGCAGCGTTATCGGGCTCGAAAATAAGTGTCTTGATGGAGTTGCTGCCTATGTCGATAATAGCTCTGCGCCTTACCAAGACAGACTTCCTCCTCCTTCCACGTCAAAGAGGTTGGTCTTGAAACGCCATCTTTGGCTGATGTTATTGAAATACATCTCCTGGCGGATGGGGCCCGAATACCAGAAATCGACATTCCTTTCGGAAGAGGCTCTCAGCTCTCTCTGCCAGGCTTTGACGGTCTCGTTGTAATCAAGCTGGCTTTGATTGAACTTTTGGATAAAGGCCTGGGTAAAGGTGCTGCGCTCGGGATTGAGCTCACCGATCGTGCGGAAGGGTTTTACACTCATCATTACCGATACACTACAATCCGGAACGCTCATATACTCAAAGAAAGTGGTTGATCTGGGACGGGAAGGAAGCCAATTGTGTCCTGCCTCGAGGATGATGACCGCGCTACGGGCTTTGCCCAGCTTCTCGATCAGGGTGCGGAGGCTGTAGGAACTGCGGGCAAATACCTGACGGGTCTGCATATTGACGCCGGCAGGAACAAGATAGTTGATACCGTTTTCGTTTGTGCCGTGGCCGCTGTAATAAAAAACGACCTCATCCTCCGGAGTGATGGACATTTCCAGGCTGTCAATCAGGGCAGTCATCTGCCTTAGGTTGAGATTCTGTCTTGCTCTTACCGAAAAGCCCCAAGCTCCGAGCGCATTTGCCATATCGAGGGCGTCATTTGCCGGGCTGGAAAGAGTCATTCCGTCGTAAGCCGAATTGCTGATCACCAGGGCTTTGCGCTCTGCAAAGAGCCCCAAGCTCATCAGCAGGATCATACCTATCACCAAGAATCTTTTCATCTCGTACTCCAATCTGATCTTTTACAATTCATTACTGCTTGGCTTCGGCTTTACTGTCAACAAAAATATGCTTGGCATCCAAGAGCTGGGCGAGGTAGCCGGGATCCAGTCTTTCGTGTAGGAATTTGATCTGACAGAGCTGATTTTTGTCCAGACCTTCGGGATTGATGGTTACTTCGCCAAAAGCATAGTATTTTGCAACAGCGCGATGCACCTCATCCGGATCGTAATCATGGTCGCTGATCAGGATTCTTGCCAAGGCAGCGGGGGAGTTTTCGCCATAGGGTTCGAGCTTAGCCATCGCCTCATTGAGGGTATCAGGGTCAAAGCTGGCCATATTTTTGATATGCTTGCAGAACCTTTGTAAGCTGTTCATTTTCATAGTAGTTTTCCTTTATGAAGAAAGAGCGTTTTGCGAACTGAATTTGAGCACCTCACTGGGCCAAACGGCCTTTAGCCGGGATCAATCCGAATTCGACACACAGCTCGTTTTAGCTTTGACAACCTTCCGAGATGTCTCTGCCACGAGTTAACGCTGTTTTGCTATATTCTACTTGATGTAAAGCATACGCGCAAGCCCTATCTTTAGCTTGGCCACTAGGATAGGTGTGATCCATTGTGAACTGCTTGAGCAGGACTAATCACTAGATTTTTATTGACGGCAATTGAGATATGTACATAATACTCACAGATGATAGTGTTCGGCATATAGAGCCTTGTATCTCTGTTAGTTAGGCTTGTAGGCCGTGAGGAGTAAATATGAGATATCTGCTATTGGTTCTGATTCTTGTTTCGTGTATGGCACTGTCCGGAGTGGATTTGGTTTCAGCGGATTTTGCCAGTGCACTACCTGCAGGCTGGACACAAATGGGTTCCACCAGCACGCATTGGGTACATAGCGCCACCAATAATGCGGGTGGAACAACGGGCGAACTGGGCTTCACCTGGAGTCCATCGGAGAATGGCACCTTCCGCTTTGTCTCTCCCGCATTTAACACCACTATGGCTCACGATATGACCCTGTCGTTCAAGCAAGCCATAGATTGGTATGCAAATTCCTTTACACTTTCGGTTCAGATTTCCACAAATCTAACTACCTGGAACACGATCTGGAGCTCCAATGTCGTTGCCGATGTGGCAGCTCAGACGGTTAATGCCCAAGCTCCATGGAATTGGGGAAATTCGAGCACTACCTATCTTGCCTTTGTCTATTCTGGCAATACCTACAACATCAACAACTGGTGGATTGACAACGTCTCATTGTCTTATACAAACACGTTGGGAACAGGTACTTGGTCTGCCGCGACTTACTATCCGACAGGTGATCTGATCGTTCCCAACGGACAGACTCTTACGATCCAACCTGGTGTGACTATCAATATGGCCAGCAATTCGATCCTCTCTGTACAGGGAAGCTTGAAAGCTCTGGGCACCGGAACCCAAAAGATCAACATAACCACTACGGGTGCGACAACCACATGGGCGGGTATTGATATCCAGAATGTGGCGGCTGCCAATGACTCCACTATCTTGGATTGGTGCGTGATCCAGCGTAGCATAGATTCAGGAGTGGAGATAGTCAGCAGCCCCAAAATCAGGATCAGCAACTGCGAGATCAAAAACTGCAGCGTTACCGGAACCGGCGGAGCAATCCGCGCAGTGGTATCAAATATCGAGGTGAAGGGTTGCTTTATCCAGGCAAACAGCTCAACCCAGGATGGATCTGCGGTGTGTATCGAAAGCAGTAGCCCCAGATTCCATCACAACAGGATACTGCTGAATAACCTTACTGTCTCCGCACAGCATGGAGCACTTACTTTCAAAACCTGCGATCTGAACAACGTTATAGACAATATTGTGGTCAATAATAGTTTCAATGGCACAGGCGCAGCCATCTATCTCTACAACTGCAGCGGGACGTTCAAGCGTCACCTGGTGGCAAACAACAGCTCGATAGGCATTTGGGTAAACAACAGCATCAGCAGCAACTGGATGGAGATAGATCACATCGACATTGTAAACAATGGCTATACCGGACTTTTAATGAATGGCTATGTGCGGCTGAAGAACAGCATAGTATGGGGAAACAGCTCTTCAGATGAGATCAACAACATGGGTCCATCAAACAGATTACAGGTCTCATACTGCTGCGTGAGAAACGGGGCAGCAGGTATAGTTGGTGAGGATCCGCTGTATTTCCTAAACAATATCAGCTCCAATCCCCTCTTTGTCAATCCCACGGAAAGCTATGGAACAGGTTACGATGCCTACAGTGCAAACTGGCGCTTGCAAGACCTCTCCCCTTGCATTGATGCGGGAGATGGCACCACGGGTGAATATGATCTTGATTTCAGCCCTCCCGATATCGGGCTCTATACCAGAAAGCTAAAGCCTACTATCTACAGCGCTGCTGACCTTTACCCGGATCAAGGACACCAGATAGATCTGCGTTGGTATCCTAATGAGAAGGATACCAGCTGGGATCCCAGCTCATGGTATCACGTGTTCAGATGGTCCGATGACCGCGTGGAACTCGGTGAAGACGCTCTGGTCGTTTCCGATCCCAGGGAGATTTCTCCCGATCTGGCGGCTTCAAACAGCAAGATTTACTGGATTCACAATAATCGTATCCTGACTTATCTGGGGCAGGTGAAAGCTATGAACAGGAATACCTATAGCTTGATTGTGCCGACCATTCAGGATTCTTCCGCCACCGGGCTGCATGAGGAAGTCTTTGTCGTAACCTATTTTGATACTACCTATTACTGGGATTCCATCGGCATGTCCGGTTATTCCGTGGATAATATCCCGCCTATGACACCTCAAAACGCAGCACTTAGCAGAATCTCTCCCACAAACTTCAGGCTGGACTGGAATGAAGTAACCGAAGGCACCTGGCAGGGCAATTCCTACCCTGAAACCAATCCCATCACCTATCTGATCTATGCATCTGACAATCCTGAATTTATCCCGGGACCACAGAACTTCCTGATGCAGACTTCGGAACCAAGCGTGATCCTGAACAGCCCCGGAGCCTTGCGCAAGTTCTATCGGATTATCGCCAGCGACTCACAGTAGAATCCGCTCTCTGGCAGCTTTTCAAGCGGTGAGCATCAGGTTTCACCGCTTGTTTAGTATGCTTCAATTTGGTTTATATTAAGGTTTTCTTATCTTATAAGTGAGACATCGACCAATCAACATAATATGGAGAGACTAATGGATACAGCTAAGGCACTATACGATATCAAAGTAAAGAACATAATGGGCATAGAGCAGAGTATGCAAGATTATAAGGGTAAGGTGCTCCTAATAGTAAATACAGCCAGTAAATGCGGCTTTACAAAGCAGTATGATGGTTTACAGAAGCTGTATGAGATGTACCGGGACAAGGGCTTGGAGATACTGGGATTCCCTGCGAATAACTTTATGTATCAGGAACCCGGCAACGATGAGACTATCCTCAATTTCTGCAGAGTCAATTTCGGTGTGAACTTCCCTCTCTTTGCCAAGATATCAGTTCGCGGCAAGAATATCGATCCTCTGTATCAATACCTCACAGACAAGGAAAGCAATCCCAGGTTTGGCGGTAAGATTACCTGGAACTTCAACAAGTTCCTGATCTCCCGCGATGGCGAGATAATCGATCGCTTTGATTCCAAGACCGAGCCGGAAGATCCCAAGTTGATCGAGGCTTTGGAACAAGCTCTGGCATAGACTATAGTAAATCAGTGCAGGTGGGGATGATGAAGATAAAGTATCTCAATAGCAGTAGGCTGTATAGGGCTTTGGCAGCAGGCGGGAAAGCAGTGATAGCCAGCCAGGATTACCTGAATATGATCAATGTCTTCCCGGTCGCTGATGCGGATACAGGGATAAATCTTTCGATGACAATGAGGGCTGTTTTACAAGGCAGGACTCAATCCGGGAGCCTCTCGGGCAGCCTGCGCAGTATGGCGGATTCTGCTTTGAGTGGTGCCAGAGGAAATTCCGGCATCATCTTTGCTCAGTATCTGCACGGTCTGAGCCGTGAGATTCCAGCCAAAGACGAGCTTGAGCTCACCAGCTTTGCCTCAGCCGCTCTCAAAGCGGTGGATCACCTCTACCAATCACTGATGAATCCCGTGGAAGGCACGATGCTGACAGTGATCCGACGCTGGGCAGAAAGCCTAAAGACAGCCAGCGAAAAGACAGGCGACTATTTACAAGCTCTGCTTCATGCCCAAGATACTGCCCGGCAAGCCCTGCAGGAAACACCGCATCAGCTTAAGGTACTTAAAGATGCCGGTGTCGTGGATGCCGGAGCCTACGGTATTGTCCGCTTTCTGGAGGGAGTCGTGGATTATATCCAAAAGGGCTCACTCAGGGAGCATATCTCAGAGACAATAGCAGCAATTGAGATGCCTGCGATTGAGGATCACAGCGGTGCACCTACCACATACCGCTATTGCACAGAGGCAATCCTCAGCAGTGTAAAGGCTGATATCAAGGAACTCAAAAGCCTGATCGGCAATTTGGGAGATTCCATCATCCTGGCAGGAGGACCGGATAAGTACCACCTGCATATTCATACCAACCAGCCCGATCTGATCTTTGACAAACTATTCAACCTGGCAGAAGTCAGCAGTCCCAAGGTTGACGATATGCTGCGTCAATACCAGATCAGCCACGAACGTAAGTTCCCTATCGGACTGGTTACCGATACAGCCTGCGATCTCCCGCAGGAGCTGGCAGATCGCTATCAGATCGTGCAAATCCCCTTTGGCATCAGCTTTGGAGATCGCTTTTACCTTGATAAACACACTATTCAAGCCAAGCAGTTTTACCGCCTTTTGAGCTCTTATCATAAACACCCGGTGAGTTCACAACCAGCCCCCGCAATGATCCAAAACCTGCTGGAATTCACAGCTATGAACTATGACAAGGTGATTGCCGTGCACATCTCAGACAAGCTGAGCGGTGCATATCAGAGCAGTTCCCTGATCGCTTCCCGGCTTGCTCCCGGCAAACTCGGAGTGATAGATTCCAAGCAGCTTTCCGTGACGGAAGGGCTCGTTACCCTTAGAATCGTCCGGGCAATCGAGGCCGGAATGAGCTTTGAAGAGATAATGGAATCCTCCAAACAGTGGACTCGCAATACCAAGATTTACACTGATATCAACACCTTGAAGTATATGGTGCGGGGTGGCAGAGTTCCTCCCCTGGCCGGCTTTATCGCCGATCTGCTCAATCTCAAGCCCATCGTTTCCCTCGATGCTGAAGGAAAAGCCCAAGTCTATGGCAAGAGTCTGAGCCGTAAACGTAATATGGACAAGATCATTGCATTCATCGGAAAGGAGCTTCAAACCCGCAAAATCTGGGAATACGCAATCGTTCACGCCGAGGCGGAAGACCGTGCCCAAAGCTATGCTCACAAGTTAACCCAACTCACCGGTAAAAAACCTGCTTATATCATGCCACTCTCTCCGGTCGTGGGAGTCCACAACGGCATCGGAGCAGTTGGAATAGGAGTATCTTATGACCCAGCTTGAGATTTTTGGCCTCTCAGCCCTCGCCATCCTCGCCTACAAGAACCTGCTCTATCTCTTGGCAATCACGCTCAAAAAGAACGATATCGCAGATGTTGCCTGGGGATTGGGCTTTGTGATGATCGCAATCTTAACCCAAATCCTGATGCCGGAGCAAGGCCTGAGGCGTAATATCCTCAGCCTCTTGGTTCTGCTTTGGGGATTGCGTCTGGCGATTTATATCTTTATCCGCAACCGGGGTCGCCAGGAAGACTTTCGTTATGCTCAGTGGCGCAGGGATTGGGGCAAAAACTGGATGCTCAGAAGTTGGCTCCAGGTTTTTATGCTGCAAGGCTTTTTTATGTTTGTGATCAGCTATCCTCTGATGTTGAAAGGTGAATGGCTCAATGAAAGCATAGCACTCCCGGATATTCTGGGCATCACAATCTGGCTGATCGGCTTCTTCTTTGAAGCGGTCGGAGACGCTCAAATGAGACGCTTCAAGCTCAATCCGGCAAACCGCGGCAAGATCATGACGAGCGGACTCTGGCGCTATACGCGTCACCCCAATTACTTCGGTGAAGCCACCATGTGGTGGGGAATCTTTGTCATCATGCTCAGTCATCCCGCCTGGGGCTTAACGGTGATCAGCCCTCTCACGATTACCTGGCTCCTGACCAAGGTCTCGGGTGTTCCGATGCTGGAAAAGAAGTACAGCGACAATCCGGACTATGCAGAGTATATCCGCAAAACAAGCCCGTTCTTCCCCAGAAAACCGAAGCCCTGAGCGATGCTGCTGCTGTGGATATTACTGCCGCTTTATATCCTGCTTAATCTGCTCGATGCGATCAGCACCTGGCTGGTCGTAAAGCCCGATAAATACGCTCAGGAGATCAATCCCCTCGCCAGATGGCTCTTTATCAGGCTGGGCTTGTTCCGGGGCTTGCTGGTGGCAGAAACGCTGAATCTGGGGATTTTCACCCCTCTCATCATCATCCTGGCAGCCTTTTTCCCGGTGCTTGCCACTATTCTGCTATCGCTGGCAGTGCTGTTTTATGCAGTCTTAGTAGTCAATAACTTCAGGATATACCTCAGGCAAAAGCGCAGAGATACTTGAGCTATAGTATCGCTAAAGCTACCGTTATATACCCCGCTTTGTCTTTGTCTGCCTTCGTTGCGACCTGAAGCACGTCTTTATCCCTGACTCTGTGTGTTATCCTTCCCCTTTGAAATCTCTGGCAAAAGTCAGGCACTGGCCTGGAGATCCCCTTGTCGCCACCAGAGGATCACAAGGGGATCACCAGGGGATTACCAGAGAACTCAAGCAGCGGGAAATTTACTTGACATTTTGGGCAAAGACATATAGGATGTGATAATAACGATTTGGAGGTCTTATTGCACCTCCCGAGGAGAATCTAAGTGAATAGGTTTTTGGTCTTTAGTTTAGTGGTTTTGATGCTAGTGGCAATGCTGGCGGGATGCAAGGCAAATGAGCAGGACGGAGTAATGGACGAGAGCTCGCTCTTGGATCGCAAGGCAAGCAAATTTACCAGCGCCGATACCGGCATAGAAATCCAGGCTTCTTCCACCAATAGCAAGTATCCCCTCGCCAATCTGATGGATGGCAAGGACAATACAGCCTGGGTTGCGGGAAATCAGGGCTCCGGAGCAGGCGAGTATCTGATGATCAATTTTGCCAGTCCCCGGCAAGTAGGAGTGCTAAAGCTGGTTCCCGGTTATAACAAAAACAATGATATCTGGTTTGCCAACAATCGTTTGCAAGAGATTGAGCTGGAATTTTCCGATGGCAGCACCCAGAGAGCAGGATTCGATGGCTCAATGCGCAGCTACCGGATCAATATCGGCAAAGCGGGCGTGCAGTGGATCAGGCTGAACATCCTCCAGACCTATCCGGGAGAACGCTGGGCAGATACCTGCATCTCCGAGCTGGGTTTTGAATAGAATCTTTCCTCTCTGCCGGGCAGGGCTCAAATGACCTCAAGACCTGCTGTTCTGATCCGGAGAGATCTGATAATTTCTGCTTGACAGAATATTTATTGTAAAGCAACTTGTAAAAAAATTAACTGCCGGTCTCTGTTGGCTGATCCCGGTGGTAATAAATCTGTGGAGCTGCTATGATTCAAAGTGCGCTTTGGCCGGCTTTTTGGTTTTTGGCTCAGATGAAGCACGCGCTGCTCCCGCTTATCCCTCACAATCTCAATCATCCCAAGGAGCGGATCAATGATAACTTGTCAGTCCTGCAAAACAATTAATCCGGACAATCTTTCCTTTTGTAAATCTTGTGGAAAACCCCTACAACCAAGCTACAAAACCTGTCCCAACGGACATAATTACGATGCCAGCTACGAGCAATGCCCCCATTGCCCTTCAAATCGCGGTCAGAGCACCGTTGTAGCACCTCAGGCAGCGGGAACAGCCACTTATGACAAGACTAGAGTGATGGATTCCGCACCCGCTGCGGCACAACAACCAGCCCAGCGTGAAAAGACCGTGATTATGGCTCCTCCGGGACAGGCTCAATCGTCCCCGGAAGCCAAAGCGGCAGTCCGAAAACTCACCGGCTGGCTGGTGAGCTTTGATATCGAGCCCTCGGGAGTGGACTTCAGGCTCTATATGGGGCGGCATATCATTGGCAGATCCAGCCGCTGTGATATAGTATTGCAAGTGCCGGGAGTCTCCGAAGAACACGCTATCCTGCTCTATCGCGATGGCAAATTTATCCTGCAAGACAATCTCTCTGCCAATGGGACATTTGTAAATGATGAATTGATCGAAGATAAGATCACACTCAAGGAAAACGACATCATCACTATCGCCAATATCAAGCTCAAGATCAAGATGGCATAAGGAGTCTGTTATGCGCAAGCTATTGATCTTTTTCTTTGTACTCTTGCCCTTGGTCTTGCCTGCCATCAGCCTCCGGCATCTCAAAACAGATATGGATAATTATCCATTTATGAGCAGCTCAATCCTGCCTCTGGACAACGCTCAGGAGGCAATCACGGAGCTCAAGCCCGAGGACTTTAAGATTAGCTTTGGAGGCGCAGGCTACGATTCTCTCAAGGTAATCAGCTTTGAAGAGAGCGGTGCGGGAATGAGTATCCTGCTCTGCGTCGATGTATCAGGCTCGATGCGGGGAGAACCTCTGGAGAGTATCAAGCTGGCACTCCTGGGATTCATCCAGGATAAGCGCCCGATCGACGAGATCGCGATAGCTGCTTTTGCAGGAGATTGGAATCTGATCTCGGATTTTAGCCGGGAAACAGCATATCTGCAGGCAAAGATAGCCTCATTGAGCGTTGCACCTGGCAATACAGCAATGCATTACGGAGCGCACAAGTCCCTGGAGCAATTTACCAAGACCGCTTCGAACAAAGCTCAGGTGATGATTCTTCTGGGCGATGGCAAGGATGAGAATCCGGTGGGCTCCTACACCGAAGCAGGCGTGATTGGCTATTCAAACAGCCTCTCGATCCCAATCTTTACGGTGGGATACACGGCAGTGGAAAAGCAATATCTGCAATCTTTGGAGCATCTGGCAGATCAGACGGGCGGGCTCTATCAATATGCAAACAATCCGATCGAGCTAAAAAATCACTATGAGAAGCTGCGTCGCATCCTGATGAATTCCAGTATTCTAAGCTACTATGTGGTCGAGAAAGCAGGTGACGGTAAGGCTTACCCGCTCTTGGTGGAGCTCTCGATCACTATGGGAAAGGCGAGCTTTGAAAAAGAGATCAAGACTCCTCTGGGCAAACCCGCCTACACCAAAGCCAAGGAGAAAAAGGATAACAAGGGACTGCTCTATGTCTTGCTGGGCTTGGCGTTGGTAGCAGGTGCAGTGGTGATTTTTGTATTGACCTCAAAGAAAAAGAAACGTCCAGGTCCCCAGGCAATTATTCCGCCGATTGAGCCTCTCGCACCACCCAGCCCTCCTTACCGTGAGCCTGCACCCAGAGAACCGCAAGCGCCCACTCAGATGCCAAAGCCGATCGCCCCTGAGCGGGATCGCACAGTGATCCTCACCAAAGAAAGCACTCCTGCAAGCGGTGATAAGATCTCACTTAGAATGGAGATACTGGTGGGGAGTGACCACGGCAAGATCTTTAAGATTGATGCCAGCGGTGCAACTATCGGTAGAGCTGGGGACAACAGAATCGTCTTGAGTGATGAAACGGTCTCCGGCAGGCATGCGCGGATCATCTTGCAGGGATCGAACTATGTGCTGGAAGAGGTTAATGCGCGCAATGGAGTCTTTGTGAATGGCAACCGGATCACCCGGCACGTGATCGATGGCAATATCACCTTTAGATTTGGGGCTGTGGAAGGCTCCATAATGATTATCCGGGAGTCTTGATGACAATAAAATCCTCTTATAGCTTTGGAAATCGCAGCGATATCGGAATGGTCCGGGATACAAATCAGGACTACTTTGGCAAATACAGCGGCGATTTTGGGCAATTGATCATCGTTTGCGATGGGATGGGCGGTTATGCCGGAGGTGAGATCGCCTCCCAGACTGCTGTGGAAGCGATAGCTAATCACTTTAACCGGCTGGGACATATGTTTGACGAGAAGTATGAGCTTAGCCAGAGCATCCTGCAGGCGCAAATGAAGATAGACGAGCAGAAACAGCTCAATCCTGAACTCCCCGATATGGGCACAACGGCGGTAGTTCTGCTGATCAAAGGGCAGAAGTATTGGTATGCCTGGGTGGGAGACAGCCGTCTCTACCTCGTGAGAGGGGATCGTATCCAAAAGCTCAGCAAAGATCACTCCTATGTGCAGGGTCTGGTCGATCACGGTCTTATCTCTGAAGATGAAGCAATCGATCATCCTCAGAGGAGCAGAATCACCAGAGCATTGGGAGCAAAAGACTTTAGCCCTGATTGCCAGGGACCATTAACCCTTTACAAAGGCGACAAACTGATGCTCTGCAGCGATGGGCTTTATGAATATTTCAAGGATAGCGAAATTCTGAGCTATATGAAGGGCGAACCGCAAGAGGCGTGCAATACAATGGTCGAGATCGCCAAACAGCGGGGTGGTGATGATAATATCACCATCCAGATCGTCAGGGCTGATACAGGAGATCTGCCTCCGAAAGCAGAGCCCAAGCAAGAGGATGGCAAGCCGGGACGGCTGGGGCTGGTCCTGCTGATCGTAAGCATCCTGCTCTTTCTGGTAGTAGCCGGGGCTTATATCTGGATGATCAAAGATTCAAACAAGCAACCCGAAGCGACCAAAACAATTATCAAGATTGAAGATAGCAAGTCTGAAGAAGACGGTGTCTCCAGCAAAGAAATTGAGCCCGTAGCAGGGAAAGAAACCAACGAGACTACGGATAATCCGACGATGAAACCGGACGAGACTGATGACTCTCCCTCTCAGGGAAGGCAGAGCATCGTACCGCAGAGAGGTGATTGATGAAAATTAAGCTATTACTGTTTATTCTATTGATTTGTAGCAGCTTGTGGGCTCAGGACATCCTGCTCGATCTATACAACGCAGGAGTGGAAATTTCCCGGGAAATCGATAAGGCTGTGTTGGAAGCTACTGCTTTGACAGATGCCGAGGAGAATCAACTGGGAGCTCAGATCAGGACAGAGATCATCAAGACAGAACGCCCTTGCACTCACAGACGTTTCCCGGTCAATGAGATCTTTCGCAAGGTAGTGGCAAATGCCTCACGCCAGGGACTCGATTGGGAGTGCACGATTGTCTCAAATTCAGAATTCAACGCCTTTGCCATCGCCGGAGGCAAGGTCTTTATCAATAAAGGCTTGCTGGATGCTGTCGGTTCGGAAGCGGAGCTGGCCTTTGTGATCGGTCACGAGATAGCACATATAGACCTGAAGCACTGTGTTTATAAGATTCAGCACGGCGTTCGCGCCGGTCAGATCGATCCTAACTTGGGCGAACTGGTACAGATTGGCTACGACATCTATTCGCGTCCCTTTTCGCAGCCTCAGGAACAAGAGGCAGACGAACTGGGCTTTCGTCTGATGCGCAGGGCAGGTTACCCAAAGCAAGGTGCGCTGGATTTCTTTAGGAGGCTGGAGCAGTTTGAGCCCAAAATCGAGGATCCTACGATCAATGCAGTAAACGACTTTATCTCTACACATCCGACTGCACGCAGGCGTCTGGAACGTATGCAGCAACTGGATTGATAGATTATGCCAAAAAGAAAGAGGTCGGTTGGCGCGTTGGTAATCAGAACGCTGTTTGCGCTTGTCTTGCTGGCTGTAGGAGGATTTCTGGGGCTGGAAGCTCTGGAAGATATGGAACCGATCATTAGTTTCCAGAGTATCGATTGGTCCGGAAAAGAGCCTGTGATCTCTCTGAGGTTGATCTCAAATGGCGTCCTACCCTACAAGATACTGCCCTTTGACGCAGATCTTTATCTGGGTGAGGAACCGATCTTCCGGGCAAACAGCCAGCGAGAATATCGTGTATCCAAAGGCGATGATATTATTATAGAACTTACAGGCGAGATACTCAGGAGACCCAAGATCAGCGAACTCCTGACGCCAAATATGGTCTTGAAAGCACGCATCCCGGTGAGTTTAATGGGCATCAGAATCCACCGCGAGATGCAGAAAGAAGTCAATCTGGAGATGATCAGGAATGCTATGTCCTCATTGTAAACAGAACCTGGACGAAGACTCCCGCTTTTGCGGATTTTGCGGAAAGCCCGTTAGCAGCTCGCAATCGGACTCAAAGTGCAGCTACAGTATCGGTCGAGCACCGGAGAATGATCTGGTCTTGGACAACGTCCGTGTATCTCGCAGCCATGCAAGGCTTTATCGCCAGGGTACCCAGTGGATCCTGGAAGATTTGGGGAGCAGAAATGGTACGCTGGTAAATGGCAAAGCTATCAGCAGGACTGCCATCAATCCGGAAGATTTGATAGTAATCGCAGGGCTTCCGCTGCGCCTCGGCGAGATTATCCGCCCTCAGGCACAGCAGCGTTGGAACGACAATCTGCGCTTTACTGCGCATAATCTGTGTTTCAAAGTGCAGGATAAGACCATTATAGACGACATCTCGCTCTGCTTTCAGCCGGGACAGTTTGTAGGCCTGGTAGGACCATCCGGCAGCGGTAAAACGACCCTGATGATGATGCTGAATGGCTATTTAACTCCCACAAGTGGGCTTACTATGCTCAATCGGCTCTCTGTCCACCATAATCCCACTGCCTTCCAAGGGCAGATAGGCTATGTTCCCCAGGACGATATCATTCACAGGGAACTCACAGTGGGAGAATCCCTTACTTATACCAGTAAACTGCGTTTGGGAGAGAGCCTTAGCCCGGATGAACGTGAAGCGCAAATCCAGAAGATCTTGCAATCGGTCAATATGACCTCATCCAGAGATGTCCTGATTGGATCTCCCGAGAAGAAAGGCATCAGCGGAGGACAGCGTAAGCGGGTCAATATGGCTCAGGAACTGATTACCGAGCCGCTCCTGTACTTTCTGGACGAACCAACCAGCGGCTTGGACCCCAGTACCGACCATGAAGTAATGATCCTGCTCAAAAGCACAGCAGATCGTGGACATATCGTGATCCTCACTACCCACAAGATTGACCAGCGAAACATCTCACTCTTTAGCCACTTATTGGTGCTGGGCCTTGGAGGTAAACTTGCTTATTATGGGCCTGCTTCAGAGGCTACAGCTTACTTCCATGTGAGTGAGCCCGATGATATCATCAAGTACCTTAAGGGCTGTCCCGAAGAGGAACCAAAACAGCGTTACCGTGAAAGCAAATACTACCGGGAAATGGTATTGGAAGGCATCAATCATGTACCTGAAAATACAGTCTTGGGCAAGAGACGCTTTACTGTTCCTGCCTTTTACCAGTATATGGTCTTGCTCTCGCGCAATCTGCTGGTCAAGTGGCGGGATTACTTCAGCAGCCTGATACTTCTCTTGCAAGCACCCATCATAGGGCTGTTTATGCTATTGGTCTTTGGTAGCGGAAAAGCAAAAGTACCCAATAAACCCGGCTTGCTCTTTATGATGCTGGTTGCCTCAATCTGGCTGGGAACCTCCAATTCTGCTCGAGAAATTGTGGGGGAACAGACCATCTTTCGCAGGGAACACAAGGCAGCCCTCAGTCTGCCTGCTTATCTATTCTCAAAGATCACTATTCTGGGGATGCTTTGTGCCCTGCAATGTCTGATTCTAACTGCCTTTGGCTATGCGTCTATGGAGCTTGAAATAGCCTGGGGCGGTCTCTATCTGGTCTTGTGGCTCACTTCATTGGTAGCGATGCTGATGGGACTACTGATATCTTCAATAGTTAAAACAGGCGAAGCTGCAATGGCACTGGTGCCAATCACATTGATCCCTCAGGTTGTGATGGGTGGTCTGATCGTCAAGTTTGACTACTTCAGCGACCTTGTAAAGATCCTCTCCGGAACAATGCTGAGCCGCTGGGCTTTTGAGCTGCTCCTGATTCTGGAAGATACGGGCGGTATGCTGATCAAAGACCTGGGATTTTCTGCCGATAACAAAGCTGCAGATCTAGTGGTGATCTCACTGATGATGATTCTCTTTGGCACTGTCGCCTACTTGGCTGTAAAAAACAAAAAGCACTGATAGGAGTATCTATGAAGAATGTCTCTGGTTATGAAGCTATCAGCTTCCTGAGCAAGAACTACTGCGGCGAGACCTGGCTGGCAAAGCGAGATGGTTCAGAATATCTCATTACCGAGCTTAACGCCCAACACGTCATTGCCGGTCAAATCCCGGCTATCAAGACCCTTGCCTCATCCATACATCACTCCAATATCTGTGAATTTGTAGAGCTACTGGAGACGGAGACCGGCTTTTTTGCCATCTACAGAGCCTGTAAAGGCAGAATATTGGCAGAGCTGATCCGCACAAACGGTCCACTCTCCCAAGACAGAGTAATCAGGATATCCACCCAGATCAATGCTGCACTGGCTTATATGCACAAAAGGATGCTGATTCACGGCTCTCTATCGCCGGAGAACATCCTGATCGATGAAAGCTCCTCAGATGCCGTCAATCTGCTCAATCCATTGCTCAATAAAGCCATCAATAACCAGGGACTGGACAATTCCCTGCTTGCTTATCAGAGTCCGGAGCAGCTTTATGGCTCTGCTGCCGAAGCTCAAACTGATTTTTATGCCCTGGGTCTGTGTACGCAGTATATGCTTACCGGGAATCACGCTTTTGACGCCGGTTCACCAAATATGAGGCAGGCAATCTGCGGCAGTGGTCTGGATCAGAACAAACTGATGACCCTCAATCCAAACTTGAGAAACCTGATTGTGCATCTTACTGCTCTGGATCCCTCGAAGCGCCTTGCCAGCAGTGAAGGCCTCTATTCCAAACTGGTCGGTATAGAAAACAACGTACCCCCGGTTCCTGCTCCGGAAAACAAGCCTGCCCCGCAGATTATTCCCATCCCGCAGCCGGTTCCCCCGCTGGAGCAAACTCAGAATCAAAATCCCTTTGGCTCCCCCGCGATAAAAAGTTCCCTCTTTTCCAAGATCCCAAAGTGGATGCTGGCAGCTATCCCAATCGTCTTGATCGGTATTCTCGGTGTGATAATTGTACCAAAACTTCTGAAGAAAACCCCTGCCTTTATTCCTCAGGAGATCCCCGGTATGGCATTTGTTCAAGGCGGCAGCTTCATAATGGGAGATGATTTCAATCTCGGCACCGAAGGTGGCAAGCCCACCCACACCGTAAGCCTATCCCCGTTTTATATCGGGATGTCAGAGGTCACACAAGCAGACTGGGAACGCGTAATGGGTTACAACCCATCCAAATGGCGTGATCCAAATCGCCCGGTAGAAAGCATCTCCTGGTACGAGGCTATCACTTACTGCGACAAACTTTCCATCCTGGAAGGCCTGACTCCCTGTTACAACAGTGCTCTATGGTCAACCGGCAGAAGAAGCAACAGCAATCAGATAAGCATCAATTATGGCGCAGATGGATACCGCCTGCCCACGGAAGCCGAATGGGAATTTGCTGCCCGTGGCGGAACAAATGACATCCCCAGCCGCTTTGCCGGTGGAGATAATCACCTGGAGTTTGCCTGGACTGAGAGCAATTCAGGAGGCAGAACATCTGTCGTGAAGATGCTCAAACCCAATGAACTGGGTATTTACGATATGAGCGGCAACGTCTGGGAGTGGTGTTGGGATTGGTATGCCCCTTATGATAACGAATCTTTGAACGATCCGCTGGGTCCACCCCGGGGTAATCTGCGCACACTGAGAGGTGGATCATATATCTACAACAGCGGGCTCTGCCTGGTTTCTTTCCGCAGCTACCGTGCACCCTCGGCCGCCTTTGAAAACATAGGCTTCCGCGTCTGCCGCAGCCTGGGATCCAGCTCTTCCAAAAGCTATACAAACCAAGCTGATGCCCACAATGAGATCCGTCGTCTTACAACTCTCTGGAATGACGCTCACAACAACCGTGATATCAATGCCTTCACCCCTCTCTACGGATCCAACGTCCTCTTTTACGGTGAATACCTCTCCCCCTCCCAATGTACTGGCAACAAAGATCTGGTTCTAAATTCCAGCTATGATTACTTCGAGCAAAATCTCCGCAATATCGAGATTATCGACAAAGAAAACGGCAGAATTCGGGTGAATTTTGACAAGGATGTCAAGGCTGATGATCTCCAGGCCAGCTATCCCTCTTATCTGGAATTTGCTGATCAGAATGGAAGCTGGAAGATTGTGCGGGAGAGCGATCGCGTTACAGACCGAAATCTGGGTATTCCCAGCGATTGATCAGATTGAGTATGCCTGGCCTGATAAACGCTGCAGGCCATAGCAGAGCGTATAAGCCTGTAACTTATCCGTAAATGATCCGCTCTTATAAATCCCTCTAATCTGCTCTGCCAGCTCACGATCGAGCAAGACTTCCAGCTCTTCGGAGAGCCTGAATCTCGGCTCAAAATGAGCCCTCAAAGAAGGATTACTATGCCACCAAAGCTCAAAGGGATTCATTGAGTAGCCCGTCTTACCCAGCAGCTTCCCTAATCTGCGGCTTGCCCGTTCATAATAGCTCACCAATCTCGCCAGAGCCGGACTCGCTGATACCGGGAGCATAGTCTTTTCCCTGATGATCGCCGCAGCCTGGGGATAATAGTCCATATACCACCGGCGATAAAGCCTGTTATTCACCCTTAATGCCGGATCGATATTGAGCCCAAACTGAGCAAAGGCCGGCTCCAGGAAAGGCGAATTGGCATAGTTATACTCAGCACAGGCATAATCGCCATTGGAAGCCGAATTGAAGCCCCGGTTGTACAATGCAAATAGCTCCTGATTGGGATAATCCGCTCCGAGTGCCCGTAACTCTAAAGAGATTGCAGCGGTATTCAAATGACTAAAAGCAGTGGCAACGGGATCAACGGGACTATGAGCAGCGTGATCCAGAAACGATCCCAAAATCAGATCGCCAATCTGCCCGGAATGCAGTATCCCAAAACGCTCAAGATCCTGCTCCCTAATTGCCTGATAGAGGTGCGCTGATCCATGCAGTATGATCTGAGCATCGTTGTAGCTCGCATTGTCTTCAAGCCTGAGTAGGTAATCTCCGCCATCCAGCGCCTTAAAATGCAGTGCACAACCCTGTTCTTTACAAATACGCTCAGCTATTGTCTGGTCCGCATATCCCCTCTGAGAAAAATTGAGACACTGAATATCCTTGAATCCCTCTTTCACTGCGGTATAGAGCCCCATCCGCGAATCCAAGCCCCCGGATAGAAATGCCAGATGCTGTCTGCCAAGTGATAGATCATAATTAAAATCGAGCTTCACGGCTCGTCTGAACAGACTGTCGAGTTCTTTGAGCGCTTTATTCTCATCCCGATGGATGATCTCATTATTAAACCTATGATAAGCCTTGCGTGACAAGCCAAAGCCATCCAGTTCCAGCATTTCACCCGCTTTCAGAGCTTTTACTTCGCAAAGGCTGGTATAATCTTCCAGCATATAGCCAAAGCTGAGCAGAACTCTGAGCCCCACAGGATCCGGACTTGCCGGTCTCCCGGCTTTGGCAAGTATGCCTGCGATAAGCTTTAGTGAAGATGCCACGATCACCAAATCTGCCGATTGATAATAGTAAAGCTGCAAGCTGCGGATCTGATTTACGTAGAAACGGTACAAACCATTATGGGAAAAGACCGCTCTGAATTGCCCGTAAAACTCTGTTACAATGCTCGGGCGAACTGCTGCCAATCTCAGGAGCGCTACTTGATCCGGCATTGCATAGCGCTTGATCAGGTCGTCCCGGTTGATTAGCACACCCTCAAAAGCCGCCATACTACCTTCTTCACTCGTAAAGATCGGCAGAGAGTGATTCTGCTCCCCAGCCTCCAGATAGAGGTAATCCGTGTAACCCGCTGGATTATCCTCTGCCAGTATGGGGCTTAGCCCCAGGGGCAGTATTGACTTTACAGGGCGTATAGCCCGTGCAAAGCAAAGCATCAGATCTTCCTTATCAGTCCTTTGAGAAACTGGCTCATTGTATCCCACACCATCACAATATCTTCAGCTTTGGGCATCATATACTTTAGCATTCTGTTTCCTGAAAGCTTTTGTTCATAGATAACGATCAGGATAAACCACAGGCAATAACTGATGCTGGATGCGAGCCCTGCCCCGGCAATTCCCATCACCGGGATCAAAAGGTAGTTCAGGATGATATTGGATAAAAGAGCCAGAAAAGGCAGGATCACGCTGATCATCGGAAAGCCTTTGCTCCAGAGATACGTATTGAAGAGCGATCCCAGGGAAAGCCCAAAACTTGCAGGGATCAACCACAAATATGCGTTGTATGTGGCAGAGAATTCCTTACCGTAAAAGATGGTAATCAAGGGACTGCCCAATACCACAAATGCCAGATTGGCGGCACCCAAAAGCATTACAAAGAGAATAAAGACCTGCTTCATCAGCACCCAACGCTTGATCTCATCCTCGGTATCAGCCAGCTTTACCAGTAGCAGACCTCCTACTACATTGGAGGCAAGCTGCATCATATCAACCATATGCGCTGCCAGAGAATAGATGCCTACGCTTTGATAACCCATTATCTGCTTTATTATTACCACATCTGCTCTTAGAAGCAGTGTGATAAACAAACTGGATAGAAAGACCCTAAAACCCATCGGATAATAGCTGATCATCTTCATAGGTGACAACGCTTTGGGTATGCCTGACCGGAGATAGTTCCAGCCATATCCCATCACCACAATCAGCATTGTAAGATTGGAGGCAATCAGGATATATTGCAGCCGGTTCAGCTCTCTGGCAAAAACCACCGCCACCAGCACCAGAATCAGCATAATCACTTGGTTAAAGAATTGCCCCAGTGAGTTTTCCTTGATTCTATCCAAGCCCAGATAAAACATCTGCATCAGGTTGAAGATATGATTCAGAGCGATCAGCCCGATCAGTAGCCAGATGCTCAGAAGGTTAAATTCATAGCCCAGCAATTTGCTCCACTGCGGTAGAAACAGTGTTCCCAAAATGCCCAGCAAGACCACTTCACCCAGAAAGAGCAAAAATGCCCAGGTAAAAAGATTCCCGGCTTGCTCTGGCTCTTTTCGGAGCAGATATGGATAGGTCTTGTGAATTCCCAGATCGAGCACTAGCCAGATAAAGCCTACCAGCGTGATCAGGTAGCTGTATTGCCCTTTTAGCGTTGCTCCCAAAAAGCGGGTGGAAATCCAGCTCGTGATAAAGATCACCAGCATAATGGCAATCCGGAAACCGCCTGTTACCAGGATATTACGCTTTAGGTTGATCTCCCCCATGGGCTAGATCTTCAGATTTAGCCAAGCTTCCAGCGGCTGGGGAATTTTAAAGCTGCCATCGGCTTGTTGATAGGTCTCCAGTAGTGCGATCATCAGGCGGGGCGTCGCCAGTCCGGAGCCATTGAGGGTATGCACATACTGCATTTTTCCCTCGGAATCTTTGTAGCGAATCCCTGCACGTCGGGCTTGAAATGCCTCAAAATTGCTTACCGAGCTCACTTCCAGATAGCGTCCCACCCCGGGCGCCCAGACTTCTATATCATAAGTCTTGGCAGAGGCAAAGCTGAGATCCCCGGTGCAGAGTTCCACGACGCGGTAATGCAGCCCAAACGCCTGCAGGATTTCCTCCGCATCATTCAGCATTTCTTCCAGATGCCGGTAAGAATCCCGGGGCTCCACAAAACGCACCATCTCAACTTTGTTAAATTGGTGCAACCTCTGCAAACCCTTGGTATCTTTACCGTAAGAGCCGGCTTCGCGACGAAAACAGGGAGTATATGCCACATATTTGATTGGCAGCTTGGGAAGCTGGATCACTTCATCCGAATGCAGATTGGTGACCGGCACTTCAGCCGTTGGGATCAAAAACAGATCGTCTTCGCCCACGTGATACATATCTTCCTCAAGCTTGGGAAGTTGCCCTGTCCCGGTCATCGTCTTGCGGTTTACCAAGAGCGGTGCGCCAATCTCTGTATATCCGTGCTTTTGGATGTGATATTCCAGCATAAAGCTGATCAAGGCACGCTCCAGGCGGGCACCCTGAGCCGTATAGACCGGGAATCCGCTGCCGGAGATTTTAGCTCCCCGCGCCAGATCCAATAATCCGTTTTTCTCCGCCACCGCAAGGTGATCCACCGGGCTGAAATCAAAAGCCGGTTGATCGCCGTAATAACGCACTATCCTGTTGGCAGATTCATCCCGCCCCACCGGAACGGTCTCGAGAGGGACATTTGGCACCCACAGCAAAGCTTGCTCAAGCTCGGTATTGACCTTGCCCAGTTCTGCCGATACTCCCCGGATTTCCTCTGCCACACCGCTCATCTGTTCGATCAGATCTGCGGCATCTTCCTTATTTCGCTTGCGGTTGGCAATCTCCTGCGAGACCGCATTCTGTCTGGATTTCAATGTGTCAAAATCAAATTGCAGCTTCCTGCGCTGTTCGTCCAACTCCAATATCTTGTCCAGATCTGCCTTTTCGTTCTTATTGATGATAGCTTGTCGTACAAGCTCAGTATTCGTACGTATAAACTTTATATCGAGCATTCTTAAATCCTTGTTTCCATTATCTTTACGGCTGTTTCTACCATAGCTTCCCAGCTATCCAATTGGAGCGAGGCACCTCCGATCAGACCGCCATCCAGATCAGGCTGGGAGAGCAATTCACCGATATTATCCGGCTTGACGCTTCCTCCGTAAAGTATGTGTATATTATTGGCAACTGTCTCGCCGTATTTCTGCCTGAACCAGGCACGGATCATAGCATGTGCTTCCTGAGCCTGCTGCGGACTTGCCGTCCTGCCGGTGCCGATCGCCCAGACCGGCTCATAAGCCAGGATCAGTTCGTCGCCCCGGCTCAGTTCCACGCCTTCGAAACAGCCATCAAGCTGTTCCAGCAGGACGCTCTCGGTCTGCCCATTATCACGCTGCTCCAGGGTCTCACCTATGCAGAGAATCGGAATGATATCGTTTTTTCTCAGGATAAGCTGTTTGTCGCGGACGCTCTGATTTGTTTCACAGTGGTACTGCCGGCGCTCGGAGTGGCCGATTATGCAGTACTCCAAGCCCAGCGAGCGCAACATCGGGGCAGATACTTCCCCTGTATAAGCTCCATTGGGATAAGCTGATACGTCTTGTGCGGCGATTCCCACGGGTTGACCTTCCAAAAGCTGACTGCTCAGTTTTAAAAATGGAAAGGCGGGAGCCACGATCAGCCAGACTCGCTCTTCGGAGTGGGTAGAAGCGTGCAAGGCCAGAGCCGAACAGAATTTTTCCACTTCATTCAAATCCTTGTTCATCTTCCAGTTGCCTGCTATGATGATATTACGCATGACGGATTTACCTCGTTTTTATAGTTATTAAACCAAGCGATATAAAGGCGGATAAAGTCAAGAATTATTGTGTGCTTTGCATCAGAAAGCTCTATCCGGCCAGCTCTTGCACCACTTTCAACGGCGATTGCCATCCGCTTTGTTTTCCTTGATCTACAGGAGATCACCAGCAGATCAAGAGCAAATCAAGTCGAACCGGGTTCGAGGTGATTTGCTCTTGATCTGCTCTTGATATGCTTTAGACTATGCGGAAAGAGGAGGGGAGGGAGGGAAAATCGGGTTCCCTGAAGACTTTGCTTGCAAAGGATTTAGGGTGTGGCGAAAAGAAACCAGAAATGGCTCCTCTTCCGGCATATCTTCGTGAGTTGCTCGATCATAGTGCTCTTGCAGAACCAAAGAGCGGATCATCTCAAGTACCAATCCCTGATGCTCCCTGAAGATGCCATTGTTGGACATTTCTTTGGGCAGATTGATGATGGCGAGCATGGCATCGGTCTCGACTGGGATAGGGATCACTGGCCCTTCCTCATCATCTCGGAAAGCTCAATGGCTCTCATTCCCACCTGCTTCGCCCATTTAGAGGCCAGAATGCCATTGGCGGCTCGCTCCCAGTCTCCAGCACCGACGAAAGCCAAAGCATTCTTGAAGCCAAGCAGGCCATTGATACCAAGGTAGCAGGGTTCCCGCAAAGGAGCGCACGGACGAAGTCCGATACTATCCACTTGCGGCTTTGTGGGATGCTTATGCACATGTTCAGCAGCACCGACTGGCGAACCTCATCGAGCTTATTATAAACCTCAGGTATCTCATCGATCAGCCACTTCTCGCAGTCCTGGATATCTCTTTCTAACATGGCATAAGCTTCTTTCTGCGATATTCCCCGGTCATCGAGATTGCGGCCGATACCGATGGTCAGCTTTCCTGCAGTGCAGCGGTATGGCTTCAGCCTCAGACCCTCATGTCTGACTAACTGCGCCTTGATTCGATTCATCAACGCTTCGGTCATGCTATCTCCTTGCTTTAGATGTGATCATTGATCCAGAGCCAGGAAAGCACTGACCTGTATGCTGACAAATCAGGATGAGCAAGGATGAGACAGAAAATAATTTTTTCCCTTTCCGTTTGCTTTTTTATCATCATCGATTAATTTAGGAATAGTAGGTTCATGGCATAGGATGGCAATTGGATTGAAAATTATGATCACGAACATAGCGTGATGCGTGCCGATACGGGGTTTATCAATATTTAGTACAGATATTGCCCCAATAAATTTACTGGACGCCAAAGTGTTTTTGGTGGTTAGAATAAGTAACTAACTCTTACACTAAGAATCATTTCAGGAGGAATGTTGGTTTCGACCAGGTTTGCTTTATCTTTCTTTTTGATAATTATGCCCATCTATGTAATGCATGGTTTAAATGACATGCCTCTGCTGGCGCAACTGCAAGGTGAACATAATGCGTCTGCTTTTGGTTACAGCATTGTGAGTTTAGACTTTAACCATGATAACTACGATGACCTGATAGTGCTCTCAGCTGGTTATGGTTGGGTGTATCCCTACACGCCATCCCATGGGAAAGTCTATGTATATTATGGTGGGCTCGGTTTTAGCTCCGCATCAGAGCCAGCCATGACCTTGGAGGGAGATTATCCCCAAGGAATGCAGAGAGTGATTGGCTCAATCATAAATCCCGGTGATATAAACGGTGATGGCTTTGACGACCTCATTATTGTAGACAGAAACCCAGATGTTACCGGAAGTGTAAGACTCATGTTTTACTTTGGTGGAACAAGCAATTTATCAAGCCCTGATAGGATTGAGTATCTTCAACCTGGTGTAAACACTTATAATATGTACGAACTTGGCGATGTTGATGGGGACGGTTTTGGTGATGTTGGTATTTGCTATCAAATAAACTACTATCCTTATTTCGATATCATGTGGGGGGGATCTTTTACCCGGCAAAACATACTTAGTTTAGACTTTCAAAGCGGAGCTCCTGACGGATCAATTATTGGTATTGGCGACATAAACAGCGATGGATATCATGATTTTTCCATAGGATATCTTGGTGAGCAACAGGGATATGATCAATTTTCTACCGTATGCGTGTATTATGGAAACAGTGAAAGAGTGTTTTCTGATTATACGATTATCGTCCACACGCCAGTATCTATTACGCGGAGATGTAAGCCACTTGGGGACTTAAACAATGACGGATTTGACGATTTCCTGGGATACATTGATAGTCGAGGAATGAATGTTTGGTTCGGAACTGATACCGGTCTTACACCGGATCCCAGCGTTAGCTTAAATCCGATATTTTTTGGTAATGCTCAACTTCGTGGTATAAACCATGGTGACTTTAATGGCGATGGCTTCAGTGACGTAATCGGAGCTGCTTATCAGAGTCGTCGGTTTGCCGTCTGGTTGGGTTCAGAAAATATGGATGGAATTGCAGACTGGCAGAAAGTCAATACAGTCGAAAACTACGGCTATGATGTTGCAGGTGGTGATTTTAATGGTGATGGATGTGATGACATTGCTGTCTCTGCGCCGTTTGAGGAGGGTATATGGCCATATCATGATTTTCGAGGGTATGTATTTATCTATGGCGGTAATCCCGGAATGGTCGCTAATGATGATCTCATTGCACCTCAACTGGGAGATCAATTGCATATGAGATTGAGTCCCAATCCCGTACGAACTAATGGAGAGATCACGATTTCGCTATCGGGATTGGAAAAAAATGGAAGAATGCCCATAACAATAGAAATCTTCAATATTAAAGGTCAAGCAATCTATCGTACAGAAGTCAACAGCATATCTTCTAATGAATTGTCCAGATCAATCAATCTCTCCAACTATACATCAGGTTTGTATTTATGCCGGGCAAGGACTGGCGATCAGACCAACATTAAGAAATTTACTATCATAAGATAAGGAGATCATGCCTACAATGCCCTTGCCCGACTTGTGTATCTTCCATTGGGCAAAACGAAGGAACTTTACATAATCGTTTTGCAGCCATTTTGGGTCATTTGAAGTTTGGGGTGAGGGTTTATACTACTGATCCGGGCAAAAAATGTACAGATACTTTTGGAACTATGTAAATTTCTGCTTGACATACAGATGAATAGAGTCAGTATGGTGATATGATAAAAAAGGAGGTTCCGGTTATGGAACAATATCCCAACTATTCACAGCCGCCACAACAGCAGCAGTATGTTTCGCAACAACCCATGGCACCAGTTATGACAATGGGAAATTGGATTATCACGATGCTTATAATGTGCGTCCCGATCGTGAATCTGGTGATGTTAATTGTCTGGGCAGCCAGCAGTACTGAGAATCCTAACCGCAGCAATTGGGCCAAGGCTCAGTTGATCTTTATGGTCGTAGGTATTGTGCTTTACATTATCCTGGCAGGCGCCATTATCGGTGCTGTTGGTGGTATGGCCGGCGCATTTGAATGATGATTTGTGTCTTTTAAGCTATGGTTACCGGCTCGAAAGAGCCGGTTTTCTTTTTGTGCTTGACATATTTAGCCTGATCAGGGCTCTGTCCTTATATTGCGCGATATGAGGAAGTTTAAAGGATGAAAGATAAAAGCAGTTACAGCAAAAAACAGCTAAACGAGCCAGCCTATACAATCAGCCCCATTCCCGAGGGCAAAAAGTTCAGAAAACGCAAACCATTTGTTCAGGATTGGGTTGAAGCCATTCTCTTTGCTTTTGTGGTGGCTATGATCATCCGCAACTACACTTTCCAAAACTTTATGATCCCCACTTCCTCGATGGAAAAGACCCTTTTGGTGGGGGATTACCTCGTTGCCAACAAGCTCAAATACTATCTGACGGATCCCAAGCGCGAAGATATAGTCACTTTCCGCTATCCGAAAATCCAGCCGGGCACACCCGAAGACAGCCTTGCCGCAAAGAACTTTATCAAGATCTTTGATCCTATCTATATCAACAAAAAGACCGCTTTCGCAAAGCAACCGCTTACCTTCTTCCACATCACCTATTATACCAGGCTAAACGTGGTAAAACGCGTGATAGGAATGCCGGGGGATATAGTAAGCGTTAGAGATAAGATCGTTTACGTCAATGGCAAAGAGTTTACCCGCGGCTATGAGTCTTACGATATCGCCAATCCATCACCACCGATGCCGCCCAGAGAGATCATAGAGCACCGTTATCCCAGGAACTTCATCGATTATGTAGCGCAAAACCGTTGGTACGATCCTTATATAGTTGATGATCCCGCAGATAGCCTGAAGCTGGTGAATTTTAACCGTGACTGGTTTGGTCCCGTGAAAGTGCCACCCGGAAAGTACTTTGTTTTGGGTGATAACCGCGATGTAAGCGAAGACAGCCGTTATTGGGGCTTCCTCGATCGCAAGGATATCACGGGAACTCCCGCCTTTATCTTCTTCTCCAAAGGAATCGAATTTAACAAGCTTTACGATAGCCCGCATATCAGATGGGACAGGATATTCCGCAAAGCCCGCTAGCAGTTTATCTGCATATCCCGTTTTGCCTTACCAGATGCGGTTATTGCAGCTTCTTTTCCTTGCCATACAGGCGGGAAGCAGTAGCTGACTATCATGGAATACTTTTACAAGAAATCGAGCTCTACCGTAGATACAATCCAGATCTGGTAAATGCCGATACCATCTACTTTGGAGGCGGCAGTCCATCAATCATGGATGCTTCACAGATATCGGAAATCTGCTCGTGTTTTACCCTCAGTCCACAACCTGAGCTTACACTTGAGATCAATCCTATACAGATTACCGGAGCTTTTCTGGATGAACTCGAAAAGACTCCTGTAAATCGGCTTTCGATAGGTCTGCAATCCACCCGGGATGAGGATCTTATCTGGCTTCAGCGTCGCCACCGCAGGGCTCAGATCAAAGAGAAGATTGGCCTCTTGCAAGACAAAGGCTGGGAAAACTATTCTCTGGATCTGATCTATGGCTTGCCGGGGCAGAGCTTATCTGATCTGGCAAGGGTACTGGATGAATATACTGAGCTAAATCCAAAGCACATTTCTACCTATCTCCTGAATCTCGATGAGAGCTGTGAATGGAGCCATAGTGATAGCGCCCGGCTTGCAGAATACAATGCCATCAGCGAGGATATCCAAGCCGATGCTTATGAACTGATCCGGGAAAAGCTGAGCAATTCAGGATTTATCCAATATGAGATATCCAATTTTGCTTTTTCGGGCTATGAATCCAGGCACAATCTGCACTATTGGAAAAGTAATGATTACTTGGGCTTGGGGGCAGGTGCCTGGGGCTATATTGATGGGATTCGCTATGAAAATCCGGCTGATTTGGGGCTTTACGAGCAGAATCTTAGAGCTGGCAAGCTTTTTGGAGTGCAGGATACTGGTAATGATCGAGTAAATGATTATATTATGATGGGTATGCGTTTGAGCGGTGGAATTCGCAGAGATCAGGCTCTATCCAAGCTTGGAGTCGATCTTTGGGATCTGAAAAACAAGCAGATCAAGCGGCTCAGTTCGCTCGGGATGCTAATAACAGACGATGATTCAATCCGCTTGAGTCCGAACGCGTATTTTATCTCCAATGCAGTGATAAGGGAATTGACCGAATGAACATACACCAGCTAAGGATTACGATAGCGGAAGCGATCGAAGGCACAGAATTTGCCGGAAAGGTTTACTTTGCCGGAGGAGCGGTGCGCGATCTGCTCATACACAGGCAAACGGAGGATTTTGATCTAACTGTGGAGCTGCCCCGGGGTGGTATCCTTTTAGCAGCTTTTTTACATACCAAGCTGGCATCAGGAGAGCCTTTCAATTACCCCAAGTTTGGCACTGCCTATATAAACTATCAGGGTATCACGATTGAATTTGTGATGACCCGCAGGGAACTGTACAATCCGGGAAACCGCAATCCAAAAGTGGATTTTGGTAGCTTGCAGGATGATGTGTTTCGCCGGGATTTTACGATTAATTCACTACTACTCAGCGTTAGCGGAGGCAATCTGGTAGATTTGACCAAGATGGGGCTGAGAGATCTCAATGATGGGCTGATCCGCACTCCCATAGACCCTCGCAAGAGTTTTATGGAAGATCCGCTCAGGATGCTGAGAGCAATCAGATTTGCCACACTATTGGGCTATAGTTTTGAGTCCAATACTTGGGACGCACTGCGGGAATGTGCTCCCCAAGTGCGCAGTTTAGCACGTCCCAGAATCAGCGATGAGTTTTCCAAGATAATGGTAAGCAGCCCGGTAAAGCATCTGCGAAACCGCAAGGCTCCAGAGGGAGAGGCTGCCGCCAGAGGATTTGAACTCCTGATGCAATCCGGAATAATGGACAGTATTATGCCAGAAGATCAGCGCAAGCTGGAATTGCTTTCGGAGAAAAGATTTAGCTTGACATCTGAAGACCTGATGGAGTACTTTGGAGTACTGGAAGCTTCGCGCATCCAGAAAATGCTAAAGTTTGCCAGAATGGCGTGGTATGATAATCCCGAATCATCCACCGAAGAACTATTGGCTTATATCAAGGAGAAGAAACTCTGAAGAAACTGCTCATTGCGGTCTTTTGTATGATCAGTATCGGTCTTTCAGCCGATTTACTGATCCCGATGGACCGTAGCCAGACCAATCACCTCAAGGCTTATGGGGTCGCCTTTCAAGCCTTGAAGGAGCAGTATGCGGTGAAATGGCTCTTAAACTACAGAGGGGGGAGCTTTCTGCTGCCGGAATCAGGCGCTCTTGCTTCGCTGTGCAATATACGCGGAGTTCGCTATGAAACAGTCTCCGGAGGACAGATAGCTGCCATCCTTACAGAGATTCAAGATAACAATATGGAAGCTGTAGTCCTGGAGAAAGAGCCCAGGATTGCAGTCTATATCCCGCCCAATACGCTGCCATGGGACGACGCGGTTTCGATGGCGCTGGAATATGCAGAGATCGAATATACCAGGCTTTGGGACGAAGAGGTCTTGAGAGGCGAGCTTTCGGATTATGACTGGTTGCATCTGCATCACGAAGATTTTACCGGGCAATATGGAAAGTTCTATGGATCTTACCGCTATGCCACCTGGTATCAACAGGATGTACGGGTAAACGAAGAGATGGCGACCCGGCTGGGATATTCCAAAGTCTGGCAGCTCAAACACGCGGTGGCAGAAAGGATCAGAAATTTTGTGGAAAACGGGGGTTTTCTCTTTGCTATGTGCGGTGCAACCGATACGATCGATATTGCGCTTGCTGCCGCCAATCTGGATATAGTGGATTCGGCAATCGATGGCGATGGACTGGATTCCGGATATCAGAATCAATTGGATTTTAGCCGTACCTTTGCCTTTCACAATTTCACCCTCCGTCCCAATCCCTTTGAATATGAATTTTCAGATATAGATGCCAGCGACTACTCCCGGCTGCGAGGTGCGGAGGCGGATTATTTCCAGCTCTTTGATTTCTCCGCCAAGTATGATCCGGTCCCGACAATGCTTACCCAATGCCACGTGAATTCGATCAATGGCTTTCTGGGGCAAACGACCAGCTTTTTCAAGGATAAGGTCAAGCCCGGGGTGATCATCCTGGCAGAAGTACCAAATCAAAACGAAGTTCGTTATCTGCACGGTAATGTGGGCAGAGGCACCTTTACGTTCTTTGGGGGGCACGACCCTGAAGATTACCAGCACAGAATCGGGGATCCCGAGACTATCCTGGATCTGCATAAGAACTCTCCCGGTTACAGATTGATCCTTAATAACATCCTCTTCCCTGCGGCAGAGAAAAAACAGCTCAAGACATAGGCGGAGATAATGTCCAAGTTTTACCCAAATCAGTATAAAACTCAGCTCAAGGTAGGCATCTACAGCCTCTTGGTGATAGTAGCCCTGGTGGCAAGCTATTTATGGATGACCAGTCGCCTCAATCTGAAAAATCAACAAGACCTGAGAGTTGGCTTTACAGACGTGATGGGCTTGGAAGTGGGTGATAAAATTATGTTTCGCGGGATGGAAGTAGGGCGCGTAAGAGAAATTAAGCTGATGGGCGATAAAGTGATCGTAAGCGGAAAAATCCTGCGTGAGCTAAAGCTATTGGAAGGATGCAGATTCCTGATCGGCGATAGCAGCCTGATGGGTGGAACGGTGATGAGCATCATCCAAGGTTCCGGACCCAAGGAAGTGTCTATGGCAGGATATCTTACCGGCGAAGAACCCTCCGGCATTATGGCTGTAATGAGCAAAGCATCCGGAGCAATAGATGAGCTAAGCACTATCCTGGCAGAGCTAAAGGCAGAGGATGGCGTCCTGGAGCGCTCGCGCAACCTGCTGGGGAATGCTGATAATGCTGTAAACAATGTGGATAGACTGGCAGTAGAGCTCAAGAGCGATATCAGCCGCAGTTTGGATAGGATAGACCACTTGACCACCGGAATCAACCAGGTGGTTGAAAACAACGATCAGAATATCGAACAGATTCTACGTGATACACCCAGAGCAATGGCCAATGTCAATACCACTCTGGATAGCCTGCAAGTGCTTTCCGCAAAACTCTCTCAGACAGTTGAAGCGGTAAACAACGGCAGTGGCACAGCCGGACGTCTGGTAAACGACCAGGAGCTTTACAACCGAATGCTGAGTTCGCTAAATAATCTGGAGCAGCTAATCGCGGATATCAAGCAGAATCCGCGGCGCTACATCAAGTTCAGCCTCTTTTAGGATAGATATGAAAAAGACTTTTTTACTAATGCTCGCGATCCTGGCTCTGGCAAGCCTCGGCTATGCCTATAGCTTTGGACAAAATAAAGTGAACTATGTGCAGCGCGACTGGGCTTACCTGGAAACTATGCACTTTGACATCTACTTCCCGGCGGATCAGGAAGATTTTGGAAGGCTTGCTGCACTGATGGCAGAAGAGCGCTATTACTATATCAAGAATGTGCTGAAGTACCCCGTTGTATCGAGGATACCGGTGATCTTTTATCCCTCCAAAAACGAATTCCAGACCACCAATATCATCTACCCAATCCTCTCCGAGGGTGTAGGAGGTTTCACTGAAAGCCTCAAAAACAGGGTGGTGATCCCCTTTGAAGGCAGCTATACACAACTGGAAGAGCTGCTTACTCACGAGCTTACCCATGCATACCTGAATGCTCTGGATAACCGGCTGGTCAATACATTCCGATCTTTGAGGCCCACCAGCTTCCCCTTCTGGTTTTCCGAGGGGCTGCCGGAGTATCTCTCCATTGGTGGAGAAGATTCATACAACAATATGTTTATTCTGGATATGGTGGTTAATGACAAGCTGCCCAGTTTGGACTATATCTCAGGCTATCTGGCATACCGTCTGGGAGAATCCATCCTCACCTATATTGGCAAAACCTGGGGCAGCGACAAGGTAAGCGAATTCTTTTATGCTGTACGTGCTATGGGCAGCCTGGAAGATGCTACCAAGAAAGTCTTTGGGATGGAATTTACCGAGCTCGAATCACGCTGGCGATATCAATTGAAACGGGACTACTTCCCTGTAATCAATACTCACAGCATCCCCGAAGAAGCTTATGACAAGCGTAGCTTTAGCGATAAGGACGGCTCCTATTTCAATCTCGCTCCCCGCTTCTCCCCGGATGGCAGCCGTTATGTATATTTTTCTGATCAAGGTGCCAGATACTCTATCTGGGCAGCCGGATCTTGGGGCCTATCCCCCGCCAAAAAGGTAATCACCGGAGAATCCACTCCGGCAATGGAAGAATTCTATTACTTCCGCTCAAACTTGAGCTGGTTCCCAGATAATCGGCGCATCGCCTTCGCATCCAAGACTGCTTTGGGAGACAGGATCAATATACTTGATGTTGATACTGGCACTATCTTACAAAAGATAGAGATCCCTCAGCTATCGGCAATCCACGAAGTGGATGTCTCTCCCGATGGGACAAAAATCGCTATGGCTGCTCAATCCGGTATGCAAGCTGATCTCTTTATATACGATATTGCCAGTGGCTTTGTCACAAGGCTTACCGACGACAGCTATATGGAGATGCAGCCCAGATTCTCTCCTGATGGCAGGATGCTGGCTTATAGCGCAGAAAGACAGACCATTGGCGAAGCAGATGGCTATTTCGCTGCTATGACAACGGATATCTATACGATCGAGATAGATTCACGCAGTCAGTTGCAGAGAACTTATGACGATGCTAAATGCAGCAAACCCTTCTGGGATAAAAGCGGCAAGCGAATTATCTACCTCTCCGATCAGGGTGGTGTCTCCAATCTGCAAGTCCTGGATCTGGAATCAGGTCGCCGTGCAGCAGTGGCCCCCACTCTCTGCGGTATCTACAGCGCAGACATCTCTTCAGATGAAGAGAATATGGTACTATCCGTCTATTTCAAGGGAGCCTGGAACATCTATCTGGGCGATAATCCCTTGCCTGATCTGCAATATCAGGATTACCTGGCAGCTCAACCGGTAAATGACCGTCCTGACCTGCTGGAAAGCGTAAACTTGGGATTACTGGATAACTATGGCAAGAGACCACGGGTGCTTATTCCCCGTGAACATCGGGCACGAAATGCAGACATCAGACGTCCTTTCTTTGGAGAGCTCTACTACCCTGAAGAGATGTACAAACCAGCCGAGATCAACTATGAATGGGATCAAAAGCCGGATTCGATCGGCACTCGCATCCCTACGATCAAAGCTTACAAGCCAAAGTTTCACCTCGATAGCCTCTGGGGCGGACTGGCTTATTCCTCGGCAGTCGGTGCTGTCGGTAATCTGGAGCTCGGGCTCAGCGACCTGATGGGAAATCACGGTATCGGGATCAACTTGGGTATTGCCGGCAAACTGGAAAACTCAAACATCCTGCTTACTTACCTCTATCTCAAACACAGAGCCGATTATGGGGTAGGACTTTACAATCTCTTTGATGAGGCTTACTATCGTCGGCTGACCAACAACCCGGAGCACGATTACTTCCGGACTCGTCAGCGTGAGACAGGTATCTATCTGCTTTACAGATATCCCTTTAACCGCTTCTGGAGGCTGGATTTTGAGAATCGTCTCTACCAATGGGAATACCACCAGGATTCCTGGCAATGGAACAGCTCTTATACGGAAGGAGAGTGGATTAATGATACATATCCATTGAACAATCCCTGGGAGCCCATCTCAGATCTGGTCTATTCTCCCGGTATCTCAATTGTCCACGATAACGCCCTCTATGGCTCGACTGGGCCTCTGGTCGGCTGGCGTGGTACATACAGTATTCGCAAGAGCTTTGCCAAAGATGGAATGGACTTTTTGACAAACTACTTTGATCTGCGTAGCTACAGCTTGTTTAGTCGCAGATACGCCTGGGCAAACCGCTTGATAGGCGGTATCAGCACAGGAGGTAATCCCCAGCGCTTTGACCTGGGCGGTTATTACGGTGTGAGAGCTTACGACGGCGATCTCTCCGGAGAAAAGAAGCTGATGTACAGCACAGAGCTTCGCTTTCCCTTCTTTGACTATATTGATATGGCTTTTCCCCTGCCTCTGGGACTCTCCAATATCCGCGGAGCTGCCTTTATGGATTTGGGAGCTGTCTGGGATCGTAATAGCGATTTCCGGGGAATGAGGGATGGCAAACTGGATGATCTGCATATGGGCTATGGCTTTGGGCCCAGGCTCAATATGGGATATTTTGTTCTAAAGTTTGATGTAGCCTGGCTTACAGATCTCTCAAGAGTCTCAAAGCCCTATTATTACCTCAGCCTTACAGAAGATTTCTAAGATACTAATATGATAAACAGGAGTACTAAATGAAGATCGATGTAATCCGCAAATTACCCGAACATATGGATACAGTGATTATTCTCCACAAACCGGGAGCTGATCTCGAACAGGTGGAATACCTCCCCGAACCTCTGGCCAAAACAGCCCTGGGCTTTATCGAAGCAGAGAGCTATGATTTTGCTTTCGGTGAGATCAAGACCTTTCATCATCTTTGCAGCAAACACAGCAGCAAGGTAATCCTGCTGGGTACCGGAGATCCTGATAAGCTCACCGCCAGCAAAATGCGAACAATTCTGGCAAATGTGATCCGCACAGCCCAAAAGATGAAATCCAAGAATATCTATCTCTTTGTCGGTTATGAAATTCCTGTCAACGATACGATCTTTGGTCACATCCTCTCCGAAGCCGCCCTTTTAAGCTCTTATAAATTCGATAAATACCTCAGCGATGCCAAAGCCTTTACGGTGGAATCAATCCACGTGGTGATGAATACAAAGAATACCCGCCACATCAACCGCGGCATCCTGGAAGGCAAGATCTTTGCCGAATCCACCATACTCGCCCGTGATCTGGTAAATGAGCCCGCTAATGTGCTTACTCCCGAAGCCCTTGCCGAAGCAGCCAAAAAAGCTGCTCTTCAATACGGCTTTTCCATAGAAGTGATCTCCCTGGACAAGCTGAAACGCATCAAGATGGATGCCTTTTTGGCAGTGGCAAGAGGCTCCAAGCACGAGCCCAAACTGATCATTATGCGTTATCTTGGCGCTCCCGAGAATAAACACGACATCACCGGACTAGTCGGCAAGGGGCTTACCTACGACAGTGGTGGTTATTGCATCAAGACCCCTCAGGGAATGGTCAATATGAAAAACGATATGGGTGGCTCTGCCGCGGTGATCGGTGCAATGTCAGCGATTGCAACCCTGAAGCTCAAGATAAATGTGATCGGCATTGTTGCTGCCTGCGAGAATATGATCTCCGGCGATGCCTATAGAACAGGCGATATCATCCGCTCTATGAGTGGAAAAACAATCGAAGTGATTAATACTGATGCCGAAGGACGCCTTACACTCGCTGATGCCATCCATTATGCTCTGGAACGTGAAAAAGTAGAGCGGGTGATCGATATCGCCACTCTCACCGGAGCAGCAGTAGGAGCTCTGGGAAATCAGATCTCTGCCGTCCTTACAAATGATCAGGCATGGCTGGATAGACTACAACAAGCCTCAGATTTCAGCGGTGAATTGATCTGGCAGATGCCTGCCCACGATGAATATAAAGAGATGATCAAGAGTGAAATAGCCGATCTGAAAAACGTGGGCGGACCAATGGCGGGATGCATCACTGCCGGGCTCTTCCTGCGTGAATTTGTGATGGACAAGCCCTGGATCCATATCGATATTGCCGGTACTGCCTTACGTGAAAAAGAAGGCGGAGTAAATGCTTATGGTGCCACAGGCGTAGGCGTGAGATTACTCACCAGCCTCTTGCGTGGTATGGAATAATTTATTTCGGGTGATCCGCCACAGGTGGGTCACCCTATTACTTATTGTGAGTCAAACATAGTGAATAAAAGCTACCTAATACTGATATTGGCAGTCCTTGCCAGCCTACTGCTGTCTTCTTGTCAAAACGACACTCCCAAAGCCAAACCCTTGGCACTCGCCACTATCCATCCCTACGAATTGCTTTTATCTGAGCTTCTGGAGCCTCAGATCGAGGTAAAAAGTATTATGCCTATCAATTCCTCACCTCATACATGGAGTCCCAATCCATCCGATCTGGTGCTAATGGAACAGGCAGATTTCATTCTGAGTAATGGATTTGGCTTGGAAAATCCAATCCGTCCTCAGCTCAGAAGGCACAGCACAAAACGCTTTCAAATCTCAGAAATCAAGGGTATTGCCACACTTGATCATCACCACGAAGGTGAAGCAGAGCACGATGATGAAGTTGTAGATCCCCATGTCTGGACTGCTCCCCGCCAGATCATCAAGATATTGGACAAGCTGGTTCCTCGTTTGTCCCAAATCTATCCCGATCTTGCAGATACAATCGCCAGCCGGGCTAAAAACCTGAACCTGGGTTTACAGGAACTCGATAGCCAGATCAAGACAGAACGTGCTCAATTCAACGAGCCTGGTTTGATCACATACCACAATAGCTTTGCTTATTTCCTGCGGGATTACGATATCAAGTTGTTGGGCACGATCCAGAGCTCTCCGGGGCAAGAACCCAGCGCACGGGAAATGAGCGATCTGGGTACTACAATTCGCAGTAATAACGTCAAAGCCATCTTTGTCGAGCCCCAGATGAGCCGCCACTCCGCCGATGTAGTCGCCAATGAGTTCGGATTGCAGGTGCTTACCCTGGATCCTCTCGGCACTCAAGCCGGCGCTACAGATATTGTGCAGTTTATCCGCCTCAATTGGCAAATTATGAAGCTCGCATTCAATGATTGAAATCAAGCAAGTCAATTACAGCCTAAACTCAAAAGCTATTCTTGAGAACATCGATCTCAAGATCACGGATGCTGAATTTGTAGCTATCATCGGTCCGAACGGTGCAGGCAAATCCACTCTGATCAAGCTAATGATCGGGCTCCTTGATATGCAAAGCGGCTCCATCCACATAGATGGAGAGGATCATCAATCCTGGCTCAGGCACAATAGTATAGGCTACCTGCCACAAAGAGAAGAGTATGACCGCAACTTCCCGGCAACCGCTTTGGATATCGTACTGCTCGGCAGGATGGGCTCTCTGAAGCCTGGTAAACGCTTTAGCCAGGAAGACAGAAAGATCGCTCTGTCTGCAATGGAAGAAACCGGCTGCCAGAATTTACAGAAATCTGTAATCAGCAATCTCTCCGGTGGAGAGTTTCAGAGGGTGCTACTGGCACGCGCTATTGCCACCGGTAGTAAGTATCTGATTTTGGACGAGCCGGAAGCCAGTATCGATCGCCCCGGCGTCCAAAGCTTCTTCGCCCTGCTCAAAAAGCTCAATCAACAGGGCAAGACGATTATTACCATCTCTCACGACTTGCATACACTTACAGACTATTGCAGCTTCCTCGTCTGCCTGAATAAAACCCTGCATTGCCACACTCAGACTGAGCTGCTCAATGCAGAAATCATCCACAAAACCTTTGGCGAAGCAGTGCATTTGATCGAGAAGGAATACTGATATGCCTATACTCTATGGATTTCTGATCAATGCCATTTTGGGAGCACTACTTTCGGGATTTTCCCTCGCCCTCTTCTCGCCTTATGTAACCCTGCGCCGCATATCCTACCTGGGTGAAGCCTTATCTCATATCGCTTTTGCCGGGATAGCCATCGCTCTGATCACCGGGCTCAATTTTACGATTACGACCCTGGCATTTGTGATCCTGGTCGCTCTCGCTATTGGCAGGCTGGCAGAGCGTCGCAAGCTGGATGAGACCAATTCCATCACAATCTTCTTATCCGTCTCGATGGCTCTTGGTATAGTGCTGATCTCTCTCAAGCGTGGCTATACCTTCGATCTTTCCAGCTATCTTTTTGGAAACGTGCTGATGGTCAATGCCACAGATCTGATCAGTCTGGCTGTAATGGCTACTCTCAATGCCATCTTCATCTCGGTATTCTACAAACAGCTCTTTTATCTTACCTACAATCCAGAGATCGCCCGTGTCTTTCGGGTCCCCACACAGCTTACAAACCGTCTCTTTCTGATCTTACTGGCTGCCAATATAGTAATCAGCCTCAAAACTGCCGGGATCATTCTGGTAAGTGCTCAGCTTATTCTTCCTGCAGCGATAGCCGCTAATCTCACCAGAAAGTTCCGATCTGTCCTGGTGATCTGCCTGGCTGCCGCAGTGATCTCCTCCCTGGGTGGCTTTGCCCTCTCCTGGTGGCTCAATCTGCCCACCGGGGCTACTATCGTAATCCTGGAGTTTTTCCTCTATCTGCTTAGCCTGAGCTTGCGAAAGAAGTTCTGATCAGTTTATTGGGATAATCCGTTCTATCCTGGCCTGAATCTTGAAGGCAATCCTCAGGATGCCATTGATATAGGTTACCTTGGGATTGTCCTTGTCGATTGTCATATCGGGGAAGAATATCCTCCGCTCAAAGTTACCTGTCTCGATCTCCATATTGTAGTAGCAGCCGGGATGCTTGTCCGGGCAAAAGCTACGGTTACCGCTGATCCTCAGATAATCATCGCTCAGCGATATGCTGATCTCTTCTTTGCTGACCCCTGCCAGTTCCACAATAATCACCCATTCGTCATCTGTCTGATAGACATCGCACTTGGGATGCCAAACTTCATCCAGGGCGTCCTCAATCGCCAGGGGACTATTGGTAAGGCTGGAGACTTCTCCCAATAGCCTTAGCATTTCACGCTGAATACCCTTTAGATTCGTATAGATATTGTCGTTCATTTCAAACCTCAAAAAAAAGCTGTGGGAACCTCTTGCAAGATTCCCACAACAAGCTCTAAATCAATACTCTGATCTTTCCCTAAAGGTAAAGATAATCTCTTCCCCGGCCGCGATCTGAATCGGGATCGTTGCCTTGAGCTCGTTATTGACCTCGTAGGGTCTCTGGGATTCGACAATCCGGCTATTGGCATTGAGCTGGTGATAGACCTTGATCGACTTGGCTTCTTCACTGTTGTTGCGCAGCGTTACCTGGATCGTACGTTCCGAGACTCTCTGGCTAATGCTGCGGGCATCTCTGACAACTGTGGAAGCTACCAGATCAAAGGCTTTGCCTGTGGTGAGGGTTACCTCTTCATTACGGCTGGTATGCTCGATGCTGTCTTCGCCGATCAATTCCAGATTTCCATCCACATCCGCCCGGTAAATCGTGAAGATTCCCTTGGGCAGCGGTTTTCCCAGGCCTTCAGCTTCGGTATTGCGGAAGATGATATTGCTCAGCACGCTATTGGAATGGACGTAGTAAGCATATTCGGAACGAGCATTGACATTTTGCAGAGGGTAAAGCTCCAACTGTTTGGTCTGATTGTTTGCAAATGAGACCTTCTGATCGAGGCTGTAAAGGTGGAAATCGTGAAATGCTCTCTCTTCAAAGGAGGGTGCTGCCATTCCGCCTGCCATCGTAGCCCGGTCCAATGTCATTTCATCATAAGATTTGTACACATTGCTCACCCGGTTGATATCGCCTGCCACAAGCTTGAGATTGACGTTGTTAAAGGCTCTGCCGGAGTAATTGCGGATGGTCACCCAGGAATTGAGAGCGAGCTTTTCGCCATTCCAGACTGCGTTGTAAGCCACATCCCAGCTAAAACCACCGCTAAGATAGGTAAGCTGGAGCGGATACCTGGCAGCGCGGGGAGCAATCAAGCTCCAATGCAGGGTCGGCCGGGTATAGAAATTGGAGGGAAGCTCTGCCAGTTGGATCACTTCCACTTCGGCTTCGCTCAGGATCAAAAGTCTGTTTGTTCCGCTTTCCAGCAGGCCTATGGAGCTGCCATCGTAAAACTTCATTATGCCGCTATATACAGTCGCCTGATTCTTGGTGAGCATCGTTACTTCTTTGTCGATGTACTTTGCCATAATTTGGGCTTTTCCAGCCAGATCATACTCGTAATTCTGCTCTGCCACGCGGATTTGATTGTTCAGCGAGCTTACAATCACCGATGCAGCATTGATTCTGGACGTAATATCCGAATAGTTGTATTCTTGTCTTCCTTCCTGCAGTTCCAAATCCATTTGGCTGCGCACCAAGGAAAGATCATCGTTGTAGATTGTGATCCAATCTTCTGCCACCAAGCCAACACTCATCAGGCTCAGTACCAATACTACCAGCAAGCTATTTTTCACAGCTTCCTCCTAAAGGAAATTTTGTTCTTTAATATAGTATACTCGCTAAAGGGCTTTTACTCCAAGAAATTTCTTGAGGCTCGTTACTTGTGCTGATCATAGCGAATTTCAGATTAGACAAGGAGCAAAGGAGAAAGGAGTTTCTTTACTCCTTGTTGATTCCTCCCCTTTGAAAACACAGGCAAACCCCTCGCACTGCTCTGGTGATTCCCTTGTCGCCACAAGGGAATCACCAGAGGATCACTAGGGGATCACCAGAGAATTCAAGCAGGAGGGACGGTTACATACGCGTAGGTACGATCTTTGAACTATGCGCAGCGATCAAGCTATAACTGCCTGACTACTAACTGCTAAGCTCCCGATACGATTGCTCCGCTGAACCTCATATAGGGCATAATCATCTCACCGGCATTGTGTGTTTCACTGCTGAAATCCACGATATTATTCATCGCTTCGATCAGGTTGAACGAGATCATCGTTTCCTTGACCGGGCAGACGATCTTGCCATCTTTGATGTAATAGCTGTTCTTTGCCACGGTGGACATATCGCCCTGAGGACTGGGACTGCCGTAAGAGGCTCTCATACAGAGTATTCCCTCTTTGGTATCTTTGATCATCTCTGCCAAAGCAATTTCTCCAGGCTCGATTACGAGATTATTGGAGTGGCAATGGGCAAAAGGCTTACCGGTCTTATTGGCAGCATAAATGGAGATCGGATAGACTTTTAGCTCTCCATCTTCGATAATGGCTTGCTCACTGGCGAGATAACCGTCGTTGGTGATGAAATACTTCATCGCTTGCTTAGGATCGCGGGGACGGCTCGTGACAGTGAGTTTTTCGCTAAAGAGCTTTTGGTTCAAGTGATCAGGATATAGACTTACCTTGCTGATCAGAGCGCCATCTCCAAAGTGGCTTTGGATCAGGGTGTGCACCAAACCTCCCAAGACGAAGGGTGCCAGAATCACCTCTCCCACAAACTTTTGCGGAATCGTATCCGGATGAGTCTGCTCTACAATCTGGCGGATCAATTCACGGCTCTGATTGATCTCCATACAGGGTTTGTCCAGATTGGGTGCCTGGAAATAGGTGTAATTCATCGAGCTCATCTTGCCATCTTTTTTGGCGGTAAACATTGTGGAAAATTCGTAATAACCACGCTCCATCGTTACATCTATACCATTGGAATTCATAAACCTGGTCTTGGAATGTGTATGGCTCATACTGGCATCAAAGTGGACGAAGGGGAAGTGAGCCTTCATCTCACTGGAAAACTCAGATAAGCGGCTGACAATCAGGTCGTTATCCGGCTCCAGCGCTCCATCGGTGAAGGCAGCCGGCTCCTGGTAATCGGCGATGTCAAAGGCAGGATCGGGATTGCCATCTTTAACGCTCTGCATCAGCTCGGTGATGGCTTCTTCAAGTGAGGCTTCATCGATCTGGTTGATAGATTTGATGGCGCGTTTGTTGTCTTTGATGGCAAAGAGACTGAGCCGGGTGGATTCCAGTGAACGCAATAGGTTCAGCTCCTTGTAGATAAGGTTGAATTCGCTGGTCTCTGTCTGATTGAAACTTACGACCGCTTTATCGGCACCGTTCTTTAGGAGACGGTCTATCAGTTGTTTACAGATATGTTCCATTATTTACCTCCCAGATTGACGCGGCACTTTATGGCGGGTCCGCCCATTCCGACCTGGATGCTCTGTTTCTTTCCGCACATTCCGGAGCCAGTCCAGTACATATCATCGGAGACCATTGTGACAGTCTTGAGCAGATCAAAAGCCACTCCACTCATAGTGGTGCTCTTGATGGCTTTGCCCAGCTTACCATTCTTGACCTCGTAGCCCAGGGAAATGCCAAACATAAATTCACTGGTGGCATCGGCCTGACCATTACTTGATTCTACGAGATAGTAGCCATCCTCGATAGAGGCGATCATCTCGGCAAGTTTATCTTTGCCGGGTACTATCATCGTATTGCGCATACGGATCAGGGGTTCGTCGTCAAAATTGTGTCCGCGGGCATTTCCGGTAAGCTGCATATCAAGCATTGCGGCGGATTCTTTGTTGTGCATATAGCTTTTCAGGATACCTTTATCAATAATCACGCAATCCTCTGCCAAAGTGCCTTCATCATCAATAAAAACGGGCACGGGGCAAAGCGTGTTGTCGTAGGTATTGGCGATATCAATCAGGCTCACCAGATCAGATGCAACCGGCTGGTTCAGGTAATCACCGGCAATGGAGCCACCCAGCACAAAGTCCGCCTCCGTGGTGTGACCAATAGCTTCGTGAGCCAGGATACCTGCCAGACGGGCGTCCAATACGCAATCAAAGCTCCCGGCACGGGCATATACAGCTTCTTTCATATCCTGAGTTTCCCGGTAGATCTTCTCAATCTCCTCATAGACCTCTTTGGGGTCGCTGTAGATATCTTCAAACTGACCGAAGCCACCTAGAGCACGATAGCTCTGCACAGGGCCGTCTGGACCTGAATCCACCATCAATAAATAGAGGAAGGATCGGGGGATCATCACGTGCATATCACCGCCATCGGAGGTGATGATATGCTTCTCTGTCTCGTCCTGACGAATTCCTACCTGCCGGGAACTGAGACCGGGATACTTGGTTTTAAGATAGTTGTCCAGTTCCAGCAGGAAGTCCCGTCTCTGGGCAAAGCTCCAAGGCTCTTTTCTGGTGTAAAAGAGATACTCACCCTGAGCAGGATTGGAGGGGAGCAGGAATTGTTTACCGGCGCGGTGCTTGGCAAGAAGAGCCGCATTGGAAGCTGCTTTACCGCAGATCCGGCTGAGAGTGGCACTATCACCCAGAGCGCTGGAAGCCAGTCCCCAGACACCATCCTTGTAAGCCCGGCACATAATACCCAAGGAAGAGCTCCGGTTGTTGCTTGTCATATTGCCATCGAGGAAAAAGACCATTTGCTCGCGGTTTTCCTGCTGCTTGATCTCCCAATAATCCAGCCCCGCTGGGAGGCTTTGTTTCAATTCCAGTACTTTCATAGATACTCCTTTCTATGCCCGGTGGTTCCGGGAATGTTCATTACAGAAAAGACAGACGGGCAGAATTGTGCATTCCGCCCGTCTGAGTGTTTTCTAAGCTGTTTCGTATATTATCCCAATTCAGGATAGAGCGGGAACCGAGCTGTAAGTGCACGCACTTCTGCCTTCATTCCTGCCAGGAATTCTTCGTTATCGTGATTATCGCGAACCTTCTTGATGAGGTCGGCAATCTGCTTCATCTCCGGGACGCCCATACCACGGGTAGTGACAGATGGAGTTCCGAGACGGATACCGGACGCCACGAAGGGACTGCGGGTATCGAAAGGAACGGTGTTCTTATTTGCGGTTATGCCCGCCATATCGAGGGCTTCTTCCATCTTCTTGCCGCTGGGACCGCCTTCTTCCTCTGTGCCCAGATTGAGCAGCATCAGGTGAGTATCGGTGCCACCGGAAACTAGCTTGAATCCATTGGCCATCAGGTCTTTGGCCAAAGCTGCAGCATTGGCGACTACATTCTGCTGATAGGTCTTGAAAGCAGGCTCCAGTGCTTCCTTAAAAGCAACAGCCTTAGCAGCAATGATGTGCATCAGAGGTCCGCCCTGCAGACCGGGGAAGACGTTGCCGTCTATCGCCTTGGCATATTCTTCTTTGCAGAGAATGAGGCCGCTGCGGGGTCCACGCAGAGTCTTATGGGTCGTGGTGGTAACTACATCGGCATAGGGCACCGGGTTGTCGTGCAAACCGGCAGCCACGAGACCTGCGATGTGTGCCATATCCACCATGAACTTGGCACCGACTTTGTCAGCTATCTCACGGAAGCGGGCAAAATCTATCTTGCGAGGATAGGCTGAGGCACCGGTGAGGATCATCTGAGGCTTGTGCTCTTCTGCCAGACGCATAATCTGCTCGTAATCAAACTGCTCGGTCTGGGGATCCACAGTGTAGTGGATGATGTTGTAAAGCTGTCCCGAGAAGGAAAGCGGATGTCCGTGAGTAAGGTGTCCGCCATGAGCCAGTTCCAGTGACAGCACGGTGTCACCGGGCTTGACCAGCGTGAAGTAGGCTGCCATATTGGCAGGAGAACCGGCGTGAGGCTGTACGTTTGCGTGTTCTGCTCCAAAGAGCTCTTTGGCACGTTCGATAGCGAGACGTTCCACTTCGTCGATGTGTTCGCAGCCGCCGTAATATCTGCCATAAAGGGCATAATTGGGCTTGCCGGTCTTCTTGCTCCAGCGATAAGGATAGCCTTCGGCATACTTATTGGTCAGGACGCTGCCCTGGGCTTCCAATACTGCCAGCGAGGTGAAGTTTTCAGAGGCGATCAGCTCGAGGTTTTCGCGCTCTCTCACCAATTCCGCGTGCATCGCGGTATAGAGTTCGGGATCGAAGCTCTTGATGTGATTCATTGTGAATCTCCTTCTATCTTTTTAATCTTTTCTATTCTGTTTTGATGCCTGCCACCCTCAAAGGAGCTGGAAAGCCAGGTCTTACAGATATCCAGGGCATAATGAAAGGCAGTAAAACGAGCTGCCAGCACCAGGACATTGGCATCATTATGCTGCCGTGAAAGCCTGGCTACATCGGTATTAGTACAAAGCGCAGCTCGAATACCTTTTACTTTGTTGCCACTGATACTCATACCTATTCCGCTTCCGCAGATCAGGATACCTTTATCGCAGGATCCGGTAGCCACTGCCAATGCAGCGGGACGGGCTGTATCGGGATAATCCATACTGTCTTCGCTGTAGCAGCCGTAGTCCGTCCATTCATATTCCGGTAGAGCTGCCTTGAGCTGCTCTTTGAGGCAGTATCCGGCGTGGTCGCTTGCGATTGCCAGCCTCATCTTTCCTCCGCCATCAGACAGGATAGTGCTATGCAGTAGTATTTGGATTCAGCGCTTTCCGAGCGTGACATCACCACGACCGGAGCGATAGTACCCTGAATCAAGCCAGCCAGTTCTCCCCCGGCAAAGAGCATCAAGCCCTTGTAAAAGCTATTCGCAGCCTCGATATTGGGGAAGATCAGGACGTCGGCATCACCACCGATTGGAGTGTCCACACCTTTGATCTCCAAGCTGGAGGGATCACACGCTAAAAAGATATCCAGAGGTCCGTCTATGATGCAATCCTTGATCTGTCCACGCTCTGCCATCTTGGTGATCATCGCATAGTCCAGCGAAGCAGGGAAAGCAGCACCGGGTTTTTCGGTTGCTGATATCAACGCTACTTTAGGCTGTTCTATGCCAAAACGATGTGCCATCCTGACAGCATAATTGGTCATCGCAATCAACTGATCCAGATTGGGATAAGGCAGTACAGCCGTATCCGAGACAAAGAGCAGCTTGTCATAACGGGGTAGCTCCAAAGCACAAACGTAGCTCATCACAGCCTTGGGAGGCAGCAAGCCTTTTTCCTTGTCCAGGACTGCCTTCAGGAACTTATCAGTCCCGATCAGGCCCTTCATCAGGACGTCCGCTTCACCTCCACGCACCATCTCGACAGCTTTCTTGGCAGCTTCCACCTCACTGGCACAATCAATGATCCAGCCTTCGTGGCAGGGAAGCTCTTCTGCCTCGCAGAGCGCCATTATCTTGTCTTTAGAACCCAGCAGTATGGGGCTTACAAATTCTTCCACAGCGGCACGGATTATTGCACCGAGGGTATTGGAATCCTCCGCGCTCACGACCGCAATCCGGGTCTTGGTGCCTTTTGCCTTTACGGCCAAAGCCAATTCGGAGAGCTTTCTGATCGCCATAATTACGCCATCAAAGCTGCCAGCGCAATGCTGTATAGCTTGGTTTGTTCGCTATCTCCACGGGATGAGAGCACCGCCGGCACTCTGGCACCCATAACGATTGCGCAGAGATTGGCTCCGCAAAACTTGGTCATTGTCTTGTAAAACACGTTTCCGGCCTCAATAGCAGGGAACAGGATGCAATCCGCATCGCCGCAGACTTCGCTCTTGAGTCCCTTGATATCGGCGCTTTCCTTATCGATGATCACGTCCATTCCAAGAGGACCTTCCACGATCGCATCCTTGATCTGGCCGCGATGATTCATCTTGCTCAAAATTGAGGCTTCAACACTTGATGGAACCTTGGGTAAAACCTGCTCGGATGGAGCCAGGATGCCTACTTTGGGACGCTCGATACCCAAAAGCTTACTGACCTTGATCAGATAATTCAGGATTGCTGTCTTCTGTGCCAAATCCGGTGCCGGGATTATCGCTACATCGCCTACTGCCAGTAGTTTATGATAGGCAGGAGGCTCGATCACGGTAACGTGTGAAAGCACAGCTCCAGGATTCATCATACCCACTTCCTTATTGAGGATAGCCCGCATATAGCGATCAGTGGAGAGCAACCCTTTCATCAGGAAATCACCCTCTCCGGCATTGATCATAGCAACAGCTTTGGCAGCAGCCGCGATGTCATCGGTTTCGTGGACGATCCTAAAGATTGCCGGATCGATCTGCTCTTTCTGGCAGATATCATTGATCATATTGGTATCGCCTACCAGGATGCCATCGATAATCCCTATCTTGATAGCTTCGGCGACAGCGACTACAGTATGTGAATCTACAGCCCAGGCAGCCACAAGTCTCTTTTTGGGTCTGCTCTTCAGCACGTCAAAAATCTGGTCCAATTTGGTAATCGGCATTAGTTCTCCTGTATTCTGTTTACTTGAATTTGAAGAGTGTAAGAACCTCTGTGGACAGCTGTTCCGCTCATCATTTCGACCAGCGTAATCTCTGTCTGATAAAGCTTGCTGCGCACATTATCTGAGGTGTTGCCCACACGTTGGATGATCCCCTTGATGGCATAATCTGCCGCAGCGGGTTCGATATCAGCTTCTGCGTCTTCTTCGGTTACTTCCTGGATTGGTCTGTCTTCGCGCAGGGCGGTGAATCTCACCTGGCCTGATCTCAGCAATTCCCTGGAGATCTCGCGCTCCAGGTTTTCGACCGCGATGTGTTCATCGGTAAGATTTTGAATCCCAGCAATCATCAGGACCGGTTTGCGCAGGTTCTCTTCTTGGTAACGGCTGAGCCAATTCTCTGCCAACATATCTCTTACCAGGTTCTGCGCAACTGAGCGGATATCCTGGACGCTCCACACACCGATGCTATTTTCAACGACAGTATCCACCGGAGCAGGATTTTCGGTCTTATTTTTTCCGCAGGCGGAGATCAGGAGGATCAAGCCGATCACTCCCACAATAACTAGACGACGCATGTTAACTCCAAAAGCTGTATAGATTAAGGCATAGCAAGGCTGCAAATTTGCCTGAACGCATTGCTCCTGCACATCAGCTTATTTGTCAAGCCTTTTCAATTGTCTGAATCTTCCTTGGGATAAAAGCCAAAGGGGACGGCATCAGCTATCCCCTTTGTAAGTATCTGTATTATTGCTGTCAGGATCTAATCAATCAGTTGCCCAGGATACCCAGCAGTACACCGGCTGCTACTGCTGATCCGATTACTCCGGCAACGTTTGGCGCCATCGCGTGCATGATCAGGAAGTTGTTCTTGTCATACTGCTGTCCCACAACCTGCGATACTCGTGCTGAAACCGGCACAGCCGATACACCGGCATTACCGATCAGCGGATTGATCTTGTCCTTGAGGAAGAGATTCATTATCTTGGCAAAGATCACTCCGGCAGCAGTCGCAACGCAGAAAGCCACCGCTCCCAAGACGAAGATGCGGATTGAAGCAGTCGTCAGGAAGACCTTTCCGGAGGTCTTGGCACCAACTGTGAGCCCGATCAGGACGGTCACGATATCGATTAGAGAGCTCCTGGCTGTGATTGCCAAACGATCTGTCACTCCGCTCTCTTTGAGGAGGTTACCCAAGAATAGCATCGCCAGCAGGATCATTGATCCGGGGGCAATCAGAGCCGTCACAATGAAGCAGACCAGCGGGAAGATGATGCGTTCCCGTTGGCTCACAATTCTGGGTGATTTCATCCTGATCACGCGCTCTTTCTTTGTCGTAAGCAGTTTCATAATAGGCGGTTGCAAGACCGGCACCAGTGACATATAGGAATATGCTGCAAGAGCTATGGGACCCAATAGATGAGGTGCCAGTTTGGATGCCAGATAGATCGAGGTAGGACCGTCAGCGCCGCCGATTATACCGATGGAAGCTGATTCCAGGACGTTGAATCCCAATAGGATAGAACCTATAAAAGTGGCAAAGATGCCAAATTGAGCTGCTGCTCCCAAGAGGATCAGCTTGGGATTGGCAATCAGGGTGGAAAAATCCGTCATCGCACCAATTCCCAGGAAGATCAATGAGGGGTAAATACCTGTTTTCACCCCGAAATAGAGGTAGTTCAGGACGCTTCCCTGGCTATCGATCGAGAGTCCCTGTTCGCTAAGCCCGGGCATATTGCCCAGAATCATTCCAAAGCCAATCGGAACCAGCAACAAGGGCTCAAATTCCTTCTTGATTCCCAGCCATATAAAGACCGAGCCAAAAAAGATCATCAGTAAATTACTGAGCTCAATATTCAGGAAGCCGGTCGTCTGGATAAATTGCATCAATTCTTGCATTTAGACTAAACCTCCAGCTCAATCAAGGGGTCGCCTTCCTGAACTGATTGTCCCTTGGAAACCATCACTTTCTTTACTCTGCCGCTATACAGACTGTGAATCTCGGATTCCATCTTCATAGCCTCAAGGATAAGCACGGTCTGCTCTGCCTGCACCATATCGCCGGGACTTACCAGCAGATCGAGGATCACCCCGGGAATAGGAGCCAGAATAATGCCATCTTTGGGGGTTGCAGCAGGAGCGGGAGCCGGGTTCTGATTGCGGTTCTGCTTGCCATTAGCTGGCTTTTCTTTCACTTCGTCGCCTGCCAGATGCATCAGAAGGTCGCCTTCTTGCACCGGAGATTTCTCTTTCACGACTATTTTACCGATCGTGCCATCAACCGGAGCAGCAATCTCGGATTGCATCTTCATAGCTTCGATGATGATGATTGCCTGGCCTTTCTTGACCTTGTCGCCTTCTTTGACAGGTATAGAAACGATCACACCCGGCAGCGGAGCACGTACTTCACCGGTGAATACCTCATTGGCACTCATCGCTGGTGCGATGGGTACAGCCTTGTTTTGCTCCAGCTTGGGCAGAGCCGGCTGGGCATCGTCTTCGATCTCGATCAGATAGTCGCGTCCGTTGACGTTTATCTTAGCGTGTGTGCCTGTATATTCCAGCACTCTTGCTTCGTATTTATCTCCATTTATCTTAAGCTTGTATGTCTTCATAATCTCAGCTCCTTTTCCTGGTAAATTCACGGTTTGGCATGCTTAGGATGGCACTGCTGCGCCATTGATTGGTCTTGCTGCGGTTGAAGGTAAGTTGGATCCGACGCCGTTCTTTGATAGTGTATTCATAGATGTAGAGCGCCGAGACGGCTGCCACAATGATGTCGCTGCTCACTCCTGAGGGTGCCTTGATCACCTTTCCGGTCGCTGAGACCTTGATCACGGGAGGTTCTTTCTTTTTTTCTGCCTGTAGATGTCTCAATTGACCAATCACAATACTGGTAATTAGTAGGGCAGAAAAAACCACCAGCATACCCACCAAAGTGAGACTAAAGCCATATGGCACACGGTCAGCCTCAAATTCATCCTTGACTTCCATCAGCCTTTCCGGACTGAGATTGAGGGATTGCAAGCTGCGTAGATCGTGCTCCTTGGTGAGCGGATCGATTGGCTCTCCCAGCATACTCTTGAGCTTCTTGATCGGGATGTTTAGCACACTGGCAACCTCTGTGAGATTATTCAGCTCAGAGAAGCCATAGTTTATCTTCTGACTTGCCAAAAAGGCTTCGTAAGGAGTGATGCCAAGCTGCCTGAGAGTCCTGCTGTCAAGCTTGTCGTTACTCTCTTCCAGATTGAGCAAGTGCTTAAACCGCTGCATATTCTCGAGCTCCAGTATCTTAGCTGTTTCCAGGAGAGTAGAAGTCTCGCGGATGCCGTACTCATCCAAAATCTCCAGCTTCTTTTGCTCTGCCAGAGAATCAGAAATCGCCGGGCTGGCTACTGCAGCCGGAGCCGGAGCCTGGGCAAACAGACCGCCCAGCATCAGACTCAGTGCTATAAGAATTAGTAGTTTTCGCATCACGATACCTACAAGGGGATATTGCCATGCTTGCGGGGCGGGATATTATCCTGCTTGTTGGCAAGCATTTCCAGCGCCCGGATCAATCTGAAGCGAGTGCGGGAGGGCTCAATGATATCATCTATATAGCCGCGTTCTGCCGCATTATAGGGATTGGCAAACATCTCGCGGTATTCTTCTTCGCGTTCCAATAGTGTCTTCTTGGGATCTTCGGATGCCATTGCTTCCTTGCGGAAGATCACTTCCACCGCACCCTTGGGACCCATCACAGCGATCTCGGCTGTGGGCCAGGCGTAGACCAAATCAGCCCGCATATGACGGCTGTTCATCACGCAGTAAGCTCCACCATAGGCTTTGCGCACGATCACGGTAATCTTTGGAACCGTTGCTTCCGCAAAGGCATAGAGCAGCTTGGCTCCATTGCGGATGATGCCATTGTGCTCCTGCGAAGTGCCGGGAAGGAAGCCGGGAACGTCTTCCAATACGATCAGCGGGATATTGAAAGCATCGCAGAAACGCACAAATCTGGCACCCTTGATCGAGGCATCGATATCCAGCACACCAGCCAGGACTTTGGGCTGATTGGCAACGATACCGACCGGGTGGCCATTCATCCTGGCAAAACCCACCAGAATATTTTGGGCAAAGTTGCGGCTCACCTGCAGAAATTCACCATCATCCACGACGCAATGGATCAGATCCAGCATATCGTAAGGCTTGTTGGGATTCTCCGGCACCAGGTGATCCAATTCCTCGCAAAGCCGATTGATCGGATCGTGGGTGGGGAAATAGGGAGGGTCTTCCATATTATTGGAAGGCAAGAAACTAAGCAGCTTCTTGATGATCAGGATGGCTTCCTCTTCGCTCTCGGAAACAAACTGCGCCACTCCGCTCTTGGTGGAGTGCATCACTGCACCGCCCAAATCCTCGGTCGTAACGTTTTCATTGAGTACTGTCTTCACCACTTTGGGACCGGTCACAAACATATAGCTATTGGTCTTATCCATTATCACAAAGTCCGTAATGGCAGGAGAATAGACCGCTCCGCCGGCACAGGGTCCCAGAATGGCAGAAATCTGAGGGATCACTCCGGAAGACATCACATTGCGCCAAAAGATCTCGGCATAACCGGCCAGGGCATCGACGCCTTCCTGAATACGAGCACCGCCCGAATCGTTCAGCCCGATCAGCGGACAGCCATTTTTGATCGCCATATCCATAATCTTGCAGATCTTTTCGGCATAAGTCTTGGAGAGCGAGCCGCCAAAAACCGTGAAATCCTGTGCAAAGATATATACCAAACGCTCGTTGATGGTCGCGGAGCCGGTCACAACGCCATCGCCGGAGTGCTTGTATTGCTCCATTCCAAAATTGGTGCATTGATGCTGCACGAAGAGGTCAAACTCCTCGAAGCTGTCCTTATCGACCAGCAATTCAATGCGTTCTCGCGCAGTCAGCTTGCCTTTGGCATGCTGTTCTTCGATCCTCTTGCTGCCACCGCCCAGCATAGCCTTTTCGCGGGCTTGTCTGAGTTTGAGTACAGGCTTTGGAATTTCCATTGATTCACCTTCTATCTTTTTTTTGTAATTTCATAGCTTTTGCTTGCGACGCGCTATCTGATTGATCTGCAAGCTGTCGCAAAAACCAAATCGCGCTCAGTTGACATTATTCAGAGCCCTGTTTTTTAGTAAAGTTATTTATCCCCCGGTGCGCTCTTATTCAATTCCTGCTTCAATCCTGCTTGTATCCTGCTTGAATCCTGTATGAGCATCCATCATATAGCTGTCTGGCAAGTGTTTAAGAGATATCAATCGAATAGGAGCCTTAAACGATGACAAATCACATCAGCAGCGGTGGGAATAGGGATATCCCGGTATTCATAGGCTATACTCATTGTTTATGGAGGTTTGCGCTCTTGGATCCGGCTGTCTTTTTTCAGCTTGCCTAATCAGACAAAAAGCTGATATTATCTGTAAAACAAGTATTTAGTACTATTCAGGAGGATACAGATGAATGATCTCGAGATAGCACGCTCGATAAAACTGGAGCACATCAAAGATATAGCGGCAAAGATCGGGCTGAGCCCGGATGACATCGATCAATATGGAGATTACAAGGCAAAGATACGCTACAAGACCCTTTTGAATCTGCCTCGCAATCCCAACGGCAAGCTGATATTGGTCTCTGCTATCACTCCCACTCCCGCAGGCGAAGGCAAGACGACTACAGTGATTGGGCTGGCTCAAGCTCTGAACCAACTGGGCAAGAAAGCCATTGCCACCATACGTGAACCCTCGCTGGGGCCTGTCTTTGGCGTTAAAGGCGGAGCAGCAGGCGGAGGCTGGTCGCAGGTGCTCCCAATGGAAGATATCAATCTGCATTTTACGGGTGATTTTCACGCAGTGACCGCTGCAAACAACACTCTGGCAGCACTACTGGACAACTATATTTATTATGACAACGAGCTGAAGCTTGATCCCCGCCGGGTGACCTGGAAGCGCGTCCTGGATGTAAACGACAGGATGCTCCGCAAGATCGTGATCGGGCTGGGCGGCAGCAAGCAGGGCTTTCCGCGGGAAGATGGATTTGATATCACTCCGGCTTCGGAGATTATGGCTATCTTGTGTCTTTCCAACAATATGGACGAACTGAAAGAGCGAATCGGCAATATCACGGTCGGGCTTACTTACGACGGTGCGCCGGTGAAGGTCTCGCAACTGGGTTTTGAAGGAGCGATCACGGCGCTGCTCAAAGATGCGCTCAAACCCAATCTGGTGCAGACCACGGAGAATACCCCGGCTTTGGTGCATGGCGGACCATTTGCCAATATCGCTCAGGGTGCTAATAGTATTATAGCTACCCGGACAGCGCTTGCTTTGGGAGATTACGTGGTTACAGAAGCCGGCTTTGGCTTTGATCTGGGAGCTGAGAAGTTCTTTGATCTGGTCTGCAAATACGGTCAGTTCTGCACAGACGCCGTGGTGCTGGTCGCAACCGTCAGAGCGCTCAAACTACACGGCGGAGCCAAGCTCAAAGAGATCTCGCTGCCAAATCCCAAGGCTGTGGAAGACGGCCTGCCAAATCTGGCTAAGCATCTGGAAAACATCGATAAATTTGGTATGAAGTCGATCGTGGCGATCAACCGCTTCCCGACCGATACCCAGGAAGAGCTGGATGTAGTGGCTAAGTTTGTAAAAGAACAAGGCTTTGACGTCTCCATTGTGGAGTATCACGCCAAGGGCGGTGCCGGAGGTTTGGAGCTGGCTCAGCACGTGATCGATATGGTTGACAAGGAAGTATGCCACTATCGCGGGCTATACGATTGGAATAGCTCTGTGGAAGACAAGATATTTAAAGTAGCCTCAGAAATCTATGGCGCACAAAAGGTTGATTATACTGCCGATGCCAAGGCAGACATCAAAAAGATCAATAAATACGGTTTTGACAAGCTACCTATCTGTATTGCCAAGACGCAGAAATCACTCTCCGACAATCCTGATCTGTTGGGACGTCCCAAAGACTTCCTGGTCACGGTGAGAGAGGTCTTGGTAGCCTCAGGTGCCGGCTTCCTGATCCCCATCACGGGTGAGATTATGCGGATGCCGGGCTTGCCCAAGCATCCCAGCGCGGAAGTGATCGACGTCGAAAGTGATGGCAATATCAGCGGATTGTTTTAGATACTCGCTGGATTTGATATACCGGGATTCCCCCTTTGGAGTCCCGGTTTTTCTATTACCCTTCAGCGATCTGCAGGTTTATTTCCTGAAGCTAAGGAGCCTTTTCAACTGGGAATAATCCAAAAGCTGATTAAATTACTTGTCAGGAGAATATCGATTGTAAAATTGACTCTGATTGACTATAAAGTGGAGGTATCAATGGACCCTATCATTTTTGTTCTGATCGTTTTGGCCATATTCGTGATCTCGCTTATCTCGAAAGGTCTGATCGTAGTTCGCCAAGCGGAAGTAGTGATTATCGAACGCCTGGGAAAGTACTATAAGACACTGGATTCCGGTCTGCACCTGATCGTGCCGATCTTTGATCGTCCCCGGCCGATTCACTGGCGCTATACACGTAGCGACTACCGTGGTCAAGTCGTGGTGCAGCAGAGAACTGAAAACAGGATCGATCTGCGTGAGACGGTCTATGATTTCCCCCGGCAGAATGTGATCACCAGCGACAATGTCACAATCAATATCAATGCCTTGCTCTATTTCCAGGTTACTGATCCTTACAAGGCTGTTTATGAGATCGGAAACCTGCCGGAAGCCATTGAAAAGCTTACTCAAACTTCTTTGCGTAATGTGATCGGTGAGTTGCAACTTGATAAGACCCTGATCTCCCGCGATACCATCAATGCCAAGCTGCGTGATATTCTGGACGAAGCCACGGACAAGTGGGGCGTCAAGGTAAACCGTGTGGAACTGCAAGACATTCTGCCTCCTGAAGAGATCAAGACAGCAATGGAAAAAGAGATGAGAGCCGAGCGCGACAAGCGTGCCAAAATCCTGCAAGGCGATGGAGAACGTGAATACCAAGTGCGCGTGGCTGAAGGTGAGCGTCAGGCAAAGATCGCCAGAGCAGATGGTGAAGCTCAATCCAAACTCCTGGTCGCGGATGCCGAACGCAAGTCCATCCAAATGATCCAGGAAGCGGTCGTCTCTACCGGCACCGATGCAGCACAATATCAGCTCGCTCTCAAGTACATTGATGCCTTCCAAAGCCTCGTCCAGCAAAACGATAAGGTCGTAATGCTGCCATACGAGTCCTCAGCCTTACTAGGATCTGTTAAGAGTCTGGAGCAGATATTTAAGAAGTGACAAGTGACAAGTAACGAGAAGATATTAGTTCGAGAAACTTGCATGATTGTAAGAGGAATCTAAATCCCAGATGAATAGCCACAAAGACTTGAAAGTCTGGAAAGATAGCATTATGCTGGTGAAGATGATCTATCCATGCGGCAAAGCAATAGACTCGACAAGATTTCACTCATTGATGTCGCAAATCTACCGTAGTGCTGTATCGATTCCTTCCAATATTGCCGAAGGTGCAGCACGAAGAGGAGACAAGGAGTTCCCAGATTTCTTGAATATCTCGCTGGGATAATGTGCAGAGCTGGAGACTCAACTAATCATTGCAGAACAGGTAGAGTGTCTTCCAGCAATAGACTGCCGGACTATGATCGAAAACCTGGATCAGATTCGAAAGATGCTCCTAGGATTGATTGACCACGTTAATAATAGAAAAGATTAAAACACATAGGAGACGAGTCTTTGTGAGCGGTGATCTTGTCACTCGTCACTTGTCACTCGTCACTGAAAGGAGACCAAATGTCTGAAATAGTACACATGAAAGCCCGTGAAATACTGGATTCCAGAGGGAATCCCACTGTTGAAGTCGAACTGCAGCTTGATAATGGAGTATTTGCCACCGCGGCTGTTCCCAGTGGAGCTTCCACCGGAGAGTTTGAAGCAGTAGAGCTGCGTGATGGCGACAAGAGCCGTTACGGCGGCAAGGGCGTCCTCAAAGCAGTCGCAAACATCAACGATAAGCTTGAGATGGAGTTACTCGGTTTTGAGAGCTCAGACCAAGCCATTCTGGATAAGACTATGATTGATCTGGATGGCACGCATAACAAAGGTGCATTAGGTGCCAATGCCATCCTCGCGGTATCAATGGCAGCAGCCAGAGTGACAGCTACTGAGCTGGGTATGCCGCTTTACCGCTATCTGGGCGGAACCGGCGCCGTGACCCTTCCTGTGCCGATGTCCAATATCCTCAATGGCGGTGCTCATGCCGATAACAACGTCGATATCCAGGAATTTATGATAATGCCTCTGGGTGCCACAAGCTTTCGCGAAGCTCTGCGCTGGAATGCCGAAGTCTTTCACGCTTTAAAGAAGATCCTGAACGAACGCGGTCTTGCTACAGGCGTCGGCGATGAAGGCGGTTTTGCCCCCAATCTTTCTTCCAATGAAGAAGCTCTCGTCGTAATTATGGAAGCCATTGGCAAAGCAGGCTACAAAGCAGGCAGCGATATCTTTATCGCACTTGATGCCGCTGCTTCCAGTTTCTATAGCGAAGGCGGATACAGTATCGATGGCAAAAAGCTCAATAGCGCTCAGATCATCGATTATTACGAAGATCTGGTCAATCGCTATCCGATCTGCTCAATCGAAGACGGCCTGGATGAGAACGACTGGGACGGCTGGAAAGTGATGAACCAGCGTCTCGGCAAGCGCATCCAGATTGTTGGCGACGACCTGCTGGTTACCAACCCCGAGCGCATCCGCAGAGCGATCCAGGAGAACGCTGCAAACTCCGTATTGATCAAGCTCAACCAGATCGGAACCGTCTCGGAAACCATCGAAGCCATCAATACGGCTCACAAAGCCGGCTGGACTTCTGTGGTATCCCATCGCTCCGGTGAAACCTGCGATACCTTCATCGCTGATCTGGCTGTTGCCCTCAATACCGGCCAAATCAAGACCGGCTCGATCTCCAGAAGCGAACGTATTGCCAAATACAACCAACTGCTCCGCATCGAGGAAGAACTCGGCTGTGCCGCCTATTTCCCCGGCAAAGCAGCAATCAAACAACTATCGTAAATAAACACAGTTACAACAAAGGCTGAATCCATCGGGTTCAGCCTTTTTCTATGCAAACTTATGGTGATGGTAGAGCCCACCCCACTGCCAGCACTACAGAAGCTTTACTTGATCCTCAAAGTCCTGAGAATAGCGTTAGAACTGGCAGTCTCTGCTCTGAGGTAATAGACTCCCGTAGCGCAGTTGCGATTGGAAGAGTCTTTTCCATCCCAGATAAAGTAGTTATCTCCTCTAATAGCCTCTTCCTGCCTGATCGTCCGCACCAATTGTCCACGGATATTATATATCTTAAGGGTAAGAGGAGCAGCATCTTCCAGCTTCACGCAAACCTGTGTTTGATCTCTAAATGGATTGGGATAGTTCGTCAGACTTATAGGGACTGCCGGAGCTATCACAGGATCATCGCTTCCTGTACTGCTTAGATTCACTTTCTGCACATATAGCCCCGTCGTGAATTCATACGAAGCCTTTGAGCTTACCACATACCATACTCTCTGCCCGGATACACAAGTCCTTATAATATTCATTGTTGTAATAACCGAATCATCCCAATACTCAAGAGATCCTTCCCCATTTATCATGGCATAGTGCCAGTTATTGCTTGCAGTAATGCCATTGACGAGTACATTCTGATCTTGCAGACCGATGATTTTATCTACCGGCCATGGCATCAGAACATCCTGTTCATCCCCTCCATTCAAAGGTTTTATACGGATTCTGTATTCGCTTGTTCCCTCCAGATAGCACTTACCGTTGTCTATCGCGTACAAATTATTAACAGCTATAGCCGGACCCAACGGACTGCCATCAAGATTGACCTTTTGAACAAACGTAGAGAACTTGAGAACCCATTGGCCCGGGTCGCTATGACCATAAACAGCCCACTCCCAATATTCATAGAGCATTTTATAGTACATTTCGTTACCAAAATTAAAAACACCGGATATGTACGCTCCCACATAGGGATCAGGCAGGCTTGTATAGGCTTGAACAGCGTTATCAGGAGGATATAGAACAGAACCATCTTCGAAGAAGAAATTAGTAAAAGCCATATCTATAGTATCACCATCACCCTGATACCAGCAAACCTGGTTTCCAGTAAAAACAGTTACTTGAAACCTCCATTGATTATAGTTCGGATTGAGGGCTGCTACCAGAACACCTTCCGGACCCCAGATCTGATATCCGGAATCAAAGCGGTGTACGCGGAGACCGTCTGAGCTCTCTGTTGCTACATACAGAGAGTTGTTCCAATAGCTGTAATAATGATCCGAATTATCTTGTAGCAACAATCTGCCGCCCGGTTCCCAGAGAATATCTCCACTTGGGCTGATCAATTGCGCATAGGAGCGCCACCCTGATCCTGGAAGTGCATCCCATACAACCAGAACATTCGTTGTGTTAGTTTCAAAGAGAGTTACATTTTCAGCGTCTTGTGGCCATATTGTCTGAGGTGTTTGTAAACACGGGATTCCAGATGTACTAACAATCTGATACTTGCTACTCCTTATACCTGCTGGATGGCTTTCAATCCAAGCTACAAATACAGAGCCATTGCTTAGAGACAGAGCTTTGACACTTGATGCCTTTCCATTTGAGCCGGAGAGCACAGGAAGTCCATTCCCAGGATACAGAAGATTACCGCTTGTATCCAATCTTTGCACCAATATACTGGTCTCTTCCGCACTTTCAATATTGTAGCTCACAATGAGTTCATCGCCATAGAGAACTACGTAAACACTTATGCTATTTGAATTACCGAACACAACAGGATCTTGCCAGGGCTGATAGGAACTGCCGTAGCATTGTATATAATGAGCCGGGCTTACAGCTTCCTGATCCTTGGTGGCGAGTACATACCAACCTCCTGTACTAACTGGAAAGATCTGCATCTTCATTGGAGGAACGGGTTCGGTATTAGAATCCGGGATATATGAATACACCACAACCGCTGTACTACTTATCACCTCCAAACAGTGGCTTCCCGTATCTAAGTATTGATTTATTCTGCCTAAATAGTGCAAGATCAGATTACCTGCATTATCTACGCCCAAGCCTTCTATTTTTGAATAAGGTACGCCACTAGGAGTATAATCCTCTGTCCACAACTTTTGCCCGGTGCTACTAAGCATATTGACATAGTGATGCCGATAGTCATCCCAGGCAACATACGAAGAACCATCGCTGCGCTTGGCAAGTCTCAAACTGATAATTGAACCAGAATGATCGATAGCTCTGGACCAGGATATCTGGTGATTCGCTCCGATTTTATAGACCGTAAAGCCACCACTACGAATAAGAGCAATCAAGACGCCACCATCCGATGTAGTGTGAAATGAGTCAGTTATCTGATAGCTCCCCTGTACCAATTCGATTCCATTTCCCGCTACGACACACTGGTCATTTACATATTGGTATCTTGCAAAGTTGGAAAAGCTTGCCAGAAAGTGAAAACCACCCGTACCATCAGCCGCAAATCTGGCCTTGTATATATTGCTACAAGACAGGCGAAGCCCGGATAGATTCTCGATCATTTCTCCTGTTGGACTGAATGTAACGACTAAGACGTCATTAATAGCAGAATACTTCCTGAACACGGTGATCTTTCCATCAGGATGAACAATTGCATCCAAGAAATTGGGAACTTGGACAGCCGTCTGCCAGACAGGCAGAAAATCTGCAGAAAACACTTGAATATGGGAAACTACACTACCTTCGATATGCTTGGTAAACATCACTAGCATATTGCCCCCGGGAAGCGGTTTGATCTCTCGGGAAATCCCATAATGTTCGGCTTCAAACACCGAGACCGGCTGATCAAATGCTATTCCGCCACTCAGACTGCCTACAATCAGTAGCAATGCAATCACAAGCAAGCCTGGCATCTTCATACAAAACTCCTTTTCTGTCTCTTTCCCACCTACATCACCTTTATTATCATTCAATCAGATGTCAAGGGTTTTTCTATTGCCGTTACTTCTCCGCTCCCAAGTTGTAAACATCCTGCGAAGAATGCAAGCCTGAATATGTACTACAGGATGATTAGTCGAACGTAATGCCTCTCCCCCGCAAAGCAGGATTTAAATAGTCCCAGGTTGCCTGTTACTACCGGCGACATATAGCAGCATGCTCCATATTCGTTTGCTAGTGCCAGGATAAGGACTAGTTTATAGTCGCAATAGAGGTAATTATGATTAACGACATACAGAATTATATAGATAGTGCCACTGATCAGCGCAGAGACCTGTACCTGCAAGTAGTAGCCAAACTGAAAGAACTGCTCCCGGATATCAGCACCAAAATGGCTTATGGGGTGATTAAGTATTTCAATTCCAAAGGATATATCTATCTCGGTTACTGGAAAGGCGGAGTCTCCATCTATCCCGGAAACACAACGGGAATAGCACAATTCAGAGAGAGAAATCCCCAGATCAAAACCAGAATTGGGACTATCAACCTCAGACTGACTGATCAAATCCCTTGGGATGAGCTGCTATTGGTCTTTAAGGAATCCTTTAAACTGAGTTAAGCAATTCCCCATCCTTACCTAACAGTCATACCGATATCAAGTCGAAATCAAGCCGAAATCACCTCGAACCACGTTCGACTTGATTTGCTCTTGATCTGCTGGTGATCTGCCGGTGATCCAAAGAAATCAGGGGGAATCAAAAAAAATACTTGGCATAGGCACCGATCTTGCTTATTATAAAAATACCCCCCAGGGGTATATGAAAGGAGTAACGAGATAATGGATCATTGCAAGATGGAGCCCAAGAAAGCTCATCACGATGATGAGTTTAAGAAGAAGCTGAATAATAGATTAAAGAGGATCGAGGGACAGGTAAGGGGCGTGCAGAAGATGATAGAATCGGATGTTTACTGCGACGATATCATAAACCAGATTTCTGCGATCAAGAGCGCTTTGGGCTCTGTCTCCAAATCCCTGCTCGAAGCTCATCTCAATACCTGCGTTCTGGAGCAGATACAATCCGGCTCGTTGGATGTGCTGGCTGAGCTCCGCAAAACTATCGACAGAATGACCAAAAACTAATACAGGAGATTACAATGAAGATATCTATACTGATCATAATAGCCACTATGCTGATTTTGCCGGTTCTGGCACAGCATTGCGGTTCCTGCCCTTCCGGTGCAGGGAGCCTGGAAGCCCGCAATCCCAATACTCCGCCCGAACGCAGCCAGATAATGGGGCGTGCTGGAGCCGCGCACTGGATAAATGAAAATTACTACATCAGCTACGAATGGAATAAGACTCCCCGCATTGGCAACCGCATCCTTTTGATCCGTGCTTTTGACAAAAACAGAAGGCCGGTGACCAATCTCAGGCTGAGCGCAAATGCCTATATGCCCTCGATGCGCGGCGCTCACGATACCGGAGATAAGCCGATGCAGCTCAATCGCAGCAATCGCTATGCCATCCCGGTGAATTTTATGATGCTGGGAGATTGGGAGATCGAGATTAAGGTAAATAGCGGCAATAGTCCGCTGGGTAAAGCCTATATCAGGCTGAATATCTAAAGAGGCACAAATGATTAGCACCCCGGCATTTTTGCTGGGCAAGAAGCTGGTAATGTTGTCGCTTGTCATAGCGGCAACGATTTTACCCCTTTGTGCCCAAAGCAGCCTGTTTTATTTAGAAATCCAGGCTGTAGGATCCTACCTTCCCGAGACAGGTGAGTTCCTGCCCTATTCCCATCACGAGCACGATGCAATGCAAAAGCCATCCGTAGGATTCGATTATCTATACAGATTTGGCAGCCAGAGCCGTGATCTGGGCTATCTATCCCTGCAAAGCAGGCTCGCCTATGATGAATACTATGATTCCAAGCTCAAATTGCAGATCTACAATGCCTTCGTCAATTTCAAGACCAGGAGCTTTGATCTGTGGCTGGGGCACAACAAACCAGCTCTGGGTTTGCCCAAGTTAATGGATAATCACGCACTTTTGCTCGAAGACAATTCGATGAGCGCAATGAATTACGATCGTGACTGGGGGCTGGGAGTCAATTTTGACAGGGGTAAACCCAGTTTTAGCGCTTCTCTGACCACCGGCTCCGGAATGCCTCTGAATCTGAATGATAGCTATCTGGCAAGCAGCCGGATGGGAATCGGAGAATACCAGCTTGATAATCTCAGCTTTGGGATCTCCGCTGCCTATGGCAAGGTGCAAAAGACTATGGGATATGTCACTATGCATAGTGGCATCACTCACGATCTGATCGCGGGAGGCGCTGATTTCCGCTGGAAAACCGGTCAGCTCGAGCTGCAGGGAGATCTATTGGCGGGCGAATATCACGATAAGCCTGCATATTCAGGACTACTGAGATTGGGCTATTACTTCCTGCCCGAGGATAGGGCTTTACTGGAGTTGCAAGGCATCAGCCGCGAGCTTGCGGATCTGCGTAGTAATTCCATCTCTCTTGCAACAACATATAGGCTAAATCCGGATTTAACCCTCAGAGCAGCTTATCGCTATGACGACCTGTCGGATACCGGCGCTATCATAGCTCAATTGTACTACTACAAAGGATTTTCCTTTTAGGAGAAAAGATGAAACAGCTACTAATCATAGCTCTGTGCCTGCTTTTAACGCCCCTGGTTGCGGCAGTCGGTTGCGACCTCAATGATCCGGATGGAGACATCAGAAGGCTCTTTCCGGAATCGACGGGTTATAAGACCAGCTATCGCTCCATACAGCGTGAAGGCGGCAGAGCTTTGCTAAATACAATAGAAAATAGATTGGGTGATAGATTCAGCGGGCTCTACGAGACCATCGACAATCCCTATACAATCTACGATGTCTTTAGCGGAACCCGCAAGATCGGAGTTATTCACGGAGTGAACCAAAAGGGCCGCACCGGCGGGATTCAGATCTTTCTGGCGCTCGATAATAACGGCATTATCAAGAAGCTCTATCTGCAAAGAATCAGCTCGAGGAACAACCGGCTCTATCGCGCTGAAAGCTTTACTAATCAATTCATAGGCCTCAAGCTGGAGGATTTTGATCGCTGGAACGTAGCAAGAGCCACTGGCACAGGAAAAGTAGCCGCGATCCGAAATCCGGTCGCCAATGATCCGGACTTCGCAGCCATAATGAGAGGGATCAAGAAAAATCTGATCCTGATGAAGCATTTTAGTCAGTGACGAGTAACAAGACACCCCTTCTGTTCACTGCTCACTTTAAGATAGAGGAGACAAAATGATATCAATAACCAAAATAGCCTCCAAGAGCCTTTTGAGAAAGCGTTTGCGCAGTATTCTTACCCTATTGGGCATCGCTATCTCTTCCTGGGTACTGATCAGCCTCCTGGGCTTTAATCAGGGATATGAGCGCTCTTTGGACGATGATATAGACAATCTCGGCTTTCAAGTACTACTTACTGCCAAAGGTTGTCCTTATGAAGCTGCAACACTGATGCTCCAGGGAGGAGCAGGCTTGCGATATATGCCGGATACTGTAATAGATAGCCTGAGGAGTATGCCGGAAGTTCAAAACCTTACGCCGATGCTGATGCAGGCAGTCTTTGATCCGATGGTGGGAGAAAACGGCACCGTGGTCGCCTATTCAGGTGTCGATCCTGCCACCTTCCCCAAGATGAAATCTTATCTGCAGTTTGAAAAAGGCACCTGGTTTAGCGATCCCACAGCTACGGAAGCTGTGATCGGCTATGAAGCCGCGGAGCTGGAGCAACGCGAGGTAGGCGATCTGATCCTGGTGCCGGAAAAGAATGTGGAGCTTACTATCGTAGGTATCCTAAAACGCAGCGGCACCCAGGATGACGGCACTATCTTTGTGCCATATCTGGCGCTGCAATCGATCTTTGAAGTGCAAGGCAAGCTTACCAGCGTAGGCATTCAGGTGGGTAAGGATGTCGATGTCACAGCTTTTGAGGACAAGCTCTACGAACTGCCGGATGTACAGGTGGTATCGATGGCGCAGGTCAAAAGCACCATATCAAATCTGGTCGGCACCGCTCGTGTGATGGTGATGTCTATCGCATTGATCGCCATTCTGATTGCAATGGTGGGTGTGGTCAATACGATATTGATGTCTGTGTTTGAAAGGTATCAGGAAATCGGCATTATGAAATCGATGGGAGCAACTGCCGGGCATATCTTCCGTTTGATCTGGACAGAGACGGTCGTGCTCTGCCTGATCGGTGGTTTACTGGGAGCAGCGATGGCTTATGGCCTGGCAGCGGTCACCGAATCCCTGATCCGCTATCTACTGCCCTATTCTCCCAAGGGTTCCCTAGTCTATATCGATGGAATGCTGATGCTCAAATCCATCGGTATCATCATCGGGATCGGTGTAGTCAGCGGATTGTATCCAGCCTGGAGAGCCGCTCGCATCAAGCCGATCGAAGCCATCAAGAAAAGCGAAGGTGAATTATGACGATTATCTCAGCAGAAGCCATACGCAAGACCTATCAGCGGGGAACCGAACAGATACACGCAGTTGATTCAGTGGATCTGAGCATAGAGCAAGGTGATTTCCTCTCCATAGTCGGCGCTTCAGGCTCCGGAAAGACCTCTTTGCTCCATATCCTGGGCTGTCTGGATAATCCCAGCGGCGGAAGGCTCCAAGTCGATAACCAGGAAGTTTTTGCTAATAGTAAAGCTATGCCGGAGAAGAAATTGACCGGACTGCGCAGCCGGATCTTTGGCTATATTTTCCAGAGCTTTTACCTCATACCGACCCTTACGGTGAAAGAAAACATCCTGCTCCCTTATGCCTTCAAGACTCAAAAGCCTGATCCCGACGCCATTCATACGGTAGCCAAACAGATGGGGCTGGAGCACAGACTCTCACACTTGCCGGGAGAACTTTCCGGCGGCGAGATGCAACGTGTGGCAATTGCCCGCGCCATCGTGACCGATCCCAAAGTAATCCTGGCAGATGAGCCCACAGGTAATCTTGATAGCAGGCGCAGCGCAGAAATTGCCGAAATCCTCTATTCTCTAAATCAGGACTATGGCAAGACTATCGTGCTGGTGACGCACAATCCGGAGCTTGCAACAAGGGCAAGACGCGTGATCGAGCTTAAAGACGGCAAGATAGTGTAAACATGGTGTCTGCTATAGACTGAGTGAGGTTTTTTATCCGAAGACAAGTCCCACGACGGGCAAGCTCAATCCTTGTATTGTGCGTATCCCAGGTTATATTGGGATTGTCAGCCAGATAGTTCGGATTAAAAATCCTCACGCAGTCTGAAAACCCGTTTACATGGGTTGATTATGGCATCATGAGTGGTTTATTACGGTGGTTAAAACCACCGCCTCCAGTCTGAAAACCCATTGAAATGGGTTGATTTTGGTACTGAACACCGGCTCTGAGGATCAGTATATTGCAACTTTCTTAGATATCAATACTTGGCTTTCGTTATTGATCGTTATCAGGTAAATGCCAGTCGGAATGTGCTCCAGGCTTACTCTAAAACTGCCATCTCTGAGCTCAGTTATGCTGATAGCCTCTTGCTTTAGAAGCTGGCCCCGGACATTATAGATCCTGTAAGTATAGCTGCCGTCTTTTGCGTACGCAGAACCAAGTAAGTCCACCTTCAGTTCAGTCTCATACCGGGAGCAGGGGTTTGGATATACATTTATCCTCCAATCCTCAACGCTTACCGGAGGAGCCACAGGATCGTCATTGGCAACCGTCGTATCCGCGAGTTGCGCATTTCCGGAAAAGACGTATATCCTTCCCGTATCATGAAATCCGCCATCCATCCAGCGTGGACAAGATAACGCAAGATCATCATAGCCATCACCATTGAAATCACCTACGGCTTTGGCATGTCCAAAATTGTGCCACTGCCAGTCGATAGGTGGATTAAACACCAGATCAACTGTTGCGTTCACATTGGTACCTCCCAGCCACAGCCCGGCCTGGCCGTTATAGTCATTGGCGCGGGGGTCACTACAAACAAAATCGTCATAACCATCTCCGTTTAGATCTCCGTGCACGGCATATCCGTCGTCCGCTCTTCCGAATGAATGCATATCATGATCCGAAGAGTTTAGGCTGAGCGTTAGATCAGGGATAGAATCCAGCACTGTAGAGCCAAACCAAATATAGTGATTCGGCCATACAGTATAACCAATGAAATCTGCGTAACCATCACTATTTATATCGCCCAGGGGAGACACTAGTGGAAAGCCATCGACAAATGATTGTGTTAGCAGTAGACTGTCCGATAATGACATACTTGCGTTGCCGAAAAGCAATTCTGACCAAAAAGTACTTAGATTGTATGGTGATGCCAGATAAGCGTCATCGAATCCATCACCATTTACGTCGCCGACTCCTCCCAGATAGATTGGTACAGTATATACACCACTATTTAAAAGAAGAACAGGATCAGATTGCAGGTCTGTCCAGACATAGGTGAAATACGAATACCTATGCGAAAGGTGCCATCCCATAAAGGCGAGATCGCTTTTCCCATCCCCATTTACGTCCCCCAGATAGGTCGGAATGACATGAGTATAGGGAATAGTGCATACATAATCTGGTGCAGACTGAGGAGTTGACTTACCAAGGAAAATGGCAATGCTCTTATAGGTCCCATATTGAACAAGATCAGTGCTATAAGTAATTGCCAGATCTTCTATCCCGTCGCCGTTCATATCTCCGGCATTACACATCCAGTGTGCAAATTGTGTGTGCGATTGCCCTTCAATCACAAAACCTGGGGTATTACCAAGCCCATCTGGACCACCCCAGTAGAAATAGAGCTTACCTGGGTAGTAAGCCCCTAGGACACCCGTAGCATTCCAGTATTTTGACATTACAATCAAGTCGTCGTAGCCATCTCCATTGTAATCCATCGAGACCATAGCTACGCCAAACTCATCTCCGTTGAATTCACCATAGATAGTAGTCATCAGGTTCATCTGATTGGTGGCAATGATGCTGCTTGCGATATTTACCAGCATCACCATCAAAAGCAATCTCCAATACAGTCTCATCTCTCCTCGCTGTCGCTATTCCCGAGCAAGTGTCTTCCAGAGGCTCAATGCAACGGTCGGCCAGTGGTAGCGACTACCGTCTAAAGTTGCACCGAGGACACTATCTCTTTAGGATTGCGATCAAATCAAGCAAAACAAAATACCTGATTATTGTCAAGATATTGTAAAGAGAAGATGATGGGCAGAGTTTACTCCGCCAGTGGGTTCCACAAAGGCAAATGCGATGGGAGCGCTGTTGTACGTCCGCAGGAGAAGATAACAGGTATGCCCGTTTGCCCGGTAGTAAATACGCTTTAGATTGTATATATAAAACATAGGAGATTTCGATTTATGAATAAAATAATAGTACTATTTGTGATACTGATCCTGGGATCAGCCCTGACGGCGCAAACGGATCAGCTATCCATCAATTTCGGTCTTTCCAAAGAAGAAGTGCACAGCATTTTGACAGACAAGGGTTTCAGCGTTTCCGAGGGTTTCGAATACTTCCTGCAATACAAGAAAATTGAGCCAAAATGGGACCAAGAGATCAAGATCAGTCTATCCAGAGAGAATATCGTAGAGACTTGGTTTTATCAATATACTGCCAAAGAACCGATTGACTGGAGAACCGAGATACTGGCCGTGCTGGAAGAATTTCACGGGCAAGCCGCTGAATATGATTCGGAGAATGGAGAATACCGTATCCGCCTGCCTTACAACAGAATTTGCTATGTTGGTTTTCAAGAGGGCGGCGAAATCTGCATCGTAAGCTATAGTAATGATTATTCGGGTAATTTGGGTTGGTAAAGGCGAAGACGAGGATTAAGCAAGCGCGGATAGAGACCAACCCGTACTGAGCAGAACACATTCACGCAGAATCTGTGCAATGGTGAAGCCCACACCTAAGTGTAGCTTACAATTTGTTAGTTAATCTAATTTCTGCTTGACATAATTAGTGGGGCTGATTATACTGTTCAGTGTAAGTGATGAGTAAGGGTTGGTCTTGCTCGTCAATAAACTTGCAGAGGAGACCTTATGACCGGAGAAAGATTCAGGCAGTTACGCAAGGAACTGGGACTTTCCCAGATTGACCTTAGTGACAAGCTGGGGGTAAATCCCTCCGCTATCTCTCAGATGGAAAGCGGACGTATTCGTCCATCCCTGGATACAATGATGCTTTTATCAAAGAATTACGGGATCAATTTACACTGGTTGATCACGGGACGCGGAGATATGTATGAGAATACCGGGGAAGTGCGCAAGCCACCTGCCAAAGCACAGCTTACTCAGTTGCAGGAAATGCTGAACCGTCAGCTCAAGGAAATCGTAGAGGCCAAAAGCAATCTGGACGATACCGATGTAATCGATATCCCTGTTACCGGCGAAATCGCTGCCGGCCCGCCTGTGGAAAGCGCCGCAGGAGTATTGGATGTAATCTCGATCCGCCGCAGTATGATCCAGGGTGTGACTGACGACTTTATGTGTTTGAGGGTAAATGGGCAGAGTATGGAGCCTGAGATTCGCAACAACGATGTAATCCTGATCCGCCCCTCCAACGACTGGAACCAGCTTTCCGGCAAGATTTGCGCGGTGCGCGTGGATGGCTCCATCACCTTGAAAAAGATGGTGCTGGATTATGCCAAGAAGCTGATTTTCCTCTTATCCCTGAACGATGAATACCAGCCGATCGTGGTCAATCCCGAAGAGCATCAGGATATCAGCCTCTTGGGCTATATCTTCTTCCTGTTTCGCAAGGTGCAGTAAGGGGGCAGCGTGACAGATCTATTGGTCATTCTTTCTTTTATCTTGATATCAGTATTACTGGTCTGGATATTAGTGCTGATAAACCGGCTAAACAGGGATAAAGAGGCGTCGGATGCGCTCAAGCAAGATATGCAAAGACTATTGATCCAGCAGGAAAATTCCGATAAAGCCCTGCGGGATGAATTTCACAAGCTGCGAACCGAACTGATGGCAATGACGGCAGGTAACCGCGAGGAAATCCGGCTGACTCTGGAAAGTCTATCTGAATCGCTATCCCGCAGAATGAACGATCTGAATAGCGGAATGCAGGATCAGATGCAGCGTATTCGCGATAACAACGAGAAGAAACTGGAAGAGATGCGGCATACAGTGGACGAGAAGCTGCAACAGACGCTGGAAAGCAGGCTGGGAGAAAGCTTCAGGCAGGTAAGCGAGCGGCTGGAACAGGTTCATAAAGGCTTGGGTGAGATGAAGGTGCTGGCTACCGACGTGGGCGATCTGAAGAAAGTGCTCTCCAATGTGAGCACTCGCGGTGCAATGGGCGAACTTCAGCTCGAAAAAATCATCTCCCAATTGCTTAGTCCGGAGCAATATGAAAAGCTCTACAAACCGCGCCCCAGAAGTCCTGAGGTGGTGGAGTTTGCGATCAAGCTACCGGGTAAGGATGAAGGTGAAGGAACGGTCTATTTGCCGATAGATTCAAAGTTTCCGCTGGAAGATTACCACAATCTGGTGCAAGCTTATGAGAGCGGCAATCCCGCTGCCATCGAGCAGTATCGCAAGGCTTTGATTATCAGGATAAAGAGCTCCGCTCGGGATATTCGGGATAAATACATCAATCCTCCCGCTACCACAGACTTTGCTCTGCTCTTTTTACCGATAGAGGGGCTGTTTGCCGAAGCTCTGAGAGATCCGGCAGTTTTTGAGACGATACAGCGTGAAATGCACGTGATTTTGACGGGGCCAACGACCCTTGCAGCGATCCTGAACAGCCTGCAATTGGGCTTCCGCAGCCTGGCAATTGAAAAGAGATCGAGCGAGGTCTGGCGTATTTTGGGAGCGGTTAAGACGGAATTCTCAAAGTTTGGCGGATATCTGGACAAGACCAAGAAGAAGCTGGAAGAAGCTCACAAGAGCCTGGATGATGCCTCAGACCGCACCAGGCATATCGAACGCAAGCTAAAGAACGTGCAGGAGATCAGCTACACCGAGAGCGTTGATGAGCTGGGATTCGTTTCCCTGGATAGTATTGATGATGAGCCTGAAGAGAGCTAAGTTAGTCTCCGGGGTGGTTTAGATTCCGCAGAATACCGGGATCATCTACCGGGATGTCAATAATAGTCATCCCGCTTTCCCGGATGATACCTGCCAAACCGCAAGGAGAATCGACATTCAGATTGAGCGAATAAGGGATGAGGATCGGATGCCCCGGCTTACCCAAGTAACAGGGGCGGATGATCTTGCCGGGGTGTATGCTTGCTGTGCTACAGATAGTGACAAGGCTTTGAGGCAGTACGAAGGGATGATCGACCGGGAAGATAAGGTAGTGCCTGTAGCCCGGCCTGCGCTCTATCCCAAGGCGGATCCCAGCGAGCATTTCGAGGCAATCAGCCTCACGGATAAGCTCTATCTCGTTTAGTCCGGCAGCATGGCAGGTACTGATGATGGCTTGGGAAAAACTAAGCCCGCTCTCCAGCAAAGCATCGGCTTTGGGCATCCCGTAGCGGATACCTTTGCCGGAGGCGGGGATGATGACGCAAATGCTCATCTATAAGCAAGATACTTATGCGAGGGAATTGAATTCCTCGATGGCTTTATCGAGAGCATCGACGCTTTCTTCAAAGATCTCGTGCCAATATTCGGGCTCCCACTGCGCCAGGATTTCTTCGTAAGTCTTGCCCTGCTGTTCCACCCAGGTATAATACTTGAGGTTGTGAACGCGTTTGCGATCGCGGTAGTTCAGCTCTTGGAAGTTGTCATAGCTCTGAGCCATCAGGCATGCTTCAAAATCTCGGGCTGCCTGATCTCGCGTATAAAGACCTTTGGCGGCATTGAGCTCGACCAGGCGAGAGCTGTACATCTCGGCGGAATCGGTGAAGCAGGTGAAGATCACATCGTTTTCATCCAGCTCAAAGTACTTGGCTTGCTTGATTGCGGAGAGCAGATTGCCGATGGAAGAGATGCCGAGCAGTTCCAGCCGCTCGATCAGTTCCGGGGCAATACCTTCCGAGGCTAGGAACTCTTTACCTGAAGCTTCGTTGAAAAGCCTGAAGCTGCGCATGCAATCTTCATCACGGATGGCTGCCACAGCATCGGTATTGCGTACATTGTGCACCCAGGGGACGTGTTTATCGCCGATTCCTTCTATGCGGTGACCGCCAAAGCCATTCATCAGCAGAGTGGGGCATTCGTAAGCTTCGCTGGCGGTGACAGTAAGATGCGGGAACAGCTTGCGCAGGAAGTCACCCGCAGCGATGGTTCCGGCACTGCCGGTGGCAGAGACATAGCCCTGGAGCTGGGATTTTGAGGTCTTGATTTTGTTATAGACGTCCAAAATGGCATCTCCGGTGACATGGTAATGCCAGAGGGGATTGCCGAACTCCTCAAACTGATTCAGGATAAGGTACTGAGGATCGGGACGCAGCTCAGCGCACTTGTCATAGATCTCCTTGACGTTGGATTCGCAGCCGGGAGTGGCAATCACTTCGGCACCGATGCTCTTGAGCCAGGTAAAGCGTTCGGAGCTCATCTCTTCGGGCAGGATAGCGACAGAGTGGCAATCCAGCAAGGCGCAATCGAAAGCGCCACCGCGGCAGTAATTGCCGGTCGAAGGCCAGACAGCTTTGTGGTAATCCGGATCAAACTCACCGGATACCAGGCGGGGAGCCAGGCAACCATAGGCAGCACCAACTTTGTGGGCACCGGTCGGGAAGTATTTGCCGACCAAGCCGATGATACGGGCTTTGACTCCGGTAATCGAGGAAGGTATCTCCAGATAGTTCACATCACCAAAGAGACCGGTGGCAACGTCATTTTTCCAGTTGATCCTGAAGAGATTGAGGGGATTGATATCCCAGAGCCCGATAGGCTGGAGCTTATGCTTTATCACATCCGGAACCAGGGCGGGATTCTTCATCTGGGCAAAAGTGGGCAGTATGATGCCACGCTCTTTGCATCGACGGGCGTTTTTGAGAGCAATCTCAGGGTTTATCTTGGGCATTATCTTAGACATGTAATTCTCCATTTTACAAGGAGTAAAGGAGTAAGGAGATTCATCGTAAGTCCCATTACACTTTACTATCTGTACAATTCTTTTTCAGGTGTCCGGAGGGATAGAGCTTCGAAATCCCATCCGTTAGCAGTACTTCATTAAAATTGACCAGGATTCCACATGGTTTCCCTGCCAGCTTCAGGTAGCTGATAAGCTGTGCTTTATGGACGGGATTGATCCCATTAACAGCTTTTACCTCTACTACTATGTGATCTTCTACAAGCAGGTCTGCTCTTAGGGTGGAATCGAACACGCGTCCCTTATATATCAGGGGAATTGTGAATTCCTTCTTATAGTTCAAACCTCTTAGATCCAACTCATAGCATAGACAATCGTGATAGACTTTCTCGAGTAATCCGGGCCCCCAGGCCTTGTGAACCTCGATACAAGCACCGATAATTCTATAAATTAGGCGTTCCAGCTCTGTATGAGTCAATCTCCTTACTCCTTTACTCCTTGTAAAAAACTAAGGAGCTTGGATGCTGGATCGGCTATTTTGCTATTGAAGATCATCGATGCGATGACAAAGGGTTTGTAACCCGCTTCCTGGTATGTATGCAGGCGGTAGCGGTCGAAGACGGAGGCTGCGACCTCGCCTTGTTTACAGGAAACACCGGAGATATCGGCAGGGAGGCAGTGCTCATATAAAGCGTTGCCATCTTTGGTGAGAGCCATCATTTCTTCGGTGCATTCCCAATCCATATGGCTGGCGTTTTGGGCAAGGCACTGTTGTTCCAAGGACTTCAGCCCTTCCTTGTCTCCTCCGCGCAAGAGACGGGTGCGTTCCTGCATTACAGCCATTGGTGCCCAGCTCTTGGGATAGACGACATCAGCTCCGGCAAAGGCATCCTTCATATCGTGAGTAATGCGGAAGCTGCCGCCGCTCTCTAAAGCAAACTTAGAGGCTGTATCGAGCGTCTCGGGCAGGAGATCATAGCCTTCGGGATGGGCGAGCACTACTTCCATACCAAAGCGGGTCATCAGGTTGATCACACCCTGAGGCACGGAAAGTGGCTTGCCGTAGGAAGGTGAATAAGCCCAGCTCATGGCAATCTTCTTGCCTTTGAGGTTATCCAGGCCGCCGAAATAGTCCTTGAGCTTGAGCAGATCTGCCAGACTTTGGGTGGGGTGATCCAGATCGCACTGGAGATTGACCAGGGTGGGACGCTGCGCCAGGACGCCTTCGCGATAGGATTCTGTAACCGCATCAGCAACTTCCACCATATAGCTGTGGCCCTCTCCGGGATACATATCATCACGGATACCAATAGCTTCCGTAAGGAAGCTGATCATCGCGGCAGTCTCACGAACTGTTTCGCCGTGAGCGATCTGACTCTTGACTTCATCGAGTTCGGACAAGGCTAGTCCCAGGGCATTGACCGCAGAAGCGTAGCTAAAGCGGGTGCGGGTGCTGTTATCCCGGAAGATTGCTATTCCCAAACCGCTGTCAAAGATCTTGAAGGGCTTTTTGACCTTGTGCAGTTCCTGCATGATCTCAGCCACCAGCATCACGGCTTTGAGATTGTCCGTGCTGTTTTCCCAAGTGAGCAGGAAGTCCTTGCCAAAGAGATCAGTCTTGAGACCGGATAGTTCTTTGAGCATTGTTTCAACTTTCATATCTTACCTCTTTATAATCATTTACTTGTCAGTATTTGAATGCGTCTTCATCATACGGGCAGCTTGTTCCACTGCATCGATGATCTGTTGATAGCCGGTACAGCGGCAGAGATTGGCGTTTATGGCTTTGCGAATCTCAATCCGGCTGGGATTGGGATTACGGCTAAGGAGAGCCAAAGCAGAGAGAACCATCCCGGGAGTGCAAAAGCCGCACTGGATGGCGCCTTGGTCGATAAATGCCTGTTGGATCGGGTGCAGAGATCCATCCGGAGCTTGTACTCCTTCTATGGTGAGAATCTCCTTGTCGATGGCATCCTTTACTTTTAGCTTGCAGCTTCTCACAGCCTGCATATTCAGCAGGATGGTGCAAGTTCCGCAGACTCCGATATCGCAGCCTATCTTGGTGCCTGTGAGACCCAGATCTTCCCTCAACCAGTAGACCAGGCTCTTATCGAGCGACTGCTCTGCCACAGTATATTCTCGTCCGTTTACAATAGTCTTCATTTCTTTATCCTCAGAGGCTGGTCTTTGTATCTGATCCCGGTGGCGCGGTAGATGGCATTGGCAATCGCCGGTGCCATCAGCTCATTGGTAGGCTCGCCTATTCCCTTGGCTCCGCTGGGAGTGGTGGGATCGGGATGTTCGATAATGATGCCCTTCATCTCTGGTAGGTCAGTGGCACGGGCTATTTTGTAAGTGTGCAAATTGGTTGGGACCACCAGTCCCTCTTCCACGGGGAGATCTTCGAAAAGAGCATATCCGGTACCCATAGCCATTCCTCCGTAGAATTGCCCCAAAGCCAGAGCCGGATTGATCGCCTTGCCCAGATCGTGAGCCGCGACCATATTGAGGAGCGTAACCTTCATCGTCTTGGGATCGACCTTCAGCTCCACTGCCTGGCAGGCATAGACCCAGGTAAAATAGGCATTACCCTGCCCAGTAGCTTCATCCCAGCTTACCCGGGGTGCCTGGAAGATGCCAAAAGCATAGGGGTATATCTGCTTGCTAAAGCACAGCTTGATCGTATCGTTCCAACTCTTGAGCTTCTTGCCGTGCGCATCGCAAACCCAGGAATCCTTGAGCGTAATCTCATCCTGCTCTAGAGCTTCAGCGAGTATCTTCTTGAGCAGTTCGGCAGCTTTTACGACTGCTCCTCCACCCAGGATCGTGCCCCGGGAGGCAACCGTTGTTCCTCCATCCGGGATATTGGATGTGGATGGCATTCGGTAGCGGATGCGCTCAATAGGGATGCCAAGCTGCTCGCTCGCAATCAGGATCATTGCGCTTTCAGAGCCCTGACCGTTTTCGTGGACTCCTGTCTCGATCAGGACAGAGCCATCAGGCTGGACATTGATGATGGCGGAATTAAAATCCACTCCTTCCGCACCCAGACTCATCCCGCGGTAACTGATGGCAAAGCCGATGCCATACCACTCATCCGCGATGGGATTGCCATAGCTGCAGTTCTTGCGTTTCTTGTCATAATCTATCTCTTTCAGGACCCGCTCCATCACCTGCGAGAGCGATACCACGTGGGTATCCAGTACCTGACTGGTGATAGTACTATCCCCTTGTTTGAGCATATTGACCTTGCGGATCTCCAGCTCACTGAGTCCCAGCTTCTCCCCCGCCATCTCGATCAGTTGTTCGATGGCAAAATTGACCTGAGGTGAGCCAAAACCTCTCATAGCACCGCTGAAAGGATTATTTGTATAGACTCCATAGACGTCGCAATGGACATTGGGCACGCGGTAAGCACCACAGCACTGCACAGTGGAACGCCAGGTGACCCAAGGCGTTACAGAGCAATATGCCCCGCCATCAGCCACCATCCTTACCTTTACAAAACGGATCTCGCCATTCTTGCGGAGTCCCATGCGATACTGCAGCTTGTAAGGATGACGCTTGTAGCTTTCCCGCATGCTCCACTCACGGGTGTAGGTAAGCTTAACCGGCCTCTTTAGAAGATATGCACACAGAGCAGCCCTGGCACAGACCAGCGCAGCGGTATCATCTTTGCCGCCAAAGCCTCCGCCCATCGGAACGGTCTTTACTTCAACATCAGCAAGCGGCAGCCCCAGGGTGGACGCCACAAAGCGTCTCGTGGAAAAAGGATGCTGCATGGAGCCAATCACTTCCATCACGCCATCGGGACGAAGGTGACAAAGAGAGGATTCCGGCTCCAGATAGGCATGCTCGATCCTGCTGGTGGTGAAAGTCTCTTCCAGAATCAGATCGGATTCCTCTTCTCCCTTTTGGATGTCGCCGGTACGTACGTGATGGACATTGCAGATATTAGAGCCATGTTCCGGATTTATCAGAGGGGCTCCATCCTGGAGCGCTTCCTCGGGATCAAGCAGAGCTTTGTGCATCTGGAGCTCGACCTTTACCAAGCCCGCTGCCCGGATTGCCAGCTTTCTGCTTTCAGCCACAACCAGTGCCAATACATCACCTGTGGTCCTTACGATCTCATCAGCCATCGTAGGATAATCCCGGATAATCTGTCCAAACTTCACCGAGCCGGGGATATCCTTGGCAGTGAATACTGCCACAACACCCGGAAGCGCAAGCGCATCAGCCGCATCTATACTCAAGATCCGCGCACTGGCGCAATTGGGATAGACCGGTGCTGCGTGCAGCATATCCGGCATAGTGTAATCATCTGTATATTTGGCAATGCCAGTTACTTTGGCGATTGCATCATTGCGAAAAGCTTTCTCTTTCTTCATCGATTACTCCTGATCATTATTGCCGGATTGTCGTGTATCAGCCTCGTTAGATAGTCCAAACTGATTTTTCCTGTCTGAACCAAGCCATCTATCAGACTTTGCCTCATAGTCCCGATCCCTGCAATCCCGCAAGGAACCTTCTGAGGCTCATCCTTGTACCTATCCTTATCTTGCATCGTAAAAGCGCAGTGATCTGTCGCGATAATATCAAAGTAACCATCCTGCAGCAGTTCCAACAGCTCCCCGCGTGACTTCTCGCTCCGTAGTGGTGGAGAACAGATCCAACGATGGGCATTTTCTCCCTTTAGTCGATCTTCATTCAGGAGCAGATAATGCGGAGCTGTCTCACAAGTGATATAGGGATTGTGATGTTTGGCCTGATGGATGAGCTGAGCCGATCTGGGAGAAGATACATGCACGATATGCACAGGATAATTATGCATTACGGCCAGATCGAGCAGCTTCTCGACTGCTATGTTCTCCGCCAGTTCAGGATGGCGCAGACAGTGGTCGTGAGGCTTGTGGAAAGGCACTTTAGCAGAGTAAGTCTCGATAGTTTCGTTGTCTTCACAATGCACCAGCATTCTGGGCTTAAGATCACTCAGCTCCTGCATCCAGCGCTCCAGTTCTTTGTAAGAACGATAAAGCCCCGCATCTTTGTAAGTAGTGTAAAACTTCAGATCGGTATCTTCGGAAAGGAGGGGTATTAGTTCCCCCACTTCCGTCTGCACCGGTGTCAGATGCCAGAGGATTTCCCCCGGAAAGCTCTGCAGAGCATCCTTTCGCATATCCTGCAGCTTTTCTTTTAAGCTATAACCCGGCTCTTCCGTAACAAAAACCCCCACTCCCTTCAAGCCAGGAATCCTTGCCAGATCGGCAAAGCCATCCCTCAGGACATATCCTGCAATGCGTTCACCTACATGCACATGAAAGTCGTAGAAGCTAATCTCTTGCATCAAAACCCGGCTATATCCTTGAGTCCGTGCCCGGTGATCAATAGCACCACCTGCTCGTTATCCCGTATCAAACCGCTTTCTTTGGCTTTGTATAGTCCTGCCAGGGTCGCTGTTGAAGAAGGCTCGGCAAAGACGCCTGTCTTGCGTGCCAGATCCAGCCTGGCTTGATTGATCTCATCATCACTCACCCGGATTGCGGCACCATTGGTCTCCTTGATGGCTCTTACCGCCCAATGCGCATTGGAAGGAGTTTTAACACTGATCGAATCAGCAATGGTCTCAGGAGAGGCAGCATCTTGATACTCACCCTTCTCCCAATAGCTTGTAATAGCATCGGAGCTTTCTGCCTGCACCGCCAGCAACCGCGGCAGTTTTACCAATTGACCGCTGCGCTTGAGATCGATAAAGGCCTTGTGTATTCCTGCCAGGATTACTCCGTCCCCAACCGGGATAATGATCCAATCCGGACTCTTGCAGCCATTTTGGTGATATATCTCCAAGCCTGCGCTCTTTTTACCCTCGATGGTGAGCGGATGATAGGCAGTATTGCGGTTTAAGCACTCGTGAGATGCGGAGTATTCCATTGCTGCTTTGAAGGCATCATCATAGCTTCCTGTCACCAGGTGCAGCTCCGCTCCATGCGCTTTTACCTGAGCCAGCTTGGCAGCAGGGGCATTTTCGGGACAAAAGATCACCGCCTTGATCCCTGCCGAGGCACAAAGCGCAGCCAGTGATGAAGCTGCATTTCCGGTGGAAGCACAGGCAATTTCACCAATTCCCAGCCTCTTTGCCTCGGCCACCATAAGCTGTGACGCCCTGTCTTTGAAGGAGGCGCTGGGATTGAGCGCGTCATTTTTGATCCAGAGGTTCAGACTTTCCACCTTGTAAAAGGGTGTATTGCCGACTGGCAGAGGCGGATAGTCCCTTGCCTCGAGCGCAGAAAAGACCATACAGAAATCTCTCAGGCTGTAGTTTTGCCTACCTTTCTGAGCCAGCACCCGGCTGATCTCCTCATAATGGAAGACCGCCTCCAAAACCCCCGTCAGGGGCATTCCGGGACGGTAATCTATGCTGCAGGTCGGACAGAGGTAAGTTACCTCATCCCGGGCATATTTCCTGCCGCATGTGGTGCATTGCCACTGTTTGAAGTAAGTAAAACGCTTCAATCTCCCGCTCCGCTCAATTTGCCAGCTCAAATATCAAGCCGGCATAAAAGGCTGCAGCGCCGCTGAGATGCTCAATCGGACAAGCTTCATTGGGAGCATGTGCGTAAATCTCATTACCCGGTCCCAAGCCTATACAGGGGATCTTGTGCATTCCGGCAATCGCCACTCCATTGGTGCTGAAAGTCCATTTATCGACCAGAGCATCCTTGCCAAAGAGTTCCTTGTATGCTTTGACCCCAGCGACCACACCATAGTGATCCTCGGGAGTTACCCAGGTGGGATAATACTTTTCGGTGGGATAGACCAAGCCAGTATAAGCCTCTTCAGCATAGGTGAGTACCTCGATCCTGGCATCAGCCACACCTGCAAGTCTGCAAGCTTCCGCCACTTCCGCGATCGCGGATTCCTTGGTCTCGCCCCAGGTAAGCCTGCGGTCCAGATGAATGCGGGCACTATCCGGTACAGCACATTGAGAGGGTCCTGTAAAGTACACTTCGGTTACGCAGACACTGCCCTTGCCAAGGAAGGGATCGGTGATCAGGCGTTCGTGCAGTTTCTCTATCTCCAGAGCAATCCGGCTGATCTTATAGATCGCATTGTCTCCGCGCTCCGGAGCCGATCCGTGGCAGGAAAGCCCCTTCACGTGCACCTGCATCTCCATTCTGCCGCGATGTCCCCGGTAGATATTCATATTCGTAGGCTCGGTGATCACTACCAGTTCCGGCCTGATCTTTTCCTCGTTGATGATATACTGCCAGCAAAGGCCGTCACAATCTTCTTCCATCACGGTTCCGGTAAAGTAGATGGTAAAATCCTTGTCGAGCCCAAGCTCCTTGATGATGCGTCCGGCTGTGACCATTGATGCCATTCCGCCTTCCTGATCAACGCTGCCTCTGCCCCAGACCTTGCCATCCTTGATATGAGCATCAAAGGGATCAAAATCCCAGAGCGAAAGATCGCCGGGATAGACCGTATCGATGTGGGCATCAAAGGCGATCACGCGAGGACCGCTTCCGATCCTGCCGATCACATTGCCCAATCCGTCTATCTTTACTTCGTCAAAGCCCTGCTTTTCCATCTCGGCCTTGATGCAAAGGCAGACGTCCTTTTCCTTGGTGGAAAAGGCGGGAATGCGGATCATATCCATCAGAAAGCGTGCAGTCTCCGCCTCATACTGTTTTGCCAGCTCATAAATCTTCTTTATCATTTTTTCTCCTTATCTTTAAAAGCGTTCCCAGAGCTTGCCCGCCAGTTCGCGGCTCTTGGCTTTGATCTCAGCTTCATCGATATCGAGCAGCAACTCGCGATTCCACATCAGGAACTTACCGCCCACAATGGTGCTATCCACAGCCGCCTGAGAGATGCCATAGATCACGTGGCCGATCCAGGTCTCGTTATTGAGCGGTGTATGCGGATCATAATCTACGAAGATAAGATCTGCCGCGGCTCCCTGCACCAATTGCCCGTGCCCTTCGCCCCAGTATTTCTGGGCTATGGCAGGATTGTTAAAGAGCAGGGTCGAAGCCACTTCCATAAAGGCAGCAGTCGGATTTGCCTGCCTCAGATGCTGAGCCCACATCGCCACTCTGAGTTCTTCCAGCATATTGACCGTCATCGCATCGGTGCCAAGCCCGATACAGATCCCGCGCTCCTGCATATTGACCAGATTGGCGATCCCCACCGCATTATTCAGATTGCTCTGGGGATTGGTCACGATTGCTGCACCACGATTGCCGATAAGCTCCAGCTCATCATCATCCAGATAGACGCCATGCGCCAGGATACTCAGCGGATTGATCAGGCCAAAGCTGTCCAAGCGGTGCGCCACCCTCAGGCCGTAATGCTTGAGGTTATACTGCTCGTCCGAATCAGCTTCCGCAGCGTGAATATGGGTACCACAGCCCAGTTCCTGCACCAGCGTCGCAACCGTATCCAGAGTCTTGTCGCCCAATGTAAAGGCAGCGTGCATCCCAAAAAGCCCGCGTAACTGATTGCCTCCCTGCATATGGCAAGTCCTGATCCAATCTGCATTTTCGGCAATACCTTCCGCACATTTGGCTTCCCCGTCCCGATCCGATACTTCATAGGCAAGGGAAGCGCGAATACCGGTTTCTGTAACTGCTTTGGCAATCTGGGAAAGCGAACCTGTGATGGCAAAAGGCGAGGCGTGATGATCGATAATCGTGGTCGTGCCTTTGCGGATAGCTGTAAGGATCGAGACCATCGCGCTGATATAATTATCCTCCGCCAAAAGCTTCTTATCCAAGCGCCACCAGAGATTCTGCAATACTTCATTGAAATCCGCGGAAGGAGCCGCCTTGCCCAGCCCGGTTACCAAGCTGGAATAAAAGTGATGATGGCTATTGATCAAGCCCGGCATCACGACCTTGTCGGTAGCGTCGATCCGCTCGCATTCGATCAACGAGAATTCTGCTTCGGGGGCAATCTGGATGATCCTGCCGCCCTCTACCAATATGCACTCATGATGCCTGACCGGATCCATTGGATCGAAGGTGAGGATGGTGCCGCACTTGATAATATATGTATTTGTCATTCGTTACTCCTTCGCATTTTCTGAACAGGCAATTATTTAAGTAACTGGATTTTTGTCAAGCCCGGAGCGCTCCTACCTGTTCTGATAAATACAAAAGCCGTGATAATCTGAATGAATCCCGGCCGGCAAAGGCAGAATCATCAAGTATAGAATACCCTTGGCTTGCTTGCCGGCACAATAACGGGCAGGCTTTACGCGGTACGCTAATCAATCAATATCGGACAAGCTTGCGCGTCTGGCTGATTGCTCCGCTCTGGAACCTCACCAGGTACAATCCTGCTGCCAGTTTCATTCCTCCGGCATCTCTGCCATCCCAGCTAAGATCAACAAATCCGCCTGCTCTGCCGCTATTCCTGTACACCTGCTCTCCCCGGATATTATAAACACTAATTGAATAAGCTTGGTCCGTATCCTTGATTCCGAGGCGGATGAAGAGCTGATCCCCAAAGGGATTGGGATACAGCGAATGTATCCCCGTGAATGCCGGAGCCGCTTCTTCCGGTTCATTTTCCACCGCTATGTTATAGGCAGCGGTCAGCACAGGACCCGGATTCCATCCTTCTTTCAAAGCTCTGGCCCTGATAGTCGTGCTTTGATCAATTTGCAACGGTCCCACATAATGCGGGGAATCCCAATCCGGCACATCGCCATTGGTACAATAATGGATCTCGACACCCGGAGCCGGGCAGCTAATTGTAAGCACTAAGGGATGAGAATAATCTCCGGAGGGTGGATTGATCTCCAGCCCGGGAAGTGTCCCGTTGATCGTATAGTTCCCAATCGCGACAGCACTTGGATTCCAGTTCGTTGCAAAAGCCTTGGCTCTGATAGTAGTGGCTGATTGCTCCGGAAGATGGATTGGTCCTGTATAGACAGGCGAATTGATATGGGGATTATCCCCGTTTATGGTATAACGGATCAAAGCCTCCGGAACACTGCAGAATATCTGTATGGCCTGAGCGCTTGTATAGACCCCGGGGGAAGGAGAAAAGACGGGTGTCGGCAGTGCTCCGGTGATTGTATAGGTCGCTACGCTGGTCTCGCTAACGAAATGATTGAAATGTGCGACTGCCTTTATGGTAACGTTGCTGTAATTGCCAATATGGATAGGTGTGTTGTATATGGTCGATTGCAGTGTGGGTTCTGTTCCATCCGTAGTATACCGTATTATTGCGCCGGCAGTACTGCACGAGAGTGTTACGTTCTGAGCTGCACTATAAGTGGCCGGAGGAGGGAAAAAGTTCGGTGCATCCACGGCGCCGGTTGAATCGAAATTGATTATCAGCAGATTAGAGGGCCACGTTCCGATAGCTCCATCTATCTCTCCGGTAAGAGTTTGAGAGCAGTTTGCTACCATGTTGTACTCATCGCTCCAGTACTTAAGATGAAGCTGTTCACCATCTGCCACAACAGATACCGGAAGCACACAAGCGGTAATCTCATCGTTCAATCCCAAGGAAACGACTGTAGCTTTGCCGCGTAGTTGTTCCTGTCCGCCAACCATTGCAAAGGCTCCAATTATATCACCGGGGCTTGCTGGAAAGTTGTTTATGCGGATTTCCGCATTGATTACCATATTGGGCGTACCCTGAGGATTCCCAAAGGGATCAATATTCGTGCCATTATATGGGAATACTATCTCCAGCTCTGTGAACATCACTCGTCCACCATCGATATTATTATGAACGGGCGGGCTGATGGCTTGAGATCCCCAAGTATAATCATCCAAAAACATCAAGCCCAGTTTCCCAACCTTTCGATTACCCTGCATCCCGACATACTTGATCGTGTTCGCGGGATAGACCCACATCGGCTTGATATTTGCCAATTGAGGATTATCGATATTGTTTAGAATGATAGGCTCGCTCCAGGAAACACCATTATCCGGAGAGAGTGCGATATGTATCTCGGGAGTATTGATCCAAGGCGTCATCCCTATCCATGCCCGAGTGCAGTTTTGCCATACGGCAGCCATTAGGTTTTGCTCCTTGTTGATCGAGAGCTTGATGTTATTGTAATGGTACATCATAGAGCCATCGTGGGCAGTTGCATCGTGATAGGGGAAGTTCCAGGCTGTAAGCATGCCGGGAATGGAATGGTTTACTTCATCCACCCAGTAATCAACCTGCCCAAAGGGATAGACCTGATCCCAAGGCTGCATGTTGGCGTTGAACTGATCATCCGGGTGTTTCTGAGGAGAGATATCCCTTACAGTAAATTGATTGGTGTAGGGATCCACTACAATGTCTTTTACAAATTGTAATGCCGGGTAATAATCTCCATCGCTATTACAGAGAGCCCACAAACCGGGAATGTGGATTTTACCGTTTGCATCTTGCACAGCATTGAAATGGGATGAGTTTTTCAGGCTCCAGTAAAGCTCCGAATCATCATAAGGGATCCCGTCATCCGTGAAATAACCGATACTGCTTCCCAAAGCGGAGGGAGGATTCCAAGAAGCCAGATTGCAGGGATTGCTGCTGCGTGTCCAAGTACCTACACCATAATTGGCACATTTAAAGATATCTATCTCGCTGGTACGATTATCTCCCAGCGTTGTCTCGTGATACCCGCAGAGAAATATATTGCCGGCGTTGTCCGCCAGGATGGTCAGGTAGGGGCGTCGGATCGGAGAAGGATCGATATTCCATACATTCAGTTCCGGCACAGTAACATAGCTCCAAACCAGATTAGTCCCCGTCAAAATATCCTCATATTCAAAATCCGTCATAGCGATGATAGGATTTCCCCCGGGGGCAGCGCCATGTCCGGTGGCATTAGTGCAAAGCACATAGGCTCTGCGATGACCCATTACAGGTGAAGGGCCGGTTGTTACGACCGGCCACAGGAACACGTTGTCCGTCGTGGTAGTCGATCCGCTGACAATCGAAAGAGGGTTGTTAATCAAGATATCGTAATAATTGAACAAGCCTGAAAATCCGGCAATAAAGGCATCAGCGACAAATTGTATTTCAAGGGAGCTGTCCACATCGCAATTCCCCTGAAAGGCGTAGAGCGGTACATTCAGGATTGGATCGACGGTGAGGCTGGGAAAACCTTCATTGGTGTAGATTTCTGTGATCTCGTTGCTGTTACTCGGTTCTCCATTTTCGATATAGGCATAGAATGCTCTTCTATTGGCATTGGCCTGTCGGGAGCCGTGAAAGGTCATCATATAGGATGTACCGGTGTCGGTGGAGAGCAGTTGCAGAGGGCTGCCGTTGAAACTGCCAATCATATAGTCGTAGTATGTCCTAAAGACCTGCATAGGATAGATGCTGAAACTATAATCGTGATAAAACCGGGGTGGGGGATTATATCTCTGCGCCTGTTCCGGCCTAAACGCATCCAAGTCCTTTTGCGTTGGCATAGCCCAAATTGATAAAACAAGGCAGAAACACAGAATCGTCATCACCTGTTTCTTTGTCATAAAAACCTCCCCAGGATTTGGCCCGCGACCTGCGCCGGCAGTAACAGCCAGTCATTACTTGCAGGCAAACCCATGTCTGAGATGAAAATAAACAAGCTTGCGGATAGTGTCAAGAATTATATTCATCATCTTTACGATTTATGCAAATTCTGATTATAGCTTTTCTATTCGAGATAGAGATAAGGCAAAGCGGAATTCCACTCCTGAATAATAAACACACCGTAGAGCAAAAGACCAATCCCCAGTTTAGAAAAGACCCTCACCCCGGCTGGGGCAGGTGAGTGCCTTAACCGGAGCTGAGGGTAATCTGATATATCTCCCCGGGACTGCAGCTCCGAGCCTGCAGCCCCGAAATAGAGTACTGTTATAGAGTAATGGCTTACTTTGTCTCTACAAGCTCTGCAACGCGTGCAGCCATCTTAGCAAGCTTGTCGGCATTGGGCAGCTTGTTGTAGAAATAGACATAAGGCTTGCCTTCATCGGCGGATTTTACGATATTGGGATCGAGATCCAGCTCTGCCAGGAGGTCGAGCTCGCGCTCTACCAGCAGTTCACCGATTTTATCACCGGGAAAGACGTCGGTTGAATCTCCGCAATGAGGGCAGACGAAGTGCTTCATATTCTCTACTATGCCGAGTACTTGCACATTCATCTTTTCTGCGAAAGTTATGCTGCGGGATACGTCCAGGAGTGCCACATCCTGAGGAGTGGTAACGATTACTGTACCATCCGTATGTTCTAGAGTCTGAAATACGGAGAGTGGTTCGTCACCTGTGCCCGGAGGGCAATCCACGATCAGATAATCCAGCTCTTCCCAATCGAAATCGGTAAAGAACTGCTTGATCAAAGCCATCTTGAGCGGTCCTCTCCAAATCAGCGCAGCATCCGGATCTCCCAAGAGAGAGGCAACGCTCAATACGCTGAGATTGGAGAGAACTTTTATCGGGCCGGGCATACCGGAGGCTGTAACGGGAATCTCCATCCCTTCAGTGCCGGTCATCTTTGCCAGAGAAGGGCCGTGCACATCGGCATCCAGCAGCCCTACTTTCTTCCCCTGCATCGCCAGAGCATAAGCCAGGTTGACGGCGATAAAGCTCTTCCCAACCCCGCCTTTGCCACTCATCACCACTACGCGGTGCTTGATCCTGGCAAGATTGTCTTTTAGTGTTTGTTCCTTGAGTTCTTTTTCGTCCATTTATGTATCCTTGTTTCGTTTTCTTGGTGTATGGCACCTACGGCATTTGTGGCATCCCCGCTGAAAGCAATCATTCAAGCTGATTATCCGCGTTGAACCGCAATATGGGCAATGTGGTGTATCGCCGGGGTCATCTATACTGCTCTTGGAATGGCAATCCTCGCAATAGTAGTGTGAATCGGCAAATTTTACCTGACCGCCTTCGATCAGCAGACTGCGACCTTCCACCAGGGCTGTACTGAGCTTACGCCGGGCCTCCTCATAGATACGGGTGATCGTGGGGCGCGATACCTGCATCGATATCGCTGCTTGCTCGTGGATCTGCCCCTCATAATCGATCAAACGAATCACTTCGTATTCTTCCAGTGAGAGCTTAACAGCTTCTCTTAGATTGGGGCGCAGCCAAATGGGACGAAATCCCTTTACAATGGGGAGTTCAGCCAGATGACGCAGGTTTTTGGGGCGTGGCATAGCTGCCTCAGTGGCTGCATCCGCGCTCGGGATTGTTATCCAGAGAGCCTTTGATATATTTGTCTATAGCAGCTTCCACGACTGTCTCGTCGGTAAGGAAAGCCTCGATCCCGGCTGCTCTCAAATCGTTTTGAATCCTCAGACCCATCCCGTTTGCGATTACAGCCTTGCAATCCTTCAACGCATTTACGATGATGGCGTGCTTGTCTTCGTGGGATGCATCGTGATCGTCACGGGCGTGGCCGGTAAAATCGTTCGGGCGAAACTCGCGGGTGATGATTTTATCATCCTCGATCTCGGCTATTTCAAATCCTGTGGCTCTGCCAAAATGCGGGCAGATATTGATGCGATCGTCGCTTGCGATAGCTATCTTCATTGTTGACTCCTCTTATCTTTATGATCATATGCTCATAATAAAGAGGCGCATATTTTGTCAAGAGATAGTCGCAAGTACGCGGTATGAGTAGCTCGCAAGATGATATACTGCGATTATAAACCCTCACTGAATACTTCAAATTTCATCACCAAAACTTCAAATGTCCAAGTCCAAAAGATGATGAACCAGACGATTAGGGCGTTTGAAATATGCTAATTTCTTTAAGATCATTGTATTGTATATATGGCGCAA
>PHBP01000010.1:42385-48117 GCA_002842035.1 Candidatus Cloacimonetes bacterium HGW-Cloacimonetes-2 | reverse complement strand
AACAAAGCAGATGTGTCTAACCATATCGTATTTTTCAACAATGTGATAGCATCAATTGTCCAAGTGAGCGCAATTTGAAGTTTTAAGTGAGGGTTTGCAATAGGGGAAGGATTGGCAAGAGAAGGGCAAGATAACAGACATCTGAAAAACATTGACAGAATCCGGAAGCCGCTATAAATTAACCAAATAGTTAAAACTGAGATACTAAAGGATTATATATCATGGCGATAAAGAATATCAAAGATCTGATTATTCAGACTGCCACCAAAGAATTTCTGGCGCATGGATATGGGGGAACCAGGATGCAAAACATCGCTGACCGGGCTGAAATCAACAAAGCCCTGCTGCATTATCATTTCAGCAGCAAAAAGAAGCTCTATGAGCTGATTTTGCGGGCTCAATTTGAGACTATGATCTCCGGGCTGTTTGAGATCTTTGCCAGCGAGGATGAGTTTGAACCCTGGCTCAAAAAGCTGATTGGCAAGCTGCTAAGTGAGATCGGGAGCAGGCCGCATTTCGCTCGCTTCATGATTTGGGAGCTAAGTTCTTCTGCCAAAAGTATCACCGCTCTGTTTCACGAAATCATGGCACAGCACTCCGGAAAGAGTATTTTGCAGATGATCCAAAGCCGGCTGGAACGTTCCGGTTTTGGGGATTATTCTGCTTCCCAGCTGATCATGAATGTCTTATCGCTGAGTATTTATCCCAGTCTGGCGCGTCCACTTTTGGAAGCGGTTATAGGGAAGGAAGCCTTCTGCGGTAATGATTTTAACACCAAAAGGGTAGAAGAGATCTTTAATTTGATCAAATACGGAATTTTAGAGCGCAAGAGAGGTGAAAAATGAAGCAAGTTTTGGTGCTAATGCTGGTGCTGCTCAGTTTGGCTGGGTGTCAGTCCAAAAAAGAGCAGCAGGTCTGGACTACAGTGATGGAAGCGGAAGTTTATAGTATATCAGCGCTTAGCGGAGGTCAGATCAAACAGATATTTGTATCTGAGGGTCAGGAAATCGAATCCGGAACCCTAGTGGCAAAGCTGGATGATCAGCAGCTCCGCTATAGCCTGGAGCAATTGCAAGCCTCTATGCGGGAGCTGGAGGCTCAAAGAAGCTTGTACCAGAGCCAGATCGCCCTTGCCGCAGCGGATCTGGAATATCAGAGCAGCAGGCAAAGGCGCAATGAAAGGCTCTATCAGCAGGAAATGATTGCCCAGCAGCAAGTTGAGGATGGCGAGATCATCCAGAAGAAAGCTGAATTGCAACACGAATCTGCCAGGAAAAACCTCGCTCTGGTAACAGCCAAACAGGCATCTCTGCAAGCTCAGATCAAAAGCGTGCAGAAGCAGATAGATGATTGTGTGATAGTGTCTTCCTTTAGCGGCAGAGTGGAATCCGTCTTTTATGACGAGGGTGAGATGCTTCCGGCAATGGCACAGCTGGCTGAAATCGTGAATACCAAAAGCATGGAAGCCAATATTTATGTGAACGAGCAGCGCCTGGCCTCTCTGAAACCCGGAATGCAGGTGAAACTGAGAGTTAATGGATATAAAAATGAGCTGTCTGCCCAGGTCGTGCGAATCAGCAATAAAGCGGAATTCACTCCCAAGACAGTTCTTACCCCAGATAACAGGACTGTGATGGTATATGCGATACGCCTGAGAACCGGGAATGCGCAGGGAATCCTCAAAGATGGAATGCCGGTGAACGTGTATCTGCCATGAATGTGCTCAAAATCAAAGAGCTCAGTGTGCGATACGGCTCTGTGGAAGCCTTGTCCGAAGTGGATCTGGAAGTTCAGCCGGCTATGGTCTATGGCATCATCGGTCCGGATGGAGCAGGAAAGACCACTCTGATGCGCAGCATCTGCACTCTTTTGCCCTATCAGGAAGGCAGCATTGAGGTTTTGGGCTATGATGCAGCCAGCCAGGCAAAGGAAATCCGGGCCCGGATCGGCTATATGCCACAGCGTTTTTCTTTGTATCAGGATCTTTCGGTGCAGCAAAACCTGCGTTTCTTTGCCCGTTTATTCAAAGTCAATCATGCAGAAATGCTGAAGCGGAGGGAGCAGCTTTACAAATTTTCCAGGCTGGAGCCTTTTGCCAAGCGCCTGACAGGGAATCTGAGCGGAGGCATGAAGCAAAAGCTGGCTCTATCCTGTGCGTTGATTCACACTCCGGAGCTCATAATTTTGGATGAGCCCACCTTTGGGGTCGATCCGGTGTCCAGAGTGGAATTCTGGCAGATTCTGCACCAGCTCAAGGCCGACGGAATCAGCATTGTGGTTTCCACTCCCTATATGGATGAGGCCAGCCAATGCGACAAAATCGTCCTTTTGCACAAAGGCAGGGTGATCGGGCAGGGGAGTCCCGCAGAGACAATTTCAGGCTGGAAGGGCAAATTGTACAGCCTCACCTCGCGTGATTTGCAGAAGCTCTATGCTTTCCTGCAAACCAAGGCGGGTAAAGACAATTTGCAGCTTTTTGGCTCGGAAATCCACCTCTTTAGTGAACAGGAATTGAGCAGTGATAAAATTGCAGATTGGCAGAGTGAGTTTCCGGAACTGGAAAGCTGCGTGGAGATCAAGCCCGGAATGGAAGACGTCTTCCTGAGGATGATGCAATGATCCACACCAGCCATCTGGTCAAGCAATTCGGCTCGTTCAAAGCAGTGGATGAGATCAATCTGGAGATCGGCAGGGGAGAGATCTTTGGCTTTTTGGGAGCCAACGGAGCCGGCAAAACCACTACAATCAGAATGCTGTGCGGATTGCTGAAACCCAGCTCGGGCGAGATCAGGATTGATAATCTGGATATCATCAAACACAGCGAGCAGATCAAGCACAAGCTGGGCTATATGAGCCAGAAGTTCTCGCTCTATCCCGATCTGAAAGCTATAGAGAATCTGCAGTTTTATGCCGGGATCTACCGGGTATCGTTTGAACCGGCTCTCAAGAGACTGGAGCCAATCCTGGAGCAATTTGGCCTGAGCTCCATCCTGAAAACACTCACTCAGGATCTGCCCATGGGCTATAAACAGCGTTTGAGCCTGGTGGCAGCCCTGATGCATGATCCCCCTCTGGTCTTTTTGGACGAGCCTACCAGTGGAGTTGATCCTCAGGCTCGCAGAGAATTTTGGCAGGTGATCAACGATCTGGCTCAGAGCGGTAAAACCATCATTGTCAGCACGCACTTTATGGATGAAGCAGAATATTGCCACCGGGTAATTATTATGCAGGACGGACGTGAAGTGGCTCTGGGCAATCCCGCAGAGTTAAAGCAAGAATATGGCTCCGCGAACATGCAGGAGCTGTTCCTGAAAGTATTGGGAGTTAGCGATGCCAAGCTTTAGCAGAATCAGAGCAATAGCCGAAAAAGAGGTTTTCCACATCCTGCGGGATTCCCGCACTCTGGTCATTATCTTCCTGATGCCGCTTTTACAGCTGATCATCTTTGGCTATGCCATGAATATGGAGATCAGACAAGTTCCACTGCTGGTGGATGATCTGGCTATGAACAGCAGTTCCCGGGCTCTGGTGGATGCCTTTGTGAACACGGATTATTTTCAGCTGGTGCCAAAGGAGGCCGGCACTTTGCAGCCTGATGAGCTGTTCCGGGAACGCCGGGCTCAGGCTAGCTTGAGCATTCCCAAAGATTTTGGTGCCTCAGAGCACCGGGTCTTGCTGAGGATCGATGCCTCAGATCCAAACAGCGCGCAGATGATCCAAAACTATGCGCTGGGGATAGTAAATAGCACCGGAATCCAGACAGATGCGGGGATTGACCTGCGGGCGCAGATATTGTATAATCCGGATTTGAAAAGTTCATTCTTCTTTGTTCCGGGTCTGATAGCTCTGATCCTGGTAATGGTCTGCGCTCTGCTCACCAGCATCTCGATCAGCCGGGAAAAGGAGATGGGCACTATGGAACAGATTCTGGTCTCTCCGGTTTCAGCCACAGAAATCCTGTTTGGCAAAGTGATCCCCTACCTGGTTCTGGGGCTGCTGGATGCACTGATAATCCTGGCAGTGGGTATGCTGCTGTTCCAGGTTCCCTTCCGGGGTGATTTCAGCGTTTTTCTGCTCTTCACTTTTCTCTATGTGCTGACCTCGCTGTGTTTGGGACTGCTGGTCTCCACTGTGGCAAAAACCCAGCAGGCAGCAATGATGATGGCTTTGGGGATGACGCTGCTGCCCACCCTTCTGCTTTCAGGATATATGTTTCCCATCTCCAGTATGCCGGTGATTTTACAAAAGCTGACCTATATCATTCCGGCCAGCTACTATCTGCAGATCATCCGTGGTATCATGCTGAAAGGCAACAACATCGCGCAGCTCTACCAGGCCGGGCTCAGTTTGCTGGGCATGAGTGTGCTGATGCTGATTGTGGCAGCGCGACGCTTCAAATTGAGGTTGTCATGAGCTCCGCGGGAGTGATCACCAGCTTTATCAAAAAAGAATTCCGGCAGATTATGCGCAGCCGGGAAATGCTGATCGTGCTCTTTGCCCTGCCTGCTGTGCAGCTCCTGGTGATGGGATTTGCGGTAACGAACGAAGTCAAAAACCTGCGGTTGGGGATTCTGGATTACGATCGTAGCGCTTCCAGCCGGGATTTGATCAGCAGCTTCAGCTCCGGAGACCGCTTTCAAGTGGTGCCGGTGAGTGAATCTGACAATGCGGCAGAGCTGATCTCAGCCTGGAAAGCCCAATTGGTTCTGGTGATCCCACCTGATTTTGGGGCAGACTACCAAATGGGCAGGCAAAGCAGTCTGCAACTGGTTTTGGATGGTATAGACGGCAACAGCGCTGCTGTGGCAAATTCCTATGCGGCAGGAGTGATAGCAGATTTTTATCAGCGACAGTCAAAAACCAGATTGCACCGGGCTCCCCTGCCCAGGCTGAGCCCCGGAGTCCAATTGATTTCGCAAATGAGCTTCAATCCGGATCTGAAAAGCAGCCTGAATACCATTCCAGGGATCATAGCCATCCTGGTGACTGTCACCTCTATGATGCTGTCTGCCATCAGTTTGGTGAAAGAAAAGGAGCTCGGCACTCTGGAGCAGCTAATGGTTACTCCGGTCAAGAGATATCAGCTGATGGCTGGCAAGCTGATCCCATATCTGATCATTACGCTGGTGCAGCTGCAGGTGGCTATCCTTCTGGCAGGGCTGATCTTCGGTCTGGAGCTGGCTGGCAGCTATTTTACCCTGATCCTGTTTTCTGTGGTCTATCTTTTTACCAGCCTGGGTTTGGGAATCCTGATCTCCAGCAGAGTGAATTCACAGCAGCAGGCGATGTTTTTCTCCTGGTTCATTATGGTAGTGATGATCCTGCTTTCCGGTTTCTTTGTTCCCATCCGGAATATGCCCCAAAGCATCCAATGGATCAGCTTTATCAATCCCCTCAGCCACTATATGACCGTCTTGCGCGAGATAGTAGTCAAAGGCAGCAGCCTGGCTCAGCTTTCCAGAGAATTGTGGATCCTCTCCGCAAGCGGACTGCTGGTCTTTGGCTTCAGTGTGCTCAGTTTCAGGAAGCGGGTTTAGGGGGGGGGGGTTAACAAGTTAATAGGTTAGTGGTTAATGGGCTAATGAGTGACAGCGGGGGTTTTAATTAACTGAAAAACAGGTTAACGGATTAGGTGCAAACCCTCACTTAAAACTTCAAATTGCGCTCACTTGGACAATTGATGCTATCACATTGTTGAAAAATACGATATGGTTAGACACATCTGCTTTGTT
>PHBP01000010.1:0-42327 GCA_002842035.1 Candidatus Cloacimonetes bacterium HGW-Cloacimonetes-2 | reverse complement strand
TTGCGCCATATATACAATACAATGATCTTAAAGAAATTAGCATATTTCAAACGCCCTAATCGTCTGGTTCATCATCTTTTGGACTTGGACATTTGAAGTATTCAGTGAGGGTTTATACCCAGAGTACGAAAAACAAGACAGCAAATGGTACTTTAGCAATCTGAGTGGTTCTGATGAGTTTACAGGAATCAATCTTACTGTCTTATACTTCTGCTTACTAATGCATCTTAAGGATTGCCATTTGAGATGCCCGGACTACTTTAAGTACTTTTCGGATGTAGTTTTGTTCTCCAAATCCAGGCTTCAGGAATAATACTAAGTTACTTCTCTCCATTTGATAACCCCAATCTAATGTAAATGAAGTCTAATTGTAAGCCAATCTTGCTATTCAAAACTTAGTGGTTTTCTTATGTCTTAATCGGTAACTATGCTGAAATCTCCATGATCAAGATTTGAAGATATGGTGATGGCGATTTGAAGAAAGCATGATAAAAGCTTGAAGTTTTCAGTGATCAAATTTGAAGAAACGGTGATGATATTTGAAGAAATGGTGATAAAAACTGAAGTCACCGAATAGCCTAACAATACCCCGATTTCTCCGATTTGAAGTTTTGGTGAGTGGATTTGAAGTTTTCAGTGAGGGTTTATAGTTAAGCTGTAGTAAATACTCAACCAAGCATAGGGAAAAGCCTGATCTCGACCTGGGGTATTCATCCGGATTTCCTGATACTCCCCTTTGATCAACAGCATATCACCAGCAGATCAAGAGCAAATCAAGTCGAACGCGGTTCGAGGTGATTTCGGCTTGATTTGCTGGTGATATGCTTTAGACCTCTGCCAGGCAGGGGGAGCCTCGGTAGATTAGTATTGACAGTATGGACATAATGGACAATTGAGACTATCAAAAGAACTAGCAATGGGAGAACTATGAGATGGCAGCAGCATTAAAGAGTGGAGCAGGTATTCTAATTCCCAAACACGGAGGCTATCGCAAGCTCAAGAGCTTTCAGCTAGCTCAATTGGTCTATGACCTCACGGTGCGCTTCTGCGACCGGTATATCGACAAATATAGCAGAACCAATGATCAGATGGTTCAGGCTGCCAGATCCGGAGTGCAAAACATCGCGGAAGGCAGCCTGGCCAGCGGTACCTCCAAGAAAACCGAACTGAAGCTGACCAATGTTGCCAGGGCTAGCTTGGAAGAGCTCAAGCTGGATTATGAAGATTATCTCCGGCAGCGGGGATTTGCCCTTTGGGCTGATGATGATCCCCGCAGAAAAGAACTGTTGCAAAGACGCTGCCAGACTGCCGAGGAAGTGGCAGAGTGGGTGAAGGAACTGCGGAGTAGAGAAAGGAAAGCACAGGATGGTCAAGCAAGACAGGGTCTGCCTGATGGACAGAATGGACAAGATGGACGTGATGGACATAATGGACAATGCGCAGAGACTCCAGGAATGTCCATATCGTCCATATCGTCCATATCGTCCATTAAGCCCATAGCAGCCACCAGCTCCCCTGAGCTACCCATCTCCCAATACTCCGAACTGGCTGCCAATGCTGCGCTGGTGCTGATCGGTGTGGCATGTGCCATGCTTGACAGACAGATCCGGGCTCTGGCTGAGGCATTTACCCAAGAGGATGGCTTCACCGAGAAGCTCTATAAAACCCGCCAGCAACACAGAAAATAGCTATGACATCTATAATATCGTCAAAGGAATTGTAATGCAAGAGAAACCCCTTGAATCCGAAGCGTAGATTGAAAATTCAGCGAGCCTGATATAGGAGAGCTCTGCCCGGATTCTGCCCCCCCTGAAAGAGCATTTAGAGAGCGAAATGGCACAATTCAGACCAATAATTGACCATCCCTCCCAGACAATCACGACGCTAACACATCCGCAACGACGACAGCAAGCAAATGCCGGGCCGGATAAATGGTCTTTTCAAGGTAGTTTTTTATGTCAATCTCGTGACGTCAGTCTCTTAGGATGAGATAGAAAGTTATTGACAATCTGGATGATAATCACCAGTATGTTTTTGGCATAAAACCTAGGAGAAGAAAGATGAATAAATGCGGTAAATTAGTGCTTTTTTCATGTATCGTTATGTTGATCTGTTGCTCGATGGGAAGATCTAGCTTGAGCTGCCTGGTGAGAGCACTTGATGTTCCTGTTGTGGAAGGCATTAGTCCTGAAATCAGACAAGCTGTGCAGGAACTAACCAAGGTCTATTTCTCGGAGTCGGTGCCCAAGCTACTGCCAGCCAAGCTAATGGCGGTTTATCTGGACAATCCGGAAGTGTTTGAAGGTAACTCAGGTCTTGTGAAACAAAGTAAATACCTGATCAAAGAATATAACAGAGTGGATAGGTAGGAGGAAGAGATGAAAAGATATATATACTTGGCTATGTTGGCGGGCCTGGCGCTTTTATTGGCATCATGTTGGCCGACTGAACCAGAATATCCGCGTCCTGAGCCCTGGCTTTGCAGTATCAATGCGGATGGAACAGGATTCAGGAAGATAAAGAAATCACCATTCAATACCCCAGGATTAGTGGATATCTACATGACCAAAGACAATCGGATCATCTTCTATGGTGAAAAGCTGTGGATCTCGGAGACAGATACGATCAGGATAGAACAGATTACACCGGAGAATCTTGTCTTGTTTGATGCGCCGAAACTTGAGTTTACAAGAGATGGGGGCACAGCCTATTTTGCAGCAAGCAGAGATTTATACAAGCTGAAACTGTCAACTAATGAAGTCTTTAAGATAACCGAGACACCGGCTGATTATTATTGGGCGGAACCGATGTTGTCAGACGACGAGCTTTATGTAACTATGAGAGGTTATTGGGGGAAAGGCGATACACCACAGACAGTATACTCATATATTGATCTCACCGACAATTCTCTTCACAATGTATATGCAACAAACTATGTGGCTGCTCCATATAAAGGCAAGATTACTGGAGGATTTAGTAAGTTTGTCTTAGAAAACAAACACGGCTTAGGCAGCATAAGCTTTATTGACTCAACATTTACACTCCATTTGTCTTATTCGGCAAGCTATAAGAACATGTTTGAGACCAGCACCGACCAATGCTACCTGATTACTAAATATGTTCAATCAGCCAAGTCCTACGCCATTGCTATTGATCTCCAGAACTACGCTCGTTATAATCTCGGTTATGTGAATGAGCAATTCTCCCGAAGCCCGATCAAGATCTGTAAAGATGCAAACCTCGTGTTTTATTTTGATGATCAGCAGATTTACAGATACGATCTTGACACTCACCAGAAGAGCATTGTTATTGGATCTAATGCGGGCATCGACGTTTACAGCATCATCATGCTTGCCCCCACCTGGGATGGCTCAAAACTGTATTTCTACGCCGATATAGTAGTGAGATAGGGAGGACTCGATGAAACATAATGATTTGGTTCTGCTATGTTTGTTGTTATTGTCTATCTTGCCGACCACGTGTCTTTTTGCCGATAATACCTCAATTGCCGGGGCTATGATAGCATTCTACTTATACTTACACAATTAAACAGACTTATCGCAACCACGGGTACAGTAATCCCGGTTGAGATTATCGATTAACACCGACCATAAAGAACTCCAATCATTTTTTTGAAGATCTGTCCCAAATGAGCAAATCTGTCCCCCATATAATAATGGAGGGTGGTGGATCAAACCGGGATTTACATATTGACAAAAATTGGATATCTGATGGACTTGAAAACTAAGAAAGATGATGGAGTGAAGATGAATAACCGAATTTATGAGTACTTGAGCGTATTCATAATGTCGTGGCTCTTTGTATATGGCTTTACGCCTTTTGTGATAAAATTCGCGCGGTGGGCCAATTTTGTGGACAAGCCGGAAGCCAGAAAGATGCACCTCAAGGCTACACCGCTGATGGGCGGGATCAGTGTCTTTTTGGGCTTTTTCCTGCTCTGCATCTTTGATGTGGTGATGACTCCGGGACGCTATTTTGATCTGCCGATGATCGGCTATCTGGCCGGGAGTGTCCTGATCGTGATGATCGGCGCTTTGGACGATCGCTTTGGAATGCGTCCGCTGGTCAAGATGTTTGGGCAGTTGCTTGTGAGTCTTGTATTTATCTTTTCAAATTTCACGTTTAATGAGCTGGGCTTGCTCTTTGGCACAATCAATCTCCCCTGGCTGGGCTACAGCTTTAGCTCAATCTATATCGCACTGCCTTTGATGGTTTTATGGATGGTGGGGCTGATGAACGCGCTGAACTTCCTGGATAATATGGATGGGATTATCAGCGGAATGGCGGGGATACTGGGGCTGGGCTTCTTTATCTTTAGTCTGCTCAATACCACCCCCGCAAATAGCCAGTCGATGGCGCTGATCGGGCTGATCTCGCTGAGCTTTGCGGGCTCTACCTTTGGCTTTTTGCCATATAACTTTAATCCTGCCAAAATCTTCCTGGGCGATGCGGGCTCGATGTTTATCGGCTATTTCCTCTCCTCGATGGGTATCCTGATGGCGCGCTATGCCAGCAATACTCACAACGACAAGGTCTTTTTCCTGCTGCCGGTCTTGATCTTAAGCTATGCCATCTTTGATATTGCGCTGGTAAGTTATACCAGAAAACGCGATGGCAGACACGTAATGCAAGGCGGCAAGGACCACTCCACTCACAGGATCAACAATGTGCTGGGCTCGATCAAAGTAACCGCTATGATCATCTATGCGATCAATGTACTGATCGTTTTGACTGCAATAATCGTCTTTAGGATTGGCAACCGCAACCTGCTTCTGATCACCACCGGGCTTTTTGCGACGCTATTTTTGGTCTTTGGACGCAAATTGGATCAGGTGCCGGTCTCGATACCGGCAAATCAATTGAAAGAGAAAAAGGTAAAGTAATGCGCTTTAGGATTCTGGGCTCCGGACCGGGATTACCGCAACTGGATAAAAATCTCTCCAGTGTGCTAGTGGAACAGGCTGGCAAATTGATCCTGCTGGATACGGGTGAGGGTTGCAGCAAAAGCTTGCTGGGACTGGGCTACAGTGCGGATCAAATAGATCTGGTTGCGATCAGCCATTACCACCCGGATCATATCTCCGGCTTCTTTATGTTAATGCAGATGCTCTATTTGAATGGCAGGAGCAAGCCGCTCACGGTCTATCTGCCCGAGAATAAGGACTTTATCATCGAAAGCCTGAAAACGATGTACACCTTTAGGGAGAAATTTGGCTTTAAGCTGGAATTCAAGGATTGTAGCGAGATTGGAGCCGAGCATCCGCAGATCGTCTTCGCACCGACAGATCACCTATTGGGCTATCAAAAGCAGATTGAGGCAGTGGGAGCAAAGAATCAGATGAAATCCTTTGCTTTCAGGATCAAAGGCGAGCGCGGAGACTTGGTCTATAGCTCCGATCTCAGTACTGTGGATTGCATTGAGCCTCTGATCAAAGGCTGCCACAGCATAATTGTTGACGCTCTGCATCCTGATGCTGCCCAAATAATAAAGCTAAAAGACCTATCTGTAAAAAGAGTCCTGCTCAATCACGGAATATCCGATGAACTTGATATGATTATGGCAGAGGCGAGTCCTGAAGGATTTGAATTTGCTGAGGAAAACCGGTGGTATGAGATATAGAATACTACTGATACTCGCACTGCTCATCAGCTTGAGTGCTTGCGAGATCAACCGGCTGCGTCAGGCTGAAGAATTGCACAATAACCGCAGATATGCTTCAGCGATACAGGAATTGGACCGCTTTATCCTCACTGCCCAGAATGGTGCATTGATCACCCGGGCAGAGCTTCTGCGCAGCAGCAGCTATCTGGAGCTGGCGAAAATGGCGATCCAGAGGCAAAACTGGCCGCTGGCAATCAGATTCCTGAAGATCTCCAATTCCCCGGAATCAGATCAGGAATTAGCACTAATCTACAGAACCCTGGCTATCGAAGCAGAGGCTAATCGGGATCTGGAGACCAGTAGCTATTACCTCAATATGATCCTGCGGGAGATCCCGGAATCAATCCTGGTGCCCGAGGTTCTGTATCGCAAATTGGTAAGATATTTTACCGTAAATCTGGACAATCCGGCCACTTGGAGCACATATAAAAGACTCTATGATGCCTATCCGGACAATCCTTACGAGATTCAGGCGCGCAATTATGCCAGCAGGTTGATCCCTGCAATGATAGATTATGCCAGAACGCTGTCCAACACGGGATATCATACTGATGCTTTGGCATTACTGTTTGAGATCGACAAATATCCGGTGGTGGATCATACTGTGATCCAGAGGATCATCTCGGATGTGTATCAGGCACAAGCAGAAGAGCTGCTGGTGGCAGAGAATTACCTGGGAGCGGATCAGATGTTCAGGATAGCCTTGCAGTACAATCCGGATAAACGCGCTGAGATCAATGCCCGGCTTAGCTCGATTACTCAGCTCTTTATAGAGCGGGGTGATAGATACCTCGCAGAGAGGGATTTTGAGAATGCTCTGATACATTACAATAAGACTTTTGAGATCATCCCGGGATATGAGCCGGCGGTAAGGGCGATCGAAAGATTGAACCAGGTCAGGATCAATATCGCCAGAGCTCAGGAAGTGGTTCGCGAAGCGGAAAATCTGGAAGCCGGAAGGCGTTATTCTGATGCGCTCAGGCTGTATCAACAGGCATTCCAACTGGAAGCAAAGCCAGAGTATCGGCAAAAGATCCAGATTATGCAAAATCTGATCGAGGCAGAAAGGAATCCAGAGGGCTTTGCCCAGAGAATCATCAACGAGTATCGTGGAGGGAGCCTCAATAACAAGCTGAGGCAGCAAAAAGCCAATCTGCTCACACGATACAGACCTTCCGAGATCAGGGATACTGGCTGGAAGATCCTGCTTTCCACCGGGCAATACAAATATGAAGCACGATATGATATCCTGACTCCGCAAGAGACTTTCTTTTATGTATGGCAGGTAAATCTGAGGGATAGGACGATCCTGCCTCTCAACCGTATCTCAGAGGAGTTGATGCAATGAAACGGCTGATTCTGATGATCACAATGCTGCTACTGGCTGTATTTGCCCGGGCACAAATAGAATTTGATATTACTGCCTTCTCAGATACTACGAAGTATGGCTGGGCAAATTATGATGAGCGCAGTGATTATCGCACAGATCTGCTGGATCGGCAAAAGCTTTTGCATCTCTATGAACTGGAAGCCCAATCGCTCAATGCCAATATCTTAAAGAGTGCGCTAGTGCCCGGATGGGGACAATTTTCCACCAAGCAGCCGATCAAGGCAGAGATCATCCTGGGCCTGGAGATCGTGGCTGTAGGGACATCGCTATTCTTTTACGATCGCTCGATGAATTACTATCGCAAGTATGAAAACGCCACCCAGATCAATGATATCTATAACTATTACAAAAAAGCGCAAGCGCCCTATCAGTATTCTATCATCTCGCTGGGGCTGGGCTTTATCGTGTGGGTATATAATATCTACGACGTGGTACAATCTACAGAGACTTACAATGCAGAGATTTGGCGAGATATTCAAGAGCGGCACAAAGGCTCCAATCTGCAGATCGGGCCGGATGGCATAGAGCTGAGGTTTTAGAGGAGTATAGATGAAGAAACTGATACTAATCCTGATCCCAATAATGCTCCTGCTCGGTTCTTGCGGCCTGAGGCGCACCAATCCGCTCGATCCCTTTGGCGATAATAATGTAGTAGTGCCAGACCCGGTGACCAACATCACCTTCTTTATCCAGGGCGGGCAGGGCTATAAGACAGTAAGTTTTAGCTGGACAGCCAATAGTGGCTTTAATACGGATGGATATTATCTCTATCGGGGTCTGGCGTACAACTCCAGCTTTGCAGTAGTGGATACAGTGACCACCAATAGCTGCGTGCATGGCTCTGATCCCTGGCATGTGGTGCTTCCGGGTGATTACTATTACAAGATTTCCGCTTGGAAGACCTATGGAGACAGGCGTCTGGAGGGGCCAATCTCTTCACACGTCTTTGTCAGGATCAATCCTTAGATCAGTTTACCCGGGGCTTCTGTGCAAGAGATACTCTACGAAAGAGAACTGAATGAGCGCCAGCTTGAGGTGGTGCAAAGCGTGGACGGGCCTATCCTGGTACTCGCAGGAGCCGGTAGCGGCAAGACAAAATCCATCATATATCGCTGTGCTTATCTGCTGAAAGAAAAGCGGGTCGCTCCCTGGAATATCCTGGTGGTTACTTTTACCAATAAAGCAGCCAGGGAATTGCAGGAAAGGCTCGAGAAGCTCTTGGAATTCCCTACCAGAAGCTTGTGGGTGGGGACTTTCCACTCTGTCTGCAGCAGGATACTAAGGCAAGAATCAGCCAATCTGCCCTTTCATAGCAATTTCTCCATCTACGATGACGATAACCAGCTCTCTGTACTCAAGAAGATCTATAAAGAGCAAAACATAGATAAAGCCAAGGTGCCGATGGGTAGGGTCCAAAACGGGATCAGCCGCTACAAAAACCGCCTGATGCTGCCGGAGGATCTGCAAGCCAGGAAGGATGAGCTGGACGATAAAGAGGGTTACTTCTCCAAGTTTCTCAAGATCTACACGCTCTATCAGCAGCAGTTGCTGCTAAACCAAGCGCTGGACTTTGACGATATTCTGCTCTATACAGCAAAGCTCTTGCAGACTAATGAACCGGTCAGAGCCAAGTATCAGAAGCTCTTTCAGTATGTGATGATCGATGAGTATCAGGATACCAATCAGGCACAGTTTCAGATCGTTTATCAGATAGCGAGAGAGCACCACAGAGTCTGCGTTGTGGGAGATGACGACCAGGCTATCTACAGCTTCAGAGGTGCCAGCATTCGTAACATCCTGGAATTTGAAAAGGATTACCCGGGTGTGAGGTCTATCAGGCTGGAGCAAAACTACCGCTCAACGACCGCTATACTGGAGCTTGCGAATGCCATCATCAAACAAAACAGGATGCGGCATCCCAAGGAACTGTGGTCAGAACTGGGACAGGGAGAAAAGCCCCGGCTTTGCTCTTATAAGGACGAGAACGAGGAAGCCTCCAGAATCGCGGAGGAGATCAATATCCTACGGGCCAAAGGAACCTCACTCAATCAAATAGCGGTGCTTTATCGCACCAATGCCCAGAGCCGTGTCTTTGAGTACGCTTTGATGCAGGCGAGGATACCATACAGCATAGTTGGTTCGCTCTACTTTTACCAGCGCAAGGAGATCAAAGACTTCCTGGGCTATCTGGCAGCTCTCAGCAACAGCTCCGACAATGAAGCCCTGCTCCGGATCATCAATGAACCTCCCCGGGGAATAGGCACTACCTCTGTGAATCACCTGATCAGTTATGCAGGAAAAAACAGGATCAGCCTTTATCAAGCAATGCATAGTGCTGATGAAGTACCCGGATTACAGACTGCAGCGAGAACCAAGATCAGTGCCTTCTCGGCAAAGCTCGAAAGCTGGCGCAAGCTGGTGCATAGCGTCCCGGTGCTGGATCTGGTCAAGACAGTCTTGGAGGAGCTTGATCTTGTTGCTCTGTACAACGCCTCCAAAGACCCCAAGGAACTGGCAAGAGCAGAGAACCTCGTGGAGTTTGTCACCTCGGTTAGTGAATTTGCAGAGCGCTTTACATCCGAGAATGAAAGAGCTCCACTCCTGGCAGACTATCTGCCCTTTGTGGCGCTGCAGACAGGGCTGGATCAGGTCAGAGAGAGTATGGAATCCGTAAGACTGATGACCCTGCACAATTGCAAAGGACTGGAATTTGATTCAGTCTTTATCGCCGGTTTGGAAGAGGAACTCCTGCCTCACAGGATGAGTATGGGGACCCGGGAAGAGATCGAAGAAGAGCGCAGGCTCTTCTACGTAGGCGTTACCCGTGCCAGGAAACGCCTCTTTATCAGTTATGCAAAGTTCCGCCGGCTTTACGACAGCTTTTACTTCACCAAGCCCAGCCTGTTTATCCAGGAACTGGAGCCATACCTTTTTGCCGGAGAAGACATCGATCCCGGTATCCAGGCAGCACCCCGCAGAGTTCCCAAGATCAAGCATAAGATACGTGAGGATCAAAAGTTCTGGCGGATTGGGCAGACCGTCTATCACAAAGAATACGGCAAGGGTATGATCCTGAATGTTGACGGAGAGGGTAGTGACGCCACTCTCACGATCTCTTTCGCGGCAGGTAAACTTGCCAAGATCAAGGGATCATTCCTGCAAACAGAACCGGACTAGACAATGCTTTACGACAAGATACTGGCTTACCTGGACAGATCACCATATTTCAAAGCTCTAAGAGACATCCCAAAGGGAGCCCAAAGAGAGCAGCATTACCACCTCAATCAATCAGCCCGTGCCTTAGCTGCCGCAGACCTCTATAAAACCAGCGGCAAGAACCTGATTATCGTCTCACAGGATGACATAATCGCCGAAGACATCTGGGACGATCTCTGCGTGCTGATAGGCAGAGACAAGGCTTTTTACCTGCCGGATTACGAGATCCTGCCCTATGAAGAACGCTCTCCGCACTACTCCATCCGTGCCACCAGAATGGAATCCTTCCTGAGTGCCATCGCAGGTGAACCAGCCGTCTATAGCCTCTCTATCCGAGCCCTGATCCGATACCTGCCTCCGGGAAACAGCCTCAAGCGTCACATCCGTACGATCAAACAAGGCGATGAGTATCCCCCTCAAGAGCTAATGCTGGATTTGGCAAATATGGGCTATGAGATCGAGTATCAGGTCGCCAAGGTCTTCCAAGCTGCCCGGCGTGGCGGCATTGTCGATGTCTTCAGCCCTCCCTTGCAAAAGCCTGTGAGGCTGGAGTATTATGGCGATGAAATCGTCTCGATCAGGCATTTCTCTGCCCAGACTCAGCGTTCAGAACCCGGAGACCTAAAGCAGATCAGCATCATCCCGGCCCGAGAGCTCGCTCTGGACGACGTTATCAGCGCTTCACCAATTATCAGCCAGGTGCGCAGCAAAGGCTATTTTGAAGGCATTGAAAACTATTACAGCCTGCTGATCCCCCAGACGGAATGCTTCCCGGATTACTTCCCGGCTGATGACAGGCTAATCATCTGGAACAATTATCCTTATATCGCAGAGGAACTTGAACAGCTCCTGGAGCAGTGCATACAGCAGTATAAACGTGAAAAGAAAAACCACAGCCAGGCGAAACTGCCCAAACCCGAGAAGATCCTTGCCGGAGAAGAATACATCTACAGCCTGATCAATAGCTCCCGAAATCTCTTCCTCTCCCAAAGCGAATTCGTGCTGCCCTTTGAAGTCGCATCCACCCGTGCCCCGTTTGTCTCCGCGACCGCAATCAACTCCGATCTGGAGCTGCTCAGCAGGCGCCTCAGAGAGCTCGATAGCCTCTCTGCACACGCAATCCTGCTCTTTGACAATGAATCCCAAAGCAAACGTATGCGGGAACTGCTCGCGGATTATCAGCTCGATTGCGACCAGCATCTGGGAGTATTGCACGAAGGCTTTTTCATCGAAGACACCGGGCTGGAGCTCTTTACAGACCACGAAATTTTCAACCGTTACAAACGCAAACGCTACACTCCCCGCTACTCACCTGGTGAGCAGATCATCGATTATGAAAACCTCAAGCCCGGAGACTATGTGGTGCATATTGACCACGGAATAGGCATCTTTGAAGGACTTAGGATCATCAAGCTGGATGGACAGGACGTGGAGTGTCTGGTGCTGGAATATGCCGATGAAGACAGGGTCTATGTGCCTACCTTCCAGTTGCAGTTGCTCTCCAAATACGTAGCCGAAGAAGGCAGCAAGCCTGTCCTCAGCAAGCTCGGCTCTGCCAAGTGGAATAATACCAAAAAGAAAGCCCAGGAGCAGATTGAGCTGGTTGCCACAGAACTGGTAAAGCTCTACGCAGAGCGCTCCAAGCGTGCCGGAATTCCTCACAAGCCGGATACCGAATGGCAAAGAGAGCTGGAAGAATCCTTTATATACGACGATACTGAGGATCAGGCAAGATCTACCAAAGAAATCAAAACCGATATGGAACTGCCTGCTCCGATGGAGAGATTGCTCTGTGGCGACGTTGGTTTCGGCAAGACGGAAGTAGCTATCAGAGCCGCTTTCAAAGCCGTTTGCAGCGGTTATCAGGTAGCTGTATTAGTGCCGACAACCCTCCTTGCAGAACAGCACTACCGCGTTTTCAAGGAGAGAATGGCTCAGTATCCGGTGAGAATATCGATGTTCAGCCGGTTCCGCACCAGTCAGCAGGTAAAACGTGACCTGGTCGGCATCACAATGGGCGAGATCGATATCGCCATCGGTACGCACAGGCTGCTTTCTGCGGACGTCCGCTTCAGAAAGCTCGGGCTCTTGATCATCGATGAGGAACACCGCTTTGGAGTAAGGCACAAAGAGAAACTGCGCCGGCTGCAAAGCAATGTGGATACGCTATATATGTCCGCGACGCCCATCCCCCGCACCCTCAATCTTGCCCTTGCCAAGCTGAAAGAAATCTCGCTGATGCAGACCTCTCCCAAGGAGAGACTACCGATACGCACCATCATCACCCCGCGTGATATCGAAGTGATCAAAGACGCCATCCGTAGAGAGATCGATCGCGGCGGACAAGTCTTTTTTATCCACAACCGGGTCCAGACGATTGAGACTGTAGCAGAAGAACTGAGAACCGCTATGCCGGGTGTAAGCTTTGGGGTTGGCCACGCTCAGATGCCGGAGCATCACCTGGAAAACGTGATGGATGCTTTCCTGAACCGCGAATACCAAGTCCTGATCAGCACCACAATCATTGAAAATGGGATCGACATACCAAATGCCAATACCATTCTCATCGACCGGGCGGACACCTTCGGTCTGGCTCAATTGTACCAGATGCGCGGCAGGGTAGGGCGCAGCAACCGCCGTGCCTACGCCTATCTCCTGATCCCCAAAAGCACTACCACAGACGCAAAACACCGTCTGGAAGCCCTCACCCAATACGACTATCTGGGCGCAGGGTTCCAGGTAGCTCTGCGTGATCTCGAGCTTCGCGGAGCCGGCACTATCCTGGGTACCAAACAGAGCGGAATCATCCAATCAATAGGCTTTAACTATTACAACAAACTCCTCGGAAACGCTTTGGAGATCAAAGAGAAGGGCGAAGATGCCCGGATCGAGGAAAGCCCCGAGCAGAGGATGAGCCTCAAGACGGAGATTGACCTCTATCTCCCCACGGACTACATAGACGACGACGAGGAGAGACTGAGGATCTACCGCAGGATCAATGAATTGGAAGATCTGGAGCAACTAAAGGAACTGGAGCAGGAACTCAGCGACCGCTTTGGTAAAATCCCCGATAAAGCGCGCTGGCTGATGCTTTATTTCCAGCTCAAAGTACTTACCAAACAAGCCGGATTGCAGACCTGCCAGGTTCGCAATGGTGTGATCACGATGGAATTCCGAGAGACCAATCTACCCTCCAAAAAGCAGCTCTTGCAATTGGGCGGCAAGCTCAAGCATCCCTTCCGCTTTGATCTGTCACGAGGCCTGAAACTGGTCATAGAGCTGGAACATCACGCACGGCTGGACTATATGAACCAGTTTGAGATAGCTATCGAGAGCCTGCAAAGCCTGATAGAGATGTCTTAGGCAGGTAGATCTTAGCGCTGCGGTTTAATTGAAGATCGTTTCTAATTGACAGAACCTGTTTCGTTACTTGCCTCTGCGTTAAGCGCTTTCTTCTCTGTCCTGATTCATTTACTAATCGTGGGTGCGTCATCCTGACGCACAGCCAATCTGAGCGACAGGATGTCGCTCCTACACCCCATACCTAAATCCATCCACTCCGTCATTCCCTCCTCCACTCCATATCTCCCCACAATCTACAGCAGATCAAGTCGAGATCAAGAGCAAATCACCTCGAACGTGGTTCGACTTGATTTCGACTTGATTTGCTGGTGATATGCTTTAGACCATAGGCAAGCACAGGGGGAGAATGTCTTGCTAAAAGAGGCTAAGTATTATGACCCGGAGAGATTTACATAGATACTAACCAGCTTCTGATCAAAGAATGAGTAAGTGGCTCCCAAACCCAGCTTCAATTTCTTTATTTTATAGTCTGCGCTCAAAGTAAAGCGCAGTCGATCAGAATTGACCGGCTCCAAGGTGATTTCACCGAACGAAAAAGAAGTCTCCCCGATAAGTAATTCACGGGTGGTCTGCCAGCTTTGGAGAGCTCCCTGCACACTCATTAAATCATTATGCCACTTGATTCTGGCACTCCAATACGAGGCGTTGTTCTCATAAACAGAGCGTTCCTCCAGTTGATACCGGAAATAAACTGCGGCATCGAGATTTGCGTTGATCTCGCGGGAAAGCTCAAGACTTATCCGCTGGTGGCGCGGCTTGGTGCTGACATAGCTGCTATCGGCGGCAGTAAGGATCGCCCTATCCAAGCTCCTGAGCAGCAAGCGAACCGTATTCAAAGAGTCCCGGTAAGCGATACCTAATTTATAGACCGAGAGTGCTTTATCCAGTTCGAGATGACTGCCGGGAATATATGATTGATATGCTACAGAAGCTGTAAACATCCTACTGAGCACAAGATCAAGATCCTGAGACCACTCCAAACCATTGGTGCTGCCAGAGAGTTGGTGAGGTAAAGCTGCATAGGCAGGACGCTGGTAGCGATCGCCCCGGCTGAGCTGAAAGCTGTGGTCATATTTGCGATCCTTCACTCGCCAGAGCAGTTTTTGGGCGTTGCCATCCCCGATAAGAGCAGCCTCTAGAGCAAGCTGATGACGCCCCTTCTGCCAATCGCTTGCCAGGCTGAGAGCATCCATAGCGGGCAGGGAGTCATCTGCGCCATCACTGATGTAATCCTGATGGTAGTAAAGACTTGCGAGCTTGAGATGCCTGGTCTCATAGCTCAGTCCGATCCCTCCGATCTCTTCCCTGAGGGAGTAAAGACCGTTATTCTTTGTCCTCGAGAGTCTTCCCGTGGGTGCATTCAGGCTGCGGCGGTCCTGCCGGGAAATGAAAAGATCGGCTTTCAGATTGCGGGATTCCAGCTCCACAGCCAGCCCTGAAAGATAGTAATAAGCTGCATCTCCGGGATTGTTAAAACGCATCAGCTCATTAGAATAGCCGGATGAGCCGATCATCAGTCCACGGGCAAAATCAACTCCATAATTGATCAGGCGAAACTCCCGTAGCCAGGATTTGGAATTCCTGTAGCTAAGGCTGGCATTCTCCCGGGTATCGCCATCTTTTAGGCTAAACGAGCCATTTATCCGGAGATTAGCGTATCGAATGGCAGACTTTAGTTTGTAGGTATCCGAGGAGTAAGTCCCGCGTAACTGGTAGCTATCAAGCTCCTGATCCAAAAGCTTTTGCAGGAGATCATAATAGCGGGTCGCAGTGTCTTCGGCAGGGCTGGAGGGCGAAAAGATACTATCAGACACAGCGAACTGAGCATAGAACAGACAGGGAATCAGAGCGAGTATTAGGACTAAAGCCCGTTTCACCAGCTATAGCCCAGATCAAAGCAGTGCGTCAGGTTCAGCTCGTTGTGCGTACGAATTGCATAGCTCAGATTGAGCTTGTCGATTTTGATCTGCAGTCCGGCACCAAAGCGGGAGGGATTGCTTTGCCAGGAGCTTTGCAGGATGATCTCATCCGTGATGGTGTAAGAACTGGCAGTTCTCAGTGAGGCATAGCCGTTCTTTCCCCAGACATAGGTGGTGGCAAATGCCATATCGGAGTAAAGCCTGCTGACAGCTGTGATGTGAAGCTGACGATCCTCGGAATCCATCCTGATCAGGCGAAATTCCATACCATAATCGCCCCAATCTGCTTTGCAAGCTGCATCCCAAGACCAGTCGTAAGTCGAGGGAGCACTGCCGGCTTTTTGGTAGTCCAGATGCAGAGTCGCACCGATACCAACGTGATTTCCGGGATCCATAATAGCCAGAGAAGCGTATTGGTCCTGCCAGCGGTAGTCTTCGGAGCTCTGGAGCCGGATACCCGATGCCAATTGAAAGATTCCGGCACGATCCGCAACTCCCAGCCCATAGACGTTTGCGACCGAGGTGCCAAAGTTGTTGCACAGGGAATAGCTGATCCCGCGGCTTCCAATCAGTGGGGAAAAGGCGTGGTCAGCGGGATTGGAGGAGAGCATTGTAATGCCATTGAGTCCGCTGAGGCTGGCGGTGGATTCGATCACCACTGCACCCAAAAAAGTGACTGCTCCCATTACCGTCATCGCTAGTAACAGGAGCAGAATCTTCATCTTATCCGCCGGTTATCTTACCGGATTGTGGAGTGGTATCTTATCAGTAAAGGCTGATCTCGCTTTCGGGATCAAAGAAGTGAGCCTTGAGCATATCAATTGTCACTTCCAGCTTTTGCCCCACTTTGGGGAGTTCCTTGGGATCAAACCGGGCGGTAAACTCGGCATTGGCAGTCTTGAGAATTACGTGGTATTCGTTACCCAGAGGCTCTACCAGGTCGCAGGTGGTCATAAAGCTTTGGGGGCTGTCTGCCATCGAATCAAAGCGGGCATCATAGATGTCTTCCGGGCGGATACCCATCACAACGGGCTTGTTGATGTAGCCCTTGAGAGCGTTAAACTGGTCCGAATGCAGCTTGACGATGAAATCTCCGCTATCAAATGCCAAGGCATTATCGTGGCTTACGATCTTTCCTGTGGCCATATTGATCGCAGGGCTGCCGATAAAGCCGGCAACGAACATATTGGCAGGATGATTGTAAACCTCGAGAGGACTTGCGATTTGGTGGATGATGCCGTCTTTCATCACGACGATCTTATCTGCCATGGTCATTGCTTCCACTTGATCGTGTGTAACGTAGATCATAGTGTTTTCAAGCTGTTGGTGGAGCTTAACAATCTCCGCGCGCATCTGAACACGCAGCTTGGCATCGAGATTGGAGAGAGGCTCGTCAAAGAGAAAGACCTTGGGATTGCGGACGATTGCTCTGCCCAAAGCTACACGCTGACGCTGTCCGCCGGAGAGCTGACCGGGACGGTTTTTGAGATTGTTTTGGATGCCCAGCATCTCGGCAGCGTGTTGGACTTTTTGTTTGATTACATCTTTGGGATCTTTGCGGAGTTTCAGGGCAAAAGCCATGTTCTCAAACACAGTCATATGAGGATATAGGGCATAGTTCTGAAAGACCATCGCGATATCCCTGTCCTTGGGAAGAGTCTTATTCACGAGGTTGTCGCCAATCCAGATATTGCCGGAGCTGATCTCTTCGAGTCCCGCTATCATCCTTAGAATGGTGCTCTTGCCGCATCCGGAGGGACCGACCAGCACTACAAATTCTTTATCTTCAGCTACAAAATTCACTGTCTTGACGGCGTGAAAGCCGTTGTCATAATATTTATTGAGGTCTTGAACGACTACTTTTGCCATAAGATACTCCTTTGAGTATAGACTTTTCAGACCGCTGCTTGCTGTCAAGTACCTTTTACAAGATAGCTGATTGTGTTACTCGTGGATGCAGATCCTGTTGCGTCCCGAGTTCTTAGCTTTGTAGAGCGCTTTGTCGGCTTCGGCAATCTTTGCGCCGATATCGAGCTCGCTTCCATCGTAAAAAGAATTCTCCGAAATGCCAATGCTGATGGTAATAGGGATAGTCTGGCCTTTGTAATTGAAGGGATACTTTTCCACGGAGATTCTGACCTCTTCGAGGATGCGCAGGGATTGCTCGATCCCGGTATCAAAGAGCAGCATCAGAAACTCCTCACCTCCATACCGCACGATGATATCACTCTTTCTGAACTCAGTGGTGATGAGCTTGGCAAGCTCTTTGAGGATATAATCTCCGGCTGCGTGACCATAGCTGTCATTAACCAGCTTGAAGTGATCGATGTCGAGCATCGCAAAGCTCATTGGAACTTGATGCCTTACAGCCAGGTGGATCATATGATAGATGTTGTTTTGGAGGTAGCGCCGGTTTCTCAGGCCGGTCAGAGTGTCTGTCAGAGAGAGCTCCTCTACCTTCTTGTAAAGCTTCTCAATCTTGTCGTAGTCTGCTTGGAGAGTCTCAACATAGCTGTTGTTTTGAAAACTCACCTGGTTACCCAGATCGTGGACCTGATCCTCGATGCTATGCACAATCCTGGCATAGCGAGCAGGGCTGAGTTCCTTGCGCAAGTATCTGCTGATTGCTCTGATCCTGTCCCAGCAACGATACAAGAAGTAGTTTGAGTATTGATAATAAAGGATTGATTCCTTGAATCTGCTGCTGTTTTCCGCGGGATAGTTGCCTGCAAAGAAGTAGAGACGCTGGAGCTCAAACTCATTCATTAGTGTCGCCTGGAGTTTGGATAAACGCCGGAAGTAGCCGTACTTTTCCGCTGGAGTGACCAGTTTGTCCGACATATCAAAGAGAGCATAAAGCAGAGTCGCAGTGTTTTGGCAACGTTTGTTTTTATAGAGATCTACCAGCTTGATCAGAATAGCTTTCTTATAGTGCTGCAGATCCTTCCAATCGAGAGTAACAATCCAGCGTGCCACCAGGCTCAGGGCGCAATCAGCTCCTTCGTGGAAGTAGCAGAGATTGATCAGATGCACACACTCTTTGAGCAAGGATTCGAGCTTGTTCTCTGCTCTGTCCAGCCTGATCCGGATCATACCCCTCAGGATCTCCAGCCTCAGTTCGTTTGGATCAGCTGTGATCTTTGCCAGCTCTTTTCTGATAAAAGCCAGATCATCAAATCCCAGCCTAAGCATTGTGTAAAGCAGTTGTAGTGATTTAAACTTTTCTATTGCCTGGGTGGGATCAGTGTATTCCATTGAGAGTTGGTTGTAGAGAGTCTTTTCCCAGATACTGCCGTCAGTAACCGGCAGTTGATGCAGAATACTCATAAAGTCCATCAGGTGGCTGTCGTTGAGGCAGCGCAGCTCTGCCAGATAGCTGGTAAGCTCATCCAGAAATACTACTGAAACATCCAAGAGCCCCAGATGCTTGATCTCATCTACTGATGGAAAACTGGATAGCATCTCGCCCGGATCGCTGTGCACCAGCTTTGATATCAGTGGCCTTATCCTCTCACGTAGCTCCGGTAAGTGTAAACTCAGGTCCAGTGGATCCTGTATATGCTTCATCTCAATTACTTATCCTCTTCCCCCTTATTAGTTGGCGGTGCGGGCACAAACCTAAAGACTTTCTCGCCTTCTTTGGTAAGTCCAAATTGTTCCCTGGCAGCCTTTTCCGCCGCTTCCGGGCTGGTCTTCAAGCGTTCGTTTTCCTGACGCAGACTGTCATTCACTGCCTTGAGCTTGCTTACTGATTCGTTGAGCTCCTGCAGCTGGACTTTCTGTCGCCAGGTCTTGTAAAAACTATAATCACCCCAGACCAAAATCCAAGAACAGATTCCAACCACAAGGAGCCAAAACAGGATATTCAGATATCGGGGCAGCGGCTTGCCTTCGGCTTTCATATGAATCTCCCAATCAGCTTCATTATCGGTGGTTTATAGATCTCTATTGAATGGTGCGGACAAAGCTCGTGGCAACACATGCACTTGATGCAGATATTCTGATCTATCTTGGGATAACCATCCGCCTGATATTCAATAGCCTTGACGGGACAGCTCTTGACGCAAATTCCGCAGCGCTTACAGTCCGGCCCCACAAAGGGATGCACATTATAGAGCTTTTTGAAGGTCTTCTTGGCAAAAGCCGGAACGTGCACCAGCAACTCTTTACGCAGCTTGACAGTCCTGATATCCGCATCCTCGATCCGGTAGTTCCTAAAGCTCGTGGGAATGGCAATCCTGGAGGGCAGGATGCCTTCTTCGTGCAAAGCTTCGGACAAATACGGCACATCACCTATCTTGAAGCCCATTATCCTGGAAGCTACCGCATCCACTGAAGGAGCAGATGTGGAGCCAAAGAGCAGCCCAAAGTTCCGTGGATTCCCAGCCGAAGGACCGGCTCCATCCATCCCGACAATACCATCGATAAAGTTATAAGTAATCCTGCTCTTTACAGCTTTGTGCAAGAGTTGCAAGAGCCTGGCAAAGCTCAATGTATCCGGATATTCTTTGTGATACTCCGTCTTGACCATCCCCGGGATCACTCCATAGAGATTCTTCATCGCTCCGGTATAAGCCATTAGCGAGTGAGTCTTGTACTTTGCAACGTTGATCACGACCCCGCATTTCCAGAGCAATTCAGACACCTTGATCTTGATGCCTTCGATCTCGATTTCTCTGAAACCACTGGTCGAAAGATTGACCAGCTTGATGGGATACTTCTCTGCCAGAGCAGCATAGCCACAAGTCTTGAAGACAGCATCGACATTGGCTGTTCCGCCCGGCGAATCTCCCATCCAGACTTCCTTGCCTTTGTCCAGGAAGTAGCGGACTATCGCTTCCAAGACCACAGGATGCGTAGTCACAGCCTTTTCCGGGCTAAAAGCACCCAGGGTATTGGGCTTGATCAGAATGCGCTTACTCCGGCTGATCTTGGAGGATTTTAAGCCGCCAAGAAAGTCGTTTACAGCCGCTTCGATCTCTGTGAGGTTATAGGTGTCTATCTTTCGGATGCTGACTTTCTGTCTCATCTGTTTCACCTACCGGCTGCTTGCGCAGGACATCGAGGAAAATACTGAGCCCCAAGCTGATCTGCGTTAGAGGCGCTTTACCCACCAGGGATTGCATCAGCCCGATATTGATACTGCCGATCTTGTGCTGATAGCTAAGGCCCGCGCTCAGGAAATGCTGCGTATTGGTATCGACTCCCATAATCAACGGGACATCGTCCCAGACGTTTGAGGTATCAGCATTGGCGGTCGTATTGAGCAGTATTGAGTAGTCACCGTGATAGACTTCGGGCGAGAAGCAATAACCCAGCCTGTAGGTCGTATTCCGGCGCTCTATCTCAAATCCCGCCTTGATTCTGAGGCGATCTTTGAATTCTGAATGCAAGGCGCTGTACTGCTCGTAATCCAGATCCAAAAGCCAGGTACGGCTGTTTTCAAAGAAACTGGTGCCTACGCTCATCTTGAGCGGCAGGAGGCTGTCATACTGCTTGTATTTCAAATCCCAATTTGCGTCGCTGGGAGGTATGAAGCTAAGCCCGATATTTCCGCTCTCTCCCGTATAAAGTGCGCCAATCTCCACCCTCGGGATATACTTGGTATCGCTGATCCGCTCAAAACTGCGAATCAATGGAACATCGTCCAAAACGTGCAACTGATTGTGTAAAGACACGCCAAGATGCAGATTCTGGCTGTGATAAGCCAGATTACCGCTAAACTGATGCAGATAATACTTGGGATAGCGCATCAGCCAATAGGCACCACCGTGCATTTCAAAGCTGAAACTATCCAGATAAAGGCTCTTGGGCTGGCTGTATATCACCGTTCCGCTCAGAGTATTGGATATGGGAAAGCCTAAGCCCAGCACTGCCAGAGGATTGGGACTGGAATAACGAGCTTCCTGCTGGTAACCCTCCACATCGACGGGAGGCTTGATCATCAGCTCCACCGCTACTTCCGATTTATCGGGATCATAGCTTGCCGGATTGAGCAGGATCGATTCCACTCCGCCCATTAGTCCCATCCCGGTATTCGCACGACCCAAAGAGGCAGCCCCCAGATAGTTATGCGAGAATCCGTCAAAAAACGGATTGATGAATTGCGGTAAGGGCGCATTGATATAAGGACCCAGATCCTGAGCCAGCGCCATCGAGCATATCATAATGCCCACTACCAGTAAAACTAATCTCTTCATAAAGACCTCACTTTTTTGCCAACAGATTGATTGTCTGATTGCGGTCCTTGCCGACAGATACCAGCTCTATCGGTCTCTGGACCAGATCCTGAATCACTTCAAGGTATTCGCGGGCTGCTTTGGGTAATTTCCCCAGGCTGCGGCAATCGCTGATCTCCGCCTCCCAGCCCGGCATATCGAGATATTCCGGCTTGACTTGCGCCAAATCCAGAGGATGCGCCGGGAAGCTTTCCAGCCTCCGGTCTCCAATCCAATAACCGGTGCAAATCTTCAGATCTTCCACTCCGCTCAATACGTCCAAAAGCGTCACAGCAATGGCATCGAGCCCGTTTAGATTCGCTGTATATGCCGCCGCGACCGCATCAAAGTATCCTACCCGACGCGGACGTCCTGTCGTGGAACCAAATTCATTTCCCCGGATGCGGATCTTGTCCCCGATTTCATTGAGCAGCTCAGTCGGGAAAGGGCCTTCGCCCACCCGGGTGCTATAAGCCTTGTAAACACCCAGGCATTTATCGATCATTCTGGGTGGAATACCCGCTCCGGTGCAGATCCCGCCGGAGATTGTATTTGATGATGTTACATAAGGATAGGTACCATAGCTGAGATCCAGCAAAGTTCCCTGAGCACCTTCAAACAGTATATATTGATCTTCCATATAGGCTGCGCGCAGTAGCTCATCCGTTGCACAGACAAAGGACTTTAGCTTGTCATAAGCCTTTGAAAGTCTATCCAGAAGTTCTTCCAGTTCGCTCTTAACGACATTTTGATGGTGATGCAGATAAAGCGCGACAACACGTTCTTTTAGCCAATCCGGATAAGCCAGATCGCCAAAGCGGATCGCGACTCTGGAGGCGATATCGGCATAAGCCGGGCCTATACCGCGCTTGGTGGTGCCGATCTTGCTATCTCCCAAGAGCTTCTCGCTGCGGTTATCCAATTCCTGATGCAGAGGCAGCACCAAGCCTGCTCTGCTATCGATATAGAATCTATCGGTAAAATCTATACCCAGACCAGCCAAAGCTTCGATTTCATCTACCAAAGCAAAGGGATCGATCACCACTCCGCTGGCAATAACGCACTTGCTGGCAGGATAGAGAATCCCGCTCGGGACGGAATGAAACACATACTTTTGCCCCGCGTGATGAATCGTATGCCCGGCATTTGATCCGCCCTGAAAGCGCACCACATAATCCGCCCGGTCGCCCAGGTAATCAACAATCTTGGCCTTTGCCTCGTCTCCCCACATACAACCCAAAACCGCCAATGAGCTCATTATTTACTCCAGTTTTTTACTATTTATCACCCTCAAATCCGGCTGCAAACTGTCAAGTCTTTTTCCCCCACCTTCCGGCACAGAGAAAACCGCATTTTCTGAAAGTGCTTACATTAGTATATGGGGGACAGATTTGGCATTTTGGGACAGATCTTACGGGTTTTTTTGTTGAACAAGAAGTAAAGGAGAAAGGAGGGGGGGGCAGGAGGCATGGAAGGCTGCTGATACAACATGTCACATGTGCTCAGAAGGACTTATCTGATCTCCTGTTTTGAGGGTTCTAAAAGCGAGTCATCGCCAATCCCAGTTGTGACTAAAACAAATGCCTTCGCTATCTGCAACAGATATACACTCTTCACTGGCATTTGTCTGAGTTACACTGAGTCTCTGTACAATACGCATAAAGGGATATGCTTGCATTGTTTTAACTCATAATTCTGCCCGCAGATAATCAAGCAGTACTCACAAGCAAGCCAGGCAGAATTATAAGTCAAAACAATAGCGTTATCTGCAGTATCGGGTTATTCCTCCAGATAGTTGACCAATATAGCCCGAAAAGCTTCGATGAACTCGTCCAGATCCGAGTAGAAACTGTAGGCAATTCTATCTAAAGTATCTCTACCTGCATAACCTAATTGATTATAACAGTATGTATCTGACCCATCGTAACTTAGAAGAATCGTATAATTGTAGATTGTAGAGAAGCCTTCATTCTCCGGATCTCCTTTCCAGCGATCCATTGTGTCAATTTTGATCTTGAAATGCGGTTCATCAGAAGCATATGTAATAGTATAAGATGGCGAAGACCTGATTACATCCCTAAACTTGGTAACCAACAAGCGCCCCGTGCTATCCTCGGCTTCATTCACAATTTCCACCGGAACCATCTGGGCAAACATAAGTCCTGTAATAACAACGAATACCAATAGCCATAAGATTCTTAACATTGATTCCTCCAGAATCATAATAAGTTGCATTCTATAAACTGCTTTTAGATTGTCAAGCTGATTTGTAAGCGAGCGCTGGAAATTCACTTAATTATTGAATTGGTGGCACCTGCAGAATAGCATCATAGTATTGTGACCGTATTATGAATGGAATTGCGTGTAAAGGCCATGTTAGTATGTTTCACTAAAGCTTTTTATGGACAATGGGGACTCAGACTCATCTTGATAACGTTACAAGCTCTTAGCTCATTCTCCTTTCTTGACTAAAGCATATCACCAGCAGATCAAGAGCAAATCAAGTCGAACGTGGTTCGAGGTGAATTGCTCTTGATTTGCTCTTGATCTGCTGGTGATACCTTGGAACCTATGGGTGTTGGGGCAAGAACTGGCAGTCCCAGGAATAACTGAGGGGGGGGGGTAGGAGCGACATCTTGTCGCTCAGATACTGTGCGTCAGGATGACGCACCCACGTATATCAGATGGATGACGACAGCTAAGACAGTTTCAGCCTGTTAGAAACAATCCTCGAACAATGCGCAGTGCTAAGTTCAAACTGACTAAGTTCTTACTGCAAGGGACGCAGTCCCTGCCCCCAGCGCAGCAAATCACTTATTCACTCATCCACTGGCTAGAACCCATACTGAAATGCCAGACCTTTGAGCCGGGGATCCGGGTAAAACTGCAATCTGGGAGTACCACTTAGAGTGAGTTTTGCCGAAAGATAGCCGATCACCGCCCCGGCAAAGACGTCTGTAGCCCAGTGTTTATCATCGTTTATGCGGGAATAAGACGTCAGCCCGGCAATCGTATAAACCAAAGGAGGCACCAGGGGTGAATCTTTGTACTGATCGGCGATCACCGGTGCCAGACTCCAGACGATCGTGGTATGCCCGGAGGGGAAAGAATCCCTGCGCCGGGTAAAGCCTTCTCCATTCCAGAAATTATTGCCGTTGTTTGAGATAGGTCTCTGTCTTTGAGTGGCAAATTTGAGCACCTGCGTGGCGGAATTGGCGATGATAAAGCTCTTGAGGCAGAGCATTCCGGTATCAAAGGTCTTGGGATGATCTGCAAGATGCCCGCCCAGGATGGTGAGTCCCATCACAGGGATGATGTATTTTCCCTCCCCGAACTGCTTGAAGCCGGTCATCAGGTCATCTGTGAAGGGGCTGCGGTTACGCTGGCTCATATCGCGGATTTCCTCATCAGCAATGTAAAGCGCACAGCCTGCAGCGACCACACCGGAGGCGAGGATCCAGTCTTTAGCCTGCCATTTCAGAGGCGCACTTGCCCCTTTGAGTACAGTATGGGGATAGGATTCCAGATATGCACTCAGGTAAGCCGTATCCTGCTCTGCTATCAGCATTGAAGCGGATAGCAGGATCACGAGCAGGCACCAGATGGATTTCATACAGTGGCTTTATTTGTCCTTGGCAGCATTCTTTTTTGCCAGATTCTCTTCGCGTTCCTTGCGGTGATAGATCAGATGAAGTTCAAAGCCGACAAAGGCGAGGAAGAGACCTGCCAGAGCTTCGATTCCGACCCAACCTTGGAGGCCAAATCCGTCCCAGATCAAGAGCAGGGCGAGGGCAATGGTGGGAAATTCCACAGCAGCGATATAGTATTTGTGCATAAGTAGCTCCGTTTATGTAATATCAGTAATCCAAAATGATGGTGATAGGGCCGTCATTGAGCAGATCAACCTGCATATCGGCGGCAAAGATACCGGTCTGGATATTGATGCCGGTGGCTTTGAATTGCGAGATCAATTCGTCGTAAAGGGCTCTTGCCTTGTCCGGAGCAGCGGCGTGGGTAAAATCCGGCCTGCGTCCACGGCTGCAATTGGCATAAAGGGTAAATTGGGAGATGATCAGGATGCTGCCTCCGGTATCGAGGAGGGAGAGATTCAGTTTGCCTGCCTGATCCGCAAAGATGCGCATTTGGATTACCTTGGAGACCGCGGTGGGGATTAGCTCCGCAGTATCAGTATCGGTAAAACCGGCAAAGATCAGGAGTCCGCCCTCGATAGCGCCGTTGATGCGTCCATCAATCTCTACCGAGGCACGCTTTACGCGTTGGAGTACCAGACGCATGCTTAGTCAATGTTAAAGGAATGAACTTCCCAGGCTCCGGCATCGTCTATCCAGATGGAGCCTTCGGCAAAGGGTGGGATCAGGATCGCCACGCGGCCAAAGCGGGCACCTTCGCGGATGAATCCGGCGCTGAGCGAGAGATTCTTCCACTCAGTCTGGGGACGCAGCTTGCTTTTGAAGCGATTGAGGGTCTTGCCATTAGGATTAAAGGTGATAAAGTGAAGCTGGACCTTTTGATTGAGAAGATGATCGGAACGTAGCTTCACTCGCACGTAATAACCGCCATAACGACGCACAGGAAAGGCTTCCGAGACAATCATCACGGCATTGGGAGAGGCATCGATGCGCAGGGAATTGTCGCCCTCGATGCTCTCGGTATAATCTACTGCGATAGATTCCGGCACCCGGGTGGAGGCATTCATCAGAGTCCAGCCCTGAGGCAAGCTCTGTTCTGCCAATTCGTTCGTATTAAAGCCGTGGTTGCGCACCAGGTTGGTCTTGCCAACGGTGTCAGACTCAAAGAAAATCAGGCTGGAGCCCACAAAACAGGAGCTCAGGATCAACAGACCCAGGGCAGTCACAATCAGTAAACGCGCTTTGTAAATCATTTCATAAATCCCCGTTCGTTCATATACTTTAGGATCACACCGACTGCAACTGTATTGATCAGGAGGTTTGACCCGCCATAACTGATAAAAGGCAGGGGAATACCGGTGGCCGGGACCAGCCCGATATTCATCCCAATATTAATAAAGGTCTGAAACATAAGATAAGCCATAATCCCGGCAGTGGCAATGCGGCGTTCCCTGACCTTGAGATCGATCACGCAGACACTGAGCCGCCAAAAGAAGTAAAAGAATGCGCCCAGGAGGAGCAAACTGCCTACAAAGCCAAACTCTTCGCCAATCACGCTGAAGATGAAATCGGTGTGGTGCTCCGGCAGAAAATTCATATTCTTCTGAGTACCTGCGAGCCAGCCTTTCCCGCCAATTGCGCCGCTGCCGACGGCTATCTTTGCCTGGATGATCTGGTAACCGGCTCCCAGGGGATCGCGCATTGGATCAATAAAGGTGAGGATACGGTTTTGCTGGTAATCCTTGAGACTATTCCAAAAGACCGGCATTATCAAGGCAATAAAGGTATTGATGATGGAGGCGACGGTGACTGCTACCCAGGAAAGATGAAACCGTATCAAGAGCAGGATCAGAATCAAGAGCCAGATTATCATTGCAGGGAGATAAAAGGAACTTACTATGCTGATTACCGGGCTGATGATAAGCAGGATGTAAAAGAGTGGAACATCCGCGGCGATCAGCATCGCCAGCAGGCTGCACCAAAAGACCAGAGTCGTGCCAAAATCCGGCTCTATGATGATCAGAGCCACCGGAACAATCATAATCCCGATGCCATAGAGTATCTGTTTCATCTCCGTGAGATGTTCTTTGGAGATGCTGCGTGCCACGATCAGAATGGTAAGGAGCTTGGCACTTTCTGAAGGTTGTACGTTTATCCCGCCAAAGCTGAACCAGCGATGGCTGCCATTTACCGCTGGTGTAAATAGCACCAGGATCAGAGCCAGGAGATTCACAAAGAATAGCGGTAGAATAGCCAGATCAAAGACCGGCATCGGCAGCTTGATCATCGCAACCACTGCTCCCAAAGCTATCACGGAAAAGATGATCTGCTTCCACCAGTGGTTTTGGGTGCTACTACGATCGCCAATACGGGTCGTTGAGGCACTAAAGATTGCTACACAGCCAAAGATAATCAGGATCATCAAGGCTGTGAGCAGGCGAAAGTCAAACTTCTTACGATTGATCATTCTTCAGCCTCCCCCGTTACAGGCGATGGAGCGGGGTTTTCCGCAGGAATAGATTCCACCGGCGGTGTTTCGATAGGTGTTTCGTTGCTTTGCAGGTTTGCAGGAATTGGTACTACCTGACGGATCATTTCACGATTACCGAGGTAGTAATTGAAGATTCGATTGGCGACAGGAGCGGCTATTGCTCCACCGCCTCCCGCGTTCTCTGCAAACACCACGACCGTAATCTCAGGCTTGTCAGTCACCAAATAACCGGCATACCAGGCGTGAGTCACCTTTCCCATAGAGTTTTCCGCAGAGCCGGTCTTGCCATAGACAGTGCCATCTGAGACTTTGGAATTTGCGCCGGTGCCACCGGGAGCATTGACCACTGCCCAGAGTCCATCCCTGATGATGGCCAGATTGGCAGGACTTATCGGCAGACGTGTAGTCTTTACCTCTTGCACTTCCTCTCTGGTAAGTCTGCCGCGTCCCACAGTCTGTTGCAGGATATGAGGCTGGATCCAGAGTCCGTTATTCGCCAGAGCATTGTAAAAAGCAGCAATCTGCATAGGAGTCGTAAGAACTTCACCCTGTCCGATCGAGAGATTGATCTTGTGTCCCTGGATATTGATGGCTTTACCGAGCTTTTCGTGATACCAGGATGTCGTAGGGAAAAAGCCATTACGCTCGTTCGGCAGGTCTATCCCGGTCTTTACGCAGAGGTAATTCTTATAGGCATAATCGTGGAAGACATCGAGGCGAATCCTCTGTGACAGATCGTAGAAATAGACATCGCAGGAGACTTTGAGAGCATCTATCACGTTTGTGCTACCGTGACCTCCGTGGTTCCAGCAGCGGAAGAATCTATTGCCATACTGCATTCCTCCCACACAGGAAGCAAGGCGGGTATTGCGATAGACCAGCCCCAGTTCCAACCCTATCTCGGCAGTAAGAGGCTTGAAGACTGAGCCGGGCGGATAAGCAGCGTGAATCACCCTATCCAGCATTGGTCTGTCTTTTCCATTGAGTTCTGCCCAGATCTCAGGACTGATGCGCTGCATAAAGACATTGGGATCAAATTCCGGACGGCTTACATAGGCAAGCACACCACCTGTCTTGGCATCCAGCACCACGACTGCTCCCTTGCGTCCTGCTGGGAAAGCCTGATTGGCAGCTTCCTGGAGGTCGTTGTCTATCGTAAGCACCAAGGACAAGCCATTTAACGGCTCAATCGAGCCTTCATTACGGAAGAGATCCAGGCTCCTGCCTTGGGCATCCACCTGCACGATCTCTTTGCCATCCTGACCACGCAGTAATACCTCATAATAGCTTTCCAGCCCTGTTTTGCCTATGTAGCTGTTTATAGAGTAATCTTCCTGCTTGTACTGGCTGTATTCGTCCTCATTGATGCGACCCACATATCCGGTAAAGTGGTTGGGATAGAGATAGCTGCGGGTAGTACCGATCCGAAACGATAGCTCCGGATAGTAATTCATCATCTCGGAGAGACTTAGCACAGTCTCATATGGGATATTATCTGCCAGCAGAATCTCTTCATAGGTCTTGAAGCGCTGCTGAAAGACGAGCTGTTCCAAGTCTTGCTCCGTGATCCCGAAATAGGCGGAGAGGAACCTCACCAGCGAAGGCAGATTGTGGATCTTGCCGGAAGTGAGATAAAGATTGTGAGAGGGGATATTGACCACGATCGGGCGATACTTACTATCGTAGATTTCACCCCGGGTGGCAGGTACACGGCGGATTCTAACGAAATTAAGCTCCGCCACCTGCTTGTAATACTCACCTTTGATCACTTGCAGCCTAAAGAGCGCTATGATCAGCGCCAGGAAGAGAATTGCCAGCACAATTCTATAGACCAGGACAGGCGTGGATCTAATCATTGACTATGCACAGACGCAATTTGGAGAGGAAAGTCATAGCCCAAAAGACTACAAAACTAAGCCCCAGATTGTATGCAAAGCTGATCAAGACCAGCCTAAAGAGCTCCCCTGTAAAGCCAAAGCCCAGCCCCATTATCAGGTGCATAATCACAGCATAGACCAAGTTTCCGATCACCAGGGTCAGAATCTTTGCCACAATGCTATCAACCTCAAACGGTTTGCGAAAGAGATCGATGATCACACAGAGCAGCACAAAGATCAGGGTATTCATCCCAAAGGTCGAGGGTAGAGTCGTATCGTACATTATACCGATCAGAAAGGCAGATACGGAGGATACTCCGGTTGGTTTGGACCAGATATTGAAGATCAGCCAGGCGAGCAGGATATTGGGTATCACTCCGCCAAGAGCAAGCCCGGGCATCAACAAGAGCTGGACATACAGAAAGACCAGCCCAAAGAGAAAAGCCCAGACGTACTTCAGAACCATCTGCTTTTATATCCGCCTGACTATGCAGAGAGGCGTAAGCTCGTCGCCCTGTCCCTGCGGATTATCCTTCATAACGCGCTCCATAAAGTGTTTGGAGACGCCTTCGCTGGCGCCGATCATCCAGCAACCGCCAATGTCGTTGATATCCATCACAGCAACTCTGATACCCAGTTCATCCGCTATCTCCTGAGCTGCTTTAGCAGGTTCCAGCGGACCCTTGATAACTGTCTCGTTGTATGGTGGCACCGGAGAAGTCTCTGCTGCATCAATCAGAGCTGCCTGCATTCCCGCCACTATGTAAAACAATCCTTTGATTTTGAAGAGCTTGCCGATCGCTCCCGCTGCTGCAGCCAGGATGATCCTGCCAGCTCCGCACTCATCGATCGCGCATTGCATACTGGCAGGTGCTCTGAGCCCTATTCCGTAGGGCACCTTTGCCACAAAGCGCCACAAGATCCGAGCCAGAATACCAATCTTGAGTTCGCTGACCGGTATAGCCCGACCCTGCGTAATCGCCAAGGGACTCTCGCTGATCGAGACAATATCTCCGGGCTTCATCTGGGGAAGTGCAAATTCCCGGATGATATCAGCCATACGATCTTCCGCTGTAAGGATTTTGGTCTTGACCGGGATGCGTACAAATTGCCTTCCCGCGACGGTGATAATGGGTTCAAATACTTTCGTCATTCGTTTTTACCTTCAATATGAATACGTGCTCGAGATTTTCCACCAGGGTAAAGGGACTGATCTCCGCACTGATGAAAAGATTATCCTGGGATTCTCTGAGGCGCTGCACCTTACCGACCGGATAGCCTTTGGGAAAGAGCCTCGAGAGGTTACTGCTCACGATCGTATCCCCGGCAGAGATCTGGCTGCCGAGCTTGATCATATTCATCGAAATTGTTCCGCTGATATCAGAGGAGAGGATGCCCTGCACGGTGGCAGCTTTGTTCATCACAGGCAGTTGAAAAGCCGGATTGGAAAAGGGTAAGATAATACAATAGGTATCAGATACGCTGATTACTTTGCCCACAATACCGCCGGATGAGATCACCGGACTATTGCCTTTGATCCCCGCCAAACGCCCTTTATTGACTATCAGATTGCGCTGCTGAAACTGCCCCGAGTATCCAATCACTTCTGCCACAGTAAAATCTATCCCTCCGGTCTCAAACCCCACAGATACAGAATTCAAGAGCAGTTTGAGCTGATTTTCCAGTGCCAGATTGTGCAGCCGGTACTCGGCAAGGTCCTTCTGCAAGCTGTTTATCTCCGTGCGCATAGCTTTGTTTGATTCGATCAGCCTCAGAGAATGCATATAGGGGTAAAACACAGTTCTGCCAAAGAAAGCAGCTTTTGCCTCGCGCAATTCGGTAGTCCCGATCAGCATCACCAAGGCTAGTAAAAGCAGCACTGCTGGCACGATATACTGTTTGTACATCAGGCTCTTCCCCTATAAATAATTCCGGCTATTCCGGGCACTTGAGAAACTTAATCTTCGATGCGTTTGATCAGGACTTCGCGGTAATTATCCACATCGTCCAAAACAGTTCCGGCACCCTTGACCACGCATTCCAGAGGATCCGGCACTACGTGCACGGGCAAATCAACCGTCTTGCGGATCTTTTCATCCAGACCCTTGAGCAAGGCTCCGCCACCGGTAAGGAAGATACCACGTTCGGCGATATCGGCGGAAAGCTCGGGAGCAGTACGTTCAAACAAACGCTTGATGGCATCGATCATTGTGGAGACTGTCTCTGAGATGGCTTCGCGAATCTCCTCGGAGGAAATCTTGATGGTAACAGGATAGCCGGAAACGATATCCCTGCCACGCACATCCATCGTAAGCTCTTGTTTCAGCGGATAAGCGCTGCCGATGGTCTTTTTGATCTTTTCAGCAGTCTGAATACCCACGTGGAGATTATTCTTCTTGCGCAGATAGCTGATGATATCGGTATCAAGCTTGTCGCCACCGACACGGATAGAATTGTGTACAACTATATGGGATAGAGAGATTACGGCAATCTCGCTGGTACCGCCACCGATATCCATCACCATATTTCCGCAGGGCTGCTCAATCGGGAGTCCGGCTCCAATCGCAGCAGCGACCGGCTCGGAAATCAAAAATACTTCACGCGCTCCGGCATGCAAAGCACTGTCTCGCACGGCACGTTTTTCCACTTCTGTAATACCGGACGGTACACAGACAATAATGCGGGGACGCACCAGCAGGCGCTTTTTCTGAGCGCGAAGGATCAGATTGCGCAGCATCAGCTCGGTAACTTGGAAATCTGCGATCACGCCATCTTTGAGTGGTTTGATCACACGCACTTCGTCGGGATTTTTGCCCAGCATTTCCTTTGCCTGAGCTCCAATCGCTATAATCTTTTTTCCATCCGCAGAAACAGCCACAACGGATGGCTCATCAATCACAACACCACCATTCTTTTTGTAAACCAGGGTGTTTGCAGTTCCCAAATCGATCGCTATGTCATTAGCCATCATACCGAAGAAATCGAACAAGGACATTAAAACCTCTCTATATCACTATATGTGAATTCATTAACTAAGCTCGTCAGACTATAAGCCAACATAGCACACTATTTTTATCGGAGCAGTCGTGTCAAGAGATTTGTCAGAGATGTCTATAGGGTGCTATGGTTTGGAGCTTTTTGTATTACTTGGCTTTGCAAGGGATGGACGATACACTGTGAATGAGTGAACAAGTGAAGCTCCGCATTGTTCAAAGATAGTTACTGCCTGTGAAAATCCCTTTTATCAGATATGTCGAATCACTGACTTTCTAGTCTTAGGTCTATTGGAGTGGCAAACTCCTGATTTGCCACAGGGAATCACTATTAACTCATTAACTTGTGAACTCATTCACCGGCGAAGCTCCCCGTCCCGAAAAAATCCTTGTCAGATTGTCCAGTTGTTTCAGGATGGGGCTCACTATGAAAGGAGTGTTTCAAATGAAGAAAATCGGCTTGATGATTATTGCAGTAATAATGAGCGCGGCTCTGCTCGCTCTGGATAGTCTTCCTCCCCAGCTTCCCGTCGCGGGTCCAGATGCCAAAATATCCTCAGGTGCAATCCTGGAGCAAGTTGTAGCGCGGCTCAAAAGGGTCGAACAGCTTGTTTATCCCGAGCTCAACCGCAGGACAATGGCAGATGCAGCAGCGATCTTGAATGAGGCTTATGCACTCTTGCAACTGCTTCCGCAAGATATGGATATCAGCGTCTCCAAAAGCGATAGTACCGCAGATATTGGCGCTATGATCGATCCCGCCCGCGGTGGCTATACACCTTCCCGCCTGGTGCCGCGTCCACGTCCCGTACCGGAGCGCTATCCGATTATGACCGATGAATTCAATCAGCTCTTGCAGACTGTAATGGATGAACCTTTCCGTCGCAATAAGCTCACCATTATCACCACTGCCAGCGAATCTTACAGGTATAGTGCAGATCAGATCATTCGCATCCTCGAGGCTTTCCACTTCAGCCAGGACAGGCTTCAGGCTCTTCAAACACTTTATCCCGGATGCACCGATCCGCAAAACAGATATCGTATCCTGGATAGCTTCAGCACGATCGGCGACAAGACCAAAGCCGCTGAACTGATGAGAGATTAGAAAGAGATGAAGCTCGCCAAACTGCTAAAGGAAATTGAGGCCTTTGCGCCACTGAGTTTGGCTTTGGATTGGGATAATGTGGGGCTGCTGGTAGGTGACCGGGAGCGTGAAATCAAGCGGGTGATGATCTCGCTCGATTTCACCCCCAATACGCTGGATGAAGCAATCAATGCCGGCGCAGATCTGATCCTGAGCCATCATCCTATCTGGCTGAGAGGCACAAAAAACCTCACTGATCCCACTATTCTGAGGATGATCGAACACAAAATCGCTCTGATAGCATTGCATACGAATCTGGATACCGCGCTCTACAGCGTTAATCACGCCCTGGCAGCGGCTCTTGATCTGCAAATAATTGGCTCTCTTAGCCCGGAAAGCGGCTATACGAGATACCTGGTCTCAGTAGTGGTGCCACCGGAGGCAGCCGAGGCAGTGAGAGAAGCAGCCTTTGCCGCAGGTGCCGGCAGAATCGGAAATTATGATCGTTGTAGCAATCAAATTGAGACTAAGGGCAGCTTTAGACCGCTGGAAAATGCCCTGCCCTTCAGCGGGGAAGCACTCAAGGACAGTCATCCGGATGAGTATAAGCTGGAGTTTTTGGCTGATGGTTTCTCGCTGGGAAGCCTGATGGGTGCTATCAAGGCTGTGCATCCTTATGAAGAGCCGCTGATCTTTCATCACCCGCTCAGCGATCAGAATCCGCTTTTTGGCTTGGGCTTGATCTGTAGGGCAAAAAGACCTTTTCAGCTAAGAGAACTCGCGCTAGACTGCAAGCAGAAGCTCGCTGTACCAAGCCTCAGATTGTGGACTGCGGGGCTAAGTGACAAGGCAGTTATAGACAAAATAGCCATCTGCGGAGGAGCAGGCTCTTCTATGATCAGGACAGCAGCGGCAAAGGCAGATGTCCTGATCACCGGTGATCTGACCTATCACTGGCTGCTGGACAGCCCGATTCCTCTGATCGATGCGGGGCATTTTTACACAGAGTATCCTGTGCTGGAATTCCTAAGAGGAAAAATGCTGGGTTTGGGCTTGGAGGCTGCCACGCTACACAGACAAGCCCACGAGTTTGAAATATTTAGCCAATACCTATAGCTTATCAACCGGCACCTCTCAAACCTAATCTGTGGAAATCCGGCAACAAATACCCGTCAGAATTGAGGGTAAATATTTTCAAGGCTGATTTTGGTCTTGACAAAGCTTCGCTTTTCATTCTCCTAATAATTAAGAGCGATCTTAATCTGACAAGGAGAGTCGTATGAAGCGTATTTTGCCTTATCTATTGCTATTATCGGTGGTAGTGGCAATATTTTTTATCATCTTCTCTTGTCAAAAAAGCAAGCGTGAGACCCTGGTTATCGGGATGAACGTGGAATATCCTCCCTTTGAATCCAGGGTGGATACGGAATTTGTGGGCATAGATATCGAGATAATCAAACGGCTATCAGAATTGGCAGGCTTTGATTATGAGATTATGGATCTGGATTTTGAGCAATTGATCCCCTCTCTGCAATCAGGGAAGATTGATATGATCATTTCTGCTTATTCAGTTACTGAAGAGCGCAAGCAGCTCGTGGATTATTCAGTTCCCTATTTCACATCCAAGCAAGCTCTTTTGAAGCGGAGTGACAATCCTGCTGTGATCAGCAAGCTGGAAGATCTGGCAGCATACAGAGTTGGGACTCAGAATCTTACGACCGGCGCCAAGCTGCTCAATGAAAAGCTGATTGCCACCAATCTGATGCCCCGAAAGATGCTACAGACTTTTGGATCCAATGCCCAGACCCTGGCAGCCCTATTGAATGGTGAGATAGATTTTGCCATCTTTGATCATGCTCCGGCACAGAGCTTTACCCAGAGCAATCCCCTTACGGTTGCCTTCGAGTATGCCACAAACGAGCAGTATGCCATAGCTTTTAGAAAGAACTCGCCGCACCGGGATAAAATCAATAAAGCTTTGCGAGAGATGCTCGTAAAGGGTGAAATCGACGACATCATCGGCTCCTTTATCAATTCATCACAGCAATAAGAACTGCCTCCCACATATAGACTTCAAGTAGCTGCACAATTGCTGCAGTGGATAGCTGCACCCTCCTTCCCCCCCCTATAGTCAAGAGCATATCAAAAGCAATTCAAGAGCAAATCAAGTCGAACCACGTTCGACTTGATTTGCTCTTGATCTGCTCTTGATCTCGGGATGACTGTGCGGCAGGAGAGGACTAAGCTAATAATAGGCGAATCTAAAGCTGATGAATATTCTGGACAAGCGCTATGAGATCTATGCCTACACACCTCAACCGGGCAGAAATTGGACAGCTTCACTCCGTCTGACCTATACATCTCCAATTGCGGGCTCAAAGCCGGTGGAGCAAGATTCATTTTTTGGTGGACACTAACTTTTTTGTGATAGACTTGCAAAGTCTCAACGTCGATACAGTAAAGAAAGCACTAGTAAGCCTCACTTATTGCACCATCTGATCGCAGCTTTTGCATTTACAATCTAAAGTCTTAGGTCTTTCTAATTGCAGAAAGAGTAACCCACTTAAAAGCCCGGGTTACCCCGGGCTTTTCTTGACTTCATTTGATCCTATTTCATCAATAACATTTTTTTTACTATTGATCTTGTTCCTGTCGATAACCTATAGAAATATACTCCCGAGGAGACGATACGTCCGGTCTGATCTGTTCCATTCCACACAAAACTATGCGATCCAGCTTCTTTATAATCGTTTATTAAAGTTTTGACTCTTTGTCCTTTGATATTGAATACTTCCAGAACTACATTGTCTGGCTCAGGTAGATAGAAGTTTATAGTAGTGTTCGGATTGAAGGGGTTGGGATAGTTACTGATTCGTATCGCCTCGGGAAAATCAGGTGTTTCTTGACTATGCTGAGTTGCTACTAATAGCCTGTTATTGATCAGAGCATTGCGGCTATTCAAGTAAGCCGAGACAGAAGTTGGTTTTAACCATTTTAGATCTCCGACATAAGAGCTCTTGTCTGAGTTTTGTGTCATTAACAAATAGGCATACCCCGCATCAATAACAGCAAACAATGAATCTGGTAAACTTGGAGGATTAAGAATCAGATCTTCAAAAAACTGTATAGCTTCAGGATAATCCCCAGACTTCATTTTACAGAAATTGGCTAAATAGTCTGCCATTTTTATCAGAATTGGGTCATTTCTCAGTGTGGGATAGGTTGTATAGTATAACTCCAAAGCCTCATAGTTCTGATTATACTTCTCAACCAAAATCAAGAGCTGTTTCGATGCATCAACACAGACTTTTGTCTCTGGGTATTCTGCAATAATCTGCTTCAATTTTTGCTCAGCAACAACGTAGTCCATATTATTAGCTGCTGACATAGCTTCCTCAAACAGCAAAAATGCTTCATCTTCCAAAACTTGTAAAGGTATTCCTGGCTCCCACATTGGCAAATAGGTAAATGCAGACTCAGGAGATAGATCTCTTGTAGGGATGAAGTCACTAGACCAGTTGTTATTGGAGATGTTTATCATACGAGATGATCCAATGTAATCATCCCACATCCTAAGATACGGTTTATCATGATTGGAACTATATACTTTGTTAAAATACATTGAGGAAGGGATTGAATTAGACTGCATCAAAATCTGTTCTCGTTGATTATCGTGAATGATCTGGATTGGATAAGTATCCTGACCTATGAGATTCCAACTGGTCAAATGTCGAGCATCGATACCATATCCTCCCCTATTATCTCCGTGTCCAGAACTACTATAATTATAAGTAATGTTGTTATGACCAGTAATGTCTGCATTAGAATGATATAGCAGTATTCCGTTACCATTGTATGAGACTTCGTTGTCTGTAACAACACCGCCAGAACATTCGTACAATTCAATACCACTAAAGTTGTGGTGTATGTTATTGTTCTGAATATTCACTTTAGAGTAACCAGTGATTTGTATGCCAGCTAATGTTGAGTTGCTTACCTCAGTATTCCCAATCCAACACAAATCATCAGGATCAGGAACTGTCTGAATGGCTTGCAATCCGGAAAACTCGAAATCACAATAGTTGATACTCAAAGGTTCATTGTTATGAAGCAAACTAGATCGTGTGAATGTACAACCGTTGTACGCAGTTTCAGTATTGTTAATTTCAATAGGAACATTTATAAATATAGTGTTATTAAAAGTTATGCTTTGAGTGTTGTTGCCAAACTTCACTAACCCTAGACATGTATCATTGTTCTCGGTTCTAAAGGTAACATTGTTTCCCAACACTAATGATGAATTTGGGCATAAATCTAGTTTGGCCCCCTTCTCAAATTGAACGGTAACATTGTCTCCGAGAATCAACACAGAGCTATTGAACAAAATGTTTGCATCCTTTTCAATTCTCAATGTTCCATTTGCCACAGTCATGCTGCTATTACTTAATGTAAAGCCACGTCCTAACAATGCGGTATTATTAGCTTCATTAGAAAAAACAAAATTACGCTCAAAAGTCCCATGCAGAAATAACGAACTGTAGGCATTTAAACAACCGGCACCAAAGAAACTCGGAGGAGTATTGGGCAAAAAGGTTGTGTTCGCGGCAATCAACTCATCAAGATTATGAGCACCCATTTTGATTTGCCTCTCAACCTGGGGGGGGGACATCCAAGGGTATAAGGACTTGACTAGACACACAACTCCAGCCACTTGAGGGGCAGCAATTGATGTGTTTGTCCCCATCGATAACCCGTAACCAATTTGAGTGAATCCTGATTCGTAGGTATGGTGGATGCCTGGTACCCAAATATCCCATCCTGGAGCGTTGATATCAGCTTTGTACAAATCTTCATTTGAGTTCAAAATATCAACATCGTATTTTGTCCTTATTTTCCAATCTGGATTGTAGTCTCCCACACAGATATAACCTTCCAGCAAACGACCGTACTTGGAAGCAAAGCTTTGATAATTTTGGACATAGCCTCTTGAATTCACGATAGTTACTCCCATGCTAATCAATTCTTCACATCCATCAAAAGTTATGTCTGACCACTCCTGGGTGTGGCTTCTGGATATCACCGCTGGACTTAGTTCCGGATGTAGATGTAAGTAAGCCAGACAATCAAGTATGGATGTATGGCCCCTTCCAAGTAGCATTGTTTGTGGGGCGACCCCCACGCTACTATGAGAAGTCAATTCACTTTCAGGCAGGTTCTCCTTGCTCGCAGCCAAGGCTCCGGCGCAGTTCGTACCATGGTACTTCCCACTCCACCAACTTGGGTAGGTGGCTGGTGTCTGGTCTGAAGGGACATAGTGATGGTTCGAATCCTGAGGATATCCTGGAAGCCAACGATCAACAAGATCAGGGTGTTGAGTCCAGAATCCTTGGCCGTCCAAACATATTGCTAAAGTATTCTCTCCTTCAGTATAATCCCAAGCTCTATAAGTATTGTTATAATCAGCCAAGTGATGCCAGAGTGATGCATGTCCATGATATGCCCATTTATATGGGAAGGGTCTATTAAACTCATTTACCTCTACCTGATTCGTGAGATTATAATACTCTTCCCATGGATCACATGCATCATAATTTGTCGACCAATTACCATGTACGTCCTGTTCCTGAAGTCTCGCGAATATCCTCCAATTGCGTTTATCATCCATATCATTGTACATTGGCCAGAGAGTGTCCTCAGGATGATAAATTGTATCAGAATACAGATATTCTCCGGGGACTGAGTTTACCTCTGGGTTCATGAAGTGCTCTACTCGAGTTCCCAGTCCAGCTGTTGCCTGTATGTATGAGCCCGCTTCATTCTCAACATCAACCAATCTGGATTCGTCGAAGTAAAGGACCAATATATACCTCAACTTGGTTGTCCAACTTAGGTCATAATATTCGAAATCAACTGCGCCTAATTCAGCGTTAAGGGAGTCTACTGCTGCATATCCAGTAATGACTACCCCATCTTCAACCGTGGGATTTAAGCTATTGGGAAATTCTATCACAATTGAGCCATTGTTGAAGTCCCCGGATGCTCCGTAGAGTAACAACAGTGCTGGAAAGCACATGATCAGTATCATTATGTACTTCATAATACGCTCCTTCTTCAGTGTAATGCTATGAATTTTACCGGTTTGATATCCTTATGATTGCGTGGTTTTGCAAAATACACTCCGGCGCTTAACGCTGCGCCCTTGTGATTACGCAAGTCCCACTCTGCTGTTCCCTCCGAATCCAGGCTTATCGTATCCACTCTTTGACCACGAACGTTATAGATATCCAGTTCAATCGCTTGTTTGAGCGAAGCCTTGAAGGTAATCACACCCTTCAAGCTGGCCGGATTGGGGTAGGCAGAAAGGGTGTGCACAGCAGGTACCTCGGTCTCATCAGCATTGGAAACCGAGAAGTTCACCGTAAACGCATACAGCACCCCATTGCTGATCATGAACAACTGATCTTCATTAGTGAAGGTGACGACTGGCAAATAGACATTTACTGAGGATGCAGGAAAGGTAAATGTATGTGGGGTAGGAAAATCCAAAGTACACATAGCATTGACTAATATGTAATTTTCATATCGGGCTGAGATTGTAACTAATATTTCATTCATGCTATCAATGTGAGGTTCAATGGGGCCGAAGCAAGTCCAGTGGGTAAATTCCGGATTATCCTCCAGGGGGCTGTGGTTTATGTATAGATAGTTCAAATCATCATAATAGTCATGATAAAACCTTAGTATTCTATCATCTCCAAACCTGACCAATCTGAATAAATGCTCGTCAACTGATACAGGAGCTCCGACAATAAAAACATTCAGTGAGTCAGGACTGGGGAAGTGACACTCTAATAATGCACTATCATATGCCATACCGGGAGTTCCGATGTAAAACCTGTCGTGGACAAAATCACAATCCTGACCATAGGACGGTCCGATTACGCTCACACCAAACCATGGATCTGTCATTATCATAGTAAACTGATGAGCCCCCTGAGAGTCAAAAATGAACCAGGTTTCCACGGTATCGTCTTCGCTTGTATCCTTAACATACATGAAATGACCGGTGGGCATGGCATATACCCTTTTTTGCTGAATTGGACTACTTTGGTAATTCGCTCCATCCAGAAGTGTTTGACTGGTGTCGCTCGCAAAGTCGTAAAACTCAAGACTGTCATCCAAAGCAATAACCAAGTGATTCTCAGACACAATATCGATTCGGCTCCACCCAATAAAGTCAGAGCCAAACTGCGTGTTATCAATAATCCTGAACTCAAGATCATTGGCGTCCAAGCGGATTACTACCAATCCTTGAGGATTGTCTTGCGGGTATTGATAGACAACATAGTATTTCCCAAAACGTTGCGTATAAACTTCCTTGACTGCCGTGCCCTCGATACCGGTAATGTTACCAATCTGCTCTACTTCGGTCAGAGTATTGCTTTGCGAGAGATATTGAAATCCTGTTACCTGTATGCTTCCATTAGCAGTAGTCATCTTATAGAATTGCAAATCACCATTCGGGAGTTTGATCACCTCATCATAAGAGTATGGGATCGGAATAGAACTATCTAAAGTAATTACAACGTTTGGCTGTTGTGCAGATAGCATAATCACAGCTACACAGTGGAGTAATAACAATACCAATGCCTTTGTCGCTTTCATTTGTCTCTCCTTATTGTTAGTAGATTAATAGCTTCGTGCTGCCCAGCCTTTCAGTCCTATGCTTTGCACGGATGAAGTATATGCCGGTAGCGATTCCCTCACAATCTATTTGATAATCCCCACTGCCAGGATTGTCTGCAGCAATATCCCAAGTTTTAATCTTCTGCCCTTTTAGATTGAAGATCTCTACTGTGATTCTCTCATATCTGCTGATGCCGGTACTGTTTAACTTCAGATTAGTAAAAGGCTCATTCCTTGAGATGGGGTTAGGATATATACAAATACTATTTGTGATATCTGGGGCAAGCTCATCTTCGTTTCCCACAGTAGTGTCTGCTAATGCAGTATTCCCTGAGTATATGAATACTTTGCCCTGTTCAAATTGAGGTCCTCCTTCATAATAGTATGGGGCAGAAACCGCTAAATCACAGAGTCCGTCGCCGTTGAAGTCGCCGGTAGCTTTTGAATAACCGAAATTGCTGCCTATCTCCGGTGCAGGTAATCGAAGGTCATATGTTCCGTTAACGTTCTGCCCGCCCAACCAGATAACCACATCACCATTGAATAAGCTCCAGCGGTGGTCTGAAGCCACGATATCATCATAGCCATCGCCATTGAAATCGCCATAGACCATGAGTAGAATGCCACTATTAGATCCTCCCCAACTTGCAGTGGGACCAGATAAAGTGAAGCTGGGTGATACAGACAGGGCGGGTGAGCCCAGGTGAACATTCATTCCGTAACTGAGGAAATCATCATAGCCATCTCCGTTCATATC
>PHBP01000009.1 GCA_002842035.1 Candidatus Cloacimonetes bacterium HGW-Cloacimonetes-2 | reverse complement strand
TAGAGAGGATATGCCCCGGCATCGGTAAGATCGTCGTAGTTCAGTACCCAGATGTCGTACTTGGCAGCATCACCTGTCCATACCAAATCTACTGAATTAACTCCATTGACAGTGGTCAGACAGCTAGTCCACAGAGGTGTGGCAGGAACAGTCTTATCAATCTCGAAATCCCAGTCGTAGATACTGAAGTTTCCGGCATCGTCCACAACTATGAAATACACAGTCCACAGACCATCATCAAGCCCATCGACTGATTCAGGAAGCTGCCAGGTATAACCGGTAGTAGCAGTGCCATCGATAGCGGGCATAGCCAGGCTGAATTGATTGATTGCGTCAGGTGCAGTAGCATCTTCAGCAATGATCATATACTGTGCATAGGAGAGGTCGTAGTCATCGGTCATAGTGAGTTCAAAGACAGGACGCACCAAGAGACCTGAACCACCGGCATCCACTGTAAGCAGCATTCCGCTGGGATAGGTAGTAGCATTGTCGTGTTCCAGTTCCGGCTCGCCACTGTCGATGATGACTGTGGCATCGGTTGTTCCCAGAACAGCCATCGGCTGGTTCATTTCGTCATACATTATTACGTAATCGTAAGGAACACCGATAATACTGCCAGCCAGATTGCTAGCATCTACCAAGCTGGTCATCTTCCAGGTAAAGAAGGTATAGTCATTAGCGGTAATTCCACCAACACCCAGCATAGATACTGTTACATCATACACCCATTCGGTAGTGGTATGACTTTCTACAATATCCATAAATTCGAAGTTCGCACCCATAGTAAATGTATTGGGCTCTGCAAAATCAACCTTGGGAATTACGATTCTTACTGTTGCACCACGCATATTCTCGGTGGCAACAGCTTTGATCGAGTAGGTTTGTTCTTCCTCATCCTTGATCAAAGCTTCAGGAGCTTCAGCGTAGATCATCGAAGCTGTATTGCTAAATATGGTCTCGCCAACTATGTAAGCTCCAGCCCAGGTATTAGCCAGGACTATAGCATCGAGATCGAAAACCTGTCCGCTATCCTGTCCGCTTACATCCAGCTGGATCACATTGGATCCGAAGTTGTTGTTCGCTACAGTGATGTTATCAAGCGCTCCGCCCATATATACGCCATACTCGTTGCCGTTGAAGGTATTATCTGTAATTGTGGATTGACTTTGAGCATAAGTATAGAGTCCCAGATAGCAATCATAGATATTATTGCCATCGATAACGGAGCCTGTGGAGCTGTAATCTAATACACCATAATCAGTATCAGTATGAATGATGTTGTCCTGGATCAAGACAGCCGGTGCTGCATAGGAGTAAACAGAAGCATTGGAATTGGTAAGAGTATTACCAATTACCTGCACTCCGCTCCCGGGTTGGCTAAGCAGGATATTGGCCGCTGCCCAGTTATCACCGCTCCAATAGTTTCCGGAGATCGTGTTGTTTTGGATCACGGCTGTAGCCAGTCCGCTGATTTGGATACCATTTTGTGCGGTGATATTAGTAGGACCATTACCAACAATTGTGCACCCGGTAATATCGGCATGAGTTCCTTCACCGATGATGGCGATGGCAACCTTCTGATAATCAAGAACTGAGCAATTGATCAAGTTTATATCCTGAGCAAAATTGGTGCCGGATTCGTGATTGGCATAGAAGGATACACCATGCTGAGCACCGCTAAAGGGAGTGTTTCTGACGCCGGTGATGGTGCAATTGGTAAGGGTTCCGGAAGACTTCCAGTAAGTAATGCCTGTGAACTTGTTATAGACATTTCCCATACCCATACCGTTTACAGTGACCCCGGTCAGATCGACATTAGCATTGTCAACAAAGATCACGGCATAGTAGTTTGATCCGTTGAGGTTGTGGGGAGTCATACCGGGTGCAGCTTCAAACACGATACCATTTCTATCGTTACTTCTGATTGTAAGGTCGCGGTCAATATAGAGATTTTCCTGGTATGTGCCAGATGCAAGCTCGATGACGTCTCCATCGGCAGCAGCGCTAACAGCAGCTTGCACTGTGCTGAAATATGTACCTTGATTGGTATTGTGGATAGGAGTGATAACACCGCCCGCAAGCAACATATCCATCGAACCACCTGAATAACTGAATACATAATCCGTATTGGGATCATCCATATCAGCTAAAGGTTGGATGAAGTAAGGTACATTATAAGACAGAGGAGTCGCAAAACTTCCCGTTGCTGTTCCAGTGAGAGGATCATAGGTCATATCCATCGAAGTAAGCGGAGCAATCGGGAAAGTAGTCCACCACATATAACCCAGAGCATCGTTGGTGGTGGTGTTGCGGAATCCAAATAACGTAACATCATAACCAATACTGGGCTTAGTTACACGAATCTGCTGGAATTGAGGAGATCCGGGATTGGAAGCTACAACTTCAACAGTGTATCCTCTATCTGTAGCATAGGTGGGGTAGAAACCTATCTTTCGATACAAGGTGGTATTGTTGTAAAGCGAGTTATCATATTCACTGATATCTCCCTGCCAGGGCTGAAGAACTTCAACCGTAGCCTCAACATCGCCCTGAGGATAGGTGCCTATGTTATTGACCATCTTGAAACTGGCTGTGTTGAGATCCATTGTAAAGTTATCAAATCTATAAGCTTCTAAACTCAGGGTCTGTCCACGAAGCATATAGGTATCAAACTGATCCCAAGGTCCATTAGGATTCCAAAGTGTGGTCCGGGTCTGATTGGCCGGGGATTGAGCAACTACCACTTCCCAGTAGAAATCTCTCTTATAGTCGTTTGGTACTGTATAAGTAATCTCGGCCTGACCATTTTGAATCAGAGCGCTACCATAGGTTGTATTCACCCATGCATTCGCATTATTTGTATAGAAGCCCCAAATGTAAGCTTTGGCGCCATCTTCAGAATTGGGTGAATTAACCGTAAAGGTATAGCTGTGTCCAGCTATATAGCTGTTTGAGTCCGGAGTAGTCATTGCAGCATCTGCGTACCACGGATCATAAAGGATCTTGGCAGATTCTTGCCCTGTAATATATCCCTCTGCAAGTCCTGGATTTACTGCTGTGCCACCATAGCAAACGGGGATTTGAGCTGCATATCCAGGTTCACCAGCCAGAGTGGTTACCACAGTCGGTATAGCTGTTCCATAATAATTGTATTTGCAATCGTAGCTAACCGTGGGATTATCGAATCTGGTCTTGCACTCTATCTGGCTGTACCAGTTTCCAGAGATGTTGTTGTTATTGATCTTGGCATTTGTGGTTACAAAGCCGGCGGTCTCGTTATACATTAGAACACCCATTGTCCAGTTATTGGTAATCTGATTGTATTCGAAAGTGCAGTTAGATACGTTGTTCACCAACTGCACACCGGTTCTGTTGTTTGTAATAACACAGTTTTTGACGGTATGAGACTGGGTGTTGTTGAGATATACACCAGTTCTGTTGCCAAAAATGTAGCAATTCTGAATCAGGGTGCCAGAAGCACTAGTGTTGATTGTAATACCCTGGCTGTTCAAAGCTGTATTCCACAAGGCAACTGTATTACCTAATCTGGTAACCGCGAGATTCTCAACAGTCACATTACTTGCGGAAATCGTAAGAGTGGTTGCCCCACTAACTCCGCTAATGCCTTGAATAATGCTATCATTGCCATTACCGCGCAAGGTGATGGTTTTGTTCACATTTACGTTTTCATTATAAGTGCCGGCAGCGAGTAACACAACATCATTGGTAGATGCAGCATTAATTGCAGCCTGGATGGTATTGTAATCATATCTTTGATCAGGCCCGACTGAGCGTACGCCTGCAAAAGAATTTCTTACATTGCTGGTAGTGCTTGTGAAACCATCCATATTGCTAAACCAGATGTCCAGATAGTTATTGGTAAAGGTTCCATTCACAGTCGCAGTATTATGTACGTAATATCCGTTTCTGATCCTAACTGCGTATAGCGGATGGTCGCTAAAGCTGCAACCCGAAACGGTCATAAGTTCATTGGCCGATAATGTGTTGGCTGCGGTATAGAGCACCAAGCCTGTTCTTTCGATCGAAGATGCTCCAGTACCATTGTTGATAAAAGTGCTATTGATTACCTGCACCTTTGGAAGCACAACACCATTGAAATCAATAAATTGGATGCCGCATTTCTGCCAGCTAACTGATTCTGCATCGCTGTAGCCATTGTTGGTGACTAAACAGTCATCTACGATGCCATTTGCTACTGAGCGTCCAATGTAAGCACCAATATAGGCGTTGTTTGTAATGGTAACACGGGTGAAGTTCAGGTTGTTTACTATTGTAGCGTCTCCACCTTCAGCAAGGTAAATACCTACTTTGCAGTTACGGGCAATCACATCTTGAATATTTATTGTCTCAATTGCAATAGATGCCCCGGCTCGAATACCCAGATTCGTACCATTGCCTTCAACTATCAGGTTTTGGAAGGTAAAGCTCTTCCCTGTGACTGATAGCTGAACTATTGGAGATGCAGCTGACGCCAAAATCGTGGTGGGGTTCTCAGCTGGGCCAGAGCCTATCAAGGTAAGTGATTTACCGATAGTCAATGCCTCATTGTAAGTACCCTCAGCAATTTGTATGACATCACCGTCAACGGTTGTTGCCGCATTGATCGCCGCCTGGATCGTCGTATACGCCTCTCCGGGTCCGACATTGATCGTTGCCGCCCACATCAAACATATCCCCAGTAACATTACCAGGAACAAAAGAGAATTACGGGTTCGACTCATTATTCCTCCTTAGGGAAACAATGAGATCAGTCTTTCTGTGGAAGCGGGGAAAAATTACCTAATAGCCTATCATCCCTTTGCTTTCTGATTGCCACATCGGAGCCATACAGCCGGTTACGCGCCAATCTGCACCGATCCTGCGGTAAAGAACAGAAACGACTGGTCTCTTGCGTCAAGTTTTCTCCTTCATTTTTGTTAAGAGTCGGAAATTCCGGCTCGCCTACTGAAAGCGGTTTCCCGTTTTCGTCCTTATACAACTGAATAAATTCGCGTGTCTTTGGACGAGTTTGAAGGATGGGTGGCAGGTTGCTCGGGCGTTATTGTCAGGTGGCCTCTCACCTGAGCTATAGGGGCAAAGCCTTCATTCACTACACGTTATCACCGATATAGCCAACGTCTCACACAGGGCTGCACTACTCATTTTTCTCACTCGACCCAAGAAATATGGGGGGCTATTCTGCTGTCAAGAATTAATTTCGCTTTCGAGAGCTTGTTGACAATCAAGATTATTCACATCCGATTCGTAAAAGAGTGTTTTGTTTACTCTTTGTTTGCGTGATTGATGTAATGGGCTTTTATCGCTCTTCTTAGATAGGATAATCATCAATATTGATAGGATCATTTCAGCTAGAAAAAGGCAGTTTTGGAGGTGAAATAATTCTACAGCCGGGTAGGTCTGTGGGAGAGACTTATGCTTATGCTGCAGTCAATAGCCTTCCTTGGACAGTCCGATGCCAATGTTGCGGCTATTGGTCTTCCGGATATCAAGAGCAGATCAAGAGCAAATCAAGTCGAACCACGTTCGAGGTGATTTCGACTTGATTTGCTGGTGATATGCTGATGACCTATGGGATGAATGCCGGGGGAACAAGGAGTAAAGGAGTTTTTTTAACAAAGAGAGAGCGCTTGGCACTACGCACCGAGATAAGTGACGAGTGACAAGTAACAAGAGGCGCTACGCTCAGTTGGGAAGTGATGGAGTGGGGTGATGGGATTGGTGTTGTGGGAGCGACATCTTGTCGCTCGGAAGGTCTGTGCGTCAGGATGACGCACCCACACGCATTGTTTGAAGATCGTATCTGCGGGTTATAGCCAGTCTCGTTACTTGTCACCGTACGAAGTCTGCCACGCTATTGTTTTGACTTATAATTCTGCCTTACCAGTCTCGAATTGACAAGCTGATCTTGATCGGCAGAATTATGAGTTAAAACAATGCAACCGGTGATAGGCGGGTATTATACGCCTGGTTTTCGTTTTAACTCAAACAAATGCCGGTGAGTGAAGATTATTAGAGATAGATAGAGGTGGCATTTGTTTAAGTCAAAACAGAGTGTGCGCTACGAGCAGTGAATACAGTGAACAGAATACAGTGAACAGAAGCGATAGGAATGCGCTACGCGCAGTTTGATTGGTTTCCTACCTTCGCAGGAATAACAGTAAAAAACCGCCGGACTAGCCGGCGGTAACATTGAAATGATGCTGATCAATAAATCAGTCTTCTTTGGTCTCTTCCTCTTCCGGGATATCCTCTGGAAGCTCTTCGGCATCTTCATCGGAAACGGTATAAGCTTGGTCGGCAGGAGCTTCGGGATCGACCGTGATATCCTGATAGAGAGATTCCGGCATTATAGCTTCTTCGGAATTGACGACCGGCTTTGGCTCGCCCATACCGGTAAGCAATCTGACCACCAGCTCGAGGAATGCCAGTATTACCAGCACAATCACAGCCCAGTAGAAAGGAGTGAATTCCACCTGGATATATTCCATATACTGCGCTTCAAGCTGCATATACTCCATCAGATAAGTGCCAAAATTCATCTTCATCAGATTGAGCATCAAGACTGCGAGAGTCGAGCCCAGAGCTCCCAAAAGCAGACCAAGCTGCCGGGGAATGGAACTCAGGAAGGCAGAAGCCATAATCAGGATCAGAGCCAGCATCGCGTAGATATTGGGTTTGGTAGCGCTTTGCGGTTGTTCTTTGGGCTCTCCCGCCGGAGTAGTGGGTGCAGGACGTGCAACTGCTGTATCGGCTTGATCCGGGCTTGTGGTGGGAGTTTCAACCGTTGCCTGGACGGTTCTGAAAGGATCAGTTTGATTGTTCATTGTGCGGACAGTCTGAGCGCTATCGGCAGCGGCACTATCGGGACGGGTCTTTTGCCCCGGTTCGGCAGGTTTTTCCGGAGTTTTGGGATATGTAGGCTCTTGTCCCAAAGCCAGTTGCATACCAGTATATGAGAAGATCAGCTCACCCTTGGTCTGAGTGGAATCGGCTTTTTGGCCCATTGCGGTTGATAGCTCGGGGGAGCAGCGGACGTTTACAAAGGGCAGCAAAAAGCAGATCGCTGCCATTATCAGTAAGACGATACTAAAACGGAATTTCATTTATTCTCCAGTTCTTTGATTTTCTTGCAGGGGTACCCAGATCTCGAGCAGTGAATCCTCGCGATCGGGGTGGAAACGTTGGTCGTATAGCTCAAAACTATCTTGCATCATAGGCATCACACCGTTTTCACGTACCCAGGTGCCATAGATGTATTGATAGGTTTCAGGGACTTTTTCCACTGGTCCTTGATGAGTAAAAACGGCGTAATAGCCGGCAGGAACAGTGTGTTTGAATAGATCTGAGGGGATATTGGCATCGGGGGAGATTTCGCAGCCCACGAAGTAAGAGCCCATATACTCCTCATTTTCGCCTTGGGCAGGATCATAATAAGAAACACCATAATCCACCGCTGAGACGGGATTGGGGATCCGGGATTTGATCTCAAAATAGCTATGCCAGAGATCGTTCATCTTGGCAAAGTCAATGATGGGCATCAGGACACCGGCAAGCGTAAAAGAATCTCTATGCTCATAACGAATCTTGTAGGTATCGGCATCTGTCTGGGCAGAGAGCCCGGCCAGAAACAAAAATCCAAGAACAAAAATCAAGACATAGCGTTTCATCTGTACTCCTTATGGCTATTTGTATTCAAACAATTCATAATCCTCTGAGTGTCAAGCAATAAATCGAAATTGGCGATGCTCAGAGGATGCGTTCTGAGACAGGATGGTAGTTGATCCCGCTGTGGACATAGAAATACATCAGATCGGCAAGCTCTTTCTCAAAGGTCATCGTTTCAAAGTCTTCCGATAGTCCTGCTGCAATCGTCCGAGCCTGGGCAAGGGCATCTGCATATTGGGCAGAGGCATCAATCACAGGGGCTTGGATCGGGCTGGGATCAAAGATATCATCGAGATCGAGACTGATGGGAGCGCTACAGGCTTGCTTGCGATGCTGCCACTCACCGCTCTTGATGTCAAAGATATAAGAAGGCAGGAATTTGGCCCCGTGCTCCACTACAAACTTAACAGCTTCAATTAGATAGTTCAGCTCGGTCATATCCAATGCATAGTGCAGATTGAGCCTCACCCAGCCGGGCTTGATGCCTATATAGCCGATATTGGTGATTAGACAGCGATAGTAATTGGAGAATTGCTGCTTGATATTCATCAGGTAATGCCCGTAAGGCCCGGCACAGGAACATCCGGCACGAGTCTGAATCCCAAAGAGATCATTGAGCAGACGGGTGACGAACTTGGGGTGCAGATACTTATCTTTGTGTTTGATATTAAAGGGGATGATCGGTATCTTGCGATCTGGTTCTAACGGCCCGTAGAAAGTAATGCGATCGTCCCCGGCAAAAGCCTGCATAAAGCTCTCAAAATAATGGCGCTCTATCTCATCGATTAGAGGCAGCCCGACCTTTTCCTTGAGCCGGAAAGCCAGGGCGATGCGGATTGCCTGGAGGATGCCGGGAGTACCTGGTTTCTCGCGGGCTTCGATATCCTTGATGAATTCCTCTTTCTCGGGAGAGACATAATCCACGGTGCCACCGGCGGCAACAGTCGGAGGCAGCTTTTTGGGATAGATGTCTTCATTGAAGACCAGGATTCCGGAGGTACCGGGGCCTCCCAAAAACTTGTGGGGAGAAAGGAAGATAGCATCAAAATATGCTTCACTGTCGCGGTTCATATCGATCTCGATATAGGGAGCACAGGCAGCAAAATCAAAGCACGCCAAAGCGCCGTATCTATGCAGGATTCTGGCAAGCTCATAGACTTCTGTGCGAAGTCCTGTCACATTGGAAGCGGCAGAGAACGATCCAATCTTTAGCCTGTGTGCATACAGGGGATCAGAAACACGCCGCTCAAGTTCTTCGAGATCGACTCCATAATCCTTGCCCATAGGGATCTCCTGGATCTCGCAGAGGGTGTGGCGCCACATCAATTCATTGGAGTGATGCTCGTAAGGTCCTACAAAGACGATGGGCTTGTTATCCTGGATGAAATTATTCAAGGCAAGATTGCAATCTTCGCGGTCTGGATTGCGGGTAAGGCAGCTAAGCAGGAAGCTATTGACGCGTTCGCGGGTGGCAGGAGGCCAGTAAACCCCTAGTATTTGCTGGAGCTTGGCGATTCCTCCGGTCGTGCCTGATTCGGTGAAAATCAACTTGCCTTTGGGTCCGGCATTAACTGCTTGCTTGATTACTCGTTCTGCCTCGTGCAGCAGTCCTGTCATTGTCTTTCCGGTAAAATCATCCTCAGTGTGAGTATTGGCATAATACTGCAAAATGCGGGTGATATGCCGCTCGATAGAGGTGATTCCCCGTCCGCTGGCAGTATAATCCGCATAGACGAGGGGACGCAGCCCAAAAGGCGTCTCAAAACCCATATTGCGCCCGATAATCTCAGAGCGCAGCCAGGAAAGCGATGCGATCTTGTCCTTGATATGCATAGTGGATCCCCAAATGATTAATGAATGCTGCCGGAGAAATCCTCCAAAAAAAAGCAGCTTCAGCCAAGAGCGGCTAAAGCTGCTAATCTGTCAATTAAAATCGCAACTATGTTCTGCTGCGGCAGATTCTAAAGCCATAGGTGCGATGCGTCGAGATGGGTTCCTTAAAACCTCGGATTGTTACCGTGCAAAAACCACGTTCACTATCGAATGAACCGCCTCTTAAGACACTGGTATTGCCACTGCCGGGACCATAAGGATTCTCGCCGGGACTATTGGCATAATAGGTCTCGCCATAGGTATCCCAGACCCATTCCCAGGCATTCCCCGTCATATCATAAAGTCCCAGATTATTGGCATTCTTCTGTCCAACCGGAGAAGGACCCAAGTCGTATAGATCAGTCTGAGTCGGATCAATTCCAGGGTTGCTGAGATACCATCCTACGTTATTGATATTGGAGCTACCGCTATAGGTAGTCTGGCTATTGGCTGTGCCTTCCTTGGCAGCATATTCCCATTCTGCCTCGGTAGGCAGGCGGTAGCCATTGGCACTGAAATCACAATTGATTACTCCCTGATCCCAACCATCGGGATTGGTATCACCATCTATGCTATAACAAGCTTGGAGACCTTCCCGGATGCTGCGTTGGTTGCAGTACTGGATCGCTTGATACCAGGTAACCCCCGTAGCAGGATAATTCGCCACTCGGTAATGAGCCGGATAGTAGCCCATAATCTCTTGGAATTCACTGATCGTAAGCTCATACTTGCCAATGTAGAATCCATTCAAGCTAACCCTATGGACAGGCTTTTCATCCGGGAATATTGAGCTGCTGCTGCCCATATCAAAACTGCCCCCGGAGACCCATACCAAGCCGGCGGCTATCTCCTGTCCCTGAGGGATATCCTCCGGAGCAGCAATCTCTTCTGTAGCTCCCTCGGAGGCTGCATTGCTAAATACTGCTACTAATATGACCACCAGGAGCATCAAGACCCCTGCACCAACGCCCAGGCCTATCCACAGCCCTTTGTTATTAGCTTTGGGAGGCATAGGGTATTGAGGTGGAATAGAATCCTGTATAATTGGTGCAGGCGCAGGCCTTTGATATGCCGCTCCGGAATATGCGGGAGTAGCAGGTATTACAGATGGAGTCGGTCCCGCAACGGGCTGTGGCTGAACTGGAGGCTGGCTTCCACCGGAGTGCATACCTGCCTCAAAGGCATTGATGATATCAGTGCAATTCTGCCAGCGTCTGGCTTCGTCCTTTTCGCACATTCTAAACAGAATAGGCATCACCCAATCCGGTATATGAGGATAGTAGGATCGGGGATTGGGCAAGGGAGTTTCCACGATTTGCTTTTGGATATTGTATTCACTATCTGTGCTTACGTCATACGGCAAGCGTCCACTTAGCATCTCAAAGAACGTAATGCCGAGGCTGAAGATATCAGTCCTCAAGTCGAGCCGGTTTCCGTGCAGTATCTGCTCCGGACTCATATAAAAAGGCGAGCCCATCGTCGTGCCCGTCCGGGTCTTGAACATACTTCCCATCGCCTTGGCAATACCAAAATCCATCACCTTGACAGCATCATTGTGCTCCGTATCGATCATTATATTGCTGGGCTTGATATCACGGTGGATGATGTCTTTGGCGTGGATAAACTGCAGCGTCCTGAGTATTTGCAGCATAATCGGCACGGCCCTCTCATAGGGCACGGGACCAATCTTGCCGATCAGATCCTTGAGCGTAACCCCTTCCGCATACTCCATACAAAGCAAATAGGTATCTTCATAAGCAAAAAAACTGTGGATGCCTACTATCCCCGGATGATGCAGATTTGCCTGCAGACGGGCTTCTTGACGAAAACGTTCCACCAGACCCGGATCTGCCGCGAGCGATGGATTGAGCACTTTGATGGCGAGCTTACGTTGGATATTATCATCCTCTGCCAGCCAGACCTCGCCCATTCCCCCACTGCCAAGTAAAGATATGATGCGGTAATCCCGGATCATCATTCCAGCCTCAATAACCATAAATCAGACTCCTCTGTTTAGTTAAATCCAATTCTGCAACTATTTACTTTGCTGTCAAGCAAAGACTTTCTGCCTGACCCTGATCTGCCTCCAGCCCATTTCAGGAGCTTATCTGCCGCATACTGGCTTTACTTATTCTGCTCAATCAGCCGGACGATATCCCGGCAGAGCTGCTCTATCTGCTCCTCTGTGGTATTGAAAGAACACATCAATCTCACCTCGTTACGGGCCTCATCCCAAGTATAAAAGTGATATTTCTCCTGCAAGGGTGCAATACAGTGCTCCGGCAAGATCACAAAGACCGCATTGACCTGCGGCTCCTGGCTGATGCACACGCCATTGATATGCCTGAGGCGATCCGCCATATACTGCGCCATTCTGTTCGCCCGGGCTGCATTGCTTCTCCAGAGTTCATTCGCCAGATATGCTTCAAACTGCGCGGAGATAAAGCGCATCTTGGAGAATAACTGGTTGCACTGCTTGCGATAAAAGCGCAGATCTTCGGTGAGTTCCCTGCGGTAGCTTACGATAATTTCCCCAAAGAGCAGACCGTTCTTAGTACCGCCCAGGCTGCAGATATCCACGCCCGTTTCCTTGCACATTGCCCTAAAATCAGTCCCCAAAGCTGCCGCTGCATTTGCCAGACGAGCACCATCCATATGCAGATAGATCCCTCTGGAATGGGCAAATTCCGCCAGAACGCGAATCTCATCCAGGCTGTAGAGCGTACCGTATTCAGTGCTTTGGCTGATCGAGATTACATTCATCTGGGAGTGATGCTGATCCCGGTTGCCCAACAACCTCGGCTCTATCAATTCTGGTCTTAGCTTGCCATCCGGACTGTCGATTACCACCAGCCTTGCCTGAGTGTTCTTTTGCACAGCACCGCATTCATCGACATTTATATGTGCTGTCTGGGCGCAGATTACCGCATTGTATGATCGCAGCATAGCTTGCAGGGACAATACATTCGCACCCGTTCCTGTCATCACCGGGAAAGCCTCGCAATCTCCACCAAAGAGATCCTCTACCTGCTTTATCACTTTTATGGTCAAAGGATCATCTCCATAGGCTGGACAATAGCCGATATTGACTGCCTCTATCGCCTTCAGGACCAGGGGATGAATCCCGGAATGATTGTCACTGCCAAAACTAATCTCGTACATCGTAAGCTCCATAATCAGTAGTGAACCCAGCTTAGGCAGACTCCAAAATCAGTCAATGAAAATGGAGTTGACAAGCCCAAGCATAGCAATTACCTTGCTCTTATGAAAAAGAAAGCAAGACTAATCCTGGGCGGAGGCGCAGCCTACGGGCTGGCGCATATAGGAGCAATGGCTGCTCTGGAGAGTGAATACGAATTCACCGGGATTGTGGGCACCTCGATGGGCGCAATCGTCGGAGCGCTCTATTCCATTGGCTATGATCCGGCACAAATGCTGGAGCTTGCCCGTGATTTCCGCACAGCAGAGCTCTTTAATCCGCTCAATCTGGATTTTACCCGCAGCGGTATCTTCGATGGCAATATGACCCTGAAACGCTTTCTCAAGTGGACTGATGAACGCAAGATCGAGGAAGGCAGGATCCCATTTGTCGCAGTAGCTTATGACCTTATGCAAAAGCGCAGCGTCCTGATCGATAAAGGCCGCTTTGCCGATGCTATGAGAGCATCTTCTTCACTGCCCTATATTTACCGTCCCTTCCCATACTCCGGATATCTTTTTCTGGATGGTGGAGTAGAACACCCCTTGCCGCTTGCCTTTGCCAATGAAGTTCCGGGGGATATTACCATCGCGGTAAACGTACTGCCCCACGCCTCGATCGAAGCGGAGCGAATCCGCCTAGGGCAGAGTAAGAGCTGTCCCCGGTTCTCAATCGCCCAGGTAGGTGTGCAATCGCTATTGCAAAATCAAGCCTTTATCGCTATCCAGGAAATGCTGGATTACAAGCCGGATATTTACATCGATGCGCATCACCCTCAATTGAGTATGACCGATCTCAACAAAGCGGGGGATTTTTATCTATACGGCTTGCGGGCAGCGGTAAAAGCAATGCAAGATCACGTGGACAGCAGCTTTATCGAGCAACTCAGACAGCGCTATCAAAAGATGCTCTCCCGGGTGATGGGGCCACTGGAGCGCTTTAAACTGGGCTGATTTTCGCCAGCTTTGTCTGCAACCGTGCAATCCGCTTGGCAAGCTCTGCCAGCTTCTTTTCCTGCTGGATGTAACGGCTGATATAATAAGACATCAGGCGTTCACACAGCGCTAGTGCCTGGCTATAATCCTTGGCTCTACTCTCCAAAAGCTTGGCATACTCCAGCATTGCCTCGGGCAAATCAATCTCAGCTCCCATCCGATAATATTCAAGCGCTTTATCAAAATCCCCGGATTTCTTGTAGAGATTGCCCAATTCCAGCACCAATGGCGGACTGATTATCCCAAGCGACGCCATCTCCTCCATAATCCGCTTTGCCTCTGCATCTTCCTTTTCCTTTTGATAGAGCTTTGCCACCGCCAGATAATCGATCCGGTGATCTATCCCAACTTTCACGGGATCGGCTATGCTATCGCAGATCAGGGCAAAAAGCGCAGCCGTGTGCAGAATGTCATACTGATTGTGCACCATTATCCTGCGGATCAGATCAGGATCGCCATTGATCAGATATTGGTGATAAGTAAGCGGAATATCCGCTCCCTCAATATCAAGCTCCGCATCCCGAATATGGCCCAGGATATAGAATTCCAAGGTCTCCAATGCACAGTTTGGAGCCCTGTTTTTCCAGAGCCGGCGGGCAATATGCAGCAGATCCAGATGTTCTTTCTCCCTTAAGTTGAGCCAGATCTGGTTGTACAAAAGGCGGGATTCCAGGACGGGGATATCAAAGCTCTTACCATTGAAAGTAATGAATACGGATTTGGTCTCCAGCAGCTCCGCCAGACGGTCAAAACTGCTCAGCTCCGCCTCCGGTTCCGGTAAAAAGACCTGCTCCACAATGTATCGACCATTCTCAAAGTAGCCCAGCCCCATCAGAATCGCTATGGTATTGCCATGCCCCAGCCCTGTCGTCTCCAGATCCAGCACCAAAAAGTCTTCCATCTTCCAGGGAGTATCCAGAGGCAGATTTGCCCATTTCAACAGTATCTGCGGCACTTGCCCGGGATAAAGCGGCAGACCCTCGATCTCCGTCTTCATCGCATAAGGGATCTTCACCGCCAGATACGGATGCTCGCGGTGATTGCTGTATTCACCTCCCACGGTCGCCCGCAGGCTCTCGCGGATGATCTGCCTGATCTCATTTGAATAGATATCTTTATCCACTTATTCCTCTTTTATTACTCTCCGGAGAAAGTGCTGATTCTGTCAATAACAGACTATACTATCCTTACCACTCTATGCGCTGTTTCAAAGAACCCGAGCAAAAATCCGCTCTCACCACTATATGGGGGACAGATCTGCGCCTTTGGGACAGATCGGAGGGTTTATTTTTTTGGAAGTGGATAAAATCATCGCACAAGACGCAGGGATAAGTTCTATCTGAAGGGACTTAGTCACGGCTAACCCTGGAAGGGTGAAATTCTATAGCCTGGGGTGGAGCGTAGCAGAACCCCAGGTACACGGGAACCACACTCCATTATCATCCCGGACCCCACCCCCAGCCACAAGGAAACAGGGGGTTTTCTCGTGGCTGGGGGTGGTGGTAATACGGGTAAATCAATCATTTGATCAATAACCCAGGGTTTCGCAACGCTGCACTAAGTTCTAACTGCCATAGTTCTAACTGAAGGGACGCAGCCCCCTGCTAAGAAACCCGAGCAAAACCCTGGCACTCGCCTGGAGATCCCCTAGTCGCCACAAGGGAATCACTAGGGGATCACAAGGGAATCACCAGTGGATTCTATAAGGGAAAAGGCAGACTGACATAGTGGTGTAGCCCGTAGCGATAGTTTAGGGTGCAATGCGTATGACATAGCCCAGGGCGTCAGCCCTGGGTAAACATATCCTCCACACTCTCTTGAGCCCAGAGCTTAGAAACGATCTACGGGCGAGGCGCAGCAAATCACTATTAACTCATTCACTTATTCACTCATTAACTGCCCGGACGCAGTCCTTGCATAGCGCCCCCAAACAAGATCAATACAAGACAATCCGCTTGCGAGTCTTGATCATACCATCCACTAGCAGACTGATCTGGTAGATACCGGAACTAATGCCATCCAAGTCCAGGCTAAAGCTCCTCTGCTGCATCTCCGTGTAGCTGATTAGCCCTTCCTGTAGCTTCTGCCCCCTGATATTGTACAACTCGTAGCCATAGCGCCCTTCCTTTGAAAATGATCCTCCCTGAAGCTCAATGCTTACACATCCAATGCCGCTGGAGCAGGGGTTAGGATATACATTTATCCTCCAATCCGCAACGCTCGCCGGGGGTACAGCGGGATCATCATTGGCAACTGTAGTATCGGTTAAAGATGCATTTCCTGAATACACCAACACCAAACCCGTATCCATAGCAGAATGTCCGATCCACCAGGGGCATGATATAGCCAGATCATCATAGCCATCACCATCGTAATCTCCTATGGCTTTGGCGTATCCAAAGTTCCGGTATCGATGTTCAGATGGCGGATTCATAATCAGATCATAAGTTGCGTTAGCATTCTGTCCACCGAGACAGATGCCTGCTTGACCATTTTCATGGTTTGCAAGAGGATCGCTTGTAACAAAATCATCAAAGCCATCTCCGTTTAAATCACCATGAACAGCATAACCGGATGATCCATACCATAACGACCAAAGGTCGTATGTAGTTGTATTGAACAGGAGATGCAAGTCCGGCTGAGCATCCATATTCTCCGAGCCAAGCCAGATATGGTAGTTGGTCAGGTCTCGATAGCCAATAAAGTCAGCATAGCCATCTCCGTTGATATCTCCAAGGGGTTTCACTAAGTGACCCCCATAGGGATAGTCTTCATATATTACAAGGCTGTCAGCAAAAGGACTCGTAGCGGCTCCAAAGTAGAGGGTAATCCGAGCATCACTGGAACCTGGTGTGCCTCGAGTGTAATACGCATCGCTAAATCCATCATTGTTGACATCACCTATTCCTGACATCGTGCGATACCCTCCTCCATAATTCCCATCAAATAGATAGGGTGGTTCATCCAGGTCGTCCAGGATGTAACAGTAGTTTGTCAATGGCTCAGTTGTATCAGACCACCCTGATATCGCCAACTCATCGGCGCCATCTCCATTGATGTCACCAAGAGACTGGCACCAGAGACCTGCAACTCTATTATAGCTATATACATAATCAGGGGTTGTACTTGGATTTGCTCTCCCCAAGAAGAGTTTTACACTAGCTGCGTAACCGGATGATTCATAATCGCAAATCACGGCTAAATCGTCCTTCCCGTCACCATTCAGGTCACCAGCGTTACACATTTTTTCTGTAGGATGCGATGGGTATAGATAATATTGGCCAAACCACTGACCCTCTATAACAAAATCGGGGGTTGTGCTCAAACCAATGGGGCCTCCCCAGTAGAAATAGAGCTTTCCCTGCCAAAACCAATCGCTATACTCAAGAGTATCGTTCCATTTATTGGCTTTCACGACTAAATCATCGTAGCCATCTCCATTGAAATCAAGTGCTACTACCTGGTCGCCATAATGATCCCCATTAAACTCCCCCCATAGGGTAGTCATCAGGCTCATCTGATTCTGGGCAGATAGCACCCATGCAAATAGCCAAAAACAAATACAGAGCAGTAGCCTTGCTCTCATTCTTTCCTCCTCTTATAATGCTTGTTATACTCCCGAAACCGTAAAAAAATACTACAAAAGCCTGATTAATTCAAGCTCTTGATCTTGTGTACAGAACCTTTTACATCAAATATATTGTTTACTTCCAATACCGAATTGAACTTATCTGTCGAGCCTGAAATTTGTCAAGGCATTTATCTTATTTTTTTTGCATCTTCCAACCAATCTGCAATATCCCTTGCGAAACGCTCCTCTCCTCCGTCGTTCCTGCCTTTACCTCCCCCACTAAACAGCCAGTGGTTTGCAGGGGTGGAAAGACAGGTATCTACTTATATAGCCGCGCAAAGTGCAAATCATCTTTTTACTGTTCTCAGCGTTTAGATCAAGTCTTGAAGGGGCTGATAATTTCCAAGCTTCGCGCACCCTCTTAATATAAGGCTACTCCTGATCGCGCTTTTCAATGCTTACTGCCCCAAAACAGCTAAACGGCATAACTTACATAAAGAACACGGTATTACCCTGACTTAAAGCTGATCCTGCCTGAGATCGTTAACTTACAAGCCTGCATAACAAAGAAAGAAATTGACAAATCCTTTGCTATTAGAATCAAGTAAAAAAATCAAGCAGAATCTGTGCATTAAGTCTATTGGCTTATTACGGAACAAATCCTGCTTGATAAGTCCGCATAAAAAACATTGGAAATTATATGAAAAAGTATGTATTCCTGATAATGCTGATCTCTGTGATCGCAAGCCTGGCAGCTCTTGAGCTGCAGATTGATATCAATGCCAATGCCTGGCAGGATCGCGCCCTCTATCCTGTGCGCACTGATCTGGCGGGAGAACCGGCTGTGCCTTTCCTCCCCGTCAAAGTAATCCTGCCTTATGGCCATAAGATAGAAAGCCTTAGCCTGGAGCTGGAGCCGGTGCGCCAGACCCGTAGCGGCCTCACACTGGATTATATCCGCGAGCCCCAGCCGAGCTCCCGTCCCGCGGCTGATCTTACCACCAGAAGCGAAGCCATTTACCGCAGCAACAGTCTATATCCTGCCCTTGATCACGAGTATCTGGGCACCCAATACTATCGCGGAGTGGCTCTCGCCATTATCAATATCTATCCCTTCAAATACAACCCGGTGGAACGCAGCCTCTATGCCTCCGGCCGCGCCAATATCAGGATCAATACCATATACGATGCCACAGAAGCTGATTACCAGGCGAGATACCTCAATCGCTCCGCTCTCTCGGAGCTGACTGATATCTGCGTAAATCCCGAGACCGCCGCCACCTATCGCGGCGCAAGCAGTTATCGTCACAGCCCCCAGAGTCGTTTGATCGATCTCTCCAGCCCCCGCAAGATGATCATCATCACCGATCCCAGCCGGACTTCCTGGTTCACCGAATACTCCGCTTGGCGCAGTGACCGCGGAATCAGCAACGCTATCTTTACCACCACCGATATCTACAGCAATTATCAGGGTATCGACAATGCCGAAAAAGTCCGCAATTTCATCAACGATGCCTACCTCAGTTGGATCGATACCGCCACCCCTCTGGAATATGTGATTCTGGGCGGCGATGATGAAGTGGTTCCCGAACGCGGCGCTTATGGCGCAGTGGGCTCCACCATAGACAACCGTATGCCGGTCGATCTCTACTACGGGTGTCTGGATGGCAACTGGAATGCAAACAACAACAATATCTGGGGTGAAAACAACGACAATGTCGATATGATTCCGGAGCTTCACGTTGGACGTTTCCCTGCCGAGAGCTTGCCCGAATTCAATAATATCTTCCGCAAAATCCGCTACTATGTGGATAACGATACTTACAGCAACAACATCGCTATGATGTACGGAGAAAACCTCAATAACAACCCCCTCACCTGGGGTGGCGATTACAAGGATGATGTGGCTCAATACATCCCCGATACCTACTATCTGGAAACTCACTACCAGAGAGATGGCACTTACAACGAAAACATCGTCTGGAATACCATCAATCAAGGCGTCAATGTGATGAACCATATGGGCCACGCCAACGAGTTTTTCCTGATGGGACAGGGCAACAACACTATCGAAGCCCTCCAGAATACCGAATACGGCTTCCTTTATTCCCAGGGCTGCTATCCTGCAGCCTTTGACCAGCGTACTTCCGGTGATAGCGAAGCCATCGGCGAACACTTGCTAACAGCCAATGGTGCGGTGATGGCATTTATCGGCAATACCCGCTACGGCTGGTACATGCCGGGCAGCATAGATGGAGCATCCCAGTTTTATGACCGCCAATACTTTATCGGACTGTACAACAACGCCATCCTGGAGCTGGGCAAAGCCCTCACCTTCTCCCGCCTGCAAAATCTCAATGCCGCGATGCAGAGCGATGTGATGCGCTGGTGCTACTTTGAGCAGGTGCTCTTTGGCGATCCTTCCGTCAGCGTCAAATTCCCCGATGCCGCGATGCCCTATCTCAGCCTCACCGACTACAGCTTTACCGATGAAGAAGGTGACAATGACGGCATCCTCAATCCCGGCGAAATTATCCGCTTTTATCCTGAAATCACCAATCACGCGGATTGGAATACCGCTTACAACGTTACTCTGCAAATCAGCGGCCTTCCCGCCGGATCCCAGATCCTGAGCGGCTGCCCCACCTTTGCTTCCATTGCTCCCGGCGAGACTGTAAATAGTAGCTATGTAAGCATCCAACTTCCGCAGAATATGAATTTTGGCAATTACAGCATCAAGATCACCATCCACGCCAGCCATCCCCAGACCCAGCTTCCGGTGGGATCACGCGTCTTCGAAGCAGGCTTTGAGATTACCCTGATGGACAACCGCTTCCCCTGGGATTGCCAAATTGGCAGCAAGAGCGCCCCGATTGTTTATCCTTTTGGCGGTGAAGAGCTCGAAATATCCTATCTGGATAGCTACGGCCGTAATTATCTGATCAACTCCGAAGGCGTTGATTACCTTGATTTTGCCCCGGATGCCCAGCAAAACATTATGCGCAGTTCTGCGCTCGGAATGATCGATGGCGACAATCTGCCGGATATAGTGGTCGCCAGCCGCACCGGGCTGATCTATGCCACAAACAAGCTTGGCAGCATTATCATGCAATACCAGGCTCCCACCTCTTTCCTCTTTACACCCGTCCTGGCAGATCTGAATGGCGATTCATCGCTGGATGTGATCGCTGGCGGTCTGGATGGCAAGATATACGCGGTCAATGCCTCCGGAAATCTGCTGCCCGGCTTCCCAGTGGATCTGGGCTCCACATTCCAGAGCGAGATAGCAGTGGGCAGCTTTGGCAGTCCCAGCCTCGATATCGTGGCAGGTACGGTAAACGGTATGCTCTACCGCATCTCATCCCAGGGTGCCATTCGCACCGGCTTCCCGGTCAATCTGGGCTCACCGGTCACCGGATCCCCCGGCATCGTGGAAAGCGCCATCATAGCCGGCACAGGCAGCCAAGTTTACCGCATCGAAGCTGATGGCTCCATCTCCGCACAACAGCCCATCGCAGCCTCGATGTCCGGCGGCGCAGTCTTTGGTGATATTGCTTATAACGACAAGACTGATCTGGCTTTTGTGACCCTTAACGGTATGCTCTATGCGATGGACAGCGAACTGAATAATATCCCTGGATTCCCTGTCAATACTGGAGTAAATTTCAATTGTCCGCCGCTTTTGGCAAATCTGGATAACGATCCGCGACCTGAAATCATCCTGCATAGCTATATCAATTCGGTATTTATCTACGATCACAGCGGTGCCTCCCTGGAAGGATTTCCCTTTGTAACATCCTATAATGGTGCCACTCCCGCCACTCTGGTCGATTTTGATGATAATGGTTACTACAAGCTGGTTGCCGGCTATTCCACCGGTGTCCTGGTGGTAAATCTGCGCAAGCCTGCCGAGGGAACTGGGCAGTGGATGACCTACCGAGGTGGATTGATGAGACAGGGTAGCTATGAGTACGCCGGATTTGTCAGCAGTGACGATCCCAATACTCCCGAAGCCGGCTTTGCCCTGGCACAGAACTATCCCAATCCCTTTGCCGCAAGCACCACAATCAGTTACAAGCTCTCATCTGCAGGCAATGCCCGCATCGATATCTTCAATCTGCGTGGACAGCTCGTACGCAGCCTGGTCAATAGCGCCAAAGCTGCCGGCACCCACACTATCGAATGGGATGGAAAGGATTCCAACGGCAGCCGCGTCGCCAACGGCATCTATATGTACCGCCTCAGCAGTCCCGAAGGTACTCTGTTCCGCAAGATGCTGATGATCAGAGGCGAGTAAGATCTCTCTTTTGTTTCAGAGCTGCGTATTGCTTTGTTTGGAGCGATACGCAGCTCTTTTTTCCCTTTTGATATCACAGGTAAAAGCTTGGCACTGCACTGGAGATTCCCTTGTCGCCACTAGGGGATCACTAGGGGATCACTAGGGGATCACCAGAGAATTCAAGCAGGGAGCTACTCGCATTAAGTCCTTGTCTTATATTTTGATTGACAAAAAACGGGTCCTAAAAGTCTTTGAAACGTTAGACTACTATTTTTTATTAGCATATACCGTGAAGCAGCGTTATACTGTAATTGCAGGTTTTTACCTCCAGTAGAGCTGCCTTTGGAATATCAAGGAGAAATCAATGGCCGTCCCAAAAAAGAAGACATCGAAGACACGTCGCGATAAACGCAGAACCCACGATGCTCTGAAGCTTCCGAGTTTCAGCATCTGCACCAAGTGCGGAGAAAGCACCCGCTCTCATCATATTTGTGCGAATTGCGGCACCTATAACGGCAAGCAGATCTTAGAAACCAAGGATTGATGTTGCGTATAGCGGTCGATGCTTTCGGCAGTGACAATGCACCACTGCCGGAAATCGAGGGCGCAGTACTCGCAATCAAAGAGAACTTTTGCGATGAGGTGATTCTGACAGGCGACGAGAAAATACTCTCGCAGCACCTGTCCAAGTTCATTTATGAAAAGAGCCGCATCAGCATAGTTCACGCCAGCCAGAGAATCACGATGGAAGACGAGCCTTCGAGCTCGTATCGCACCAAGCAGGATAGTTCGCTCGTCAAAGCTATCCAGCTTCATAAGCAAGGTTTGTGCGAAGCAGTTGTCAGCGCCGGCAATACCGGGGCAGTGATGGCTGCTTCTCTTTTTACCTATGGGAGAATTCCCAATGTGATGCGTCCTGCCATAGCGATACAATTTCCCACACAGCAAAATCACGAGATTATCCTGGATGTGGGAGCCAATGTGGATTGTGAGGCAGAGCATCTCTTGCAGTTTGCCCAGCTTGGCAAGCTGTATTCGCAGTACTTTTTCAAGCTGGAAAATCCTCGGGTATCGCTGCTCAATATCGGTGAAGAAAGCGCCAAGGGCAATAGCATCTCCAAGGATGCGCACAAGCTTTTGGCAGCTTCCCCTGATCTCAATTTCATCGGCAATATCGAAGGAAAAGACGTATTGAGCGGAATCACTGATGTGATCGTCTGCGACGGATTCGTGGGCAATGTAATGCTCAAGACGGTTGAAGGCGCTCTGATCAGTATGTTTGCGATACTCAAGGAACAATTCAACAAGGATTGGGTGGCAAAGCTGGGTGCTATGCTTAGCTATCCTGTTTACGCTTATCTTAAAAAGAAACTGGACCACACGGAATATGGTGGAGCATTGCTGGTGGGGCTAAACGGCACCAGCGTGATCTCGCATGGCAGAAGCAATGCCAAGGCGATGATGAATGCCATCCGCTTTGCCGCCAGAATCTCCAAAAGTGGATTTGTAGAACACTCCAAACAGTATTTCGGGAGTTTGAAATGATGCATCATGCAAAATTCTCAGCTTTTGGTAGTTTCGCACCCAAGAAGATACTCAATAACTTTGATCTGGAAAAGATCGTCGATACTACAGATGAATGGATTCGCACCCGCACAGGGATGTTTGAACGCCACATCTGCAGTCCCGAAGAAGCCGCGAGCGATTTGGCGACCCAAGCCGCAATCAATGCCATCGAGGCTTCCTCTGTAAAATACAAAGACATCGATATGATTATCTGCGCCACAATCAGCGGAGATCATCCCTTCCCTTCCACCGCCTGCATAGTGCAGCACCGGCTGGGTATGAAGGGATTCCCCGCAATGGACGTCTCGGCCGGATGCACGGGCTTTGTATATGCAGTGGAAACCGCAAGGCAATTTGTGGAAAATGGAACGCGCCAAAACGTCCTGGTGATCGGTGTCGATATCCTGACCAAGATCACAAACTGGCAAGATCGTAATACCTGCGTCTTGTTTGGAGACGGAGCCGGAGCCACAATCCTCTCCCGCGCCAGCTCCAGCGATATCTCGCGCATCATCGATGTCGAGATCGTCGCAGACGGCAGCCAGGGCGAACTCCTGATCCAACAGGCAGGCGGTTCCCGCAATCCGGCAAGCCATGAGACAGTGGATAAAAACCTCCACACCGTCTATATGGAAGGTAATAAGATCTACAAAAACGCCATCAAGAGTATGTATTCTTCGAGCGATGAACTGCTAAGACGCAATCACCTCAGCACCCAGGATGTGGATTGGATAATCCCGCATCAGGCAAATCTGAGGATCATCGAAGGCCTTGCCGACAAGATGAAGGTCCCGATGAGCAAAGTAATCGTAAATATCGAAAAGTATGGCAATACCTCCAGCGCCACTATCCCGATTGCCACGGATGAAGCTATCCGCAACAAGAAGATCAGGCGCGGGGATATTATCCTGCTTACCTCCTTTGGAGCCGGTCTTACCTGGGGCAGCATCCTGGCCCGGTATTGATCCTCCAATACTCTTTGACAAGGAGTTTAACCAATGAAAACAGCATTTGTGTTTCCCGGACAGGGAGCCCAATATATCGGAATGGCATCAGACTATCTGGCTGCCAGACCCGATCTCTTAGAACTACTGCAAAGCTTTGACAAACAACACGGTACGGAGCTGCAGAAGATCATGGCAGAGGGACCGGAAGAGAGCCTCAAAGAGACTCGCTTTACCCAGCCTGCCATCCTCTTTCACAGTTACTGCGCGCTCAGCATATTGCAGGACAAGCTCAATCTCAAGCCGGATTTTGTGGCCGGACACTCACTGGGTGAGTTTACAGCTCTGGTCGCGGCTGGAGTCTTGAGCCCTCTGGATGCGATGCATCTGGTGCACAAGCGCGGGGAGTTTATGATCAAGGCAAATGAGGGCTCCCCCTTTGCTATGGCCGCCATTATCGGTCTCGATAGCGAGGCTGTAAAAGCAGTCTGCAACGAGGCGGAAGCAGTGGGATTGGTAAGAGCGGTTAATTTCAATACTCCGATCCAGACCGTTATCTCCGGCTCCGAGCAAGGCGTCGCCAAGGCGATGGAGCTTGCCAAAGCTGCTGGTGCCAAGCGTGCTCTACCCCTGGTCGTAGGTGGCCCCTTTCATACTCCGATGATCCAGAAAGCAAGTGGCTGGCTGGCAGAAGAGATGAAAGCAATCAGCTTCTCCCCGGCAAACTGCCCGGTGGTCTCCAATGTCGATGCTCTGCCCTCCACAGATCCGGATGAAATCCGCGGCAAACTGGAGCTTCAGATCGTCTCTCCCGTGCTCTGGGTGGATTCCGTAAACTATATGATCTCGCAGGGTGTGACCCGCTTTGTGGAGTTTGGACCCCAAAAAGTCCTGAGCGGAATGATAAAGAATATTGACAAAGATATCCAGTGCGTTAGTTTGGATAAAATGGAAGAACTCGATGCAGCTCTAGAGCTTATGAGCTGATCCGGTACAACACAAGGAATTAATAGAAATGTATAAATTCAACGATTACAAGGTACTGATTACAGGCAGTGCCAGAGGCATTGGCTTTGCCATTGCACGCAGCTTTGCATCCAGCGGTGCTACCGTCCTGATTATGGACATCTCTGCCGAAGCAGTTGAAGCTGCGGTAGCAAAGCTCAGTAGCGAAGGCTTCCAAGCCTTTGGCTATACCGGCAACGTTACAGACAGCGCTGCAATGGAAGAGCTTTTTGCCACGATCGCCAAAGAACACGGCAAGCTCGACTGCCTGATCAACAATGCCGGAGTCACCCGGGACAACCTGATGCTCCGGATGAAGGAAGAAGATTGGCAGTTGGTGCTCGATATCAACCTCAAAGGAACCTTCATCTGCACTCAGAAAGCTTTTAAGCTGATGATGAAGCAGCGCAAAGGCTCCATCATCAATATCGCCAGCGTGATTGGTATTATGGGCAATGCCGGCCAGGCAAACTATGCAGCTTCCAAGGGCGGAATGATCGCCTTTACCAAAAGCTGTGCCAAGGAATTTGCCAGCCGTAATGTGCGCGTGAATGCCATAGCACCAGGCTTTATTGAGACCGAGATGACCGCGACGCTGCCTCCGGAAGTTCGTGCCGAATACGCCAAGGTGATTCCCCTCAGCCAGATGGGAAGCCCCGAAGACGTCGCCAAACTATGCATCTTCCTCGCTTCTGAGGATAGCTCTTATATCACCGGCCAGACCATCGCAGTCGATGGCGGCCTTACAATGCACTAAACCCGAACAAATAGATAGCACTTCAATAACATAGGAGGAATAATGGATATTGAAGCCAAAGTGAAACAGATAGTCATGGACAAACTGGGTGTAGAAGAATCCCAGATCGTTCCCGAAGCAAGCTTCATTGAAGATCTTCGTGCCGATTCCTTAGACACAGTCGAACTGGTTATGGCCTTTGAGGAAGAGTTTGATTTAACTATTCCGGATGAGGATCAGGATCGCCTTCGCACTGTTGGCGCAGCAATCGACTATCTCAAAGAGAAACTCGCTTAACAAAAGCACAGGAATCAATCCTGATAGCTTATGTTATCAGGATTGGTTCGTTTTTTTGATCTCAACAGACCAGCCCGGTTTGCCCCTTTATGAAGGGATGTTTTCAGGAATCGGGCACTTAAAATATAAAAGACTTAAGAGGTATCAATGTCAAAAAAGAGAGTCGTGATCACAGGCTTGGGAGCAATTACCCCTGTCGGTAACAACGTCCCGGAAACCTGGCAGAACCTCCTGGAAGGCAAGAGCGGAATCGGACTGATTTCCAGATTTGACGCCTCCACCTTACCCACTCGTATAGCAGCCGAAGTCAAGAATTTTGACCCAGAGGATCATTTTGATCATAAAGAAATCAAAAAGATCGATCTGTACACCCAATTCGCCATCGTTGCTGCCCGCGAAGCGGTCAAGGATGCAGGGCTCACCGAAGGCTCCTACAATCCGGAACGTGCCGGGGTAATCACCGGGGTAGGCATCGGCGGAATCCTCACTTTCGAGGAAGAAACCATTAAGTGCCACACCCAGGGTCCACGCCGTATATCGCCCTTCTTTATACCCAAAATGATCGGCAACATCGCCGCAGCCCATATCGCTATCGAGCAGGGATACAAAGGTATCAATTTCAACGTGATGAGTGCTTGCGCCAGTGCCAACCACGCAATCGGCACAGCTTTGCGCAGCATCCAATATGGAGATGCTGATATCATTATCTCCGGTGGAGCCGAAGCAGCCGTAACGCCTCTGGCAGTAGGCGGATTTTCCGCTATGCGTGCCCTGAGCACACGCAACGACGATCCCACCACAGCCTCCCGTCCTTTTGACAAGGAACGTGATGGCTTTGTGATGGCTGAAGGTGCCGCATTTATGGTGCTCGAAGAGCTGGAACACGCCAAAGCCCGCGGAGCCAGGATATATGCCGAGCTCGTAGGATACGGAGCCACAGATGATGCTTACCACATCACAGCACCGACCGAGAATGGCGAAGGCAGCGCGCGCGCTATGCTGATGGCCGTAAAAGATGCCGGACTGGAGCCCGAGGATATCGATTATATCAATGCCCACGGCACATCAACACCGCTCAATGACAAAGGTGAAAGCGCTTCCATCCGCAATGCTTTCGGAGCACATGCGGACAAGCTCAAGGTCAATTCCACCAAGTCAATGGTCGGCCATATGCTGGGAGCTGCTGCCGGTATCGAGGCTATTGTCTGCGTCAAATCCATTGCCGATGGCTTCATCCATCCCACCATAAACCTCGTCAATCCCGATCCCGCCTGCGATCTGGATTACAATACAGAAGGCGTTTGCAAGATGGAGATCAGAGCCGCCCTATCCAATTCCTTGGGATTTGGTGGACACAATTCTGCCATCATCATCAAGAAATATACCGATTAAACCTATAAACCCGGTTGCCCCAGGCCCAAAGCCTTTTGTAGAGGCATTTGGCTTGGGGCAGCCACATTCCTTATTTGAGGCAACGTGAAACCGATAATCAGCCGCATAGTAGAATACTTCAACGGGAAAAAGATCTCTGAGCAATATCCCAAATGGGAAAAAAGCCTGAGTCAGCTCCAGAAACGCATCGAGTACAACTTCCACGATAGCACCCTGCTCAAGGCTGCCCTCACCCACAAATCCTATCTCCGCCGCAAGTACAACGACCACAAAATCCCCTCACCTTTCGAACGGATGGAGTTTCTGGGCGATAGCATCCTCGGCTTTGTAGTGAGCAAAGAGCTGTTTGGACGTCATCCCGATGAACAGGAAGGCAAGCTTTCCAAACTAAAATCCAAGATCGTCTCCGAGACTTATCTGACTCTCAAGGCAAACGCCATTGATCTCGGAAAATACATACTTCTTAGCCCGGAAGAACACAGCTCCGGCGGTAATAACAAGCCCTCCATCCTCTCCGATACGATGGAAGCGATGATCTGCGCCATCTACCTCGATAGCGGCATCGCTGCAGCCACCAGATTCATAAAAAACCATATCCTGGTGGAATACGAAACGACTGTCACGCGTAATGAACTGGTGAATTACAAGAGCATCCTGCAAGAGTATATGCAGAGCCGCAATCAGACTCCGCCGATCTACGTGACCGTCGCTGAGGAAGGCCCGGAACACCACAAGACCTTCGTAGTGGAAGCTAGAGTCGATGGCAAGATCATTGGAATTGGCAAAGGCAATACTAAAAAGACAGCTCATCAGGAAGCTGCCAGAATGGCTTGCCAGAAGCTGGGAGTCTAAGCGCTGAGAGCAGTTCGATAGTCAGGTTGTTAGAACTTAGAGCTGCGCATTACCCTGAGACCTGCAGCCTTTGCGCAGTGCCAATTTCTTGATAGTCTGACAGGTCTGTCTTAGCTCCAATACTTGCGATCCAGGCTGCGATAACTGATAGCCTCCGAAATATGCTCCGGAAGGATGTCGCGGCTGTCTTCCAGATCTGCAATCGTCCTCGAAACCTTGAGAATCCGATCAAAGACACGGGCAGAATAGCCCAATTTATCTATCGCATTCTGTAGTAGCGCGTGGCTTTCTGCATCCAGCTTGCAATACTTGCGCAGAGCCTTGGAATTCATCTGGGTATTGCAAAAGAAGGCTTCGTCCTTAAAACGCTCGTGCTGCACCTGGCGGGCTTTATTAACCCGGGCTCGGATGATGGCGGAGCTGTCTCCACTGGGCAAAGCAGCCAGATCGGAGTAGGTAACGGTCGGCACTTCCACGTGGATATCGATCCTATCCAAAAGCGGTCCTGAGATCTTGCTGCGATAACGCTGGATCATCGCAGGAGCACAACTGCAGACGTGATTGGGGATATTCGCGCCATAATAACCGCAGGGACAGGGATTCATTGAGGCAATCAGCATAAACTCCGCGGGAAAATTCAGGCTGGTCACTGCTCGGGATATCGTCACAACTCCATCTTCCATCGGCTGACGCATCACTTCAAGAGCACCACGCTTGAATTCAGGAAGCTCATCCAGAAACAAAACCCCTCTGTGAGATAGACTTACTTCTCCCGGTTTGGGGAAAGTTCCACCGCCGACCAAGGCGATTTCGCTTATCGTATGGTGAGGGCTTCTGAAAGGGCGGGTCGTAAGGATGCCATTGCGAAAGTGCTTGGAATTACCTGCCACACTGTGGATCTTGGTAGCTTCCAGAGCTTCGTCCAGAGTGAGTTCCGGCAGAATGGTCGGCAAGCGTCTCGCCAGCATTGTTTTACCGCTGCCGGGAGGACCCAGCATCAGCAGGTTGTGTCCTCCAGCCGCTGAAACTTCCAAAGCCCGCTTTACCTGAAACTGGCCTTTGACGTCTATCATATCGATCGGAAAATCGTTCAAAACTTGGAATATCTTGTCTTTATCCACCTTGGCGGCAGGTATCTGGATGTCTCCACGCAGGTACTCGACTGTCTCGCGCAGGGAAGTCACCGGGATTACCGTAAGTCCATCGATGATAGCTGCTTCCTCGGCATTTTCATAAGGTACGATCAAGACGTCCATCCCCTCCTGGCGTGCTTTCAGGGCAATCGGCAAAGCGCCGTTGACCGCCCTTACATTGCCATCCAGAGAGAGCTCTCCGATGATGCCAATCTTGGTAAGATATTCGTGTTTCAGTTGTTTGATGCACTGCAATACCGAGATCGCAATCGGCAGATCCAGCGAAGATGAATCCTTCTTGAGGTCAGCCGGGGCGAGATTGATCGTATAGCGCCGGGTATAAGCTTCCCAACCGGAATTCTTGAGGGCAGCAAAGACCCTGTCCTTGCTCTCTTTCACCGCATTGGAAGCCATTCCAACGATATTAACACCAAATATGCTGCCGGTGCCATCGCACTCCACAGAGATCTGTTGAGCGTCTATGCCGATCGTTGTGTACGAAAAGACAATACCTACCATTAGTAATCCTTTATGAGTACTTTTTCGAGTGCTTTCATTGCTTTTGATGGAGAGCGCAAAGTCAAGCTTTTTCTTATAAAGAATCTGTGATGCAGGGGCTATAGGGATGACAGTATGGACGGGATGGACTATATGGACGGGATAGTGGCTAGCTGAGCGATATCTCCTGTGCTTGTTGCTATCTGTTTGTTAAATTATGGTCTTGATACTATTTGCTGCTTATTGCGTTCTACCGATCTACAGCATATCATCAGCAAATCAAGTCGAAATCACCTCGAACCACGTTCGACTTGATTTGCTCTTGATTTGCTTTTGACCTCGGGAAGACCAGGTACAAGGAAGAGGGGGATCTGCTAAAAATAATGATCGATCCTGCATAAGTCCCTGCTTCCTGTGAAAGACGCAGTTCGCTGCTCTCTGTTTCCTCAATAGTTCGCTGCTCTCAGATCACTAGTCTACGACAAATGAGTTTATCACTGTTCACAATTTCATCCAGCCTTGCTGGGTGCGATAATGACCGTTTGAAAAGAATAGATGAATGCCCAGAAAAATATTGGTTGACCAAAAACGATGGAATCTTTATACTGAATCCCAGTCAGAGGAATAAAGAGGTTACAATGTTATTATCCAGTTACTTGGACGCCAAGACCATCTACTACGAACCAGCCGAAAAGAGCCGGGAACAAATCTACAGAGAGATGGTCGCACGTATTTGTCATCACTATCAGTTGCCGATATGCGGTAACGGATTGATCGATCTGATCCTGGCAAGAGATGCCGAATCCAGCACAGCTTATCCAACCGGGATTGCCATTCCGCACGTCCGGATGGAGGGGTTTAATGACACCCTGATCTCGATTTGCGTGTTGGAACATCCGATAGATTACGATGGAACTCCGGTAAACGTAATTATCCTGATCATCACAGATAAATCAGCTTCCAAGCTCTACCTCAACATCGTATCAGCACTGCTCAAGCTTTCTAAAGATGAGAGCACCATGGCTGCAATCCGCCAATACAAAGACGGTGCCAGTCTGGTGGCAGGAATCAAACGCATTGGCATCACCATCAAGGAAAACCTCACCATAGCGGACATTATGGAACAAAACCCGGCTTATGTCTTGCCGGATATGACTTTGCACGAGCTTACTGCGATGATGGACGAGCACAATCAGGCATATCTCCCCGTGGTGGATGAAAATATGCGCTATCTGGGTGAAGTAAATATACTTAGCCTGCTCAAAGTAGGTGTCCCGGACTATCTGATGATGCTCGACAACCTCAATTTCCTCAGCAGCTACGAACCTCTGGAAAACCTCTTTGAGCAAGAAGACATCCTCTGTGTCGCCGATATCATGCGCAGAGATGAGGAAGTTCTCTCCCCGCAAGCTTCCATTATCGAAGCTGCCCACGAAATGATCCAGCACAAGAAACGCTTTTTCTCGATCGTTTCCGAAGGCAAGCTGGTGGGAGTAGTGCGGGCTATGGATATCTTCCGCAAGGTGATCAGGGCATAAGTTATGACAATGATGCTCGTCGCACTGCTGATCTTTGCAGTGACATACATCCTTATTATTACGGAATGGATCAATAAAATGCTCGCCTCGATGATCGGAGGCTTTGTAATCATCCTCACCGGTATTGTGCATCAGGATACTGCCTTCAAGGCTATTGACTGGAACGTTATCTTCTTCCTGATCGGAATGATGATGGTGGTTTCGGTGCTCAGAGATACCGGGATCTTTATGTATATCGCCATCAAGACAGCCAAGCTGGCACGCGGCATACCGCTCAGAATAATGATGTATATGTTTGTCGCAACGGCTGTTATCTCCGCATTTATGGGTAGTGTGACCTCGATAATGATCCTGGTGCCGATCGTACTCTTGATCGCTTATGAGCTCAAGATCAGCCCCATACCATTTATCGTTACGATGGTGATAGCCTCAAACTTTGGCGGAGCCGCAACCATGATCGGCGATCCGCCCAACGTAATGATCGGCAGCGCAACCAAATATACTTTTATGGATTTTATCCTGAATCTAACGCCTCCGGTGATCCTGATCACAGCAGCCTCAATTGGGCTGATCTGGCTGATCTATCGCAAGAAAATGAAGGTCAGCAATCAAAACCGGGTCAGGCTGATGGAATACAAAGAAGCCGGGCTGATCAAAAGCCGGCGCAAATTGTTCTGGAGCCTGGTGATACTGGCATTGATGCTGCTGGCTTTGGGACTGCAGGCAGTACTGCATCTGGGCACTGCTACGATCGCGATGACGGCGGGACTGGCGATGCTACTGATGAACAACCGCAAGAAAGTCGATCAAGTCCTTACCCACGATATAGATTGGATCACCATCTTCTTCTTTATGGGCTTGTTTATGATCGTAGAAAGCCTTGTTGAGACGGGATTTATCGATGGATTGGCAAATAGGGTGCTGGCAGCGACCAATAGCGAACCCAAGACCACCTCAATGGCTATCCTCTGGCTTTCCGGAATCTTCTCCGCAATCATCGATAATGTGCCCTTTGTGGCTGCAATGATACCCCTGCTCGAGAAAATCGGGATTGCCTTCCAAGCTAAGAACCTGCCTGCCGAAGTGATGAATCCGCTCTGGTGGTCATTGGCACTGGGAACCTGCCTGGGTGGCAATGGAACCTTGATCGGAGCTTCAGCCAACATCGTGGCCGTTGGTATTGCCAATCGCAACGGCTTCCACATCAGCTTCAAGGAATATACCAAGATCGGTGCCGTCTTTACCCTTGTGTCGATCGTGATCTCTACCCTCTACATCCTGGTAAGATACTTCTAACGATATAGACGATAGATCTTAACGGGGGGCTGGAATAAGCTTGTTTCCGCTAATTGCGGTTAAGAGCAAGGCTGTTTTGGTAGGTGAGGTGATTGATCTCCAAGATCTCATCCAGCGAGGGCTCGCTGATGTTTGCAGTCATCTGCACAGCTTGATCCACTACTTTGTGGATGTCAGTAAAAGCAATCTTCCGATCCAGGAATAGCTTCAGTGCCGCTTCATTGGCTGCATTCATCACGGTTGGCAGGATACCTCCCGCCTCTGCGACCTGGCGTCCCAGATAGTAAAGCGGATAGCGCTGTGGATCCAATTCCCTGAAGCTAAGCTCTTTGAGCTCCAGGAGAGATGTCTTGACCAGCTCTGAGGCAAAGCGTTTGGGATGGGAAAGGGCATAGAGGATGGGCAGGCGCATATCCGGCTGGCTAAGCTGGGCAAGTATCGAGCCATCAATGAATTCCACCAAAGAATGGATGATCGATTGCGGGTGCATCACGGCCTGTATCTGCTCGTAAGGCAAGCCAAATAGCCAGTGCGCCTCGATCACTTCCAGAGCCTTGTTAAACATCGTGGCGGAATCCAGAGTTACCTTGGCTCCCATATCCCAATTAGGATGCTTGAGCGCTGCTTCCGGGGTGATATTGGCAAATTGATCCAGAGGCAGATCACGGAACGAACCACCCGAGGCGGTAATATGCAGCTTGCGGATTGAATCAGGGGGAGATGAGCCTATCGCCTGAAAGATAGCGCTGTGCTCGCTATCCACCGGGAGAATCGGAAGACGCTTCTCTTTGGCAAGCTTGGAGAGGATATGCCCGGCCATCACGAGAGATTCCTTGTTTGCCAAAGCCAGGCTCTTGCCGCGGGAAAGGATTGCAAAGCTGGAGCGGAGACCTGCAGAACCGGTAATCGCATTGAGGGCTATATCATAAGGCAGATCACGCAGCAGCTTGAGCAGTTCCTCCTCGCCAAAGTAAAGCTTGCGATTGGGGAAAAGGGAGCGGATTCTAAGCTCTTCGGAACTATTGGGGATACCGGTAAGACACAGAATAGCATCAGGATAGGCGGCACTTATTTGGATCAGGCTCTTGTAGTCCGTATGAGCAGAAAGCAGTACAGGCTCCAAGAGGGCAGATTGTTCGGATATTACACTGAGGGTGGATTTACCGATGGAACCGGTGGCACCCAGTAGGGCAATCTTGCGCTTTACCATCGATAATTGAGCGAGACCTTCTGAGTGGAGCCCAAGCCATCGGGTGAATCAGCCTTGAAGGCATAATCCAGCCCCATACTCTTGTAATAAAGACTCAAGCCCGCGGTAATTGCATCAACATCATAGCCCGCCATAATTGCCAGGGCATCAATGGGACGAAAGCTCAATCCAGCATGCAGGTCTGCACTTATTGGCCCGGCTTGGATGCTGCCCTCTTCGCTTCTGTCATCAGCAAAGATCTGGCTGCGCAAGGCAATATCGACCCGCTTGGGACTCTCAAAGCTCCCAAACAAAATGCTGTAAGACGCCTCAAGATCAAGATTGGGCAAGACATTTTCATAAGTGCCATTCTCCCACAGCACCTGGCTGCTAAAGAAATCCCTGAGATTTGCCCCGAAAGAAATTGCTCGCTTGGAATACAGGAAGCCAATATCTGCACCAAAGGCATAGCCACTATGCTCTGCCAGCGAGCGATAGGCCAGCTTTGGAGCGATACCGATGGATGTCCAGGCACCAAGTTCCCGCCCAATCGCACCATAAAGGATCACATCGTTGTTGCCAATGGTCTTCCAGATCTCGGGACGGTTCTCATTGGAAAGACTATCAGAGGGATCTTCCAACTGAGTCAGCTTGATCTCGTTGATGGAGAGATGGTTGATGATAAGTGAATACTTGTCGCGGTTACCCAGGATTGCGCCCGCCTGATTCTGTCTCAAGAGCCCCTCAAAGTGTTCACTGTACATCAGATCCACACCCTGATCTACCCTACCGCTCGCGAGTAGTGCCGGATTCCACCAGCCGGCAGACAGAGAGGTGGAATTTGTAAGCCCTGTGCCGCCCATTGCCTGGTTTCGCACTCCGGGCGCTATCTGGAAGATGTCTCCGGCATATCTGGTAGCACCGAGACTGGCTATGCAGACGAGCATGAGCAAGATTAATATATATGTTAGCTTCATAGTAGTTCTTTCCTTATAGACAAAATAGCCGGGAAGCCGTCGATTGTAAAGAAAGAAAAGTGGTGGGCCCAGAGGGAGTCGAACCCCCGACCATCCGGTTATGAGCCGGAAGCTCTACCAACTGAGCTATAGGCCCGTTGCGAAACAAGTTCGTTCCTTAAAATTGAAGCCGTCTATTCTGTCAAGCAAAAGGCTTAGTCCTTGGGACTGCCGATGTAGTGCGACAGCAGAAGGAGCGTATTTTCCACTCCCTTGCGATGCGTGCGTTCATAACCGTGCGAGGCAAAGACGCCGGGACCGATAAGGCCAAACTTGATATCATAGCCTGCGGCAAGCGCTCTTTCCACGTCTGAGCCGTAAAAAGGATATATATCCACCGCATAGTCCAGCTTTTGCTCTTTGGCAATCCTGATCAGCTCTGTGGTGACGTCGTAGTCATAGGGTCCACCGGAATCCTTGGCGCAGATTGAGACCTTATATTCGTCCGTCTCAAGGTCTTCGCCAACCGCTCCCATATCCACCGAGATCATCTCCACTGTGTCTGATGGGAAACCCGAGGAAGCTCCATGCCCCACCTCTTCGTAGGTCGTAAAGAGGATTGTGACCTTGCGCTTGAGCTCCAGCTTTCCTTCTTTTACCATTGATGCCAAACCCAGTAACACTCCGGCACTGGCCTTGTCATCCAGGTGACGGCTCTTGATAAAGCCGCTGTCCGTCAGGATGGTGCGCGCATCCAAAGAAACGAAATCCCCTGCCGAAATCCCCAGCTTGCGGGTATCTTCGGCTGTCTTTACCATCTCATCCAGGACAATCTCCATCGAGCTGTCATCCCGCTTGGCTGTTCCGCTGTCACGATAGACGTGAGCCGCGGGACCATTTATATAAACTGTTCCGCCATAAGTCTTTCCATCCCGGGTGTGGATTGTGACGTTCTCGTTTTCGATATTATTTTCCGGATAACCACCGATCTTTGTAAAGCGTAGGCGTCCGCTGGATTTGATCGAGCGCACCATAAGCCCCAATGTATCCACATGTGCCGCCAGAACAAGAGCTTCACCCTCTCCACCCAGGCAGGCAGTGATCGAGCCTTTATTTGATTTTTTAGGTTCAAAACCGAGTGCCTGAAGCTCTTTGACCAGATAATCTGTCACCATCGATGTAAACCCGGATGGGCTGGGTATGCGGCAAAGCGCCAGAATCTGCGTTACGCTGTAGTCCACGAAATTCATTACAACTCCTGTAAAAGTCTCTTTCTGATCATAAGATAGCCCTTCCGCCTTATCTGTCAATCCTTTTTCCTGATGATGAGTAGTGCCAGCCCCGGAATACAGGTGAGAACATCTTGAATAAAGAAGAGAGCCAATGTGGCTGTGATCGCCTTTCCTCCTGCATATCCCGCAGTTTCGAGGAAGTGCATAGCAAAGGATTCCCTGAGACCCAGCCCCGAGATAGTAATCGGGATAGTATCAGAAAACTGCACGATCGACATCCTCAAGGTGGTCTCGCCAAAGCTGATAGCAGACATTGTATTGAGCAGCAGATAGTATTGCAGCATAGTAAGTAAGACTGCTATTACCTGAATAATCAGCATCCGGGGGATGTTCCGGCGATAGCCGTCTCTGAGCACAGTCAGATCACGATGCCACTTGGTAAAACCTCCCAAGATCAAAGGCAGCAGTGCTATCACAATAAATGCCATTAGTTTAAGAGCAGGGCTCCACCCGGGAAAGACCCAAAAAGCAGATCCTGCAGCAAAGAGTAAAATCGCCCAGGTCTGCGCCAGCTTCTCTGAAGCCACAGCCGCAATGGAAGCTGTCTTGGAGCTATTATCTATAAAGAAGACCTTGGCAAAACTGCCGTGCCCGCCCGGCAGCAAAAAACGCAGAGGAATACCGATCAAATAACTACGCGAGATCTGTTTCTCGTCGACACAAAACCAGGGATTAAGCTTCAGCGCATACCGCCAGTTCCGATACTGCAAGTACTGCCGCATCATAGTGATAGCCAAGACCAACAGCACTATGTAAACCGGGATCTGAGCCAGTTCCCGCAGCACTTCTCCCAGATCGACTCTGCGGAAGATCAGCCAGAGAATCAAAAGAGATAGCCCCAGCTTTGCCAGATAGAAAAGCACCTGAGCTGTTCTGCTGCGCTTGGGCTCCTGTTTCAGCGGTATTTCTCCTCAGTAAGCAGTAAAGCCTGCTCGATCAGTTCCCTGGGAGGCTCGCCGATAAAGCCTTCCTGCATCATTTTATGAGTCAATTCGCGCGATGCTTTGATATCCGCGGAAGCTCGCTCATAGACTTCTTCATAGCTCAGTTCAAGCCTCGCAACTCCATCCGCAATCGCCTGCATTGCTACATCCGCAGCCTCTCTGGCAAAGACCTCCGCCTCATCCATTGTCGGCACGATATTATCGGGCGCAATACCTCTGGCAAGCGCAAAATCAGCCAGCGAGTGTGCCGCCCGGATCGCCATCCTATCCGTGATCTTGCGGGCACGCACCAGGAGGGCTCCTTTGAGGATTCCCGGGAAACCGCAGGAATTATTGATCTGATTGGGGAAATCTCCCCTGCCTGTGGCGCAGATATAAGCTCCGGCTGCCTTGGCATCATAAGGATAGATCTCCGGCACCGGATTGGCACAGGTAAAGACGATCGACTGCTTGTTCATCAGCCGGATCCAATCCTGCTTGATCGTATCCGGACCGGGAGTGGATAGCGCGATCAGGACATCCGCGCCCCTCATCGCCTCTTCCATAGTGCTGTAGCACTGCGGGTTACTAAGCTCCGCCAGTTGCCACTGTTTATATTTATCAGGATTACCCGGCAGATCCGCCCGTTTTCTGTGCAAGGCACCCCGGCTGTCAAAAACCGTCAGCTTGGCAGGATCCAGCCCGGATTGCAATAGAAAGGAAGCTATCGTAGTGTTGGAAGCTCCTGCCCCGTAAAGCACTACGCGGCTTTCCTCAATCTTGCGCTCGGTAAGCCTGAGCGCATTGATCAACCCTGCCAAGGTCACCGAAGCTGTGCCCTGGGCATCATCGTGCCAGACCGGGATATCGCAGCTATCTCTAAGCTCATCAAGCACTTTATAGCAATTTGGCTGGCTGATATCCTCCAAGTTTACAGCTCCCACCGAAGGAGCCAACATTTTCACAAAATCTATCAGTTTATCAGGATCAGGCTTGCCATCAGGCCTGCGGTTATCGACGCAGAGAGCCATCGCATCAAAGCCTCCTAAATACTTCATCAGCATTGCTTTACCTTCCATTACGCCCAGTCCGCCGGAGGGACTGCAATCCCCATCGCCGAGGACGCGTGTACTATCCGAAACCACCGCTACCAGATTGCCGCGATTGGATAGCTCAAAGGAAGCTAAATGATTGTCCCGGATAGTGGTGGAAACAGAGGAGACACCGGGAGTGTACCAGACGTTGAACCAATTGAAACCCCAGATACCGGCTTTGGGGAGGCTTTGCATCTTGCCTTTGTAATGCTTGTGCATCGAAAGGGAAAGAGTTTTCAGGAAAAATGTCTGGGCAGCGGCAACTTTATCCGCCGCGAAACGTTCTGCAAATACATCCTTTAGATTGCTAAGATCGAGCTTGAGTTCGCTCATTGTGGTCACTCCTGCATTATTTTCATAAACTGGATAGTGGTCACTACCTGACGCAATGCCCGATATTGTCAAGCCCAGAATCGAGATAGGCTGCCAAAGTCCTGAGCAGATGATTGACAATATGGACTTTTGCGACGGTTCCATACAATCAAACTGCGCGAAGCGCCATCCTTTCTCCTATACTCCTTGTTAAAAGCCCCCCTATTGAAACCCAAGGCAAAGGCTTGGCACTCAACTGGTGTTCCCCTTGTCGTCACAAGGGAATCACTAGAGGATCACAAGGGGATCTCCAGTGGATTCAAACAGGGAGACAAAACAAATCATTGACAGACAAGGCGGTATCCGCAGAGCCTGCTACTTAGTAGCAAAATACAGGGAGCAAGAGATGAATGAAGCACTAAGCAAGTATTTGAAAGACAAAATGATGGCAGACCTGGCAACGGTGGAAGGATTGCAGCCCAGGGTGCGCCCCATCACCCTGATGTACTATCGGGAGAGCTTTTGGATTGCGACGGGCAAGTCAGATGCCAAGAGCCGCCAGATCGAGCAAAATCCATTGGTGGAAGCAGTTTACATACTCAAAGGCGAACAGAATACCGGCTATATCAGGATTTCGGGAAGCCTTGCGCAAATCAGCGACCTCCCCACCCGCAAGGATCTCGCGGATTGGTCCGGCTTTATTTATGAGTACTTTGACTCACCGGAAAATCCGGATCTGGCTATTTATCAATTGGTTCCGTCTTCAATTCGCCTGATGAATCCCGGCGATATGTATGAAACGGAGATGCTTCAGGAATAGTAGATTGCTTGGATGGGATCGATGCGGGCGGCTTTGGCAGCAGGATAGATTCCGCTCAAAAAGCCGATTAAAAGGGAGAATCCAACCCCAAGTGCTACGCCTTGGATGGGGAGATAAAGCGGGAATTTGATCGCTTGCTCCAGTCCGTTGATCAGCAGCCAAGCCAGCACTATGCCCAGTAGCGCTCCGAAGAAAGCGAGGCTAAGTGCTTCGAAAATAAAGTAGAAAAAGATATCGGCTTCGGTCGCTCCTATGCTCTTGCGGATGCCTATCTCCATCATTCTTTCTTGAATCGAGATCAATAGCGTGCTAAAGAGCCCGATGCCGCCCACAATCAGGGAGATCGAAGCAATGGCGGAGAGGGCTATATTCCACTTGCGCAAGTTTTTATCTATCTCTTCACTGATCTGGAGCATCATATCGCCGATGTCCATAAAGGTGAAATTAGGGTACATATTGTGGCGCGAAAGCAGTAACTGGCGCGCTTGCTGTTTCATTCTCACAAAGCTATCATCATCTTTGGATTGCAGATAGATCATATGAATGCCACCGCCGGTGCCCAGGTAGCTGGCTCCGAAACTGAGCGGAACATAGACCGCCTTGAGATCCTCGCGGCGCTCGAAGGTATTGAAATTCATACCGTTGCCGCTATTCAGCTTGTCTTTGTCAAGCACCCCTACGACCTGGTAGCGCTGATTTCCCAGCTTCAGGTATTCGCCAATCGGATCTTTCTTGCCAAAGTAATCCTGGGCAAAGTAATAGCCCAGCACCACAGCAGGCATCCGGTTTGTCTCTTCGTAGTTATTGAAGTATCTGCCGGAGCTAATCTTATAGTTCTTGTTGCGAAAGAACTCCTGGTTTGTGGCGCGAACTCTTACGTATAGCTGCTTGTTTTTGAGGCGGTAAAGCGAGCTGTGTTCAATCATCCCATATGCGGATTTGTGCTCAACCGTCGAGATCAGTGCCTGATAGTCGTCGTAGCTGATGGGATCAACCTTCTGGCGAGCACGTCCCGGCTGCCTGCGGTTGTTCATCGAGAAACCGCCGGGAGCGATCACGATCGAGTGGTTCCAGCCCATACCTTCCATATTGGTCTGGATCAGGTCTTTGAGGGCGTAAACCGATGAGAACATTGCAACTACCGCCAGCACGCCGATTACAATGCCGGTGAGCGTAAGCAGAGATCTCAGCTTATGGCTAAAGATGCTTTGAAAGGCACTGCCGAGACCGTCGCGAATATGCATAACTAGTTATTCATCTTTGCTTTGCACTTGGGACAAAGCAGGTGGACTCCATCGTCCTTGCTATGTTTTTCAAAGAGGAAAGGATTGCCGCATTCGGGGCATTTAATGTTCACGGGTTTATCATTTGAGATCCACTTGCAGTCGGGATAGGTGGTACAGGAATAGAAGACATTGCCTTTCTTGTTCTTACGCTGCACAACCTCACCCTTGCCGCATTCGGGACAGGTGACGCCTAAGGTATTAGGCTTGATGTATTTGCATTTGGGATAGTTGCTGCAAGCTGTGAATTCTCCGTAACGTCCGTGACGTTTAATCAGTGATGAGCCGCATTGGGGGCACTTCTCTTCGAGCATTGTGGGCTCCAGGATCACGATCTGTCCCTGGGCATCACGTTTGAAGCTCTTGCTGTTCTTGCATTCGGGATAGCGTGAACAAGCCAGGAATTCGCCTCCCCGGGCGCGTTTGATCAGCATCTTGCCTTCATTGCAGACGTTGCAGACAAGATCAGTCTCCTGGGTAAAACTGGTCTTTTCTTTCTTTACATCGACCTCGCCAATCAAGCCCTGAAGCTGCTGATAGTAGTCTTTAACCAATTCATACCAGATCACTTGTGCGAGCTCGACCTGATCCAGCTTGTCCTCCATCTCGGCTGTGAAACGCACGTTGAAGAGCTTTTCAAACTTGCCAATCAGGAAGCTGTTGACATCATCACCCAGAGAGGTCGGCATAAAGGATTTCTTCTCCATTTGGACGTATTTGCGGAGCTTGATGGTGCTGATGATCGAGGCGTAGGTGGAGGGACGTCCGATACCTTTGGTCTCCAGTTCCTTGATCAGGGAAGCCTCGGTAAAACGCGAGGGTGGCGTTGTAAACAATTGTTTTTGAACCAGTTCGCTATGCTCCAGGCTGTCTTCTTTGGCATAGGCAGAATCAATCTGCTCACCCGGGATAATCACCTGGTAGGGATATGCTTTGATGAAACCCTCTTCCACGACGCGGGTACCGGAAGCACCAAACAGAGCCGGTCCCATAGAGATCTTGGCGGTTGTAACAGCCAGCTTGGCAGGTGCCATCTGAGTAGCCATAAAGCGTTGCCAGATCAAAGTGTAGAGCTTGAGCTGCTCCTTGGTAAGATGAGCTGCGACTGCCTCGGGACTGCGGAAAGCATCCGTGGGGCGGATAGCTTCGTGGGCATCCTGTGCGCTGGACTTGTTCGAATATTTTCGTACCGAGGAGTGCAGCAGTGCCTTGCCAAAACGTTCTTCGATCATACTACGGCAGTTTTGGATTGCTTCATCTGCAATGCGTGTGGAATCCGTTCTCATATAGGTGATCAGACCGGTGTGTTCACCGCCCAAATCGATACCTTCATAGAGCTGCTGCGCCACACTCATCGTGCGGGAAGACTGCATATTGAGCAACTTGGAGGCTTCCTGCTGCAGGGTGCTGGTAATAAAGGGGGCTTGAGGCTCCAGATTGCGGGTGCTGCGTTTGATCTCACTGAGGACGGCATCGCTCTTGCCTATCTGGTTTACGAAGCCTTGAGCAGCCTTCTCATCAGCAATTTCTATGCCTTTACCGTCCCATTTCTCCATCACAGCGTGAAAAGCAGGCAGTTTTTCCCGCCAGAAATCAGCTTCTATATGCCAGTATTCCCTGGGGACAAAATTGCGTATCTCGTTCTCTCTCTCGCAGATCAAGCGCAAAGCAACCGACTGGACGCGCCCCGCAGAGAGACTCTTGGCGATTACTTTCCAGAGCAGGGGGCTTACGCTATAGCCCACCAGACGGTCCAAAACGCGGCGAGCCTGCTGAGCATCCACCTTGGCAATGTCGATGCTGCCGGGTTGCTTGATTGCTTCATTGATCGCTTTGGAGGTGATTTCGTTGAAGACTATGCGGTGAATCTGCTTGCCTGCAAGCTCCTTCTTGAAGGTCTCGGCAAGGTGCCAGGCGATGGCTTCTCCCTCACGGTCGTTATCACTAGCCAAATAGATATTGTCCACTTTGCCGATGCTTTCGCGTAGTTCGCCCAGTATCTTGCTCTTGTCTTTGTCCAGCTCGTACTGAGGCGCAAAGTTCTTGTCCACATCTATTCCGAGCTTCCTCTGCGGAAGATCGCGGATATGACCAAATGACGCCTTCACAATGTATTGGTTGTTCAGAAACTTGCTGATGGTGCTTGCCTTGGCAGGAGATTCGACTATGATCAGTCCTTTTGCTTTGCTCATAAATCCTCTATTTCGTTCTGTCCGCAGCACTTCTTGTACTTTTTACCGCTACCGCAGGGACAGGGATCATTTCTTCCCACTTTGGGAGCCACCTGGACGGGGCGTTGCTTCATCCCTTCATCCATAGTGGGTGGTGCAGGATGCGCCCTGGATGCTTCCTGCTCTTCAAGCTGAGCCGCTTGACTAAAGGCATTGGCCTCGTCGTGAGAGGCTTTGGCGTTCTTGAGCATACTCTCCCTCTGCTCTTCGGTGAGGAAGTAATATGTAAAGACCTTCTTGGTCACATTCTCCTGTATTCTTCCGATCAGAGCGCGGAACAGCTCGTAACTCTCTTTCTTATATTCTATCAAGGGATCTTTATTGGCATAAGCCCTGAGGTGAACACCTTCTTTGAGCAAGTCCATTTCGTGGAGGTGATCACGCCACTCGTCATCCACAACCTCCAGCAGGGCATAGCGTTCGATCCTGCGCATCATCTCATCGCCGACTCTAGCTTCCTTGTCCAAATAAGCCTGCATCACTAGTTCTTTCAGCGAGTTTCGCAATAGCTCTTCATTGAGGTGGTCACTCTGCAAATCTTCCTCTGAGATACGGATATGCAGCCCCTGGGCAAACCAGGAACTCAAGCGGGAGAGATTCCAATCCTCGGGATAGCTGTTTTCCGGGATATTCTCCGCAATCACATTCTCGATGGTCTCTTCGATCATCTCCATAATCTCGTTGCGCAGGCTATAGCCCTTGAGCACGCTGCGACGGTATGAATAGATCACTTCACGCTGTTGATTCATCACCTCATCGTATTTGATCAGGTTCTTACGAATCTCAAAGTTATGTTCTTCCACCCGCTTCTGGGCTTTCTCGACCGTCTTGGTCATCATCGGATGCCGGATGGCATCACCGGGCTTGAGCCCCATCTTGATCATCATCGGAGCCAGTCTATCAGTACCAAAGAGCCTCATAAGATCATCTTCCAGAGAGAGATAGAATCTCGATGTACCGGGATCGCCCTGACGTCCGGCACGTCCTCGTAACTGCCTGTCGATACGCCTGGATTCGTGACGTTCACTGCCTATGATGTGCAGACCATCCTCAGGGAACCCGTAAGGATTGGCTTCTGTGACTCTCGAATCTATCTCACGATAATTCTCAATAGCTTGTGTCACAACGCCTTTACCGAGCTTAATATCTGTACCGCGACCTGCCATATTGGTGGCAATGGTCACTGCTCCGGGCTGTCCGGCATTGGCAACGATCTCGGCTTCACGCTCGTGTTGACGCGCATTTAGCACGTTATGCGGGATATTTCGGCGACGCAGGAGGCGGCTAAGTGTCTCCGAAACCTCTACACTCACAGTACCCACCAGCACCGGCTTTTTATTTTCATACCAATGAATTACTTCATTGATGATAGCTTGATACTTCTCATTTTTGGTCAGATAGATCACATCATCGTGATCGATTCTGGTGATCGGCACGTTGGTCGGAATACTCATCACCGGCAGCTTGTAAATCTCCATAAACTCACCCTCTTCGGTGACGGCTGTACCGGTCATACCACCCAGTTTTTCAAACATCCTGAAGTAGTTTTGCAGAGTGATTGTGGCAAAAGTCTGCGTACCGGCTTCGATCGCTACATTTTCCTTTGCCTCCAAGGCTTGATGCAGGCCATCGGAAAACCTTCTGCCCGGCATTTGGCGTCCTGTAAACTGATCCACTATCACGACCTTGTTGTCCAAAAGCACGTAATCCACGTCCTTCTCAAAGAGACTGTAAGCTTTTAGTAACTGATTGATATCGTGGAGCTTCTCGCTTTTGTCCATAAATCGGGCTGTGCTGCGTTCCTTACGGATTGCCTTCTCTGCTTCCGGGATGCTTTCATCCTGATCGATCACGCGGTAAAGCTCGTCAAGTGATTCCACCAAAAAAAGATCCTTGTCTCCGCGAGAGAGCATTTCGCGTCCCTTTTCGCAGAGATCGCAGCTATTCTGACGCTCTTCGACCACGTAAAACAGCTCGTTGTCCAGCTCGTGCATCGTCTTGTCCCGCAGGTAATAACCTTCGGTGTCGTTGACCAGTTTCTTGAGCTCGCCTTCTTGCATCAGTTTGGCAAAAGCTTTGTTCCGGGGAGCGCCACGCTTGATCTTGAGCAGGAGGCTGCCCAGCTTGGAATTGTCGGGACTTGGATTATCCTCGCGAAGCTCTTCACGTGCCTCACTTAAAAACCTCTGCATCAGAGAGTTCTGCGCTTGCACCAAGGAATGTACCATCGGACGCAATTCGCTATAAAAGTTCTTATCCTGGGCAATCGGCCCGCTGATGATCAGGGGAGTCCTGGCTTCGTCGATCAGGATGCTATCTACTTCGTCCACAATAGCATAGTAAAAGTCACGCTGGACCAATTGCTCCTGCGCAATCGCCATATTATCACGCAGATAGTCAAAGCCAAATTCGCTGTTCATACCATAGGTCACATCCGCCAAATAGGCATCGCGACGCTCCGGAAAGCTCATCCCGGTGGTGATGCAACCAACCTTCATCCCGTGGAAAGCAAAGATCGGGCTCATCCACTCGGAGTCACGCATCGCAAGGTAATCGTTGACCGTTACCAGATGCGCACCTCTGCCCACCAAGGCATTCAGGAAGAGCGGCAGAGTCGCCACCAGAGTCTTACCCTCACCGGTCGCCATTTCGGCAATCTTGCCATCGTGAAGTGCCATTCCACCAATCAATTGGACATCAAATGGCACCATATTCCAGGTCTGCTCGTGTTCCCTTACGATGTAGCTCTGTCCCACCATCCTGCGGCAGGTATCCTTTACCAAGGCAAAGACTTCCGGCAGATAGCCATCCAGTGTTTCCTTGGTCAGGCTTTTGAGCTCTTTCTTGCAGGCATCGATCTCGTTGTCTATGTAATTTCTTTCTTTATCGTCAGTTGTCTCGCGGTAACGCGTCTCCAAATCGTTAAGTTCTTCTCTTTTCGCAGAGAGTTTTTGGGCGATTTCCTCTCTGATTTCCGCGACCCTGCCACGGATCTGATCGTCTTCGTATTGGGAGAGTGTCTCATAGATCGAATTAATCTCGTCCACCAGTGGGAGATAGCCTTTGAGGTCTTTGCTGGTTTTATCGCCAAACAGCTTGCGCAGAAGTTTTTCTAACATTGTTCTTCCTTGTTCGGTCGCTCAATTTGCCCGAGTGAATGCAGACACAAAACAACCGACTATACCCAAAATTGTCAGTTGAAAATTATGTCAACAAAAACGATGAAACCTTCTGGACATTCAGCCAGTAATTGGAGATGCAAGCTATTATCAATCTGTCTGTTAGGTTTATCCACCTCTTCCCTATAGGATTCACAGGTACATTCCTGCCACTGCTCTGGAGATCCCCTTGTCGCCACTAGGGGATCACTAGGGGATCACTAGGGGATCACCTAAGAAATCAAGCAGGAACAAAAGTTAAAAAGAATTGGTGGCGCCAGCCGGCTCGAAGTTCAAAGATCAGGATCGATATTTACTCCCAGCCCAAAGGTGCCTGCCTCCTTGTCTCTGATATAGTTTTGCGATCTGTAGTACATATCCAGAGAGAGATCATCAGCTACGTGAAAACGCAGCCCATATTGTTGCGCCGTAGCAGGATAGAGTCCGCTATCGGGGTGATCTTCGGCAAATATGAAAACGCTCGATACGCCCCAGGAAAGCTTGGCATAGGGCTCGAGAAAACCGAACTTTAGCCCCAGATGCGGGCCTGCCATCATCGAGATCAGCATACCAAAATCCTTTTCCAGCATAATGGAGCCCGCGGGAATTGAGATGTCACCGCCTATTGCGACCGGTCCTAAGCGCTTTGCAAGCTCAAAACTGGGGTTGTAGGCAAAGACGAAATTATCCTTCTCGGTACTCACCATCAAGCCTTGGCCGGATCTGATCTCCGCCGGAATCTTGTTGAAAGCCCACCAAAGACCTTCCAGACGGTTAGAGCTGTTCACAAGCTTGAACACTATTCCCAAATTCATTCTTTGCTGATACTTATCCCTGTCAAATGCCTCTGAATAGGGCATCAGATCGAGATTGTATGAGAGATCGAGGGTAAGAGGCAGGCTATGATCATCGGGAAAGCGGATTCCGGCGTGAAGACCGGGGATTATGCCGGTAAATTTCTCCACCACCGCCTGATTGTGCCAGGGATCGAGCCCGCTGCTGGTAGAATTGAGATTGAAGGCAAATGTAGGTCCTCCATAGATTTGCAGCGGATAGATACGGATCACTGGATGCAGCATCAGATCGAGGTAACCGGCACTGGCAGTCAGATCATTATCTTCTATTGCATAGTCGCGGCGATTGTAGATGAGCTTGCCGCCCAGCATCATTCTCTCGCTGATCTTTTGCTTGGCGCTGAGCCCGATAAAAGCTTTAGCCTCAAGGGCTTCCAGATCGGGAGCAGCATCTGGGGCATCACCACTCAGGCTCATAGTATTGCGCGTATAGCCCATCTCAGCACTTAGTTCAAGCGCTACCAGGGGGCTGAGCAGCAACAACAGCATCAGGCTAAGCAATAGAGCCTTGGCATAGTAAGTATCATAACTTTGGGTCAATCTATAGCTATTCATATCAAGTCCTTATCAGGCAGCAGCTTGTCCTGCCCGGTATTTGAGTATTTGGAAAGGTTGTCTGTAGTCAAAGATAAGCAGTTTATACGGAATCGGCAATCCCGGAGGCGTGACTAATTCAAAGATGGAAAGTGATAGATTTCAACAAGCTAGGGGCAAAGCCCAAGAAAAGTATCTCCATAGCTAAAATCAGCTTGACAATTAGGGGATTGTAAAAAGACTGAGTAAGATAGGTGGAATATTGATTATGGACGTTATTCGGCTCTCCCGGCTGGTCAAAGATTACAGCCTTGGCAAGATCAAGGTGAGGGCGCTCTGCGGTCTTGATCTCAGCATCACAAAGGGTGAATTTGTGGCAATTATGGGGCCCTCGGGCTCCGGCAAGAGTACTCTGATGCATATCATTGGCTGTCTGGATCGCCCTACAGAAGGCGAGTATTATCTGGATGAGCAGCTTGTCAGCGCGGTGCCAAAAAGCGAGCTGGCACAGATTCGCAACAAGAAGATCGGCTTTGTGTTTCAATCGTTTAACCTCCTGCCGCATCTGAATATCCAAAAGAATGTGGAGCTTCCCCTGATGTATTCCGGAGACTCGCTGCGCAAGCGTACTCAGAGAGCAATAGAGATCTTGGCTTCGGTTGGTCTGTCAGACAGGCTAAAGCACAAACCATCAGAGCTTTCCGGGGGGCAGCGCCAGAGGGTGGCAATCGCCCGGGCAATAGTCAACAACCCCTCTATCCTTTTGGCAGATGAGCCCACAGGAAACTTGGATTCACAATCCGGAGGCGATATCCTGGAGATATTTAACCGCTTGCACAAAGACGGCAATACGGTGATAATGGTAACCCACGATCCGGCAGTCGCAGCCCGGGCAGACAGAATTATCAGGATAATGGACGGAGCCATAGTAGATGGCAATATCGCTGGCTGAATCAGTTCACATCGGCTTTTCGGATATCTGGACCCGCAAGGTCCGCAGCATCGTAACCATCTTTGGGATCATCCTCGGAGTTATGTCGATTATGGTGGTGCTGGCGATTATCAACGGGATGAACCAGAGCACGATGGCTTGGATGATGGAGCGCGGAGGCCTGAGCAGGATCGATGTGCAACGCAATTGGGGATATGACTTTAGCAAAGGCGGCAAGGCAGAATTTGACCTAAAAGAGATCAATTTTATACGCTCTCAAATCCCGGAAGCGGCCGCCTTTAATCCCAAGGTCGGTGCCGGCGAGATGGAGCTGACTCAGCGCGGAAAAAGCTATAATGCAGATCTCTCCGGTGTGATGCCGGATATGACCCTGGTGGATGAATGGCAGCCCGAGAAAGGCAGATTTATCAAGCATATAGATATCGAGCAAAACAACAATGTGGTAGTCTTGGGATCGACCGCTGCGAGGGAACTCTTTGGCTCGCGCGATCCGATCGGAAAAGAGGTCGGAGTCAGGATCGAAACGCAGTCTTACACGAGCACCGGAGAATTTGAGAGCACCCTTTCGACGCATCAGCTTACCGTGATTGGAGTAATGAGCGAAAAGTTTATGGAAGGTAATGGCGGGTTTGGCGGGAATCCTCTGGAATATCGCAACCGTCAGGCATTTGTGCCGATCTCCACTATGATCAACAAGCTTTCTCCGGCGCTGAAGATCACAGAGCTGGAGATAAAGGCAAAGGATACCGAGACTGCTCCTGCACTTCGCAGAAAGGTCGAAGAGCTGGTGCTCAACCTGAAGCAGGGGAAGCGTCTCTTTATGGTCGCAAGTGCTACTGAACAGATGCAGCAGATGAAACAGAGCAGTATGATCTTTTCTTCGATCTTTGTGATGATCGCGGTGATCTCTCTTTTGGTGGGCGGAATCGTGATTATGAATATAATGCTGGCATCAATCAAAGAGCGTACCCGAGAAATCGGTGTCAGACTGGCGATCGGTGCCCGAAGACGCGATATCTTTGTGCAGTTTTTAGTCCAGACGGTAATGATCACCAGCCTTGGCGGAGTGCTTGGGATTGTCTCAGGATATGCGATCCTGGATCTGGTGGCAGGATTTTTGGATATCAAGGTTGCAGCTTCGATGCAGATGATCTGGGTGGCTTTGATGGTATCTGTCGGAGTAGGGCTGATCTTTGGCGTCTTCCCGGCAGTGAGAGCCGGTAATCTCGATCCTGTCTTGGCTTTGCGGGAGGAATGATGCGCAAGAAACGAGCTTCCTGGCTTACCACTATCAAGGATTCGCTTTTAGCATATCTGAAGCTGCCGTTTAGCGATCTATTTACGATTTATGAACATATCTCAAATCCCGAGAAACGCCGTAAGATGCTGAAGAACACGTGGCACTTTATCCGCGTATTGTATATTCGGGTGACCTCAGAGGGAGTGCTCAAAGAATCTGCCTCGCTGACCTATATAACGATGCTGGGCTTCATACCTTTCATTACTTTTATCATTATGCTGGTGCCCGAGCTGCCTTTCCTGGACGTCAAGAGCAAGCTCAATGAGCTCTTGATGGCAAACTTGATGCCAAATTCGGCAGAGGCTGTATCACACTTCATCGGTGAGATGCTGCAGCAACGCACCGGCTTTAATATCTTTAGCTTTGTACTACTGATTGTGACTTCCTATTCGCTCTTCAGGGTGATCAGGAATACCTTTGATCGCATTCTGAGTATGGATACGAGCCCAAAACTGGATTGGATCGGGCAATTGGTCAAGTTCTTTGGCACTTTGATCATCGGGCTGATGATAATGATCCTGCTCTTTTCCACCAGCAGTATGCCATTGGTAACAAGGCTTTTGAAGTATTCTTTTTTGACGCAGCAACTGCTCAATATCATCCCGTTTTTCCTGCAGTTCTTTGCCCTGATGCTGCTCTATATGCTCTTGCCATCGATCCGTGTGAAGCGGGGAGCTCTGTTTAGAGGAGCTTTCTGGACGACGGTGATCTGGACGGTTGCCAAAAGCGGATTTGACTGGTATATCTACAATCTCACCAATGTGCAGGCTGTGTATGGCTATCTGGCAGTGTTGCCAATTACTTTGATGTGGATCTATCTGAACTGGGTGATCATCCTTGGCGGGATCGTGCTGATCTCCGTGATAGACCAGAGCGGTAAACTCCTGATAGCAAAGAGCGATCCCAAACGCGTGGTGCGTATTACGCTGGAGATGTATTCGGACAAGAAACTTAATAAAAAGCTGGAAGATTACATCGCTCGCAGTGAACTTAAAGAATTTATAAATGTTATAGATGAAGAAGGTGAAGAATGACAAAGTATGCTTTGATCAGCGTTAGCGACAAGACGGGGATCGAAACCATCGCGGTGGAGCTGGAACGGCTGGGCTATACCATCCTTTCCACGTCCTCCACAGCCCGTCACTTGAAGCAGTTTTGCAAAGTAGTGGTGGAAGTTTCTGATCTTACAGGCTTCCCGGAGATTCTGGGCGGACGGGTGAAGACACTGCATCCCAAGATTCACGCCGGCATCCTTGCCGACCGCAGCAATCCGGATCACACCAAGATAATGAAGGACTTGCAGATAGATCATATCGACATTGTTGTCGTAAATCTCTATCCTTTTGCCAAAGTCCTGGCTGATCCAACCTCGACCAAAGAGCAGATTATCGAGAATATCGATATTGGAGGTCCGGCGCTACTCCGAGCAGCAGCCAAGAACCACCGCCACGTGGTCGTCCTGACTCATCCAAACGACTATCAGCCGACTCTTGACTATCTCAAAGAGGACGGTGAAGTACCGCTTTCCTGGAAGGTCAATCTGGCTTTCAAGGCTTTTGCCAAGGTCTCGCATTACGATGCGGACATTGCGGATTTCCTCGAGGAAGAGCATGCCGAAGGCGGGATTGCCCCGCGGATACCGGCATATATTGATCTCTCTTGCACGCTGCATTACGACTTGCGCTATGGCGAGAATCCGCATCAAAGAGCCGGTTTTTACACAGATCGCAGGCAGGGCTGGGATCTCGTGCATGGCAAGGTGTTATCCTTTAACAACCTGCTGGATATCGATGCTGCCCTGAGGGCTATCAGGCTCTACAATGAGCCTACAGTGATCATCTTTAAGCATACCAATCCCTGCGGTATAGGCAGCGGATTCTCGCTCGCGGATGCCTATCGTAAAGCCTTTGCTACAGATACGATCTCCCCTTATGGCGGTATCGTAGTGGTAAATAAGCCGCTCGATCTGGAAACTGCTGTGATGATCAATAAGATCTTCACGGAGATCATCATCGCTCCAGCCTATCAGGAAGGCGTATTGGAAGTCTTGCAAAAGAAGAAAGACCGCCGTCTGATCCGCTTTGATCCGGAATTTATCATCAAGCCCAGTAATCCCTTCCAACTGAGAGCCCTCACCTGGGGTTACCTCGTGCAAGACTGGGATCTGGTGGGAGAAAGCATCGAAGATTGGCGCGTCGTAACCCGTCGCCAGCCCTCCACCGAGGAATTTGAAGCGATGATCTTTGGCTGGAAATCAGTAAGCTATCTCAATTCAAACGCAGTCGTGCTGGTGGGCAAGGACCGTGCAATGGGTATGGGCTTTGGACAGACCAGCCGGGTGGATTCCACTACGATCGCCATAATGAAGGCAATCAAGTTCAAACACGATCTCAGCAAAGCTGTCTGTGCCTCTGATGGCTTCTTCCCCTTCCGCGATTCCATCGACGAACTTTATCAAAACGGTGTCAAAGCCGTGATCCAGCCCGGTGGCTCAAAAGGTGATGAAGAGGTGATCCGGGCTTGCGATGAGCTCGATATAGCAATGGTATTTACAGGTGTCCGCCACTTTAAACACTGAAAACTATTTGACAAGAAAAGGCTTGGCAAAAAAGCTGACCCAACCGAGCGTGGAGATGTGTCCGAGTTGGCTTAAGGAGCACGATTGGAAATCGTGTATACGTGAAAGCGTATCTAGGGTTCGAATCCCTACATCTCCGCCATTTTTTTGCTCTTCTTTTTTACCGATAAATGGCACACTCTTTTAATAACTGGAGTTTCAAATGAACGACAACAAACGTTTTCTCCTCATTGGTTGCATCTCTGTTCCCATCCTGCTGATCATAGCATTCTGGATTGGCTATTCATTGACCGCAGGCAAAGCATCCCCTCGAAAAGTAGTCTCCAAAAACAGCTGGCTGATCGTGGATCCCAGCGGTATGGTGGCTGATTACAACGAGTTGCAGACAAACGACTTTTGGGATTGGAGCCAGCCCTCGGTAGAGGATATCTGCCGCAAGATCAGATACGCAGCCAAGGACAGCAAGATCAAAGGCATCCTGCTGGAACCCTCCTTTGTGCAAGCTTCATACAGCGCCATTGGCGAGATTGAGCTGGCACTGCAAGACTTCCGCAAATCAGGCAAACCTGTGATTGCACATCTCTCGATGGCAGGGCAAAAGGACTATTACCTCTGCCTGGCTGCCACCAAGATCGCAATGGAGCCCTCCGCTTCAGCCGGACTGATGCTCGAAGGAGTCTCCGCAAACATTATGTTTTACAAAGAGATGCTGGATAAGATTGGCGTCACTATGCACGTAATGCAATCCGGCGAATTCAAAGGTGCAGGCGAGCCCTATTCCCAGACCTCGCTTTCTGAAGGCACCAAAGAGAACCTGTTGCTTGCCCTCAAAGGCCGTTATGACTACCTGATCCAGGCGCTCGAGAAATCCCGTAAACTCGAGCCCGGCAAAGCACAAGAGATCTTTGAACAGCGTCCTGATTTCTTTATCAATGCCTCTTACGCCCTCGAAAACAAGCTGATCGACCAGCTTGCCGGGCGTGACAGCCTCCTCGCCAGCTATCAGATTACCAAGCACAACAGCGTCCGCATCAAAGATTACAAAGATGTCCAGCCCACGCTTGGCAGCAAAGACAGAATCGCCATTGTGAACCTGAATGGACAGATTGGCCCCTCCTCCGGCTATGCCGCAGACGGCACGATTAGTGCTGCCAAGGTCCAGCGTATTGTCGAGGCAATCGAGCGCGACAGCAAGGTCAAAGCCATCGTACTGCGCGTCAATAGCCCCGGTGGTAGTGCCCTCGAATCTGAGCTGATCTATCAAAAGCTGATGCGCCTCAAAGCCGGGATGCCCATCGTAGTCTCGATGACTGGCGTTGCAGCAAGCGGTGGATATTACATCAGTTGCGCCTCAGACTACATCTATGCCGATCCGCTAGCCATCACAGGCTCGATCGGTGTGATTATGATGATTCCCGAGGCCACCGGTCTTTCCCGCAAGATCGGCTTGCGCAGCCAAAGCATCGGCTATGGCAAATTCAGCGGTGCTTTTGATCCGCTAAATGCTTATGATCCCGAGTTTCTGGCATCTCTAAGGCGTAATTCCACAGGCGTCTATGATGAATTCAAATCCCGTGTGATGCAGGCCCGTGGCTACAGCCCGGAAGAGATTGCCTTAGTGGCAGAAGGACGCGTCTTCTGCGCCACCGATGCCAAGGCCAATCGCCTGATCGATGAGATCGGCGGACTGAAAGAAGCCATCGCCAAAGCTGCCGGGCTTGCTAAACTAAGCAGCTATGAAACAAAGAATTACCCTACCAAGATCAGTATCTACGAGCTATTTATGGAAAGCAAGTCTTTCCCGATGATGCTCTCACGCTTGACCAAGCGTCAATCGTTTGATCCCGAAGAACTTGCCCGGGAATTCCTGAGCCGGATCTCCACCCGCGAGTGGCTCTACTATCTACCCTACAAAATGGATTAATATGAGAAAAGACAAACTTAATACAGAAATCATCGTGAATGTCCATCCCCTCGAGAAGAGGGTGGCTGTTCTCGAAGAAAACCGCTTGGTCGAGCTCTTCGTAGAGCGCAAAGACAAGCAAAACCCGGTCGGCAACATCTACAAAGGAATCGTTAAAGACGTCCTTCCCGGGATGGGTGCCGCCTTCATCGACATCGGATTGGAGCGCACTGCCTTCCTGCATTACTCCGATATCGTGCTCGATTTCCTCGATGTTTACGACCAGGAAAAGCCCCGCAAAAGATTCAATCCTGCTGATTCTTCGCAGATTTCAAACCTGCTCAAGCCCGGCCAGGAGATCATCGTACAGGTGCACAAGGGTCCCATCGGCTCCAAAGGCGCACGCCTCACCGGACAGATTTCCATACCCGGCAAGTATTTGGTGCTCTTCCCCAATAAAAGTAAGATCGCCATCAGCCGTAAAATTTATTCCCAGGCAGAACGCGGACGCATCCGCGGTATCCTCTCCGCAATCAAGGATCCGAACTACGGAATCATCGTTCGTACCGAGGCGGAAGGCTGTGAAGAAGAAGAATTTAAGAACGAATACAATGCCCTCGCCAAGACCTGGCGCCTGATCGAAAAACAGCTCAAATATGGCAAACCTCCGATCTGCGTCTTTGAGGAAAACGCCCTCGAAAACTACCTGATCCGCGATCTCTTTGGAGAGCACGTGGACAGGCTCGTGGTCGATGACAAAACCTTTGCCCGCAGCATCATAAGCCAGCTTGAAGATATCTCGCCCGATCTGATCGAGAATGTGGAAGTTTACAAAGAAGATTCTCCCATTTTTGACGCCTGGGGTATCGAAAAGAAGATTGAGACCGTCTTCCATTCCCGCATCTACCTGCCATCCGGCGGAAATATCCGCATCGAGCAGACCGAAGCGCTGGTGGCGATTGACATCAATACAGGCAGCTTCACAGGGAAATCCAATTACGACGAAACCGTCCGCAAGACCAATGTCGAAGCCGCTGCGGAAGTTGCCCGCCAAATCAGGCTGCGCGATCTTTCAGGAGTGATTGTGGTCGATTTTATCGATATGATCAGCGACGCCCACAAAGCAGAAGTACTGGAGACCCTGAAACGCGGACTCAAGCGCGACCGAGCCAAAAACAAAGTCTATAGCTTCACGGAACTGGGCTTGGTGGAAGTTACCCGCAAACGTATGCGTTCCACACTCTTGGCTAATTTCTCGGAGCCCTGCCCCTGCTGCAACGGCAGCGGACGCATCATCTCCAAGGATGCCATCACAATGCGCATCTACCGTTGGCTGAGCCGGGCTGAGTACTTTGTGCAGGGCAAGAGCCTGCGCATTGCTGTTCATCCTGATCTTAAAGCGCACATAGACAAGAACTTCTCTCACTTTGTCGCTTTCAAGGATCAGATCGAATTCCTGGGAGCTCCCGAGATCAGCGTAAGTGAATTCAAGGTCTATCTTCTGCCCAAGATGGAGGATATCACCAATCGCTATAGCTAAGCTAATCAGCATATATATGAATGTGTTAGCCCGTAGCTATTGAACTGCTGCGCCTTGCGCTCCCCTTCAAATGAACATTGCTAAACGCATACAGGACAGTCGTATCCTGCCTGTTCATACAGGATTCAAGCAGGATAGATGCAGGATTCAAGCAGGAAGCTAAGCAGAGGGTATGCAGTCACCGGGCACAGATCCATCTGGATATTGCCTGTAGTTAATCCTTGAGTATGAGTATCTTAATCTACTTTGGGGAGGTAGTATTTGTCGAAACGACGGCTGAGATAAATCCTGATGGCAAGATAGTCCGTGAGGGTGACGCTGGTAAAGATCGAGATCATAATCATCATCTGGTATTTGATGGCAACCAGCGGGCTGGAACCGCCCAGTATCTGCCCTGTCATCATTCCTGGCAGGCTGACCACGCCAATTGATGCAATGGTAAGCAGTTGCGGCATCAATGAAGTCTGCATTGCGCGCTTGAAGGATGGCAAGACAGCTTCCCAAAGACTGGCACCGAGACTAAGGCGGGTCAGATATGCCTTCCAATTGTCCGAAAGCCCGGTCTCAAAACGCTCCAGAGCCAAAGCGCAGCTATTCATACTATTACCCAGTACCATCCCATAAATCGGGATCAAAAACATCGGAGAGTAAAGCGGATCAGGCTTGATGACCAAAATGATGATCCAGGGCATCACAATCAGGCTGGTAAACGACAGCGCCATTATCAGGATGGGCGTCAGGATACGACGCTGAAACTTTAGCCTGCTACGCAATGTGAAGACGGCATTGGTGATCATAATCAGCATCCAAAGCAGCGTAAGCCAGAGATTTACCTGATTGAATACAAACTGCAATACCAGCCCGATCACAGCCAATTGGATCACCATTCGGAGGAAGGAATTAAAGAGTTGCCCTGTAAGCTTGAGCTTGAGCTGGCTGAAAATCAGGATCGGAAAGAGCAATAGCAGAAAAGAAAGTCCCAGTCCCAGGTAACTGATATCCATCATCTGCCTCCTGTTTGCGTACTGTCGCTGAGCTTTCCGCCTTCCAGACGCCAGAGCCTTTGCCAGTGGCTTTGCCAGAGCGGATCGTGGGAGATGGCTATCACTGTGCCGGGATAAGTCTCAAATATACAATGCGATATGATCCCGGAAGTCTCCTGATCCAAGGCAGAGGAGATCTCATCCAGGAGCAGGATTTCGGGCTGGAACTGCAAAGCGCGGATCAGAGCAACTCTTTGCTTTTCGCCTCCGGATAGCTGGGAAGCTGGTTTGTCCAGATAGGCAGTCGAAAGTCGGAAGTTGTCAAAGAGCTCTTGTATAAGCTGTTCCCTGCCATCTTGACGATAGCTCTGGCGAGTCCTGTAAGCCAGAGGAGCATCCAGTACTTCCCTGATGGTACCTTCTTCCAACCAGGGCTCCTGCATCACCATACAGATCCGGCTGCGTAAAAGCTCCGGCTTGTAGCTTTCCAGAGGTTTTTCGTGAAAGAGGATCTCACCCTGATAGCTCTGATTCATCAGGTTCAATGTACTCAGCAGTGAGCTTTTGCCTGTTCCGGTCTGACCTACGATCAGGATGCGCTCACCGCTCTGTACTTCTATCAAAACGTCCTGCAACAGCACCTTGCTCTCATAGAAGAGCTTGTCCAGCTTGATCTTGAGCAGTGTTGCCATAGATAATCCTTAGTTGATCTTGACGAGTTTCTTGGTTTGGGTACCCTCTGGAGTGGAAAGCCTGACAAAGTAGATTCCGGCAGGCAGATCATCGATCTTTAGATTGCCAAGATCCGTCTGTCCTGCAATAGCTTGTCCATCGTAGAAATCCCGCACAAGCTGGCCTCTGAGATTGTATAGGCTTAGCTTCACAGGCTGGCTTTTTGCCAGGCGATAGCTGATGGAAAGCCTGTCAGTAAAGGGATTGGGATAGGTACTGAGCAATATTTGCGCTGGGGGAATCACTTGCTCGTCGCTATTTACCGAGGCATCCTGATAGCTAAAGCTTCCGCTCACCAGGACAGCGTTGCCGCTTAAATGGCTGTTGTCCATAACACTGTACCAGTCCGTGGTTCCCACCGGGATATGAAAGCTGTAAGTGCCGCTGCTCTGTGGCGCTGAGGGACTGAAGATCGAAGCCATCATATCATATTGCAGAAAGAGCAGATCATCCGGATTGACCGAAAATACTGCCACAGAGGCGGGGCTATCAACCTTATAATAGAACTTGGGATAGGTGCCCAGGGAACTGATATCGTCCCAGGTGACTCGTCCATTCAGGTAGTATGCAGGGGAAGAAAAGCTGATCCCGTGGTAATAATCAGGGGATTGATTGGCAGGAGGATCGATCTGGGTAAAGACTGGCTGTGGCATTGGTTGATCGATCGTAAAGAGATAGTCGTAGGTCTCTCCATCGACAGATTGCGCAGTCAGGGCTGCATAAGTCCCGGCTATGGCAGGATAGATGCCCCAGTGAGTCTCTGCTCTGGCGCGATAATCACGATTTTCTCCCACCGTAAAGACCACCCAGCCGTCGTTGCCTGTAAAGCCGATCATATCGACCCGGGGAGAGCTTTCAAAGATGGCAAGGATCACTCTAGCGCCATCCACTGGCTGTCCTGCGTTGTCCAGCACTCTGATCCTGATCTGGCAACTGCCTTCCGAATAGCGCTCGGTGACCGGGCTGAAATATCCGTCCGATCTGCATTCAAAGACGCTGCCAAATATCTTGCCCCAACCATTCTCATAGACCAGAGGCGTGTCGATGTAGCCATTGACGGGCTCCCATTGCCTCCAGGTGCCTTCCCAAAACTCGTTCCAGACGTGATCCGTGGAGACAGAAAGGATGCTGGTGCAAGGAATCAAGCCCAGCCTGGCGACTGCTGCCGTATAGTCCTGATACTCGCCGCAACGTCCAATATGCTTGCGGTAGATACGAACCGGCTGGTGCGGACGCTCGTTGTTTGAAGTAAAGCCCATAGTCTGATTGATCCACCACTGCATTGCCCTGATCGCGTCACCACCTGTGCCGTTGTTGTTAAATAATGTCTGGCACTGGTTCAAGGTATCTGCAAGCACGGGATAATCTCCCTCCTGAACAGTGTAAAGCCAACTGCGCCAGAAGACTCCGGTGGGAGGAGCAGTGATGTTGTTATTGTGATTGCTGTTGTTTTCCACGATAGCAGGATCTACATAAGCTGCTATCTCGTCTGACAATCTGGGATGCACGACGTACCAATAATAGATCTCATAAGGCACTTCGATCTCTTCCAGGACTCCATTGGCGTCGAGCCTTTTATACTTGGTAGTGCTGTAATAACTGGGATTTGCCTCGTGAGTGCCATAGTCCATAATCTGCACATACTGGAGGTTTTGATCGATGCTGTAGAGGTAGCTGGCATTTTCCACAAAGAGCTGAGGATGCGCCAGATCACTATTCAGATACTCCGGTGAACTATGCGCAATGGCAAAGGCAATCTCATCGATCAGGGGGTCCTGCGCGCTCAGAATCAGATTGACGTAGATATCCCGCTTGGCATCGGTAAGCATTAGGAGTGTATTCTGGAGATCAGCCCTCATCCACTGCGGCACCTTGGCAAGAGCAGTCATCAGTTCGCCGGAAAAGCCGCCCAGGCTGGAGTAGAGCCCGGTCTGATTGCTGAGGGAATTGAACCTCAAGCCATACTGGCTGCGAGCCGGAAGGATTGCTTCAAAACCTAGACTTTCTTCAGTCCTGGGTCTCATCTGAGGAGACGGTTTGACAGAACTTTGGTAATCCGTATAGACTCGTGTGGCTTGAATTATCGTGGCTCCACTTTCTTCCAGGGGAGCAGTGGTCATACCCCGGGGATTAGCCGCCAGTATCGAAACAAACAGGATCGCCAGGATCAGCGAGATGTACTTCATAATTCACTCCTTCGGCTCAATTTAGCTCAATTACCGAATAGTGAAAGTCCAGACAAGACGCCGGATTTGTCAACAAATCTTATTCAGCACTTCGCCAGACAGACCCCAAAAGCTCGTCACTTCTGGCACACAGGGCAGAAGAAGCTGGAGCGTCCCGCCTGTTTGACCACCTCGATCTTGTGTCCGCGGGGACATTCATTTTTCTGATAGACCCGCAGGAAGTTCTGAAACTCCCCTGTTTTGTCATCTATGGAGCGGAAGTCTGAGACGCTGGTGCCATTCGCAGCCAAGGCCTCTGCCAGGACTTCTTTGGTGTGCTTGACAATCCTGCCAAGCTGCAAGCTGCTGAGCCCGCAAGCCTCCCTTCGTGGATCGATTCCTGCTCTGTAAAGCAGTTCCAAGACGTAGATATTGCCCAGCCCCGCCACCAGACTCTGATCCAGCAGCGCATTCTTGATCGGAGCTTTGCGCTTTGCCAGTGCTGTTGCCAAATATGCCTTGTCAAACTCATTGCTCAGCGGCTCCGGCCCCAGATCAGGCAGATATTCTGCAATTTCTTCAGTACGACACAGGATGATCTTGCCAAAGGTGCGGATATCGATGAAATGCACCGCCTGATCGGCATCCAAAATGATCCTCGCTCGTTCGTGCGGTAATATCTCACCCGGAGAGGGATCCCAGACCAGTTTCCCGGTCATCCTGAGGTGCACAATCAGCGCCAAATCCCCTTCCAGTCTGATGATCATATACTTGCCCCTGCGTTCAAACGAAGCAAAACGCCTCGGGAAACAGCTCTGGGGTAAACCAGGCGAAAGCCGTACCGTTCCCGGATAGTAGCCCTCCAAATCAGCTATAATCCTATCCTTGACCGCCGCCTCCAGACCGTCCAATACAGTCTGCACTTCCGGAAGTTCCGGCATCCTAGCCCCTGATCACGCTTTGCAGTTTTTCCAAGAGCATCTTCTCCGGAGCAGAGCCTTCCAGAAAGTCCTTTTCATTGATCACTGTCCGCGGAACGCCTTGCACGGCATACTTTTGTGCCAGATGAGGGAATTCAGAGACCTCGATCATTTCTGCCTTGACGCGCTTGCTATACATTGCCAGGCGCTGTGCCAACATCACGGCAGGCGGGCAATACGGACAGGTAGGAGTCACCAAAACCTTGAGATGAATGTCTTCCTTCAGATTGTCGAGCCAGGCTTTGGTCTCCGGAAGCAACTTGGCAATCCCGGTCGAAACCATCAGAATGGCATTGAGCAGGCTGGTAAATTCATAACCGGAAGGAATGCCATAAAACCTGATCCCGTAATCCTCTTCACCCACGACCGCGATCGCCGGAATCTGCTCGATTCCAAATTCCTTGACCGCTGCTTCATCACTCTCAAACTTATAAGTCTCCAGCTTCAAAAGCGGATTCGTGGTGAGCAATTCCTCCAAAAGCTGATGCGTCTCCTTGCAATAAAGACACTCGAAATCCTGGCTAAAGAATTTGAGTGTCACTGGCTTGGTCATCGGCGCGAGCTGTTTCTTGACCTCTGAAATTACTTTATCGTCTAAAATTGGCATTTTGTATCTCCTGAAATGTGATATTCTAAAATAATGCTAAGCGAAAATTGGATATTGGCAAACAGAACTTTAGACTGCTAAGTATATGTGGTCGGCACAAGCTATCTTTACGTATCATCTATGTAGTTGATTGATAATTACTTGTATATATCGGCAGGCAATTGACCAGCTCTCTCTCCTTGAATCTACCGGTGATTATGTGGCGCTTACCCGGTGATTCCCTTGTCGTCACTAGGGGATCACTAGGGGATCACTAGGGGATCACATAAGAATTCAAGCAGGAAGAAAAAGTCAGAAACCCGGTTTTATTGTCGGGTTTCTGACCTTATAGTACTGATTATTCGGCAGTTACGCGGTAGAAGGCTCTTTGCTCCGGTGGAGCGATATCTATCCAGGAAAGACTGCCTGTGCTGCCGATAAGGCTCCATCCTGTCAAAGGATCCAGGCTGCGGTAAATCTGATAGCTACTCGCTCCTGTACTGGCAGACCAAGTAACTTGAATGCTGCTGCCAACTATCTGTACTGCAATATTCTGCGGAACGGGAGGGGGCCCCAGAGTCTCCCAAGTGACCAGGTTGTTTGGATCATAGTCATTAGCCTCGCCGCTGAAGTTTCCGGTGGCATTGACGAAGGTCATAGCAGCGCCGGATGCTTTGTAAACATTGTAGATTGAGGTAGTTGGATGAGTGTTTTCAAAGACGGCATCGGGGATATTCATCACTGCGGTGGATATCGAAGTGATCAGTCGTCCGCCTGAGATCCCCTGCCTGAAGGTGCAGTGATCGAGCGGATTGGCGGGATCGAGCCCGGTGCGTGCGCCGAGGCTGAGTCCGTTTGTGCCCATCTTTTCAAAGATCGTATAGCTGGCCTGGACCGTCGCATAGTTCTCGATATTGATCGCGTAGTAACCGTCTCTACAAGTGATTCTGGCAAAATTCCCCGCTTCCCCGATCGAGACCAGACGAGAGTGCGGATTTGTTGTGTTCCATACACTTAGCGTCATATTCGGACTCATCCTGAGAGTAGCTCCTCCGCCCAGAACCAGCTTGGCTCCGCTGGAGACATTAACGTTTCCAGAAGGCGTGAAATCAAAGGAATTGAGCCTCATTTCACCGCTATTGATGGTGATCGACCCCGAGCCGGAGAAGACCAGATTGCGAGTCAGCTCCAGATAAGCAGGTGCGGTCTTGGTAACGTAAACCGTTGCAACAGGGATAGTTTCATAGCTATCGATGACTGCGTTTGCGCCCCCAAAGAACTTCAGGGTATCGTCCGCCAAGCTGAGGCTGGCATTATCTGCCAGGATCAGGTCACCCCAGAGTTCTGCCACTCCGCCCGCAGTCGGGAAATTCACTGTACCCTGGTTGATTATGAAGTCGTTTTTGCATTGCAACGGCACCCAGATATTGGCAATCCCGGAGGGTTTAATGATCTGCAAAGTGCCGGCGTAGAGGTATGGCGCATCGGAGACGATGGATTGATCCAGTGCACCATCCAGGATCATCAAGCTATTGGTATTACAGTATATACCGACAGTCTGAGAAGTCGTGGTGTTATAATTTTCCAGGTATCCACCCAAGCGCAGAGTGGCAATTCCGCTTACCGGAGCATAGGACAAGCCGGCATCAGTATCGATCTCGAGATAACCATCGCTATCCAGGATTGCGCCTCCTTCGATCTCAAGACAGCCGGAATCCAGAGCCACACCTGTTGTGGCGACAACCGTAGCTCCATCAGGCACAAGCGCTCTCTGGGTGTAGGTGTAGCCCTTGCTGATATTTAGCTTGTTGAAGGTCTCGCTACCGATGACGCTCATCAGGTAGCTATAGAATTCTACTATGCCACTGCCTTCGGTGAAAGCATCCGGACCGGCAGTGTTTTGCCAGTTTCTACCCACTGCCAGGAGCTGGTTTAATCCGCCGGCATCCAGCCTGCCTCCGCTAATCAGGACGTCCCGGGCGATCGTGCATGTATAGGTTGTAGCTGGTGCAAAGACACCGCTCTGGACGACCAAATCGTTGTTTACCAGGACATTGCTGCTGTTACTAAGAGTGTAATCGAGCGAAGTCTTGTTGATCACCAGATTATAGAACCGGCATCCGGAGGCGAGCTCGACGCTGCCATTGCGGCTTCCGATGAATTCAAAGCTGCCACCAGCAGGCTGGAAGACGTCTGTAGTCCCAGCCCGGAAGTTGTAGCCAATCTTAACGCTTCCAGCGCTCTGGCTAAAGGTGCATCCGGTACCCAGTTGCATACCGTTGTTGGCAAAGACCAGGCTGCCGCCTGTGATATTGGTAGTACCGCTCAGCCAGTAGAGAGTTCCGGAATAGGGGCTATTGATCTTGAATTCTCCACCAGACAGATTGAGGATGGAACTGGTTCCCCTGGTGAAACCAGAACTAACTGAGAGGTTTCCTCCCTGATGATTGATAGTGCCGTTGTGATTGAGAGTCACGAATGAGACAGGATTATTGCTGTTTATGATCAGGGTCCCATTGATCACAGTATTACCACCGTTGCAGGTAGTATAATCTATCAATCTGAGGTTGTTACCGCTTACCAGATTAAGCGTTCCGGCATATTTGAAGTAGTTTGTATTGGCTTCTGAGCCGCTAAACTGGACAAAATTGGCTGTCTTATCAATCTTTACGTTGTAGAAATTGATCGTCTGACTGTAGCAAACGGGATTTTGTATCCTACCCCCTACAAAATTCAGATAGTGAGCAGAGCCAAATGAGGCTGTGGCACCGCTTTGGATGGTGTAGATATAGTCGAGATTGAGGTTTCCGGCTGTGAATTGCGAGGAGGAAGTAGCTTCCAGATTGAGAATGCCGTTGCTGTTAAAGACCGATGAGGTACTGATCATCTTGATCCCGGAGTACACAGTAGTATTGCCATTTACGGTCAGAGCGCAGGCACCGATCGAGAGCTGTCCGCTCACTATCTCGAGATCTTCATCCACAATTGTGTCCGTCGTAAGATTGGCTGTATTGGCGCGTGTTTGTCCATCCTCGCGGGAGCTTGCCTTGTTGATCCTGAGAGTAGAGAATTTACTGCCGCTGTAGCCTCCGACGTTGCAATCACCCGTGCCATACAGCTCGATGATACCGCCTGAAGGATTGAACCCACTACGTTGGATCAGGAAGTGTCCTGCCGTACGGATGATGCCGCCGGTTAGATTGAGGTTGATGGCATTGCCTGTATTGGTGAGAGTTACTCCCTGAGGAGGCAGATTCAGGGTGCCACCGCTCATAGTGAGATTGATTGGCCTGGCAAAAGCCCAGTTAGCAGGCAGTCCATAACCGCCGGTGATGTTCATTGTACCGCCAGACATAGTGATATCAGCATCAAGATCGATCACCTGGCTAATGTCCTGATTCAGATTGAGGGTTCCACTGGAGACGTTGTATCTTCCTACAATACCGTTGTCCACCATATCATTAGCAGTGAAAGTGCCACCCATTAGCCTCAGGACACCGGACATATACTTCAGCGATTGAGTGCTCACAATCACTCCATCCGGGATAATAAGCGAATCCATAGGCTTGTTGAGTTGCAACACATTGAAACTGAAGTTATTGTTGATAGTCTGCGTGGCAGAGCCATTGAACTGAACGGTAGTGCCTGCTGTCTCATAGGTTCCGGAGCCACTCACCAAGAAATTACCACCAATCTTCAAAAGGTTCGTGAGGGGACGGAAGATTCCGCTGGTCTGAGTGAATGAGCCTTTGAGAGTGAGGGCATTTTCCAGCAGCACCACTCCGGTGGAATTTATCGTGAGATTGTTAATATAGTCCTGGCTGTTTGGGATGTTTATATTCTGGTTTGTCCCTGCCAGCCTTAGCGTTCCATTTACAAACATAATGCCATCTGTCGTAGTATTATAGCTGGTAAGATTGCCATAGAGACTGATAGTCCCGTTGGAGTTACCAGTCAGTTTACGTCCTTGATAGTTCCAGATGTTTCCCATCACCGAGAAATTAGCATTCCCACTGGATGACAGATTCAGGTAACCAGGTGCTACTTTACTGTTTTTCAAGTGGTTAATCACTGTGTTTGTACTGCTATTGATCAGGTTTGAGATACTATTGCCCGTGAATTCCAGATAACCTGTACCAAAGTTTACGTTTGAATTGATCTTGAATTCCAGGTCTCCCCCGATCTTGATCTCGGCATTTGCATTGCTGATACTAGCGGTCGAACCTGAATTCCAGATCATATTCCCCCCCACTATCAGATCGCCGGTAGCGCTGTTCATCACAAGATTACCGCCAATCGTACAGCTACCATCGATCATCAGTCCCGGATCTCCGATTGTAATACTCGTGCCCGAGAAAGCCGTAAAATCTCCATAGATATGGGGAGCAGAGACCCAATTGATCGCTCCGCCGGCTTCCAGACTTAGGCTGTTGATCCTGTCGTCTGCGTGCTGAGTGTTGATAGTGTGCGAAGTTCCGGTCAGCGCTATTGTGCCTGCCATCATCCTCAGGCCTGAGAAGCTGGTATTACTGGAGGCAATATTCCCGTGCAAACGAATTGTCTTTGTCGAATTGCAGATCAGGATCGCATTGCTGAAGACGCTGATATGCCCCTTGACATCAAAATCTTCGGAGCTGATCTCACTGATCAGTAATGCCGAGCCACCACTCTTCTGCACGGATAGATCCCCAAAGTAAGTATCAGGGCAGTGATTTACAAATTTTGCAGTGTTTGCCCCACCGAAATAGAGATTTGCGCTAACGGTAAGGTCAGCGCCACTCAATACAGTAAGATCTCCCTCAAAATACAGCGTGGCCGTGGGGAAATTGGTATTGAGTACAGATCCATCTCCCAAGAGGGTATCTCCACTGATCATAAGCTGAGTAGAGCTACCAAAGAGATTCACCTCACCCCAACAATAGAAATCACCATAAACGTAAAAGTTGTTGTAAATACCTAGTGTCTGAGTTCCGGCTATCTGGATGTCTTTACAGGTTGCCGGAGCAAGCGAGATCACCGGTGACCGGACAGTATTAGCAGGGATAAAGACATTGCTATCTGGCCCGGGAACCACTCCATTACTCCAGTTCTGAGCGTGGCTCCACTCGGTGGAATAACTACCGTTCCAGTACACCGAATTCGGACTGTAACGCACTCTCAGGCTGCAATCCCCCAGGAGCAGATTGCCATAGAACCAGTGGATTCTGTCATAACTGGCGCCATTGTCCTGAATTGCCTGTTCCCACCATTCTTTGTATGCCTGGCCAAAGCTAAGATTCTGAGACAAGGGATAATAGAACTCGCTAAAGGCCAGCATACTGCCGGTCTTGGCAGTACCCACGACGTTCAGGGTGTTCTGATTACCCAGCAAATATACGCTGCCCATACAATTTGAATCGGTAAAGCGGGCATTACTGCAGGCGAAGAGATTGTAAAACTTTGAATTAGCCACATTGGGCAGCTCGTATGAGTGCACATTCCCACTGGTCTCGACTTCATCGATTACCACCTTGAAATTGTGGTGGGTAGGGCTGCTATGTGCCATCACTTGAATAAACTCATAGGTGCCAGGCAGCCGGTTTTCCCGATAGTCTGGGGCATTTGTTTCAGCGGAAGTATTTACCAGAGTTGTATTTGTGTAAAGATTTCGCATAGACTGCTGAAATCCGCTACCTCCGCTCTGCCAGTCGTCATCGACATAGACCAGAGCCTGGTTTGTGCCTGGACTGCCACCGATGCGATGCAGATGATTACGGGCAAAGTAGGACGTTATCAGGCTTACTTCCGTCTGCCCTGTAGTAGGCAGATTGTCCGCCCGAATGCGGCTGATCCAGATCTCCGGATGAGTTCCGTTTGTATGCAGATCCCACTTCCCGTCGCTATCCGCATCAGTCCAGGTGCCATCCATATCAGCAAAGTACAGCTCGCAGGGAAATTCATCCCAATTACCGCTCAATTCGCCTTCATCATTCAGTGTCTCATACTCATACCAGGCAACCGGAAGATTGCCTACCAGCATCACACCCACAATGGCGTGAGAACCGTAATATTGGCTGATCGTCGCTTTCAAGCTAATCGGTTGTGAACCTGCCCAGGAAACAACGATAGTGCTGAAGCCTTCATTGTAGAGATCATTCTGATATGTCTGAATCGCTGACTGGATCGAAGGATAAAGCGTATCACGTACCAGAATCAGGAAGTTAGCACGATTACGCTCGGGATCGAGCTTGGTGCTGACCACCTCCTCACGGAATGTACCAAGAGACGGAATCTGTGCTTGATATTCCTCGTAACTGATAGTGGGATAATTGATTGGATCAGGATTGGTGGTCATCGCGGTATTCCGCAATTCCAGATCCAAGGATTGAGCTATAGCGGTAGTGAATAAAAACAAAAAAAGTACTGCCAATAATGAGACTCGCATAAGAACTCCTTTGCCTTCGGGTTATGAAACAGACTAGCCTTCTAACACACATATAAGAAGCGTTTATCAGATATTGAACAAGATATTCTGTTTGTATTATTTTATCAGCATCTGTCAAGCAGTTTATCCAGATAATCCCCGCTTTCGCTGTTGCCGATCAGATACAATAAGCCCGGATCGCTGTGATAATCAGATGTATTGCCCATTTCATAAAGATGGAGCCCTGCCAATTCTCTATACCCACCCTTTGGATTCCTGCTTCTACCCTGCTTCTATCCTGCTTGAATCCTGCATGAACAAGCAGGATACGATTGTCCTGTATGCGTTTAACATTGTTTTATTGAAAGAGGGAGCATAAGGGGATTAGATTGCTGTGCTTTAGGGTGGCTATAGAAGAATCAGTAACCCGAGACTAAGGATTCTTGCCGGATAGCAGGATTGTGGGATGGAGCAGAGGCTGTTTCAGGGGGGTTATCTGGTTCTGACAAGTCTCACGCCTACATAGGGATAAGCGTCGCGTTGATAGCCTTTTTCGCGCCAGAGGATATTGAGATTTCTACCTTCTCCATTGATGATGCTACCACCGCGGATCACGCGTTGAGTTCCTTCCGCAGGGCCTTTGGGATTGATAAAGCTGCTCAGGTTGCGGATAAAATCAGTGCTAAAGAAATCCCAGACCCATTCCGAGACATTCCCTGTCATATCGTAAAGCCCTTTGGCATTGGGCTCTTTGCCGCCCACCTGATGAGTTCTGCCGGCGCTATTGCCTTTGTACCAGGCGACGTCTGCAGGTTCGTCTGAACCGCTGTAATTGTATAGATATCCTGCTTTTGCGGCATATTCCCATTCAGCTTCGGTCGGCATTCTATAGCCATTGGCATTGAAGTCGCAGGTGATGACCTCATTGTTGCCGGAGCCGGTGATGCGGTAAGCACGGGTAAGACCCTCGGCATCGCTGCGTCCATTGCAGTAAGTCACTACCTGGCGCCAGCTTATGTTGTCCACTGGCATCCTGTCTCCGGGGCTGCTGACGTTTGCAGGGCGCATAAAGCGGTTCCATTCACCCTGGGTAAGTTCGTATTTGCTGAGGTAAAAGCCTGAGAGAGAGACGTTATGGTTGTTCTCGGTGAGCCTGCCAAAGCCAAATGTGCCGGCTTCCACATAGACGAAATTCGATGGCATCGGTGCACGCAGTTGAGTCGCGGGTGCTTGCGGCGTCTGAGTGGCTGGAGGGGTAATTACTTCGTTTAGTCCACGGCGGGTTCTGCGCTCTGCGGCACGTCTCACAGGGGCGTAATTGGTCACGCGGATGCTGTCGCGGTAAGGAGTCTCAGGATTATCGATATATTCTTCCAGCGCAAGGGAATCCGGACTTGGAGCGAAGGCTTCAGAGATCGTGTCTATGGCTTTTCTGCCGAATAGCATAAAGATACTGACTGCAGCCAGAACGATTATCGAAGAAATCAGCAGCCAGAAAGTCCAGTCTCCCCGGAATTTGGGAGGTTCGGGATTGTTAAGTGGCTCGGGTGCAGTTATCTTGCTCTTATCTTTCTGAATCCAGATGCTATCTTCGGAGATTTCCGGCAGGTTTTTAAATGCCCGCTTGAGTGATTCCAGATCTGTAACACGCTGCAATACATTGCGATGCAGACACTCAGCGAGGAGCTTATTGAGCGAGATGGTGACCCCGCTGATATAGCTGAATTTGTTCTCACGCAGTGATTCCCGGGTGTAAATCAGCCTGGAAAGACCTCCCGTGGCGAGAAATTGGGATACGATCATACCGATCGTGAAGACATCCTCGCGCTCGTCCTCTTCCTCGTACTTGATGGCGCTTGAGAGGACAAACAGGCTTCCCGCTCCATCCAACATTGCGCCGGTCAGAGCAAGATTGTTGATGGTGAGTCCGCTTTTGCGGATAGCGATGGCTGTATCGATCAAATCCGGGATCAGCTTGCTGATGAAGGCTTCTTTGTCCTCATCGGGTATCTCGGTCTTGAGCTGGGCGAGAGACTTGCCACGGATAAATTCGGTGATCAGATAGCTGGGCTCTTGCACGAGGTTTACTTCCACTACCTCAGCACAATGGACATCGTGAAGCTTGGAGATTCGGGTAAGCCGCATCTGCTGTTTGTAAAGATTATCAACGCTGGAGAAGCTGGATTGGAAGAAGATCTTGATCAGATACTCCTTTCCATCCTTTTCGGCGATGTATTTGAAGCCTTCGGAATCCTTATTCAGGAGGGATTTGATCCGATAGCCTTCAAAATCCTGGCCTGATTCAAAGATGGTATAGCCGGTGTTGATGTCGGCTGCATCCTCGAGATTGAAAACCGGCTTGGGAGCAGGCTTGGGAGCGCTTTCTTCAGTGACGTTGTTCTCCCCGCAGAAGGGACAAAACTTCGCCTTCTGAGGAATGTCTTTGCCGCAATTAATGCAGAAACGGGCTATCTTAACCTCCCGGTTATTAAGCGTTTAGCTTGTTTATCAAAAGCCAGACTTCCTTGCCGTTGATATCAACCTGAGTCATCCGGGCTTCGTTCTTTTCCACTTCTGATAGGTGATGGCAGAGGGTTTCGCTCATTATGTAATCGCCGTGCAGGGCAAAGGCTTTGGCTATATCGTGATCCGCAGCCCAATGCACGGAAATCTTGTCCATTATCTCAAAGCCTTGTTCCTTGCGATTGAACTGGATTTTGTTGATCAGTTCTCGGGCATAACCTTCCAGGATGAGCTCAGGCGTGAGCGCGGTATCCAGCGCCACAAAGAGCGAGCCTTTGGACTGGAAGACGTATCCTTCACGCGCTTTGATGCCGATGGCAATGTCCTCGGAGAGCAGCTCGATCTCTTCTGAATCCAGCGAAAGCTTGTAGCTGCCGCTATCGGCAAAAGCGCTTAAGATATTCTGAGGCTTAGCTGCCGCGAGAGCTTTGGAGATCTGCTGCATCTTGGAGCCATATTTGGGACCCATAACCTTGAACTGAGGCTTGAGCTCGTAATTTACAAAGTCGTCATCCTCTGCGATGTAATTGACATTGTGGATGTTAACTTCCTCTTGGATTAGCTCAAACATCCGCTGGACAGTGTCCATAGTGCGGATGGGCAGATGCATCGTGCCCAGAGGCTGGCGAATCTTGATCTGGCAGTCGTTGCGGGCTGCTCTACCCAGGGAAACTATATCGATCACAAGCTGCATCTCGGTCTCCAGAGCCTTGTCTATCAGGCTCTTATCAGGAGTGGGATAGTTCACCAAGTGCACACTTTCCTCACCGGTCAGGCTGGTGTAGAGCTCTTCCGCAAGATAAGGCATAATGGGTGCGATCAGCTTGCAGACCTCCACCAGCACAAGCTGCAGCGTGCGATACGCATCTATCTTGTCCTGAGTGAGTTCCATCGCCCAGAATCTCCTGCGGCTACGGCGTACATACCAGTTTGAGAGCTCGTCGATCACAAAGTCCTGGATCGCACGGACTGCCTTGGTAAAGTCATAGGTCTCCATCCAGGCGGTGCTGTCGATAATCAAGCTCTGCAAGCGGGAGATGATCCAGCGATCTATCTCGGCTGTGCGCAGGCTGTCTTTGGGATAGTTATTGGCATCAAAACCATCTATATTGGCGTAGGTTGCGTAAAAGGAATAGACGTTCTTGAGAGTTCCGACAAACTTGCCAAGAATCTCTTTGACGCCTTCGACATCAAAACGGGTCGGCACCCAGGGAGGGCTGACCTCGAGCAAGTACCAGCGGATGGCATCAGCACCGTAGTCCTGCATCAACTGGATCGGATCGACCGAATTACCCTTGGATTTGCTCATCTTTTGGCCGTTTTTATCCAGGATAAGGTCGTTTACCAGACAGCTCTTGTAGCTGGAGACGCCTTTCAGGATCGTGGAGATGGTGAGCATAGAGTAAAACCAGCCTCGCGTCTGATCTATCCCCTCGGAGATGAAATCAGCCGGGAAGAGTTCCTTATCAAAGATCTCTGCGTTTTCAAAGGGATAGTGCCACTGCGCAAAGGGCATTGAGCCGCTATCAAACCAGCAGTCTATGACTTCGCTGGTGCGTTGCATCCTGGAGCTGCACTTGTCGCAAGTCAGCTCGACATTATCGATATATGGCCTGTGCAACTCGATATCAGCAGGAACTTCGTTGCCGTCTGTGAGTTTACCACGCTTGCGCAGTTCTTCGATGGAGCCGATGGAGCTCTTGTGTCCGCAATCGGAGCAGACCCAGATATTGAGCGGAGTCCCCCAGAAACGGTCGCGTGAAAGTGCCCAGTCAACATTGTTCTCGAGCCACTCGCCAAAGCGCTTCTCACCCACAAAGCTCGGATACCAGGCAATCTTGCTGTTATTATCCAGTAGCTGCTGCTTAAAGCCTGAGGTGCGGATATACCAGCTTTCACGTGCGTAATATATCAGAGGACTGGTGCAACGCCAGCAGTGCGGATAGCTGTGTTTGATCTGCTCTCTGCGATAGAGGGCACCGCTTTCTTTCAGGTGACGTATGATATCCTTGTCTGCAGCTTTGACAAATTGTCCTGCCCAGGGTTCTACCAGGGAGATGAATTTACCGGCATTATCAACCGGCTGCACAAAGGGCAGATCATACTTCATTCCGAGGCTGTAGTCGTCCTGACCAAATGCCGGAGCTGTATGCACAATCCCTGTGCCATCACTCATTGAGACGTAATCCGCCAGCCCGATGTACCACGCCTTTTTCTCGACCGGCACAAAGCTAAAGAGCGGCTCATATTCCCTGCGTTCGAGGCTCTTGCCTATAAACTCTGAGACTATCTCGTAATCCTCACCGAGGACTTCCAGGCGGGCCTTGGCAAGGATCAGATTTTGCCCCTGATGCAACACCTTGACGTATATCTCGTCAGGATTTACAGCCAGAGCCACATTGGAGATCAGAGTCCAGGGCGTAGTAGTCCAGGCTAGGTAGAAAGTATTATCCTCATCGAGGCATCTGAACTTCACATAGACGGAGGGATCCTCGACGTCTTTGTAGCCTTGCGCCACTTCGTGTGAAGAAAGCGGAGTCCCACAGGAGGGGCAATAGGGCACAATCTTGTGCGCTTTATAGATCAGATCTCGCTCAAAGAAATCATTGAGTATCCACCAGACGGATTCGATATAGTCATTATGCAGAGTCACATAGGGATTTTCCAGGTCTATCCAATAGCCCATCAGGCGAGTCATTTCCTGCCAGAGATCGAGGTAGCTCCAGACTGATTCTTTGCAGGCGACGCAGAACTTCTCGATGCCATATTCTTCGATGGCTTTCTTATCTTCCAGTCCGAGCTGTTTCTCTACTTCGATTTCGACGGGCAATCCGTGAGTATCCCAGCCGGCTTTGCGTTTAACCTGATAGCCGGTCATAGTCTTATAACGGCAGACTGCATCCTTCAAGGTGCGAGCCATCACGTGGTGAATGCCGGGCTTGCCATTGGCGGTGGGAGGACCTTCGTAAAAGACGAATTGAGCTTCGCCTTCTCTGATCTTGATGCTTTTCTCTGCCAGATCGTGCTTTTCCCAGTAAGCACGGATACGAGATTCCAGGTGTCTGGGGCTTTCTTTGAGGTCTATTGTCTTATACATCTTTCGTTTATTACGCTTCCTCAGATTTTCTTGGCTCTGCCGGTACGCTTCATACCGGGCGTAAAGTTTGGCATATTAGCAGGTTTAGCTTTCTTCATATCGTGGATATTGTGCTTTTCCGTCTCTGTGTGTTCGGTTTCCACTTCTTTCTCTTCAAAAAGCTCCGCAAAGTGTTCTTTGAGGTCTTCGTGACCGCTGACGTATTCCTTCCAGGCGTCCATAGCTTTTTCCATATCGACGCAACGGGTGCACAACACCAAGAGGTTTTGCTCCGTAAGGCCGATCCAGCCACGGTCGTAGCATTCATCGCAACGCTTCTTTTTGCGGTTTGTAACAGCTATTTTCTGGGCTGCTTCCAGATGATGATCTGCGAGTCTGAACATAATATCTCCTTATCAATGCGGGTGACACAGTGTCCCCCTATTATACTATGTGGGACAGATCCCGTGATTTTGAGCCACTTTTTCAAAAAGGCTATTTTTGTAAAACTCTTTTTTAGCTCTTGCCTTTACGGCCTTTGGGAGTCTTGACCGGGGGAGCCTCTTCGATCGGGGTTATGGGCTCTGCGACCGGTTCTTTGTCCCCTGCGAAAACGATTTCGTGGTTTACGACCGTCTTCTTGAGCTCGATCTTGACGACGGGCTCCAGACGGTGGGTTACGATAAACAGGCTTTTGTTGCGGGAGAGCGCAAGCTTCTCCTCAGCGGTCATGGCTTCGATCTCGGAGAGGTTGATGATCTTTTCGATCTTACCGCTCTGATTGTCCACGATTTGGACGAAGTTCTGCTTTTCTGCCATGAAGATTACCTCCATTGTATATTTTTCTGGGAATTTTGTGGTGATTTGGCTTACAAAATCCAGATACTCGCGTTTGTGAGTGCGATACCAAATCGGGAAGACCCGGCAGCGCTTTAAACGCGGACAGACCGCGCACATGGCGGCTTCCGGCTGCCTGTGACGCCTGATTTCACAATTGAGTAATCTGGATTTCTTCATTTCTCGCACTTCTTGCGCATCTGCACCAGCTGTCAAGCTCTTTCCACAGTTATTTTTACTAGCCTTGCCACCCGCAACAGCCTACCAACTATCAGCCCAAACAAAAAAGCCTGCCGCTTGCGCGCACAGGCTTTATATCTCTTTAGCCCCAAGGGGCTTGCTACTTATTCGCTGGGTATCACGCTGACGAACTTCTTGCCGTCTTTCTTGGTCTCAAATTTCACATTGCCGTCAACTAAGCTAAACAGAGTGAAATCTCTGCCCATTCCAACGTTGTTACCGGGGTGAAACTTGGTTCCCTTCTGGCGTACGATGATATTTCCGGCGATCACGACTTGGGCGGCGTGTTTCTTTACGCCACGGTATTTGGGATTGCTATCCCTGCCGTTACGACTACTTCCAACACCTTTCTTATGTGCCATTATATCCTCTCTTATGCCTGAATATCAGTCACGATTATATTGGTAAATTGCTCGCGGTAACCTTTCTTTACTCGGTAACCTTTTCTTTTCTTGCTGTGGAATATCACCAGCTTTTTGCCTTTGCCGTGTTCCACGACATTGGCGAGGACCTTCGCGCCTTCGACTACGGGGGTGCCAATCTTGATTTCGTCGCCGGAGCGAACGAGCAAGACACGATCAAACTCGAGAGCTTGACCAGCTTCCGCCGTATTCAGCAAGGGAACGCGAAGCACTGCGTTTTTTTCAGCCCTGAACTGAAATCCTTTAATTTCTACGATGGCGTACATCTTTTCTCCTTGTAGATTTGTCTTAGACGGTCACACTTTTTCATATCCCCCTATCTGTCAAGCACAAAGATTTTATTAACTCCGCATAGATGCTTTGCAGACAGATCGGAATCAGGGAGCATCCAGCAATTATCCTGGTAGTCTAAAGCATATCAAGAGCAATTCAAGAGCAAATCAAGTCGAACGCGGTTCGAGGTGATTTCGGCTTGATCTGCTGGTGATATCGGAGTGATGAGGGCAGTGCACTACGAGCAGCCGGGATAGCCTACTAAAACAGAAAAGACTTGACGGAAAGCCCAAAGCGCTCGAACTGGAAGCTGTAGCATTTTTTACTGGCTGCAACCTTCAAGTAATTGGGAGCTATAATGAAGCGAGTAATACTTGTGATTGTCACTATCTGTCTGTATGCGGCATGCGCCGGAACTGCGACCGTGCTTTCGGTGGATGCCATAGATAGCCAAAAATCCTCATCCAGAGTCACGATCCGGCTCACTGAGCCTGTACCATACCAGATGACTGCCAGCGGAAAGTTTGCAATGATCGAGCTACCTGATACCAGGCTGGGCATCGAGCGGGCAAATTACCGCCGCCTCAGCTTCATCATCGATAATATCAGTATGATGGCAGATGACAACGGCAGCGTGATCAGCATCCGCACGATGGATTCCTACAGAGTGACCCACCGGCAGATCGGCAATATCATCCAGATCGATATAGTCAATCCGGCTCTTCCGCCTAGCCCTGTGACTACGAGTCCAAAGCCCAAGCCTGCGGAACCAGTGCAGCCCCAGTCCACGCCGCAAGAGGCTCCCGAGCTTGCCACCGGTGACACTATCCGCCCCCCTGCTCCCAAAGCACCGGCAATACCTGCTTTCAAACCCACCCCTATTCCCTTTATGCAAAACCTGCGCCAAGCCATCAAAGCCAATCCCTATCTATATCTGGCTGCTCTGCTGATTGCTCTTCTGCTGGCTCTGCTTTTGATATTGCCAAAATCCTTTTGGCAGTCTGTCAAAAAGCTTATGACACCGGTTCCCCGGGAAAAGAAAGTAAAGCCCAAAAAAATCAAGGAAGCCAAGCCTCTCAAAATGAAAGAGCCCAAAGCTCCCAAGCCGCTGAAAGAGAAGCCGCTCAAGGCAAAGAAAGCCGATCTGGGGCTGGATGGCGCGACCCTGATTATGGATAGCGAGACGAAGTCCAGAATGGTGATGAAACTCCTAGGCGAAGGCTGGACAGCCCGTCAGATTTCCCGCGAGATGAAGATCCCGCTCAAAGAGATCGAAAACATCGTCAGCAGCGCTCAATTTACCGATCGCGGATGAGGCTGGCCTTGAAGAGCTTTCCCCTTCTACTCATCCTTGTTTTGAGCTCGGTCGCCTGCCTGGCAAGCAGTCCGCTCCTTTACCCCAGTGCCTTTGCGCCAAGCCTAAAGAGCAGGCTTCAAAGCAGTCTTTTGGATGATACTTTGGAGCTAGAAATTCAATCCCTCCCCTCCGATAGACCGGGGCTTGAGCTACCCTTTATCGGTCCGAAATCCTTCGCAGACGCAGTACTGGAAGCCCTTAGCCTGCAGCCGGAACAGCCTGAGATAAGGGGGGATCAGATCCTGCTTTACTACCCGCCCACCATCGAGAGCAATTGGACAGACTTTGTACCGCGCAGACGGGATATGTTCCGCTACAACTTCTCCACTCTCAAGTATGATTTCCGCTCCAGTTTCCGCTTTCTTGCCGGTTATGAGCAGGATTTCACACCCGATGGGGATTATGGCTTTTTATACAAGGGCTGGATCATCAATGCCCGCATAAACGATAATATCAGCCTCAATACCGGCTGGTGGAGCGGGGAGTACTTTGGTGATCAGGCTTCTGCGGCTCAGGATCCCCTGATCGATAGCTGGAGCAGCACGCATTCGGAGCGCATCAGCCTTGATAACGCCACCGCCGATCTCAACTATCGGGATCGCATCCTCTCAGTTTCTCTGGGTAGGGGTAAATACACCATAGGCAACAATATCTCCGGCAGTATAATCCTTTCTGACAAGGTCAACGACTACGGCTATCTGCTTGCTGAAGCGAGGCTGGGAGAATTTCGCATCTCTCTGCTCAATGCAACTTTACAGGCGGATTCGACCTATAGCATCTACGATAATGCAGCACTCAATGCCAAGAACTATCCGGATAAATATCTGGCGCTGCACCAGATCAGCTATCTGCCCGGCGACCGGCTGGATATTTATGCCGGGGAGACTGTAGTCTATGGCAATCGCAACTGGGATTTGAACTACCTGTTGCCTGCTGCTTTCTGGCGAGCTATCGAGCATAACCTCAGGGATCGTGACAACGTCCTGATCTATGCTGGAGCTTCGTGGGAAATGCGTCCCGGCTTGCTGTTATATTTACAGGGAGCATTGGACGAGATGAGCTATAGTAAGCTCTTTACGAACTGGTGGGGCAATAAGTACGCTGTGAAGACGGGATTTAGCACTCTGCTGCCCCGGCTCTGGGAAAGCGGAGATCTGCCTCAGCTCAGTGCGGAAATCACGGCGGTGCGTCCCTTTACCTATACACATTATATGAATCATACGATGTATTCCCACGATCAGCGTCCTCTGGGCTATGCCAAGGGATCAAACCTGGTTGATATCAGTATCGAGCTGTATTTGCCGTTGATGCGTCACCTGGGGCTGGTAACAGCTTTTTCCAAGGTGCGTCAGGGCAGTTTTGGCTCCTCCTGGCAAACGAACTATCTGGATGCCTTCTCGGGTAATCAGCAATCAGAGGGTGAGGCAGACTGGTTCCAGGGCACTGTGCAGGATTATTACACTCTCTCATCCAGCCTCAAGATAGACCTCTTATCTCATCACAAACTACTGCTTGCGATGTGCTTGTCCGATCAAATGCCGGATCGCTACAGCCTCGCCTGGCAATTCAGATATTAAAGGATAGAAATGCCTGTATTCGATAGAATGGAATTCCCCAGGAAGTACAAGCTCAAAGATAGCTTGCTGATCCTTGCCCTGCTGGCAATAGGTTTTGGTATCTGGCTCAATAACAGCAGCCAAAGAAAGATCACAGAGCAGGTATTGATCAGCGATATCAGGATCGAAAACAGCGGTAGCCAGTTCATCGAGCTCAGCTATCAGGTTGAGAATCGCTTGTCCAAAGATCAGGAACTCAGGATTCTGGTACGGGTCTATGATGCCAAGGGAGCGGAGCTTGCCAGCGCGATGTATATGGCAGAGTTTCCGGCAAAATCTTTACAGCGCTATACCAAGATGCTGGATAAACTGAACCGCAGCCTGGAGGAAGGAGAAATTCCCGCCAGAGCGGAAGTCTCGATCTATACCCGCAAGGTATTTTAGCGGTCTATTAGATAGCATCTCCTCCATAAAGAACAGCATCCCGTAGGGCTAAAGTCCATTATAACAGGATATTACTGCCGAGCAGATATTCGGAATAGTGAACAATTTCAACAAAATGCAGCTTGCCCCTCAATAAAAAATATTTGCCTCTCCAGCTCCACCAGATTATCATAAGATTGTACACTAATTTAGCAGTTGATTCGATGTGTTGAGGACAACCTGAATTTGAACTCGAGACTGATGGAGTTAATATGATGAAACAGAAGATTTTACTTATAACAGCGATAATGCTGGTAGCAATGATAGTGAAGCTGCCCGGGCAATTCTCCGGTGGCGCGGGGACTGCTGCAAGTCCCTATCAAATAGCCAATGTAAGAGACTTAAATAATATCCGGGGCGCAAGCTATCTGAATAAATATTTTATACAAACCAATGATATAGATCTTTGGGCGACCAATAAGATAAATGTAAATCCTTGGAACAGCAGTCAATCCTATGCCGTGGGTGATTATGTCCGGTACAATCCCGGATTGATGGAATATACCTACATCTGTATTCAGGCAAATACCAATCAAGTTCCCTCCAATACAGCTTTTTGGACCCTGATGTGGGAAAGCGACAAGGGCTGGAAACCGATCGGGGATAGCACCGAGCCTTTTCACGGGCAATTCAATGGCAATAGCAAATACATCTCCAATCTGTATATCAATCGCGGGGCATCTCCGGTTGCCGATACCAGTTATCCTTCGGATGGCGAAGATATGGTGGGGCTCTTTGGCTTTGTCTCAAATGGAAGCAATACAACAGGCAACGACTTTGATACAGTGATCCGCAACGTAAGTTTGCTGGATCCCAATGTCAGGGGACGCAGGGGCACCGGGACGCTGGTGGGAAGAGTATTCTTGCCTTACACGCTACCGGCGCGTTCCTATACCGCAATCATCGAAAGAAACTTTGCCAGGGCAAGCTCCGGCACAGCTACCGTAAGTGGTTTGGGCGCAGTCGGCGGACTGGTAGGCTCAAACAATAGCGAGGCCAAGCAGAGGGTGCCGATCGTGCGCTATAGCTATGCCTACGTGACCGTATCTTCCACTCACCCCACCAATATCACGCGCAATCCTGCAGATCCCACCGGGACAAGCGGGATCAACAATCCATATAACATCAAGTATGGTGGATTGATCGGCTGTAATGAAAACGGTATCACGCTGGATAGCTTTGCCCGGGGTAATGTCTCGGGTGGGGACAGAGTAGGCGGATTGGTCGGTTGTACCATTGGTGGATCGATCTTCCGCAGTTATTCGACCGGAACCGTAACGCAGGGCATAGTCCCAGGCAACTGGGAAGGCGGAATCGGCGGATTGGTTGGACGTACCAGCGGAACCTTGCCTCCCGGCTTGGGCGGAACCACTGCCACCGGTAGCTGCGAAGATTGCTATTGGGATTTACAAACTTCAGGCTTTGCCACCTCCCCCGGCGGAACAGGCCTTCCGACAGCTCAGATGAAGCTGCAGGCATCTTTTAACAACTGGGACTTCGTAAACATCTGGGGCATCAGCCCCTCCATCAACGATGGTTATCCTTACCTGAGAGGAACCGCTTCCTCGGACTTTTATTATCGCAGCCTCCAGACCGGAAACTGGAACCAGACCTCCAGCTGGCAGTATTCCACCGATAATCTCAATTGGAATCCCGCGATCGTAACTCCCGATGCAGGCAGTTCTCTGGCAATTACCATCCGCAGCCCTCACGTGATCACCCTCACAAGCGGTGTGATAATCGATCAGACAGTCATCGAAAGCGGTGCAGTGCTTCGTGTAGCCAATGGGGTAAATCTTACCCTTACCAATGGCAGCGGTGATGATCTGACAAATAACGGAACTCTAAGGCTTACAGGTATGCTGATCCCGGAAGTCAGCAGCACAATGGTATCGGGAATAGGCTCCAAATTGATCTTTGATGGAACAACTGCGCAGAATCCCAATACCTATTTCCCCACCAGTTTCTATGATGTAGAGATCAATAATACTGCAGGGGTTACCTTTACAAACGCCATCACAGTTAATAACGTGCTCAGTGTCCTCAGTGGTACCTACAGCAATGCCGGGGTCGTGGATGGCTACTACTCTCCCAACGTAAAGAATATCGACATCCTGCCCAGTGGAGCTCTGATCAGTGGATTCAGCGTAACTATGACCACTCCTTCCGAGATGCCGGACTTTGTAAACCGGGTTTGGAGCATCAATGGCACCTACTCGGGAAATAAGACCGTCACCTTCTATTGGACTACTGCAGATGACAGCAATTTTGACTGGACAGGCATAGTGCCCGCAGTATTCAAGGGAGCAGCAAAATATACGGGTACTTATAATGTCTCTGGAGCCACCAGATACATCACGGTCGTGATTCCCAGCAGCCTCTCCAAGGCAGATTACAGGATAGGACGCAATGACGACCAGACCTTGCCTGTGGAGCTATCCGGCTTTACAGCCACTATTAATGCAGTGAACTATGTACAGCTAAGCTGGATCACCCAGTCCGAGACCAATGTCTCAGGTTTCCAGATCTATCGTGGAAAGAGTATGGAGCTCTCCGAAGCTATCCTCCTGAATGCCTTTGTGACAGCCACCAATACCTCCCAAACGCAGACCTATGTCTTTGTGGATAGTGAGCTCTTTGAGCCGGGAACCTATTACTACTGGCTGCAAAACCTGGATTTCGACGGTAGCACCGCTTTCCACGGGCCTGTCTCGGTGATCTATGGCGAAACCAGCCAGAATCCCAGCCCCTCTATTCCTCTGGCAAGCAGATTGGAAAGCATCTATCCCAATCCCTTTAACCCCAGCACTACCATCAGCTATAGTGTCAAAGACCCCTCAATGGTGAATCTGGCAATTTACAACCTGCGCGGACAGATCGTGAAAAACCTGTCAAACGATAGCAAACAGCCTGGTAACTACCGCCTGATCTGGGATGGATCAAGCGATAATGGCCAAAGAGTTGCCAGCGGTACCTACATTGTACGCCTCAGGATAGGTGACCAGGCCCACAGCAGGAGAATTATCCTCAGCAAATAACAAACACTCCCAAATCAACTAAGCTCGCAGATAAAGCCCGCCGGAGCCACCCGGCGGGTCTTTTTTTTTGAGGAGCAGCTTAGAATGCACAGCACATCCACTTTGAACACATCAGTCTGACTTTATCCCGTGCGCAGCAGATAAATAGAAAGCCAAAAGGAACAAATGTTGCATCTAAAGTAATACAATACGGAGTTTAGTAGAAAAACTATTATCTATAGGAGGCTCAGATGAGTCTGAAGCTTGTACTTGTTTGTTTGGTTTGTTTATTTAGCGTGTGGCTTAGTGCGTCGATTACGCCATTTACGCAGATTGGCCTGGGGCATTACGCGGGAGAAATGGCTAGCTATTCCTCAGGCAACTACATCGCCATCGTCTATAACGAGAATGTGAGCGACAATCCTGCCCAGATCAGCAGCGTTGTCTATAAATACTCCACAGATAGCGGGGCTCACTGGTATAGCTCGGTGATCGATGCCACCTGGGGCGGATTCTGCCGGCCCACCCTCTCCATCAATGGCAATGAAATCCTGGTCACCTATATGCAAGGCAGTGTGCGCAGACTAGCAAAATCCACCGACAATGGAGGTTTCTGGAGTCTGACGAATATGGGCAGCAGCTTTGAGAAAAGCCCCTATATCGAGCACATCGGCGAGCAATACAGAGCCTTTGAGCTTGATCTGCCCTATCCAGAAGACAGACAGCGGGAGTTTTGCAGCGTAATTGATCCCGAAGAGATGGTTTGTCCCCAATTTGTAACCGACAAAGAAGTATCCTGGAACCTGACCCCGGTTTACTTTCACGGTGGGGACGTGATCTATGGCGCAATCCGCAGCAACAGCAGCATCTGGATCAAACGTACCGGGGGAGGCACAAACAACGGCTGGCCTATCTTCTACGGCCCGGTTGTGACCAGCGGTAGCATATTGACAGAAGAGCCCTACAGCGAAGCTATGGTCTTCCGGGGCGGATTGGTGACCAATGCTCCCACCATCGAGATGCCTTCCATCCACCCTGATCTGGACGATGGAGTAGTCATCGGACCTACTGATTACGATCCTCTCAGAATCACCTATGTAACGGTTAACAACCGCACTTACCAGGTCTGGCTGGGGCAGCTCAGCGCACCCCGCACCGAAACCGCTCAAGTCTATTCAAACTATCCCATCGGCGGTACTTACATTGGTACAAATACCTATACAGTAAGAGATACGACCTGGAGCTACTACGGCTCCGGCACTATCAACAGCGACAAGCTGAGGGTTAATGGTAAGCTCTGGATCAAAGGTACATTTGGAGGAGATCAGACCTGGATCTGCCCGGATACGATCAGCATCGTGGGAGACATCCTGCTATATGGGACTGTTCCCGGTATTGCTCCCGATTTGGTGCCCAATACCAATACTTCTGACTTTGTGAAGCTGATCTCCGGCAAACAGATCTTCCTCAAATACGGCTACACCGATCCTCAGACCGGAGCCCGCATTCACCCCCTCTGCAGAGCGGATAGCAACCCGATCAAGATCTACGCATCCCTCTATACTCTCAATTACGAAGAAGGCGATCCTCGCGCGGACGGTTGCCTGAGCTTTGAATATCAGCATCCCCACCCCTCGTTTCCCACCTACGAATATCAGGGGAGCTATTACAACAACATCGATCTGCACCGCTATATCTACCCGCAGACCACTACCAATGACTGGCCGGGTTATGTTGACTACCCTTGGTACAACCCCCTTTGGCCGGAATCTACACCCTATCTGGAGCGCGGAACCTTCCAGATCTGGGGCAGCCTGATGCAGCGTCGCAGAGGCTTTGTGCATCGCTCTTACTTTGATATGGAATACAATCTGGGTGGAAACTGGAACACTGCTCTGGATTTTTGCGGTGGACCTTCCAACTACACATACTCCATTCCTGATCTGCAAGCTTCATTTATGCCGATCAACTATCCCGGCACTACAGGCGGTGGTATTGGCTACAAAAAGGATTACCGGGGCGACAAGCGCCAGGGTATCAATCCCGAGCTCTTTTCCTTTGGCATCAGGCTGGGAGAAAGAAACATCAGTCCCGGCAATTTCAACCGTCGCTACCTCCATCAATACTCCAAACGCGTAAGGGAAAAGAGCTTTGCCCGCAGAGGAGAGACTGCCCTCTACAGCGTAAACGACCATCTGATCTGCGAGATCAGCAGCCAGTTCTACGATCTCAGTACACAGACCTTAGACCAGGGCAATATCGTCTCCCTGGCAGTGACTGCGGATGACAATGCCCTGGTGATGCAGATAATGCCCTTTGGCAATCAATACCGCCTGCGCATCCTGGAGATTGAGCCCGGCACTGGCGAGATCCTCTATCAAAATACAGACTATGTAATGACCCGGATCAATGCATTGGCAGTGAGCCCAGATGGCACCAAAGTGATCAGCCGTCTGGTCTATGACAATGGCTACCAATTGCAGATTGCCAAGCTGATCAACGGCACAATCACACCCGTAGAAACATTCCCCCAAAGCTGGCTGATCCCCTCCGAAGAAACCAACGAAAGCCGCCTCTACATCAAGACTCTGGGCAGCAATACCCTAAACCTATTTATCAGCAAACGTCAGATCGGCGGGGACATCTACAATCCTCACTCCTTCGTCTATCACGCCAGAGCTGTCGTAAACGGCTTGGATGGCGAAGAAGAGCTCATTCCGCAGCCCGGGATCAGCAACCTCACCGCCTTCCCAAATCCGATGCAGAGCGAGCTCAAGCTCAGGATCAGTGCCCCGGGCAGAAAGAAGATAATGATCTTCAATCTCAGAGGGCAATCAGTCAGACAGATTGAACCTCCTAAAGATAGTCCTGACGAAGTAGAATTGGTCTGGGACGGTCTCGCAGATGACGGCTCACCTTGCGGCAGAGGAATCTATCTGATCCGCCTTGAGTGCGAGAATGGAGATATCCACAAAAGGATGATAATCAAGAACTAAGCGATCCTGTTTACGGCTCTGCTTGTCGCTCTTAATCGAAAGGCAGAGCCTTTTTTATTGCCCGGACAAGAGGAAGAAATCGTAAAGTTGCAGCCCCAGCTTACGATTGCCCAGATCGTTAAAATGCCCGTAGTGTCCCTCGCCAAGATGGTATTTATCGGAAAAGCGGAATTTACTGTCGCTGGCAACCGGTATGCCCTCTAATTTGCAATCAATTTCGATCAACCTGCTGTACCAACTACTCATCAATGAATAGACCATCAAACGATCGCCATAAACCCTGTGATACTCGCGCACAACTGCCCAGAGCCGCAGATATGATCTTAAAGTATCGGTTGCAGTTTCCTTTGTTGACGGCAGTTTTACCTGCTTTTCCCGCTCCAGCTTGGCTTTGCGATAGTAATCCCCACTTTGGATCAGATTTACCATCGCAGAGTATCTACTGAGATGATACAGAAGAGGGGATGGAGGCTGTGATACCGGAGTACCAAATCGCTCATCCGGAGCGAAGACGCTATCCTGCCAGGCTTTAGTCTCACGCAGCATCGAGTTTTCCAAGACCAGGATCACCCTGTCCGCAGGAAATACCCCCTCCCAAAACTTCAGCCGGTATAGCCCATAGAGCGGAGGCTGTCCACCCGTACCCAGGTTTATCACACGGTATTGATCAGGATATTCATCCTGCAAGCGGTCGTCCAGAATGCTGGTGGCAAGCCTGTCCGGAGCAGTGGAACGTGCCTCGATGAAAGAATTGCCCATTACGAAGACGTTTTTCAGTGATCCCGGTGCGATATCCTTGCCGGGCAAGCCGTAGTTGTTCCTTCCATATATCTTGTAGCCCGCTTCATTGTTAAAAAATGCTGAGTGCGGCTTGTAGATATGTTCAAAAGCGGTCGTACCTTTGTATGTATCACCCGGATAGATATGAAAAGAGCGCTCGATCCCGCTGGGCGGGAAACGCAGCACCAGCCTGGTAAACAGCTCCAGCGAGAGCAATCCTGAGATCAGCCCGGCAACTATTACCAGGGAGATCAGCAGCAGGCGCAGTACTTTGTTTGCTATTCTATTCACAGATACTTAGAATCCTACATAAATAAAGGGCTCGCGGGAGATTGCAAGGATATGGAAAAGCGAGCTCGAAATCAGGCTGAGCCCCAGCATCAGGACCAGTAGCGTGATCCTGATATACAGCTTGACCAGCGGATTTACCGCCTTATCTTTACCATTCATAATGCCTGTAAGTTCCCCTCCCGGTGTCATCCACTCCGTAAACTCCGCTTAAGTATCTGCATAATAACCCAGTTATCCTGCCTTTTGGATAATCTCGTGATTCTTTGCTATTGGACTGGAGATTCCCTTGTCGCCACTAGGGGATCACTAGGGGATCACTAGGGGATCACTAGGGGATCGCAAGGGGATCCAAAAGGAGAGCAAAGAGCAAGAGCAGAGATTATTATCCTCTGCGTTTGTCTAACTGATTAGAAATATGGAGTTTACTTCGCCAGTGATGCTTTGTAGGCCTTAAAGCGCTCCTTCAGCACCGGGTCACTTGTTGCCAGAATCTGTATCGCCAGGAGTGCGGCATTTTTTGCGCCGTTGATGGCAACTGATGCGACCGGAACTCCGGGAGGCATCTGGGCGATGCTGTAAAGAGCGTCAACGCCTTGCAAAGCGCCGGAGGCAATAGGCAATCCGATCACGGGGAGGGCTGTATGAGCAGCTACTACACCCGGCAGATGCGCAGCCATTCCGGCGGCAGCTATGATGACCTGAACACCTTCTGCTTCGGCTTGGGTGGCAAGTGCGGTGGTGCGTGCAGGATTGCGGTGGGCACTGGAGACGTGGTAGTCGTAATCTACCCCAAACTCATCCAGAACGTCCAGAGCCGGCTTGCAGAGAGCTTCATCGGACTTGGAACCAAGTATAAAGCGGAGTTTTGGCATATTCTACTTTCCGTTTTCGGGGATTACGGTGAGGGCTTTGTGAATCTCTTCTGCATCGGTGGCTGAGAGGAAGCTGGCGAGATTGTCGGGATTCATAATCAGCTTGGAGATGTAGGAGAGCGAGAAGAGGTGCTGCTTGTCATTGTGCAAGAGCAACATAAAGAAGATGTTGACCGGCTTGTTGTCCGGAGCGTCAAAATCCACACCTTCGTTGCTGCGACCAAACAAAATGCTGGGCATCTTGATTTTGGAAGGATGCAGATGGCGCGGGTGCAAGAGGGCGACTCCATTGCCGATGGCGGTGGAAATCAGCTCTTCACGGGCGACGACTACTTCGTAGAGCCAGCGGGCATCGCGTACCAGCTTCAAATCCTTGGCTTTCTCGCTGAGGATGCGGATGGCATCGTATTTGTTTTCAGCCTGAAAATCCAGGAAGATGTTTTCGGGACGCATATACTCTTCAAAGTGGCAGATTACGCGCTTGAGAGCGAGCATCTTCTCATCGCGGTCGCTGAGATTTTCGAGCCACTCATTAAGTGAATCCTCATCGACTTTGACGTTTTTTCCAACCATCTTACTTTCAAAGACGTTGGTGTTGATCATCTCCTGAATTACATTCTCGGAGACCTTGAGTTTCTTGGCAGCCTCTGCTTTGGACAGATACTTTTTCGCCATGGGTTACCTCCTGTCTATATAGACAAATTAAGTTTTAGGACCGGGTTTCAAGGTTTATCTTGACAAAGATATATGAATTTTGGAGTTTAGCAATATGGTCAAGAAATTTATTTATCTCTGGTGGATCGCGACACTCCTTAGCGGGTGCGCATATTCCGTATATTCAAATGCTTACCCCCACTTAAAAAAAGTTCGGGTGGAGGCATTTGAGAATCAATCGAGTGATTTTGAGATAGCTTCGACTCTGCTCAATCAATTGAGCCTGGAATTCAGGAATGATGGGCGTTTGAAGCTTGTTACACAGAATCCTGATTGCGCTTTGGAAGGTAATATCCTCTCCTACACGGAGGATATCTATAGTTACGACGCCGCCAACCAAGTGCAGGACTATCAGTTACGCCTCTTGGTATCGGTTACTTTTACCGATCTGATCAACAACAGCGTGCTCTATGAAAACCGAAATTTGCAAGTAAGCGAGATTTATAAAGTTTCGGATGAATCCAGCGCAAGATGGAATACCAAGGCAGAAGCAGAAGAAGAGCTTATCAAAGCTCTCTTTAGAATAATTGTACAAAACAGCCTGGAGGCTTGGTGACACGATTAAACAAGTTTCTTGCAGCAGCCGGATTTGGCAGTCGCCGCAAGGTCGAAGCTCTGATTACGGATGGCAAGGTCAAGATCAATGGAGCCGTGGTAAAAGATCTTTCCACCCAGGTAGATCCCGCCAAAGACGAAGTAATCTGCGAAGGAAAAGCGGTCAAAGCCGCTGTGGAATACAAATATCTGGTGCTAAACAAGCCCAGAGGCTACATTGTGAGCGCCAGCGATGAGCTCGGACGCCAAACGATCTATAGTCTCCTTCCTGAGTTTGCAGCAGGATATAACTATGCCGGGCGTCTGGACAAGAATTCCGAAGGCTTGCTCCTGATTACCAACGACGGTAATATGATCAACCGCCTGGCACATCCCTCTTTCAAGGTGGAAAAGGTCTATAAATGCGATATCAACCGCAAGCTCAGCAAGGCACAGCTTGAGATTCTGCGCACCGGTGTGGAGATCGAGGGCGGTCGCACCAGACCTGCCGGAATCTTTGTAAAAGCCGAAAGCGACAGTGCTATGAGCCTCAAGGTGGTGATCACAGAGGGGCGCAAACGCCAGATCAGGCTGATGATCGAGGCAGTCGGGGCAAAGGTGACCAGCCTGAAGCGGTTGCAGTTTGGCCCGCTCAAGCTAAAGGAGCTACCCTCAGGACGCTGGCGTTTCCTCACCGATGGCGAACTCAAAGCACTCAAAACGACGATTGATAAAGGAATTAAACAATGAAGATAGCTCTGATCGGACTGCCCAAAAGCGGCAAGACTACTGTATTCAATGCGCTTACGGGATCGCAGCATCCCACGGACAAGTATCTTCCGGCGGCTGATGAAGCCAATATCGGCGTCGTGCAGGTCATAGATGAACGTATTACCAAGCTCTCAGAGATATACAATCCCAAAAAGACCATCTATGCCACGATCGAGTATCAGGATTTCCCGGGGATCTTCTCTGCCCATAGCGAAAACCCGGAGAATGCTATCTTTAGCGCTATCAAGGCCAATGAAGGCTTTGTATTGGTGCTGCGTCAATTTGCAGATCCCGAGCTGGATGGGCTCTATGGCGAGGCAGAGCCGCTCAAGCAGCTTGAAGCTTTTGAAGATGAGATGATACTGATGGATCTGATGGTGGCGGAGAAACGCCTTGAAAAGATCGAGCTGGGCTACAAGCGCGGAGTCAAGACTCCTGCCATCCAGGTCGAAGAAAAGGCTCTCCGTGACATCTGCGAGCAGCTTCAGCAGAATATCCCGATCCGCAGGATGGAGCTTCGCGAAGAAGAGGAAAAAGCGATACGGGGATTTCAGTTCTTTTCGCAGAAGCCGCTATTGGTGCTCTTGAACTGCTCCGAAGACGGCTTCAAAGAGCAGGGCGAATTGATGGAGAAGATCAGCGCCAAGGGCTATCTGGTAGAAGCGATCGCAGGAAGATTTGAAGAGGAGCTTAGCCGTCTGGAACCGGATGAGGCTGATCTCTTTATGGCAGATATGGAGATAGCGGAATCGGCTCGCGACAAGCTTACTCATCTCTGCTACAAGCTTTTGGGATACATATCTTTCTTTACGGTCGGTGAGGACGAGGTGAGAGCCTGGACCATCACCAAAGGCGACAATGCGGTGACAGCAGCAGGCAAGATCCACTCCGATCTGGCACGTGGCTTTATCCGCGCAGAGTGTTTCAAATATGACGATATCCTGGCTCACGGCTCCGAGAAGGTTCTCAAAGAAAAGGGACTCTTCAGGCTTGAGGGCAAGGAATACCTTGTAAAAGACGGTGATATAATCTCTGTAAGATTCAACGTATGAACAAAAAAAAGACCACCAAGTCAAAGGCTCGCAAGGCTAATCCCCTTTGGAAGAAGAGGCTGGTCAGCGGCCTGATCTCGATCATCTGCCTCTTGGTGCTGATTGCGCTGGTAATGGGGCAGACATCGATCCTCAAGGACTATCAGGAGCTGCGTGACAGCGGCAATATCTTCAATTGGTTTGGCGATACCCAGCTTGATCTGGCCAATCCCATCGGTGTCTTTGGCATCCTCTTTTCGGCTGTATTCATCTATCTCTTTGGCTATTGGCTTTCGCTGATCGCCTTTCTGATTATTGGGATAGTAAGTTTTCAGTATTTCCTGGAGCCGGAGCTGGATCGCAGCAGGCAAAAGGGATATCTGCTGGTGATCATAGCCTTCCTCTTGCAGGTCTTGCTCTGCTCCGGATTTGAGACCTATAGCCACAGCATCGTTCCGCTGGCTGTCTGGCGCTTTCTGGAAGGTATATTCAAGAGCACCGGCGCGCATATCATCCTGATCACCGGGATGATCCTCTGCTTTATCCTGATCATCGAGTACCGCAGGATCAAGGATTGGCTGGCAGGAGCAATGGAAGATCTCAGCCGCAAGCGCGAAGCCAAAGAAGACAAGCAAAAGCCGGTTAAACCCAGTATAAATCTGGATGAGCCTCTTCCGGTAAAGGACAATGCACTTGCACCTGCTCCCGTGATCACCGATCATGCCCAGTCCAATGGTCCTGATCTGCCTGATCCGGGCGATGTCTTGCGTGAAATGGAGCATAGTGCCAAAGCAAAGCCGAAGCCTCCGCTGAAGCAGACCAAGCCTGAGCCCGAAGAAGAGGAAGACGACCGCGATTATGTGATCCCCTCCATCTCGGACTTTCTGGAGAGTCCCGTCAAGCTTTCCGAGCGTGACCGCAAGGAGATCGAAGCACAGATACTTGGCACCAGCAAGATCCTGCAGGACAAGCTGGCTGAATTTGGCATAGATGCAGAGGTAAGAAACGTCAATATCGGCCCCATCATCACCCAATATGAGCTGGAGCCCGCCAAAGGCATCAAGGTAAACAAGTTTGTCTCTCTGGCAGACGATCTGGCTTTGGCCATCAAGGCAAAATCCATCCGCGTGCAAGCTCCCATCCCGGGGCGTGGCTTGATAGGCATAGAGATTCCCAATCTTACCCGGGATATGATCTATCTAAGGGATATCCTGCTGTGTGAAGAGGCCCGTAACAACCAGAACAAGCTGGTCTTTGGGCTGGGCAAGGATATCTCCGGCAAGCCCCTGGTGGCTGATCTGGCCAAGATGCCTCACCTCCTGATCGCGGGTGCCACCGGCAGCGGTAAAAGCGTCTGCATAAACACCATCATTATGAGCCTGATCCTCAGGACTACTCCGGACGACCTGCGTCTCGTGCTAATTGATCCCAAGCGAGTGGAACTGGCAGGTTACAACGAACTTCCCCACCTGATCGGCAATGTCGTGACCGATCCGGATACTGCCCTGGAAACGATGTATTGGGCAGTAAAAGAGATGGAGCGCCGCTACGAACTGCTCCAGGAAGCCAAAGCACGTGATATCATCAGTTACAACGAGAAAGCTGCCGAGGGTGAAGAGCTTGAGCCCCTGCCCTTTATCGTGATCATCGTAGATGAATTTGCCGATCTGATTATGACCTCCGGCAAAGAGATAGAGATGCCGATCACACGCCTGGCGCAGATGGCACGTGCGGTGGGTATTCACCTGATTTTGGCTACACAACGTCCATCAATCAAGGTAATCACCGGTATCATCAAGGCAAACTTCCCCGCCAGAATAGCCTTCCAGGTCTCCTCCCGGGTGGATAGCCGCGTAATTTTGGATGCCATCGGTGCTGAAAGGCTCTTGGGACAGGGCGATATGCTCTTTATGCCTCCCGGAAAAGCTATGTCCGAGCGCATCCACGGTGCTTTCGTAAGCGATCACGAGATCGCCAGAGTAACAGATTTCCTCTCCATGCAGCCCAAACCAAAGCAAGAATTTAGCATTAGCACGAAGGAAGAAGGGGAACTGGGCAGTATTGATTATGACGATGAACTTTTCCCGGAAGCCGCCCGTGTGATAGTACGCAGCGGAACTGCCTCCGTGTCGATGCTGCAACGTCACTTCAAGATCGGTTATGCCCGAGCCGGACGCCTGATCGACCTCTTGGAGCGAGCCCGCATCATCGGTCCGCATCTGGGCAGCAAATCCAGAGATGTACTGGCAGATCGTGATTATCTGGAGCAAATCGGCATCTGGGAAGATAACTGAGGATAAACTGATGAAAAGAACATTACTCATAATCTCGATGGCGGTGCTACTCAACAGCCTCCTGGCCATCACCCCTGCCGAGGTCCACACCAAGCTGGTGAATGCCTACAATCGCATTTCCAGCTTTCAGGCAAGCGTAAGCCAGACCAATAACTACAGCTCACTAAAGCGCACCATCACCTACCAGGGTAATATCTACTATGTCCCAGGGAAGATGCTGATGCACTTTACGCGTCCCCAAATCCAGCGTTTACAGATCGATAACGGCAAGATCACAATGTACGACGCAATGTCCAATACCATCCTGCGCGGTGATATGCAGCCTCAATTTGCCGGGATGAATCCGATCCAGCTCCTGCAGGAGTATTGGGGCAAATCAACCGTTACCGTAACCGGCGAAAACCGCTCCAATGCCACTGTCCGCCTGATCCCCCGCAATGATCCCATGATCCGCGAGATCAGAGCCACGATCAGCCGCATCTCCAGCCTCGTGCAAAACCTTTCTTACACCGAATCCTCCGGCAATACGGTAACTTATGCCTTTAGCAATATCCGCACCAACGAAAGGATCCCCGCCTCGGTCTGGACTTACCGCTATCCTGCCGATGCCCAAGTATTGAATCAATAGGAGCGATGATGATAGCCTTGATTATGGCAGGCGGATTCGGCACCCGGTTTTGGCCGCAGAGCCGTGCCCAAATGCCCAAGCAATTCCTCAAAGTCGTAGGCGACAAATCGATGATCCAGCTCACGGTAGAGCGTCTGGAGGCAATGATCGCCCCGAAAGATACATACGTCGTTACTGCCAAAGGACAAGAGGATCTGGTTTATCAGCATCTGCCTCAAATCCCCAGGGAAAACGTAATTTTAGAGCCCTTTGGGATGAATACAGCCCCCTGCATTGCCCTCAGCACCACCTATTTACAAAGGAAATATCCTGCCGATGAGACTGTCCTGGTACTGCCTGCAGATCACGTGATCCGCGATCTTCCCGCTTTTCATAGCAGTATCAGAAAAGCCTCGGAACAAGCTGATAACGGCAATTTGGTCACCTTTGGCATCGTTCCCGATCATCCGGCTACGGGCTATGGCTATATCGAGGCAGGAGAGCTTGTGAGTGGGGGCGCTTATCGCGTCTTAAGATTCAAGGAAAAGCCGGATCGTGCCACAGCCGAAGCCTTCCTCGCCAGCGGGAAGTTCTATTGGAACAGCGGGATGTTTTGCTGGCAGCTAAAGACTATCTCCACTGCCTTTGCCACTCATCAGAGCGCTGTGACTGATCTCACAAAAGAGATTAATCAGCTCTGGGACAAAGGTATTACCGATATCTCCCCAGTCTATGCCCAAATGCCCAAGCTGCCTATCGATATCGCCATAATGGAGCCGGCGCAAAACCGCGTTGTGATTCCGGTAGATCTCGGTTGGAGCGATGTCGGCAGTTGGAAAGCTCTCTCCGAGCTTAGCCCTGCCGATGCCGATGGAAACAGCATCCCAGCCGGAGGTATCGCCATATCTTCCACATCAAATTACGTTTACAGTGACAAATTCATAGCCCTGATCGGTGTGGATAATCTCTGCCTGGTGGAAACCAATGACGCCATCCTGATCACCACCAAAGACCGGGCTGAAGATGTAAAACTGATCGTGGACAAACTCAAAAACGACAAAAGGACAGAGCTATTATGAAGCGAAATACCACTATTATACTGATTCTCCTGCTGGCAGGCCTTGCCCTCTATGCTTTAACTACGGCTGAGCCCGATACTTTCACCGGAAGGATAAGGCTGTCTGGACATAGCGTCTATCTCGATACAGCAAGCAGTAGCCATCTAATGCTACTCACTGCCGGGCTTATCCGCGATTCCGTCTGGATTCCCTCGGACAGCCTTCAGGTCACTATTCGTGCTTTTGAAAACAGTGAGACCAAAAACCTCGAAGTAATCTCCATTACGGATCACAGGGGAACGGTCGAGATTCGTGATCTGGATAGAAATCCCCTTCACCAAGCCAATTCCAGCTACCGTGTAAACGCTGCCGGCTGCATCGGATGCAATCTGTGCCCGCGTAATTGCCCGGTCGGCGCGATCAGTATGCAGGGACGCAAAGCAGTGATCGATCAAAGTAAATGCATTGAATGCGGGGTCTGCATCAGCGGTAAAGACCGCTGGCGCGGATGCCCGGTGAGAGCCATCAGCAAATAGGAGCTTTTATGGATATCAAAACCTTTGGATACCTCTATCACAAGGCTCGTGGCGCCACGCGCGATGAAGTGATCAAAGAAGCCGAGATCAGCCACGAAGAGTATATGCTTTATGAGCAGACCCTGGGTTCTGTCCTCCAGGACATTATGCAGGATAGATCCCGCGCCAGTGAGATCGGTGCAGATTTTGTGCGCCTCAGCCGCTATGTCTATGGAGAAGCCAGCGATCAGGAAAAGCAGATTACCCGTCCCGATGCCATCAAAGCACGCAGCGGCGAACTCTTTTCCCTCCCGGCAATCGGCACAATCGCGATTCCTTCGATCAGCCTGCATCAAGCTATAGCGGATCGCCGCAGTCTGCGCAAATATACCAACAAACAGATCAGCCTGGACGAACTTTCCTTCCTGCTCTGGAGCTGCAGTTGGGCGCGTGATTTTCGCAGCAACGAGCGGATGGAGATCACCTTCCGCAACGTCCCATCTGCCGGAAGTCGCCATCCTCTGGAGACTTACCTCTATATTCGCCGCGTCGAAGGCTTGCGCCCCGGGCTCTATTACTATCACCCCATCAAGCACTGCCTGGTGCTCCTGGATTCCTCGCCGGAAAAGGAAGCAGAGCTGTTTGAAGGCTGTTTCCGCCAGGAAATGGCAGCCACATCCGCAGTGAATATCTTTTGGACAGCCGTGCCATACCGCACCGCCTGGAGATATGGGCAAAGAGCCTATCGCTACCTCTACCTGGATGCCGGACACGCCGGGCAAAACCTTCATCTGGCTGCCGAAGCCATCGGTGGGGGAGCTTGTATGATCGGCGCTTACCTGGATGAACTGATGAACAGCGCGCTGGGTATCGACGGCAAGGAAGAATTTGTAATCTATATTGCTACCGTCGGCAAGAAGGACTTCCTTAGTGAATCGTGATCTGTAGTAGATTTATAGGGGCGGAACGATGTATCCGCCCTTTTTTGTTAAGTGACGAATTGAGCCGCGTTCCTGCAGATTATCCATAATGTCCCTCACCCACTGCCATCTTTCCATTTACCTCCCTTTGATCAAGAGCAGATCAAGAGCAGATCAAGAGCAAATCAAGTCGAATGACGTTCGACTTGATTTGCTCTTGATCTGCTTTTGATCTCGGGATGACTATGCGGGAACTAAGAATCGCCACTCTGACGGCTGAGAAGCTAAAAGCTCCATTGACAAGATGATCTGTATTGACGCTATAGGCTGAGTGGACGGTTAAGAGAACCCAGCAAACCCTTGTAATCTAGTCACTATTCAGGAAAGAGTAAGGAAACCCTCCGCTGTTCACTAAGCTCTTATTGACATATCGACTGCTCTTCAAAAATGGTCTCCGTATTGGGAGTATGTGAACTATGAAAAAATGCCTTGTCTTACACGGAAGTCCCCGCCGGGGAAATACTTACAAAGCCACTATGCTCGTAGTGGATGAGCTGGCAAAGCAGCCGGATTGGGACTTTGAGCTTATCCGCATCAAGGATCTAAACTTACCTTTTTGCCTTGGCTGCTTTACCTGCATCCTAAATGATGAAAACAAGTGTCCGCACACCGGGATACTAAACCCAATATTACGAAAGATGCTGGATGCTGACGCTCTGATCGTAAGCGCACCTATCTATATCCTCCAGATCAATGCTGAGACAAAGAACTTCTTTGACCACCTGGCGTGGATCTTCCACCGTCCGCGTTTTTTTGGCAAGCAGGCGCTGGTAATCACCACGACAGCGGCAGCGGCAGCAGCAAAGGGCACAAAGTTTCTCAAAGAGACCCTCTACCAGATGGGTTACAACCACGCATACGAATTGCCAATTGCTTGCTGGGATGCGGAGCACAAGCCAAAAGCCAGGGATCTTAAAAAGATCAGGGCTCTGGCACAGCGTTTTGGCAGAGATATCCAAGGCGGCAAGCTCTACAAGCCAAGCTGGTATCACATCATCTATCATACAGCCTTTAGAGCGGCAGCCAATGCAGGCAGCAAGGATAGGACAGCTGATCATCTCTATTGGAAAGAACAAGGGCTCCTGGACAAGGTCTATCCACACAAACCGGGCATTATCAAAGCTCTCTTTGCCAGAATGATGACAGCAGCAATAAAGGCGATGATGCCCTCTTGAAATCCCTTGATCCAAAAATCCGTGAAAGCACAAATATTGAAAAAGAGCACAGAGAGCCCGGAGGCTTGATCGTCACTGCCAAAAAAGAGATTGACAATTATACCTAAGGCTTTTCTCGTGATAGGAAGCTATAAAACTATATTTTACAGAAGAATAGGAGACCGCCTATGAGGTTAGACAAGCGTCGCTTGATCCTCGTTTTGCTGGTAGTTTTTGTCACTGTTTTTACCGTGATGATTGCACAACAGCAAAAAAGCAAAGCCACAAATGTGGTCGAGGATTTCAAAGTCGAAGACGTGCCGAATGATGACGGCACCGGTCTGATGCTGAGTTGGAAACCCCTCGACAAGGATCAGAGAGTGATAGAGTATCGCATATACCGGGGAATTTCTCCGGATACGCTCTTCTTCCATGCCTCTGTCCAAGTGAACGTTAAGAGCGGAGTCACATCTGAAAGGATGTATTATTACGACAGCTCTTACACAGATTTTATTGATATTGAATCCCCGGGCAAGCTTCGCAAGGAAAAGCAGCAATCTGCTGACAGCCCTCTGTATCGCAAGATTCCCAGGGATGTGAGGATTGCAGCAGAGCTATCCAAAAAGCTGCAGATCATCACAATGGTGGATAAAGCTGATATGTATTATAGATCCCGGAAAATCTTCTCCGCGGATCAGGCAGATTCCACTGCCTATGCCGGGCTCAAGATGTTCCAGCAGACGATGCTGGCAACTATGCTGCCGGGTAATAAGTACTATTACAGCGTAGTTGCAATCAACGAGCGCAATCGTTTTTACGATCGCACCGAAGTCAAAGAGGGTGTCCCCACAGATAATCCTCCGGAACCTGCAACCAACCTCTATTGCGCCTTGATCGAAGATCAGCAGAAGCTTAATTTTGAATGGGATTATCCCATTTATAAAGAAGATCTGGATAGCTTTCAGATTTACCGTATGCCTGCCTCAATGACCGATGAGCAGTGGGCTGTAGCCAAGAATGATCCCACAATAATGCAAATTCAACCGGTGGCACGTGGCAAGCTGGGCGGAGGATCGCTCAAGAACTATACCCAGGTGAATCTTGCTGAGATTGGATTGACTCCTGCTGACGTCAAGAACTCCCGCTTTGCCATACTATTTGCAGATGGTATGAATCAGACAGCTATGTCCGATCTGAAGCCGGTAAGAGTGCTAACGAGCGGCCAACTCCCGCCCGTGCCGAGCTTTGTGGTTCAGGACAAGCCAAATGACAAGGGCGACAGACTGACAGTACTTTGGGATGATCCGGTGGTCTTTGTGACCAAAACCAGCACGCTGAACAATCGCGGCACCAGGCTCAGAGTCAATTATCAGCTCAATCTGGCTGAGACTCAGAAAGTCAAGAATATCTACTTTGATTTCTACAAGCCCGGTGAAAACAAGGCATTTACCCGTATCAACGAATTCTACACGAATAATATCGTTGATATCAGCATCCCTGCCGGTTATAATTACAAAAACGGTTTACACGTGAAGATGACGATGAATGGCAAGCCGGCGCTCAATGAGGACTACGTCCTGGAGCAGGATTTGGTCTGGAACGACCAGATGATGACCCTGATGCCATCCCGCGCGCTTTATCGCAATGGTGTGGAAGTCTCCAGGCTGCAAAACGTGGTCTATCGCCAATCGATGCGCGGCAATGACTTTTCGCTGGTAAAACGCAATACGTCTTATGACAACAATCTTGATGTGGTAAATTCCTATCCCGCTTCGATCACCAAGCTGGTAAACGGCTTCCGCTATGTGGAAGGTGATTCCCTGGTGACGATTATGAATGGCGAGAGAGTGGCAAGAAAGCTCGAGAAAGGCGACGACCGGGGCGATTATACATTGGTCTCCTCAAGCATAGACCTGGTCTTCGATAAAGATGCCAAGACCACCCTCAGCACAAGTATCTTTGCGGATGAAGCAGCCAACGAAGCTAAGAAAACAATCGGCAGATTGGAAGAGAGACTAAGCGCAATGATGGCTCAAAAAGCAGAACTCGCTGCGATGCCTCCCGCTGCCCTGGCGCAGTTTGAAGAACAAATTGCCAATCTGCAGAAGAATATCACCGCAAACAAGGAAAATAAAGATCTCCTCAAAGCGAATAGCATCAAGGGTCACAGAGCCCGGATGAGATTTATCGCCAGCGTGCGCGAGCCGGATAGCCGCTATCAGACCTATATGATGGTGAGAACCGATGGTAAAGGCGCGATTACAGAATCCGTTCCGGATAAAAACGACAAGGGTGATTACAACTACTATATCCCGATCTCCAATTGGTTTGATAAAAACAAGTGGACCACACTCTTTGCCTCGTTGATCTTTGGATTCTCCGTCTTTATCTTTGTCTTCCTGGCAAAGCGCGGCAAGAGCCTGTATATACGTCCGATTGCAGGTTTGCACGAGATCGATAATGCCATAGGCCGTGCCACTGAGATGGGACGCCCGATGCTGTATTCGATGGGTAACGGTGGACTTTCAGACGTTGCCACTTTGGCATCCCTGGGAATCCTGGGGCTGGTTGCCAAAAAAGCTGCGGAATACGATACCAAGCTGATCGTTCCCTGTTACAACTACATCATTATGCCGATAGCGCAGGAAATCGTACGCGAAGCTCACTTTGCGGTGGGACGTCCGGATAGCTACGACAAGAATAACATCTTCTTCCTCACTGATATGCAATTTGCCTATGTTGCGGGTTTCAATGGCATTATGGTGCGTGAACGTGCCGCCACGAACTTCTTTATGGGCTTCTTTGCAGCCGAATCACTGCTGATGACAGAAACCGGAAACTCCATTGGAGCAATCCAGGTGGCGGGAACAGACGCTGTAACGCAGATACCGTTCTTTATCACCAGTTGCGATTATACCCTGATCGGCGAGGAACTCTATGCCGCTTCCGCCTACCTGAACCGTGAACCGATGCTGCTTGGCACGCTCAAGGCTCAGGACTACTTCAAGTTCATAATTTTGAGCGTTATCTTTGTCGGGGCAATCCTGGCAAGCTTCCAGCTAACCTTTTTACTGAATCTGTTACCCCTTAAATAAGAGCGAGGTTTTTAATGAAAAAGACCGTACCATTACTAATCGTGATGATCGGAGGTTTGATCTGGGTGTTTTGGGCGTTTTCGCCGCACAAGATCATCCAGGATGACTTTTACTACAAGTTTTATCTGCCTTGGGCGCGTGCAATGGCGCCTTTCGCAGCCCTATTGGGTGTGATCAGTCTATCGATGATGCACACCGCCAAGATCCGCCGCAAAGCACCCAAGTGGCAGTACAGCTTCTTCTTCTTTGCCGGATTTATTGTGACGGCGTTGGCCGGATTCATAGGAGGCACTCAGAAAGGCGGTCTCTTTATGTGGATGTTTGAAAATATGCAGATGCCGATGAGTAGCACAATGTTCTCGCTCCTGGCTTTCTATATGGCATCGGCGGCATACAAAGCCTTCCGTGCCAGAAGTGCAGAAGCAACCGTGCTTTTGGTCGCAGCTATCGTTGTGATGCTGGCACAGGTGCCGCTGGGAGTCAAGATATCCAGACATTTACCGGACATCTCGCAGTGGATTCTGGACGTTCCCAATCTTGCTTCCAAGCGTGGAATCGCGCTGGGAGTGGGCCTTGGATCGGTCGCCACAACCCTTAAAATATTACTTGGTATCGAGCGCTCTTATTTGGGCGGCGGTGATTGATAAAGGAGCCAAAGAATGACCATATTTGAAAGAATCCAGGCTTTGGACCGCAGATGGATCTATATCGTGGTGGCGCTTGCCATCATCATCCCGCTGATGGTTCCTTACAATTCGGATAACGTTACCACCCCGCCGACCGAGAATCTGTATCAAATGATTGATAGCTTTGCAGGGCGTGAAGATCGCGCCATCCTGCTGAGTTTTTACCACGATGCATCAACGATGCCGGAGCTCTATCCAATGGAGATTGCCATCCTGAGGCACTGCTTTGAACGCAATGTCAAAGTCTTTACCCTTACCTGGCTGCCTTCCGGTGCTCCCATCATCGATTATGCCATCAACAGCGTCAAAGAAGAATATCCCAATATCGTAAGCGGTGTAGATTATTGTAACTTTGGCTATATCCCCGGTACCTTGGCGATGCCTACCGTGATCGGTATGGGCGATAATATCGCCAATACGGTCAAGACCGATGCCGAAGGACGCAAGCTGGAGAGCCTCCCGATTATGAAGGGAATCAACAACTACAGCGAAATGAACCTGGCAATCGAATTTTCCGGCAGTGTTGCGGGATCCTACTGGATCGTCTATGCACGTCCCAAATTCGGTCTGAACGTAGCCGTTGGCGTTACCGCCGTGATGGCTGCCGATCAGTATCCCTACTTGCAATCCGGCCAGTTCATCGGTATGCTTGCAGGTCTCAAGGGTGCCGCCGAATATGAGAAGCTGGTGGATGTTTTCGCAGCTTACAGAGAGCCCGGCACACCTATCGCTGTCCAGGTTGACGACGATGGCAACAAGATGGTTCCCGGCCGTTCATTCAGCCGTGAAGTCCTTCAGGATGAATCAGTCCAAAAGCTGATCAATATCACGACTCAGACCACTGCCACCTTTACCCCTGCCGAGTACGAGCAGTTTACCGCCAAATACCCGGAACAGAAAGCCCTCTTTGACCAGCTCAAAAAGGATCAGGATGGCAAGATCGTCTTTGACGTTACAACCATCAGCAAACAACAACAGGATGAACTGGGCATAGTGGCCTGGAAAGATCTCAACCGGATGACCCGCAATATCGATTATAAGTTCAAAGTAGCCCGTATCGGAATGAACGCACAATCGGTGGCGCATATAATGATCATCGTCTTCATCATCCTGGGTAATATTGGCTACTTCATAGCCAAAGCACGTCAAGCAAAGAACTGAGGAGGATAAAATGTCTTTTGAATTATTCAGTAACCTGGTTGGAGCTTTCTTCACCCTCTGCATTTTCTCCTTCTTGTACAAAGACAATCCTTTCTACCAGATGGCAGAACAGCTATTGGTGGGTATCTCCCTCGGATACGGATTGGTGCTTACTTATACCCGTGTGTTCATACCCTTTATGTATCAGCCCTTGATCCTGAAACAGCAGTGGATGCTAATCATCCCCAGTATAATGGGTCTCTTTTACCTGATGCGCTTTAACCGCAAGCTTAGCTGGCTTTCACGCTATCCGATAGCCTTCTCGATGATGGGTGTCGGTGCGAGTGTGCCGCTATCCATGCATACCTTCATCCTGGTGCAGATGCGTCAGGCGATGGTACCGATCGAGACCTTCAATCTGTTCCTGATCTTCATCGGAACGATTGCAGTCTTGCTGTATTTCTTCTTCTCCAAAGCCCATACCGGTGTCTATGGAAAGTTTGTGGATGTCGGCAAGTGGTATATGATGATCGGATTCGGTGCTTCCTTTGGACTCACCGTGATGGCGCGTATTTCCCTGCTGATTGGTCGTATCCAGTTTTTGGTAAACGACGTCTTCGGCGCGATAAAATAGCTCTCTACAATGCTGCAGCTGTGCGGGAGCATTCCTTCCGCACAGCCGTGGCGCATTGATACAAAAGGAAACGAACCTTTCGGGGATTAAAATGAAAAGATATATCATAGTAATCGGTCTGGTGATTCTCTCAGCCTTTGGGCTCTTGATTTCAGACCGCGTCAGCGATCCTGCCACTGAGGGTAAAATCACGGGATTCAGCGCCAATGACATTCCTTTTGATGATGGCACCGGCATAATGCTAAAGTGGAAACCGCTGCACAAATCAAACCGCATCATTCAATACAACGTTTACAGAGGTGTCCATCCGGATAGTCTATTCTTCCTCAGTCATCTGGAAGTCGATCCCAAAATGGGCGTTCTTAGCGATGAGCTCTTCTTTTATGACAAAGACTATCCCACTCTGATAGATTTTGAGACTGCTCCCGGCAAATTGAAACGGGAAAAGCAGCAGACTCCCGACAGCCCGCTCTTTAGAGGCGTCCCCCGGGAACCCTCCGTCTTGGCCAAACTGATTGATCGCTATTCCGTATTGGGTGTGATCAGCAGCAATGCCTTTTACAAGCACTCAAAAAAGATCGTTTCTGCCGATAGCAGCTTTGCCGCCGGACTAAAGGTAAATCAGTTTGAATACCTGCTTGCCAACGTACTGCCTCAGCAGAAGTATTATTATACAGTGCTGGGAGTGAACGAGCGCGGACAGCTTTTGCCCTTCGCAGACGTTCAGGAAGTAAGCCCTGTTGACAACCGGCCCGATCCCACTGCTATCAGCCATCCTGTAATGCTGACTGATAAGAACGAGCTGCGTCTGGAATGGGGTCCTCCCAATGCCGCATCCGATATCTATATGTGGGAAGGCTGGCTAATGCCCAAATCCAATCTGGCAGCCTTTGAACAAGCTCAATTGGCAGATATGAATGCCGATCCGATGCAGGATTCTTCTCCCCTCTGGAAAGGTGGAGCGATCCAGATATTCCAAAGCCCCAATCAATACATCAGCACAAACTACTACGAGACAGTATCTCTTCCCGCTGGCATAGCTTTGGAAAACTACAGCTTTGTCCTGGGCTATATGGATTACAACGGTTTCTATGCATACAGCCTGGGGCGCCCCATAGCGACTGCTCTGAGCACCAATCTCCCGACCCTTCCCGGTTTTGAAGTATTGGACAAACGCAATGACAAAGGCGACAATCTTCTCATCTCTATTGGCAAGCCCATTGTATTCATTACCCAAGCTTCCTATGCCAACCAAAAGCATAATCGCCTGCGTATCAACTATGAGCTCGCTGATAACGAGGCATACGACGTAGATCGCATCAGGTTTGTATTCTCTGCGGATGGACAGGATCTGGGTACTGTTTATGAGTACTTTTTGGATCAAATCATCCACCTAAAGATTCCTCAAGGCAGAAAGCTGGAAGACATCACCGTCAAGATAGCCGTCAAGACTAACAAAGATAAAGACTTTGGCGAAGAGCTGATCCAACACGTCGAATACGACCAGGCAAACCGCCGCTTTAGCGGAAACAGGATGGAACTGGCTGGGCAAAGACTCAATAAGCTCTATTATGATCTGATGATTGCGAACCGCCTAAATCCCATCTTCACTCCCGGAAACCGTATGGGCGGCTTATCGCGCAGTTATGATCACTCCATCGCCTATGAAGATATGCTTTACAAAGGCCTTAGCGGTTACGACAGCAAGACCCGCAGATTCAAGCTTGATCCCTTTGTGGTTGTTGCAGCGGATACCGCCACCGGCGCTCCGATCAGCGTCCCGCTCTACAAAGACGAATGGACAAAGCAGATTGTTGAGCTCAAAGATACCATCAAGCAGCTCGAAGCCTCCGTTGCCACTGCGACTGAACCATCTGTAAAGGATTCGTTGAGCGCTGTACTTGCCCAGAACCAAATGCTGATTGACTTTGCCACCAAGCATCCTGTTGCCTTGAAAGCAGATAACCGTGGTGGCTACAGATGGCTAAAGACCTTCCTGGCAGAGCGCGATCTCAACAGTCGTAGCCAAGCTTACCAACTGATCGCCACCAACGGCAAGGGTCTCTACCAGATATCCGAGCCTTATACCAAAGACGGCAGTCAGTGGTTTTATCCAAAGAACGAGTGGTTTGATGATACCAAGTGGATCACTCTGATTGGCAGTATTATCCTGATACTCCTGGTGGTGTACAGCATCCTCACAGTCCGTCGCAGAGATCCTTATATCCGTCCGATCGCCGGTCTGGTAGAGCTGGATAATGCAGTCGGCCGTGCCACCGAGATGGGACGCCCCGTGATGTTTGTGCCAGGCTGGGGAACTCTGGGTGATCCCTGCACCATCTCCGCAATGATGATCCTCTCACAGATAGCCAAAAAGACTGCCGAATTTGATATCCGCCTGATCTCCCCGCATGTGGATTACTTTGTAGTTCCAGTGGCTCAGGAGATAGTCAAGACTTCCTACAGCGAAGTAGGACGTCCGGATAGCTACAACCAAAACGATATCTTCTTCGTTTCCGACGTGCAGTTTGCCTTCTCCGCAGCGGTCAATGGTATCACTATTCGTGATCGGGTCGCAACCATCTTTTATATGGGCTATTTCAATGCCGAAGCCCTCTTGATGACTGAGACAGGTAACCAGACCGGAGCGATACAGATTGCGGCTTCCGACGCTATCACTCAGATCCCGTTCTTTATCACCACCTGTGATTATACGCTGATCGGTGAAGAGTTTTACGCCGCATCCGCTTATCTCTCCAAAAATCCGGATATCGTCTCGATGCTCAAAGCACAGGACTACTTCAAGCTCCTGATCGTGCTGGTTGTGACAATCGGAACGATACTATCAACCCTTAATATGACGGGCTTTGTAAACTCATTCCCCGTCGAATAGGAGATACTATGGACAGAATCCCGACTTCTACTCTCAAGCGCCTTCCCCAGTATCTGGAAGTGCTGAAGCAATTCACCCGGGCAGGCCTGCGTGAAGTTTCCGCCACCAAGATCTCTGTATTTACAGATTTCCACCAGACTTTGGTGCGCAAGGATCTGTCCTATACATCCATAAACAACGTTCCGCAAAGCGGATACAATATCAAACAACTTGCCAAAGCGATCGAGGAACTCCTGAACTGGAGCGATACATCCTCCAGCTACCTGGTGGGAGTAGGCCATCTGGGCAGTGCTCTCCTGGGTTATCAGGAGTTCTCTCTTCGCGGGCTGACAATTGTGGATAGTTTTGACAACGATCCTGCCAAGATCGGTACCATTGTCCACGGGGTTCCTGTGCATTCCGTGCTGGAGATCACCTCTCTGGCTGCGAAAAAGCATATCAAGATAGGGATCATTACAGTGCCTCCCGAAGCAGCCCAGTTGGTGGCTGATCTGATGGTGCATTCAGGCATCAAGGCAATCTGGAATTTTACCCCCCAAAAGCTTCACGTGCCCACCGATATCATCGTGGAAAATGTCGATATGTTTGCCTCTCTGGCAGTCTTATCGCGCCGTCTGGCTGAAAAGGACGCTCAATGAAAGTCCTTCTGATCTCCCCAAAGGCACACACGGGGGGATTGGAAGCTCTCCGCAAGGGACATCAGATACTGCAGGGATTGCTCTATGTGGCTGCTGCAGCCCGAGATGCCGGACATAAAACAACGGTCGCCATAGCAGATAGCACAGATGTCGATCGCTATATCCGCCGGTATCAACCGGATATTCTGGGGGTTTCCTGCGTCACAGCCACCTATCCCATCTCCCGCGAAATCCTCAATCACGTCCATTCAGCAAATCCCTCTCTGCCCACTATCATCGGCGGACACCACGCCACCTTTATGTACAAAGAAGTCATCCGGGAGACCGGTGTGCATTATGTCTGCCGTGGAGAAGGCGAAGAAGTCTTTGTACAGCTTTTATCCAGCCTGGAAAAAGGCAATCCCGAGCCGGCAGTCGAAGGCATCGTGTTTCAAAAGGATGGAGTCTTTTTCAACGATAATGAGATTGCTATTCTGGACGATCTGAACAAGATCCCCCGTATCAGCCGAGACCTTGTTGCTCCCGAATTTTCCTTTTCGCCAAAGCTGGTCTCTTCCAGAGGATGCCCTTTCCAGTGCTCTTTCTGCTCGATTTCCGCTTTTTATGGTGGCAAATACCGCCAGCGCAGCGTGGATGACGTATTTTCCGAACTCCTGGAATTCATCTCCTGGGGCTACGACCAGTTTTGGTTTCACGATGATAATCTCACGGTGGATAAAGCCTGGCTTACTGATTTTTGCAACCGCATCTTAGAGCATAAGCTCAAGATCCACTGGAACGCAATGAGTCGCGTCTCGATCATTGCCAAAGAGCCTGAACTGATCGCTCTAATGGCACGCTCCGGCTGTTCCCTCCTCTCTATCGGCTTGGAAAGCGGTATCCCGGAAGTAATAGAGAGCCTGAACAAAAAGATCGATCTGGGTGATATCGCCAAAGCCATCAAAGTGATGGATAGAATCGGCATTACTCATAACTGGTATATGATCCTGGGCTCAGGCGACAAATACGACACTCCCGGTTACCTGAAGCAAAGCCTGGATTTCTTTTGCAAACACCGCCTCGGATACGTAGTAATATCCATCCTCACCCCCTTCCCCGGCACCAAGGTCTTTGAACAGCTCCAGTCCGAAGGTCGCATCCTGCATTACAATTGGGAAGATTACGACGTGACCCACTGCGTTTACCAGCCGCTCGGTATGAGCCCCAAAGAAATGGAATCCTTCCTCTCCAAGGCTTATATCAAGATCTATCTATCCAAAGGTTGGCGTTTGATTCCTCTCGCTATCCGCAGCCTTAAAACAGGCGCAATGAAGCCGAATCACATCATAAACGGCATCAGAATAATGATCGAGAGCAAGCTCCTGGGCAAAGACATCACCAAGGCAATGGCCAAACGGCATTAAGAGCTGACTAACGCTCTCAGCCTCTCGTCCAGCCTCTCAATCTGCTCTTCCCTCGATAAATCCGTAGGAACCAGATATGCCCTATGTACACCCCGCTCATCAAACAGCCTCTTCAATTGCTGATAGATGCTCTCCACAGATTCCATCGGAGCAATATAGTCGTGACCGCACTCACGCAGAAGCACAGCGGCTTCATTATCGATAGGAACCATCGCCAGTATCGGCTTGCGACAGCGCAAATACTCAAAGAGCTTTGAGGTAAGAGTGCCCCAAGGGCTGCTGCTATTGATCAAAAGCATCAATGCTCCCGCTCCCAGCATTCTCTTTAGAGCCTCCCGATGTGCCAAAGCCGGCACAATCTCGATCAGTTCCTCAATCCCGCTCTCCCTGATCTCATCCTGAGCTTCACGGTTAAAATTCCCATAGAGCTTGATCGATACATCAGGGGGCAGTTTACCTTCACCCTTGAGCCTCTTTACCGCCAGATAGAAGTGCTTAAACGACCTCCTGGCATAGATATTGCCAAAGTAAGCCAGCTCAAATCCCTCAGTATCTCCAGGCTCCAGCCCCTCAAATTCTTCTTCGTCCCAGCCGTTGTAGATAGTAAGTGACTTATTCGCCAGATCGCCTCCAAAGGCTTTGATACTATCGCTGCGGATGCCCTCGGTAGCACTCACAAAGAGCTTTGACCGCCTCAGTATGCGTTTTTCCCAATAGAGACTCAGCTTCCTGTGAATTATGGTGCCCTGCAGATCATAGTCTGATAAAAGGTTCCAGTAGTCTCTGGCATCATACACCAGGGGAATCCCATACTTCTCAGATAGTCTTGAGGCACCGATTCCGCTGGAGAAAGGACCGCAGGAGACATAGATCAGATCGTAGCTCTGTGAATTTAGCAGTTCCTTTCCCTTCCTGATCAGATAAGGTAGCCAGCCGATCTTATCGTCTATGGGAAATAGCCTGCGGATCGCCAATTTATACTTTTCCGGAGTATTTAGATAGATCCCGCTCTGCTTTTTCTTGCCCCGTATCCTACGGAGTAAGCTCATCGGGTCTGCCGAAGCTACGCGGTGCACGTTTACTCCCGGCAGTTCGGCATCCAGAGAGCTGTCATAATAATAATACTCGGGATCTTTTACCGTGATCAGATCTATCTCCCAGCCGCTGCGAGCAAGATATTTTACTATGCTGTGGTTCCGCAGGACTGCCGGACCGCCCAGCGGCGGGTAGAAGTAGCTGATATATAGAATGCGCATTAATGTTTTACCAGTTTATCTACTGCTTCCAATAGCTGAGGTTCCTGCGCTTCCCAATTGAACCTCTCCTCCGCAAGCTGTACACAGTGTTCGCTTAGAGCTCTGTATTCGTCATTGTTCAAGCTGAGGAGGCTGTCAATTGCCCGGGCAATTTCACTGGAGCGATAGGGCACGCATTTTCCCAGACCGTTTTTATCTATCAGAGCGCTCATCAGTGGTGTCTTGGTCGTCACCACGGGCAGGCCTGCGGCGAGGTATTCCATTACCTTGAGCGGGAGTGCGCTACTCATCCTGCGATTCTTGGGGTTGAAGATCCAGAGCCCTATTCTGGAACGCTTCAGGAGTAGCCCGATCTTCTCCGCGGGAATCCAATCCTGATAATATATGTGCTTGTTCAGATTGTAGTTATTGACCGAGGCATCAAATAGCTTTTGCACCTCGGGATCAAAGAACGTGCCAACGATCAGGACCGTGAGATTGGAGTGCAAAGTCTTGAGGTGAGAAATTACCTTGAGCAGCTTGAGAATGCCACGATCCCGGGTTAGACCGCCGATATAGATCAGATCAAATCTCATATCGCAGAGATCGCGCAGACCTGCAGGAACTTCGCAATTGTAATCCCACACGTTTTTTACCGGATAATTCGGCAGATAGAGTCCTTTTGCCTGGCGTGATGATGGCAGTACCTGCTGCAGGATCTGCCGGTTTACCGCTATGGTCAGATCGCTGTGTGATTCGATCAGCTTGAGAGCGATCAGATAAAGATACTTGGCTGGGATACGCAGCAATAGAGGAAATCTCTCCGCGAAAGCATCTGCGTAAAATTCGTGGATATCAAAGATCAGCTTGGCTTTAAAGCGCCACTTCAGCCTAATCCCGATCAGCATTGTCCAGGGCTCTACACAGACCACCATCTGCGGTTTATAAGCAACCGCTGCTCTGTAGAGTTCCGCAAGCTTGCCCCAGTGAGATTCGCTGCAGACAGTCTCCTGATAGGGGTTTATCTGCTGGTTTGATACGCCCGAAACAGAGATCAGATGCACCTCTCCCAGTTTTGCCAGGCTGTGGGCCAGCTTGTAATAAAGTCTTACGTCGTTACTCGGATGCGAGTTCGTAATAATACATATCTTCATCTTCTTATCCATTTTCTTAGCTGGGCTTGGTAGGCTTTGCTGTCAAGATAATTTTGCTAGCTTGCCGGCAGATAGCAGCTAATGCCAAAGATAAAAGAGAGCTGTATCAATTGCACCCAATCAAGCTATCTGCTGATCACAAACCTGCCTGAACTATAGCTCCGCGATCCCTCGAACACCTTGTAAAGGTAGATTCCGCTACTCAAATTCTGAGGTAGATTGAGCGTCGCCTTGCCGCTGAAGGCGCTTTCCAAGATCAACTGACCTCTCAGATTGTAGATTTGCAGCTCCCCCACGAGAGGCTTATCCGTCTCAATACTGAGTGAACCGCCCATCTTTACGGGATTGGGATAGACTCTGAAACCCGGATTGGGCAGATTGCTATCGTCAATTGAGCTGGGCTCGATCCACATTTTGAGATCGGTAGGCGTCATCGCAACAGTGTATTGCCCTGCCGGGCTGAGATCCTCATTGAAGATCTTCAGGCTGCCATTACTACCCCAATTGGGACTCAAAACCGCTATCAGGGATGAATTCCCCGCAATCTCGGATCCGCCGTTGCCTATGGGATTCTGGCTCCCGTGGAACACAGTGTAGTTCACAGGATCATAAGAGTATAAATTGATACCATTGCTATCTGCTACATAGGCCAGTTCATCCGAGGCAATCAGGATACTACCCGGAGTACCGCCCAGAGCAATCGTATGTATCAATTGATCTGTCTGGGTATCGATAATGCAGATAGCTCCCCCTATGTTCGCCCAATTGCCGGTGCAAGACACGTGCAGCTTCCCATCGAGGTAGGACAGGTATTGCGGATTTGCGCTTACAGCTATGCTCTTGATCAGCTCAAAGCTCTCTAGATTGATGACGGATACCGAGCTGCCCATATAGTCGTTTGCATAATTCCCGGCATTGCTTACATAGAGCTTATCCCCCACGATATACAGCGCTTCCGGGGCAGTACCGACAGATAGACTTGCCACTACAGAGCCGGTGATAGTATTTGTCTTATAGACCTTTCCGCTTACCAATCCCGTTACGTACAGGTAATCCCCGTGCTTCACGGCATCCCAGGGATTGGCTCCCATCCCGACAAAGATATTGCTCTCTGTCTGTCCGCTAAGGCGGGAGATTTTTTGAACGGCATTGTCACCTGAATTAACACACCAGATATGCTCCCCATCCAGGACTATCTTATTGGGAACATTACCCAGGCTTGCAAAGCTGTTGTTGACCGTATTTGCAGCCAAATCGATCCGGCTAAGAGTGCGGGATTGGGAGTTTACTACATAGAAAACCTGGGCAGACAGGCCAAAGCTGCTCAGCAGCAAGCACAAATACAAACTGAGCTTGATCCGGATATTTCTGGGAATCATTTGGTTCACCTCATTACTAAATTGTGACTTGAGATGAACGGCAGCTTACGCCCATCTTACCGTAGGCACAAACATACTTGGTGGCAGGTTTCCTGGCTTGCAGCGGTTTGGGCTCTCTGTCCCGTAAAGCACGCCTTCCCATCCGGTGGTACCGGACAGTGACGTACTTAACCCTTTGTGCTGCTTACAGTGGCGGAGACCGCTTCCGATTTTAACGGAATTCCCTTTTACCTGTGCAAAAGCACCATCAAGTCACAAGGTCATAGTCTCAGACATCTCTCTTTCGTCAAGCAGAAATTACCGAGCTTAGCCTAGCGCCGGACTACTGATTCTGGTGCCGTAAAAAGAAGCAGCCGGATTCGACTCTCAATTTCTTGTATTCATTTCACTATCAACACACTATCTACTTATTCAAAGATCTGCACCAGAATCCCGGTCTCATTACTATATGGGGGACAGATCTCCCAAATCAGGGACAGAACTGAGTGGAATCTTTTACGCAGTTGCAGAACATACTATCAGTATGCAATATACGGGTTTCTCCACCACTATGCTCGGTGGTGCG
>PHBP01000008.1 GCA_002842035.1 Candidatus Cloacimonetes bacterium HGW-Cloacimonetes-2 | reverse complement strand
CAATCTGGCTAATGGTGTCTATGATTACTACGTCAAAGCCGTCTATGGCACAGGTCTTTCTGCTGCTTCAAATACAGCTACAGCAATCGTGGAAGTACTCTATCCTCCGACGCAGCTAAGCTACCAGGTCTCTGATGATGACATCCTCCTCAGTTGGCAAGCAGCAGCCACCAGTGCCAGAGGCTTCCTGGGTTACAAGCTCTACAGAGATGGCAGCTTACTGGCACAGACCAGCAGTCTTACCTATACAGACGCCTCTCTTGCCAATGGCACTTATAGCTACTATGTTACAGCTCTATATGACAGTGGTGAATCGAGTGCCTCAAACACTGTTAACGCCACTATAGAGATCACATACCCCGTCACAGCTCTCACCGCCAGTGTTGATGAAGACGCAGTTACACTAAGCTGGACCCTACCTGCGACGGCTCCGATTCGTGCTTTCCGTGGGTACTTCATCTACCGCAATGGCAATCTGCACCAGGTATTGGACAATCCTGCTCTCACCAGTTGGACGGATCAAGGCCTCGCCAATGGCAGCTACAGCTACTGGCTCCTGGCTGTCTATGATGCCGGACTTTCCATCCAGTCAAACACAGTGACAATCGAGATCAACGTAATGCCTGATCTTCCTGCCCCCGTGGGATTTACTGCTGTGCTGAGCGGAGAGCGTGACGTGACCCTCTCATGGCAGGCTCCTCCGATCAACCCGCAATTCTATCGTATTTACCGCAATGCAGTGGAGATTGCCACTACCGAAAGCACTATCTATCAGGATCTTGCTCTTCCCAATGGCAATTACGATTACTATGTAAAAGCCCAGTATGCTCTGGGACTCTCCTCTGCCTCGGAGACAGCTACGATCAACATTATGATCGCGGATCCTCCCGCAAATCTCACAGCAAGCTTGCAGGATGGCAACGATGTAGTCCTTGCCTGGCTAGCACCTTCCCAAGGCGAGATTGGCTATGTGCTGTATCGTAACAATCAAGAGCTTGCTTATATCTCCAATCCTTTCACCCTCAGCTACATAGATTATGACCGTCCCAATGGCACTTACAGCTATCGGGTCGCAGCGGTCTATTCGAGCGTGATTTCTGTGCCCGGCAATATCGCCTCTATCCAGGTGGAGCTTGCATACCCGGCTCAAAACCTCGTCTTGAACCAAGCCGGCAACAATATCAGCCTCTCCTGGACTGCTCCGAACGATCCGGGTGGATTCCAAACCTACCGCGTCTATCGCAATGGCAGCCTGCTGGCACAGACCACAGCTCAATCCTATCAGGATAATAACCTCGCCAATGGCGCATACAGCTATTACCTCACTGCGGTCTATTCGATCGGTGAATCTCAGCCCACAGCTACTCAAAACGCCACTATCCAGATAGCTTACACAGCAACTGCTCTTGAGGCGCAGGTGATTGGTGACGACGTGACTCTCTCCTGGACAGCCCCCGTCGATACAGGCTATCTGCAAAGCTACAATATACTCAGAGATGGCATCGTGATTGCCAATACCGCAACAACCAGCTATCATGACAATAACCTCGCAAATGGAAGCTACAGCTATGCAATCGTAGCAGTTTATAGCTTTGGTGATGCTCTGCCTTCAAACTACGTAAATATCGGGATTGAGCTGCTCTACCCGCCTACAGGTCTGGTGGCAAACGTGATAGACAGCGACGTCCACTTGAGCTGGACAGCTCCCGTCAATCAAGGTGGCTTGAGAGCTCTCACCGGCTACAAAATCTACCGTAATGGAAACCTGCTTGCCCAAAGTGCAGTCACCAGCTACACCGATGAGGACCTCGCCAATGGCACTTACAGCTACCACATAGTTGCCAGCTATAACAGTGGAGACAGCGCTCCCGGCAATACTCAGGAAGTTCTAATCGAGGTGCTCTATCCTGCCTCAAATCTGGTAGCCACGGCTACTAGTGATGATATCGATCTTAGCTGGGATGCAGTACCTCCCTCAGGAGCCAGCCTTCTGGGCTACAAGATCTATCGCAATGGATTGCTCCTGGCGCAGACAGCTCTCACCACTTACACAGATCAAAACCTGAATAACGGCAGTTACAGCTACCGGATTGCAGCAATTTACGCCAGTGGTGAAAGCGCTCAATCCAATGAAGCCAGCGCTACCATTATGATTCCCTATATCCCGACCGGATTTACGGTGCAGATGGTGGGAGTACGCACAGCTCAGCTTAGCTGGATTCTTCCAGGGCAGAGCGAGACAGGATTCACGCTCTACAAAAATGGAGCCTTCCTGGTGCAGATCACCAATCCTCAAGGTACGGTCTATCTGGATCAAAACCTTGCCAATGGCGAGTATGCTTACCAGATCCGTGCCGATTATCCCGGCATCAGCTCCGAACTCAGCGCTCCTGTTGGCGTTACAGTGCTCAATGCTTACGCTCCGCAGAATCTTACCTTTAACCAGGCAGGCAATGCTGTGACTCTGAACTGGAATCCTCCCACAGATATCTGGGGACTGAACTCCTACAGCGTCTATCGTAACGAAGAACTTCTGGTCTCCGGCTCTTTCACCAGCTATGTGGACGAGAACCTGCCAAACAACTGGTACACCTATTATGTAGTAGCACGTTACGGCACGGCTGTATCGCCTCATTCCAATTCGGTGAACGTCCACATCGTAGTACCATATCCTGCTACCAATCTTACGGGAACAATTGATAGCAACAACGTTAGTCTCAGTTGGCTCCCCTCATCTGATCTGCACGGATTTATGTTCTATCATATATTCTGCAACAACCAGCAGATCGGTATCACCAACGAGACCACATATCAGCATACAAACCTGCCCAATGGCAGCTATACCTACCATGTGACAGCCGTTTACTCCGGTGGAGACGCCCCTCCCACAAACGATTACACAGCAGATATCACTCTCCCATATCCTCCACAAGCTGCGTTCGCGGTGGCAGGTGACGATCAGATCATTATCAATTGGGGAGCGCCGTCAGATGTCACCGGGCTTACCGGCTATCGGCTCTACGCCAACGACGTACTACTCTCAGAGCAATCTGAGCTCTTTTATCATCACAACAACCCTGCCAATAGTGATTATACCTATAGTGTAGAAGCAATGTTCGGAGCAGTGGTATCTCCCTCGATTACGACAAATACCATCCACTGGGAGACGATCTACAACCCCTCCAACTTGTTGCTGGAGAATATCGGCGCTAATATCAGCCTTACCTGGCAGCCCGTCAGCGACACTGGTTTCTTTGTGAACTACAAGATCTACCAAAACGATCAGTTGATTGATACCTCGGTCGATACGAGCTTCATCGCAGAGGATCTTACCAATGGCGTCTATAACTACAAGGTCACCGCAAGCTATCTGAACGGCGAATCAACTGCCACAAATACCGAGACTGAGACGGTCTTGATTGCCTATCCTCCCAGCAATTTGACAGGTAGTTTAACCGGAAATAGCCTCAGTCTGGATTGGGATGCGCCGGTGGATATCGGCTTGATGACGCAGTATCTGGTTTATCGTAATGATCAGCTCTTTACTGCTCTCCAGCAGACCGAGACCACCATCCTCAATCTGCCCAATGGTTCCTACGACTTTTTCGTGGTAGCCGAGTACCAGAGCGGATTGATGTCCCTGCCGACCAATACTTTCACAGCGGATATCATAATGGCTTATCCTCCCAGAAACCTGATAGCGGTTGCCACAGCAGATTCTGTGGAAGTCAGCTGGCAGGCTCCGGTAGATACAAACAATCTCACCGGCTACAGGCTGGTTTGCAATGGCAATCCGCTTCCCACCATTGCTCCTGATGCTTTGTCCTTTACGCATACCGGTCTTGCCAATGGAGCTTATATCTACCAATTGTTCGCGCTCTACTCAGGTGGCGCAGAAAGCTACACCGGACCGGTCTCCACTGTTGTAATCAAGCCCTATCCTGTACAAAACCTTGTGCCAAGTGTTGAAATTACATCCAACACAGTCTATTTAAGCTGGGATGCTCCCGTGGATACTTATGGCCTTACCGGCTACAGAATCTCCCGGGATGATCAAATGCTTCAGGAGATCAATCTGAGACAATTCTTCGATCCTGATCTGGGCAACGGTACTTATCTTTACAAGGTCGAAGCTCTCTACGGTGACTTGGTTTCTCTGCCTGCTACTACAAACGCCACGGTCTTCGTGGTTGGTACAGTGCCGGTCGTCAATGCCACGGTTGTGGAAAACGGCTATCTGATCACTTGGGAAGCCCCTAATGTTATCACTCCTCCGGATTACTACGAGATCTTCTTCCTGATGGATGGAATGCAAAACCAGCCGGAACTATGGGTCACTGTGGCAATCTGCGATACAGTCTTTAGCTATATCGACAGCTACCACGGCGGTATTGAATGGGGTGAATTCGTCTGGGCGGTTCAACCGCGCTGGGCGGGTGGCGACAGCTATCCCACCTTCTCCAATATCCTGCATATCGAGATGCCTCCTCCGCCACCTCCGACGGTTACCAAGATCGTTGGGAACTTCCCCAATCCCTTCAATCCGCATACCAATATCGTGATCTGGCTGAAACAGCCGGGACAAGTAGTGCTCAAGGTTTATAACCTGAGAGGACAATTGGTGAGGACCTTGGTAAATACTCCGCTGCCTTCCGGGGAACACACAATAGCGTTTGATGGCAAGGATGATGATGGACGCGGGCTGCCTTCCGGTGTCTATGTCTATCGCCTTGATACCAAAGGCTATCACCGCTCTGCCAGGATGATCCTGAATAAGTAAATACAAGTATAGCATATAGGGACGCCAGATAACGGCGTCCCTTTTTTTGTTGCTTTCATATTATGCTCATCTCGATGGAGAAATGTCTATGTGCTGATTTCTTGCTCTTTGAATGCTTGGGAGATCCCCTGGTGATCCCCTAGTGATCCCCTAGTGGCGACTAGGGAATCACCAGATGAGTACGAGGGTTTTGCGGGTGGATTCAAAAGGGGAGCTTTTAACAAGGAGTAAAGGAGGAAGGAGAGCGCTTCGCGCAGTGAAGGAGTGGTGGTGTGGGAGCGACATCCTGTCGCTCGGAAGGACTGTGCGTCAGGATGACGCACCCACATATTATGACTTTGCAACCCCGTTTAGCGCATAGCGCAGCGCTAACTGCCTAACTACTAACTGAAAGGACGCAGTCCTTGCTGCGCGAAGCGCCGTCACTCGTTACTGTCTATCAATCTATTCCGACAATCTGCCTAAGCTGACTGATCTTCGCAGAGGCGATCTCGCGGGCTTTGTGAGAGCCTTCTGCCAGGACGCGGTCTATGTAGCCGGGATCCTGCATCAGTTCCTGATAGCGGTTTCGGATCGGGGTCAGGGCTTCGTTCATCACCTCAAAAAGCTCTTGCTTGGCATGTCCCCAGCCCATCCCGCCGGCAAGATAGCGCTGGCGCAGGGCCTCAATCTGATCAGGAGAGGCAAATGCCTGGTAGATGGAAAAAACGTTGCAGGTATCCGGATCTTTGGGTTCCTCGATGCCTTGTGAATTGGTGACGATCTTCATTACCAGCTTGCGAAGCTCTTTCTCGGAGGAAAAAATCGGGATGGTATTGCCGTAGCTCTTGGACATCTTGCGTCCGTCCAGCCCGAGCAGGGTCTTGGTGTGTGGCTGGGCAATGGCTTCCGGGAGCTTTAGAGCATCGGTTTGATAGATAAAATTAAACGATTCGGCGATATCGACTGCCATCTCGACGTGCTGGAACTGGTCGTTGCCGACCGGAACGAGGTCTGTATCAAAGAGCAGGATGTCGGCAGCCATCAGCACAGGATAGGTAAACAAGCCCATATTGACGCCATCATCGGGGTCTTTGCCGGCACTTTGGTTGCTCTGGAGCATAGCTTTGTAGGCGTGGGCACGGTTCATCAGCCCTTTGGGTGTGAAGGCGAGCAGGATGGTGAGCAGCTCAAAGGTCTCCGGCACACCGGATTGTTTGTAAAAAAGTACCTGATCGGGATCAAGGCCGCCTGCCAGCCAGGCTGCGGCGATTTCACGGGTCATCGAGCGGATTTCGTCGGGATTCTTGCAGCTATTGAGGGCGTGGTAATCTGCAATAAAATAGCGGGATTCACAGCTTTCGGAGAGCTGCAGGGCGGGCTTGATCGCGCCAATGTAGTTTCCAATGTGTGGGATTCCGGTGGGTTTGATCCCTGTGAGGGAGATCTTTTTCATTCTTACTCCTAAATGATACGGGCAAAGAGATCGACGTCTATAACGTCTTCAATATTTACTTTTACAAAGGTGCCGGGCTTGACTTTCTTGCCTTCGGCGAAGACGAGACCGTCGATATCAGGGGCGTTGAACCAGGCGCGGCAGAGATAGCGATGATTTCCCTTGGGCAGCTCTTCGTCAGGCTCTAATTCTGCTTCGACCAGTACTTCGATATCCTTGCCGACCCAAGCACCGAGGCGTTCCTCAAGCTGGGCTCGATGAGCGCTGAGCAGCTCGTCCTGACGCTTGAGAGCAGTCTTTTCGCCTACTTGGCGTGGCATATCGTAAGCCGGGGTGCCCGGCTCCTGTGAATAGCAGAAAACACCCAGATGCAGGAAGGGAACTTGCTCGATGAAATCCAGCAGTTTCTTGTGGTCTTGCGGGCTTTCGCCGGGGAAGCCGGTGATCAGGGTGGTGCGCAAGACAGCCGTGGGAAGCTCGCTTTGGATGAGCTTGAAGAGCTCCAGTAAGGGGGCGCGTCCCAGCTTGCGATTCATCGCTTTGAGGATGCGATCTTCGCTGTGCTGGATGGGTATCTCAAAGTAGGGGAGGAGCTTGGGCAAGCGCTTGAAGAGCTCCAGCCACTCTGTCTTGAAGTGATCCGGATGGAGATAAAGCAGGCGAATCCAGCGGAAACCCTTGATGGCGTGAACAGCTTCGATCAGCTCGGGGAGGGCTTGGTGTCCGTATAGATCAGTGCCGTAGAGGCAGGTGTCCTGAGCTATCAGGATCAGCTCTTTGGCTCCTCTGGCGGCGAGGGATTCTGCTTCTATCACGAGCTGGGGGATTGGGACGCTCTTGAGCACTCCGCGGATGGAGGGGATGGTGCAATAGCTGCAGTAGTTGCGGCAGCCATCGCTGATCCTGAGATATGCGTAGTGTCCTTCCTCGATGGGACTCCGGGAGATTACAGGGCTATTCTTGGCACCAAGGAAGCTCTTCAGGGCGTCAAAATCCTTGAGCCCAATCCAGGCATCAACTTCAGGGAAAAGGCCCGTAAAATCGTCCAGAGCGCGGTTCATCACGCAGCCTGTTACAATCAGGGTCTCAAACTCGCCTTGGTTCTTGCGGTCGGCATAACCGCTGAGGATTTCGTCAAATTCAGCCAGAGCGCTCTGCAGGAAGGCACAGCTATTGATCAGGATCAGATCTGCTTCTTCCGGTATGGGAGCGGGAGAGTAGCCGGCAGATTCCAGGATGTAGGCAAAAACCTCGCTATCAACGAGGTTTTTGGCACATCCAAGGCTTTCTATGAGGTAGTGTTTCACTTTAAGAGGTGAATAAACAATCCGCTGCGCAGCTTTGGCTCAAACCAAGTGGACTTGGGAGGCATAATTTCGCCTGCATCTGCAATGCCGATCAGTTCGTCCATCGAGGTGGGATACATCGCAAAAGCAACGACTTCACGTCCGCTGTCCACACGCTTAACAAGCTCACCAAGACCGCGGATTCCACCGATAAAATCTATTCTCTTATCCGTGCGGGGATCTTCAATACCCAGGATAGGGTGCAGGAGGTTCTTTTGCAGAATGGAGACATCGAGGTTTTCTACGACATTTGCTTCGTTCCAGGTGCCGGCTTTAGGCATTATGCGGTACCACTGGCGATCCAAGTACATCGCTACTTCGTGCAGCTTGGCAGGGTGGTAAGGCTCGGCTGAATTCATTTGAGTTATCTCAAATCTCTCGGCTACTTTGGCGAGAAACTCGTCTTTGGTATAGCCGTTGAAGTCCTTTACTACGCGGTTGTAATCAAATATCTTGAGCTGGTTATCCGGGAAGATCACAGTCATAAAGAAGTTGAATTCCTCCTCACCTGTAAAATCAGGAAATTGCTCCCTGCGAACCAGGCCGACTTTGGCAGCGCTGGCTGTGCGGTGGTGACCATCTGCGACATAGAGATATTCCATATTGGCAAAAGCTTGCTGGATGATATCGATGTCCTTGGGATCAGAAACCAGCCACAGAGTGTGGCCGATATTGTCGTCTGTCACAAAGTCATATTGAGCCACTGTGCTCTTGGTGATGCGCTCCACCAGTTCGTCTATCACGTTCTGATGACGGTAGGTAAAGAAGACCGGAGAAGAGTGAGCATCACAGATATCAACGTGGCGGATACGATCGGCTTCCTTCTCCGCACGGGTAAGCTCGTGCTTTTTGATGATACCGTTCATATACTCATCGACCGAGGCAAGACCAACCAAGCCGTATTGTGCACGTCCGTCCATCACCTGCTTGTAGATGTAAAACATTGGCTTTTCGTCTTGGATCATATCACCACGCTCGATGTAGCCATAGAGGTTTTCTTTGGCCTTGGCATAAACAGCCGGATCATACAGATCTGTACCGAGGGGGAGATCAACCTCCGGCTTTTCCACGTGCAGGAAGCTGAGAGGATACTTGGCGACTTCGATCCTGGCTTCGTCTGAATCCATCACATCATAGGGTAGGGAAGCAATATGAGCCGCTTTCTCGGGAACCGGGCGCACTGCTTTAAAGGGTTTGAAAACTGCCATTGGGGATTACTCCTTGTATATCTTTTTTTTTATGAATAATAAGTCTGAAGCACCTTGATCAGGGCTTTGTGGTCCTGAGTGCCGGAAGTCTCTCGGATTGAGTGCATAGCCCACATTGGGTTACCAATATCCACCGCTGCAACACCCAGCTCTGCTGCAACCAAAGGACCAACGGTCGAGCCGCAAGGCATATCGGCACGAACTACAAACCTTTGGTACTTGATGCCGGCTTGGTCGCAGGTTTGGATAAACCTGAGCGATGTATCAGCAGTGGAGCTGTAGCGGAAGTCCGCATTGAGCTTGATCACTGGGCCTTTGTTCATTATCGCCAGATAGTCGTGATCATACTTTTCTGCATAACTGGGATGATACGCGTGAGCCATATCGGCAGAAATCAGATAGGAATTTCTTAGTGCCATATAGTGCTCCTCGCGGGAAAGCTCCAAAGCCAGAGATACTCTTTCCAAGACCTCTGTCAATAGAGAGGACATAGCCCCCTGAGGAGTACGGCTGCCTATCTCTTCGTGATCATAAAAGACAGCTACGTTCGTGCCTTTGCCGGGCTCTACATTGGTGATACCACTCAGGATGGCGTGGGTCATAGCGAGATTATCCAGCCTGCCGGAAGCTATCATATCGCGATCCAGCCCGATCAACTCGGCGGGTCTGGGATCGTACAAAAAGAGATCCATATCGGTAATCTGCTCCGGGCTGACCTGCAGCTCTTCCGCTATTGCCGCCAGCAGTGGATTGGATGCCATCGAATCGGTGGCAAGGATAGCTTGCAGGTGATTCTGCTTGTTGTATTCAAAACCCTTGTTGATCTCGCGATTGAGATGGATGGCTGCATTGGGTATGATAGCCACAGGACGTTTCAGATCTATCAGATGAGGACTGTATGTGCCATCGCTGTTCTTGATGATCACTCTGCCTGCCAGTGAAAGCTCTCTGTCCAGCCAGCCCGAGATAATGGGGCCTCCATAGACTTCTGTGCCGATCTTGCAGATACCTTTGTCGATCTTGAGGCTCTGCCTTTTGACCTTGAGCAGAGGGCTGTCTATGTGGCTGGCAGCCAGGCTGTATCCTGTCTGTGCCAAAGGCTCCGTACCGATCGTAAAAGCTATCACAGCCGTATCAAACCGGCTGATATAATACTTTCCACCCTGTTTCAAAGTGAAAGCCTGCTTCTCGTCCAGAGCTACAAAACCTGCCGCTTCCAGGCGATTACGGATCTGTATCCCCGCATGGTAGCTGGTGGGTGAATTATCCAGGAAACTCAGTAAATCTTCGATGCATTTATTCATAGCTATATCTCCAAACATAATCTAATCAAAAAACTGCCCCAAGGAAAGCCAAGGGGCATAAATTCCAGATTTATTTCCGGGCTTGTTTTGTCAAACCTATTATTATCAGCGATATAAATAACGCTTGATCTTCTGAGTGGGAGTCTTTTGGAAAGGCTCGTTGACAATCTCCACCTTGGCTATCCTGGAGAAGCTCGCCAAAGCTGTATTTGCTTCTTTGCGATTACTTTCCATAATCTCAGCGATCTTGCTTTCCGGCACTTTATCTGTATCGAGCGCTTCAATATCCGGATAAACCAGAGCATAGATTGCTCCATTGCGCTCGAGGACAAGCGATTCTCCCACATAGGGAAGGTTGTTCAGCTTTTGCTCCACGAGCTCCGGATAGATATTCTCACCGCCAGGTCCCAGGATAACGTTCTTGCTGCGTCCGCGGATATAGATGAAATCGTCCTTATCTATTGTCCCGATATCTCCGGTATAGAGCCAACCATCACGCAGCACCTCTGCAGTCGCTTCCGGATTTTTGTAATAACCCAGGAAGACTTGATCTCCCTTGATCATTATCTCGCCCGGTATCTTCTGCGGATCAGGCGAATTGACCTTCGCTGTGAGGAATCTGATCGTCTTGCCGCTTGATTCATAGCGGTGTTCAAACCATCTGCAATAGGAGATCAGAGGGCCGCACTCGGTCATACCATAACCGATCGTGACCGGGAAGCGGATTAGCTTCATAAACTGTTCCACCTCAGCATTCATCGGCGCACCACCAGCCACCAGCTCAGTGATCTGTCCGCCAAATGCCGCCACCAGCTTGTCGCGAATCTTGTTTTTGATCACCTTGTTCAAAAGCGGCACTTTCAGCATAGCTTTGATCTTTGGCTGCTCCAAAGTAGGCTGAAGCTGTTTCTTGTAAATCTTTTCCACCAATAGTGGCACCACAAGCACGATATTGGGTTTGAGATCCTGCATAGCTGCCAGCAGCACCTTGGGGGTTGGGATACGATCCATAAAGTTGATATGGTTACCACGGGTAAAGGGATAGACCAGATCAAAACTGCAGGCATAAGCGTGTGCCAAAGGCAGGAAAGCAATCACCTTTGCTCCGACCTTAAAGAGCAATTTCTCTGTTGCGACCAAAAGATTAGCCAAGAGACTCCGATGCGGCAGCATCACACCCTTTGAAAATCCTGTTGTGCCCGAAGTATAGATGATCGCGCCCATATCTTCATTGTCGCAGACGTCTTCAAAACTCAGGCTTTCCTTGCTCATCCTGTTGATATCATCCAGTTCGTGCAAGGGCTTGATGAGTTCCTTTCGTCCATCCACCCGATTCTGTAAAATGCTAAAATTGTCCAGACACAGGATATACTTGCAGGCTGTGATCGCGTCGTCATCAATGGTATCGTTTTTATCCTTGCTTACAAAGAAGATGACCGCTTCGCTGTGATTGACGATATGCTGCATCTCATCTGCAGAGAAATTTGCCAGGATTGGTACTATCACTGCTCCATAGGAGACTGCTGCCATCCAGACGATTGCCCAATTGCTGCAGTTTTTACCTGCCAAAGCGATCTTGTCGCCCTTCTTAACGCCGCAAGTCTTGAAAAGCCTGTGCAGCCATACAATCTGCTTGGCGACGTCGCCATAACTAAGTGCCGGACCGGGATAATCTGTAAAAGCGGGTTTGTCCCAATAGGTCTTAAGCGAATCCTGAATAATTGGGATCAATTTCTCTGAAATCATATTAACTCCTTATTGAGCCTGTAAATAAAGGTGAATCCATTCCTGAGCCACAAAAGCGGGATATCAATGCTATCTCGATTCCTGATAGTGACTTACAAGACTGTTTACTCTGTGGCGCAAACTTTCATTATGTCAAGCTTAAAATGACCAGATGCAAAGACTTAATGCCCATCCGGTTGTTTTTGATACTCAAACTCGCTAAAAAGACTTTCATCTATGCCCTTGCGGATCTCATACCAATAGGAGAGCGATGCCTCCCGGGGATCATCCTCAAAGCGTTTCAGCCAGTCGTCCAGCTCCGGCAAAGCCCTATCCGATTCATTTTTGCAACGCTTCAGATAGCTCACAATGTAATCTGTCGCCAGGCTCGATTCCCACATAACTGAGGCATTACGGCAATTGATCCTGCGGGCGGTAACGTGGGTATTGAGCTCCAAATCCTGCGCTTTTCCGTGCAGCTTCTCAATGATCAGTGGAATCATCTCTTCCGCCCAAGCTCGGTGAAAACGGCATATACCCAGATTATCCAGCTCCAGCTCTGCCTTCATCCTGTCCACATTGATCTTTCCCAGAAGCCGAGGCGGAAAGTACTGCTGTGCATAGTGCATATAATACCTGCCCATAGCCGGCATCGGAGAGAGCACGCCCGGTACCCAGTACTGATTTGGCACCATCCAGCCATTACGCGCAAAGGAATTGATCAGAAACTTGTCTTTTAGACGTGCCTGCTTTTGCCGGGACATCCTGCGCACATACTTCCTGGCCCCATCAGCCAGATCTATTTTGCGTTCCTTGCCCACGCAATTATCCAATATCTCTATAGCAAGCATAGCATTATGCATCGAATCCTGCACAGCATCAAATTCTGCTATGTCCCAGCGAGGCATACCACTAATCCCCAGATCATCCGGCTCGATCAAACCGCTATCGAGGCAGTCGAAAGCCCAACTGATGAATCCACCGATCGAGATCGCATCAAAGCCCAGGCTATCCGCCTTGCGATTTACCTTCTCCGCTGCTCGCTGATCAAAGATTCCGATCAAAGGCCCCAAGGTCTGGTATGGCTCATAATCCTTCTTATACTTGCCATTATTCTTTTTGCAGACTGCTACGCAAGGCTCTCCGCAATTGGAAAATTGCTTGGTTGCGATCGTCTCGCTATTGAACTGCTTGAGGTAGTGATCTTCAATATGCTGCTTGTGAAATTCCCGGCGTTGCTGTTCATCCCAGTAGATGCTGCGGTAGTTAAAAGCCAGCAGAGTGGAGGCATTTTTGGCATAATTCACTCCGAAAGTGCCGCCGGTATCAAAATCAGGATCAAAGCGATACTTCTTTGTGGCTTCCAGATCCTTTGCCATCATCTTTTGTTCATAGCGTGCCTGAAACCACTCGTCTGCCACCTTGCTATCGCGAAAGTCCTCATCGATATGCGTACCGCCATAGATTACCGCGCAGATACCGTGCTGCTGATAGAGTTTGGAACCCATTCCACCGCGTCCTGCCCATGTATCGACATCGGTGAGTTTACCATTGCGTATAGGCGCAGAGACGATTCCACCGCAATCCGCATATCTCGCTGCCGGGCCTACTGCCAGTATTCTGGGGGTATATTCGTAGAGATGGGAGTAATGGGTATGAACGTGTTCCAGCATAGCATAGACGCCCTTTTCTCCTTCATCCCAGATCTTGGTGACGGGGAGAGGCTCCAGGCTTACCTCGATCTCTTCGCCGTGCTGACGGTTCAGGATCAGGACTGATGGTTGGGCTGACTTGCCGATAATCGAGAGCAGATTGATACCCAGATCGTCAAAGACCAGGCCAGCACCGCCCATCGAGGAAACGTAAAAACCGCCCCAGGCAGGGGAAAAGCCTGTTACGACCAGCCGGTTTGAGCCAGGTATGATCGAGCCGGCGAAAATCCCCACGCCCATACTGATGGCATTGTGCTTGCCTGCCAAATGCAAGCCCAGATCCACCGGGCCAAAGAACTCTCCCAAGGGATAGCGTTTTATCGTGTAAAATCCTGTTGCAGCGTCCAGAATCAAAGCTTTGAGATTATGCGTCATATTCACCTCAAGCTTATCCTGGTACGATAGCCGGATTTGTCAAGAAATCCGTTTTGGAGTGGTGGGGAAATGTGGAAGTGGTGAGGTTGTGGGTGCGTCATCCTGACGCACAGTCCTACCGAGCGACAGGATGTCGTTCCCACAACACCACTCATTCACTCCATCACATCTCCACGGCGCGTAGCGCCCAGCGCTATCTCTGTGGTAAAGAAAACTCCTCTCTCTTTTACTCCTTGTTAAATTCTCCCCTTTTGAACCCACTGGCAAAACCCCGGCACTGCTCTGGTGATTCCCTTGTCGCCACTAGGGGATTACTAGGGGATCACTAGGGGATCTCCTCAGTATCCAATGGGGGAGGGAGAGAAATAATAACAAAATGGACGCTCTGGACATATTTTGAGAAGATGGCATCCAAACTCAGGGTGGTTGATAAAGGTTAAGCTTGCTATCTGAAAAATCGTTCCTGAGAAATGGTCTCAGAACGCCTTTCTTATCTTTCTGTGGATATTGTAATTATGCCAGACTACCCAGGTGAAGACCAGATTGGCAACGATCAGGACGATATTGATGGTGAGGGGATCATAGGCTGTGTAAAAGCCTGTGGCGGCAGACAGCCCCAAGATCAGGATAGCTTTGAAGGCAAAGATTCCACGTATCAGGCCAAGCTTGCGGAAGATCCAGCGTGCCACAGGATTGCGTTCGCGATGGTAATGATATGGTCTTAGCACGCACCAGGTGCTGTGAGCATCGAGGATATTGAGTATAATAAAGACAATGCCCAATACCAGCGTGGAGAGAGGATTGTAGATAAAAGCAAGAAAGATCATCGATGGGATGCTTAGTTACGGGATCTTTCGTGAAGCACTTCTTTGACTGAATTGATCATATCCGCAGGCAGGATCGGCTTGCTGAGGATGCGGTTTACAGAGATGCTTTCCATCTCGCTCTTCATATTATAGACCGAGTAACCGGTGTACAGAATGATTGGTATATCGCTAATTGCACGGATCATACCGGCAAGCTTGATGCCATCCAGGATGGGCATTGTGACATCGGCAATGACCAGATCATAGCTCTGGGGAGCAGCTTCAAAAGCTGCAAAAGCCAATTTACTATCGCTATAGACATCCACAGCATAACCCGCCCCGGTAAGGGACTCGCCAAAGAGCTCCGTAAGCGAGACTTCGTCATCGACAAACATAATCCGGGCAGGGACAAAGGGATAGCTGGGGGTAGGATGCGATTTGGCAGGGATAGCGGAAGAATCCACCACGGGTAGGTAGATATTAAACTGGGTTCCTTCTTCGACTACGCTGTGTACGCTGATAAAGCCACCGCTGTTTTTGACAATGCCGTGAACGATCGAGAGCCCCAGGCCCGTACCTTCACCGGTGGTCTTGGTGCTGAAGTAGGGATCAAATATGCGGCTGAAGATATCTTGCTGGATACCGCTCCCCGTGTCCGAAACACATAGCTGGATGTAGTCTTTGTCGATCTTCACTTCAGGGTCGAGCCCTATCAGCTCAAATCCCGGGACATCACGAACGCTGAAGGTAAGGTTGCCTCCACCCTTTCGCATCGCGTAGAATGAATTGGAGCTGAGATTGATCAGTACTTGCTGGATCTCCGTGGGGTCGGCGAGGCAGTTTTTGCGGCTCTGGATATCGGTGGAAATCTCGATAATCGTAGGAATTGAGGCACGTATCATAGGCAGGGATTCTTCCAGGATCTCAGCGATGGATACGCTTTGGATCAGCTTTTCGGAATTGCGGCTGAAGGTAAGGATCTTGGAGATCAGGTTCTTTGCCCTGAGGCAAGCTTTGAGAGCTTCATCCAGATCGTCCTGTGCTTCCGTATGCCCGTCTATCTTGGCGGAGGATACAGCTATGTAGCCGGCAATAATGGTCATAATATTATTAAAATCGTGGGCAATGCCGCCGGCAAGTGTACCCAGTGATTCCATTTTTTGGGCTTGGAGGAGCTGAAGTTCGAGGCTTTTGATCTCAGTCAGATCGCGGGTAATCAGGATGATTCTTACCGGTACTTGCTGGGCATTCTTGATCAGCGAAGCACTGATCAGAGCGGTAAAACTGGAGCCATCGGCACGTAATGCCTGGTATTCCCGATTGCGAATATCCTCTCCATTGATCAGGTTTTGGATCAGGCTTTCCATATCATCGCGGGAGATGGGATCAATGTAATCGAGGAAGGAAAAGCCGGGATGCTCCTTTACATATTCCGGCAGACCAAAGAGGTGGAAGGTCTCGTCGTTGGCAGTAAGCACTCTGCCTTCCAGATCTGTAACCACTATGGATTCCGGGGAGGTAAGGAAGATCGTGAGGGTCTGCTCTTCGATCTCGCGTAATTGCACCTGAGTGCGTTCACGTGTCTCAATCTCGCGGGTAAGGGTGGCTTTTTGCTCAAAGAACTGCTCGATCAGATTTCCCAGGATGGAGAATTCACTATCGTTTCCGCGCACCCTATCCAGCACATCGACTCTATTTTCCTTGAGGCTTTTGGAAAGGATTTTGAGCGGGACTGTAATCCACTGCTCGATCAGAACAAATTGGATCAGGAAAAAGAGAACAATGAAGGCTCCCGTCACAAAGATCACCTGCCGCCCCAGATACTGAATATCTTTGAGACTGGTATTGATCACATAGAAAGTAAGCCATACCACCGGATTGCCTTTCCAATCTGCTATCCGGTACACTATCCTGATATTGGATTGGATATCCGGAGGATTATCGATTGTTGGCTCGATTGAGGTGACAGCCAGGTCATAGCTGAGGGATTTGGCAATATCAGTAAAGAACTTGTTGTCCCAGATCTTTCCCACGACAATGTAGCCCAATGGGCTGGATACCAGACTATCTGCCGCTGTGTGAATTGCGGAGGCGCTGAGTGAGAGCAAGTTGCTGCCATAGGCGCTGGAGAGATCGAGATTGCGCTTGCTATTGAGGCTGTCCAGCATTGCCGGTTCCAAGCGGTATTGCTTTAGATTGGAATGGTTTTCTGCCTCATTTGAGTACAGCAATTCTTTGTTTGTATCGTAGATCTGCACGATTGAAAAGTCGTAAACTTCTATCATCGGATCGAGGTTTCTGCGTGCCCAATTGAGGCTGGGATTTGCTACGTAATTGATCAGTTCATCACGGCTGCTGTAGTCGCTAAGAACTTGTAGCTCTGTGGATTTGTTTATCTTGAAGACAGCATCGATGGATTGCTTGCGTTGCATCTGGTCGTATTCGAGCAGGATGCGGGTTTCGGTGTTTTTGTAATGGACAAAGAGATAGAAGTATGCCAGAAAGGCAAAACCGATGGCAATAAAGAGGATCAGCAGGCGGGTTGTAACTCTCATGATCCTCTTTACTCCATCAAGACCGGTTTACTTTTGCTCCTCCGCACTACGCAGAGCTGCTTCGCGGGCACGATTTGAGCGGCTGACTGCATCCTCGACAATATCGACCTTGAGCATTATCAGCAGTTCGCGCTCTTTGCGCTCGTATTTGTAATAACCTGTGAGATAACGGATTCCCAATACCCACCAGGGCAAATCCTTGAGAATCGGGATGCCTCCACGGACACGGGTTTCATCTGTATCATAAAGACCGCCGATTACGGTTTCTTCGCCGTTGTATAGCACAAGCTCGGTGGTGGACTTACTGCGGTTTATGATGGTGCTTACGTTACCGGGAGTACCGGAGGAACGCTCGATGCTGAGGATCAGATGCACCAGATCCTGGCCTTCTACGTTGATGATGGTAGGCTGCACATCCAAGATCACACCGGTGGCAAAGAATTCATCGGTGGTATTGCCTGCTTCATCCACAGTCTTTACCGAGATGTCCTGACCGACCTGTATATAGCCTCTGCTGCCGGAATTTACCATAATAACGGGTTGGGCAATGATGGTGCCCTTCTGTTCGTTTTCGATAGTACGCAGCAATGTGTTAACTTCTATGGTATTGCCTTGCCAGGTGGTGATCCGGTTTGCTCCAATTCCAAAGATGCTGCCGGGGACGTTTTGAGCGCCGGTAAAATTCACATCGATATTTACGGAACCATTTAGTAGGGTTGACCAATCGATACCAAGGGACTGCATAAATGCTTTATCGGCGACCAGAGCAACTGCCTTGATGCGTACTTGTTTGTTTGTGCCAATGGAATTTACAGCCTCTGCAGCCTCGGCTGTGGTCTTTGGGGCAGGGCTGGAAAATGCAATGTAGCCTGCTGCGTCTGTGATCACCAGGTTGTTCCTCAGCGCTATCAAATCCATAGCCGTACGCCAGGGAAGATTGCTTACGGGCACGCCAATGAGCTCATTGAAGCTGCTGAGGTTTAGGACACGCTTGGATGTTTCGCGGACACTGAAGCTATCCAGGATGATTACCGCGTCGTTGATATGGGTCCTTTCGGACATTGAGACAGTAGAGTTTTGCGCTTGCAGATCCGGGGTCAGAATGCTCAGTGCCAGGATGATCGAACAAATAAGTATTAGCTTCTTCATTATATTCCTCAGTTAGCAGTTGGGGGATTTAGATACAAAGATTTATTTTCCATTATGCCGTAGGTATCGACCTTGAATACCGCTTTGCCTTCGGCTACGTCAATTGAATATAAGTATCCGCCTGCGATAGGATCGCCCACGGCGAGAATCTTGATTACTCGCTGATCGTCTCTTACGAAAATCTTGCTTTCGGTGAGAGCCATCAAGCTGGCACGATCCAGCCTCAGCAGACCGGGAGCATACTCACGATCGGGCGGGGTGTCATAAATGCGGGATTTGAAGGAATTGTATCCCAGATAAAGATTTGGGAGGTCTTTCTTGGTGAGTTCTGCTGCGGGTTTGCCACCATCGGCAAAGTGAGTTCTTACAATCATCGAGAAAGACACGGAATCGCTGTGGGCGACCTGGTCTGTCCCAATGGTCAGCTCCTCCACAGTGAGCACTGCTCTTTGATGCTCGATATTATGGGTCAATCTCAAGACATCCAGATAGTTTGAGCGTCCACTGATTACATATTCGTGCCATCCGCTTTCCTGGCTCTTTTGATCTACCATAGCGAAATCGAAGATCATTTGGCGGCGCATCCAGCCCAGTAACTTAAGAAGATATTCATAGGTGATGCTGGGACTATCTTCGCTGATGATGATCTTGCTCTGCTGTGCCAAGAGCTGTTGCTGGATCTCATATTCATAGCGCAGAGAGTCAATTTTACTCAGCTGATACTCCAGGAGAGTGATCTTGGATTGCATATCTTTGTTTTCAGCATCCAGTTCCGCTGTGCCTTTGCGTAATCTGCGGGTTTGGGCAAAACCAAATACGAGGAGCAGTATCAGAAGTATCGAGAGAACGAGAGTATTTCTTTGAGTATTAGTCATTTTACAACCCCAGAATCCGCATATCTTCTATAACAATAAGGTTTAATGGACTTCTGCTGAAGTCGTTTCTCATAATCCGGTAATACTCCCTAAAGCGATCTGATCCCTTGGCATGCTCAATTCTGGCTGCCAATAGCACTGCGTAACTATAATACTCATCCCGGTTTTGCAGCATAGGATTGAGGTATTGGGAGGCAAAATCATACTCTTTATCAATATAGAGTCTATAAGCTGTGCGCCATCTTACAATAGGTCCCAGAGGATGATTGCGGAATCTCTGCAGGAATCCCTGGCCTTTCTCTCTGTATTGCCAGATATTGCTGGTGAGAGTAGAGGCGATAAACTCGTTGTAAGCTCTTACGGCTGCATCGTTTGAAGAGACTTGCTCCGGCTTTGCTGCCAGCAGTAGCTGAGGCGGGAAGGGGCGCAGGGTATTCGAATTAGTCTGCTCAGATCCGGGGGCACCGCTGCCTGATTGCTCTCCATAGGATTGCTTCAAAGCCATCAAGCGAGCCAGATCCTCTTCTATTACTGCCATCCAATCCACTTCGGGCAAATCAGAAATAAGCTCAAATTGCCACAGATCGACAGACCTGATCTTTGAATGAGTTACTTTGCGGATTTGGCAGTTGGGCAGCATATCGGCAAAATCGACTACATTGCTGCGATTGGTGGTTACTCCTGCCAGGTGCAGTTTGCCTTTGTCCACACTCATATTATTGAGCCAACTGATCCTATTTGATCCAAGCTTGCGATTGATCAGCTCCAAGAGGTATGACCAGGGATTCTTCTTATCCAAAACAAGCTGCATAGCTTCTATGCTTTTCTGGTGTTTCTCCAGATTTGCCCTTATCTCTTGAATTTCTTTGGCTTCAATCCTTCTTTGAGCCAGCGTCTTACTGAGCTCTGCGTTGTTACGCTTAGCCTTCTTATTGAGGCTGGTTTCCTTGAGCAGAGTGTTGGTAAAGAACATCGTGGCAAGGAAGACCAAGATCAACACAATAAATCCGTGCCATGCTATCTTGAAAACCTTTTGCCCCTCTACAACGCTGGAGGGGAGGAAATTACTCTTGTTGTAATATGGATCATCAGGAGTTAGAGCTTTCAAAGCTAAAGCGATGGGAACTGCATAATGAGCCAAGTGACTCTTGTCATAGAGCTCTGTTCTTTCGCTTTCGACTACGAGCTGGGGGAATCCCAAGAAATCGAGCTCGGTGTTTTCAAATTGAGATCTGAGATACGCCAGTATCTCTTCATTTACCAAATCGCCACAGAAAGCTATAACCTCGGGATCAGGATAACTGGAGCTATCTATAGCAAGTGCGAGCTTTGAATAAATGATCTCGGGTTCGGGGTGTTTCTGAGTAATCTGGATGGGCAGCGTATCTACCCAGATGCCGTTTTCAAAGACGAAAATCTTGCGGTAGTCTTCACCCAGATAAACCAATAGGATACGCTTTTCTATGCCGGCAATCAAGGTGCGGAAGTAGTCTGTAAGTGCTATATCATTAGCATCCGCAAGCTGATAGTATAGATGGAGCTTACTACGTTTCTCATAGGATTGTATATAGTCCAGGAGCAAGTTTACGCCATGAGATACCCAGAGCTCTTTATGCTCACCAACTTTCACATAAGAGCTCTCCCAAAGGCCTTTACGATACATATCAGCCGGGATCAGATCACGGATGAAGCGCTTGAGGTTGTTTGGCTTTGGGATATTCTCTGTAACTCTGTGGATATACTCGTCGTTTACATTCAGAGCAATAACCCCGGAGCGCAGCGGATGAGCGGCAAAGAGATTGTCGCTGGGGGAGAGCTGCATATTGGTGCCCAGATCGGGAGAGTAGTCGTCCAGCTTGAGGTTATCATCATCGGGAGCTTCATCCATTGAGTCCAGGTCCAGATCCTGAAGTGGCTTTTCTTCGGGAGCGTGATAGATTGGTTTTTCAAGCTCTACACGATCTACGCTATCCAGATAGTACTGGTCGTTAGCGTGGATAATATGGGCGAGCCTGATGCTGTGTCCGTCTTCGAAAATACCGAAAGCTTGTTTTGGGTGCTTTTGCATCTAATACCTCGAGCTTATGGCATAGCCAATAGCTGCATCATTCTTTTCTTGTTGTTGGCATAACTCATAGCGGAGATATTCGTTATGATTCCGCGTTTGAATAGCTCAAGCAGGTCTTGTTCCAATGTCGTCATCCCAAGCTTCCTGCCTTCCACCATCATCTGGTAGATCTCTCCGATGTTTTTGTTTCTGATTGCTGCCTGGACTGAGGCATCCACTGAGAGGATTTCCTTTGCCATTACCAGCTTACCATCCACAGTCGGCACCAGTTTCTGGGACATAATAACTGTCAGGACGTCTGCCAGACGGTTTCGAATACGCTCTTGTTCCTCTGCGGGGAATTCTGCTATAATTCTGTGGATGCTATCGATAGCGGAGCTGGTATGCAGTGTTGAAAAAGCTTTGTGACCGCTATCTGTGATTTCCAGGACAGTGGCGATAGTGCGTGGATCCCTCATTTCACCAATGACTATGATATCGGGGTCCTGTCTCAGGGCTTCCACACTACCGGCTTCAAAAGACAGGACATCGACACCTACTTCCCTGTGACGCACAAGACAACGCTTGGAGTCGTGGACGTATTCGATGGGGTGTCCGATAATCACAATATGGCCGTCATTGTCCCGGTTGTTCATATCTATGATTGCATCGAGAGTGGTACTTTTGCCACTACCTGTGATCCCTGTAATCAGGATCAGCCCTGTTTTCTCAAAGCCCAGATTGAGCCTTGTTGCAATTGGCTTGGGGATTCTAAGGCCGTCTATGGTATATAACACATCGTTGATGCGCCTAAAGTTGCAACAAAGATACCCTTGGTCAAAGTAACCCGTACCACGAAATCTGGCTTTTCTCCCTTCTTCAGTAAGATCAAGAGAGAAATCCACACTCCGTTTCATATAGAGGATTTGCTTTTGGGATGGTGATATACAGCTCAGGATTATTGCTGCTGATTCGTAGTACTCCAATTCTCCAAACTGCTTCATCGGTTTCTTGGTGCCATATACTCGATACCAGATTTGTCTATTGGCACCGGGTGCTCCAAAATCTATATCGGAGGCATGCATCTCTCGCATCAAAAGCAGCCATTCCCTCAATAGTTTATACGCCTGCTGTTCCCGGGATTTATCCTCCTCCAGCCACTTATCGAGCTGTTGGCAGTATTCTATCCCGGAGTAATTTGGCGGGATATAGTTTTGTAGTGACTTAAACAAATCATAAGGCATTTATCAAACCTCACTTTCCCGGGCTGAAACCACTGTAGAGTCCGAGCTTGAAAATAGCTCTGCGCCACTTGACATAGACGCTTTGGATCAGGTTGATCATATATCTCTTGGTGAGAGTCTCATCCTGATACGTAAAGAATTCGATCAGTTTCCTGCGAGAGAAGTGACGTACCTGGCTGTCTTGTTGAACGATCAGGGAAGTAAAACCGGTACCTGTATTGATAAAGGACTCCTCTCCCCAGATATCTCCTGCTTTGAGTGTATCTATCAGATTGCCATTGTACTCTACGGATATCCTGCCGTTTTCCACCCAGATCATAGCACCGGGATCATCGGTAAGAAGTATGGTATCTCCCTTTTTATAAGAAGCAAAACTGCCAACGCTTTTGAACTCTCTGATCTGCTCCGGGCTAAAGCCACGCAGCAGCATAGATTCAGTGGTCTCAGTCTGGATTTCAGCAGCTTGGCCTCCGGCTTCGTTGAGCTCGCGCTTATGCTCCAATCCAGAGGCTACTACCTTCATCAGTTCTTCTGCCTGGATGGGTTTGGTAAGGTAGTGGAATGCTCCATTACGGATTGCTTTTACAGCTACATCGATACTGGAGAAACCGGTTGTAACCACAACAACAGCCAGAGGTTGCAGTTCTTTGAGCTTGACCATCAGCTCGAGGCCGTTCATCCTCGGCATATAGATATCCAATATATAGAGATCAAACTGCTCGTACTGAATCTTTTCCAGTGCGTCCATACCATCGACAGCCAGGCTTACGCTGTATCCGGCATCGGTGAGCATTTCACTGATGATCTCGCGGATGTTTTGTTCGTCATCAACGACCATTACGCGATATTGCATCAGATTCCTCCCCTCTTGTATCCCACAAGGGGATTGGTTTTGAGTACCTCGAGTCTTCTCAAGATGCTGCTAATTTTATTGATTGCTTCGGTCACTTCGTTACTTGTCTTGTTCAGGTTTTCATTATCAAGTTCCATTCCAACTTTCTTAACTCTTGATATAGACAAGGATATCACGCACAGGGGTGTATTGATATCGTGATCCAAATGAGCCACTTCATTGACTGCCTTGACCAGCTCTTTGACCTCGAGCTGGTACTTCTCATAGTCTCTGGCCTTTTCACGCAGATTGTCCAGCTCTACTTCATTGCGACGATGCTTATCTTCAATCTTTTTGTAGTGGTTGAGCTGGTCGCTTAGATAGCTGGAGATAAAGGCAACACCACAAAATAGCCCTGTGTAAGACAGGATATAGACCGTTACGCCGGTCACATCGAATTGCTCCAGATTAGTAGGGGAGAGTATGTGGTTTTGATAGAGCAGGATCAAGACCAAAAGCGACATACTACCCACCAATCCTGTCACCAAACCGCCAATCTTGGGGATGGTTATCGAAGCAGTTATGATACCTATCAGATAGACCCACACGAAGAAGCTGGATAATCCCCCCGTCAGGTGCACCACCATCGTGGCAAAGATCAGATCCAGGATCACCTGGAAGAGAAAAACCATCTGGCTTTTCAAGCGGACTTGGAGCTGAAACATCAGGTTCAAAGCTATGATGCCCACAAATACTCCCAGAAAGATGACTGTTTCCACCACCTTTTCTTTGAGGCTGATGTGCAATACGCCTATAGAGAACATCACAACCACAATAAACCACCGGATCATTGCCCACCAACGCAGCAGATAGGTTCTTTCTTCTTCCATTACATCCTCTAATCCCTGATATACAGGATATTTTCCGGCCTAATGACTCCAATATAAAAGGCATACATCTCGGCTTCCGTTAGTGCCCTATTATACATTCCCACCTGATCCAATAGCCCTAGGAAGTACTTATATTCTGAACTTGTGGTTCCGGCAGTCCTCAGATCCCTTCTTCCGACTGAAATGCCATATCGATTTGGTATAACTCCTGCAAAAGAGGGAGCAAGTACTGTAGCTTTTTTTATCCCGTTGATATATGCTTTTAAGGTCCAGCCATTATAGGTGAGTCCGAAATGGTGCCAGGGATCCTTGTTGTGTGGCCATTTGCCCAGAGGGGTATAAGGGACGATAGCTTCCACATAAGTCTTAGGTCCATTATTAAGAGTGACTGCAAAGTGGACTGAGCTGTTGGAGCTGTTGTACCAGATAGCTGCTGTTGGTTTGATTCTGAGGTTGTTGCCTGGATGTGCCCCATTTGCTGAGTTATTATCATATGGATCAGACGCCACCCACACAATAGTGCCTTGATTGCTGTTCGTATCAGTGCGTATCTTGGCAAAACTAACCAAGGTAACCTCATCTGTCAAGACCAGGGCAGGATGCTCAGTACACCCCGGCTCACATCTGATATCGATGTAGTCATCACTGCCGTCCAAACTGGCGCACTTCCATCCATTGGCTCCCGATCCGTGGGGGCGGGTGCTAACTGCATTGTAAGGTTGTCCGGTATATCCATTTCCCGATGTGTCCCTGATCCACTCATTTGAACCGTGAAACTGAGGCTGATCCATCTCAAAGTAAAAGCAATTCGGCGTACCTACGATTGCGGTAATGGGGTAGTTAAAAGCCATTTCAGCGGGATAAGTGAGATTGATCCCGTGCAAGCTGGCTCTCACTGTCGTCTGAGCCCTATAATGATCGGCGCTCTCAACGAAGCTGTATCTGATGCTATCAATAGTGCAGTGCCCGATCGTGAAGTCATCAAAGTACTGCGTGAAGTTGTAATAACCTTCTATCGGTGCAGAGAAGCCCATTGAGCCCGCATTTCTAATGCCGGTTCTCAGGGCATAATCGGAAACGCTCTCGGCTTCTTTCCAAAGCATATTCCTTGCCATTACATCGGGGAGATTGAGCATCTTTTCCTGCAGGTTTATCACGATACCTGCAAACAGAGTACTCATCAAGATTACTAATATCAGTACTGATCTACCCATCTAAGCACCTCTCATATAGGTGTTCATTAAATAGCATTTCTGCTGTACCTTGGCTCGGATTGACGGATTATCCCCCATGGGGGAATTCCTCCTGAAGGTTAAAAATATCTCCGCGGCACGAACCTGCCGGGCTGTAGTGGTAGCCATATCGAACTTGTTATAATATTGGAATCTGATCTCGTCGATCCAAAAGATATAGCCCAGATTGGAAAGCGGGACTCCATCTTGTACGATAGTAAGGGCTTTGCCATACTCTGTACCGGTATCGACAATTTTCACTTCCAGGGAGTGGGGAGCAGGAGTAAGCTGATTATTCTCCCAATCCCAATACGATCGAAATACCATCCTGTTTGTGCCTGCCGTCACCACTGCCGAATCCGCAGGCATACCGATACCTGCCAGGGCTATGACGTTGTTCAGCTTGGTGGCTGCCTGATCCATATGATCGATCATGTGCATTGCGTATAGGGTACGTTCTGCTGTATCCCGGAGTTGATACTGAAATGTGATCATCATCAGTATCAAGAGACTGGCGATCATTGCGGAGCCGATCAGATCAAGTATTACGTTCATATATTCAAATTCGTCTTTGTGTAAAGGCGCATCAAGCTTACTGGATGGCGCAAACCGGAAGGTCCGCTCACCGTTACTATTACTCTTTTATAGATATTATTCACTACCGGTGTTGCCAGGTTGTTTCCGACTGAATCGCAATCTGCCGCAACGCTCTGAATGGTAAATGATGTACTGAGGTGGGGCGCATTATGGGTGCGAGTAAAAGTATATTGAGTGTTGACATTGGCAAAAGCAAGCTGCTTACTGAAGAGCTTGGCATCGATCTCATCCAGTGTCATATGGCAGAGCTGGCTGGCCTGCACTATCAAAGCTGCATCTGACAAATTATCTGCCTGACGCCACATTGCCTGATTGTAGATCAGGGCAATTGTGGTAAAGAAGACCACTGCGATCAAAGCCATTAGCATATCCATCATATTCATAAGCTAATCCTCACTGGTGGCATATAGTACTTCGGCAATGCCGGTGATACCTTCGCGGATTCTAGCCATACCGGAATCTCTCATCGAAAGCATCCCGTGTTTCTCGGCTATTGCCCTTATTCTTTCTTCATCGATATCAGTAGCTGATTTTACAATCTCATTACGCACTTCGGGATAGAAGTAGAGCGCTTCTGCGATATTGATACGCCCTTTGTAGCCGCCTTTGCATTTGGGGCAACCCACAGGCTCAAAGATCACTCCGTTATCAATTTCTTCCTGGCTAAATCCCATCTCCAAGGCTGCGACGTGATGTTCCGCGGAGAGCGGTCGCTTGCAGTTTTCACAGAGCTTTCTTACCAGGCGCTGAGCAATGATGATGTTTATGGAATAAGCCAGGAGGAAGGGCTCGATACCCATCTTGTAGAGACGAGCTATCGCTGAGGGAGCATCGTTTGTATGCAATGTGGATAGAGTCAAGTGACCCGTATTTGCAAGTTTAACTGCTATCTCAGCCGTGATTTTATCACGGATCTCACCCACCATCACGACGTCCGGATCGTGGCGTAGGATAGCGCGAATGGCCTGGTCAAAGCTCATCCTATGCCCGATCTTGAGCTGGCGAGCTCCTTTGATCACATATTCCACCGGGTCTTCACAAGTAAGGACGTTTAGAGTAGGATCGATGATGTGGTGCAAGGCAGCCATCAGAGTGGTACTTTTTCCGCTACCGGTGGGACCGGTTACCACGACAATACCCTTGGAGGTGTTGATAGCTTTGATAAATTCCTGTTCTGCCTGGGTCTGGAAACCCAATTTCCTGAAATCAGCTATCACTTTCCTGTCGTCTATTACTCGGATAACTATACTCTCAAACCGACGCTCGTATTCTGCAGATACAATTGGCAGGATTGAGATACGAAAGCGGATCAGATGTTCATCGATCAATCTCTGTGCAAATCCATCCTGAGCCGTATCTCGCTCGAATCTATCAACCCCGATACTGCGGTCTTTGACCACTGCCATAAAAGCTTCCGGGGGGGTATTGTCTTGCCTGTGCCAAAGCTGCAGCTTACCGTCCACTCTCAGATAGAGATCCACAGTAGATTTCCCATTTGGGATAATGTGGATATCCGAGGCATCGGTGCGAACTGCTTCGATTAGGACACCTTCAAAGAGATTGACCAGGAGGCTCTTGTTGATCTCTTCATCCAGAGCCGCCTCATCCAGTTCATCCCCCTTGCCATCATCGACCAGGATATCTCCGGCTTCTTCCAATAGCTGTAGAAACTCATTTTTCTGCGGGGCTATCTTTTGGATCAGATCTTCGATGGTCTTGAGCTTTGCCCAGTATATCTCAACCCGCTTAAAGGGAGATTGAGAAGGTATTTCCTGGATCAACTTGTCCGTAGGATCGCTTGCCAAAACCTGCAGGATATCGCGGGTGCTATCTATCATACTAAAAGGGAATATCTTATGATAAAGCAGCTTTTTACGGAAGTCCTCATTGATTTTGTTAAGCAGTTCTTTGATGCTATCGCTCTGGGCGTGGTCGATATCCTCTAAAGCCACTTCCAGTTTGGGGAAAGCGTAGTGCTTTGCCAATGCCTCATAGACCAGATCGTGATTGGCCTTGAACTCGTCTTCGAGAATCTTTGCCAGACTGCTGGGAGAATTCTCTCCATATTCGGCCATCTTCTTGGTTGCCTGACTTACAGTATCTAGATCAAAGTAGCCTTGCAATACCAGGTAATTACCGAATTTACTAAGATTTGCCATAGTTCCTACATCGTGGTTGGAGGTGAGATGGTCGCGATTTCCGCCGATACTACGGTAAGCAGCATAATCACGATCGAGATAAAGAGTGATACGATGGTCTGGATATACTCGATCATAGTATTCATCTTGTATGTGGTTTCAGCTTCATAATAGGTAGCTATCTGCTGGGCAGCCTGCAGGATATTACCGGTTTCCTGTCCTGTTTTAAGACGTGTAAGGGCTGTTTTGGTAAAGATGCCGGCAGCTTCCATCGCCTGCACAAATGATTCACCCTCTCGCAGCATCATCGGGATGGTAATCGTCTTGATCTGTTGCTCCATCCAGGCATTACGACAAGCTTCTGCAGCTGTGCGGATGGTCTCTATATTATCACCGGCTCCGGCATAGATCGTGCCGAATACCCTAAAGTAAATCTCTATACTGGATTTGTGGATCAGATGCCCGATCAGAGGCAGCTTGATAATATGCTGGTCCCTCCAGATTCTACCTTTGTGAGTGGACCACCAGCGCCAGATGACGACTATCGGGATCAGCACCATTACTGCCAGAATCCACCACCATTTCTCCAGCCAATGCGACATATCGAGGGTAAACATAGTCATCGGGGGGAGGTCCATATTGTACGCCAAAAAGAGCTCCGCGGTTGCGGGGAAGATTTTTACTACATAGTAAACGACTGCGGCAAGAGTTGCCAGCACAGCAAAGAGCGGAGAGATCAAGGCTTTCTTGATATTCTTTTTGATCTCCATATCACGTTCGATGAATTTGGAGGTAGCTTCAAAGACATCCGCCATATTACCGCTTCGGGTAGCCAGACCAAGCATAAAGGCAGGGAACTTTCCAAACACATTCTCGTAATGCATAAAGACTTCTTTTCCCTCGCCACCGGCTTTAAGCTGATTCTCGATCTGCACCAGGGCTTCGCGCATAGCACGGTTTGTCTGCTCTTCCGCCAGCATCGAGAGGATGCGTCCAAAGCTCATCTTATCCTTGAGCATCGTGGTGGAGAGCTTGATAAACATCATTACATCCTGACCGGATGGTTTGATGGGAAAGTCGAAAAGAACCGGATTAACCTTGAACTTGGTGTAGCCCATTTTTTGAAGTGCGCTTTCCACCTCTTCCTTGGTAAAGGCACTCTGTCTGCCCTTGATTGGAGCTTTCTTACCCATAGTATAAACTGAGTATAGGAAGTCCTTCTTTTTCTCGAGCGATTCCACACGCAACTGGTACTTCTGAGCCAGCTTTGCCATATATGTCTTGGCTTCAGCCTTGCTGCTGACGGTAAAATTACCTTGAACCAGCTTGCCTTGCGGTCCGTATCCCCTGAACCGATACTCTAAGATCATCTATCCATCCCAAATCTTTCTAGCCGATCCTGCTGAGCATTTCCTGTAAAACTCCTGATAACATCAATCCCGGCTATACTTTCTTGCAGCTTACAGATCACATGAATAGCTTTGATCCTCCCATTTCCACTTTTGATCCTGATACAAGAATGGTCAAGATAAATCTTGACCATTCAAATTATGATTCAAATACTAACTGAATCAGTTACCTGGCATTCCAGTACCAAAGTCGGGGGTAGCAGTGGTAACTTCACCAGAAGCAAGATTGAAATCAACTACGAAAGTCGGGAGGTTATTACCTTTCTTTTCAACACCGAGGGCACCAATGGTGACAGCGGTATCAGCAGCAGCAATGTAAACCTGGAAGGTACCAATGTTGGGCTTATTGATCAAACCGGTGCCGTTTGCATCGACTCTTGTAAAAAGAACAGGGATATTGGTATCTGTGACAACTCTACCGGCTCCACCTTGATCGGCGGGAGTCTTGTACCACTGTACGATCTCGTTACGGATGTTGGTGGCTTCAGCGGCAAGCTGCTGGGCATTGGAGTTTACGGCTTGGTTACGGAACATTGTGATACCAACGGCGATGGCGACACCGACGATGATAACGGACAGTACGATAAGCAGAATTTGTTGAGTTCCCATTGTTGATCTCCTTTTTGTATTGAGTATTTTTTGGGTTCACACTATTTTTTTTACCACCGCAGTGCGGCAGTTGATATACCATAACGCATTGATTGTGCCAATGCGTAGAAAAACTTCCAAACATCAAAACCAGGTTCGTAAGTCCCTGAAAAACAATGTATAAGCGATAAGAAAAATTTTCTGAAACGCTTGTCGTAGCAGATTATCTTCAGAGTCGAGATTCTATGGTCGTGGTATTATAGCAACGTATATTTAGCCGGTGTAGCTTTATGACAACAGCAATAATATGGGTGTTAAGGTCCTGGTAGGAAAAGTTGGCTTTGAAGTGAGGTACTGATTGGTATCTTGCTTTGGGAGTATGTGTTTTAGTGGATATGTCAAGCCTCTGAGAAGAGACTTGTTTCCTGATAGGTAATTCAGCTACGAATGCCCAGATCTGGTGGTTCTAGAAGCCCTCGGCAGCGCTGATATCCACTGTTCCACCATCCGCAAGGAAATCGAAGGTGTAGGTTACATAGGGGTATTTTGACCCCTTCTTCTCTGCCCCCAAACACAGTATTGTTACACTTGTATCGGTAAGGTTTGAGAGTCGGTACTCTCCGTTGCCAGATTTGTAGCTCAGAGTACCATCTCCACTGTCTTCAAAGCCCATTATGCTTCCCAAGCTATTCATATTAGTACGCAACATATCCTGGCCGGCTCCGCCCAAATCTGCCGGGAGTCTCCAGTACTGGTCTGCCTGAGCCCGCATATTAGCCAGTTCAGACGTGATAGCCTGGACATTGGCATTGTACGCAGAGCCGCTAAACATCGATATGCCTACGGCTATAGCCACACCCACGATTATGACACCAATCACTAGCATTAGTACTTGTTGCGTTCCCATTTTTTTATCCTTTTCGGACTTCGTTTTTCTATAATTATATGCAAGGCTTATTCCAATACAGGTCAGTTCTTGTCAAGATCAATGATTTGTCTGTGGACTAAATTCCTTGAATGAGAGCAATCTCCCTGCTATCTTACACTCAAATGAATCCCCTACAGGCACTAAGCTTACTTATCCTGAAGCACTGCCGTCTATTCGACAGGACTCTGCCCGTCACTTCTGCACCTTTTGTGGGTGCGTCATCTTGACGCACAGAAACTGAGCGACAGGATGTCGCTCCTACTTCCACCACTTCCTCACAGCGCGTGATGCCCTCCTTTCTCCTTTACTCCTTGTAAAAGCTCCCCCTTTGAAAGTACAGGCAAAACCCTGGCATTACTCTGGCGATTCCCTTGTCGCCACTAGGGGATCACTAGGGGATCACCAGAGGATCTCCAGTGAATTCAAGCAGGGAGTGCTTCGGGGTGGTGGAGTGTTTGAGTGATGAAGTTTGACATTGTTCATAGTTCCTATCTGAAACTGCCAGATCTACATCCCGTCCATCACGGGTTCCCGGGCAATAATCCCTCTCCGAAAGCAGGGCTATAGCTTTAGTAGCTCCGGGATTTCTGCGGGACTTGCTACGATGTGATCCGGCTGATAGCGATTGAGAATGCGCTCTGTATGAAAGCCCCAAGTGACTGAGATGACTCTGATGCCACAGCGTTTGGAGGCAACGATGTCTCTGCTTTCGTCGCCGATATAGATCACGGAGGCTTGGTCGAGGCAGTGTTTCCTGATCTGGCGTTTGATCCGGTTGTGCTTTTGCAATACCCCGGATGTGCCTTCCACCCAGTCAAAATAGTGCAGATCGTGGCGATCCAAAAAGTTCATCACATTGGCGCGGGAATTGGAGCTGAGCAGAGCCATATTGAGTCCATCGTCTTTGAGTTGCATCAGCATCTCACGGATTCCCGGATAGGGATGCAGATCAGCAAGGTGTTTCTTGTACTCATTTAAAACTTTACGGATCAGGAAAGGGATTTTGTAAAAGGGCAAACCTGCCATCCGGATGATGGTCGCGGCGGACATATTACGTATCACTTCAAAATCGTCCGGGCTTATCTCTTCCCAGCCATAGGAGGGAGCCATCTGATTCATTATATTGTAGAGGATGTCGATGGAATTGGCAATCGTGCCATCAAAATCAAAGAGCAGGTAAGGACGCTTCAAGCTTTGTGCTCCTTCATCTCCAGGATCAATTTGTAGATCAGGTTTTTGGGGTAGTCGGGGCTGAGGGCTTTAACTATCTCGCTGGGGCTTTTGCCGCTCTCCAGCTCTGCCAGGATCAGGCTCTTGAGTGCTAGGGGATCAGGGGCAGAATCCGGAGCAATGGCTTCGATCAGGATAACGAATTCACCCTTTTCGGTGACCTGATAGTCCTCAAGGACATCATCCAGATTACCGCGGATATACTCCTCGTAGATCTTGCTGATCTCACGTGCGATCACGACTTTGCGCTTGCCGATGGCTTTGTATAGCTCGGTTAGAGTAGTTCTAAGCCGGTGGGGAGCTTCGTAGAGGATAGCAGTGACCGGGCTGTCTTTGATCTGTTTGAGGATGTCTTTGCGTTCCCGGCTGTGAGTGGGGAGGAAGCCCAGAAAAAGGAAGGCTCCGCAGGGCAGGCCGCTGGCGGTGAGGGCAGGGATTAGGGCTGTAGCGCCGGGGAGAGCTATCACCTCAAAGCCCCGGGCAATAGCATCTTTTACGATGATCTCGGCAGGATCGGAAATTCCGGGCGATCCGGCATCGGAGACGATTGCGACATCCTCTCCACGGGTCAGAACGCCCAGTATTTCCGGGCTGCGGCTCTTTTCGCTGAATTTGTGGTAACTGATCAGCTTGGGCGCAGCGATCTCAAAATGATTGAGCAGTTTGCGGGCGGTTCTGGTATCTTCCGCGGCTATCAGGGCTACATTCCTGAGGGTTTCAATCGCCCTCAGTGTCATATCGCCGAGATTGCCGACCGGGGTCGGAACCAGATAGAGCCGTCCTTTTGGCATAGCGTATTATTTAATGATTCCCAGTTCTTTGCCTACTTTGGTGAAGGCAGCGATGGCTTTGTCCAGATGTGCCTTGTTGTGAGCAGCGGATAGCTGGACACGGATGCGTGCTTTACCCAGCGGTACGACGGGATAGGTAAAGCCGATCACGTAGATCCCTTCGGCAAGGAGTCTATCTGCCATCTTGACAGCCAGGGGCTCGTCATAGATCATCACAGGGACAATTGCGGTATCGCCGGGAACCAGATCAAATCCGGCTGCTTGCATAGCGTCGCGGAAATACTTGGCATTGGCGACCACGATATTGCGCAGGGCATTGCTGGCTGTGAGCATTTCGAGGACCTTCATCACTGCGCCTACGATGGGAGGAGCGACGGTATTGGAAAACAGGTAGGGACGCGAGCGTTGGCGCAGGAGATCGATGATCTCTTTGTGACCGGAGATGCAGCCACCGGAGGAGCCACCCAGAGCTTTGCCAAAGGTTGTGCTGATCAGATCGACCCTGCCCATCACACCGCAGTGCTCGGCTGTGCCGCGGCCGGTCTCGCCAATATATCCCGTAGCGTGGGAATCATCGACCATCACGAGGGCGTTGTAGCGCTCTGCCAGGTCGCAGATTTCCTTTAGCTTTGCAATGTCGCCATCCATTGAGAAGACGCCATCGGTCACGATCAGGCGGTATTTGGCATTGGCTGATTCCTTTAGAGCTGTTTCCAGTTCTGCCATGTTTGAATGTGCATAGCGGTAGCGTTGAGCCTTGCAGAGCCTTACTCCGTCTATGATGGAGGCGTGATTCAAAGCATCGGAGATGATGGCGGAATCGTCACCCAATAGGGGCTCAAAAACACCGCCATTGGCATCAAAGCAGGAGGAAAAGAGGATGGTATCCTCTGTTCCGAGGAATTGTGCTATCTTTGCTTCCAGCTCTTTGTGGATGCTTTGGGTGCCGCAGATAAAGCGCACGGAGGCCAGTCCCAAGCCCCAGGAATCCATAGTCTCTTTGGCTGCCTGGATCAGATCGGGATTGTTTGCCAAGCCCAGATAGTTGTTGGCACAAAAGTTGATCACTTTACTGCCGTCGCTGAGGCGGATATCAGCTGATTGGGGCGAGCCCAGGACACGCTCTGTCTTGTAGGTGCCGGCTTCGCGAATGGCTTGTAACTGAGTTCGGATGTCTGTAAGAATCTGTTTGGACATTGCTTGCTTACCTCGTAATGATAATATCTTGTGCATCCTGCAAAAGCTCTGTGGCTTTTTTGTCAATCAAATTCCCGGAGCTTTGGTGCAGAAAAGCTGTTGTATCTGTAGTCTCAGAGACCGTAGTGATCTGTGATCTCGTTTTTGGTCTTGCCAAGGATATCGTACTTTTTGCCTATCTTGATGAAGGCATCCAGAGCTTTTTCCAAGTGGTGCATCTCGTGAGCAGCGGAGATCTGGGTGCGGATACGGGCTTTGCCTTGTGGAACGACTGGGAAGAAGAAGCCGATGGCATAGACGCCTTCTTCGTAGAGATCGCGGGCAAAATCCTGGGAGAGCTTGGCATTGAAGAGCATCACTGGCACGATGGGTGTGTCTCCCGGTTGAAGGATAAAACCAGCCTCAGCCAGGCTTTTGCGCCACCAGATGGAGTTTTGCTCCAGCTTGTCACGTCTTTCGGTGGTATCAGAAAGTAGCTCCAATACTTTGATTACTCCTGCAACAACCGGGGGTGCGATAGTATTTGAAAAGAGGTATGGTCTGGCTTTTTGGCGGCAGAGCTCAACGATCTCCTTGCGCCCTGAGACACATCCACCGGAAGCACCGCCCAGACCTTTGCCAAAGGTTGTGGTGATGATATCCACTTTGCCCATTACACCACACTTCTCGTGAGTGCCGCGTCCTGTCTCCCCGATGAAGCCGGTGGCATGGGAATCATCCACCAGGAGCATCGCTCCATAGCGCTCACAGAGCTCCACCATCCCGGCAAGATCCGCCATATCACCATCCATTGAATAGACACCATCGGTGATTACCAGCTTGTGGCGCTTGTCTTTGTGGAGGATCAGTTTGTCTTCGAGGTGCTTGAGGTCTGCGTGTTTGAAAGTGTCCTTCTCAGCTTTGCAGAGCCTGATTCCATCGATCAGGGAGGCATGCACCAGACGGTCTGAGATCATTACGTCTTCTTCGCCAAGGATGGCTTCAAAGACTCCCGCATTGGCATCCAAACAGGAAGGAAAGAGGATGGTATCTTCAGTGCCGAGGAACCGGCTGACCCTTGCTTCCAGCTCTTTGTGGATATCCTGTGTGCCGCAGATGAACCTCACGGATGACATCCCATAGCCTCTTGCATCCAATCCGGCGTGAGCAGCCTTGATCACTTCAGGATGGCTGGACAATCCCAGGTAGTTATTGGCGCAGATATTGATCAGCTTCTTGAGTGGAGCACCGGGAGGGAATTCCACCTCTATCTCTGCATCCTGGAGGGAGTGGATATAGCGTTCTTGTTTAAAGATTCCTGCGCTTTGCAGGTTGTCGAGGACTTCCCTAAAGGCAGCCTGTGTTTGCTCTGTGTATGCCATCTTGATACCTCACTGAAAAAGTAATGTACGTGCATACTCGTTGGGGAACTGCTTTTTGTCAATCGATACTTGGAGAAAGCCCAGGGATTCTTGTGGCCAAAAAGAAAGCGCTCTCGATTGAGAGCGCTATGATTGGTGCAGAAGGCGGGACTCGAACCCGCACACCCGTTACAGGCACAAGATCCTTAGTCTTGCGTGTCTGCCAAATTCCACCACTTCTGCGGGAAACTTATTGGGGCTGTGCAGCCGGTTGAACCGGTTGAGCAGCAGGAGCCTTGGGAGCTTCCTGAGCTGCGTCGATCTTCTTCTGGCGGCTTTGGACGTCGTTTACGTTAACTGAGCCCATATCTTTCACGAGGAAAGCCATGGAGACGCAGGTAACGACAAAGACAAGGCCCAGGATCTGAGTAGCTTTGCGCAAGAACGCGGAGGCACCACTGCCACCGAAGACATTCATTGCGGCACCGCCCAGATTTGCATCCAGACCACCCTTGGAGGTCTGCGCGAGGATGACAAGCACCAACGCAATGCATACCAGCAGGTGTATGATCAGCACTATTGTGTATAAAACCATTATTTATTCCTTAGTATCTATTACCAAACTTATGTTCGGTTACTAATTTTCAAAGTGGCTCTTTCTGTCAATCAAAAAGTTTCCATAGTCCCGGATTTCTCTCTGCGAACTCAGCTCCAAGACAAGCTAAGCAGAGTACAATCCCTCAATCCACACTCGCCAGAGCCCTTGCCCAAAAGAAATAGATTGACAGTATTTCAAAACCAGACAGAATCACCTCAAGATGCAATAGTAGTGCAATGTATAGTGTTTCCCCATCCCACAGTCTATAAATGTGTAGCTCCACCGGTTGCCTGGCGACCGGCGTGAATTGTAGAATAAACACAAACCATACAATGAATGTAGAAAAAGGAGAACATCATGACAAGCAGAATCAAGCTAAGCCTGATAGCTTTACTTATTCTCATATTTTTGACCGCTTGCGACGACGAAAAACCCAATAACGACCTCACTATCGCCGCAGCCCTCAGTAATTACTGGGAATACCAGACCAATCTGACCACCGGGCTTGAGACCCGTGATGGCACGATGAACGAGATCGAAGCCAAGATTCTCGCAATGGGCACTACCCGAGACAGGGATATTATCACCGATATCGATGCACTGGTAAACGACTATGTAGCCCAAAGCAATGCCTCCGCGGCTCATTTTCAACAGCTGATCGATGCCGAAGGCGCGATCGTACCCTATGGCGAGGACAAAGGACTCCTGGGCGATCTTGCCAATGGTATCTATACCAAGGCCAAAGATACCGTCGTCGGTGGTGGCAGAATGGTTCGCAGTGGCTGGAGAGTCCTGAGCGGACGCAAATCTCTGCGCCAGGTGCTGAATGATCCCGAATCCGGTATCCCGATTGTATCTTCTTTTGCAGAGCAGATCCAGCAGCACAACAACTCCCGCGACGCCTCAATCCGCACATCAATCCTTGAGAACAACTCCCAGGACGGGATGATCCCACTGGAACAGCTTGCAGGTACCACTCCGCAGGAAAAGCTCAATTCTTACCTCAATCTCAGCGACGAAGATCCCATCAAGATGAATACCCGTCGCGACGTGATGTATTGGGATGAAGGAGAACGCACCCGCACTGCCCAGACCGCTGTTAAGCTCGGTGAAACCGGCGTCAAGACAGTTGGCGATGCCTATGGCGGCGGTGTCGGTGAATACGTGAACGAAGTGCTGAATCAGCATATGAATCCCGGCCAGGATCCCAATGATAGAGGTACTCTGGATGTAAACGTTACTGCCAATTCCACCGGAAATCCTCCTATCACCAGCGGCAGAACCCTGATCATATCCAAGGCAAACACTCCTGAATCTGACCCCCGCATCACAGTCGTGATGAACGCTCCCCAAGAGCTGGAGCAACAGCTTCCCACCGGCCAATACAACATCATTGTAATGGCTGATGGCTTCATCCGCGGAGTCCAGGAAAACCTGCAAATCCTCCAGAACCAGGTAAATGAATACAGCTCCCGCCTGCTCAAGCTGGCTGATAATCCCATCATTATCGAGAATATGACCGTCACCGAAGGCGTGATAATGGTCAATTCCCAGGTCAACGTAAATGTAAGCTGCGTTTCCACCATCGGCAGCCCGCTCACTTTTGATTGGACTATTGCCGGCGGTACATATACAAACCTTGTGAAACAGGGCACTCATATGAGCTTCAAGCCCGGTGAGGAAAAGGAATACACCATCACAGTGACCATAACCGACAATCAGAACCACACCAAGACACAGAGTGTGATCGTGACTGCCATCGGCAGCAGTATGACTATCTTGAGCTATGATATCGTAAGCGAAAGCTTCTACGACGAAATGCTCAATCCCGGCGAAACTGCTGCGGTAAGGCTCGAAGTAAAGAACACCAGCCAGGTCGATATCTCCGGTATCCATTCTTTTGTAATGCCTGCCGGGATCACTACCAGCTTTGTTCCTTCGGGAATTTCCATTCCTGCTGGGCAAACCGTCCAGGTCAATGCCGAGATCACTTTGCCGGTTGATTATTCGCAGGCGAATGCAATACTTACCTACAACCTGAACACTCTCAATGCCAACAATATGCCGGTCAATCTCAGCGGAGAAGTAGTGATTCCCGTAGAGTTTTACGTGGATATCACTCCCATTGCCAGCCCTGTCATGGATCGCGTTATCACCGTTAGCGGCAAGATCGCCAATCCTCAGCTCGGTAATGCCATCCTGATCGTGGATAACGACCCCGACCAGATGTTTGAAATCAATCCCTACAACGGATCGTTCTACCAGCAAGTAGCTCTCTCCGGATCTACAGAACCGGTGAATCATACTGTAACGGTGATCGCCATCTCCGGCGGACTCACTGCTGAAGATACTGTGAACTTCACTTCCCAGGTGCCGATCGAAGCCCTGCGTGCCACCCTTACCTGGGATACAAACGGCACTGACGTCGATTTCTGGATTACTGATCCCAATGGCGAAAAGTGCTATTATGCCAATTCTACCACAGAGAGCGGATTGGAACTTGATTTGGATGATACAAACGGTTATGGCCCGGAAAACATCACCACCAATACCATCATCCCCGGTGATTATCTGGTGCAGGTACACTACTACAGCGATCACGATTATAACAATGCAATCTATACCAATTGCGTGGTTGTGATCCGCCAGGGTGAGACATCCTCTCCCTTGACATATTACGGCAGTTTGACCGATACAGGAGATATCTGGACGGTTACGACACTTAGCTATTCTCCCACCTTCGGCTGGACGCTCAAGCCCACCACCGGCCACTCCCGTATCAACAGTAATACACTTCCCAGAAAGTAAGTTCAGTTAAGAGCAATAGATAATGCCCGGCTTGTCTTAGGATGAGCCGGGCTTTTGTTTGAGTTAAAATGAAAGGCCGGCGTATTATCCCGGCTACCACTACTTGCATTGTTTAAACTCATAATTCTGCCGTATAGGATACGAACAAACCGGAGCATTCTTAGGCAGAATTATAAGTCAAAACAATAGCGTGCTTGGTTTGCGAACATTGTTATGACGAGACAGGATGTATAGCTAAGCAAGATTCTGCGAACAAAGTGCAGCACCCCACTCCAACACTTCACTACTGCGCGTAGCGCCCTTCTTTACTCCTTGTTAAGTCCTCCCCCTTTGAACCTACTGGCAAAACCCAGGCACTGCTCTGGAGATCCCCTTGTCGCCACTAGGGAATCACTAGGGGATCACAAGGGGATCTCCAGTGGATTCAAGCAGGAAGAAATGCGTAGTCCAAAGCCTGAATTGGATTGACAAGTATCTCTCTGCCAAGGACATTGTATCTAAGGAGAATCTTATGACTGAAGTCTTGAAGAATTGTGGCAGAAAGCTCTACTACATATTCAAATCTAAGCATAGCGCGGAGCTATCGTACTGGAAAAAAGTCTATCATAAAGAAGGTAAACACTTTGATAAGAGCTTTTACCAAAAATTGATGCTGGGCATTGCAGCGGAAAAGGACGATAGCTTTCTAAAGGGTAAAATGGTGGCTGATTTTGGCTGCGGACCTCGCGGCAGCCTGGAGTGGATTAGCAGCGCGCAGCGCCTGATCGGCATAGACGTCCTTGCCACCAGCTACCAAAAGGCATTTCCGGAGCAATACAGGAATTGCAGGATGGACTATCTGGAATGTAGTGAAGATCGGATCCCGTTGCCCGATGCTTCCATAGATATACTTTTCACTATCAATGCATTGGATCACGTAAAGCATTTGGATACAATGTGTAAAGAACTAGTGAGGATACTAAAGCCTAAAGGGATGATACTGGGAAGCTTCAATCTCAATGAGCCTCCCCACAAGGCAGAACCACAGATGCTGACAGAGAGTTTGCTAAAGGATACGCTCTTCAAGGATATGGAAATACTGTCCTGGAGGGTAACCGCTGCTCCGAGGCAAGGTTATCGCTACCAGGGGCTCTTGGATGGTGATCTGATAGAGCCGGATGGAGCCCCGGGGATTCTCTGGGCCAAAGCCAGAAAGAACTAGGGGAGATGCTGTGCCGATAGACTGCCCTCCGAGGCGTTTATCGGAATATTTGTCAGGGCTTGATGCCGATTAATTCATAGATCTTGACCGATTTGTTTTTGCCTTTGACTTTCACTTCATCCAGGTAATTGCAATCAACCAGGTCTTTTACTTTTTCGAGGGTAAACTCGCTGATGATGATCTTCTTTTCTGTCTGATACTCCTTGTTGATACCTTCCAGACGTGCGCCCAGATTGATTGTATCGCCTATGGCGGTGAAATCGAAGATCTGTTCGCTGCCGAGATTGCCGATCACTGCATAACCAGTGTTTACACCGATACCGATATCAAAATCCTCGCGTCCCTCGGTGCGCCAGCGTTCTTGCAGCACCGTAAGACGTTCACGCATCTGCAGGGCAGTCTTGCAGGCAGCCAAGGCGTGGTTTTCCAGCTTGATCGGAGTGCCATAGAGCGCCATAATCTCATCACCGACGAACTTATCCACAATACCCTGATTGGCGATGATCACATTGACCATCTCGGTAAGATATTCTTTGAGGATCTGCACCGTCTCTTCAGGTTTGTGATTTTCAGAGTAAGTTGTAAAAGAGCGGATATCGGAGAAGAGAACAGTAATTTCCTGCAGGGAACCGCCATACTTGAGGCTCGCAGGATTGTCCAAAAGCTGCTTTACCAATTGGGGCGCCATATACTGCTGGAAGGCGTTGCGGATAAAGCGCTTTTCCTTTTGGGTATCGAGATAATGGCTAATCAGGGAGACTACGTAGATCAGGATGATGGCGATCGCGGTCTGGACGATCGGAATCAGTATGCCCAGGCTCTTGAAGCAGAGCAGGGCGATAAAGAATTGAGCGACGATAGCCACAAGCATCAGAATAGCTGAAAACTGGGGTTTGAGCAGCTTGAAAAGCATCCACAAGCCCAGCAGGAGCAGCAGTTCAATCAGGAGATAGAGCAGGGGATTGAGATAGTGGATATACTTGCCTTGCATCACCATCTCGATGAAATTGGCGTGGATCTCGACTCCCGGAGTGGGATCACCCCCGTAGGGAGTAAGGAATTTATCGTGCATCTCGTCGATTGTAGCACCGATCAGGACGGTTTTATGACGGAAGACTCCGCTATCACGCAGTTGATAATAATCGTCCGTTTCCTCACCCATATAGCCCGGCATCACTGTGAGCGAATCGTCCAATACCTGGGAATATGGGATGGTCGTGAAGGTGCCGGCTGGGCCAAAGTAATTGATCAGGGTCTGGTTTCCGGCATCCAGAGGGATGGTCTTACCTCCTACTTCTACCTGTGTATGGCCTACTTTGATATGCTCGTACCAGTTGCTCTGGTATTTGCGGTGATTGGCGATGGAGACGATGCCCAGCGGGAAAAGATAGTCCTCGCCAAAGCTCTCGTAGGAGCCATAACGACGTACGTAACCATCGCGATCCTGAGGCATATTAACAATGCCCCAGGCAGTGCCGCGTTCTACAATCGGCTCGATTGGTTGGTACATCTGAACGTGTTCGTCGTTGGCAGAATTGCGGATCAGTTTGCCGGCAAAGATGACCTTGTCATAACGCGCGCCGGATTCTGCCAGGGCAAGATCGGCAGCAGGATCACCGGCTTCAGTAAACTCGATATCAAAGATGATCTGGCGAGCACCGGCTGCGACCAGATTCTCGATCAATTGGGCGTGATCCTGGCGGGGGAAGGGCCAGCTTATCTGGCGTGCATTAAAGGTCTCATCATCCAGGGCAACTATCACTATGCTGTCGGAGACTGATTGCACTCCCCTTAAGCGAAAGAGGTTATCCTGGGCTTTGTTTTCCAGTGCTCTGAAGAAGCTGTTTTGGATGAGGATCTGGATAAAAAGCAGGATAACAACAGGATAGATTATAAAGCGGTACTTTTTCATATTCCCTTCCAAAAAAAAGAGCCCGGGACAGGCAGTAATGCTATCCCGGGCAAGGCGGTCTAGAATCTTTGGTTGAGGACGAAACGCCAGGTCAGATTGTCGTAATCCAAGCTGGAATCAGCGTCGTTTTTGTAGTTTTGAAATCCTATTTCGGTGCCGATGGAGAGATCCCGGATGGGGAAGGCTTCCAAGCCAAGACTGATGGTGCTGTAGCTTTGCTTATCCTGATCACCGCCCAGATTGAGCAGTTTGTAGCGGGCAAAAGGACGCAGCATATTCTTCAGCAGGGAGTAATCAGCCCCCAGCAGGAGATTCATATTCTGGTTTTCAAAGAGGGGATAGAGCAGCGGACTGCCTGTCTCGTCCCGGTTGCTTTGGTTCAAAGATAAGACGATCTGTGTCTTCAGCGGAACCGGTACGAAGCGGTTGGTAATGGAGAAGTTTATGCTGTTGTTGCTGTTCTGATATTCCATTATGTCATTGGTGGTGGAATCATCTCCGCCAAAGCGATATGTAAGGTCCAGATTGGTGGGCACCACAGGAATCTGGATAAAGTTGTAGCCCATACCAAAGCTGAATTGACCGGATTTACGCTCAAATGGATTGAAGACATAAGCGGGATCGTTGATATCCGGATTGAGCTCGTTGAGGCTGGTATTATTGAAGTATGATGCTTTCAGATAGGGGAAGCGGGGTATGCGCAGAGTAGCCTGGGCATTCCAGGAGTTTGACTTTGTACTCTCGTTTTTGTGACCAGAGAGATTGTCTTGCATCATATTGAAGCCGCCTGCCAGGATCACGATGTTGTTGAAATTGATCTGATCCGTAATGCTGAGCATCTTGGTATCGTTCTGCTGATAATAAGTGCTGAGAGCGTTGTAGGCAGGGCCGGTCTCGCTGTAGCGGATATCGATCATATTCTTCAGGATGATGGTGCGCAGATATGCTTGCCAGGCAAGGTTCTCACGTCCTGGCATTATCGGCTCTATGTTCTTATTGATCACAAAGAGCTCTGCATAGTCCTGAGGATCGATATTAATGGGTAGATCGTCCTCAAGATAGTCCTCGATCTCTTGTTGAGACATAGCACCTGGGAGAGTATTGCGGTTTAGCATCGAGCCTGCGATCTCTCCACCAATCACGAAATGCTGCTCGGGAACTGCCAGACGCAGATCCAGAGAGACGACTGCATTATCGCGGGGAGTAGTGGTGAAGACTGTATCGTTGTTCGCATCGGTATAGCTGTAATCAGCAGGATCGAGGGAACTGATCAGGTCGCGATTTCTGATGGCATTGATACCCAGCATAAAGCTCTGGTCATTGCCCATCTGGAATCTGGCACCGATAGCTTCCTGACGGAATGTGCCGGTATTGCGGATATTGCCAAAGCCATCATCATAACTGCTGGTGGTGGCTCTCAGCATTTCTCCGTGAACCCAGCTCAGGGATAAGAACTTGGTGTGAAACTTGGCTGCAAGTCCGCGGACATTGCGGTTTGCCATACTGAGCTCGCTGAGAGTAGGCGTGCTATCTCCTAAAAAGACGTCCAGTACTGGTAGTTGCAGCCCGATAGTATAGCGGTTTACAGCTTGTTGATTGGAGTCTTCAAGAGTGGAGACCAGGAAGTTTGCCTGCATATTGAGCTTGCCATAGGTGCTGTAAAGATCGAGCTTGCCGGTGGCATCGTCCACTGATTCCACCAGGTTTGAGCTGGCAGAGGCTGTATTGAGATCATAGACGTTTGAGATGAAGCTGAGGTTGCCCCGGATATTAAGGGGTAGGAAGGGACGATCCGGATTTACGGGTACGTCTGTGGACCAGAGGCGCGAGTGAACCTGGCGTCCATCTACGATAGCAGAGACCATAGCTCTCCTGTTGCCTGGAGTGGGGCTGGGATCTCTGTAGATTAGGGAGTTATCTGTGATGACAGCTCTCTTGGTGACATCGCGACCACCTACCCAGACCTTGATGCTGGCAGGATCGATGGTAGTGGCCAGATCATAAAAAGAGACAGCCAGGATATACTCTGCACCTTGGCTGGGATTGGGCTCGTCACTCAGCAGGATGAAGGCTTCTGAAAGCTCTCCCGCCATATTGCCGGGGCTGAGAGTGTATTTGGGGCTCAGTCCGTCCAAGGCAGGGATATTCTCGATATTGCCATCCAGTAGAGCGATTTCGAAGTAGTATTCTATATCAAAATCACCAAGATCACGAGCAGTGAGATCCACCACAAACCAGTAGGCACCGGTTGATTCCAGGTTCATCTTTTCCTTGCGCCAGGCAGTCTCATTAGTCCTGCGCCAGACCAGCTTCACTTCGCGGATAGTGTCAAAGCCATCTATGACGTTTATTCTGAGCTCCGTATCTGCTCCGAAGGTATATACTCCCGGTGAGAAATGATCTATCGATACTGCCAAAGCTAGTGTCGCGATCATACTCAAGAGGGCGATCAGTAATGTTCTCTTCATAAGTTCCTCACTATTCCTAAGTATCCCGTTCTTAGTACTGGATCTCGATGTACTTGATCTCACCGGTCTCATTCTGGACGGGGACCCGGATGGTTCTGATATTGGCTTCTTCTCCGGCTTGTTCTTCTGCATTGTCCAGTTCGGATAGATCGTCTTCACTGCTATCGGCGATGTTGACGTTTCCATCAGGATCAATAGTGGCAGTCTTACCTCTGCCTACGAGGTGACGCTCACCGGTGGAGCGAATCATAAGCTCAATCTCGCCATCTTCCACGATGTAGCTGCAATAGCCTTCATCATCCACCTTGGTGAGGAAGCCTGTACCTCTCACGGAAGCCACAGTGTTTGATGTCTCGACTCTATAAGAGCCCGTATTGCGTGTAACTCTGCTATATACATTGCCGCGGTCGATTGCTACAGTCTTGTTCAAAGAACCATTGGTAGTGGTTGCTCTTACTCTTACAATGGAGTTGGCAAAGACTCTTACCTGAGAGGAACCATCCACATACTTGTAAGCAGCATAGGATTCGTTACCGGTCTTGATCTGGTCGTTGTTTTGCAGCATCTCACCGGCACGGAATCTGAGGTTGCGGTTGTTGCGTGCAAGCTCTACCCGGCCTCTGTTTGCAGCCAAAAACGCCACAGCGCTATCTGCAAAGAGAGCCATCGTAGCCACAAGCAGTAAGCTGATTATCAAAATCTTCTTCATTGTGACCTCCTCAATTGCCTATCTGGACTGCTATGTTCTGTCCGATCAGGTTGCGGATGAGATTGACCGCTTCTTCGCCGGAATAGCTGCGTCCATCAATCTGAACAATACCTATGGGAGCATAGCCCTGGCTAAACAATGTATTCATATCTGGATTGCCCAGTGAACTCAGCACAGCCAGCAGCTCATTGATTTGATTGGCAGGGCTCTCTTCTGCTGTCACATAGCGGAAGACAAACCAGTTGCTATCCAAGCTGTTATTAGCTCTATTGCGGGTGAAAGGATTGCTCTCTGTATAGAGACCGGTGCTCACTTTCCAGGCATAGTAATTCCCAGGCACAAAGGGCAGGAAGTCGTTGAAACTGGTTCCCATCACAGGACTTGGCATCTGAGGATAGAACAGCGATCCCATCGTCTCAACTGTATTTGCAGTAGGCGGACTGGCAGGCGGGAACTCTCTGATAATCAGATTAAACTGGTTGAATTCAGTCATTATCGCATTCCAGAAGAAGTTCACAGGATTCACACTGATTTCAGGAGGAATCTGACCGATCGGCACGCCGGGTGAGACCAATGCTATGGTGCCTGCATTGCGTACCACGATTGAAAAGACTGCAGGATTACTGTAAGTAGCCGCGCCAAGTTTCTTGACGGAGACTTCGAGCTTGACTGTTCCATCCGGGAAGAATCCTGCCAGGACAGCGCTCTTTAAGACCTCATTGTTCTCGATCACGGAGTTCAGAGATATCCCGCCGACACCTTCTTCATTGAAGTAGGTACTGGAGGATGTAGTGATCAGATCTCTGTTTGTGAGGGGAAAGAAGTTGCTATTGGCAGCAATCGGTTCTTTGGAGCGATAAGTGGCATTGGTTAGCTCAATATCGTTCCATTTTACAGCAATCTTGAGCAGAAATACAAAGCTCTCAGCTGAGTTATTGCGGATGGTCAAAGTGGTCAATAGCGGCTGAGAACCCGGATCAGTGGGATCAAAGCTGGCTGTATTAAAGTTGTTCACGTAAATCGTGGAAGGGTTGAAAGTAGCCGACATCTCCTGTGCCATAAGCGGCAGTCCCAAGATGAGCAGCAGTACAAATGTTAACAAACGGGTTTTCATTGGTATCCTCCTCGAAAACTCACATATTTACTGTCTCTATTATTTTCTCCAAGAGGTCTCCGAAGCTCATCCCCTGCGCCTTGGCTGCCATCGGCACCAAGCTGAGGGCTGTCATACCCGGCAGGGTATTGACTTCCAGAAACCAAGCTTTGTTTCCATCATATCTAAAGTCTATTCTGGCATAGTTTGCCAGAGAGTGTGCCTTCCAGATCTTCTCGGCAAAGAGCTTGAGAAGCTCTGATTCGGCAGGGCTAAGCTCTGCAGGAGCAATATACTCCGTCTTGCCCTTGGTGTATTTATTCTCGTAATCATACCACCCTGAGACTGGCTTGATCTCCACGACCGGCAGGGCTTTGCCGGCAATCACAGAAACCGTGAGCTCACGCCCCGGGATGTATTGTTCCACGAGCACTCTATCACAGTACTTAAAGGCTTCGACCACTGCCGGTTTGAGCTGCTCAAGCTTTTCCACCAGGCTGATTCCAACTGAAGAGCCGGCATCGACAGGCTTCACGACCATCGGCAAGCCCAGCTTTGAGACAAAGCCTGCATAGTCTGAGCTATCCTGATAGTCTTCCAGGAGGTCATAACGCATCATCACATAGTCCGGCACTAGCAGCCCTTCTGCCTGTACTATCAGCTTTGAAACGTACTTATCCATTGCCAACACACTGGCTCGTGAGCCGGAGCCGGTAAACTTCCAGCCTGCAAGCTCCAATGCTGCCGCCAATTCGCCATTTTCTCCGCTGCCACCATGCAGCGCATTAAAGATCAGATCTGGCTGATGCTGCTCTATACCTGCCAACAATTCACTCAAATCAGGGTATTCTGCGGGGTCAAAATCTACAATATCGTATCCCATTGAGCCAAGCTCCTGCAAGACTGCAGCTCCGCTCTTCAGAGACACTTCCCTCTCAGGGGAATCACCACCTCGCATTACCAGTATTCTTTTCATATATCCTCGACTCTAGAAAAAATAAGTAATTTGGACAATTAGACCACCTCAAGTCTCAATATGGAAGAATATTTTCAAACTCAGCCCCATAGCTGCTTTAAACCGAGCCACATCCGCAACATTAGCACCGCAAAAATCTATCTCGGAGTATCTATCTCCCAGGCTCTCAAGCAGGATCATCGTGTGCAGACTGCTAACTCCATAAGCCATCTCTTGCTCTTTGGATGCCCTAATGACGGTATATCCCGTGCCTTTGCCATTCCCGAGGGTATAGTTTGCGCTTACAATCTCGCCATCCAACCTCAAGTTCTTCTGGATTAGCAAGCCCTGCTTATGTAAGCTAACAAAGAAATCCTGTATTCTTGCCATACTGATCCCGGGATTCTGCTTTTTGCGCAGGTTCATTTCCCGATAGAGCTTCATAAAACTTTCCGGCTCAAAGCTTTCATCGTGTGTATAGCCTCTGGATTCGGCTACTTTCAGCTTCTTCCTCTCATCTGTCAATGCTTGAGGTGTGTCTGAGGTGTTCCAGGTATAGGTATAAAGCGGTTTTGCCCGGAATCCAGACCATACAAAACCCCTTACATCCTGATTCTGAGGCGCCAGGTTGATCCCAGTCTTTCGATATTTGCCCTTTAGGTAGACCGCCATCTCTTTGGAGATGCCAAGCTCATCCAGTCCGCGACGTGCCGCCGGAACATTGTCCGGAAAGTAAAAATTCAAGGCTTGATAATATGATAAGGATGGGTGTACCAGATACTTGATACCGAGCCGGGATTTCTCATAGATTGGCAAGCTGGCCAAAAGCTCTTCGCCTTTGTAACATAGGATCAGCTTGGGCTCAAGATCCAGAGCCCCTGCCACCGCAGTCATCAAGCGGGGATCACTCCAAAAACCGACAACCTTCTGCGCCTTAAAGTCCGCAGAGGCTACCGAAGAGATCTTATAAGCCATTACTTGATATATTTTTGTACTATATTGATGAGCTCCATCAGCTGGAAGGGCTTGATAATATAATCACTTGCCCCTTCAACCATGGATTTGTAAGCCGAATCAATGGTGGGATAGCCGGTCATAATTAGACAAAACATCTGATCATCTTCTTCGAGCAGTTTATGCATCAGCTCCAGACCATTCATCCCAGGCATCATAAGATCTATGATAGCCAGCTTGTATTTACCCGGCATAAACTTGGCATAGGCATGTTCGCCATCTTCTGCCAAATCCACATCGAATCCGAAAGCAGACAGGTGTTCACCTATTACTTCCCGCAATAAACGGTCATCATCGACGAGAAGAATTCGAGAACTCATTGTCCACCTCTTTTACTATTTTTTTATCAAACGAAAGGCTAAGCCATCTTACGTCAATCTTTTTTTTGCCCAATGGCGCTAATGCCAAGGGGAAATTTGACAACACTTCTATAAATTCGCATCATCACAAAGACCGGTAAATGATGCCTGATTCATCTGCGTAATTGGCTCTCGAGCCTATCGGGTTCCTTTGAGACAAGTTACTGAAAAGTACACTGAACCCGCCCAAAGTAAGCCAATCAGAGAGTAAACTCCCACTGGAGAGGGATATCCTTCGATGTGCATATATGCCAGCTTTGCCAAAAGCGCCGTCATCAACATCGCCAGAAAGACCAGATAAATCGGGGCAAAAAGATATCCCCAATGATTCTTGCGATACAAAAGGACTCCGCTAATCAGGGCAATCGGCAAAAAAAGAGCCAGATCCAGACCTTGCACGATCATCGTAGTGAGATGGTAAAGCTCCGCAGGGACAGTGCCCCGGATCAAGGGGGGCAAGAGCCTGGATAGCCACATCGACGCGACGAGCACAGCCGATACGATCAGAAAGATTCCAGCAGCTCCTCTGGGGATCGGATTTACAAAGGTAGCCTTTACCTTGCGGGGCGGGAGATGCAAAAGTACCAGTAAGAAGGAAAAGAAACTCAGCGAAGTGATCACGACATAGACCAGAAAGAGGTCGTTGAAAGCTGCCATCGTAAGCCAAAACAGATAAGTCACCAGGAAGTAGAGCAAGACGCCGCCCAGGAGCAATCTGGAACGGGCATTCCCTTTCTGTGCTCCGATCAAAGCAATCAAGAGCAGTGGAATTCCCAGAAATAATGTGACATAATCCTGGGCTATGCCCTGAGGTGCCATCTCAGCCGGCATATCCTTATAAACACCTCTGCCATAGATCATTACCTTTTGCTTGTGCAACGAAGTGAATTCATAAGAACCTTCTCCGCCTTCCGAAAAAATCCCCATAATAGCAGCAAACTCAGCGAGGAGAACTATTATCAACGCCAAGCTAAGAACTGTCTTGTATTGCGGCATCTGTACCTCCCGGGTCACAAGCCTTTGATTTTGTTACAGCTTACAAGTAGATAGAAACTTGTCAAGCTCAATTGAGTAATTTTTCTACAAATGCCGGTAAAACGAACGAACTAAAATGCAGATTTGCGTGATAGTAACTGCATTTGAGCCCTGCCTCGGTGATCCGTTCATAAACTGCCTGATCGCACGGATCATATGCCAGGGAAGCTATCTGAAACAGCCAAAACCCGGCCTGATAGGTCTGGATTGCTGCGCTATAAGCCCGGACAATCGGAAACAGACTATGCAGATCACGGTTGACTTCGCTGATTACCGGCCTCAAATCCTCGATCCAGGGGCTTTCGGATTGCAGACAAAGGATGCCGTCATCGTTTAGAACTCTTTTACAATCAGCAAAGAAGGGACGCCTGAAGAGGCCCTCTGCCGGACCAACCGGATCAGTGGAATCAATCAGGATAACGTCAAACTTCGCCTGGGTCTCCCTCAGATATTTGATGCCATCACCAAAGATCAACTCGACCAGGGGATCCTCGCAGGCGGCGGTAAGAGCCGGAAAGTACTCTCTCGATACTCGCGTAACCATCTCATCCAGTTCGACTTGGACGAGCTTATCCACTCCCTTGTGCATCAGTACACGGCTCAAAGTGCCGCAATCTCCGCCACCAATAATCAAAACTCTGGCTGGCTTGGGATGCGTGAAGAGTGCGGGATGTGCCAGCATCTCGTGATAGACGAATTCGTCTTTTTCGGTCACCATCAGGACTCCATCCAATAGCATCACCTTGCCAAATTCCGGCGTCTCAAGGATTTCGATCTCCTGGTACTCGCTCTTTTCAGTATAGAGGGATCGAGTCACCTCAAAGCTCAGGGCGCGATGAGGGCTGTGATAATCAGAATGCCACCTGTTCATAGGGCATCCGGCTTGTGCTTGATCGGGTTGCCGCCATTTTCAAAGAGACCTCTGCGCAGCTCCATATTACTGCTGTGCTGGCTCTTAAATTCCTTTTTCAGGTGATGAAACAGCTCCCAGGGGGAGATCGTCTCACCACAGGTAAAGATATCCACGGCTGCATAGCCATACTCCGGCCAGGTGTGGATTGCCACGTGGGATTCGGCGATTACCACCACTCCGCTCACGCCATAAGGGCTAAAGGAGTGCAAAGTATCGGTTACAACGGTTGCCTTGCCGATTTTGCAGGCATCGATCATCGCGGTGCGAATCGCCTGCTCATCGGTCAAAATGTCTTTATCACAATCGTAGAATTCTACGAGAATCTGTCTTCCTAATGCTTGCATTATCACCTCTTTATTTCAGGATTAAAGGGAAATCCGGTAAATATACCGGGATTTGGGGAAAAATCCGTTCTTGGGAATAGGGGGGGGGGAGCCTCTGCCTCTTTGCTTATCGGGCTATAGAGGCAGGGAAAAGAGGTGTCAATGTTGCGCTAAAAACGGATAGTTGTAGCAATACCTCCTCGTCGTCGGTCCAAATGGCTCGGGAAAGCACTTCATAGAGCGCTTCAGTACGGCTGTGTATGCGGTTGAAACGTTCTGTTTTCACGACGACTCCTTTCTTAGCGTAATTGTAAGATCATTTTTCAAGACACATTTTAGCTGTCAATACAAAAATTTTGCTGCTCGCTGGCTTGCCTTTTGAGATCTCTCGAATAGGGCGGGCAATTCTCTGGAGATCCTCTGGTCGCCACAAGGGAGTCACTAGGGGATCACTAGGGGATCTCCAGAGTATTCAAGCAGGAATGATTGGGGCTTTGGCGCAAAGGCAGCTGGCACATAGTGATAGGACTTATCTCAACGGGCGGGATTGGACTGCGCAATTATTTCCTTGACTCTTTTGCTGATCGGTCTTTTCTGCCTCAAAGGAAACTAATATGTGCGGAATAAGCGGAATCTATCTCTTTGATCCCAAAGCAGTAGTCGATATCCATCAGTTGAAACGGATGACGGATACGATCCGGCATCGCGGGCCGGATGATGAAGGCTATTTGCTGATCGATCGGGCAGCCGGGAAGGCGTGTTCGTTTTCGGGTCCTCAATCAACCGATGAGGCACGGCAGCTCTGTCCTCTCTTGTCAGCACCTGCTTCTGCTTCGCTCGGTCTTGGATTTCGCAGGCTTTCTACATTGGAGCTATCTCAGGCAGGTCATCAGCCTATGCACGATGAGGCTCTGGGGCTTAGTGTAACCTTTAATGGTGAGATTTACAACTATCAGGAACTCCTGAGGGAATTGACTGCCCTGGGCTATGGCTTTACGGGACATTCCGATACGGAAGTGATTCTCAAGGCATATCACCATTGGGGCGATGCTTGCGTAGATCACTTCATCGGAATGTGGGCATTTGTGATCTGGGATCAGAAAAAGCAGAGACTTTTCATCTCCCGGGATCGCTTTGGAATCAAGCCTTTCTACTATGCAAAGACGGATAAGGGGCTCTTCTGGGGCTCTGAAATGAAGCAATTCTTGGATCTGCCAATCGATAAGTCGCTGAATTATCCGATGATCTGGCGTTCGATGAAGATCAATTCTCTCTTGGTTTATGGCGAGGAGACTTTCTGGAAAGGGATCAGAGCTCTCAAGCCGGGGCATAATATGATCGTATCGGATCGGGAGATCACTACCCACGCATATTATGAAATTGATACGGCAGCATTTGGTAAGTCCGGGCTCAGCTTTGAAAAAGCAGTGGAGACCTATCGGGGCTTGTTTGAAGATAGCCTTAGCCTGCATCTGCGCAGCGATGTGGAGATCGCGGCAAGTCTTTCCGGAGGGATGGATTCCTCGGCAATTGTCTGTAGCGCCCATCGCCAATCAGGGCACGGAATGCGGACCTTTAGCAGCTTCTATTCGGACGATCCGGCTTTGGATGAAAGGAAGTGGATAGATCTTATCGTGGGGCAGACCGGTTCGCAGCCTTACTATGTCTCACCAGGGGCGCAGGATGCCTGGGATTGGCTGGATAAAGTTACATATTACAACGACTTGCCGACACGGGCAGGATATACCTCGCAGTGGGCAGTAATGCATTCTGTGAGAGAGCAGGGCATCAAAGTGTTGCTCTCCGGACAGGGCTCGGACGAGCTTTTTGCCGGCTATCGTCATTCTGCATACCGCTATTTTGCGGATCAAATCCGCTCCGGGCGTTTTGGGATCTTGCAGAAAGAGCTGAGAGACTATTTATCAGGTGACAAGCCGGGAACTATGGGAGCAAAACTGGGCAAGGTCTTACTATCTGCGCTGCTTCCCGAATCGTCACTCTACAAGCTGGAATTCAGCCACTATCGCTTTGAGCCTTTTAACCGGGATTTCATCGAGCAGGCGCGTACTGCTGCCTCGGGAGGGATTCTGGGGCAGATTCACGATATCAAGGGTTCCAGGCTGGATAACTTCCTCTTTAATATGCTGCATAGTACATCGATCCAGACACTTCTGCATCTGGAAGACCGGATGTCCAGCGCTAATTCGGTCGAAAGCAGGGTTCCTTTCCTGGATCACAGGCTAGTAGATTTTGCCTTTAGCCTGCCTGCTGAATACAAGATTAAACCTCCAATGCACAAATACATACACCGCGAGGCGATGAAAGAAATCGTGCCGCGTGAGATCTATGAACGCAGGGATAAGGGTATCTTTTCCTCGCCCTTCTTTAGCACCTGGATGAGGGGTCCGCTAAAGCCGTATATTGAGGAGATTGTTCACTCCAGTGAGTTCAGACGCAGGAACTTGTGGAATCTGCCGGTCATTCATCGCAAGTGGAAAGAATATCTTAGTGGCAAGCAAGCTCCTGCCGAGATGCTCTTCAATGTCCTGGCGCAGGAAATCTGGTTTAGACGCTTTTGTGACAATAAGTAAAGGATTTTAGGAAATGAAAAGATCAATTCAGATAATCATTATGCTGGTATTGGTGATGGTTCTCAGCTCTTGCCGGCTCTTCAAGAAGCCTACAGTTGATAAGATCCACGATATCAGGATAGCCTCGATGACGCCGGATCAGACTAATCTTTTGATCAGTGTTAAAGTAAATAATCCCAATAGTTACAAGCTTACATTGAATGAGCTCAATCTTACGCTTTTGGATCGTGACAGAGTGGCAATCGGAACTGCCAGAATGAACAACAGGATTATGATTCCGGGCACCAGATCGACCAATATTGACTTCAATGTAGTCCTGGATACCCGCAAGACAGCCAAGATGATCAGTCACTCCGATCAGGTTGTCTTCTTTTACATAGTGGGGCAAGGGCGCGGCAAAGCTCTCGGTTGTACTAAGCGGATAAGTTTTGAGGAGCCTTATGAGCTTAATATCAGGGATTATATCTCGGATCTGATACCCAGGTTTTCAGCAAACGGGCAGGATCTCTTTCGCCTCCAGAGGACTTATATCTCGGATTGGGGTATTACATCCACAGAGGTCAAATCTGAGTTTTTGATCCTGAATCCTTATGGACTGTCCTTCAGGCTCAGGAATTTCCCCGCGGAGGTCTTTATCAACGACCGTAAAGTGGGCACTGCCAATCTTGAATATCAGCTTGGATTTACAGAAGATATCTATAGCAAGAATGGTACTATGATTATGCGGATCAACAACTTCAAGTCAATCATAAATGCTCTTGGCGGAGTCGTAAGGGGAGAAATTGCCTATCGAATCAGCGGAACAGTCGTGATTGATGCCTTTGGTATGGAAATCACCAAGCCCTACGAGTATCGGGGAGCTATTCCATTTGATGTCTCAGAGCTGATCTTTTAGCCTGCGTGATCAATCTGCCACACAAGCCCTATATTTTTCCAAAGAAATGGCTTGACGAAATCGTGTTCCCGTAAAAATGTGGCACTCTAAGTGTAAAAGTTAATGAAATACAAGGAGAAATAATGGTCAAGCTGAGATTGAGACGGATGGGTGCCAACAACCAACCCTTCTATCGCATCGTTGCTGTCGATTCCCGCGTAAAGCGTGATGGCAAATATATTGAGTGCGTTGGTTGGTACGACCCCAAGCCGAAAGACCTGAAGCTCAATGTCGAAACCGATCGTGCCATCTACTGGCTGAGCGTCGGTGCCCAGCCTACTGATACAGTGCGCTCACTGCTTCGCAGAGCCGGCGTCCTGCAGATTTGGCACGAGCATAAGGTAGCCCAAAAGAAAGCCGAACAAGAAGCCTGAGAACTGAAGTCTAGTACTTAAGAGGTGCAAAATGAAAGAGCTTATTGAATTTATGGTCAAGGCTCTGGTTGATGATCCCAGCGAAGTCAACATCACTGAGATTGCCGGAGACAAGATTACTCTCTATGAACTTAGAGTGGCTAAGAGCGACATCGGTAAGGTGATCGGAAAGCGCGGCAGAACTGCCGGTGCTATCCGTGTGATCATCAACGCAGTGAGCACCAAGCAAGGAAAACGAGCAGAACTCGAAATTATCGAATAAATGAACCTTCAAGACCTCATCGGAATAGGCAGGCTTGGCGGTCTTGATGCTGATGGATATTACCATATAATGGTGAAACCGCAGTATCGGGACTTGCTCCAGGAGCTTGATGAGGTGTTTCTGATCTTTAACAGCGATAGAGTGTTTTACGTTAGTATCAGTGAACTAAAAGAGACTGATAAGAAGATATGGATCAAGTTCCGCGAGGATGGTATCCGTCAGGAGCGTCAGAAGCACCGGGAAGTTATTCTGGCTGTTGCTCCCGAGGATATGGAATCTGAGGACGACGAGCTTGATGCTCTCATTGGTGCAATTGTTTTGCATCAGGGGAAGCAGATAGGAACGCTCAGGTCATACTTTCACAATAATGCCCAATACGTTCTGGAGATTGAAAGCTCGGACGAGCAGGAGCTCTTGGTACCTTTCGTTGATCACTTTGTGAGCAGCGCGGATGCCGAAGCAGCTGTTATCGAGCTAACCAACCTGGAAGAGCTAATCCCGCAGGAGGACTAAAGCCGTGCTGATAAACACGCTTACCCTCTTCCCGGGGATCTTTGAAGGCTTTAAAAGCAGCAGTATGATCGGCAAAGCCATCCGTCAGGAGGCTTTGGAGCTCCGCTTTACCGATATCCGTGATTTTAGCACAAACAAGCATCGTCAAGTCGATGACTACGCGTATGGCGGTTTTGCCGGAATGGTTATGCAGGCAGAGCCCGTCATCAAAGCAATCGATAGTGTTCTCGATGATGGCCCCGCTCCAGTGATCTACTTCAGCCCACAAGGCAGACCGCTTACTCAGGACATCCTGCTGCATTACAGCAAGCTGGATCGTATGATACTCCTTTGCGGCCACTACAAAGACATTGATCAGCGCGTCCGCGATCTTGCCGTCAGCGATGAGATCTCTATTGGAGATTACGTCGTTTCAGGCGGAGAGCTGGCAGCAATGGTCTTCATCGATGGAGTGGCGCGGCTATTGCCGGGAGTTCTTTCCGATATCGGATCTGCTGAAAGTGATTCATTTTACAATGGCTTGCTTGGCTTTCCCTGCTATACCCGTCCTGAAGAAATAATGGGATTGGGTGTTCCGGAAGTGCTGAAGCAAGGCAATCACAAAAAGATCACTGCCTGGGCAAAAGACCAAGCCTCGTTGCTGACCAGAATGCGCAGGCCGGATCTTCTCAAGCGTGACTAAGCTATACCTGGCATTGGTGCATTACCCCGTTTATAACAAGTACGGGAAGGTCATTATGACCTCGATCGCCAATCTTGATATCCACGATATTGCCAGAACAGCCGCCTGTTACGGTATTGAATCTTATACTATTATCAGTCCCGATCCGCTTCAAAGGGAGATGGTCGGGCGTATCCTCGATTTCTGGGATACAAACGACGCACTGCTCTACAATCCCGACCGTCGGGAAGCTCTTGCCAGGGTGACTTGTCAAGAGAGTATCGAAGCGCTCATATCACAGATTACAAGTCAGGAAGGGTTGCAGCCCATAGTAATAACGACCACTGCAAGGGAGATCCCGGGGCAGATCAGCTTTGGGGATCTCGATTCACTTTGCGCAGGCTCTCGTCCGGCACTGCTTTTGTTTGGCACCGGTTATGGCCTCGCTGAAGAAATTCACCGTTCTGCGGATTACATCCTGATGCCGATAAAGGGCACAGGATCTTACAATCATCTTTCTGTTCGCAGTGCAGTTGCCATAGTGCTGGACCGCATCACTTCCGAAAATATAAATGGGAGGAACCATGGATATTCTGCAAACAATCGGCAGAGACCAAATCAGAACCGACTTTCCCGATTATCGCGTAGGCGATACGGTCAAGGTCCATTATAAAATAAAAGAAGGAAGCAAAGAGCGTATTCAGGTTTTCCAAGGCATCGTCATACAGAAGCGTGGAGCCGGAATTTCCAAATCCTTCACAGTACGCAAGGTGTCGAATGGTATCGGCGTGGAAAGAATTTTCCCGCAACATTCACCCAATATCGACAGACTCGAGATCGTCCGTCACGGTCAAGTCCGTCGCGCCAAGCTGTTCTACCTGCGCAGCGCCAAAGGCAAAGCCGGCAGGATCAAAGAACGCAGAAGATTCACTGCCTAAATGCGTAATTCACAGATTCACAGCCCCTGCCACCCGCTGGTTTGGGGCTTTTTCTTTAGCTCAGACATACCAAGCTAATACAAGGCAAGCCTATGAAACCAATGAAGATAAGCCTCAAGCTCGATTTGATCTGCTCAGAGGATGCGATTGTATCCTTGAGCTTCAGAACAGGTGAGGAGACCCAGCGTCCCCTGACCGCTCTGGAACAGCAAGTCAAAGAGCAGCTCCAGGAATACTTTGAAGGTAGTCGCAGCAGCTTTGATCTGCCTCTCGCTCCCGAGGGTACAGACTTCCAAAAGCTGGTCTGGGAAGAGCTGCTAAAAATACCTTATGGTGAGAGCCGGACATACAGCGAGATTGCCGTGGCGATTGGCCGTCCAAAGGCTTCTCGCGCAGTCGGTAACGCTATCAACAAGAACCCCATAGCCATCATTATCCCCTGCCACAGAGTAATCGGCAAAGACGGCAACCTGCGCGGTTATGCCGGGGGATTGGAGCTCAAGGAAATGCTCCTGAGATTGGAGGGAAACCTCTCGTGATCAAAGGTATAGGCACTGATATTATCCAGGTTTCGAGATTGGAACGCACTATCACAAACAATCCCCGCTTTGTGGATAAGGTCTTCACCCCAAATGAAATAGCTTATTGCGAATCAAGGGCATCAAAATACCAAAGCTATGCTGCACGCTTTGCTGCCAAAGAAGCTGTGATGAAAGCGATTGGTACAGGCTGGGATGGTAAAATCAATTGGGCAGATATCGAAGTGGTCTCCGATGAATTGGGCAAACCGGAGCTCGTTCTACACAATGCCAGCCTGGAATATGTCCGCGTGCACGGTATTGACGGACTCCACCTATCTCTCAGCCACGAAAAGGATTATGCCATTGCCTACGTGATCCTGGAAAGTAGCGGAGCCTAAACTTCCCCAATCCAGCCTTTCAGCCCACCCTTTCAATCGATAATCCATAAAACCTTGCAGGACAGTAGTATCATGCATGTTCATGCAGGATTCAAGCAGGATAGAAGCAGGATACAAGCATCCTATCAAGCAGAGCCCTATGGGGTGCCTTAATCCGACGATCGTGGATAAGTTATTGCTGAACAGCTATGTATAGAGCGGTTGCCAGCTTAACGAGGTTTTCATCGGTGCTATGCAAACGGTCGGAAAGCACCTGCGCAATATTCAGAGTAATCTGATAGGCAGCGTTGACATCCTTTGTGGCAAGCAGATCGAAATCCTGTTTGGTGATATAGTACAAGAGGCAATCCGTTGCGGCAATGACGTTTGCTGTTCTGGGTGCGTGACCCAGAATGCCGTTTTCCCCGAAGGTGGGGAGGAGGCTGGCCTCAAGGCTTGCCAGCACTTTGTCGCCGGATTTATTCTCGTCTATCCCTTTTACTAATTCCTTGGTGACCTTTACCTTACCTTCTGTAAGCAGGTAGATTGTATCACCCAGGCTGTCCTCTTTGAGGATGTAATCGCCTTTGGAAAAGCGGGCTTCTTTGAGGATCGATTGTAGGAGTTGCATTTGCTGGGGATAGAGCCCTGAGAAGATCCTGACCTTTTGAAGTAATGCTATATCAATCATACTCTTACCTCACATCACAATCGCATGGTCATTGTCTTGGATCAAGCTCTCGCGGGATGGATTCCACCGAATGTTGGCGCGCTCTTCCGGACGTAGTTTGCGGGATTTTGCCAGGGTAGTCTTGATGAATTGGTCGATAGCGGAGGTGTCATCGGAAAAGATGGAATCAAGCTCCAAAACCGGTTCTTTATTGATCAAGCCCAGGAGCAGCTTTTGGTTTTGTGCGTAGGTGTGATCGAAGAAACTGCCATAGCTTTTGCCGACGAATTCAGCCGGTATGGGAATCGTATGCAGATGTTTGTCTTTGGCGCGAAGCAGTTCGCTATAGATGCATAAGCTGCTATTATCCAAGATATTATCTGCCAGGAGATAGCCTCCTATATCGTCAAAAACGACGATGTCATTGATTCCGCTGCGGGAAAGCAGGCTTACATTATCCGGATTGAGCAGTTGGACAGTGATCTTGTCTTTGGCGATCATATACTGCAAAGTATTGGCAATAATGATGCTACGGTCGTCTGCAACCAGGCGGTCGAGGTTCTCGTCTGCAAGCACTATTACTTGGGATGCAGTAGAGACTGAGGCACGTTTGAGCACTTCTTCCTGGCTGGGTTCGCCACGGATAAACTTCAGTTGGAGAGCAGCATACTGGCTTTCGAGGCTTTCAAAGAACTCTGCGCTTTGATTCATCACGAGGCAGATTTCCAAGTTGTCGGGACTCTTTTCCTGCAGGGCTGTCAGGATGGATGAGGCAGTCTTGTTCCAGCCGCAAATAATTATGTGATTGTGAGTTCTGATCTGTTTCAAACCTTTGGCTCCTTTGAGTTTGTCTTCCACAAACAGCGAGGCGATTAAGCCTGTGAAGACTGAAAGCAGGACAAAGCCCATTACGATAAGGATGTATCCGACTACCCTGCCGGCGGATGTACCGGGGACGACATCGCCATAACCGACTGTGGCGATTGTGACTACTGCCCACCAGAGTCCATCCCAGAAACTGCGGATGCTGGGGCTTTTGGCATCGGTCTCAAACAGCCAGACCAGCCAACTGGAGAGCAGAAGCAGCAGGAGTATAAAGAGGCAGACGTAAAAGAAACGAACGATCAGCTTGCGGTTGTCAGCCCTCATCAGGTCGGGACCGAGTAGCTTCCGCAAGAGACGGTGTTTACGCATCTTACATTAGAATATGGACAATAGTAGATAGAGGATCATATTGGTGACGCCAATCAGGAAGTTCAAGCCCATAAAGATGTAGATCAGAGGCTTGTAAACGTACTGCTTGAAGTAGCCGTAAAAGAACTCGATACTAAACTTCTCGTCAAAATCTTCGATCATATGTTCCACTCGCCACTGCTCGATCAGATGTGGCACAAGCTTGCGAAGCAGCGATGAGGCTATTCCCTTGGCAGCTTCTGCCAAGCGTCCCTTGATCTGCAATTTGATCGATCTGGGGATCAGGGGCCAGTCTTCAATGAACGAGACCTTCTCGAAGACTATGTCCCGAATGGCTTGTTCCCACTTGGCAAGATAGCCGTTTTTACGGGCATAATCTGTGGCTTGATTCAGATAGTCGTGCAGAATATCCTTGGCTTTGGTGAAGAGCCAGTCTCTTTTGCTAACCAGGAATCCGGGTGTGAGCGGGATACGCCAATTGAAGATATAACGTGCTTTACGATTGAAGAGCAGCCAGTTGAAGAGATAAACCAGGGATACGCCTATGGCGACGTTCCACACTATGAACAATAAGGATTTGAGAAATATCATTAAAAACCTCCTCCTGCACCACCACCACCGGAACGGCCTCCTCCGAAACCGCCAAAGCCACCAAATCCGCCAAAGCCACCGCTGGAGCCTCCGCTCTTACCGCCTCCTCCCCAGGAACCTCCGCCGCCCCAGGTGCCGCCACCGCGTCCACCCAGAATGGACATCCAGAGGAGCCATTCAAAGATCCTGCCTCGCGTAACGATGACCAGGATGATGAAGATGACCAGGGTCGCCACACCACCGCCTGCAGCTCTTTCTGAGCCTTTGTTGCGGTATTCGGGCATCCCTGTGAGGGTAACGCCTTTCTCGCCGGCAATCTGACCCAGGATGATCAGGCTTGCCTGCATAAAGGCTTGGTTCCAGTCTTCACTGCCTTTGGTAAGGAATTTGCGCATCTCTCCCAATACCTGGGATGAGAAAGCGTCTGTGACATAGCCTTCGGAGCCATAGCCGACCTCGATGCGGATTCTGCGGTCGTTTACTCCCATCACAAGCAAGACCCCTTCGTCGTTGCTATTACCTATCTTCCATGCTTCCCAGAGTTTTACGGCATAATCCAGCTCGTTCATCCCCTGCAAGTCACTAAAGATAGCGATGGCATATTCTACATCGGTCTTTTCTTTGAGCTCAATAGCCCAGTCGTTGATTGAAACCTTGGTGCTGTCTGCCAATATACCGGCAAAGTCATTTACGAATCCCACCGGAGCGGGAAAGACCGGCTCTTTTGCGTGGAGCATAATGCCGGATAGCAGTAGAAACAGCGACAGTATTAGTCTTGAAAGGTATCTGCTATCAGATGCCATTGAGGATGTGTCCCATCTTGTCTTTCTTGGTCTGTAGGTAGCTGAGGTTGTCGTTGACTGGCTGTATTTCAATAGGTACGCGATCGACAATCTCCAGTCCATAGCCCTGCAGTCCGATGATCTTCTTGGGATTGTTTGTCAGGAGGCGGATCTTTCTGAGCCCCAAATCCTTGAGTATCTGAGCTCCAATGCCGTAATCACGCAGGTCTGCATCAAAACCCAGCTCGATATTAGCTTGGACAGTATCGCGTCCATTATCCTGCAAGTGATAAGCTTTGATCTTGTTTAACAATCCGATACCACGTCCTTCCTGACGCATATAGAGGATAACGCCTTTGCCTGCCTCGGAGATTACTTCAAAGGAACGCTTTAGCTGCTCTCCGCAATCACAACGCCTGGAGTGCAGAGCATCCCCGGTAAGGCATTCGGAATGAACTCTCACCAAGATAGGTTCTTCCTTGCTGATCTCGCCCATAGTGAGGGCAATATGATACTCATCACTCACTGTGCTGATGTAAGTAGATATCTCAAACATACCGTAGTCGGTAGGAAGCTGGGCTTTGCTGACCTGCTTCACGAGCTTCTCTTTGTGCCTGCGGTAGTCAATCAGATCTGCAATTGTGATCATCTTGAGTGAGTGCTTTTCTGCAAAGGGATAGAGGTCGTCAAGGCGAGCCATCTCACCGTCTTCACGGATGATTTCACAGATTGCCCCGATGGGGGAGAGTCCTGCCAGTCGAGCCAGATCAACGGCTGCTTCTGTATGTCCGGCACGTTTTAGGACACCGCCTTTCTCGGCTCTTAGAGGGAAAATGTGACCCGGGCGCATAAACTGCTCGGGACGAGAGCGTGGATCAGCCAGGAGCTTGATGGTAAGGGCTCTCTCGGCTGCTGAGATCCCGGTGGTTGTGCCTTCGATGGCATCCACTGAGATGGTAAATTTGGTACCGTGACGCTCTGTAATCTCATTGGTCATCAAGGGAATCTCCAGACGTGAGAGTCTGTCTTCTTCCATTGGTACACAGAGCAATCCTTTGCCGTGAGTGATCATAAAGTTTACAGCGGCAGGGCTAACCTTGTCGGCTGCCATCAGGAGGTCGCCTTCGTTCTCTCTGTTTTCGTCATCCACGACGATAATCATCTCACCGGCTTTGATTGCCAGGATGGCATCGTCTATACTGGTAAATCCTTTCATATATCTTCTCTTGGGTCGTATTTGGTCTTGAGTTCCCTGTCCAAAACGCTATCGATGGACTGGGTATCGAGCTCGGTGCCAAAGAATCTAGTAAGCCATTCAAGGCAATAAATAAAATCTTCCGGCAAGGGTGCCTGGACATCGATCAGCTTACCGCTAAGGGGATGGACAAATTCCAACCTCCATGCGTGCAAGGCTTGTCTGAGCAGCTTGGTTGTCAAGAGCTCAGTTACTTTCCGCTTCATATTCTCAGGCACTATGGAGTGTACATAACGTCTCGTATTATACAGCAAGTCCCCCAGAATGGGGTAATTTACATGTGCCAGATGCACTCTGATCTGGTGCATCCTGCCAGTCTCCAGCTGAATCGCAAGCAGGGCAAAGTAGTGATAAAGCTTGATCGCACGATAGTGGGTCAGAGCCCACTTGCCTTCATCTGCAACGCAGATCTTGCGTGGATTGGACATACTACGAGTCAGACAAGTCTCGATGCTATCTTCCAAAGGCTCCGGCACACCTGTACTCACTGCCAGATAAGTCTTTCTGATCCTGCGCTCGGCAAAGAGATCGCTGATCTTGGATTGGATGAGGTCATTCTTCGCAATAATCATCAAGCCGGAAGTCCCGCGATCCAGCCTGTGCACTATCCCCGGTCGGTTGACTTCCCTACCGGTGGAGAGATTTTCTCCAAAGTGGTACATTATGGCATTGACCAAGGTCTGATCAGGATTTCCAAATCCCGGATGCACAATCATACCCGCAGGTTTATTGATAATCGCCAGATCATCATCCTCATAGATAATATGCAGCGGGATGTCTTGAGGAACAACCTCTTTCGGCTCCGGATCGGGCAGCTTGAGGTCAATTTCGTCATTCGTTTCAAGCTGATAGCTTTTTTTGACCGGGACGTTATTTACAAGGATTCTATCCTCTGCTATTAGCTTTTCGATGAAGCTGCGGCTATATAGCTCTTGTATCCTGAGATCGACCAGATACTTATCCAGGCGTTCCGGCTCAGTTCTATCAAAGATTATCTTGATCTTCTGATTCTTCACTTATTAAAATCCAAGGTAAATACCGCCCCTGTGCCTACGCCTTTTCTATTTCTGATGATAGATCCGTCTATCTTGACGGTTCTCACGGAGTTTTCGTCCTGAATCACCACATCTGCAAGGTTGTTGCCATAGCGCAGTGAATTCAGGATCGTATCAAAGAGTTGCCGATTAAAGTTTTCCTTGAAGATCAGTTCGTTCAGATTGCTCATCTCGCTGATAGTGGGATAGAGCTTTCTGAATACTTCATTGCAGTATATTACATCGCCGTTGATGCCGGTAATGACCACGCATTGAGGCAGCAAACCGATCAATTGGTTTATCCTCTGATGATGTTCAAAAATCTTATCCGCCTTGGCCTGATCAAATCTGATGATGATCCCCAGCATCTTTTGCAGAGCCAGGATCAGGCTTTGGACGTCCTCATCCTGATCATAGAGCGAAGAATCAAAATCTATGTAGTAGTTGCCATTGGAGATCTCATCGATCTTGGCTCTCACTTCGCGCAAAGCCTTGTGCACCCGATAGGGGATATAGTTGTAAAGCACAATCAGATACACAAATATGGCAAAGACAAAGATGATGATGATGGATTGCATATCAGTGGCAAGATCCGAGACCTGCTGCGCCCCGGAGATGGAAAAGAGCAAGAGCAGGGCTTCTACAGCGATGATGGCAAACAGGATTATGATCAGCATGTGAAAACGGCTTTTAAATGATTGTTTCATAATTAGTCCCTCTTCACCGATGTGTCGTAAATCAGTTTATCGATATTGCCTTTGGGCCCCAAGAGGATCAGGACGTCGCCTTCCTCAACGATGTCATTAGCACCGGGCATATCGTTCAAACGCTTTTCTATCACGTTTTTGCCTTCCTCGGTGACCGACAGGTAGTTATACTTGATTGCTATAACGTTTATGCCTCTGGCACTTGGTAAAGCCAATTCCTGCAGTGTCTTGCCCACAAATGCTTTGGGTACCACCATCTCCACCACAATGTGACCGCTGGAGAGATTGATATACTCCAGGATATTGCGGGAGATCAGTGATTTGGCAAGCTGATTGCCCACCATCTCTTCGGGTAAAAGGATATGCTGCACCCCGATCAGTTCCAGAATCCTTCCGTGCAACTGGCTTTCGACCTTGGCATAGATAATTCCCACGCCTATCTTTTTGAGGATTGCCGCGGTGAGAATACTCTCCTGGATATTGGTGCCGATACCGATGATCACGGCATCCACCTCATTCAAGCCCAGCGATCTGAGGGCTGATTCGTCGGTCGAATCTATACAAAGAGCAGTCGTTACTTTACCGCTGATCTCATCAATCAAATCCTTGTTTTTATCGATTGCAATCACGTCCATCCCGTTTTCTGCCAGGATAGTCGCTACCGTGTATCCTAATCTTCCTATTCCGATAACTGCATATTTCGCCATATCAACTCCTTAGCCGACGGCTATCTTCTCTTCTGCAAATTCTATATTGCTCTGTCTTTTGGATAGAGACAGTGCGTAAATCATTGTGAGGGGACCAATTCTGCCGATATACATGAGCAATGTAATGAGCAACTTGCCACCTACCGAGAGCTTGGATGTAATCCCCGTGGACAGCCCGACCGTACCGAAGGCCGAGACTGCTTCAAAGGCTATTTCCTCAAAGGGGAATGGTTCGATCAACATCAATACAAAGATGATGCTGACTACGATCAAGACCGACAATGTGATCAAACTGGCAGATTCCCTGAAGTTTGAAAGCGGGATCTTGCGATTGAAGACGGAAAGATCTTTCTTGCCCTGCAGCAGACTCGTAATGGAAAGCATCAGGACCGCGAAGGTGGATGTCTTCACTCCACCGCCGGTACCTCCCGGAGATGCTCCGATAAACATCAGCAGCAGTGAGACCAAGATCGAGGCAGAGCTTAGCCCGCCGATATCGATCGTATTGAATCCGGCTGTTCTGGTCGTGACTGACTGGAACCACGATGCCAAGGCTCTCATCGGGATGGTAAAGCCTCGCATAGTATTGTGGTATTCGGCCAGATAAAACGCCAGCATACCTCCTGCCAGCAGGCTTGCGGTGGTCACCAAGACCAGCTTGGTATGCAAGCTGAGATGCCTGTGTTTTCTGCGATTTGTAACATGCTGGTACATATCGATGATCACTGTAAAGCCCAGGCCTCCCAGGATGATCAATAAAGTAATCGCGAGATTCACATTCAGATTCTTGGCATAAGCCATCATATTATCGCTATACAGGGCAAATCCTGCATTACAAAAGGCAGAGATGGCATGGAAAAGCGAGTACCAAAAAGCTTTGAGCGGCTCCATCACCCGAATGAAGCTCATATATAGCACGATGGCTCCGCTGATCTCTATGATCAATGTCACCAAGACGATGCTTTTCAAGAGCTGGAACAGATCCAAAGACGGTGTGCCTCCAACCACGGAGTGCATCACATTTTCCAGCTTGAGAGTCAGTCTCTGCCCCAAGATCAGAGCAAAGGCTGTGGATATGGTCATAATTCCCAAACCGCCTATTTGAATTAAAAGCAGGATTACGACCTGACCAAAGACCGAAAAGTAATTCGGGGTATCCACCACAATCAGTCCGGTCACGCAGGTGGCCGAAGTGGATGTAAACAAAGCATCTACAAAGGGTGTAACCTGGCCGTTGGCGGAAGAGGCGGGAAACATCAGCAAGACAGTTCCGATCGCGATCACAGCCAAAAAGCTGAACATCAAAGTAACCGGCGGATTGCTGGCCAACAGCTTGTAAAACCTTCCCTCAAATGCCCTGAATATTATATAAGTTATGATGAAATAGGATTGCCTGATCAGCAGCACAAAGACCGCAAACTTGGCCTGGTAAAAGAAGAGCATCAAGCCCATCACCAGCATTACCAGATCGATGAAGATGATCCGGCGTTTTTGCTGGCTGGATTTTACCGCCAATCTGCCCAGAATTACAAGAGCCAAAAGCACCAGATTCGCCAGGGCTGTAAGCCCTTCCACCAGCTTGTAATCTGTATAGTAAGCTACAATGGGCTCCAGAAAGAGCACCAAAAAGCTCAGGATAGCCAGCGGATAGGCAAGATTTTCCGTGATCTTCAGAAATCTTGCGTAAGGCCCTTTGTCCATTTCCTTCACTTCAGATCCAGTTTTCGGCAGACCTCTGCAAAGATATCTTCTATCGATCCATTGGCAGGCACCCGCTTTAGTAAGTGGCGCTCTTCAAAAAGCTCGATCAGAGGAAAGGTCTGCAATCTGAACTCTTCAAATCGCTTCTGGATTGCCTCGGGACTATCATCATCCCGCTGAACCAAGTTCGAGCCGCATTCATCGCAGATCATATCGATCTTTGGCGCTTTGCTCAGCTTGTTGTAAGTCGCTTTGCAGTTCGGGCAATTGAGGCGTGCTCCCATCCTGATCTGGGCGATCTTTTCAGTGAGCTCGAGCAGGATGACTGTCTTCACCCGAAAATGCTCCAGAAGATGCTCAGCCTGTACTTTTGTTCTGGGGAAACCATCGAAGATAATGCCCGGACAAGCGGGATCGATCGAGCTGGAGATCAGCTCAAAGATCAGATCGTCTTGTACCAGATTACCCGCATCAATCACAGACTTAACTCTCTTTCCAATATCGCTTTGGGCAGCTATCTGCGCTCTCAGCAAGTCGCCGATATTGATATGCTGGTAGTGGATTTTTTGGCTTAGCAGCAGGGCTTGCGTACCTTTGCCGCTGCCTTGAATCCCCAAAAATACTATAGTTTCCATACCATTTTAACCTCAATGTGAGCAGTAAAATAGCTTTTCATTTTATTGTCAAGTAAGATATTGATCCCGGGCTTTTCCCTGGTTCTTTCCCTTTGAATTCTCAGGTGATCCCCTAGTGATCCCCTAGTGATCCTCTTGTGACGACAAGGGGATCTCCAGAGCTGTGCCCTGCCATTGCCAGACTATTCAAAGAGGGAGGATAGCATCCAAAACCTGAGAATCGGCAATAAAAGCTCTGTACTTGATTGTCTTTTTATATTTCGGAACGATAATTGCACAAGGATAGAGATGTAGATTTAGAAGTCAAGAAATGATATATAGCGAGGATTTTAAGTTATGCGAAGACTAGTGATTCTGGTTTTAGCAGGTCTTGTTTTACTGGTGCTTGGTGCCTGTGCAAAGCGCAGCACACAATACCAGCAAGATGACGTCCTGGAGTTAATACGTACTGTGCCTATAGTTGGAGATCCACTGGATATTTCAATCGCGGGTGATGATATTTATGTTGCTCAGGATCAGGGTGGTTTTTCCATTATCAACAGTGCCAGTGGCAATGTTCGCTGGTTTACCGAAGTCAAGGAAGCTACCGGCGGATTCAAGCCTCTCTACAGAATCAGGAAAGTATCTGTTGTAAGCCAGTATGACCGGCTCTTCATTACGGAGATTGACGGTGTGGATACGATCCACATCATAGATTTGGCACAAGCTGATACCCTGAAGATTATCGATGGGATCACCGGCGCCACTCAAGATATGTCCGATATGCGATTCACTGCGCTGCCCACCCCGATTGGCAACAACAAGATCGAGATGGGTTTCACTGCCGGGAGAAACTTCCGCCAGGGTCTCTATGACAACAACCTCTGGATGGGTTTTGCCATAGACAATATGTCCACACCCGCCTCTGCTTCCGGTTTTGATATGAACGATCAATACATCTATATCGCGGCACAACAGCTTGGGCTGATGATCTATAACAAAGCCAATCAACAATTGATCGGCCAGCTTGCCATTCCCGGTGAAGCCCAGAAGGTCAAAGTAGTCGGCAATTATGCCTATATAGCAGGTCGCCAAGGTGGATTCAGCATCGTTGACATCTCCAATCCTGCGGTACCTGTTTTGGTCAGCAATTGGGATACCACAGGCTATGCCACGACGGTTGACGTCTCCGGTAATCTGGCAGTAATTAGCTCCAATAGCGGCGGCATCTACCTATTTGATATCACCAGCCCTACCAGCCCCGTACTCAAGCAGCGGCTTACAGATTGTGGCTATACGAACAATGCGAAATTCCACGGCGACCAGATAGTGGTCGCTGCAAGAGATCAGGGCGTCCTGATTTACAAGATCAAATGATAAAACAAACACATTCATAAAGAGACAAAGCTGAGAAACCTGAAGCCTCACGCGCTTCAGGTTTTTTAGTATGAATAAAAGAAGGATTCAGATGAAAATCAAGGTTTGTGTCGGAACAATCCTGCTGCTTTTGGCAGCGTTTACACTGTATGCAATGGATTCTACAAATCCTCTGCAAGTCAGATCAACTGCCGGGGGCAGTATGATGATCAGCTTGCAGACCCCTCAATTGGTCAACCAGGCTGAAAAGATCGCTCAGACAGATTATCAGAGGCTTTCGATGCCTGATGCGTCTCTCACCGGTGAAGACGGTTATCCCGAGCTGCCCTTTTACTCTACGACAATTGCCATACCACCCACAGGTAATTATGAGATCAGGGTCAATGCCGGCAACTACCGCGTGGTAAATGGCATCAAGCCCTATCCGGTGATTCCGGATGGAACCGCACCAGAAGCTTTTAACGTAAACCGGGCTGCTTATGAAGGCACTGGGCTCTATCCGCAGAGGATTATGCAGAACTCCCAACCGGCTATAATGAGGGATTTCAGGGTCTTGCAGATCAGCATCAATCCCGTGCAATGGGATGCAGGAGCTCAGGAACTGAGAGTCTATGACAATATAGAGCTGGAGATCAGTTTCAACGACGAGCCGGGCATCAATGAATTGCCGGGCTACAGCGGTTATGATCCCAATTTTGAGAAGCTTTATGCTTCGATCATCAGTAATTTTAACGACTACCGTATCCTGGGTCAGGAGTTGCGTCATAGCCGTATTCTGCTGATCCACGGCACAAGTACTGATCAGGCATTTCTGCAGCAGCTTGCACAGTTTGTCGCCTGGAAAAGGCAAAAAGGACACGAAGTAAACGTCGTAACTACTACTCAGACCGGTAGCTCAAACACTTCGATCAAGAACTATATACAAGCTCAATACAATAATCTTGAGACTCGTCCGGATTATATCATCCTTTTGGGCGATACAACCGGAACTTATGCCATCCCGGGCTGGACGGAGACCTGGTCGAGCTATCAGGGCGGTGGGGATTATCCTTATACTCATCTGGCTGGTAACGACACTCTCGGAGATGTTTATATAGGGCGTATCTCCGCAGAGAACCTATCTCAGCTTTCAGTCTTATTCAATAAGATCTATACATACGAAAAGAACGTCAATATCGACCCGGTGGCTGCTGCCTGGCTGAACAGGATGGTCTTGGTGGGCGATCCTACATCCAGCGGTATCTCCACCAAGTATGTAAACAAGTTTATCAAAGAGATGGCTCTACAAGTCAATCCCAATTACACCTTTATCGAGAATTACTCCGGAGGCTATTCCTCAACGATGAATAGCGGAGTGAATCAGGGTGTTGGCTTCTTTAACTATCGCGGCTATATCGGCATGAGCGGATGGAGTCCGTCCAGTTCGTTGGTCAATGGCGTCAAAATGCCTCATGCTACCATTCTTACCTGCGGAACCGGGAATTATTTGAATGGCACAGCCGACTCAGAGACCTTTATGCGCCTCGGAACAGTTGCTAGTCCTGCCGGAGCCATCACTGCTACAGGAATGTCCACCTCCGGTACTCATACTATGTTCAATAATACCCTTGCCGGTGGTATCTATGATGGTATCCTCACTTATCATATGAGGACTATGGGAGAGGCTATCCTCAATGGTAAGCTCTATCTGAATAACACCTATAGCGCTACCAATCCTAACCAGGTGAATTACTTTGCCCACTGGTGCAACCTGATGGGTGATCCCACAGTCGAAGTCTTTGTCGGTATTCCCGGTGGATTGGAGCTAAGTGCTGCTCCGGCGATACCTTCAGGCACCTCTGTCTATGATGTTACGGTTACCAATAACCAAGGTGAACCCGTCGAGGGAGTGAGTGTCACTGTCTGGTCAAATTCCTCCTCTGCTATAGTAGCCAAGGGCTTTACCAATAGTGAAGGCTTTATCTCGCTCTTCCTGCCTACCTCTTTGGGTGGAGATTGCGTTGTGACAGCCAGCCGTCACGATTACAAGCCTACTCAGATGAATATGATCGTGGAATCCGCAGGTTCTCTGGTCTATTATGACAAGTCCTTCTTCGATGATAATACTCAAGGCTCTTTCGGTAATGGGGATGGATTTGCCAATGCCGGTGAGACCATAGCTCTATTTGTAAACGTGCGTAACAGCACCTCGGCTACGATCAATGGTATTACTGCCCAGCTTAGCACAAACGACCCTGCTTTGACAGTCTTGCAGGGCACGAGCAGCTATCCCAATCTGGAGCCTACTGATAACTCCTCCAATCCGACTGCCTACCTGATCAGCATCAATCACAATATTGATCCGATGCACGACAGCCGGTTCACTTTGAACCTCACGGATGATCAAGGTAATCAGTATGAGACGATCTTCCATCTTGGCACGATCAATGCAGCTCTGGATTTTGGCACATATAGCATCAATGCAGGTGGTAACAATATCCTTGATCCTGCAGAGAATGCTACGCTCCACGTCAGTATCCACAATAGCTCCACCTTTGGAGCTTTTGATATCTGGGGTGAGCTGGTCTCTCTGAATGATTTGGTGGTTGTCACTGATTCTGTCTCCTTCTTTGGGCTGGTTCCGGCTGGATCAAATGGTGCTTCCATCGATGGCTTTGGTCTCTTTGCCAGAGCTCTTCTGATTCCCGGAATGCAGATGCCATTCAAGCTAAGACTCTATAACGATACCGGTTTTGAACAGATTGTCAATTTCAACATTCCTGTGGGAACACCTTCGCAAAACACTCCTCTGGGTCCGGATGCTTACGGATACTTTATCTACGATGTTACAGATACGGCTTATCCTGATTGCCCGACCTACGAATGGATAGAGATTCATCCCGGCCAGGGCGGTTCCGGCAGTCTGATCACAGGTTATAACGATCAAGGCACCTCCGGCGATGAAGGAGATCAAAACAATTCCACCGTTGTACAGGTGATTGATCTGCCCTTCAATTTTGGTTTCTACGGAGTAGAATACGACCAGATCACGGTCTGCGTCAATGGCTTCATCGCCATGGGAGCATCCGAAAACGGAGAGTTCCGCAATTACCGCCTGCCCGGTGCAATGGGACCCTCACCGATGATAGCTCCATTCTGGGATGATCTCACCCTCAGAGGCGATGCCGGGATCTACCGTTATTACAACAGCGCTGAAAACTACTTTGTCATAGAGTATTACAAGATGCGCAATGGCTACGATCTAAATACAGAAGAGACTTTCCAGGTGATCTTCTATGATCCGATGTTTTATCCTACCGGCCTTGGCGATGGTATGATCAAGATCCAATACAAGGTCTTCAACAACATCGACGTGGGTGGAGGCGGTTACAGCCCTGTCCACGGAAACTACAGCACCATCGGTATCAAGGATCACACCAATACACGTGGCTTGGAATATACTTATAACAACCAATATCCTCCCACTGCCGCACCGCTTTCAAACAACAAAGCTTTGATGATCACTACGATGCCGGTTTTGCATCAGAATGCCCATCTTGTGATCGGCGAACTGATCGTTTCAGATAGCAATGGCAATGGCATCGTCGAGCCCGGCGAGACAGCCGAACTCGGTGTCAAACTCAATAACATAGGTCTCAATGATGCCACAGAAGTCCATCTCGTGGGTGCCATATCCAATCCCAATGTCACAGTGATCAACAATACCAGCGAATACAACAACATCGCCGGTAGCAACTTTGGGATCAATATCTCGCCCTTGAAGTTCCAGATCTCGCCCAATTGCCCCGATAACCACACAGTTACCGTGATCTGCAACATCACGATCAATGGCAATTCCTGGCAATATCCGGTCAGCTTCACTGTTCACAAACCCGCTCTTACCCTTGGCAAAGTCTATCTCAATGATACCGATGCCAATGGCAACGGGATGGCTGAGCCCGGCGAGTCCATCAAATTGATCGTAAACTACACAAATAACACCACAGTGGATGCCACAAATATCACCAGCTATATCTCCGTAATGGATCCCAATGTCACCATCAGTAATCTGGATGTGCTCTTTGATCGCATTCCTGCCGGAGCTACTGCTCAGGCTGTCTATGGTGTCCACCTCAGCGAAAACGTTACCCTCGGCAATTTCATCACCTTCTACCTGACCTATCTGGGAGATCTGATCGATGCCCAAAACCAGCAGATTATGCTCTCTGTGGGCAATACCGGCATGAGTGAGGATTTTGAGGTTGATGACGGCCAGTTTGTGCCCAGTCCTGCAACCGGTGGCTGGGAATGGGGCGGTTCTGCCTATGCGGGAGCCCATTCCGGAGTCGCTGTTTGGGGCACACGCCTGAATAGCAATTATAATAACAACCAGGTCTATACCCTGGTCTCGCCGAGTGTCTTCATTGGCTCAAACTTCGCCCTCGAATTCTATCACAGATACGATTTCGAAGATTATTACGATGGCGGAAACGTGAAGATCTCAACAAACAACGGCAGCACCTGGACTCTACTGACTCCCGAAGGCGGCTATCCCGAAGATCAGATAGCAGCAATGGGTGAGCCGGGCTACTCAAACGTACAGGCTGCCTGGACTCTTGCCAGATTCCCCCTTAGCGCCTACGCCAATCAGAATGTCCGCTTCAAATGGACTATGGCATCTGATCAGGGGGTGCAGGCTCAAGGCTGGTTTATAGACGACGTACAGACCAATGGTTACATAGATTTTGCCGGTATGGTTACAGGTGAAGTGGTTACAGGGAATGACGAGCAAGACTATAACGATATCCTCCTCAAAGCCACAAACAATATGATTACCCGTCCGCAGGAAGATGGTATCTACAAGCTCTATTTGCCTGCCGGAAACTACAGCCTGGAAGCATCCGGAAGAGGTTATCAGACCCAGACTTCCACCGGCTTCTCCATATCTCTGGCAAATCAGATCGAGGTCAAGGACTTCGTATTGGGTTACCTGCCTCCAGTGCAAAACTTTGCCTTTACGGTTACCGGTGATCAGGTGAGCCTTTCCTGGGCTGCTCCGATTGAGCCTTGGTTCCCCGTACAGGGTTACAACATCTACCGTAAAGTCAATGCCGGACGCTTTGAACTGCTCGGGGTGATCTCGGAGCAATCATTCAGCCAGCAAATCCCCGAGATTGGCACCTACAAATACTATGTCGAAGCCAAATACGCGGAGGGTAATAGCATTGCCAGCCCCGTTATCAGCTTCTCCTATCCCTATGTGGATGGCGAAGAGAACAACAATCAGTTGATAACCAAGCTCTTTAGCTGTTATCCCAATCCCTTCAATCCCGAGACCAATATCCGCTTTAGCCTCAGGGAAGCCGGACGCGCCCAACTAAGCATCTACAATATGCGCGGACAGCTCGTAAAGACTCTGGTCGATGGCAACCTGAGCTCAGGAAACCACAGCCTGGTCTGGAACGGACGCGATAACAGCGGACGCAGCGTCTCGTCGGGAGTCTATTTCTACCGCCTGATTGCCCCAGGCTATACAATGTCCCGCAAGGCAATCCTGATGAAGTAAATAAACACAACAGCCACATGTAGCCCGGCTTGTCTCGATGAGCCGGGCTTTCTTTTTTCCTCCACAACCATAAGCCTCCCGGATCCCCACCCCCAGATACGAGGAAACAAGAGTTTCCTCGTATCTGGGGGTGGGGATAATACGGGAAAAATACTCTCAGATACCATTTTCCTGGGGTTACGCTACGCTCCACCCCAGGCTATAGAATGACGTCCCTCCGGGACTTTATGGATTCCTGCTTCCGGGACACTTTAGATTCTTACCTCCGGGACTTTATGGATTCCTGCCTCCGGGACACATTAGATTCTTACCTCCGGGACTTTATGGATTCCTGCTTCCGGGACACTTTAGATTCTTACCTCCGGGACTTTATGGATTCCTGCCTCCGGGACACTTTAGATTCTTACCTCCGGGACTTTATGGATTCCTGCCTGCAAGACTCACCAAATCAAGGGCTTTGCTGAGTCGTTCGCAGGAATGACGGGGGTCTAGAATGGCAGTATATGTGGGAGCGACATCCTGTCGCTCAGATTGGCTGTGCGTCAAGATGACGCACCCACAGTAGGTGCTGGAATTACCACAGGATAGAAGTGCTTTGCTCAGATCAGTGGACATAAAATCTGTGATCTATTATCAAGAGTCGAAGACTGGATATTCAAACGTTGCAGAGTGCTGACTGCTAACACCAAACTGCCTGACATCTAACGGCCAGGAGGCAGTCCTTGTTCGTTCCTGTACACAAAAAAAGGCTCAGAGTATATGCTCTGAGCCTCTTGTACAAGTTACTTATCTTATCAGAATTGATGCATCTGAGTCTCCAGCGGGCTCAGCATCAGGACATTATCACCATCAAAGTCTTTCCACATCTCGTAGATCTGGATATAATCCCTGCCCATCTCCTCCAGCGCTGCCACAGGAGCCAGCATCGAGAGCGGATTGCCTTTCATATTCACGACAAACCCCTTTTGATTGGTAGTGGTATCGATCAGCTCGATCTCTCCTGTGATACCGGTGAGTTCGCGCATATGCTCCAGCGCTTTGTCCATCCCGCCGAGATCATCCACCAGCCCGATCTGATGCGCCTGCGCACCTGTCCAGACTCTGCCCTGGGCATTTGCCAATACCTGATCCAGATTCATCGTTTCGCGTCCGGTATCCACTTTGCGGGTAAAATCGTCGTAAGTATGCTCGATCATCCGGCTCATCAAGTCTTTTTCATCCTGTGTCCAGGGACGGTAGATTGAGCCAAAATCAGAGCGTTCGGCTGTCTTCACGGTTGACCAATTGACCCTGATCTTTTGGAAGGCACGCTGTGCATTAAAGGTAAGCCCAATCACGCCAATCGATCCCGTAAGCGTAGCAGGATCAGCTATGATGCGATCCGCACCGCAGGAGATGTAATATCCGCCGGATGCAGCCACACCAGCCATTGAGACCACGACCGGCAGTTTGTTCTCGCTCTGTGCGAGCTCCAATTCCCTCAGGATGATATCGGATGCCTGTGCGGAGCCACCGCCGCTATCCACGCGCAGGATAATTCCCTTGTATTCCTTATTCTGGCGGGCAGCCCGAATCTGGCGCACCGTCGTGGCGTGAGCGATCTTTTGCCCGGGAGTGCCTTCGCCCATCACGATATTGCCCTGAGTATAGATCACAGCGATCTTGGTGGTCTTGGGATGTGCCCAGCTATAATCCGAATACTCCGGATTGCTGGTGCTATTTCTGGAAAAGCCAAATTCTTCCTTGAGCGTCTTGTAAAACTCATCCTGATAAACCAGGCCATCTACCAAACCCTTGTCCAGAGCGTCACTGGCGAGGTAATAAGGCCCCTGATCGATGATATCGCGCAGGTTGCCATCCAGCTTGTCGCCTCTGCCGCGATTTACCTGATCGATCATCTGATCGTAAATACTGCCGAGGAAGGATTCATACATCTCGCGTTCGGCAGGGCTCATCTCACTCTCGGAGAATGTATTGCCGGCGGTCTTGAAAGGATGCGAACGGAAGTTCATCACCTCGATTCCCAGGCTCTCAAGCATCCCGTGCAGATAGGGACTGGAGATCGAAATACCCTTCAGATCAAGCGAACCCATCGGATTGAGGTAGATCTTATCAGCCAGGGAAGAGGCAAAGATATAGCCTCCATTGGAGATATTATCAAAGTAAAATGCTATCTTGCGTCCATCTTCCTTAAAATCCAGCATAGCGTTGTAAAGCTCTTGCTGCAGGGCAAAGGAAGCGGAGAAGGAGGGATTGACCAGGGCGATGCCTTTGATGGCGGGATTGGCTTTGGCGATCTGGATATCCTCGATCAGACTCTCGATCGAACGCTGCTCGCTATCAAAGACGGTTATAGGACCAAGTGTGTATTTGGGAGCGCGGTAAGCTACGACCTCGCCCTTGAGCGGCATATTGTACCAACCGGGGCTATTGATTCCCAGGAAGGGTTTAAAGGTCTGCTCGCCCAGATGCAGATAGGCTACTCCATAGTTGTCATTCTCGTGCTGACGCATCGTCGCGCCCAGCTCGCTGCTGCCTTTGCGCAGAGAGAAATTGAGGAAGGTCGATTCGGTCTCCAGATTGTAGCTGGCACCCATCAGGATGCCATCCAGGATCTGGGTATTGATCCCGATAGAAGGCTTAAACATCTTGTAATCGCCGGTGGCATCTTTGGCATAATCCAGATCAGCGGTGAGCTCCAGGCGATAGTCGTGCCTGGGCATAATCAGCGCCAGAGGACGCAAGCCTATGCCGGCGTGATAGGCGGGAGCAGCTTTGTAAGGATTGTCCCAGCGAAATGCCAGGGAAGCCGCATCGTGGGGACGATAGCTGATCGCGGAACGGAAATGTCCCTCGCCAGCCTTGTTATTGCGCCAGCCATAGGATGTGCCTGCATAGAGATTGGGAAACACATTGCGGGCAAAGAACTCAGTGCCGGTGGCAAAGGTATGGTAATCCGCTCCGTTATCGTGTTCCAGTACATAAGACAACCCTTCCAGATTGGCTGAAAACCAATAATGATCCTGCCACTTTTCCTCATCATTGAGATGTGCCCAGCCCAAGCCGCTCGGCCTGCCTGTGCCCAAGAGAGATGGATTGATCAGGGGACTGAAGAGATTATCGGTAGTGGCAAGCGGTAGATCGAAATTTTCCAGCTTGATCACTCCGGCTGGGTTATCCGCCCAAAGAGCTGCTCCCAGAGCTAGTATCAGGAGCGTCAGAGCCATTTTGAAACTGCTTCGCATCGTATCCTCCTTAAGGATCTTTTTTTTATCTAAAGCTGTTGATCGTAATGCCTGAATGTGCTACAGGTTTTTCCGCCGGTAAGCTCTTGTCAATATCTTTATTCAATATCATTGGCAAGCCAGGCACGTTACTGTTGTACCAAACTAAAACAGTATAACAATCTGTCAAGAAAAAAGTGACTCAGCTATATATTTCAAGCACTTAGCTCTGGCAGGTCTCTCTCCTGTGCGCTTCCTGGAGGCTACTTTTTTGAGAAATCAGCCTCCGATTACAGCACTGATATCTCAAAGTGCCGGCAGGGGCTATAGATTTAGCAGGATCAGGCTGATTATCAGAAGTGCCCAGAGGATTGCGTCACGCGCTTTTGCCTGTTTTTTCCAGATCAGCAGATCGCTCAGGATGCTCAGTAGCATTATCGCCACAGCTACCAGGGGATAGGCAATGGATGCCGGCACACTATCCAGTCCTTTGAGGAAAAAGACCGTGGAATAGCGATTTGGGATACCCAGCAAACAGCCGAAGATCAGGCTGGAAAGCGGTATCGGCAGCCTCCCCAATAGGATTGCCCCCAGCGTAAAAACAAAGGCAGAGCTAAAGATGATCGCGATAAAGCCCGCTTCCATCCCGCTGCCCAGTTCCTTGAAAATCTTCAGGCTGGCATCCGTAAGCCCGGAGACGGCAAAGAGTCCCAAAAGCCAGAGCAGATTGTGCAATTCTTTTAGATTTGCCCTCAAACCGAAGGCTGCCAAGCCGGTGATAATCCCCGCTATACTAAAGGCATTGAGCTTGTCTTGGAAGAAGATAACCGCCAAAATGACCGGGATTATCATACTGATCCGCATTACGCCGACCGAGAGCGAGAGGCCGTTGATCACGATGGAGCGTTGATATACCCAGAAATTGAGCAGGAAGAATGCCCCGGTGAGGATGCCCAAAACCAGATCAAAGAGGGGGAGATTGAGCTGCCGGGAAGGCATCGCTGCAAAGCTGAAAATCCCTGCCACCATATAGTTACCCAAAAAAACCGGCAATATGCTCCGCCTGCCTTTGCGGTTAAAACGCATCAGTAGATTGGCAATCGTTACAGAACACAATACGCTTAGCAGCAAATACAGCATCAGCCAGCGCTCCCTGTCATCACGGGATCAATATCTCTAATAGCTATCATCATCACTCCATAGTCCCCGATATTGCCACTGCTAAAACTGTCAAGCAGATCGAGAGATTTGGTTTGGGTGGCAGTGCTATCCAGCAGGGATAGTGCTTTAATCTAGCCTTATGCCCCTTTTCTCCCTGCTAAGACTGACTAATAATGCTGGTACAATTCTCTAATGATTCTCTAATCCGATTAGAGAATCATTAAAGAGTCATTAAAGAATCACTAAAGAATCTTATGGGGGACTAAGGAAGGGAGCAGGATGAATTTTCAGGTCTTAGTTAGTCGTTTCAATTATAAACGGACAATGATTTGATAAGGGTCAACTCAAATCAGGATACTGCACTTCGGTTCCTACGGTTTGTTAAATCGCTTGAAGTAATCATCAATCTCAGATCGCAGTTCAATTCCCACTCTTTCAAAGATATCCAGCAAGTCCTCGTAGGCTCCTTCACCACCCACGAAGTCCCAAAACTCCGCTGCGACTTTGAGTTCATGATCAAGATCAAGCATGCCTCGCATTGTCCAGCGGCTATAAGGTTGTGGTTCATAAGGATTATACGGAATTGCTATGAGAGTTTGTATCTCTGCCTGTGGATCAGTTGCTAACGTGGCAGCCACCCATTCGAGAAGCGTCCTCTTAAACTCTTTGAACCCTCCAGCGTTAGGCTTGGCAGTCTTGATGTCAATCAGATAAATGGTACTATCTTTAGAGACTAGCTTGAGATCAACCTTGGTTGGTTTGACTTTCTTCATTACACCCTTGGTGCAAACTTGCCGAATTGCTTCTATCTCGTTTGGTTTATTAGGAAGAGCCGTTGATGTGTCCAATCTGTCCATAATATTCTGAATTACTAAATGCGCTTCAGAAGATATCAGATTGCCAGCGATTTGCTGGGATTCAGCAGAGACAAATCTGGTAGAGCCGAGAGCTTTAGCTACCGGCTCAAATATACTAGTGCCAAAGTTTGTATTGAGAGAATGAATGAACGAGTAAAGAGCTAACCGATCATGGCCAAGCAGCCTTGTGTGAAAAGGCATTGATGCAGGCTCAGGGTTGTACTTATTAAACTTATTTCTAAGACAAGATTTTAATGTATCTTCTATGTGTGACCTTTGTTTATTCTCCATGCTGACTCCATTGATGTAATAAATCTGCTATCATATGCGTTGTATCAATTACGTAGCTCACGCCTTCTCCCTCAAGTGAAAAATGGTTTCCGAATACGCACCTTTATCCTTTTCAGTGCGATTCAATACTGGCCTCTTATACTGGTTAACTATACGCATTCCTGCAAGTTCTGCTATGGTGGGATACATGTTGTATTTGTCGTTAGCAACCAAGAATACATCATAATCCTCTGCCAAGAACTTTTTAGAGTTATTCAAAACATCGCTTATCCCTTGGATATAGCTTTGTTTGGCTTCTCTTCCCTGTCCTCTGAACAGCGGTCCTATTTCAGAATCATCTCTGCGTTCAAAGCCAAACAAATCATAGGCATAGGCATGTTGCTCGTGATAATCTATCAATCCCACATAAGGCGGTGAGGAGAATATGCCTTTCACTTTCTGACGTGAGACCAGCTCTCCTAAAGCAGGATTTACATTATCCAATTCCTCTATTATGTTTATTGTTCTACTATCACCTGTGAGACAGGTCTGATAGCTTGCTGTTCTCAGTTTATCAAACTGCATCACTCTCTTCAGGGTATCGTGAGAATAGGTAAGCCACCACTTCAGGATAGAGAACAAAGGCTTGCAGATTTTCCCATGCTTAGAGCAGTAATAGGTGGTGGTAACCGGCTCCAATAGAGTAGCCAAATCCGCATGAGTTGTAGCCCTGCAACTTCGGATCGTTCTACTAAGAGCTACACTGAGAATGTTCTTAGTGTCTTGGTTTTTTATCTTTTGAATCTCGCTATATACAAACTCGATCTCTTCCCGAATATGCTGCGAGAACCATTTATCCAGGAAAGTGCTGTTGCTTTCTTGCTTAAGTTTGATTCCATAGCTCTCAACAAGACCATCGAATATCGGTAAGAACTCCTGCTCTTTCTCTTGTCCATAGAGTTTCTCATCAATCAATCCTTGCCTCAGTTTATACTTATAGTCTGGGACTGGGAAGTGTTGATTATTAAACGAGTAGAGAGCTTTGAGTAATCTATCTTCAAAGTCTAAAACATGTGAATCTGAGAGATAAGTCCGAAGTGCTGTAGAAATCCGGAAGATCTCACTCTGAAGATCATGATAGTCGTATCTTGTTACCTTACAATTGCCGATAAGGGCATTAAAGGCAGAAATATCTATGCCTATAGCATTGATCCCCAGTTCATTGGCTTGTACCATAGTCGTTCCGCTTCCTGAGAACGGATCAAGAACAATATCACCTTTCTTAAAGAACGTCTCGGTCTTAAACTTATCTGTATGATCATCCAGGAAGTACTCCACCAATTGGGGTATGAATTTCCCTTTGTATGGATGCAAGCGGTGGACATGTTTGGTAGTTTCGGCTTCCTTGTACTGGTCAAAAGACAAAGCCCAGTTCAAATCATCTCCCAGTTGACCACGCCAGGATGACTCCCTTCCCCCGTTGAGTGATTCGTAATATGCCATTAGTTCTTGCTTGGATATCAGCGTGTTGCCATTCTCTCCAAACTTCCTGATGCGGCCATATTGAATGAGATAACTGATATTGGAAGTCGTGACATTCTTGGACAAATAGTCTGATGCAAGCTTGCTGGCATCCTGAATAGTTAACATATCCTGTTTAGGGGCATCCATTTAGAACTCCATTCCTATGATTATTCTTGTTGGAAGGCTATTTTAACTAGACATTCCTGTCAAGATAAATCGACACGCTTTTCTGTGAAGTTGTTTTGCATAGAACAGATACATCCAAGCATCATAAGGCTTTCCTGAGAAAAATGGGTATCCTTCCGATACTTTGATAGGGCAGATCACTATCATTATTGAGCCTGTTATCCAGAGAATCCGATAAGAGATATCCGACATTAGTGAGTAATCCGGGATCTGTTTAGTCTATCATCTTTAGGGTAGCGTCGGTTTCGCGATGTCGTATTTGCTGACAATATCTCACTTGCTGATAATCTCCATTATCTTTCGCTGACTTGGGACTGGATCATCATTGCTAACAAACCAGATCTATGCAAATTCTACGGGCATTTATCTCATACCATGACTCAGATGGGCTAGCAATTATTTTTAGCTTTGGCGAAATAATCCCCAGGATCTGTCCCAAAAACTGAGATCTGTCCCCCATATAGATATAGAGGCTGATGCCTGCAGATCTTTGATGCAGTGTATAGAGTGTTGATTAAGAAGGTTTTAAACAAACAGGATGAGATTGGGCTTGACAATTAGCTGGGCTATTTGGCAAAGTGACCAAATACTAAATCAATGAGGTTACAATGCCGAATAGCAGCAGATACATATATATGGCGGGGGTGATGAAGGCGCTGGCGCATCCCACCAGGCTCTTCATCGTAGAGCAACTCAATGAGGGGGAGCGCAATGTAAGCGATCTCACTACTATGGTGGGGATTGATATATCCACAATCTCCCGGCATCTCAGCATTTTACGCCAAGCCGGGATAATCACGGTCCGCAAATACAATAATCAGATGATCTACAGCTTGCTCTGTCCCTGTGTATTGGATATGTTCAGGTGCGTGGTGCAGATCAGGGAGAGTCAAAATGACTGAGAAATTGAAAGAATTAAAGGTCCTGGGGATAATGCTGGCGATCTTTATCGCTGCATACTTTATACCCTTTGAAAGCGCCAGATTCAAAGGCGGAGTGCTGGAAGCTTTTTATATGCTGCAGGATTACGCACGTCTGCATGTACTCTTGTGTCTGATCCCGGCGCTCTTTATCGCCGGAGCGGTGAGCGTATTCGTCAGCAGTGCGAGCGTAATGAAGTATCTGGGGCCCTCGGCAAAGAAGGTAATCGCCTATGGAGTGGCATCCGTATCGGGAGCAATCCTGGCTGTATGCTCCTGTACAATCCTGCCTCTCTTTAGCGGTATCTACAAACGCGGAGCAGGCTTGGGACCGGCAATTGCCTTTTTGTATTCCGGACCTGCCATCAATATACTTGCCATTGTGATGACTGCGCGTATCCTGGGCTTGCAGATCGGGATTGCCAGAGGAGTGGGAGCGGTGCTTTTCAGCGTTATTATTGGTCTGATAATGCATCTTCTTTTTAGAAAGGAAGAGGGCGAGAGACAGATGAAAGCAGCAGGCTTTGAGGGTGGGGAGGAAGCGCGCCCGATGTGGCAGACTATGATCTACTTTGCCTTGATGATCCTGATTTTGATCTTTCTGAACTGGGCAAAGCCTAATAGCGCTACCGCGACCGGATTTGTGGTTTGGGCATATTCGTACAAGTGGTTTGTCTCTGCCGTATTGGCATTTCTGCTGGGACTAAGCCTGAATCTGTTTTATGGTTTCAATATGTTCAAGGTGCTCGCGATCACTATTGGGACTGTTGTGATGGGCTTGTTGTTCCCGATGCAACCCCTGATTCCATTTGTGACGGTAGTAGTGCTATTGAGTGCGTTTCTGAGCTTTGAGAAGGGTGAGCTGAAGGAATGGTTGGGCTCAACCTGGGATTTTGCCAAGCTGATTATTCCGCTGCTCTTTTTGGGCGTGATGGTGGCTGGGGCGCTCTTGGGACGTCCCGGGTATGAAGCCTGGATGCCATCCCGCTGGATAGAGATGGCAGTGGGTGGCAATTCTATCTGGGCAAATTTCTTTGCCGCGATCTCCGGAGCTTTTATGTACTTTGCGACCCTTACGGAGGTTCCGATCCTGCAGGGGCTATTGGGCTCCGGAATGGGCAGGGGACCTGCTCTGGCATTGCTATTATCCGGCCCTGCACTCTCACTGCCCAGTATGCTGGTGATCAATACGGTATTGGGTCTGCAAAAGACTGCTGCATTCGTGGCTTTGGTTGTAATAATGTCCACTATCACGGGCTTTATCTTCGGAGCTTTCTTCGGATGATTATTGAGCTCTTTAATAGCCTCAGTAATGCGCTCACGGCCAATCCTGCGATTGCTCTGGGTGCAGCCTTTATCTGGGGAGTGCTGAGTATTCTGCTCAGTCCCTGCCATCTGGCAAGTATCCCATTGATAATTGGCTTTCTGAATGGTCAAGGAGGTTTGACGACAGCTAAGGCATTGCGGCTATCATCTCTGTTTACCTTGGGTATCATCCTGATGATGGCCCTGATCGGTGTGGTGACCAGCATTCTGGGACGTTTGATGGGAGATCTCGGAGCATGGATAGAGCCGGTGATGGGAGTTGTCTTTATTATCGTGGCTCTTTTCATCTCCGACTTGGTGAAAATGCCATCTTTTGTCTCCGGGATCAATAACCGGGGCAGGGGAGCCTGGGCTGCGCTGAGCCTGGGCTTTCTCTTGGGGATTGCTTTGGGGCCTTGCTCCTTTGCCTTTATGGCCCCTATCTTGGGGATAGCCTTTGGGGCGGCAGGTTCTAGGCTGGTCTTTGCCCTGGCACTACTGGGAGCATACATAATCGGACATTGTTTAGTAATAATCCTGGCAGGAACCTTTGCCGGGAAAGTGCAAGTATATTTGAATTGGAGCAGTCAATCGAAGGGTACAAAAACACTCAGGTACGTATGTGCCGCGCTTGTTTTGGCTGCCGGATTGTATCTGATCTTTAAGTAAAGGAGAATACGATGATTATCAAGATTTTGGGCACAGGCTGCCCCAAATGCAAGAAACTGGAAGAAAATGCCCGCACGGCAGTAGCGGAGTTGGGCATTGAAGCAAGCTTTGAGAAAGTGACCGATCTGGATAAGATCATGGATTACGGAGTAATGATGACGCCCGGTCTTGTGATTGATGAGAAGGTGGTGGCGAGTGGGAAGCTGCTTACGGCAGTAGAGATCAAATCTTTTATCCAAAAAGGAGTCTGAGATGACTGAAAGCACATGTTCATGTTCCTGTGGAACCGATTGCGGCGATCAAAGCTGCGTTTCGAATTCTGCACCCTCCAGCGTTTATGCCTGTGCCGGAGCAAGCAACGTGGGGATAATCAGCCTGGATCTGGCGAAAGCTCTGCATACAGCAGATAGATACAAGATGGGCTGTTCAGTTTGCGTGGCAGTTGGAGATTGCGGTTGTGGTGATGCTTTTGATGAAACCAGCCCAAAGGATCTACTGATCGATGGTTGTAAAGTGGGTTGCTTGAAAAAGATCTTTGACAAACTTGGCAAGACTAATTATAATCACGTAATTGTGACTCAACTGGGTGTGAAAAAAGAGCCTGTATTTGATTATCCTCCGGAGCTGATCGGGGACTTGATGACCAAACTAAGTGGCAAGGGGTTCTGATGTACAGATTACTAATAATAATGATAGTTCTGATGGGTCTCGTGGCTTGTGGCGCGAGCAATGAGCGACCTGAAGAGCAGCAGAATGAAACTGTAACGGATAATACTACAGCCGTTTCGGATAGTACGTCATCACAGGGATACAAGGTTACTTTTCTGGAGCTGGGAGCGGAATCTTGCATACCCTGCAAGATGATGCAGCCTGTCTTGCGGGAGATTGCAGCGATCTATCCGGGAGTGGTGGATGTGATCTTTCACGACCTCTACAAGAATCGCAGCGTAGGTCAGCAGTATGGTGTAAGAGTAATGCCTACGCAGATCTTTTTGGATGCCCAGGGAAAGGAGTTCTATCGCCACGAAGGCTTTTTTCCTAAAGATGAGATCGTAAGTATGCTGGATGAGTACCTTGCAGGGCTGGAACGCAAATGAAGAAGATCTTGGTGCTCTGCACCGGTAATTCCTGCCGTAGTATTATGGCAGAAGCCGCGATCAATCATTATCTGAAGGATCAGTTCATTGCCTACTCTGCGGGAGTACAGCCTTCAGTGATCAATCCCTGGGCGGTGAGAGTGCTTTCAGAACTTGGTATTGATACCGGGGCATACTACTCCAAAAGTGTGACAGAATTCTTGAGCCGGGAGGATCTTGATCTGGTGATTACGGTCTGCGATCATGCCAGGGAGAGCTGCCCGGTATTCCTAAAGCCAGTACAGCAGGTGCATCTGGGGATAGAAGACCCTGCGCCTTACAGTGGCTTGCCAGAGGAAGAGGCTTTGCCCTACTTTAGAAAAGCTTTAGAGGATGTGATCGACAAGGTCTTGGGCTATCTGAAGACTTTGGATTAGAAAAAAACCCCGGTACTGAAGCCCGGGGTTTTACTATGTAGTAGATTATTATAAGTTGTCCAGGGGGAAATTCAGCTCTTCGGTGCCGGGGACTACGAAGCGCCCATCCCGGATGATATCGGTCTTGGTGCCATCCTTGGCTATTGCCGTAATCGAAGCGAGCATCTCATAAGGCAGGGTGATATCCATATGCTTTTGGGTATATGCTCCCAGGGGATCGTCCTTGCGTTTGGCAGAATGCTCATTTTCCACAGCGATCATCTCCTTGCCATTCATAAAGCTGGGATGTGGAGCATCCTCTTCGTGGCTAAAGCAGGTATCGCCGATGGCAAAGTGCGGTCCCATCTTTTCTATGATCAGGATGGGCAGGAGTGATAGGATATCGTGCTTTTTGGCAATCTGATAGGCAGTGGTATTTGTCCCTATGGCAAATTCACCTATGGGCAAGCTTGTATGGGGCAAAAGCAAGTTTTCGTGTATATAATCCTTGCCTTGCTCGCTATCAGAGAAGTTTGTGCAGGAATAGTCTTTTACCCAGCCATCTTCAAAGTGTAGCTTGATATTGTAGTAACGCAGGCTGCCCAGGTAGATATCCTCTACGTGCAGCGTGCCGGTCGTGCCGGTTAGAAGCGGAGATGTAAAGACTTCGCCTACGGGGATATTTACATCGGCTACGCAGTTCTCAAAATTGGTCTGATGCTCGGGATCAGTAATAGGATGCATCTTGACCATTATATCCGTGTCGTTGCCGGGCTTGCCTTTTACGTGGACAAACTCTGCAGTATCCAGCACGTCGATAATCTTCTGCTGAATCCGGGCATAGTGGTTGCTATCCAAGAGGTTGATCTTGAGGGTGTCTGCAAAGATCTCCGGGAACTTTGGGCCGATCTCAGGTGAAGGGAAGGCGATGATCGTGAAGCTGGCTTCGTCACGCTTGTAATATTTGTAATAGAGCTGGGCATTGCGTCCGGTGAATTCACGGTAAAGCTGCTGCTGATCGGGACTAAGCTGGATAGCACTCTGCTTTGAGATGGGGGAGAAGGGAGTCTCGCCAAAGAGCTCCACATAGACAGGGCCTGCCTGGAGTTGGATAGTCTCTTTGAGCTCTTCCAAAATGGTCTCCGCGATGGCAAGGCTTTGATCCACAAAGTCACGATCCATTACCAGAGCGCTGTTGAAGCGGTGGTCGTAGCTATATTGCTTGTTCAAGCCACGATTGTGGGGAGCAGGCACAAGGGCTTGCATACCGATCTTTTCGAGCTCGGAAATAATGAGGCGTCCCAGGCGTTCCATTCCGCAGGGGATGATCAGATTGGCATACATTTTGATGCGATAGTCTTTCTTTGCCCTTACAAAGCCATCCACCCAGCTCTGCACGATGAAAGCAGCCAGAGCTTCCAGATCCTTGGCAGGATATTGATTTACGTATTCTGCCATGGCGATGTCGTGCTCATTGACAGAGCTGCCATATAGATAGAGGTAACGGGGGTCGCTGAGATCGGCTGTCTGTACTATCTTGCGGTAATAGTCAAAATCCGGGCACAAGCGCAGTGCATTTTGGATCATTGATTTGAGCTGCATATCTGCCATAGTCATCTTGCGATACTCATTCTTCCAGTTCTGGAAGTCAGTATTGCCGGAGCTTGCCAGATCATAGAGCTTGAAATAGAGATCAAGGAGCAGTTCCAGCTGGAAGTAATTACCGGTGATGTGATGCTGTCTTACTTGGCGGTATTGCACGCAAAGGGCTGTTATGAGCTGACCCATCGGGATGCCGAAAAGCTCTACTGCATAATCGGGATTCTCCAAGCTGCTTTGGTAGCCCGTGTCGGGCTCCAGACTGGCGAAATAGCGTTGATTCATCTCTTGCAGAGAGGCAAGCGGGCTCTTCCTAAAGCCTGGATCAGAGGAGAGTAGATTGGCAAATTCCTCGCCCATCAGCATCAAGCGCTGGGTCTGGACAAAAAAGTCCCGTATTGGGATTTCAACAGGTATCACAAGCTTTGCGAGGGTATCGATTGATATTTCGTAAGCAGATTTGTAGGATAGCATCTGCTCCTGGACTTGAGTATAAATGCTTTTCATCTTCGTTCCTTTCTTTGCAGCTTCGGGCTTTCGCCCGATTTGCTCAAGCTCCTATAGCACAGCCCTATATGTCAAGCACAATTTCAAAAGATACTAAGGCTTGACACTCAATGCCCACAAATTAGTCTGACCCACTATGAAAAGAGATCACGAATACTGGATGCGTATTGCGCTGCAAGAGGCGGAACAGGCTTTGCTCGAGGATGAGATCCCGGTCGGAGCCGTGCTTGTGAAAGACAATGAACTGGTCTTTGCAGAACACAATCGCACTCGTCAGCTACAGGACCCTCTGGCACACGCGGAGAAATTGATCATTGACAAAATCCTTACCTCAAAAATCAAGTACCTCTACGATTATAGCTTATACGTTACTCTCGAACCCTGCACAATGTGTGCCGGAATGATGATCTGGAGCCGCATTGGGACTGTTGTCTATGGAGCCAAAGACCCCAAGGGCGGTGCAGCCGGATCGATCTACAACGTCTTGAGGGATAAGAGCTTTAATCACCAACCCATTTTACTTCGTGGTCTCCTGGAAGAACAATGCGCATTACTTTTGCAAAGTTTCTTCCGGGAAAAGAGAAAGAGATAGTGTGGAGAGTTGCCAGAGTGGTTGATCGGGACGGTCTCGAAAACCGTTGTATCTTTACGGGTACCCAGGGTTCGAATCCCTGACTCTCCGCCACTAAAATAGATATTATGCTTGATCTGATTTCCAAGTACCCCGACCGCTTGATCTGTGACGCAAGCTGTCCACTGATCACTAACAAGCTCCTCGAAGACGAGCTCCTGCTCTACAATCTCAACAATACTGCACGTGAACTGCTTTTTTCCCATTTCAAATCAATGTGCACGCATCAGTTGCATCCTGAGTTTTGCCCGGAAGAGCTTTCCGGAGGGCAAAAGGTAATCCTGATGGTACTATTGGCATTGTTATCACCTGCCGAGAGAATCGTCTTTTTCCACCTCTATGACAGCCTTGATGCCGTCAGGATAAAAGAGATAGATCTGCTCATAGTAAAGTTCGGCGAGCACAAGGACATTCTGGTAGTGTAAAAGATGAAGATCAGCAGCGGAAGCTACCGGGTCTGGGACGGTTTTAGCCTGTCAATGGACAAAGATTTGGATCTGACAAGAGGCAATTCCTATATGCTGCGCGGCGAGAATGGATCTGGCAAGAGCTCCTTCCTAAAGCAGATCCTGATCCCGGCACTAGTTCTGCAAGCCAGCTCACAATACCTGCTCTATTTTGAACAGCAGATGATGCGCCAACTCTATGCCATCCGTGCAGATGCCGCTCTGAAAAACTATCCCAAAGCGCTCAAGACCGAGGAGGACTGTATTCATTACCTGCTGGATGATCTTGCCAAAGCCCTGGCAAAACAGACACGCCCGGTTTACGCTCTGATAGACGAATCTGCACACCTCGAATATATCTGCAGGAAACTGCAAGGGCTCAGCAGTGATTTGATCCTGATCTTCGCAGATCATCACCATCAGCCCTCCACGGGAGTCACCGAGCATATTGACTTTATTCCACAGTCACCATATTTATCAAGCATTTATGAAAGCTCTGTTTAAACTCTGCATCCTCACTATTGCCTTCCTGATCTTCTTTGTGATGGTAGGAATTGTCTGGCTACAGAAGCTGGACATCCAGCTAATCATCTTTGCAATTGCCAGCTTTTTCCTAATCCTTCGCAGAGGGGCAAGAGCTTACCTCAAAGAGCTTTACCTATTACTCCCCTTTATCCTGAGCCTGGCTGCGGTATATTTGATCTTTGCCTTGCTAGGCTTCAAACCTGCAAATGCCCCGGGTACTGCCCTCGCATACTGGGTCAGTTATGGAGGTGTACGCGTATTAGTCCTGATGAGCGTGATCTTTGCAATCCAATTACTCAGCAGCCTGATCTCCTGGCAAGATATCCTAAAGCTCCCTCTCTCAATCTCCAAGCTCAAATACCTCATCCTCGGCAAGTCCCTCTACGAGATGGCTTTCTCTTCGTTTGCAGGGATCACCCGGTATTTGTCTTTGATACCCGGAAATCAGATCCGTCCCAAATCCCTCAAATCCAAGTTTCAGCTCCGTTTGGCTTACTTACTTGCTCTGCTTTATATAATTTTAAGCGAATCAGAGCGCAAAGGCGAGCTGATCGATAATCGCATCAAACACTGTCACAGGAGACATAATGAAATGGTATAATCTGGTCGGTTTCACCGTTGTGGTGATGCTTTCGACATACCTGATCCGCATCCCCCTGCCCGGGGGAGGTTACTTCAATTTCGGTGATGTAGCCGTGATCTTTGCAGCACTATACTCCGGCCCCAAAGCGGGTATGATCGCAGGCGGAGTGGGCTCTGCCCTGGCAGATTTGATCGGCTTCCCGATCTTTGCACCGATTACCCTGGTCGCCAAAGGTCTGGAAGGATTGATAGCAGGTCTGGGCAAAGGCCAAAGGGCTTTTCTCAATTACCTCTTTCCCATCCTGGGCAGTCTGATGATGGTGATCGTCTATTTCTTTGGCACTTGGCTGCTGCCTGCTTTCGGGATAGGAGCCGCAGTGGCGGAATTCCCAGCTAATCTGGTGCAAGCACTCCTGGCTAATATCGGAGCCAGGCTTTTATTTATCGCTACCCGGCGATTTGGCATTACAGGCTAATCACAGCATATTACAAGGCAATCATTTAAGCGTCTCATCTGAGACGCTTTCTTTATGCCTCCCCTTTGATATGCTGCATGCTGCCTGCATGTAGCCTGCTTGAATCCTGCATGAACATCCATCAAACAACTGATTTACAAGTGTTTAGCAGATGTCAATTGAAAGGGAGGGGCTAAGGGATTACCTCTTATACAGATAAAAAAAGAACCGCTCGATTGAGCGGTTCTTTCTAAAGACGATCCTTTTGGGATCAGAGAATTTCAATAATTACATATTTGTGACGGCGGAACTGCTGAGGATTGGTAATCGTCAGGACATAGTTCTCACCAACTTTAGCTACCGTATAGGAATCTGCGCTTTGATCTGAAAGGATGGCATAGCCTTTGCGGGTAGCGGGGAAGCTAATGGTCTGTGTTTCGAGGAGGTTAAAGGGAGTGAAGATAGCAGTATCGTAATCGCTGGAGACGGTGGAGACACGGCCGATACCGAGGATGCCACCACGACGGTCGATGACGCCTTTCTCGATCAATTGAGCGCGGGTAGCAGCCACATAAAACATAGAATTGGCGGCTACATTCTGCTCTTCGAGGGCAGCTTGACGCTCGGCGATGGTGCGCTCGCGGTTTTGGATTTCCTGGGAGGAATTGCGGCGTTCGGTCTCGATGGTCTCATTGGCGATATTGAGTCTGGATTGCAGTTCGTCCAGAATGGTCTCTTTGTCTGCGACAGAATTACGAAGCTGGGTGATCAGGCTTTGCAGATTGCGAAGCTGTCCGCCTGAGGAAGCGACCTGGCGTTCCAGTTGGGCAATGCGGGCTTTATCGGCTTCGATCTGTGATCTCATATTGGCGATATTGCTGATCAGACGAGCGCGTCTATCTTCAGGAGTAGTACCGGGTACCTCGCTGGTGGGTGAAATTTGCCCTAGCAAATCCCGATCCAGAGCATCCAGGCTGGATTGAATCTCCGAAATAGTTTCTGTTGCGGTATTATATTCAGCGGTAAGCTGGGCATTCTTTTTTTCAAGGGCTTTGGCTTTGTTCGCTGAACTGGCTGACATAATTCCGAAGACGACTGCCAGGATGGCGAGAGCTGCGGCTATTATTATCCATGTCGTAGCTTTCATACTTGACTCCTTTATGCGTTTTTGATATTTGTCCCAAATAAAATAGCAAGCTTGGCTGTCAAGGCAAAAAGAAATAGAGACTTATGGAATATAGCATCTTAAAAGCATGGGTGGAGGAGAATCCAAAGCCCAAAAAAGCACTCGAGAAGATTGAGCTGAGAGGATCAACGATCCGGCTCAGGATCAAGGCTTCTGCCGATTTGGTGGTGGTAAACCTTGGTGGAGAGTCGTTTGCGTATTGGACGGATGATTCGCCAAGTGAACCTGAAACCGGGCAGCTCTGGCCTTTTATGATGCACTCAAAGCTCACCGGGATCAGGATTGCCGAGGCAGACCGGATCATCTATCTGGGCTGGGAGAATGATGATATTTATGGACAGACCACCAAATATGTGATGATACTGGAGCTGGCAGGCGGTCACTTTAATCTGATCCTCTGCGAGGATAGGGATGGAGAGCTGATCATCCGTGATGCTTTGAACAAGTATAGCTATGCCGATAACCCGCAGAGGCAGGTCTTGCCCAATCTGCCGTATCAGGCTCCCGAGACAGGATTTAAGCCTCTTGCAAATGAGCCGTCATTGATCCTGAGAATGCCTCAAAGCGGAGAGGAGAGGCACTGTACCTCAGCGAACGAGTACCTGCATCTTTATCATACAGAGGTTTTACACTACAAGCATCTGGAAGCTGAGCTAAAGCGACTCAAGGCTATTTGGGCAAAGGAAGCCGGAAAGCTAAAGAAAAAGCTTGGCAAACAGCAGGAAGATCTGGAGGAAGCGGAGCAAGCGCAGACCTGGTTTGCCTATGCAGAAGCGATCAAATACAGCCTGAGCCGGATCAAACAGGGGGATTCAGAGCTCAGTGCGGTAAACTATCACGATCCTGAGCTGGCTGAGATTGAGGTACCGCTACTGCCGGAAAAGAGTCCGCTTCAGAATATGGAGCGCTATCTCAAGAAGTATCACAAAGCCAAGAAGGGCAAGCAGATCATTGAAGAGAATATAGCAAAAACGAAGGCGGAGCTGGCTTTGATCGAGGACGTGATTGCAAGGCTGGGTAAGGGTGAATTGGTCTATCCTCCAGGAGCGGGTAAATCCAGGGATATCGGGCAGAACCTCTCGCAAGCGCAGAAGCTGCTAAGCCTCAGGATCAGTAGTGATTACGAGATTGTAATCGGCAGAAAGGCGCGGGAGAATGATTTTATCACTACACAGCTTGCCAGACCGACCGATTGGTGGTTTCATACCAGGATCTACCACGGCTCTCATATCTTGCTGCGTTGCCTCACCAAGAAGGATCCTTCGCCTGATCTGATCAGCCTTTGTGCATCTTTGGCTGCCTGGTACAGCAAAGCTAAGTTCTCGTCCAATGTCCCTGTGGATTACACTCAGATACGCTTTGTGCGCAAGCCTCGCAAGAGTGCTCCAGGCTTTGTAACTTATACCAATCATCATACTATGTACTCAGAGCCGATGGATTTGAGAGCAGCAAGGGAAAAGCTGGGTCTGTGAAGAAGAAAGTGCGGGACAAGGGTATCGTCCTAAAGATCAGTCCTTATAGCGAAAGCAGCCAGATTGTAAAGGTTTATTGCTCACGGTTGGGCTTGATCTCGATCCTGGCAAAGGGGATCAGGAAATCCGGGGCACTGTCTCCACTGGTTCCTCTCTTTGAATATGAGTTCAATCTGTATGCGCCGTTGGAACACGGGCTATACTTATATGTGGATAGTAGCCTGATCAAGGAGACTTTACTCTTTGACAAGCCGGATTGCTGGGCTGCAGCAGAGGCCGGTATCGAAGTAATGAGCCAGATTTTAATCCCTGATGAGGAAGCTGAATTGTATTATGAGTTGCTAAGGCAGTATCTGGATTATCTGGGAAAAGGCGGACTCAAAGCGATTGCTGTATGGTGGAGATTCTTTCGCAGGATACTGGCTCTGAGCGGATATGAGCTGCGGGAGCTGGGTTGTGAGCAGTGTTCGTGTGCCTCAGCAAAGATCACCGGGCTGGATCTAAAAACAGGCAATGTGCTATGCAGAGATTGTGCTTTGGAGCATCCCGGGGATGAGAGCCTGCTGTGTTTGAGTCCTCTGGGTATAGATCTCCTTGCAATGCTCCCGGAGATTGGGCTGCATCTGGATAAGATCAAGCTGGACAGACGTCTCGTTACAGAGATGGATAGCTTCTTGCTGGCGTATTTTGAGTCCAGATACCACAAAACGCTCAAGCTGAAAAGCCTGAGCGTTTTAGAACAATTTTATCCTATTTAGTCTCTAGAAAGGTTCGAAGTTATTGATCTGCCAATAGAAGGTCTCTGCTTCCTTTTGGATGGCAAGTAGATCGTCGTAGTGCTTGGTCTCCCAGTTTGCCAGGAGATCAAAGAAGGATTTGAGGGTTACGTTCTCGGCTTCACTGGCTGATTTACGGTAGTGGTCGATTGCATCTTTCTCCAGTAGCAGGGCTGTAGATATTGCTGAAAACAAGTACTGATCTTCTCCTATACGCTTTAGGAAGTTCTCGGAAATGATAGGATTAAACTCCTTCAGTGCATTGAGCTCTGTGCTCATATCGCTGGGTTGGAGGTCGTTTGAGATTTCCTGATAGTACTTTAGCAGGTAGTTGTAGTGGTTCTTCTCTTCGTTTCTACGTGATACGAAGAAGTCTTTTACGTCCTGATCAGAGCTATGATCTGCTGCGTTCTGGTATAGGGTTACGCTGTCCATCTCGCCTTGCATAGCCTTCTTTATGGTCTGAATGAGTGCTTCTTTGAGTGCCATTGTTACCTCTCGCTTGGTTATTTGTATTTCTAATGATATAATAAGTTACGTTCCGGCTTTTGGCACGTATATTTTTGGATTTGAAAACTGGAGTTGACAGAAAGTAGGCTCTCGCAGAACTTTAACCTCAAGAATAATAACTGGAGTATCAGTGAATAGAATAGATAAGAAGCTGTTTTTTGTGATAGCGATTCTGGTGATGAGTCAGCTCCTGGGAGCAGAGAGTATTGGCCATAAGACTGCTGTCTGGCTTAGTGGCTTTGGCCTCAAGCCCTGGATGGTAGTAGTGCTGATCAGTATGTTGCCGATCATTGAGCTACGTGGCGCCATCCCTATCGCAATCCTTTTCTTCCATATGAATCCTGTAGAGGCGGTAATCCTGTCTGTGATTGGCAATATGATCCCGATCCCCCTGATTCTGCTCTTTATGGATCAGTTTTTCAAGTTAATCAGCAAGGTAAAGACAGGCAAACGCTTTACAGACTGGTTATTCGCACGCACCAGGCGCAAAGGCAAATCCATTGAGAAGTACGAAGCAATCGGACTGATTGGCTTTGTCGGGATTCCTCTTCCCGGAACCGGCGGTTGGACCGGTGCATTTGCCGCGAACATCTTTGGTCTCAAGTTCTGGCGAAGTCTGCTCTGTGTCTTCCTGGGCGTCCTGATCGCAGCCGCGATAGTTACTCCGCTTACACTTCTCGGCAAGGTTGCCATAGGATAATTGATGGATAAGACTTACAAGGTATTCTGGCTGGCGGGGGAGAGCTCCGGCGATCTGCACGCTTCGCTGGTAATGCGTGAGCTGAACCGCTCTGTCCAAAACATCCGGCACATCGGCATTGGCGGCACCCTGATGCAGCGGGAGGGTTTGAAAGCTCTCTTTCCCTTTGACCGTTTTGCCATAATGGGTTTTGTGGAGGTGGTGAAACACCTGTTCTTCTTTATAGGTGTAGAGCGCACGATCAAACGGACTCTCGCCAAAGAACGTCCTGATCTTGCCATTCTGGTGGATTATCCCGGCTTGAACCTGAGGATAGCCAGAATTGCCGATGACCTTAGAGTGCCTGTATTGTACTTCATTTCCCCTCAGTTCTGGGCTTGGAAGCGCAAACGCGTTTACAAGCTCAAGGAAAACGTTCGTCACGTAGCTTGCATCCTTCCTTTTGAAAAGGAACTGCTTGATATATACAATGTTACGTCCACTTATGTCGGGCATCCGATCGCTGAAGAGATAGAGTATGAACTGGATCGGCTGAGCTTTGCCAAGTTCTTTGGGCTGGATCCGGACAAAGAGTGGATAGGCTTTATGCCGGGTAGCAGAGAGGCAGAAGTCGAGCGTCTCCTGCCCGGTTTCCTGGAGACTGCTGCCGAATTGCACCAGCAAGGCTATCAGATAATGCTTTCCAAGGCCCGCAGCATCTCGCCCCACGTTTTTTCCGATCTGGTGGATCGCTACAAGAAATGCGAGATCAAGATCGTCGATGGTTACCGTTATGAGATGATGAAATACGCCAAGCTGCTGGTGGCTTGTTCCGGCACTGTCACTCTGGAGGCTGCCTTCATCGGCACTCCCGTCATAATCTGCTACAAAGCATCTCCCTTGTCCTATCTGATTGCCCGTCACTTTGTCAGAATCAAGCGTATCGGGCTGCCCAATATCATCCTCGAAGAAGACCTGCTCCCGGAACTGGTGCAGGATGACGTCAATTCCAGCAGGATTGTCTCTGCGGCAAGGCGTATTCTGGATGATCACGCTTATTACACCGAACTCAGAGCCCGTCTCCTCAAGCTCCGCGGAATGCTGGAAGGCAAGCGCTGTTCTGTGGAAATGGTCAAGCTGATCCGAAGGATGCTCTCGATCGATGTCTAAGCTCCTGTTTTGGCTGGAAAGAAAGCTCGGAGCCCTCTTCCTGAGGCTGCTCAAAGCCAGTATTCGATTTGAGGTTGTTAACGAGTTTCCCGCGGGCGAACCTTGCATCTATATGATATGGCATCGCAATCTGCTGCCCATCGGCTTGCAAAGAGCGGGAGTACCGATTGCCGTATTGATCTCTTCTTCCAAAGATGGTGAGCTGATCGCCGGACCTGTCAGCGAGCTCGGCTATATCCCGGTGCGTGGATCGAGCACACGTCAAGGCACTGAAGCCACCCGAGAGCTACTCAGGATCAGCAAAACTCACCAGATTGGCATCACTCCCGATGGTCCCAAAGGCCCTCCAAAGTCCATCAGCCCTGGAGTATTGACTATTGCCTATCTCGCCAAAATCCCGATTATCCCTATACAGGCAGAGCTTTCCCGCGAGTGGGTATTCAATTCCTGGGACAAGTTTCGCGTTCCAAAGCCTTTTTGCCGCGCTTGGATTAAGTATGGCGATCCCGTTTGGATTACGACAAAGGATGGTCACGACCTGATTGCGAGCCAACTCCGCGACACGATGGATAGCATGGAGCTGGAACTCAAAGCCAAGCTGAACCGGCAGAAATAAAAAAAGCCCGGGGCTTGAGCTCCCGCCCAAAATCTCCCGGGCAATGCAACGAAACACGTCCCATGTGAACCGTGTTTTTGTTCCGAAACGAGCATCTTGCAGATGTCCGTTCTACAGAAGACACAGCCGAGCCCACCATCTATTTCACGAACCCTTCCGAGGGTATATCGTGTCCGAACGCCGGTATTGATAGACTTTGGATAGTCCTGTGAAACCAGCCCTGATCAAGTCTTGATGCGATTGAGGCAGCAGCAAGTATCCCGTCTGTACAGGCGTTCTGATAGAGTAGTGTCTGTTTTGCTAAAAGTGGGGGAGAGATTTATGAAAAAATCTTGGGGCTTTTGAAGAAACTTTCTATTGATGAATCATGTGCGTAAGCTTCTGCTGTATTTTAGCTTAGTCCCTCCCTTTCGATTGCGCAGTGGTAAGTCATTGTAAAACAGTTCTTTGATGGATGTTCATGCAGGATTCAAGCAGGCTACAAGCAGCCAGCATGCAGGAACTGTAGGGGAGCGCGATTAGTAGAGCCAGAGCGTGGGATAGCGGCTCAATGCTCTTCAGACCTCGGGCTTGTTGTTAGAGTCCGACCAGATGATCTTTCCGGATTCTTCAGCCCGTTTGATGATGTCCTCAATCTGGTGAAAGCTCAGCGTGCAGCGCTTGTGTACAATGTTATTTTCGATCTCGGGCAAGGGCGGCAGGATAGCCCGGAGCTGATTTTGGTAACATTTGTGTGTGATGATCCTGCCTTTGTCGCTAAAGCTGAGGGTAATCGTCACGATCACCGGATGTCCCTTACCAGGTGTGCTGACCAGGATCAAATCACTCTTTTCGCCGTTGTCGAAATAGCTCCATTCATACAAGTCTTCAAAGCCCTCAAAAGCCTCGAAAAACTTGGCGGGTTCGACTCCGAAATTGTTTTTGTTTAGTTTGGAGAAGTCTTTACTGCTCACGATCTCCAGGATTTGGGCGACGTATCGTTTGAGCGCTTTATATTGCTGATAGCTAAGAATTTTGGCGGTGGCGTCCCAGCCTTCGTGACGCATCCACGCGGCTTTGAAATTGTGTTTTAGCTCTTTGCTGGTTTGCTTTGCTTTTTCCAGGCTGATGCCCTTGGCTTGAGCGTAAGACTTGAGATCTGGGTGGGACATAATCTCGAGCAGGACCTTATAGTCATTCTTATCAAAAAGATCAGGGAATTGGGTGAGTATGCTGGGATCAAAGTCCGTGTCTATCTGAGTTGAGATCTTGCTCTCGATTTCCAGGGTATTGAGAAGGTCGTTTTGGATGTTGTTGTTGCGATAGTGCGCAATCAGCAGATTTCGGCAGACCTGAATCAACCAGGGACGTGGCTTGTGGATTTGACGGGTTGAATTCATAAGCTGCAAGATGGCTTCCTGGGCAATGTCCTCGGAAAGCTCGGGATCCCGGGTGGTCTTGAGAAGATAGCCCATACAAAATCCTCTGAGCCCCTTGAAGCACTCTTCCACTACAAAGGGCAGCTTGTCGGATAGAAACTGCCGGTGATTATTGCCCGGCTCGCTGGTAAGCAGTAGCTTGGAGAATACGCCTTTTAACTCAGGAACAAGGTTCAGTCTGCCATAGAGCGCGTCTGTGCGGCTCTCCAGGTCGTCTATCAGCTCTTGAAACTGGCTTTCATTGATTACATTGCTATTCATAGTAGCTCTATCTCTCCTATCTTGTCTTTTGCAATCAGTTTTCTACGCTCGATATCTGTCAAATCCTATCTTTAGATGAGATTGAGCTCTCTGATGCATAAAGTGGACAAAAAGAAATCCTTGACGCCTAAGCCTTTGTAAAAATATGGATTGCGAACTATGCCTGTCTGGCAGATAAAAGCCATCAAATGGGGTATCCCCCGGTATGGTTCAAACAAAAAAAACTAATCAGAGAGATAGATGAATAGAGATTTTATACGGCCATTGATCCTGGTTGTAAGCACAATAGTCCTACTGGGGGTGCTTGCCGCCCTCATACCCGGTTGCGAAGGTAAACTGATCAAGATCAAGCCTTTCAAGTGGTTTGGTCACTTGATAAATCCAGGTGGTGTCGATAGCGAGACTGCCTTGGCTGATACAGTCTTGCCGGATAGCCGCCTCAGTGAGCTGGCATCATTCACCCAGAAGCTGGAGAATGCCGGTCCCGGCGGTAATCACAGTATCAGGATTGCCTATTTTGGTGATTCAATCATCGAGGGCGATCTGATCACGGCGCGCCTCAGGTATGATCTGCAGCAGGCTTATGGTGGCACAGGAGTCGGCTGGATGCCGATCACCAGTATCGTGGCTGGGTTCAGGCAAACCATCCGGCATAGCTTTGCAAAAAACTGGGAAGCCGTATCGTTTATGAGCCAGGGACGAAACAACATCCCTCTGGGTTTTGGAGGCTTTACCTTTATCCCCAGGAACTACTATACGATAGAGCGTCCGGTGGAAACCCGGGTCGATAGCCTTGCAGTAATCGATAGTCTGGGCGTTCCTGTTCAGCCTGCACCGGCAGAACCTCAGCCCCGGGTGCAGCGTGTCTATGTCGATACAGAGCCCTGGGTGGAGTATTCGGGAGCCAGTATCCAGGGTGGCTCCAGCCAGTTCAATCGCATCAGGTTGTTCTATTCCAATGCCTCAGTTGGTTCAATTGTAAAAGTCTCTTATGACGGACAAGCGTCTCAGATCAGATCTCTGGAGCCCGGTGCAGGACTCAAGATGCTGGATCTCAGCCCAGCAAGCCCCATCACTAAGATCAGGCTAAGCTTTAGTGCTCTCGATCCTATCCACGTGTATGGCGTATCCTTGGACAAAGCTACAGGACTCTATGTGGATAATATCTCGATCCGTGGCTTCTCTGGGATGTACTTTGAACGTATCCCATCGGATCTGATGAGAGGCTTTCAGCGCTATCTGGATTATGATCTGGTGATCCTGCAGTATGGCGAGAACGTCTCAAATCCAACCACTACCGATTACAGCTTTTACTACAAAGGAATGATGAAGACGCTTGCCCATATCAAGCAGAACCTGCCAGGCGTACCGATTCTGATGGTAAGTGCGCATGATCGCAGTATCAAACGGAATGGTCAGTATCAGACTTCGCCGGATATACCGCATCTGGTGAATACCCAATCGCGCATTGCTGAGGATAGTGGAGCGGGCTTTTGGAACCTCCTGGACGCTATGGGCGGGCTCAATTCTATGAGCACCTGGGTTCATAACAATCCTCCTCTGGCATCCAAAGACTTTACTCACTTCAACCGAGCCGGAGCCAATAAGATCGCAGATATGCTCTTTAAGCTGCTGGTCGAGGGAGAATAGACATTGCAACTTCGTAAACAAGGACTGATCCTGCTGATGGTGCTGCTCTTCACTCTCGCTGTTGCAGGAGATTCCATAGATGAATCAGACATCGACCAGAGAATGCTGGATGAGGAATATCCTCAGGATCTGGACACTCTGGAAGAATTCATCCAATCCTACTACCTGCTGCTGGATAGCGACCAGGAGCTCAGCAAGTACAGCTTTATCAATTCCCAGCACAACCGTATCGAAAACGATTCCCTGGCAATGCAATCCTTTTACAACAAGCTCGTGGAGCTTAGATCAGGGCTTAGGGACCGTGTCTCGATCTTCCAGTTTGGAGATTCACACATCCAATCAGGCTACTTTGCCGGGACAGCCCGCAGCGCCTTGCAGGAATACTTTGGCAACGCAGGCAGAGGACTCACCTTCCCGCTGCGTCTGGCAGGGACCAATCAACCCGATGACTACCGTGTAAGCTCCTCCGCATCCTGGAGCCGCGCAAGTGCCTTTGGTCTGGCTGGTTACACGGTGAGAACCTCTTCAGGCGGTAGCTTTAGCCTCAGGACCAATGAGTTCTTTGGCATAGCAAATAGCTTCGATCGCGTAGGTATTTTGACCAATTCTGTGGATTATAGCTGGTCTGCCGGAGATCGTAATGCCCGCACTCAGACTATTGCAGGTTGTGAGAACCTGATGCGTCACGATCTGGAACTCAGCCGTCTGCACAGCCAGGTGGAACTTAGCCTTCAAAAGGGTCAGGCGACCGATGCTCTGGAGCTTTATGGCTTGATGTTGGAGCGTAGTGAGCCCGGCTTGTTGTACAACTCTACCGGCATCAACGGTGCCAGTTTCCGCTCCTATGCCGCCAATCCCCAGTTCTTTCGCCAGCTTAGCGCCACGCAACCCGATCTGATCCTGATCTCGCTCGGCACAAATGATGCTCAGGGCAACTACCGGGCAGAGAACTTCCGCCGGGAGTTACGCTCTATGCTTACTCTCCTGAGAGCGGAGCTGCCGGAGACTCCCATCCTCTTTAGTCTGGCACCGGATTCCAACAAACGCCGTCGCACCAATCAGGACATCAGCAAGGTCAATCAGGAGATCATCGACTGGGCACGCCAAAACAACGCTGCTTGGTGGAACCTTCAGGAGGTGATGGGTGGTGTCGGCTCGATCCGCCAGTGGAAGAGCAACGCCCTCGCTGCCAACGATCTGCTTCACTTTGCTCCCAAAGGCTATATGCTGCAGGGATATCTCTTTTATCAAGCTCTCTTAAAGGGCTATCAATCTCACACTCAAAGTCCACGATAAGGCCACCCAATGGAACTACTGAACCGCATCCTGAGCTTCCTGCCCTACAATCCCCAGCAGCCTCTGCTCTTTACCAGCAGCTTCTTCCTCTTCTTCTTCCTCGCCATCGTATTGGTCTATCCCTTTATCGTAAACCGCATCAAGATCCGCACCTGGTATCTGCTGCTTTTTTCCCTCTATTTCTATTACAAAACCAGCGGAGTCTTTGTTTTACTACTTCTGATTACTTCAGCGGTAAACTTTTACCTGGGAGCATTGATCTTCAGTCGGCAAGAGAAAAGCTCCAAGCGCTGGCTGATGATCCTCAGTGTAATCTGGAATCTGGGCTCTCTGGGATATTACAAATATACTAATTTCCTGATAGATACGATCAACGGCCTGTTTGGCGGGCAGATACCTCTGATGGACATTTTCCTGCCGGTGGGAATTTCTTTCTTTACCTTCCAGACGATGAGCTACACGATGGATATCTACTTCGGCAAGCTGGAGCCTATCCGCAGCTTCAAGGATTTCGTCTTCTTTGTGAGCTTTTTCCCTCAATTGGTCGCAGGACCGATAGTGCGCGCCAGTTGGTTTATCCCCCAGATCAACAAACACTTGCATCTGGACAAGGAGACAATGGCAAAAGCACTGGTCTTGATCTTTGCCGGACTGATCAAGAAAGGCGTAATCGCGGATTATATCAGCATCAATTTCGTCGATCGGGTATTTGAAAGCCCGGCTCTCTTTTCGGGAGTGGAAACCCTGCTGGGAGTCTATGCTTATGGACTCCAAATCTATTGCGATTTCAGCGGTTACTCCGACATAGCGATTGGTTTGGCTTATCTGCTGGGCTTTGAACTTGCTCCAAACTTCAACGTGCCTTATACTGCCGCCAGCATAACGGAATTTTGGCACAGATGGCATATCTCGCTCTCCACCTGGCTCAAAGATTACCTCTATATCCCGCTGGGCGGCAATCGCAAGGGAAAGCTTCGTCAATACATAAACCTCTTTATCACAATGCTTTTGGGCGGACTTTGGCACGGTGCATCCTGGAACTTTGTTTTTTGGGGAGCTCTGCACGGGATCGGACTGGCATTTGACAAGCTCTGGCTAAGCCTCAAGATATCCCAGACCAAGCTGATGCGCTTTCTGGGCGTGATTCTGACCTTCAATTTCGTGAGCTTTGCCTGGATCTTCTTCCGTGCCCGCAATTTCGAGGATGCCTGGCTGGTGTTGAATCGTATCTTCACAGAGTTCAAAGCCCCGATCTTTTGGCAATGGATTACTGAATACCGGCTTGTGGCAATCCTGATCGCCTTTGGCTACCTGATCCACTGGATTCCCCAAAGAGTGGACAAAGGTTTTGAGCGGGTCTTGGTCAAGATACCGGTCGTCGCACAAGCAGCAGTTCTTACCGTGCTGATCTGGGTTTTGTTCCAAGCTCGCAGCGCAGATATCCAGCCCTTTATCTATTTCCAATTCTAAGACTTTAGCTTAATAATATCGTACGTCCGGGTTCTTTCTGAGCCCGGACTTTATTTCTTTTGCCTTATACGCTCCTATTGAAATCTCCGGTAACACACAGGCACTCCACTGGAGATTCCCTTGTCGCCACTAGGGAATCACAAGGGGATCACAAGGGGATCACCTGGCCGTTCAAGCAGCAAGCTGGCATAGAAATATGTGGAAAAAGTACTCGGTAATGGGGTGTATTAGCTTGAATATAGGTGTTCCCGGGATCAGAGCTTAATGTAGTTTATCACCCTCCAATCCGGAATTTCCTGCATAACAGAAGATTAGGATAATTGGTATAAAAATCAACAAAATAGCCTTCAGGCTCATAAGCATTATCAGGACTGTCAGTTCGCATTGATTAGGGTCAAAAAACCTCTGTTTTTCAGCTTTTATTGTCTTGACAGATTCACAAGTTCTGTCAGAATTAAACTTATGTATGTCTTGCTTAATTTGGGAATTCCGTCTTGAGTAAGCTAACATTATATGTTAAAATAAATTATGGATTTGATAGAAGGAGGATCGGATGTTTTCGAAGATACGGAAACGCAACGGTCATATTGTGTCTTTTGACAAAGAGAAGATTGCTGTGGCAATCAACAAGGCAGGCAAGGCTACGGGCGAGTTTGGCAGGGACGTTGCAGACGTTCTGGCCATGCGGGTATTGAATCTGATTATTCAGCTCATAGATGATGAAATTCCAGAGGTTGAGAAGATCCAGGATATCGTCGAGGAAGTGCTGCTCGCATCTCCCTACAAAAAAACAGCCAAGGCTTACATTATATATAGAGATCAGCACAATCGCCTGAGAGAATTGGCTTCCAAAGCCGGCGTGCAGTTGATTGATCAGTATCTAGAGAAGCTGGATTGGCAGGTTAATGAAAACTCCAATATGGCATATTCGCTGCAAGGATTGAACAACTACATTGCGGCAGAAGTAAGCAAAACCTATTGGCTCAACAAGATATATCCTCCGGAGATCCGTCAGGCGCACGTAACCGGCGATATTCATATCCACGATCTGGGTCAGCTTTCGGTTTACTGCGTGGGCTGGGATCTGATGGATCTTTTGCTCAAGGGCTTTTGTGGAGCGGAAGGCAAGGTGGAGAGCGCTCCGGCAAAGCATTTCCGCAGTGCTCTGGGGCAGATCGTCAATTTCTTTTATACACTTCAGGGAGAGGCGGCAGGCGCGCAGGCTTTTTCCAGTTTTGATACGCTTTTAGCTCCTTTTGTGCATTATGACAAGCTTTCTTATGAAGATGTGAAGCAGGCTCTGCAAGAGTTTGTCTTTAACATCAATGTGCCTACCAGAGTGGGTTTCCAGACGCCTTTTACCAATATCACGATGGATTTGTTCCCGCCTGATATTTACAAGGATAGCCCGGTCATTATCGGTGGAGAGCCTCAGGACAAGACTTACGGGGATTTCCAGCCGGAGATCGATATGGTCAACAAAGCCTTTTTGGAGGTGATGATCGAGGGCGATGCCAAGGGACGCGTCTTTACCTTCCCGATACCGACATATAATATCACAAAAGACTTTGATTGGGAGAATCCGACTCTGGATTACCTCTGGCAAGTGACTGCCAAATATGGCATTCCGTATTTCTCAAACTTTGTCAATAGCGATATGGATCCCAATGACGCAAGGTCTATGTGTTGCCGTCTGCGCTTGGATACCAGGAAGCTGGAAGCGCGTGGGGGAGGGCTGTTTGGGGCTAATCCGCTCACCGGATCGATCGGAGTGGTCACTCTCAATCTGCCCAGAATCGGTTTTCTAGCCAAAGATGAAGCAGATTTCTTCAAGCGACTGGATGATGTCCTCGAGCAGGCACGCAGTTCTCTCGAAATCAAGCGCAAGGTACTGGAGCGTTACACCTTAAGCGGGCTCTATCCTTATACAAAGTACTATCTGCATTCCATATACGAGCGCTTTGAACAGTATTGGAAAAACCACTTCTCGACGATTGGAATCATCGGAATGAACGAAGCTTGCGTGAACTTCCTTGGAGAAAATATTGGCACAGATACAGGCAGAAAGTTCTCTCTCAAGGTGATGGATTATCTGCGTGAGCGGCTGATCAGCTTTCAGGAAGATAGCGGTAATAACTACAATCTGGAAGCTACTCCGGCTGAGGGTACCAGCTACCGCCTGGCTCTATTGGACAAGAAGATGTTTCCTCGCATCACCAGCGCCAATCCGGAAGGCGATACTCCATTTTATACCAATTCGACTCAGTTGCCGGTGAATTACTCTGATGATATCTTTGAGGTATTGGAGCTGCAGGATGAGCTCCAGACCAAATATACCGGTGGGACAGTCCTGCATATCTTTGGTGGAGAACGCGTCGAGCACGGAAAGAGCATCCGGGAACTGGTCAAGAGCATTTGCAGCCATTACCACCTGCCATATTTTACGTTCTCACCGACCTTTAGTATTTGCCCAGTGCACGGCTATCTGGATGGTGAGATTCCGGCTTGTCCCAAATGCCAGACCAGGACGGAAGTATATTCGCGGATAGTAGGTTATTTAAGGCCTATATCACAATGGAACGAAGGTAAGAAAGCGGAATTTAAGCTTCGGACAAATTTCGATACGGTCGCACATCCTAATCCCGAAAGCCGGCAAAAGAGCAGTATTGAGAAGACTGCCGGGAATTGAAAGGGCTTGCATCGGTGATCATAGGCGGTTTTCAAAGATTTTCGCTCTTGGATTATCCTGGGAAGCTATCGGCGATTGTCTTTACCCAAGGCTGCAACTTCCGTTGCCCCTATTGCCACAATCCTGACCTGGTGGATCCTCTGCGCTACCAGCAGACAATCCCGGAAGAAGAAATATTAGCATTCCTAAAGCAGCGCAAAGGCAGGCTCGGCGCTGTCACAATCACCGGTGGAGAGCCAACTTTGCAGAAAGCTCTGCTGCCCTTTATCCGCAAGGTTAAGGCGATGGACTATGTCATCAAGCTTGATACCAATGGCTCAAAGCCCGAGGTGCTAAGTGAATTGATCAATCTGGGATTGATCGATTATGTCGCTATGGATCTCAAAGCACCGATGCATCTGTATCCTGTGGTCACTCAAGTACCGATAGACGGTTCCTTGATCAGGGAATCGATGGATATTATCAGGAATAGCGGGCTCGACTATGAGTATCGTACTACTCTTTTTGACAAGCTCCTTGGATGGAGCGATATTGATCAAATCAAGAGCCTACTGCACCCCGGTGACAAGTATTATATCCAGCAATGCCGCTACAACGATACACTCATTCAGCTTGGTGAGCCCGATAACAAGCAGATAGAAAGCGTTTTTCCGCATCTCTCTGATGATCCTGTCGGCAAGGACTTTGTCCGGTGGGGCAAGGATAACAAGATTAAAATACGTATTAGATCATTATAAATATGAACCAAATAGACATCAATTCCATTCTGCCTTTGGTGGAAAAACCCTCGCGCTATATTGATAACGAGATCAATGCCGTCCACAAAGATCCTAATAACGTTGACGTCCGTATCTGCCTGGCTTTTCCTGATCTTTACGAACTGGGTGTCTCTCACCTTGGCCTTAAGATCCTGTACTCAATCATCAACCGTCTTGATTGGGCGATGGCGGATCGGGTCTATCTGCCCTGGCTGGATATGATCAAGCTGATGCGGGAAGAAGAGCTGCCGCTTTGGGGCTTGGAAAGCAGATTGCTGGTAAGAGATTTTGATCTTTTGGGCCTTACTCTGCAGAGTGAACTCACCTTTACCAATATACTGGAGATGCTGGATATTGCAGGGATACCTGTCCTTGCAGCCCAGAGAGGAACTGATTGTCCGATTGTTATGGCAGGTGGACCTTGTGCTACTAATCCTCTGCCTTTGTCGTCTTTTATAGATGTCTTCTTTATTGGAGAGGCAGAAGAAGCCATTGTGGAGATTGCAGAGATACTGAGAGCTTGTCCGGACAAGGAAAGCAGGCTGCTCAGACTATCCGGGCTTGAATCCTGCTATGTGCCATCTATTCACGGCTTGAACCCTTCAAAGACCATCAAAGCAAGAAAGTACAGCTTGTTTCACGAAGGGAATGCGCTGCATAGTCCGCAGATAATGTCCTGGCAATTGGCTACACACAACCGCTATGTCGCGGAGATTATGCGAGGTTGCTCCCGGGGTTGCAGATTCTGCCACGCAGGATACTTCTACCGTCCGGTCAGGGAGCGCAATGCAGACGACATACTTGAGGAGCTGCTGCGTGAGACTCGCCAGACAGGCTGGGATGAAGCTGGCTTGATCTCGCTATCATCCAGCGATTACTCCTGCATCAAGCCGCTCTTACTAAATCTGCTTAATACTCTCGATACAGACCAGACACACGTTTCTCTGCCTTCTCTAAGGGTTGATTCTCTGGATGACGAGCTGGTAACCAGCCTCAAAGACCTCGGTAGAGAGGGGCTCACCATTGCTCCCGAAGCCGGTTCGCAGCGCCTCCGGGACGTGATCAACAAGAATCTTACCGAGGAATCCATCCTCAAAGGGATCGAGACGGCTATCTCGCTGGGTTGGCAGAAGATCAAGCTCTACTTTATGATCGGACTCCCTACCGAGACAGAGGAAGATATCGATGGAATCATCGATCTGATTGGCAAGATAAACCGCTTGGGCAGAGGCAGGCTACAAATCAATGTTACCCTTTCTCCTTTTGTGCCAAAGCCATTTACTCCCTTCCAGTGGGAAGCTTTTGCGCCTCTGGAACAAAGCCTTTCCCGTATCCTGAGAGTCAAACACCACTACAATAAGCAGCGCAATATCAAGATACGTTACCACAATCTTGAGAGCTCCAAGCTGGAAGCCATCATCAGCCGTGGTGATGCCAAGATCTCGGAATTGATCCACAAAGCCTGGCGTAATGGCGCTATCTATGATGGCTGGAACGAATCTTTTAGTTATTCCCGCTGGGAAGATGCTGCCCGGGAGATGGACCTTGATCTTGCAGTTGTTCTCGATCGCATCGAGACCGAAGACCACTTGGCTTGGGATTTCGTGGATACCGGAGTCTGCAAGAGCTTTCTATTGATCGAGCTTCAAAGAGCTTTGGCGGAGGAGACCACCGAGGATTGCCGCGAATTGTGCAGTATGTGCGGAGCTTGTGATGACAAGACTGCAACCGTTTCTGCCAGCCCGATTGACCTTAAACCCGCAAGACAGAAGATTGAGCCAATAGACACAGCTCGCCGCTTGCAAGACCAGCATCACTATCGAGTTTTCTACCGCAAGACCGGCATCCTGCGCTTTATTGCCCATCTGGACTGGATGCGGATGCTATTTAGGTGGATATCATCGCTCAAACTGGAGACCGTCTTTACCCAGGGCTTCAATCCCCATCCCAAAGTAAGCCTTTCGCCACCCCTGCCTCTTGGCATCAACGGTGAGGAAGAGTACTTTGACGTATCGTATTTTGAGCCTTACGCAGTTCAAATCATCGCAGATAAATTCGCAGAGATCAAGATCCCGGATTTCCAGATAATACGCGTGGAAAAGACTGGCACCAAGGCTATGTTACCTGTTGCGGAAGAGCTCAGAGTGCTAATCAATCCATTGTTTGCCGATCAGGTTGCATCCTCTATCGCCTTATTCCGCAGCCGCGATTCCCATCCTTATACAAAGAAAACCGAGAAGCGGGAAAAGACCTACAATCTTAGCCTCATCATCACGGAGATTAGTCTGGAAGGCAATGAGATACTGATCACCAAAGACTTACAGAGTCCATCCCTGTTTGGCATTCTGGAGAGCATCCTGGGGCTATCCCGCAAGATTCTTTATAGCTTTGAGATTAGCAGGATACGTTTTATATATAGTTAGTCCCGGTTCTGCAGAAAGAAACGTTTCACCGTATCGGCATTGCCGTATTTGCCAAATAGCGCCATCAGTTTAAGCCGTACTTTGTTGCCTTTGAGATCTCCAGCCAGTAAAGCTCCCCGATCTTCCAGATCCTTTCCGCCACCTTCATATCCGTATTCCGGCAAGACCCTGCCGGTGAATGTCCTGGTGCTGATGACAACCAGGATCCCGGCCTCGATCGCTTTATCGATATCGGGAATCAGATAGTTTGGCAGGTTACCCCTGCCGAATGCTTCAATTACGATAGCTTTGGCATTATGCTCTATCGAACAGCGGATGTATCTGCCGTCGATGCCTGCCGAAGCCTTGATCAAATCAATATTCGTATCGAGTTTATCGGTCCAGACGTTTTCCCGGTAGTGGCTGGAGCGGTGATAAACTATGCGATCCGGATCGACTATTCCCAGTGGCCCATACCCCGGGGAAGTAAAAGCTCCCACCTTGCCTGAATCACTTTTTACGACGTCCCTGGCAGTGTGGATTTCGTCGTTCATTACTACTAAAACGCCCTTGTCATACGATTCGATATCGCTGGCGACTCTTACCGCACCGATGATATTACGCGGTCCATCCAGTCCCAGATCGCTTCCGCTGCGCATTGCTGCCGTAAAGACGACCGGTTTGCGTGTCGTGAGCACCAGATCGCAAAGAAAAGCTGTTTCTTCCAAAGTATCCGTGCCATGCGTGATCACTACGCCATCATAATCCACTATCTTGAGATCGAGATCCTTGGCAAGACCAAACATCATCTCCGGCGTCATATAAGGGCTGGGGATATTGGAATATTCCCAGACGTCCACATCAGCAACGCTCTCCAATTGGGGAAATGACTTTATGAACTGGGCAAAGTCACTGGTCGGCACCACGCCCAGATTGCCGGATGCCTTCATTGCAATTGTGCCACCGGTGAGAATGATTAGGATCTTCTTCATTTATATTCCTTGATTTTTGTAGGGGATCGGATCGTGTATGCCGGCTTCTCTGAAGGCTTTCAACCTCAGATAGCAGCTATCACAGGTGCCGCAGGCAATTTGGTTGTCCCGGTAACAGCTCCAGGAGTGCTGAAAAGGCGCACCCAGTTCCAGCCCTTTCTTAACGATTTGGGCTTTGCTCATATGCAGCACAGGCGTACTGATCATTATTGGATTGGGGGTTTTGGTTCCTTTACCGATGGCAAGCTGCAAAGCTCTAAAGAAATCTTCCCTGCAATCCGGATAACCGGAGCTATCCTCTTCCACAGCACCGATATAGACTCGGCTGGCATTGATTACTTCCGCCCAGCTCACTGCTGCTCCGATCAAATTAGCATTACGGAAGGGGACATAAGTATTGGGTATCTCGTTGAGCTCGCTATGATCTTCTATCTGCATCGATTCGTCCGTAAGAGCCGAGCCGCCAATCTCCGAAAGCCACATCATCTTTATCGTTTTGGAGCGCTTAGGCATATAGTGTACGCACATCGCCTCAAAACACTCAGCCTCTTTGGACATCGTAGTTTGCCCATAATCTATATGCAGGAAATTCACTTCTTCGCATTCTTTGACCGCGATTGCAGCCGCAACCAGACTATCCATCCCTCCGCTGACCAAAACCACTGCTCTGCGCATGATTCCTTCCTTATATTGTAGATTTAGATGCTGCTTACAGGACTGTTGTTTTTGTGTCAAGCCTCTTCTCACTCCCTGCTTGATATCCTGCTTGTATCCTGCTTGAATCCTGCTTGAATCCTGTATGAAGATACAGGAAACAGGCTTGCTGTAAGTGTTTGATGACCATCAATTGAAAAGGAGGTGATATGGAGCGGTGTTGTAGAGCCATTATCCGGCAATCGCGCAATCATACACAGAGTATTTTCGCGTTTTGGTAGTAGTGCTTGGCTTTGTGTATGCTCTCCAGAGACCAGTCACGTGGCTGTTTCCGGGTTCATTAACAGGGGCGGAGGATTTTTTTACGATTTCCTAATAGCATATTATGCAGCCTGTTAAGATTAATATCTGTCTCCAATATGAAGAAATCTTAAAAAAAGCTATTGACAAAAAAACGGCCATCAAGAGTCTGGCAAAACCTGCTTGCGATGAGCAGATACAAAATGATCTTTCAAAAAGTTTATAGAGTGCCATATAGGTTTGAGCGAGTCCAAATCAATTCGATTCGAAATCATAATTTAATGATGGAGAGTTTGATCCTGGCTCAGGACGAACGCTGGCGGCGTGGATTAGGCATGCAAGTCGAACGGTAGAGTTCCTTCGGGAGCTTGAGAGTGGCGAACGGGTGAGTAACGCGTAGGTTATCTACCCTCAAATTGGGGACAACCCAGGGAAACTTGGGCTAATACCGAATGAGAGCATCTGT
>PHBP01000007.1 GCA_002842035.1 Candidatus Cloacimonetes bacterium HGW-Cloacimonetes-2 | reverse complement strand
CTCCCTTTATTGACACGTTCAATCTGTGTAGCGATACCATCTAAACAACCGGCAATCTTAGCATCGATATACCGGAGTCTTAATCGCCCCTATACTCGAATTATAACAGGCCATTGACCATACTTTTAATAAATATCATCCTAAGTCATATTCTTGATTTTGCCTGCATCCTGTCAAGAATTATTAAGCAGTATAAATGCTACCATAACTCATAAGGCACTATCATCCTTATCCTATGGCGGGTAAGGGAATTTGCGACATCACCGAGTATTACCAATCTCCTAATTACACAATGCAGCGGTCTCTTAGGGATCTGAATGGTAAGCTCTGATCTGGACCTTATTATCACCTTAAGTTACAATGAGTTACATCCACAAACTGCTAGAGCGTATCATCGAAACTGGCATGTAACACTGGCAACTTTCTTCTTACTCAAGAATTACCTTGACTTGTCCGGCACTATTCAGAGACTTTTCCACAACGTCGATTGCATAGTCCAATCAGTATCGGCGATAATGAAAATCACTGATCAATAGGAGAGAATGTATGAAAAAACTTGCTCTTGTATCTGCTGTGATCCTGCTTGGGATCTCCTTTCTGGGAGCTTATCACAGCAATTCCATCGGTCTTTACACTCCTTCAACTCTGCAAAATGTCCAGGGAGAGATCAATCTTGGTCACCGCTTTTTTGGGCAGGTAAATCACGATGTATTGGATAGCTTTTTTGGCTCCAGCAGCGGTGCCAATGCTATCGTGGGTTATCGCCAGCATTTCCTCTTTGGCGCAGAGGCAAAGATTGCCTATCATACCGCCAATAAACAGCTCGAGCTGGGTGCTGCATGGCAATACCAAAACGACGATTTCCCGATCAAGCTGCAGCTCGATGCGGGCTATGCCAGCTTTCGCAAGGAGTTTTCCACAGATCGAGAATCTGATATAGGTGTAATGCTCTCAGCTCAGAACAAGCCTATTGCCGATCGCCTGATCTTCACGCTCAATACCGGCTACAATACCTATTATGAAAGGCTGGCTCTGGGGCTGGGTACGCAGATTATGATCACTGATGATATAAGTCTGTTGGGTGAATTCTACCCCTTGCTGGATGATGAAAACTCCTCCGATAATGTATATTCGGTTGGCAAGCACAGCGCTTTTGCAGCAGGCATTGCTCTCGATACCTATGGACACAGCTTCATCTTCAGCCTCGGTAACGATCCGATGCACTTTAATACTGCCGGACACTCTTTGGGTGCCGACAACAAGGGAATCCTGCATCTGGGCTTCAATATCAAGCGCAGATTAGGCTTCTAAACAAAGAATAACCCTCCGTGAACCACTTATGCTTGTCCACGGAGGGCTTTTTGCATTATTCGTAAAAGATCAGTGTATCTTATCAGTTCATCATTTGACCAGGTTGATGCGCAGGCTGGAGCTGGATTTGGGAGTATTCATCCTTACGATATAGCTTCCGCTGGGTAGCGCATCTGCCTGCCAGAGATAGCTGTATTCACCCGCGGCCTGACCGAAGGAATCGCGCAGGACAAGCTGACCGCGGTTATTGTATATACTCAGCTCCAGACTAGCGGGCTCTGCCAGGTAATAGCGGATAGTCGTCTGCGGATTAAATGGATTGGGATAATTGGCGATCAGACGGCTTTTGGCATAGATTAACCCATCGTCTGCGTTGCTCACCGGCGCTTGCAGAGTGATCGAGGCAAAGCCTGCCCCGGTATGCTGCCCGGTATAATTATCCGCATTATTGGCGCCCCTTGCCAGGATGATATTGTAGGTCTGTCCGATTGCCAAATCTTTGTCATATTGATCCTGGCTATCGAGCGGAATCAGAAAGTGCAGCATAGTAGTCCCTGCGGATTCCGTTCCTTGCACAAGTGTTACGTTGCTACTGCCGCCCAAACTGATATCCGAGGCATGAGAAGTATTGGATGTACCCCAGTCATCGCGGATCATTGGATTACCTCCGCTTACGTATCCTATGATGATATTAGCGTTGCGCATTACAGAGCTGGGATCAAAGCCTACTGCCACCCAACCGGTTGTAGCAGCGGATACTTTTCCTTCCAGGCTTTGGCTATCCTGGCTAACCCGGTATTCAAAGGTCACTCCACCGGCAGAACTGCTTTGCCAGGGGGTATCCGCCACAAGCATCGAAACAGGTATGATCAGCGCTAAAAGTAAAGCAATATATATCTTATTCACTTGAGTATCTCCTATCTAATTACTGGATAATCATAGAATACGCAGATCATAGCTTCTAAGCAAATGATATTTTATGGCTTTAACTACAAAAAACCATAGCTGAGAATTAATGATATAATGAGGGTTTCGGCAAGCAGGATGAGGGCTGGCGCCGTAAAGCGTCACAACAGATAGATCTATGCGCTCCACCTGGATGAAACGATGCTAAGTACTTACAGGGCAGCTCAGTCCTGCATCGGCATGCAGGATTGAAGCAGGATACAAGCAGGATACAAGCATCCTATCAAGCAGCAAGTAAAAAGATCACTCCGGAATTTTGCCTTTGCATCAAGCCGGAGTGATCAATAAGAATTTGTGGGAAATCAGGCTTTGCCTTTCTTTGTCCAGCTATCTTTGAGAGTTACGACGCGGTTGAAGACAGGCTTGTCCGTCGTGGTATCGTAATCAGCAGTGAAATAAGCCAATCTGAGGAATTGGAAAGCATCGGAGGCTTTGGCTTCACTCAGGGAGGGCTCTCCCCAGGCTTGTTTGGTCACCAGCGAGTCGGGATCGAGGTAATCCAGGAAGGTCTTTCCTTCTTCACAAGACATTGGATCCTCTACTTTGAAGAGATGGCTGTAAAGCCTTGTCTCGATATTGATAGCAGTGTCTTTGCAGAGCCAATGCACGGTACCTTTGATCTTGCGTCCATCCTGGCTCCAGCCGCCCTTGGAAGCCGGATCATAGCTACAAATGAGCTTGGTGATATTGCCTGAGGCATCCTTGAGCACTTCCTTGCAGGTGATGTAATAGGCGTGTTTGAAGCGAACTTCAGCACCCGGAGCGAGGCGGAACCAGCCTTTGACCGGTTCTTCCGAGAAATCATAGCGTTCGATCAGCAGATGGCGACCGAAGGGGATCAATCTCTTTCCGGCAGAAGGATCTTCAGGATTGTTATCAGCCTCAAGATACTCAATTTTACCATCGGGATAGTTTTCAATTTCGACTTCCAGCGGATCGAGCACCGCCATCACGCGTTTGGCAGTCTTATTCAGCTCTTCGCGGACGCAGAATTGCAGCAGCTCAAAATCTACAATGCTGGAGGCTTTGGCGACTCCAATGCGTTCTGAGAGTTCGCGCAGGGCTGCAGCAGGGAATCCTCTGCGGCGCATTCCGGCAACTGTGGGCATACGAGGATCGTCCCAACCATTTACGTGGCCATCTTTTACCAGGGTGAGCAGTAAACGTTTACTCATCACAGTGTAGGTCATATTGAGGCGGGCAAATTCTATCTGTTGGGGGTGGCAAGGCACGGGAAGCTGATCCAGAATCCAATCGTATAGCGGTCTGTGATCTTCAAATTCCAGGGTGCAGATGCTGTGGGTAATACCTTCCAGAGCGTCAGAAATGCAGTGAGTATAATCATACATAGGGTAGATGCACCACTTGTCACCGGTGCGGTGGTGATGTGCCTTTTTGATGCGATATATTACCGGATCGCGCATGTTGATATTGCCAGAAGCCATATCTATCTTGGCACGCAGAGTCTTGGTACCTTCATCGAATTCACCGGCTTTCATCCGGCGGAAGAGATCGAGATTTTCCTGGGCGGAGCGATTGCGCCAGGGGCTTTCTGTGCCAGCTTGGGTAAGGGTTCCACGCATCTTGTTCATCTCTTCTGGAGATAGGTCGCAGACAAAGGCTTTGCCGTCTTTGATCAGGATTTCGGCATAATCATAGAGCTTATCATAGTAATCCGAGGCAAAAAAGAGCTTGGTGCCCCAGTCCCAGCCCAGCCAACGGATATCTTCCATAATACTATCGACATATTCCACATCCTCGGCTTCGGGATTGGTGTCGTCAAACCTGAGGTGACAGATGCCATTGTAATCTCTGGCTATACCAAAATTGAGACAGATGGATTTTGTGTGGCCGATATGCAAATAGCCGTTTGGCTCGGGCGGAAAGCGGGTGATGATCTTCACGTGCTTGCCGCTGGCGAGGTCTTTGTCTATGATATTGCGTATGAAATTGGATACGCCTGTACTTTCTTTTTCGTTCATAATGAATTCCTTTGGAAATCTTTGGTGCAAAACTGAGCTTTGGCGCAAATTCGTCAAGTGCAATATCTATGGCAAGGGCTCGGGAGAACTGGGTAAAAAATACCCAGTGGGGAAAAGATCAGCGAAAAAGTGGACAGCTCAGATGGGTATATGTGGAATGGCTGTCGTTGATAAAGCTATATTATGTAAAGAGATAGCGAATCAATAATGTGACAATCCTTAATTGGCTCAGATACTGCAACTATATAAAGAAAATAAAGAAAGTGGAGTTGAGTTTTGGCAACCAGAACCGTCCTCAAAAAAGTCGAGATTCAAGGCTATATCCCCCAGGATTTCCTGGATAAGGCCTTCAATCGTAATGGCATCTGCGCATACTGCGAGAGCAGATTTAGCTGTGCTTTGAACGATGATTCCGGCTTTGTATATGAATGCGACGATTATCGGGCTGCCAACGACGATGTCCCTGTCCTGAGCGTAACCACCATTGGTATGAGTAACGACCACGACGAGGAAGATGATCTCCACGGTCTTTGTGCCCAGTGCCAGCGCAGGGATATCTGTCCCCTCAAATACATCCGGGGTGGAGTCTGGCATTGTGATGAATTTCAATAATTAAGCTTCGACACATACCTCAACACACACACACGGGGGCTCCCCGCCCCCTCTTTTTTTTTGCCCGGATAATCCGGGTGGATTTGACGATACAAATCAGGTGGAGCATTAGATACTATCGCTACAGAAAAATCTCGACAAAAAGCCGCTATCCAAAACCTTAGCCCTTATGAGTATTATTATGGAGATCTGATGATAGAAGTAATGAATTTGGTAAAGGGCTTCCCCAAAAAAGATGGCTCGACCTACTATGCAGTAAATGATGTCAGCTTTGAAGCGCGGGATGGAGAAATCGTATGCCTTTTGGGCGTCAATGGCGCCGGTAAGACTACCACGATGCGCATACTATCTACCGTCTTCAAGCCTATCAGTGGCACAGCGCGCATCCAGGGCTGGGACATCGTGAAAGACCCTCAGAAAGTAAGGGAAAATCTGGGCTTTCTCTCGGGGGATACCGGCTTGTACAACCGTCTGCGTCCCAGGGAGTTTATCACCTATTTTGGCAGGCTTTATGGGCTGGAACAGAGACAGATCAACCAGCGTATCGATGAGATGGCGGACTTGCTGGATATGAAAGACTTTATGGACAAGAAGATCGATCTGCTGTCCAGCGGGATGAAGCAGAAAGTCTCCATCGTAAGATCTATTATCCACGATCCACCGGTGATGATCTTTGACGAGCCTACATCCGGGCTTGATATCCTGACTGCCAGGAATATCGTGTCCTTTATCCGCAGTTGCAAAGAGAGAGGCAAATGCGTGCTTTTCTCTACACATATTATGAGGGAAGCGGAGCGATTGGCGGATCGGATAGTGATGATCCACAAGGGACAGCTTTTGGCAAATGGCACTTTGGACGACCTGCGAGCAGAATCCGGCGCCAGTGATCTGGACGATGTCTTTGTCTTTTATGTGAACCGGCAAAATCAGGATATGGAGTTGAAGCACAATGAGTTTTAGAAATATCATCACGGTCTATCGCAAAGAACTCCTGGAGATGCTGCGTGACAAGCGCACCCTCTTTACCACCATACTTTTGCCTATCATTCTGTATCCTTTGATCTTTGTGGGCTTTAGCTCGTTGATGAGCCGGCAATCCGTAAAATTGGAAGAAAAAGGCGCTACCATAGCAATTGCCGATAGCGTGAACAACGATACCAGCCGCGAACTGATCAAGGGGCTGGAGGGGATTGAGTTTTTTAAGTATCTGCCATACAATGCTGCTTCGGAGCAGCTCTTTGCCGAGAAAGAGATTCAAGCTATCGTGAGTATTACAGATTCACTGGGTGAAGATCAGCTTCGGAGCTACAAGATTGGCGTAAGATTTGATAAATCAGACGAACAGGGGCAGATGCTGATCGGGAAGATCAACCGCAGTATCAACGATTCCGAGAAGAAAGTGGTAGAGCAGGAGCTGAGACGTAGCGGGCTCAATCCCAATCTCTTGAATATGGTCAGAATTGCGGAATTTGATGTCTCTACTGCTCAGAAGAAGCTGGGCACTATCCTGGGGATGATCTTGCCGTATCTTTTGATCATTCTGCTCTTGTCCGGTGCATCGGTAGTGGCTGCAGACCTGGTGGCGGGGGAGAAGGAACGCAGGACTCTGGAGACTCTTTTGGTATCGAGTGCTCAGAGGACGGAGATAGTTGTGGGCAAGTATCTTACCATCATTACAATAGCGATGGTAAATGTCTTGGTCAATCTGGTCTCTCTGTTCTTTTCTGCCAAGTATATGGCATCACAATCCGGCTTGGAGACAGCGGGTGTAAGCTTGCCTCTGAATAGCTTCCTTATACTCTTTTTGGCTCTGATTCCGCTGGCAACGCTGTTTGCGGCAATCCTGCTCTCAATCTCGACTTTCTCGCGCAATATGAAGGAAGCGAGATCTTATGAACAGCCGCTTTTAACAGTATCTATGCTGCTGGCGATGATCAGTTTCTTCCCGGCATTTGAGTTTAACAATCTAATGGCTCTGATCCCGATCATCAATATATCCTTGCTCTTTAAGGCAGTGATGATTGGGGATTTTCAGATCTCGCATCTATTGATCACGATAGGCTCGACACTGGTGCTGGATGTCCTGGCGATCTGGGCAACTATCAAGCTATTCAATTCTGAAGGTGTGCTCTTTAGGACTGAAGACGACAGCAGCATCAAAAGCATTCGCAGCAATAAACGCAGTTTCTTCAATCCCTATAATGGACTGGTCTTCTTTGTGATCGCTCTGGTGCTTTTGTTTTACCTCGGCGGCTCGATGCAGAAGCAGGATCTGGCAAAAGGACTGGTGCAAACTCAGATTCTGCTCATAGCTCTGCCTGTGCTTTTGACTTTGAGATTGCTCAAACAGAATAGCAAGGAAGTGCTGCGGCTCAAAGCTCCGCGGCTCAAAGAGATCATTTTGGTGCCTTTTATGGCGATCCCTGCAGCAATCCTGGTCTCGCTATTGAGTCAATTGATCGATCACTTCTTTCCTTTCCCCAGTGAGTATCTGGAGCAACTGGGCAGGCTATTCCAGATGAAGATGCCGCTCTGGCAGCAATTCCTGGTAATAGCTGTAGCTCCGGGTATCTGTGAAGAGCTGATGTTCCGCGGCTTTTTCCCCAGATTCTTTGAGGGTAAGAGCAAGTCGACAACTGTATGGATTACGGCTTTGTTGTTTGCGGCTTTTCACCTTGATCCTTTCAGGTTTGTGCCGGTCTTTTTCCTGGGCTTGCTCCTGGGTTATCTTACCATCCGCTCGGGCTCGATCTACAACAGTATGTTATCTCATACGATCAACAACGGCTTGGCATTGGTGCTGGTGAGTTTTGCGGATAAGCCATGGATGAAATATCTCTCCTCAGGGGGAGATGCGTTAAGGATCTGGCTTGCCATACCTGCTTTGATTATATTCTCTGGAGCCCTTTATCTATTTCACAGGGTAAGCAAAACAGAGGAGAACAGCTGATGTGCGGCATCGTTGGATACATCGGGAAAAGAAATGCACTGCCAATCGTAATAGAAGCCTTGAAGCGTCTGGAGTATCGGGGATATGATAGCTCCGGTACTGCGCTGATCAATGATGGCAAGCTGGCAGTTTATAAAAAACAAGGCAAGATTATTGAGCTGGAACGCAGCCTTCCGGAGCCAAGCAAATGCGCTGGCAATATGGCAATCGCGCATACACGCTGGGCTACTCACGGCGAAGCTACGGAGATCAATGCGCATCCACATTTGGATTGCTCGGGTGAACTGGCGATAGTCCACAATGGCATCATAGAAAATTACCAGCTTCTTAAAGAGCAATTGGTCAAGCTGGGTCACAAGTTTGTAAGCCAGACAGATACCGAGATAGTTGTACACCTGATTGAGCAATTCAGGAAGAGCGAAGCCAGCCTGGCGGACGCTGTCCGTGAAGCTATGAAGAGGGTGGAAGGCACCTACGGCTTGGTTGTGATCTCGCAGAACGATCCGGATCAGTTGATCGCAGTGCGCAAGGGCAGCCCCATTGTGATCGGTATTGGCGATCAAGAACACTTTATTGCCAGTGATGTCTCTGCTATAGTGATCCATACCAAGCGGGTGATCTATCTCAGTGATAATGAGCTTTGTATAGTCAGAGAGGATAGCTACGAAGTAAGCAACCTCGATAAGAAGCCTGTGGAACACACAGTGTCCGAGGTAGATTGGGATATCTCCGCGATTGAAAAGGGAGAATTCAAGCACTTTATGCTCAAGGAGATCTTTGAGCAGCCTATTACAATCGGCAATGCCTTCCGTGGCAGGATCAATGAATTGATCGGTACCAGCCGGCTGGGTGGGCTCAATCAACCCTCCTCCGAGCTGCGTAAGATCAAGCAGATACATCTGATCGCCTGTGGGACATCTTATCATGCCGGGTTGATCGGTAAATACATTATTGAAGATATGGCAAGGATACCTGTGCAGGTGGAGTATGCCTCCGAGTATAGATATCGGAATCCCATCATTCCTGATGATACACTGGTCTTTGTGATCAGTCAGTCGGGTGAGACAGCGGACACTCTGGCAGCCTTGAGAGAGGCAAAAGCCAAGGGAGCGACAGTCCTTGGGATCACCAATGTAGTCGGCTCCAGCATCGCCAGAGAATCAAATGGTGGTACTTATATCCACGCAGGCAGCGAGATAGGTGTAGCTTCTACCAAGGCTTTTACCTCCCAAGTGACAATCCTGACCCTTTTGGCAATCCTTTTGGGTAGGATGAGATCACTCTCGACTGTGCAGGGGATGGATTACATCAAAGAGCTGGAACGCATCCCGGGCAAGGTCGAAGAGATCCTGGCTATGAATGACAAGATTCGTAGTATTGCAGAGTCTATCAAGGATTCGACCAATGCCTTGTACCTTGGGAGAGGAGTCAACTTCCCTGTGGCCCTGGAAGGGGCTTTAAAGCTCAAGGAGATATCTTATATCCATGCAGAAGGCTATCCCTCTGCAGAGATGAAGCACGGTCCTATTGCCCTGATAGATGAGAGTATGCCTGTGGTTGCGATTGCTACCAGTGATCCCCTCTATGACAAGGTTTACTCCAATCTCCAGGAAGTAAGAGCCCGTAAAGCCAGATTAATCACCATCGCCACACAGGGTGATACCCGGCTGGCTGCGATCTCCGAGCACACCATCTTTATCCCTGATACTTTGAACAATCTTCAGCCATTGCTGGCAGTGATCCCGCTACAACTCCTGGCTTATCACGTGGCAGATCTGAGGGGTCTTGATGTTGATCAGCCCCGTAACCTGGCAAAAAGCGTTACTGTTGAATAAAGAGGAATAGAAATGAGTTATGACGTATTGATCATAGGTGCCGGTCCTGCCGGTTTGAGTGCTGCTGTTTATGCAGCTCGGGGTGGCTTGAACACCGCTGTCTTTGAGAAAGCAATCGTAGGCGGACAGATCACTGTCACCAGCGAAGTCGAGAACTATCCCGGTTTTGAGGATGCCATCGATGGCGTGGAGCTTACTGATAGAATGAAGAAGCAAGCTGAACGCTTTGGTGCAAAATTTATCGATGAAGAAGTGACAGCCATCGGTCTGGAAGGTCTCTGCAAGATAGTCGAGACAGGTTATGACAAATACCGTGCCAAATCCATCATCTTTTGCACCGGAGCTCATCCCCGCAGGATGAACGTTCCCGGTGAGGAACGCCTGATTGGCCGTGGAGTGTCGTATTGTGCCACTTGCGATGGAGCCTTGTATCGTGACAAGGTCGTCGCTGTCGTGGGCGGTGGCGATTCAGCCGTTGAGGAAGGGATGTTTCTTACCCGCTTTGCCAAGAAAGTCTATGTGATCCATCGCAGAGATAGTCTTCGCGCTCAGAAGATCATCCAGGAACGTGCTTTCAAGAACCCCAAGATGGAATTTATCTGGGATACTGTCGTCCAGGAGATACGCGGAGAAGACAGAGTTGCCGAGCTGGAGCTCTACAACCGCAAGACTGAAACCGTCTCTGTGCTTCCTGTAGATGGCATCTTCATCTATGTAGGCATCCTGCCCAACAACCAGCTATTGGAATCCCGTGTGGAGCTTGATAGTGGTGGTTTCGTGATTACGGACGAGAATATGCATACCAATATCCCCGGTATCTATGCTGCCGGTGATATCCGCAAGACAGTGCTCCGTCAGGTTGTTACTGCCACTGCTGATGGTGCTGTGGCTGCCTGGAATGCCGAGAAGTGGATATTGGAACACCTTGATGAATTAACGGGTGGACAGGGTCACTGATGCAGAGTAAAGACATACGCGCCAAGTTCATCGAGTTCTTCGAATCCCGTGGACACACCTTCGTTCCATCCTCCCCCGTCGTGCCAAACGATGATCCCACATTGCTTTTTGCCAATGCCGGGATGAACCAGTTCAAACCTATCTTTCTCGGGCAAAAGCAGCCTGAGGTCTTGAGAGCTGTCAACAGCCAAAAGTGTATCCGTGCAGGTGGCAAGCACAACGACCTGGAAGAGGTCGGCAAAGACGGCTATCACCACACCTTCTTTGAGATGCTGGGTAACTGGTCTTTTGGTGACTATTACAAAAAAGAAGCCATCTCCTGGGCATGGGAATTACTAACGGGAGTCTATGGACTGCCCAAAGAAAAGCTGCACGCTACGGTTTACAAAACAGACCAGGAAGCCTACGAACTCTGGAAGAGCGAGACAGACATCATTCCTGAGCACATCACCTTCCACGGAGATAAAGATAACTTCTGGGAGATGGGCGATACAGGTCCCTGCGGTCCTTGCTCCGAGATTCATTTTGATAGAGGCGCAGCTTCCTGCGAGAAACACGGTAGCCCCGGGCACGTCTGCGAGGTAAATGGCGATTGTAGCCGCTACATCGAGCTCTGGAATCTGGTTTTCATCCAATACAACCGCGATAGCGAAGGCAGTCTCAATCCTCTGAAGCACTCCTATGTCGATACGGGAGCCGGATTGGAACGCATCTGCCAGGTCCTGCAAGACGTCAGTTCAAACTATGATACCGATCTTTTTAGCAGGCTGCTATCCACAATAGCTACGCTCAGCGGTAAGCCCTATTCAGAAGAGACCGGCATTTCCCACCGCGTGATTGCCGATCACATCCGCAGCTTGTGTTTTGCCCTTGCAGATGGTGGATTCCCATCCAATGAAGGCAGAGGCTATGTCCTACGCCGCATCCTGCGCAGAGCAGCCCGTCACGGACGTCTGCTGGGCTTTTTCGAGCCTTTCCTTTGGAAGCTGGTTGATACACTGATCGAACAGATGGGCGATCACTTCACCGAGCTCAAAGGCAAGACTGATTTTATCAAGATGGTGATCAAAGCTGAGGAAGAGCGCTTCAATAAGACCCTCGATACCGGGCTCACCAAGTTCTCCGAGCTCACTGCCAAAGACGCGAGCACCATCTCCGGTGCTGATGCCTTTATGCTTTACGACACCTTTGGCTTCCCTCTCGATCTTACCCAACTCCTGGCTGAAGAGAAAGGGATGCAGGTCGATACAGCCGGATTTGAAGAGGAGATGACCAAGCAGCGTGAACGCGCCAGAGCAGCCTCCAAATTTGCTCTGCAACAAGATGATGAAGACTGGGTAGTGCTTTCTGATTGCACAAACACAGAATTTCTGGGCTATACAGGCTATACCTGCGATAGCCGCATCTGCCGATACTGCCTCAAAGAAGGTGGCTTGATCCACTTTGTGCTGGATAAAACTCCCTTTTACGCAGAATCCGGCGGACAGATTGCCGATAGCGGCACTGTAAGCTCCGAGGATTATGAGATCAGCGTCTCAGACGTCCGCAAGACCGAATCTGCCTACATCCACATAGGCAAGCTGGAGCGCGGGATCATTACGAGTAAAGTTGCTAAAGCCGTGATTAACGAATCTCTACGCCGTGATACCGCCCGCAATCACACTGCCACTCATATACTCCACAAAGCTCTCAGGGATTGCCTTGGTGAATCAGTCCAACAGAAAGGCTCCCTCGTGACTGCCGACTATTTCCGCTTTGATTTTACCCATTTCCAGGCTCTCACGGACGAAGAGATCGCCATAGTGGAAGCCCAGGTAAATGAGATCATCCGCCAAAACCGCAGCGTCTTTACCCGGATTATGGGCATTGAAGATGCCAAAGCCAGCGGAGCAATGGCTCTCTTTGGCGAGAAATATTCCCAGGAAGTCCGCGTTGTGCAGGTGGATAGCTATTCCAGCGAACTCTGCGGCGGTACCCACGTCTCCTCCAGCGGCGAGATTGGTCTCTTCAGGATCAAGAGTGAAAGCTCTTCCGCGGCAGGTATTCGCAGGATAGAGGGCGTTACAGGCCGTGCAGCCTATGCTGATACAAAAGCCGATCAAGCCCTGCTAAAAGAGCTGGCTGCCCTCTTGCAGAGTAATCCCACCCAGCTAAAGACCAAACTGGAGAACACTCTGGAGCAGATCCACAAGCAGAATCAGGAGATAAGAGCCCTCAAGGAAAAACTGATTGGTTTTGATATAGACCAACTATTGAGCCTGGCAGAGGACACCGGGGATTACAAGCTGATCAAGGCGATTCTCCCTGCTGATACCGATCTCAAGCTCTACCGCGACCTCCTCGCCAGCCGGATCACGGGCACTATTGCTGTATTGATCACAGCCTCATCCGGCAATGTTTCGTTGGTTTCAGTTGTCTCCAAAGACTTGATTCCCAGATACAGTGCAGGAAAAATCGTGCAAGCCCTCTGCACTGTCCTGGATGGTAAAGGCGGCGGTAAGCCCGATTTTGCTATGGGCGGCGGCAAAGACAACGGCAAACTCACAGTGCTATTGGACAGCCTGAGCCAATACATTAATCCTATTCAATGAAAATACTGATCATTCGCCTCAGTTCACTGGGAGATATCGTGCTTACCCAGCCGATCACTGCTGAACTGAGGCGTTTGTATCCCAAAGCCCAAATCCACTATCTCACCAAAGCAGCTTTCGCCGGATTGGTCGGGACTTTCGGCACTATCGACCGAATCATTCTCTATGATATATCCCTTGCCTTTCATTTGGAACAGGCACATAGCGGCTACGACCTGGTGATCGATCTTCACGCCAAGCTGGCTTCATTTCTGATCAGCTTGTGTTGTTTCAGATCCAAAGTCCTGCGATACCACAAAGCTCGCTCCATCCGCACCAGGATCGTTAAAAAGCACCTAAAACAAGGCATTGAAAGCACTGTAGTGCTCTACCTCAGCGCTTTAAATCGCTTGCCTGATTTTCGAGCTTCCGAGCCCCTGTCAAAGCCAGTGCTAATCGTTCCGGAGCTCGATGTGGATTTCCCTCCAATCCCTCCTGGTAAAACAATCACAGCCATCTTTCCAGGTGCCACTCACAAGACCAAGATGATCCCGTCTCAAAAGCTTGCTGAGACAGTCCAAAGCCTCTCAGAGAGCCACTACTTCCTGATTCTGGGAAGCAGCTCCGAGCACTGGCTGGGGGAGATCATACTAAAAGGTCAAGCGGATGCCGGGATCAATCTCTGTGGCAAATACACTATCCCAGAATTGATCAAAGCGATCTCAAATACTGATCTTGTGATCTCAAACGATAGTGGCCCAATGCATCTCGCGGCAGCTTTGGGAAAGAAACAGATTGCTTTCTTTGGAGCGACTCATCCCGCGTTGGGCTTTGCTCCGCTCAATCCTGACGCAGCACTGATCGTAAAGAATCCGGATTGCCAGCCCTGCAGCCTGCATGGGGGAGAAGCCTGTCCCAGACGCGACTTCCGCTGTATGAACGATATCTCGCCAAGTGAGATAGTGCAGTTGATACAAAAGCTCAGCTAAACTGACCCTCACCACAATCACTGCCTTTCTACTCCTCTCTCTCGAAGCACCGTCCTGTGCAACTCCTGTGAATCCCCTGTGTATCCCCTGTGGGACAGCAGAATCACAGCTTCTAAACAGCTGTTGCACAGGACGGTGCTTCGAGAAAGGCTAATGCGCTCCTATTGGATGGATGCTTCTATCCTGCTTGTATCCTGCTTGTATCCTGCATGGCGATCCAGGAATCACGCTGCAAACAACTGTCTATGAATCTCTTATCCAAAGAGAGAGTGATAAGTGCTATTCTGCCAGTCTGATACCAACGGGGCGATGATCTGAAATCTGGTTGCTGTAGTTTACCCAATTGCCATAGAATTTCTCTATCAGGAGGCTTTTACAGATACTGCCCCCGGCTGCGAATTCATCAAAGAGCTCATTCGTGATCATTATCTGGTCGATCTGGCTGTTTGAATTGGGGTAGGAGACTGTATTGAAACTGGGTGCCAAAGCGATCGGCATCGTCGTAAAGTAATACTCCTCAGGGCGATTGAGGAAGACCATAAAGACGTTGTAAGCCTCAGGCTCCTGAATCTGGTCGTTCATATCCCCGAGCACCACGACGCGTTCATCCGGCAGCTCTGTCCTAATGTATTGGTCTAATAACTGGCAAGCCAATCTGCGGCGCACTTCCTCATCCCAATCGTCGGTTTCATCTATGAAATTGTCACCAAAGGCTTTGAGATGGTTGTTGATCACGTAGTAATTTTGCCCTCTCCATTCAGCCTTTACGATGTAGGGAGGACGCGGGAAGGGATTGCCCTGGTCGGGATAGATAAAGTAGTCTTCATTGATGGCTACTGTGTTGATATTGTAAAGATAAGCCAGCCGGTAACTGCTGGTGGCGGTGGAGACATAGGCCTGATAATCCGGCAGCATAGCGTCCAGAGCCATAAAGGAGCTAAAGTCGTTGATCTCCTGAAAGGCGATAATATCCGCTCTGACGCGAGGTATGATCTGAGCAAGGGCATCCAAAGTGGTCTGCCCAAGCCAGGGAAATTCCCTTAGATTCCAGGTAACAATGTCGAGAGTGTTATCAGTTCCAAATAGCAGAACGTCAGTCTGATCCGGATCGTTGTCCAGATCTGTATTTGTGCCGCAAGCCCAGAGGGACAGGAGCAGCAGGACAATTGCAAGGCATTTGAGAAGTGTTTTCATTATACTCCAATTATGGGTAGGGTGTTCATATATATAGGCTTAGCTACCAAGATCGATTTTGCGGCTCTTGAAGCCATAGCCGAGTACATCGTTTACGTCGGATACGATCATAAAAGCATCGGGATCGAGGTCTTTGACGATATCCGTAAGTTGGGGTACTTGACGGCGGTTTAGCACGCAAAAGAGGACATCTATCTGCCTCTTGTGATAACCGCTCTCGGCTTTGAGGAACGTGACGCCGCGATCGAGCTTGTCAAAGATCTCGTTGCGTATTTGATCGACCTCTTTGGAGATGATATAGACTCCTTTGATGAAGGGAAGTCCCTCGGAAGTGAGATCGGTGATTTTGCTGGTGATGAAGAGGTTTACATAGCCCCAGATGATGAGCTTGGGATCTTTGAGAATCAAGCCAACGCTCAGGATAATGGCGGTTTCTACCAGCCAATAGCCCATACCGATGGAGAGACCTGCCTTTTGCTTGATCAAAGCAACCGGGATATCAGTGCCTCCGGTGGAGCCTCGGAAACGGAAGATCAAGCCCAAGCCGATACCAAGCAGCACAGAGCCTGCGATAGCGGTAAGGTAAATATCCTGAGGTGGTAGCATCGCATAGATGGTGCGTCCATTATCCAGGACGTGAGTATATTGAGCGAGATCCTTTACTATACCCAGTCTATGCAGATTTGGAAAGCTGATCAGATCCGTCATAGATGAGGCAATGAGCATTCCCCAGAGTGATTTACCGCCAAAAGACTTGCCTATGAAGATAAAGCTGATGACAAAGAGCGGGATATTGATCAGGATCATAGTAATGCCAAAGGGGGCATTGGTGAAGTGATTGATGATCTGCGCAATACCTGCTACTCCACCGGGGGCGATATTGTAAGGCAAGAGAAACCAGCTATAGCCGATTCCAAAGAATATCGCGGCAAAAACGATGCCAAGATATCGGCTTATCTCCCTCTGCAGGTGGCGTTTGGCTCTTTGTAACATTCTATTCTCCTAAAGGCTTGACGTTTAACTGCCTTCCTTAAAAATGACCCTCTGATCAAAATCAAGGAAGAACAAATGATAATAGACCTTAGACTAAATGGCATCAAACACAGCATCATCGAATCTGATAAAGCTATTCAGATCAATCAGATATTAAAGCAAACCGATATAGATCCAAAGTCCATATTGTCCTATAAATTAAACCATAGCTTATATGTCAATGATGAATATCTGCTTAGCCACGATAATCTGGTGGATTGCATATCCTGGCAACATCCCGAAGGCTTGAGGATTTATCAAGATTCAGCTATCTTTATTATGAGCAAAGCGCTCTATACCTTACTTGGGAATCAGCACTCTTTGGTGGTCGAACACTCGGTCGGAGATGGTGTGTTCTGCGAGGTTTTTAATGCCCAGCAGTTTACCGAGGAAGATTGTGCCAGGCTCTCTGCCGAGATGAGAACAATCGTGGAAGCCAATATGCCGATCGATCGGATCGAAGTCAAGATGGATGAAGCGATGGATGTCTTTTCCCAGATGGGTAGAAAAGACGTTCTGAAAAACCTGCAATACCGCTATCAAAAGAGCGTTCCGATCTATCGTTGTGGTAAGTATTACGATCAGTTTATCCGTCCTTTGGCAGATAAGACCGGGATGATCAGGGAGTTTGAGATAGTTTACCAGGCACCGGGCTTTATCCTGAGATTCCCCTCCGGCAAGGACTTTAAGGTCTCAAGGCCTTTCGTCTTGCCAAAGAAGATCTTTGCCCTGCATCAGGAGCACGACAAGTGGCTGGATATCCTGAATGTGCATACGATCAACGATGTAAATAAACTCAATGACAATTATGATATATCGGAATTTATCCTGGTGGAAGAGGCTTTGCACGAGAAGAAGATAGCGGAGATTGCAGCGGATATCGTGAAGAATCGGGAGATCCGCCTGATCCTGATCGCAGGACCTTCATCCAGCGGCAAGACTACTTTTGCCAAGCGTCTGGGTGTGCAATTGCAGGCATCCAAAGCAAAGCCAATCGTGATTGGAATGGATGATTACTTTATAGATCGGGAACATACTGCCCGCAAGCCCAATGGAGATTTTGATTTTGAATCGATCTATGCGATGGATCTGGATTACCTCAATCTGCAGCTAAGTTCTTTGCTCAAGGGCGAAGAGATCGACCTTCCGGTTTATGACTTTACCCGCGGGGTGCGTCGTAATAGCAATCGTATGGTCAGGATGAGAGATGACAATGTAATCGTTATGGAAGGTATCCACGGTCTGAACGACCTCTTGACAGAATCCATCCCAGCTAATCGCAAAGCCAAGATCTATATCAGCGCACTCAATCAGCTCAATATTGACAATCACAATAGGATACCTACTACCGATTGCCGCCTGATCCGGCGTATCGTAAGAGATCATCAGTATCGTGGTTATAGCGCTCAGGAGACCATTATGAGATGGGTGGATGTACGTGAAGGCGAAGAAAAGAACATCTTCCCATATCAGGAAAACGCTGATTATATGTTTAACAGCAGCCTAACCTATGAGCTGGGTGTGCTGAGGAAGCATGCCTGGAAGCTGCTCCTCAAGGTGCCTTCGACCAGTTCCAGCTATACCGAGGCTCAGAGATTGATCAGATTGTTGTCTCATACAAACGACATACCGGATGCATTGGTGCCTTATAATTCCATCATCAGGGAATTCACAAACGGCAGTATATTCCGTTACTAAAGGAGAAACTGTGCCCAGGATTCATATCCTATCAGAAGACGTCCGCAACAAGATCGCAGCCGGGGAAGTGATAGAGCGTCCTGCCTCGGTGGTCAAAGAGCTGGTGGAAAACTCAATTGACGCACAGGCTACCAGTATTATTGTGCAGGTAGATAAGGGCGGCAAGGACTATATCCAGGTGACCGATAATGGGATCGGGATGAGCGAAGACGATGCGATGCTTGCTTTTGAACGGCATTCCACATCCAAGATTAAGACGGTCGATGACATCGTGCATATCAGTTCCCTGGGCTTTAGGGGCGAGGCGCTGCCGAGTATCGCCTCGGTCTGCAGCTTTTCTCTTACAACCAGGACCAGAGAATCGGATATTGCCACCAGAATAGAGTATGCCAATGGCAGGCTGATGGGTATTACCAAGACCTCGTCAAACCCCGGTACTACCATCATAGTGAAAGGATTATTCAAGAATATACCTGCCCGCAGGAAGTTCCTGAGATCAGATCTGGCGGAATTGAGGCATATCCTGAAGTATTTCCACTATCAGGCTATTATCTATCCAAACGTTGCTTTCAAGCTGATTGTTGATGGCAGGGAAAAGCTGAATTACACTGCTGTGCAGGATAGAACTGCCAGGCTTGCGGAAGTCTTTGGCTCCAGCTTCTTCAATGATGATATCATACCCGTTTATAATGAGACGGGTGGCTACAAGGTCGAAGGCTATATCTTTGGCTTGGAAGATCGCAGCGACAAGATTCTGGAGCTGCAGTACCTCTTTATCAATGGCAGATTTATCAACGACAGAACTGTCAAGCACAGTATCAAAGCTGCTTATGAGCCCTTTATTCTCAAGACCAGAGTCTGGGCAAAAGGTACTACTCCGCCTTATATAATCTTCCTTACAATACCACCAGAGATGATAGATGTAAACGTCCATCCCAGCAAGCAGGAAGTAAGATTCAGGGAGAGTCAGCACGTTCACGGTATGGTGCTTTCCACCTTGAGGAACGCTCTGAACAAGTATGAGAAAGACAAGTTTGAATCTGCCCGTCTGAAGTTTCACAATGCCAGCCACGTTGCTGAAGCCAGCTATGTGGAGAGTGAGCTCTTTAAATCCAGTGTGGATGTACCTCGCTATAGCAGTTACAAAAAGGAATTTGCCAATTTATATCAGGATGAGGTGTTCAACAAGCCGGATTCTGGGATTCAAAAGATGGAAGTGCCTGTCTTCAATCCTGTCAAGCTGGAAGAAAACCAGCAGATGGAGTTTCTGGAAGGTGAGCCCAACGACAAGATATTGTACAACCTGATGCTCAGTAATGAGGAAGAATACATCAATCCCTGGCAGCTTCACAATACCTATATCTTTGTGCAGGTGGAAGACGGTTTAGTAGTGGTGGATCAACACGCAGCTCACGAGAGGATAGTCTATGAGAGGCTGATTCATCGTAGCGGTGGAGCTCCTGCAGTAAGGCAAAAGCTTACAGTGCCGATCGTGATAGATATACCGCCATATATTGCCACAGAGATCAGAGACCTACTGGAGCAGAACTTTGAGCTCTTGGAGAAGATAGGCTTTTCTATCAAGAAGTTTAGCGGTGATTCACTCGTAGTGGAAGAGATACCGGCAGAGCTGGGTGATTGGCAGGGCGGGAAGGTCTTCATAGAGATACTCAAACAACTCGAGGAAGAGATGGAAGTCAATGCTGATTTCCGGGATAGTATGGCAAAGTCTATAGCCTGTAAGTCTTCCATCAAAGCAGGAGCCAAGCTCAGCCGCAAGGAGATGCTCAATCTGATCAATGAGCTCTTTGCCTGCAAAGTGCCATATTTCTGTCCGCACGGACGCCCGGTGATTATCAAGATGACTCTTGGGGATTTTGAAAGGAAGTTCAAGCGACAGGTATGATCCCGCTGATTAGTATCGAAGGACCTACTGCCTCAGGGAAGACAGCTCTAGCACTGGAGCTGGCAAACAAGCTCTCCACAGTGATTATCTCTGCTGATTCCAGACAGGTTTACCGGGGTCTCGATATAGGTACTGCCAAGCCCTCCCCGGACGAGCTGGAGCAGGTTAAGCACTATCTCATAGATATCATAGATCCTGCTGATTCCTACAACGCAGGCAGATTTGTAAAAGATGCCGAACAAGTCATTCACGGTCTGCACACTGCAGGTAAGATACCCATAGTCTGCGGAGGTACAGGGCTCTACATACGTTCACTTCTCAAAGGCTTATTCTCAATGCCCGATAGCGATCCAGCTCTGAGAGCAAGCCTGAAGGAAGAACTAAGCCAGCTTGGTACAGACAAGCTCTATCAAAAGCTCCAAACCCTTGATCCCAAGATTGCCGAGAAAATCAGTTGCAACGATTCACAGAGGATACTGCGAGCCCTCGAGGTGTATTATATCACTGGCAAACCCCTCAGCAAGCACTGGGAAGAGCAGGATACTACAAGCAAGTACAAGAGCTTCAGGATATTGCTCAATCCTCCTCGCCAAACTCTGTATCAGAGGATAGACCACAGGCTGGACATTATGCTGTCACGAGGCTTGATCGAGGAGATCAAACAGCTCCTATCGACCGGTGTATCTCAAGACTCTCCAGGGATGAACACACTGGGTTACAAGGAGTTTCTGCCTTATCTAAGTGGCGCACAAAGCCTGGATGAAGGCCTCGATAAAGCAAAGCAACACAGCCGCAATTATGCAAAGCGTCAGGTCACTTGGTATAGAAAATGTGAATTTGACTTTGCCATAATCACTTCCAGCTTTACTTTATCTGATATAAACAGCATCCTGAGCTTGGCAGATGCCCGGTTCGGCACTACTGATTGATTTGAGGATTGAATGCACATTATAGCCAAGGTTTTCGACAGCAGCATTTTAGAAAGTGAACTTTTACAGGAATGCAAGAGATTCATTCCTGCAGACCAAACGCCCGATCTTGATACACGCAAGAATGCCCTTAGCCGCCTGATTGATCGTCTTCTATTGATCCACTATGCCATGGTCAAAGGATATAGTGCTGAGGAGAGCGAATTTGATGCAGCCCTGATGGAGATCCTCGATAAGGATGAAACAGCCCAGATCAATCCCGAAATGGCTAAAGACAGAGCTGCCAACGAGCTCGAAAAGCTAATCAGAAACAAGATAATCCTCCGCAAATTCCTTGCAGATATCTGCAACAAAGAAGTCTCCATCACCGATGAAAAGCTTCGTGAGTTTTACGATGAGCAAAAGGAAGTCTTTTTTTCGACTGAAGAAGTCCGCGCTTCCCACATCCTGATCAAAGGTGATGATGAAGCTACTCTTGCCCGCATTACCGATCTCAGAGCCAATATCCACAGCCCCGAGCAATTCACAGAAGTCTGTTCCAATTCCTCCGAATGTCCCTCCTGCTACAAATGTGGCGACCTGGGCTATTTCTCACGCGGCAAGCTCCTCAAAGAGATTGAGGACGTAGCTTTTTCACTTGAGATCAACGAGATCAGCAAGCCTTTTAACACAAAACACGGCTATCACCTCTTGATGGTTACAGACAAAAGAAACACCAGCACAGTCAGTTTTGATGACATCAAAGACAGCCTGAGAGCACGGCTTGTGATGCTGGAACGTGAGTATCTGATTGTGAAGAAGGTAAAAGAGCTCAGAAATAGCTACAGCGAGCAGATCGTCATTGTCGATCCCGCTTATGTCTAAATCTCGTATTCCAATCCCAGATTAAAGTTCAGCCCCGCCCCGGGATAACCGTATTCCATTTGATAATCCTGATCCAGGACATTCTCGATTCCACCATACAGTCTTGCTTTCTTCCACTGGCGCGATAGCTGCAGATCTGTCTTCCAATAAGGCTCCAGGATTTTGTAATTGTAAGAGCTATCCTGTGAAAAACGCTCCCCGGTATAGATCGTATTAATTTTGAGCCTTACCTGATATGGCAGCTTGATGCTTTGCTCCAGTTCCCAAGTATGCTCCGGGCATTCTGTAAGCAGATACCCATCTTTTTTCTGATATGCCAGCCAGGAATATGCCAGATCCGTCTCCCAAAAATCAAGAGGCTGTGAGATCAGGCGAAACTCCATACCAAAAGTGCTGTAATTGTAGATATTCTGATATTGCTCACCCAGACGGTCTATCAGATTGCTGATCTGATTGTTAAACGCATAAATACCAAGGCTTACCGGGACACTCGCGATAAATACCTGCTGCTTTGCTCCCAGCTCCGTCTTCATAGCTTTCTGAGGCATTAGCAAGGGATTTCCGCTACTGGAGCTAAAGAGCTGCCTCATCGTAGGCGCCGCGCTATTGATGCCCCAGGCTGCAGATAGGCTAAAATTCTCTCTTAGTTGCCAATTCATTCCGATCGAAGGCTCCAAAGACCAGTTCCCATCTGTACCATTATCCGGCAGATACCAGACCCCGCCCAAGCTTCCATTTACCGAAAAATCCCTATCCGTGCCATAATCGAGGGCTACAAAAGCGCTGGCATTCAGGACGCTACTCTGTGTCCACTGCAGGTATTCACCGTTGTCCTTGCGCTTGTTTTGGCTTTGCTCCAGTCTGGCGCCGGTGCTGATCAAAAGATCGGGGTGATAGCTCCAGATCAAGCGTGGATTAAATCCCCATATTTTGCTCTTCATAATAGAATCAGTATTCAGATACTGATGCGCAGCATCGTTGTATTCCAGATAGTTATCCGCGCTATAATCATAATAGAGATGCGTAGCGAGGCTCAGATCTTCGCCTAATACAAAGTCACCCATCACCGAGGCATTTGCCCGCGCCCAATCCTTGTAAAGCCGGTAACGATTCTCATAGATCGATGATGGTATTGGTTTTTCATCCTGCCAGGTTCTTGATGCCGAAAGCCCTATGCGGTGAAAATCAAAGAGATCAAAACCTATCCTGCCCTGAGCGTTATAAACTGTCTTGCCGGAGTTGTTCCGGGGACCTCCATTTTCAAAGGCAGTCGGCTCAAAGCTCCTCGATAGCACAAAGCCATCGCTATGCATTCTCGATCCATAGAGCCAATAGTTCCACTTCTCAAAACCGTGCGAACCGGTTAATTCCAGCATTTGGGTGTTGTTGCGCTTTATCCCGAGTCCCAGCTTTACCCAGCCTTCATCACTTGGTTCTTCGGTGATCAGATTGATGATTCCGCCCATCGTCCCGGAACCATAGATTGCGGAACCCGGCCCCTTGATTACCTGGATATCTTTCAAACCGGAGACCGGAATGTTATTCAGATCGACATTGCCAAAATAGCCGCTATTGAGGGGTCTGCCATCGATAAGGATTTTTACTTCGTTCTTGCGGAATCCCCTGATCCTGATGCTGCTCTCGTCCTTTGATCCGGCGCTTGTGTTCAGCCCCGGGATATCCTCCAAAATATCTCTAATGCTAAGGGCCAGAGCATCCTCACCGGTCTCAACTGCTTTGATTTCCAGCGAACCGATGCTCTGACCCGGCAAATAGGATATCACTCTTACAGCGGGCAGATCGTAAGTCTTGAGGCTATCCTGCTCATTTGCAGTTATCAGCCCGATACTCAAGGCCAGCAATGCCGCAAGAGCCAGTCTCATTATTCTCCCGTTTGCATCTCGGTACGGATATAGGATTCAAATGAGGCAGGACGCGTTACCACGAGATCAGCCTTGGCTCTGTCTGCATTGACATAGCTGTGCTCGTTCAAAGTAGCTCCAAATATACGCAGATAGGCTACCTTTTTCATCTTCTTCATATTATTGGGAATCGAGGCTGTCGGGAAGATAGTCCGCTCGGTATTGAGCAGATAGTAACCGTCGTTGATCGCTTCCGTCTGATAATATTTGCCTTCGCCATAGCCATCGAAACATACAACGCTCAGAGAGTCGTAGGAAGCTACACAGGCAAGGAGTTCGGAGAGCTTTACAGCATCTTCGGTAATCCCATCCCAATTGGGTATTTGATGAATGGTAAGTCCGCCCAGTTCGACATCTTTGATCGCTCTGCCGGTATCGATGCGGATCTTGCGATAAAGCCTGAATTCGGCAGTATCACGCACTTTGAAAGCGGAGGGCAGCTTGGGATCAGTAAGCCAAATACGATTGCCATCAGAAGGCACAATGTAATGCGGGCTAAAGTTCTCCCAGGCAAGGTCATAACCGGCATTGACGCTCTGACGCGGACTCCAGCCATCTTCAGCTACGATTTCATAAGCATAAAGATCGCGCAGATCAAGCGTATCAGCAGCGCCATCGGTGATTGCTGCCACGGCAGCTTTGGTGATGAATTGATCGAGTTGATATCCCCAAACTTTTACGTCTGTGGGGTCGTCGTCCTTTTCGCTGCAGGCAAAAACCAGCAGGGCAAGGACAAGGATGAGAAGGATACTGGTGATCCTCTTCATTGATACCTCCATTTTTTAGTATGAAGGCAGAGCAGCATAAAGATTTACTACCCGCCTTTCCAAAGGGAGGCCTAACCGTTTCCGGTTAAACCCTATCGGGCTGGGACCATGCAAATAGTTTAGGTCTTCAGCCTCGGCGTTGAAACATCTTTTCATCAGGCAGTATCTTTTGTCAAGTCTCTTTAGCTTCTGTGAAAGCATCTCTTCTAATCCAAGTCTCGAACGCACAATTCTAACACGTATCTCTCACTATTCCCCCACCAAGTGGGAGAATCGAGGGAGAGACTATAGAGAAATCTGATATGGAGACAGGGAATCGGCTTTGTGATCCGCTCCTATTGATAGGATGCTTGTATCCTGCTTCTATCCTGCTTGTATCCTGTATGAACAAGCAGCAAGGAGCTGTTCTGTATGCGTTTATGATTGTTTCATTGAAGGAGGGGGGAGAGGGGGATAAAAAGATGGAGCTAAATGGGGGATTCGAACCCCCGACCTACTGATTACGAATCAGTTGCTCTACCGAACTGAGCTAATTTAGCTTTCCATTACTTTTGTTCCAAGTCATAAACCCCGGCTTTTCCGTCAAGGACTTTGTCAGATCAAGCATACACAGCAATGCTATATCGTGTAGGATATTGATGTCTATATCAAAGCCCTGGGTCTTGCTTGAGTCAAGCAAAAGTCCTTACATCTCAATCTGCACATTTGCGTGCATTGAAACAGAGCCAGGAAAGCACTGTAGGCTGACAAATCAGGATAAGCAGGGATGAGATATGAAGACGATAATAGCTCTTGACAAAGAAAACAAAGTACTATCTTTGTAAAAATGGGAATTGTTCCTGATATATTGTGTTTTTGCAGATTAGTCGTTTTCTACTCTGGAATTTTATGGCAGAATCCTTTTTCTTAGGATGAAGCAGTAGATAGAAAGTGAGAGGCGGAACCCTTTTTACTGGGTTTCAAGGTAAAAGAGAACTTGAGTTGGAATTAAACCCAACATTCGTAACTCGAGATTATGTCGAGTTCTTCAGTTTCTCTGTTGAACCAATAAAAAACGGAGTATTTATGAAAAAGAGTCTTATTCTTGTACTCATTAGTCTATTATTAATTACGGGACTTAGTGGAGTATTTAGTGTTACCGAAAGTCCTAACGGACATTTCTATAATCCAACATATGATCAATGTGAGTCATACACTATTGTCCCCGTTACGGCTACTAGTATTTCAATAAACAACCTTGACTACAACCCTACTATAGATAACACAGTTATATATAGCCAGACTGGCACAGTATCAGTAACAATTGAGGATATTGCCGGATACTACTATTATGATGTAACTGTGGATGGTGAATCAATATTCGATCCAGAAAACAATCTCATCACTAACTATGGTGTAACGGGAAGCAATATATCTTTTGATTTGAGTTTATCTATGGGGGAGTATAACATACAAGGTATTTGGGGAAATGTAATTGGGCAGTCAGATACGTTTGATTTTAATTTTACTGTGTGTAGCCAAAACTACTATTATGGTAATAATTATGCGAAGCTATTCTTATTAGTCGATGGAGTATCAGAATATAATGCTATTCGACCAACTTTGTTCATAGAAGGATTCAAAGCTCCAGGAATAACACGTGGGGGATCTAGATACACTTATTCACTTATTAACAGATGGAGTAATGGTCTATCAGACTCAAAAGTATATATGATGCAATTAACCAACCCTACTCAAGATGCAAGGGATAATTCTATGATTGTATTGGGTGCTCTTAGATTCATACATAATGTGCAACCCTCAAATAGATTGGTTGAAGGATCAAGCGTTTTTGGTTACTCTATAGGGGGGATCCTTGCTCGATATGCGCTTGCCTTCGCTGAACACTGGGATATCCCGCATTATTGCACTCAGTACATCTCTCTTGACTCGCCGCATAGAGGGGCATCATTGAACGTTAATCTGCAACGTATGATAGAAAATCTCCACACCCTTTTATCTGATTGGGATCGTGATTTGCAATTAGTAGATGACTGTATAACCGCCCTTAACAGCCCAGCAGCAAAACAACTTATCAGAACAAACATAAAAGCAACCAATGGGTCAAGCAATAGCTATTCGATTGGTTCGCCTGAGTTTCTGGAATTCTTTTCCGAGATCAATGAAGAAGAACGCTCAAACTACGGGCATAATAACTGTATAATCAACTCAGATCAATCAGTGAATAATCCTCTCTACAAGCCTGGATTCCCTTATAAGCAGAACAATATCAAGAGTTTGGCATATTCAAATGGAAGTTTATGCATAAGCGGGAATAATGCCAACGAGGAATATGTTGCAAGCTATGATTTAGACATTATTGGAGTATTTGATTATGACTTTCAAGCTAACAATTGTAACTATGATACACAGCCAGGATCTGTAATTGAAGATATCTCGTATTATAAAGCGGGTTTTGGTTTTGACTTTGATTTAACCGCAAACTATGCTCCGGTAATAGCTCCAACCAGATCAACTTTGTTTCTTAAGACTGAAAGTACTACGGGAGGTGATCCAATACCAGAACTAGCTATCAGCAATTTCACTTCATTATTGCCTTATGAGGATGCATTACTATCCCACACATATTTTGATCAAGTTTGTTATCCTGACACTCTTCCAAGTTTGGTCAATGTATCAGGAACACCAGTGCCGCATAGTGGAGATTTTAACCAGTGGAACTGGAGGCATGGCGAACTAGGCTGGCATTCAGATTCGTTTGATGACTGGGTTGTAAGCAATATAGTGACATCTACTAACTGGTTAAATCAGATTGAAAATAGGTCAGTTTGCATGATAAAAGGACAAATCAATGGCAGCGACTTTTCTAACATAACGGGCAGTATATTAATCAATGGTCAGGGACTTGGGTCATTTAGCATAGATCAAAATGGTTTTTATAGTATCCCATACTTGTATACTAAGGATGTTACAGTTCGACTCGTTTTCGAAAAGCCTGGCTGCATACCATCGTATTGTGATATAAACATTAATTATTCTTATGCAATGCTTCACGATCAGATTGCACAGAATGTCACGATTTATGCACTAAACCTTAATGATATTCGTGTATCGAGTGCTGGGAATGGCTCGTTTCATACTATCAATCAAGCGGTTGATTTTGTTCAAAGTTTTGTTGATTCAGGTTTGTACACTGGTGAAGCCATCAGGATTAGAGTCCTGCCCGGAACATATGCTGAGTCGGTCGATCTTTCTCCCCTTGCAGCTCTCGGCATCACTAACTTCACTCTTGAAGGGGTGGGAGATGTAATAATCAATGGTGACGGCTATGGTATCAAGCTAGTAGTTGACGATAATTCCCCCTGCAATGGTGCAGTTTATACCATTAATAGTTTAAAGATTGCGGATAGTGGCAGAGGTATTCTATTCAAAGATTATTGGGATGAACTATCAGGAGGCGTGCAATCACCTCAGCTTACTCTCAATATCAACAATTGCACAGTATCCGACTGCGGATCAAGCTCGTATTCCGGAACTAGTAATCCCATATTCAGTGCTGCTGCCATTCACTTTGAAGGTGCAGGTTCAATTACTAGTTGCCAGATACATGATAATGTGATGACGACTGATTTAGACACCTATTCTCAATACTGTCAGGCAGGGGGACTATTTGTAAACAACAACACATCGTCAGAGACCGTTATCGCCGACAACATATTCACGAATAATACCGGAGCTCTTAGTGGCGGTCTGGTTGCGAAGGGTAAAGGGAATATTCTAATCAGAAATAATGAATTCTCTAACAACATATCTAGCTGGTATTGTGATATATATAATGCTTATGAAGCTAATGCCTTGTCGGTGTATGATGCCTCAAACATTCTAATCAAAGATAACCTGTTTATAGATAATATTCCTTCTAATACGCCATATGGATCTGTAATTGGGTTAAGAACATATGTGACCCAAGCGGCATCACCAATAAAGTTCCTAAACAACACGATTGTTAATACTCTCCCAAATCCAAATATTTTGACTGCTATTAAGTTCAGGATCAATGCAGGAATTGCTGTACAGGACATACAGATAAGGAACAACATAATCAGTGCTATCAACAGCACTGGGTGTAGAATTGATTCAGGTGCAGGTTACAGTCCCGTAAGCATCAACAACAATATGCTGCACAACACCAGCCTATCCGGCTTTATAGCTAATCTCTACAACCCCGATGATCCGAATAGCGTTTACAATCCCTCTGCACCCAGGTTCAACTACCAATGTGACCCTCAACTGGATGCCAATTACGTCCCGATATGGAACGCAACCACAATGTCTCATTGTATTGACACCGGTACCGGTGTCAATGATTATGACGGTACTCCTGCTGATATTGGAGCCAAGAGAGCTGTTCACCATCAATACTGGGAATACACCTTCTTGAATCAGGCAGATCAGGAAAAATGGTACTGGGTAAGTTATCCGGTATTGAACAGCAGAACCGGTGGGGCTCTGGTAGCTAGCGAGTTCTTTAATGAGTTGCTGCCAGTTCACGAAAACTTGTACGGTGATGATGAACCAACCTACCTGCAACAGATTGACTGGAGGGAGGGAAATAACACAGAGGAGACTCACCTTTTGTGGGACGAAAACGACTGGACTGCAACTCAAACAAGCCACTACGTTTCCAGCCCTCAGGGTTACAAGATCAAGCTATTGCCACGCTCTGCCTCTCCTATGCAGATTACTTTACGGGAAAGCGGATTCCGGACACATTCGAATACAGAATTCCCCCTTTATGGGATGAACGATAATGCTCATGCAGAGAACTGGCTGGGTTATTTTATTGAAGGATCAGCCTGGCCACACGATGTCTTTGCCGATATCTGGGATGATGTCAATATGATCAAGACCAAGAATTGGTGCCTGGTGCGTTCCGAATACCAGGGAGATTATTGGGGCTTACACGGCAAGATTGGCAAGCTGAATTATGGAGATATGGTAATCGTTACCACCAATAATGATCATCAAAACTTCCAATGGAACGACGGCGACGATGATACTCCACCTTACTATGCTGGCACCCCGGAGCACTTTGTCTATGATGAAAAGCCAGATTATGTGCCATTATTTATCACCATCCCGGATGAAGCCATGGCAAACCTGAAAGAGATAGGCTTGTATCTGGACGGAGTGTGCAAAGGAGCGGTTGTAGTAGAAAACAATATCGAACAGATATCTGCCTATCTGGGCATTGATGAAAAACTGACCGATGGCGTGGTTGACTTTGTATTTTACTACCACGACAGCAAAGCTCAGCATCAGGAACGTAAGATGATCCGTATGGATGCTGAGCGGTTCAGTGCAAACTACGTTAGTGGCAATCGCCGTTATCTCTATTACGATCTTGCCTTCACTCCAGAGGATATGGAAAATGCTGTTACTCCTGAAGTCCATCTGAATCAGAACTACCCCAATCCCTTCAATCCCAGTACCACGATATCTTACAGCCTTCCCGAAGCCGGACAAGTGAGGCTGGAGATATACAACCTGAGGGGCCAATTGGTAAAAGTTCTTGCCAATGGCGAAGAAGCTGCGGGAGACCACAGAAAAGTATGGAATGGCACCGATGCAAATGGTAATGCAGTATCCAGCGGTGTCTATTTCTACCGGTTGACCTCCCCCGGTAGGACAATCTCGAAAAGAATGCTCCTAATGAAATAAACATAATATTGAGGTGGGAGGGAAACTCCCTCCCACCTCATTAAATGAGGAACGATGAAAAAGCTGATCTATATAATTCTATTGACTTTACCCTGTCTGGCGTATAGTATTATGCATAGAGTAATCCAAGACGGTAGCGGAGACTATACCCTCATCCAAGCTGCTCTCGATGCTTGTAGCCCGGGAGATACAGTATTGGTCTATCCTGGGAGATATTACGAAAACCTGATTATCCAAACCAATGAAATCAGCTTAATCAGCCTGGAAGCTATCACCGGTATCGAGGCTTATATAGATTCAACTATTGTGGATGGGACGATGACTAATCCGTGCTTGAGGGTATACCAAGCAACTACAGATATATATATCAGAGGATTATCTTTAACTAATGGACTAAATATAGGCTCAGGAGGTGGGATTCTTGTTAGTTCAGGATCTTCTTCAACTATGATGAACTGCAAGGTTTTTGGGAATACTGCCAGTTTTGGAGGTGGGATAAAGTGTAACGGCTCCACCCTATCCTTGAGTGGAGTGTCAATCTTTGAAAACTATGCTTTGATTTTTGGAGGAGGATTCGGGGCATCTGCAGCTACGGGTTATGTCAATAATATCATTTTCGACCCCATAAATCGCTGTTCAATCTACAATAACCGTTCCGGTTCCGGGCAGGATATCTATATCCAAAATGCTTACAGTGACCTTACTATCTATCTGGACACCTTTTCGGTGATAGAACCGACCACCTATTATGCTATCTATCTTTCTCAAGGCTTGAACAATTACGAAATGCAGTTCGATATCCAAAACGCTCATCATCAGGAGATTGATAGCGACCTCTTTGTATCTCCCGAGGGTGACGATGCCAACGATGGCTTGAGCCCCGCTGCACCACTAAAGACCATCCACGAGGCTATCTATAGGATAGCTGCCGATAGTCTAAGCCAGAACACGGTGCATTTGCTGCCGGGGACTTATTCCCGCACAGACAATAATCAGGTCTTTCCTATAGCCCTCAAAAGCTGGACTATAGTGCAGGGCAGCGGGATGGATAATACCGAAGTGATTGGAAGCCCGCATCCGCTGATCCCGGCTGGTTATGGTTCATACGATACTGTATTCAGGTCTCATACTCAGCACAATCAATTACTCTCCGATCTATCTATTAGTACAACCGATACAGATAATGGCTGCGCAATAAGTGGGTTCCGTGAAACAAACATTGATTTATCCAATTTAAGAATATCGGGAGTAAGACCAGATTATGTTGCTGTGGTAAATTTGTGGATGGACAAAGACTATGATATAGTGTGGGATAATGTGATAATTGAGAATATTGTTACCGCAAATGGAGGATTACTATCCGCTAATGATGCAATGTCTGGCAGGATATCTAACTCAATATTCCGCAATGCAACTTCAACTTTTGTCTCTGGTTCTGTATCTTCCAATGCCCTCGTTTCAATTCAAGCCGACAGAGAATTGAGCTTTGACAACTGCGAGTTCTCCAATCTTACCATGTCCGATGATAATTCCGTTACGGTAGCCATTAGTGGAGTGCAGTTCCCCCAGCAAAGCAATAATTTCAATTTCAATAACTGCCTCTTCAGCAATAACACCTCTCAGGGTGGGATAGTCGGGATCAGTTCAGGAAACAACCCCATCGTAAGTATCACAAACTGCACTTTTTCCGGTAATCAGAGTGATGGCTACAATCTGATGGTAAATGGCAACGTGGATATCACCAATAGTATCTTCTACAACGATACTTCCTCGCAGATCAGGGTAAATCCCTACAGCGCAGAAGGATGGGAAACTACCCTTAGTATTGATCATTCCTTCATCAAAAATGGCTATGCCGGTATTCAGCAAGCTGCGGGAAACACGATCAACTACTCCGATAGCAATATCTCCGGCAATCCCCTCTTCCTGGGAGGCGATAGTATCCACGATCCACTGTATTACAGTCTCTCTGCCTTATCTCCCTGCATCAATAGCGGTACGCCTGATACGCTGGGTTTGAACCTTTTGCCTTATGATCTGGGAACCTTTTGCCTTATGATCTGGCGGGTAACCAGAGAGTCTGGGAAGGTAGGATAGATATGGGCTGTTTTGAGTTTGGAGCTCCACCTGTGGCTAATGACGATCCCACAGCTCCGGAGATTCCCGCACTCAGTCTTACAGCTTATCCTAATCCCTTTAGCGTTTTTACCAATATTCGAGTGAGCTCTCTAAGCAGTCGAGGTGCTGGCACAGATAGAGTTAGGAGCGCTGGTATCACGATATATAACATCAAGGGACAGAGAGTGAAAAGCATAATGATAGACCCGGAAAAGACGGGAGAGCAATTCACATTCTGGGATGGCAGAGATGAGGATAATGCCAGATGCTCATCTGGAATTTACTTAGTTAATCTGATTGTAAACGGTAGAAACGTTAGCACTAGGAAGGTAACATTCATAAGATAGGGGGGGGGCTTTGATTACAGATATCGGAAATGGCAATAACGCCTTGGAGGATGATATCAGGTGGGGGTGAACTGATCAAGCCGAGTATCGGAGCTTTGTGAGGCTCTAAGTTCAAAAAGAAATTGACAATAGACAGGCTCTGAAAATCCTTGATCAGACCCTAAGTTTTGTAACAAAAATAATGAGGATAGATATGAAAGACTATGATATGAAGAAGATACGCAATCTTCTCTTACTGGGTGCAAGCGGCGCTGGTAAGACCAGTCTGGCAGAACAGATATTTTTCTTGAACAAAGCTGTAAACCGGCTTGGTAAGATAGACGATGGCAATACAGTGATGGATTTTGATCCTGAAGAGACCGCCAAGAAGATGTCTCTGGGTCTTTCCATCGGTTTCATCAATCACAATGACCACAAGATCAACCTGCTTGATGCCCCTGGTAATCCGGATTTTATCGGTGATGCCATTGTGGCAGTATCCGCGGTCGAAAATGCTGTAGTGGTAGCCAATGCCGCGGGTGGTTTTGAAGTAGGTCTTGAGCTTGCTTTGGAACAGATCGAAGGTAAGAAAGTGGGCAAAGTGATCGTTGTAAACCGTATGGACAATGAACATGCCGATTATGACAAGACTCTGGAAGCGATCCATGAAAATCTTGGTCTCAATCCCGTAAAACTGCACATTCCGATCGGAAAGGAAGGCGGTTTTGAAGGTGTCGTAGATATCATCAGTCAAAAAGCTATCCGTCCCTCCGGTATCTCTGATGTTCCCGCCAATATGACAGACGCAGTGGAAGATGCCAGGTTGCACCTTATGGAAGCAGTTGCAGAAACCGATGAAGAACTGCTCAATGAGTTCCTGGAGAATATGGAGCTTCCGATGGAAAAGCTCATCCCCGGGCTCAAGAAAGCCATTGCCAAGGGCGAACTAGCCCCTGCATTTGCCTGCTCAGCCGGAACCGGGGTGGGTGTGATGGCATTTATCGATGGCGTGATCAATTATCTGCCTTCACCTGCTGATATCGATCAGATGGAAGTATTGGAAGGCGACGACAAGAAGATGATCAAAGCAAGCGCCGATGGTGATATCCTGGGCTACATCTTCAAGCTTTATGCTGATCCCAGCATGGGCGATTTTGCCTATGTCCGTATGTTCTCCGGCTCACTCAAGACCGGTACAGAATTCTACATCCCCGAAAAGGATGCCAAAGACAAAGCCGGTAATATGTACTTTATGCTGGGTAAGACCCGTATCGATACAGGTGAAATCAGAGCCGGTGAGATCGGTGCTCTGGTCAAGCTCAAGAATGCCAAGGTGATGAATACCATCAGCCCCGTAAATGGCAAGCTTGCCCTTATTCAGCCGGAGCTACCATCTCCGACTTACTGGCAGATGATCAAAGCTTCCAATCAATCTGATGAAGACAAGATTGGCGCCGCCCTGCAACGTGTGATTGCTGAAGATCCTACCATCCGCTTTGAGCTCAATACCGAGACGCACGAAAACGTAATCTCCGGTATGGGTGAGCAGCAGCTCAACCTTGTGCTCAAGAAGATGAAGAACCGCTATAAAGTCGAAGCAATGATGAAAGAGCCCCGTATCCCTTACAAAGAGACCATTATGGGCGCTGCTGAATCCCAATACAGACACAAGAAGCAATCCGGTGGACGCGGTCAGTATGGCGAAGTCTATTTCAGGATCAAACCGACCGAGCGTGGCGAGGGATTCCAATTTATCAATGCCATCGTTGGTGGCGTGATTCCATCAAACTTTATACCTGCTATCGAGAAGGGTCTGGTTGAGACAATGGAAAAGGGTATCATCGCCGGTTATCAGGTAGTGGACGTGGCAGTAGAGGTCTATTATGGCAGCTACCACGATGTCGATTCCTCTGAAATGGCTTTCAAGATTGCCTCTTCAATGGCTCTCAAAGAAGGCTTCAAGAAATGCAAGCCCATCCTGCTTGAACCGATCCACGAGCTTACCATCATCGTTCCCAGCGAATATATGGGCGACGTGATGGGCGATATCTCCACCCGTCGTGGCCGTATTATGGGAATGGAACAGCGCGGTAAGAAGCAGTATCTGAATGCTCAGATGCCTGTAGCCGAAATGTATTTCTATTATCCTGCCCTCAAGTCCTTTACTCAGGGACGCGGCAGATTTACCCAAAGCTTCTCACACTACGAAAAGGTTCCTGAAGACATCACCCAGAAGGTTGTTGCCGCCTGGCAGGATTCAGAAGCCTAATCATAGCATAAACTCTGAATTATCCGGGAGGCGATACAATCATCGCCTCCCTCTTTTTTTAGTTCTTGACATTATACAATCGACTTATATTGTATATGCCAATACTTAAATGATATTGTGATTAAGACTTAATAGAAAGAAAAGAGGTAGTGTATGTCCGGACATAATAAGTGGAGTACCATCAAGCACAAGAAGGCTGCGACTGACGCTAAGCGCGGCAGGATCTATACCCGCCTGGTAAAAGAGATCATTCTGGCAGCCAAAGGCGGAGGCGGAGATCCCGAAACCAATCCCCGGCTGAGAACCGCTATCAATAGCGCCAAGGCAGAGAATATGCCAAAGGACAATATTGAAAGAGCGATCAAGCGTGGAACGGGAGAAATCGAAGGCGCAACCTATGAAGAGCTTACATACGAGGGATACGGGCACAACGGAGTGGGCATAGTAGTCGATGTAATGACCGATAACAAAAATCGCACAGTGGCAGAACTAAGGCACTGTTTCTCCAAGTATGGCGGCAATCTCGCCGAGACCGGAGCTGTATCCTGGAACTTTGAGCAAAAGGGCTTTTTCCAGGTACCCTCTGCCGGACTCGAAGAAGATGAGTTTATGATGCAGGCTTTGGAAGCCGGAGCCCAAGACGTTGAGCTCAATGAAGATTACTTTGATATCTACACTGCTCCCGGTGATTTTCATACTGTGATCGCCGCTGTGGAAAAGCTGGGCTTTCCGGTCGAGAATCCGGAGCTAACCAGAGTTCCTAAAAACACGATCAATGCAGACGATGTGGCATCGAAGCTCTTTAAGCTGATCGATATGCTGGAAGATCTGGATGATACCCAGAAGGTATATGCCAATTTCGAAATTTCAGATGAGATTCTGGAGCAACTCAACAAAGAATAGTGTTGATATTGGGGATAGATCCTGGTAGCCGTTACTGCGGCTACGGTTTGCTGCAAATAGAAGGCAGGAAAGTAGTCGCGGCAGGATGCGAAGTGATCGATATCAGCCGAACGAAAGATCTATCCGAGCGCTTGGCGCTGCTCCATACCAGCATCAGTGAAGTGATCACGGAATACAAACCGGAAGTCGCTGCGGTGGAAACAATGTTCTTCAACAAGCATGTGCAGAGCATCTTTACGCTCGGGCATGCCAGGGGAGTATTGCTGCTAGCGCTGGCTCAAAATGGAGTCGGATTGGTGGAGTATAGCCCCAGAGAGATCAAGAAAGCCATTGTGGGTAATGGTAATGCCGGAAAGCAGCAGGTACGCTTTATGGTCAATAGCCTCTTTCGCCTCTCCCGCACAGATCTCAAAGATGATGCATACGATGCTTTGGCAGTGGCTTATTGCCACTATAATAAACTGAGGTATTACCAATGATTAGCCATATAAACGGGGTATTGGTATCCAAGACTCCGATGATTGCAGTACTGGAATCAGCAGGTATTGGCTGGGAATTGCAGATACCGCTCAGCACTTACGAGAAGCTGCCTTTGCCTCAAGAAAAGGCATTTCTCTATGCCTATTTGCACTTTACACAGGATGGGGCAAAGCTCTTTGGTTTTTCTTCTCTGGCAGAGAAAGCTATGTTTCAGCTATTGATCTCTGTCTCAGGAGTCGGTCCCAAGATAGCTATCTCCGTGATCTCGACCTTGAGTATTGCCAGTTTTGTGCGCTCAATCGAACGTGGGGAAGAGCATCTCTTGGTAAAAGTGCCGGGACTGGGCAAGAAAAGCGCACAGAGACTGATCGTAGAGCTCAGGGACAAGATTCATAGCGTCCAATCCTTTATGGAACCCGGAGAAGCAGGTCCTGCGGATAGCCAATCTCTGGAGCTGGAATCTGCCTTGCAATCCCTGGGATTTAATCTCAAGGACATCCGGCGTGAACTCAGCATTATGAAGGCGGATGGAGTGGAATTACCGCTTGAGCAGATGATCAAAGAAACTATCAAGCGTCTGTATCAAAGGATGAAATGAACTTTAGACAAGAAGCCTATTCGACTATACTAAAAGTCTTGAAAGACCACGACTTTTCGGATACTCTGCTGCAGCAGCGAGCAAAGAAACTGAAGCAATCCGACGAATCTGTCGCGCTTTTTTACACGCTTGTGAAGGGCGTGATCAAGATGAAGGGCAAGATGGATTATATCCTGAGCAAGTTTACGGATGAGAAGAAGTTTGCCGTCACCGATCTCAAGATCAAGACAATGCTCTATATCGGGCTATATCAATTGATCTATCTGGATTCAATACCGGATCATGCGTCGATCAACGAGACGGTCGATCTGGCGAAATCCATCCTGGGTAACTCAGTAGGGGATTTTGTCAATGCGGTCTTGAGATCGTATCAGCGTAATCCCGAGATCGAATATCCCACAGATCCGGTGAAGCGGATTGCCACAGAGCACTCTTATCCGGAAGAGTTGGTAAGGGATTGGATCACACTTTGGGGTGAAGAGGATACGGAGTATCTGGCAATCTTTTTCAATGAGAATCCTCAACTGCATATCAGGGTCAATGCCACAGCTACGACTGCTCCCAAGCTGCTATCATATTTCGAGAAGAGATCGATTGAGTTGCATCCATCGCCTGCCAGCAAGATGATGTTTACCTCTCCTGATGCCGACAAGCTGCTCAATGACGTGGCTTTCTCCGAAGGTTACTTCTCGATTCAGGATAGCTCTGCTGCCCTGGTGGTGGAACTGATGGACCCCAAGCAGGAGGAATCCATTCTTGATCTCTTTGCTGCTCCAGGCGGGAAGTGCACATATATCGCGGAGAGGCTGGCCAATACAGGCGAGGTGGTCGCGGTTGACAAGATCCCAAACAAGATGAAGCTCCTCAAGCAAGCAGCGGATAGGTTGCAGCTTACCAATATACAGCTTGTTACGACTGATGCCTTCAAGTATGGACCTGTAGCTCCGGCTTTTCACAGAGTTTTGGTGGATGCTCCTTGCTCCGGCTGGGGTGTGCTATCCCGCAAGGCAGATCTCCGTTGGCAAGTGCATCAAAATCTCCCCGAACTGGTAAAACTGCAAGAGAAAGCCCTGGACTATGCGGCAAATTTCGTAGCACCCGAGGGAGTATTGGTCTATAGCACCTGCACAATGAATCCCAATGAAAATGAGAAGCAGATTGAGAACTTCCTGAAGCGTAACAAATCCTTTGAACTGGTTGATGCAGCAAAGTATATACCTGCGGAATATACCGAGAATGGCTGTATGAAGACAGTGCCCTTCAGGCATAATATGGACGGGGCTTTTGCGGCACGTCTGAAACGTATTAAATGAGGTTAGGATGAAAAACGCCAAGCTCCAAAAGTCCCTGTATATCGTGGGGATTGGAATTGGAATCATACTCGTGGTGGCTTTCTTGACAAGCCAGATCGTTTATCCGATACTACTCGGCAGGCCGGGGGTCGTGGAAGTCCCGGACGTTACTGGAATCAGTCTTACCCAGGCTAAACGAGTCTTGCATGAAAAAAGACTGCACGTTGTAGTAAGCGACTCTGTCTGGTCTGAAGAAACCAAGGTCGAATATGTATTGGAACAACAGCCTGAGCCCGGTTCTGATCTGAAGCACGATCACGCTGTCTATCTGGTGATCAGCAGAGGCTCCCGGGAAGTAAGAGTTCCGGATGTAATAGGCTCGCAGTATCACAGAGCTTATATACAGCTAAGATCGAGCGGTCTGAAAGCAGTTATCGCCGATTCCCTCTATTCGGATCAATATCCTGCCAATGCAGTGGTGAGATGCTCTCCGGCTGTAGGAACAAAGGTCAACAAGCAAAGCTCAGTGAGGCTATTCCTGAGCAGAGGTGCTGAGCCCGTTGCTCCGGTTGCCGAGGAAGAGGTCTTTCCATTCTGATGGATGCAGTAATCAAAGACCTTACTAAGGTAGGTTCTACCTGCTTGCGATATACGATTGGCATTGAACCGTGCTTGATCCGGGAATATGCGTATCTGTTGGATGCGATGGACAATCTGGCAGTGCACAGTTCTACCGGTAAACCAAACGAGATCATGGTTACAGTGCCGGAAGATTTGAAGATAGAATTTGAGACCTATACAAGTTTGTTCTTTTCTTCGTATGAGCTTTGATTATACTTGTTTTATTGTGATTACGTTTTAGTTTTTCTTTAGATGATTTGATGGAGTTACGTTTGTATTATGTTTGAGCGCTTGATGAAACAGCCGATTATGAATCGGGTACTCTATGCATTGGTGCCCAGTTTGATGCTGGCTGTCTATATGTTTGGCTGGAAAGTGCTGGCAGTGATCCTCGCCAGTAACCTGTTCGGTGGCATTACGGAGTATTTATTTATTCGCAACAAGAAGGGCGGCAAGGTCACTATGGCTTGCTTCGTTACTTCCACTCTTGTTGCGATGACACTACCGCCTACAATTCCTCTTTGGATGGCTGCAGTAGCTGCAATAGTCTCGATTGCCTTTGGCAAGATGGTCTTTGGAGGCTTTGGCACTAATCCCTTCAACCCTGCCATCTTGGGACGTACTTTCGTATATGTAGCATTCCCGCAGCAGATGACTGTCTCCTGGCTCAAGCCATATATGCTCTCTGATTTTCCTGGTGGATTATTGCGCTGGACAGGTGCATCCGAACTAATGACATCTGCTACAATCCTTGGGCAATTTAGGCTCGGTCAACCTGTTACTTATGGTTTTCTTGACAGCTTCTTTGGCTTTATTCCAGGATCAATCGGCGAGAGTTCCGCTATCCTGATCATACTGGCTGGCATCTATCTGATCCTGACCAAGACGGCTAAATGGCAGCCTATGGTGGCTACAACAATATCAATCCTGATATTTAACTTCATATTCTATCCCAAAGAGAATCCTCTCTTTCTATTAGTAACCGGTGGAGCCCTATTTGGTATAGTCTATATGACGACAGATCCAGTCTCGCAAGCCAAGGGGAAGATTGCCATCTGGATCTACGGATTCTTGATTGGATTCCTGACAATATACATCCGTAGGTTTTCGCTCTTTGCAGAAGGATTTATGTTTGCATTGCTATTGACTAACGCTTTCATGCCAATCATAGAATATGCTTTGGATAAGTACCTGCCAAAGGAGCAAAAAGCATGAGCGACTTTAAAGAAAGCAGTGTATATCCTGTCATTTTTATGATGCTGATCAGCGTAGTATTCGTTGGAGTACTGGCTGTCTTTTTTAGAAGCTCAGAACAGAAGATCAAGGATCACCAGACCAGAGAATATGAAACAATGGTGGTCAATCTTCTCAGTGGCTCTATAGCCGAGGCTACAGGGCTTGATCCCAAAGACTTGACCAAGGATGTCTCAACAACGATGGAGACCTACGTGGATAGCCTTAGTGGCTACAGTCGCCCTGCTTATCAAGCCATGGTCGAGGCAAAACCGATAGCCTACTTATTTGATATCAAAGGCAAGGGTCTATGGGGTTCGATGGCTGCTTTGGTTGCAGTCGATACTGAGCTCAAGACTATCCTGGACTTTGCTATATACAACCAGATGGAGACCCCTGGCCTGGGCTCCAGAATCACCGAGGAAGGCTTCCGCAAGCAGTTTAGCGGTAAAACAGCCATAGAGGATTCCCAGCCTAAGCAGTTTACTCTGGTACCTGAAGGACAAGCAGAGATTTCACCTGATCAGATTCGCCAGATTACAGGTGCCACAATCACCAGCAACAGCGTTCTGAAGATGCTTTCAGACGAACTGGCTTTGCTCTATAATGACAAGGTAAAGACCAATGAATAAAAAAGAGATCTTCATCAATGCCGCCTTCAGAGAAAACTCAGTCTGGAAGCAGATACTGGGGATTTGCTCTTCGCTGGCAGTGACAAACTTACTAATGAACAGCCTGATTATGGGTTTGGGCGTCACATTCTCGCTTGCTCTCTCAAACTTCACTATCTCAGCACTCAGGGCGCATACTCCACGCAGTGTCCGGATGATGATGCAGACCCTGATCATTGCAGCCTATGTGATCGTTGTCGATGTATATCTCAAAGCCAATATGCCAGTGATTTCAAAGCAACTCGGTCCATACGTAGGTTTGATCATTACAAACTGCATCCTGATGGGTAGAGCAGAGGCTTTTGCTGCTCAAAACAAGCCTGTGGATTCACTGATTGATGGTATCGGCAGCGGCTTGGGATACACCCTGGTATTGCTCGCTATTGCCGCAATCAGAGAGTTCTTTGGCTTTGGTTCGCTCTTTGGTTTCCCGATTATGGGAGACTGGTGGGTACGCTGGTCGATTATGGTGATGGCTCCCAGTGCTTTCTTCCTATTGGCAATCCTGATCTGGATAATAAACTCCCGTTACTACAAGTTGAAGGCATAGTTATGGATATATCTGCATTTGTTCTGTTTTGGGCAGCTATCTTCACTTCGAACATACTGCTGACCAATTTCCTGGGTATGTGTTCATACCTATCTGTTTCCAGAGAAGTAGAATCATCCTTTGGATTGGGTGTGGCAGTGATCTTTGTGCTTACGATTACCGCCGGTCTAAACTGGCTTGCCTATCATTATTTACTGGTTCCCTTCCACATTGAGTATCTCCAATACATTGTATTCATCATCGTTATAGCAGCATTTGTACAGCTATTGGAGCTCATCATTGAGCGTTATGCTCCTGCTCTCTACTACTCTCTCGGTATCTTCCTACCCTTGATTACTGTGAACTGCGCTATCTTTGGTGTAAGCTTGTTCCTCGTGATCAGAGAGTACAACTTCTTGCAATCCATCGCTTTTGGAGCGGGCAGCGGAATTGGTTGGCTCTTAGCTATCCTGATGCTCGCCGGTATTCGCACCAAGCTCAAAGACAAGCTCATCCCCGTGGGACTGAGAGGAGCAGGGATCAGCCTGATCATCACAGGTATTATGGCTCTGGGCTTCATAGGTTTCTCAGGCATAGTAGCGGTTCAATGAGGATATGTAAATGATCAAGCTTATCCTCACTGATATTGCAATTCTCACTGTTGTAAGCGTCTTCTTTGCGATCCTGTTGGTCATCGCACAACGCTTCCTCTCCAATTATGGAATCCTCAAGATCAATATCAACGGTAAACGTGATGTTTCTGTCAAGGGTGGTAACAGCCTGCTCAGCAGTCTTTCCGAGGAGCAGATATTCATCCCCTCCGCTTGTGGTGGAAGAGGTAGCTGCGGTGCTTGCAAGTGCAAAGTAATAGAAGGCGGCGGACCTCTGCTGCCTACCGAAAAGCCATTACTTACCAAAGCAGAAATGGACTCTGGCATAAGGCTAGCCTGCCAGGTGAAGGTCAAGACCGAGATCAAGATCGATATCCCTGAGTCCATCTTTAATATCCGCAGGTTTAAGACCCGGATAGCCAAGATTGAGGACTACACTTACGATACCAAGGGGATCACCTTTGAATTGCTCGAGCCCGGCACTATCAGTTTCAAAGCAGGTCAGTATATGCAGCTCGAAACCCAACCCTATGGCAAGGTAAAGCAGAAGGTTGTAAGAGCCTATTCCATCTCCTCCGGCCCTCAAAACGACAAGCAATTCCAGCTTATCATTCGTCTCGTTCCCGAGGGTATGTGCACCACATGGGTTCATAACTATCTCAAGGAAGGTGATGAAGTCTATCTGACCGGTCCTTATGGTGATTTCTTTATCCGTGATACCGATGCAGACATCATCTTTGTCGCCGGTGGCTCTGGTAAAGCACCGATAAAATCTATGCTTGAAGATCTCGAAGTGAAGGGTACAGACCGCAAGATGACATATTTCTTCGGCGCTCGCACCACCAAGGATCTCTATTTAACCGAATATATGCAACATTTTGAACAAGTGCTGCCTACCTTCCAGTACATACCGGTACTGTCTCATCCATCGGCAGATGAGAACTGGAATGGACGCACAGGTTTTGTGATGCCCTTTTTTAAAGAAGTAATGCGTGATCCCAAAAACACCGAGGCTTATCTCTGCGGGAGCCCCGGTATGATCAACGCAGTAACGAAAGCGCTTGTGGAAATGGGCGTACCGACAGAGAAAATCTACTACGACAGCTTTGGATGATGCTATGAAACAAACACCTCTTGAACTTCGTATTACGAAGAAGATGCAACCTGGAGTCATTACGTTGAATGGGTTTTTAGGCAACGATGACAGGCATTTCCATGAGATTATCGCCGATGACGAGAAGACACTGGAAAAACTGGGTTATACAGCGGAACAGGTAGCTGAGAGGATGCAGTATTTCACGGATCTAAGCTGGGAGTTCTATGAGCAGCCTGTTGAAGTAGAAGGCAAGTATGCCGTTGAGACTGAGATTGTACGGGGCAAACTGCCCTGTCCCTTCAGTCACCCCGGAGTATATCGGAAAGCCTTCACTATTCTGACCAATACTGAAACCGGCGTTACTATCCGCTGGTCGTCCCTCAATCTGCACTTGATCAAGGCCCATCACTTCTTCGAAGGAAAGGGATCGACTTATCGTCTTGACCCCGAGTTATTGGTTAAGACGCTATTCTAAGTTGATCATTACGTAATCAAACCGCAAAGAGCTTTTCTAGGTCTTTGCGGTTTGTTGCGCCTATACCACGCAGCTATTTATCCAAGGCTGCTTCTTCATCATTACAGGGTATCTACAGCATATCACCAGCAGATCAAGAGCAAATCCAGTCGAACCGAGTTCGAGGTGAATTGCTCTTGATCTGCTGGTGATATGCTTTTGATTAAAGAAGCGAATGGAGTAGAATAAGGGTAAACTATTATGAGTATAGTATAGTCGTGGCTGATATCAAATACTGAGAATCCAGCTATTGAAAGCTGCGATGAGGGATTCAAATCCCAATATCCAGGCTAGAGTCGCTACTACTATGAACGGTCCGAAAACAAAGATCTGATCTCTATTTCTTACTCTTACAAAGAAGTACATAATTGCCATTATGCAAGCCAGGATGATGATCCAGGGTATTGCCAGTGCTCCAAAATAAGCTGCCAATCCTGTTAACAACCACAAATCACCTCCGCCCAAGCCTTCTCTATCCTTCATCTTGGCGTAGATCCAGGACACTCCTGCCAGTGAAGCAAAGACAAAGATGGCAGTGAAGAGCGAATTGAAGATTCCGATATCGTTTCCCGACACCAGGCTAAAGATCAAGCCAATCACTATGATGGGGAAGGTCGTAACGTGCAGGATCAACCTGTGGAAAGCATCTATAAAGAAGATTGGAATCAAAAAGGATGCCAAAATCAGGTATTTGTAGAAGAGAACTGAATCCAGTCCATAGCGCATCATCAAGCTAATAAATATGATAGGCGTTACGATCTCAACCAATAGATGATGCCAATGAATCTTAGCTCCGCATTTACTGCACTTACCCTTGAGAATTATGTAGCTAAAGATAGGGACATTTAGATAGGGTGGTATAGAGTAACCGCATGATGAACAATGGGATGGGGGAGAGACGATTGATTCTTTGCGGGGAAGGCGATCGATCAGGACGTTAAAAAAGCTGCCCAGGCTTGCACCCAGGACAGCTAAGATGATATATGCTACAGCTTCCAGAACTTACCTCGCGGGATTGTAATACCAGGGGTTGAATAAACCACGACGGTAGCTGGGAGCTTGTTCCATTCTAATCTCAAGCGAAACGCTATCGCTTGGCCTGTAACGCAGGGAAAACTCCGGCAGGATCTTGCTTCTGTTGTCATCGTTGAAATTTAGACCGCTATTTGTTGTTGCGCTGCCAAAATTAACGAAATTCAGATCGAGATCAAGCTCGAGCTTGGGGTTGAATTTGTAGTTTATGTGGTTTGTGTAACGGGATAGATAGTAGCCGTCTCCCGAGGAGGAAGCACCGGCTTCAAAGCCCATACTGTGGGAAATCTGCAGCTTATTGGGTGCCAATGCCTTTCTCATAAAGGGATTCAGCTCCAATCTGGACATATCTATCTGCGCACTCAGCGGCGCAAGAATCAGCAGGCTGATGATCAGGATGTAGTATCGTGTATGCATAATCTACTCCTATAGTGTTCTTAAAGACAAGATAAGTGCAAGCACCCTGCTTGTCAAGTTATATGGATTTGATCAGCTTACCGAGACGAGCGATACCGGTCTCGATTTGCTCCATACTGGAATAGGTAAAGTTTAGCCTAAGGCAGTTGAATTTCTCCTGCCCGCGTGGATAGAACTTTGATCCCGGGATATAAGTCACTTTGTGCTGGCTGGCCTGGATAAAGAGTTCGTCAGCATTGAGCTCTTCGGGCAGCCACATCCAGATGAAGATTCCGCCTTCGGGCTTTGTCCAGCTTACATAATCAGGCATCTCACTCTTAAGGCAATCCAGCATCTTGTGCAGATACGGTCTGTAGAAATCGCATATACCTGCGATATGATCGTCCATCAGATTCTTCTGGAGGAATCTGGCAGCTACGCGTTCTGTAACGCAATCCGGGCTTACGGTTACCTTCTGTTGCCATGAACCCATCTTACCGATCAGGGCTTCGTTGCCCTTGGCGTATGCAAGCCGCATACCGGGACCGAGTATCTTTGAGAACGAGACGATCTCCATCACCAAGTCTGTATTCCTGTATTCATTCTGGGCGATCCTGTAGATCGTGGGAACGGCTTCTCCGCTGTATCTCAAGCGGGAATAGGGATTATCTTCGAGGATCAGCAGGTCTTCTGCCAGACAGTATTCGATGAGGTTTTTACGGCGCTGATAGGACATCGTGATCCCGGCAGGATTTTGAAAATCCGGAATAGTATAGACGAACTTCACTGCCTTGCCTTCGGCTCTGGCATTGGATACAGCAGCCTTGAGAGCATCAAGATCGATACCCTCATCGTCCAGAGGAACTCCTCTCAGATCTGCTCCAGCAGCCTCAAATGCTACCAGGCAGCCAAGGAAACTGGGAGCTTCGCAGATTACGACATCACCCGGATCGATCAAAGCGCGAGTGTAATAATAGATACCATTGGTTGAGCCCACTGTAATCAGGGATTGATCGAGGCTAAGTTCCGGGTAGCCATCCCACTTAGCCAGCTCAGTTTTAAGCAGGCTGTCACCCTCACTCTGGCCATATTGGAGGACGTCTGTGCCCTCAGTCTTCACAACTTCGCTGTAAATCTCACTCAGGATGTCCTTGGGGAAAGTCCTGGGAGAGGGAAATCCCCCTGCAAAGGAGATCAGATCAGGGATGTTCTTTGTGGAAGCCACCAATTCTCTGATCATGGACGAGCCCATCGCGCGGCTTACTTCGGAAAAGCGTTCTGAGTAGTTCATTTCTATCCTCTTATCATATTATTTGTCATAGTCAAAGCAAAGAGACGGTCTGCACGGGTCTCTTTGTAAAGATAAAGCTCTTTGCTGATCAGGGGTAGATACGATAGATCATCCTGGGGAAAGGAATAGTCTCGCGGATATGATGGATACCGCTCATCCAGGTCACCAGGCGCTCCAGCCCAATACCAAACCCACTATGGGGCACTGTGCCGTATTTACGCAGATCAAGGAACCACTGGTAATCCTCTATAGGCATCTTTTCCGCCTGCATTCTGGAGAGCAAGAGCTCGTAATCATCTTCACGCTCGCTACCACCTATGATCTCACCAAATCCTTCCGGAGCAATCAGATCGCTACCCAAGACAAGATCAGGATTCTCTGGATCGCGTTTCATATAGAAAGCTTTGATGGATTTTGGCCATTTCTCGATAAAGATAGGTGTTTCTGAGCCTTCTGTGAGGGCTACTTCATCAGCTGCACCAAGATCGCTCTCGTGGGAAATCTCACTGCCCTTGGAGCGCAGATACTCGATTGCTTCGTAGTGAGTCATCCGTCTAAAGGGAGCATCAGCTTTGCGCAGAGCTTCCTTATCACGTTCCAGGATATCCAGTTCATTGTCACACTTCCGGAGCACAGATCTGATCACGTGGCGGATAAGCCCTTCCTGAATCTGCATATTTTCGTCGTGCTGAACAAAAGCTGCTTCAGCATCCATCATCCAGAATTCTGTAAGATGCTTGCGTGTCTTGGAACGCTCTGCCCTAAAGACCGGACCAAAGTCATAGACTCTGCCCAGGCTCATTATACCTGTCTCCAGGTAGAGCTGTCCGGATTGCGATAGATAAGCCTTGCCTTCGTCAAAGTAATCCAGTTCAAAGAGGGTAGTGGTCCCTTCGCAGGCATTAGGCGTAAGGATAGGTGAATCAAAGCGGTAGAAAGCATTATCATTCAGATATTCGCAGATTGCATAATAGACTGTATGCCTGATTCTCAGGATAGCCCATTGCTTGGGAGCTCTGATCCAAAGATGCCTGTTTGAAAGCAGGAAATCTGGACCGTGTTCTTTCTTTGAGATGGGATACTCCTCGGCATATTGCACGACCTTGATCTCTTTGACAGAGAGCTCGTACTGACCTTCGATCTTCTCGTGCTTCTTTGGCACACCGGTAATAATCAGGGATGATTCAATCGTCAGGCGCTTGGCTTGCTCAAAGGCTTCTTCGCCCAAATCAGGTTTAAAAGCCACAGATTGCACTTCGCCCGTGCCATCTCTAAAGATGATAAAGAGCAGCTTGCCGCTACTGCGGATATTCCTTACCCAACCCCTCAGACTGATCTCTTCTCCGAGGTGTTTGGCGAGGTCTTTTACGAATATATACTGCATTTGTAAACTCCGGTTATTTCTTGAGCTGACGGTTTATTATGGAGATGATCTCCAGAGCAATCTTGAGGGCACGCGTCCCTGCTTCACCATCAACTACAGGTTTTTTATTATTGGCGATACTGTCAATGAAAGATTCCAGCTCCATCTGCAGTGCGTCTTTGGCTGTGACCGAGACGTCGTGAAGCTTCATATCAACGAGTTGCTCAGCTTTGATTTCTGTACTGCCCATCATTATCTGCGGCAAAAGCTTCAGGATATCAGGAGACTTGCGCACTACAGAGACCTGTTTTGCCACAAAATCCATTGAAAAATAGGCATCTCTCTGAAAGAATCTCAGCTTACGCTCTTGCTTCAGTGAGACACGGCTGGAGGTCACATTGGCGATGGCACCATTGGCAAATTCCAGCCTGGCATTGGCAATATCTATATTGGGTGTAAGGATACCGATTCCGCTGGCTCTGATATCGCTGACCGGAGCCTTGATAAAATCAAGGATCAGATCTATATCGTGAATCATCAGATCCAAGACCACTGGCACATCTGTACCTCTGTGATGAAAGGTCGAAAGCCTGTGAGATTCAATAAACATAGGGTCTTTGATCTCTTGCTCCACTTCCAGGATTACTGGATTAAAGCGTTCGATATGCCCTACCTGTATCTTCAGGTTTTGCCTCTTTGCCAGCTCCAAGAGCTCTTCTGCCTGCTCCAGCTCGCTGGTGATAGGCTTTTCGAGGAAGATATGCTTTCCCTTTAGCAATGCCGGTTTGGCAAGCTCATAGTGATAAGTCGTAGTGGCGGCAATATCGATTGCATCGATCGCATCCAGGAGCGTATCATAATCTGCAAAGCTCTTTACACCCAGCTTCTCGGATATCTCTTTGGCACGGGCTTCGTTTTTGTCATAAATACCAATCAGTTCACAGCCCGGGATGCTTTGGAACTTTCTTACGTGATGCTGTCCCAGATGTCCAACGCCGACGACTCCAACTTTCACCATCTTAGCAACCTTGTTTGCCCAGCTTGATTTTGAGCTTTTCGAGCATATCGATTGTCATTGCCTCGAGATTGTATTCAGGCTTCCAATCCCATTCTTCACGGGCAGAGCTGTCATCCATCGAATTTGGCCAGCTATTGGCTATAGCTTGCTTGATATGATCTATGTGATATTCCATACGGAATTCCGGTATATACTTGCGGATCGATGCTGCGATCATTTCAGGATCAAAGCTCATCGCGGTCACGTTGAAACAATTGCGATGCACCAGACGCTTGGGATCGGCTTCCATCAGCTCTACTGCGGCTCTCAGAGCGTCCGGCATATACATCATATCGAGATATGTCCCGGCTGAGAGATTGCACTTGTAAAGCTTGTTTTGAATGGCTTCATAATAGATCTCGACTGCGTAATCTGTGGTTCCGCCGCCGGGGAGTGTAACGTTTGAGATTATTCCCGGATAGCGCAGGCCTCTGGCATCGACGCCAAACTTGAGGTGGTAATAATCACCCAAAAGCTCCGCTGCGACCTTGGAAACTCCATAAATGGTCGTAGGCCGCATCACTGTATCCTGAGGAGTGTGGTCAGCAGGCGTCGTAGGCCCGAAAGCACCGATCGAACTGGGGGTAAAGACCGCTCCTTTGGTCTCTCTGGAAATCTCCAGAGCGTTGAAAAGAGCACCCATATTAATCTGCCAGGCAAGAACAGGATTGGCTTCACCCTTGGCGGAAAGCACTGCAACAAGGTTGAAGATCGTATCAATATCATAGCGATCAACGATCTCTTGCATCTTCTTCCCGTTCAAAGCGTCCAGAATCTCGTAAGGACCACTCTCCAAAACATTGCAGGGGAGATTGTTATGCAAGTCCGAAGCGACTACATTGCTATCTCCATAAATCTTTCTCAGATAAGGGATTAGTTCAGAACCGATCTGGCCGGCTGCTCCGATAATCAGGATCTTCTTCATTCTCTATTACTCCATAGCTAATAATTCATTACCAAGGTGTGTCCAATTCATCCGCATCAGCTAAATTGTCAATGCTTTTCCCGATTGATTTAAGACCATTATTCCCACGGGTTAAGTAGCGCTCCGGAGGAGTATAGTATGATTATGGCGGCGCTATTGATCCCTCTTTCGATTGATATTCCATAAAACCTTTCAGGAGAGTTGTTTCCTGCATCTTCATCCAGGATTCAAGCAGGATAGAAGCAGGCTGCAAGCATCCTGTCAAAGGGGGAGGAACGCAAAGTCTCTTCCTTGGCTCGACATAAGAACTCTCTATAGTATCTCCCACGATTCTCCCACTAAGTGGGGGAATTGAGAGAGAAACGAGGGAGAATCCTATGATCGAAGCTGGGACTAGTAGCGGGGGAGGGCAGAAATATGACGGGGGATAATCTTGATCGCTTAGGAGATCAAGGATGCCAAGCGCAGACCGGATGGAAGGTAGGGCTTGAAGCTGCAGATCTCATCAGCAAACTTGATCAGATACTGTGGATTGGAGCTATGAATTTGGTCGTAGAATACGCAGTACATCAGAAAGCGGCGATAGTTCAGAAAGAGCTCGATCTGATCCAAGTGGATCGGATTGATATCGTTCTCCCTTTGATATCCCTTCAGAAAGGGCTTGAGAAAGAGCTCCGGGAGATCCGGGCTGCGGTGACGGAAGCTACTGTGGAAATTGCATCTGGAGTATTCACTGTAGATGCAGATCGCTATATCGGTCAGGAACCAGTGGTAGTTCGCAACGTCAAAGTCAATCAGGACAAAGCGTTCCTTGTCTCGCAGGATATTGCCGGGATGCGGGTCGTTGTGAATGAAACCAAAGCTTGCCCTGCTGGGGCTCAGCTCTTCCATCCGCTGTCTCTGCAATCGCCACGCCTCGCGCATAGCGTCATCCCGCATCATGCCGTCAAAGTAGCTCCATTCGCTGTCAAAACTGATCAGGGCTTGCCCCTTGCTATTTTGACAGGCAGATTGCAGGTAGCGAGGGTATTTCTGAGTGAGCCGGTGGATGCTGCCGACCAGCATGCCCCACTTGCTGTAAAAGAGTTTCAGATCGATGGGATCGAGCCCCTGGATATGCTCGCCCAGGGCTTTGTCCCAAGAGAACATTATGTAGCCGTTGTCGCAATCGCAAAACTCTACCAGATTGTTATTTGCGGAGTAAAATGGGTAGATGGTATCGACACCGTTTAAAGCTAAAAAATCGATGAAATCAAGGCGTTCTCGGGCAGCGGATAACTGGTCTATTCCTGCTGATTTGAGGATTTTGAGGAGTTTTGGAGCTTTGTCTTTGCAGTAGGAATAGACGGTGCCATCAGACCACTCGTGTCCTCCGGCGAAATAGACGGGATCGCTATCGGGCTGATAAGATTGCCTGATAAAGTCCAATAATGCTGGGGGAAGAGCGTTGCTTGCTGCTGTTGCCATTGATGGACAAGGGATTCCTAGATCACACCGGCACGGATTAGATCGTGCATATGGAGCATACCAACAATACACTGAGTTTCATCGACGACCGGGAGCATAGTGATCTTGTGAGATTCCATCAGGTTCAGAGCGTTGATGGCAAGCTCTTCGCTCTTGAGGCTTTTGGGATTGGCAGTCATACAATCCTGAGCCTTATAGCCCAGTAGAGCGTTACCTTTCTCCTGAAGTTGGCGACGTAAGTCTCCATCAGTGATCATCCCTCTTAGGATGCCTGCATCGTCTGTAATAGCTGTACAGCCCAGCTTTTTGCCGGTCATCTCCATCACTACGTCGGACATTGAGGCGTCCAGGCAAAGCTTTGGCAGTTCGTCTCCGCTATGCATCAGATCCATCACTCTGAGCAAGAGCTTTTTGCCAATCGTGCCACCGGGATGGAAGCGGGCAAAATCCTTTAGCTGGAAGTCTTTATGGCGCAACACTGCGATAGCCAGGGCATCGCCAACCGCCAGAGCTACCGTCGTGGAAGAGCTGGGAACCAAGCCGAAAGGCTCGTATTCACTGGGGACGCTGCAATCCAAAACGACATCGGCAGCATGGGCTAGCTGGGAAGTGGTGGAGCCTGTAAGCGCGATGATCGGAACTTTGATGAACTTTAGGAAGGGGATGATCGAGATCAGCTCCTGGGTATTACCGCTGTTTGATACGGCGATTACGATGTCCTCCGGGCAGAGCATTCCGAGATCTCCGTGGATGCCTTCGGCAGCGTGGAGAAATATGGAGCTGGTGCCAGTTGAAGCGAGAGTAGCACTGATCTTGCGTGCAATGATACCTGCTTTGCCTATACCGGTAAGTACTACCTTACCGTGGCAGTTGCAGATCAGGTCAAAGGCTTTTTCTATGCTGGCATCATCAAGCTGCTCAGCCACCCTGAGGATGGCTGAGGCTTCAAGCTTGAGTTCGTTTTTAATGGTTTCTGAGGTTGTCATTGCTGTTCACGGATGGCTTTTATAGCTTCGTCAAAGCTCATTGCACCGAGGTCGCCTTTGGTGTGTTGGCGCAAGGTAACCTTTGCTTCTGTTTCTTCATTCTTTCCGATCACAAACATAAAGGGTATCTTCTTGAGCTCTGCATCCCTGATCTTGTAGCCGATCTTCTCTCCACGTGTGTCGATCTCTGTGCGGTAACCAAGCAGTTGTAGCTTTTCCACCAACAGCTTGCCGTACTCCATTTGGTTATCAGTGATCGGAATCACCATAATCTGGACAGGGGCAAGCCAGAGTGGGAGGTTGCCGGCGTGGTATTCAAGAAGAGTGGCAAAGAAGCGCTCAACTGATCCCAGCACTGCTCTGTGAATCATATAAGGACGGTGAGGGCTGTTGTCAGGCCCGATATAGTTCATATCAAAGCGGGTAGGCTCGTTGAAGTCAAACTGGATGGTAGTGCATTGCCAGGCTCTGCCAAGGGCGTCCTTGATCTTTATATCGATCTTGGGCCCGTAGAAAGCACCACCGCCTTCATCAACCTGGTAATCCAGACCAAGCTTCTCCATCGACATACGCAGAGAATTGGTGGCTTTATCCCAGTCTTCGACCTCTCCAACCGAGCCTTCGGGACGGGTTGAGAGATAGATCAGGAAGTCTTTGAAGCCAAATTGCTTTAGCATATCAAGAGAGAATACAATGAGTTTCTCTACTTCTTCATCCATTTGTTCCGGTGTGCAGATGATGTGGGCATCGTCCTGAGTAAAGCCTCTTACACGCATCAAACCGTGCAAGACTCCGCTTCTTTCATACCTATAGACAGTACCGAGTTCGCCTAAACGCATGGGAAGCTCGCGATAGCTGTGGTGATTGGCATTATATATAGCGATATGGAAGGGGCAATTCATCGGCTTGATGTAGTACTCCTGCTCGTCTATCTGCATCGGAGCATACATATTCTCGGAGTAAAAGCCCAGGTGTCCGCTGGTTTCCCAGAGCTTACTGCGTCCCACATGGGGAGTATAGACCAGTTTGTAGCCCTTGCGCAGATGTTCCTCTTTCCAGTAAGATTCGATCAAATGACGTATCATAGCCCCATTGGGATGCCAGAGCACCAGGCCGGGACCTATGTCATCGTTGATAGAAAAGAGATCCAGGTCTTTGCCCAGCTTGCGGTGATCACGCTTCTTGGCTTCTTCCAGGAACAGCAAATACTCATTGAGTTCCTTATTACTGGGGAAGCTGATACCATAGATGCGGCGCAGCATCTTGTTCTTTTCATCACCGCGCCAATAAGCACCGCTGGTCTTGAGCAGCTTGATTGCCTTGATCTTGGAGGTATCACCAATGTGCGGACCTCTGCACAGATCAATGAAATCACCCTGGGTATAGGTAGAGATAGTATCTGTATCTGGGATCTCAGCGAGTATCTCCAGCTTGTAATCTTCGCCCATCTGACGGAAGATTTCCATCGCTTCCGGCTTAGTCAATTCACGGCGGGAATACTTGTGCCCTGCCGCGCTGAGTTCCTTCATTCTATTCTCGATCAGCACCAGCTCTTCATCAGTAAAGGGCTGGTCTCTGTCAAAATCGTAGTAAAAGCCCTGCTCAATAGCCGGACCGATGGTTACTTTGACCTCAGGATAGAGCTGTTTGACAGCCTGCGCCATCAAGTGAGCAGTGCTATGCCAATAGACATCCTTTCCTGTGTCTGTTTTAAAGGTATGTAATACGAGGGCAGAGTCGTGATCGATCACGTGATCCATATCCACCAGTTTCCCATCAAGCTCTCCGCAGATCGAGGCATCAGCCAGTCTGGGAGAGATTTCGTTAGCGATATCAATGATTTTGACCGGAGCATCGTAATTCTTTACAGAACCGTCCGGCAAGCTTACCTTGATAGCCATTGTGTCTCCTTTTACAAAAGTGATACGTCGATACAAAGGACGTACCCAAGTTTACTTAAATCTTTACAGAGCCTTTTTTGTCAAGCTCAGGCTTTGATCCTGGATAATCTAAGCGCATTAAAGATCGCAAGCAAGGTGACACCCACATCTGCTATCACCGCTTCCCAGAGCTTTCCAAGACCCACTGCACCCAATATCATTACCAGGACCTTGATACTCAGAGCCAGTGCAATATTCTGCACCACAACGTTATAACTCAGCTTGGAGATCTTGACTGCTTTGATCAATTGCTCCGGCTTGTCATTGAGCAGGACAATATCAGCCGATTCAATCGAAGCTGCATTGCCTATTTCGCCCATAGCGATACCGATATCAGCCCTTGCCAAGACCGGTGCATCGTTCAAACCATCGCCCACATAGACTGTCTTTCCGCTATTCCGAACCATCAATTCTTCCAGTTTGCCCAGTTTCTGATGCGGTAGCAAATCAGCGTGAAAAGCATCCAGTCCAAGCTGCTCGGCTATCTGCCTAGCCTTGGATTCACGATCTCCGGAGAGCATAACAGAGCGCTGCACTCCCTCGGATCTTAGCTCCGTCAAAGCCTCTTTCATCCCCGGTTTCACTTCATCCTCAAACGAGATATAGCCCAGATACTGCTCATTGACTACTGCGTGAATAGCTGTCTGCCCCTGTGATTGATCAGTAAAAACGTAGCCCAGATCTTTCATAAACTGATATGAGCCAGCCAGCAGGCTATCACCGGCATAAACCATACTGATTCCCTTCCCGGGGATCTCCGTAAGTTCCTCTATTTGCCGGCTATCAAAGGGATAGCTAAATGCTTCTCTCACAGCTATCGCCAATGGATGATTGGAGCTATGCTCAGCCCGATATACAGCCAGCTTGAGCTCTTCCGGATCTATTCCCTCTACAGGATGCATCCCGGCCGGCTTCATCATTCCGGTCGTGAGCGTTCCGGTTTTATCAAACACAAAGGTCTTTGCCAATCTAAGGCTATCGAGATAGGCAGAACCCTTGAAGATCACGCCACGCCTGGCTGCCAGCCCGATCCCGATATAATATGTCAAGGGCACTGAGATCACCAAGGCACAGGGGCATGATACTATCAGAAAGATCAAAGCTCGCGGTAACCACACGCTGAGTGACGCACCCATGAGCATCGGTATCACCAACAATAGCATTGCTGCACCAACTACGATCGGTGTGTACCACTTGGCAAATCGAGTTATAAACTTCTCCGTATTGGACTTCCTGGCTGCAGCGTTCTCAATCAGTTTCATTATTCTGGAGACAGTGCTCTCGGATTCTGTATGCGAGACCTCGATCTCAATCAAGCCGCCTCGATTGATGAATCCACCCAGGACAGTCGATCCGATACTTACCGGCACGGGCTCAGCCTCGCCGGTGAGCGAAGACGTATCTACAGAGCTATCTCCCTTGGTAATCACTCCATCCAGAGGCACTTTCTCTCCGGGATATACCAGCAGGATATTACCTATCTCTATCTGAGATAGCTTTTTATCAGTCAATTTACCGTCGATGACGTGATGCGCAAGCTCAGGCTTGACCGAGAGCATCCGCTTGATCAAAGAGCGAGAGCGTTCCACAGCCCGATCTTCCCAGTACTGGCCAAATTCGTAAAGCAACATCACTGCAAGGGCTTCGATATGTTCACCCAAAAAGAGCGCACCTGCGCCAGCTATACTCATCAGGAAGTTTTCGTCCAAAACCTGTGCTTGCATTAGTTTGCGCCCTGCGTTGATGATCACACGATGCCCAACCAAAAACCAAGCAGCGATCATCAAATAGATAGAGATGCTTCCCGGGACTAGAATTGCCGGGATTGCCACGAGTATCCCTAAAGCGATCAGATAACGGGAATAACTTGTCCTTTTTGCTCTTACAACGGCATCAGTATCATATATTTGCACGCCTGGCTCGATCTTGGATGCGATAATATTCAGCCTTTCGAGAGCGTTTTCAATCTGCCCTGAATACTGAATGATCAGCTTCTTGTTCAAATAATCGAGGTTAACTGAGCTCACCTCTGCCAGATTGCCGATCTCATCTTCTATCTTGGCGCTGCAATGGGCGCAATTCAAGTTCTCTATATCGTATTCTTTGATAGTCATTTATCACACCTTAGTTAAAGTTCTTTGATATGTGTAAGAGCCATCAGAAAGATCTCGGAAACGTGTAGATCATCGAGACTGTAATAGGAGGTGACTCCATCTTTGCGGAGCTTGACCAAGCGGTTCTGACGCAGAGTTTTAAGCTGATGCGATACTGCGGATTGTTGCATCCCTGCGATACTTGCCAGATCGGTGACACAGAGCTCAGCCTTCGAAAGGAAATAGAGGATGCGCAGTCTGTTGGGATCGCCAAAGACTTTGAAAAATTCGCTTAAGGCAGCGATCTCATTTTCAGGCGGTATTTCAGCCGTGATCCGATCCAGCTCATCCTGAGCTATATTCTTGCACAAGCATTGTTTATCTTCCATCTCGTCATCCTTATATGAATATATGTTCATATAAGGATGAAAGCTGCTTTTCAGTCAAGTTGAAAATGCACTTACTTGCAGAATTGTTTTATAGGGCTTCTTATCAGCGGATATGCCATAGCCTTAGCGCTCTCATTGGATGAAACGATGCTAAAACATTGTAGAATAGCTCTTTGATGCATCGCCATGCAGGATTCAAGCAGGCTACAAGCAGGATTGAAGCAGGATTCCAAAAGGAAAGCCACAGGGGAGACCTGTGGCTTTATGTGGGAATGGCTTATATAATCAGCGGCTGAGATCGACTTTGTCGTCCAGGCTTTTGATAAATTCAGTGATCAGTTTGACAGTATTATCGAGATCGTTAAGCGAGATTATCTCGTTGGGAGAGTGCATATAACGATTTGGAATACTGACGACCATAGTAGCTGTTCCACCCCTACGGGCGTGGATTGCATCGGCATCAGTTCCGGTTCTGCCGGGAGCTAGCTCGATTTGCACAGGGATATTGTGCTTCTTGGCAAGATCGAGCAAGCGCTGGTTCATTGCGGGATGCAGAGCTGCTCCGAGCGCGATCGTGGGTCCCTTACCCAAGGATACATCTCCATAGACGCGTTTATCAGCACCCGGAATATCGGAGGTGAAGGTAACGTCCACAGCGATAGCGATATCGGGATCGATCTGATAGGAACTGGTCGCAGCGCCTTTCATAGTGGTTTCCTCACCCACGGAGGAGACAGCGTAGTAATTTGCCTTGATCTTCTTTTTAGCGAGTTCCTGCATTACGGCGGAGGCTACGTAAACACCTGCCTTGTTGTCAGTTGCTTTGGTCATAATGAGATCGTCCGATAGCATCTCAATTTCTGAATGATAGGTGATAATATCGCCGATTGAGACCTTGGTGAGGGCGTCTTCTTTGTTCTTTGCACCGATATCGATCCAGAGATCTTCTATCTTGAGCTTGGCACCTTCATCGCCGCCACGCATCATATGGACAGGTTTTCTCCCGATTACTCCACGAATGGCTTTGCCATTGTGATAGATATCCAAGCGCAAGCCGGGCAGAAGATTGGGATCAAAACCGCCCAGGGTCTTAACGTAGAGGTAGCCGCTTTCATCGATGTAATTGACCATCATACCGATCTCATCAGCATGGCCAACGACCATTACTTTCAGTTTTCCACTGCCTTTCTTGAAGGCAATCAGGTTTCCATTGAGATCGCCGGAGATATCATCTGCGACTCCACTAAGGTATTCTTTGACAACCTTTTGAGCGGGAGCTTCAAAACCGGAAGGACTGGGGGCAGAGACGAGTTTCTTGAAGAAATTGAGGTTTTTCTCGCTAATCACTTGGTCTTACCTCAGCAGTTATTTGCGGTCTCGCCGGCGAAGGGATTGAGGGTCTTCTTGGTGACCGGCTGTTCATTTGGGATTATGCAGAGAAACTTCAAGGTATCGGTTCCGACGTTTTTGAAGGCGTGTTTCATATTGGGATCGACATATATGATATCATCCGTTGCGAAGGGCAGATCGCCGCGTTCTGTAAGCAGCATTCCGCTTCCGGAGAGGCAGTAAATTTCGTGTTCCCAGGTATGCTCGTGGTAGGGAGTTTGTCCGTCCGGATCAACTTCAAACATCCTCATTGCAAAGGTCGGGGCACCATCTTTTTGGGAGATCAGCCAGCGTATCTTGGCACCTTTTGCGCCTTCCATATTTACGGCTTCGAGTTCTACATCGTAAGCATTGGTAAGTTTCATTGGTAAGCTCCTTTGAATCTTTGTTATTTATTGAAAGTATAGGCAGAAAGTAGTAAAATGACAAGCAAGTCTTATATCTCTTTGGGGTAGGCGATGCATAGCAGATCGTTTCCCGAGCGCTTGAAGCTTTCGAAGTGGTAGTCCATAGCGCCTTCGATAGATCTGATTCCAAGGTCGTTTACGGCAGTGCGTGAGCCTCCCAATAGCTTGGGTGCGTAAAAGAGATAGGCTTTATCTACCAGACCGGCTTTCAGAAAGGCTGTCGAGAGAGTCGAGCCACATTCCAGCAAGACCGAGTAATAACCCCTATTATGCAGCTCTGTCAGCACTTTTCTTAAGTCCAAAATCACATCGCCACAAGTGATGACGACCAGTTCGATACCCTTATCCTTTATGGCTGCATGGCTGTCCTTGGGGGCGCAATCTGTGCAGAAGAATAGGGTCTGGTACTGCCGGGCAGTTTGGACAATTTGGCTGTCCAACGGTGTATCCAAAAGAGGATCTAAGACTACGCGGACCGGTTGTCGGAGTCTGCGGGGGAGACGGCTGTTGAGCAGTGGATCATCTTTTAAAATAGTGCCGATACCGGTAAGGATTACATCGACTTCGGAGCGGAGTTTATGCACTAGTTTACGAGATGCATCGCCTGTGATCCAGCGGGAACTGCCGTCATCAGCGGCTACTCTGCCATCGAGGCTCATTGCGGTCTTCCAGATCACAAAGGGTCGCTGCTTGGTCATACGGCAGAGGAAATATTCCAATTGCCGGCTAATCTCCTGCTGCATAAAGCCAAGTTCGACCTTGATACCGGAATTCTCTAGGATTTTAATGCCTTTTCCGGCAACCAGGGGATTGGGGTCCAGGATTCCGATATAAGCGGTTGAAACGCCGGCTTTGACCAACGCTTCTGCGCAGGGAGGGGTCTTGCCATAGTGGGCACAGGGCTCAAGACTTACATAGATCTCTGCACCTTTGGCTTCATTTCCGGCCTTCTTTAAGGCTTGAATCTCGGCGTGATCGCCTCCGTAATGCTGTGTCCAGCCGGTGGAGATTATCTTGCCTTCCTTGACAATTACCGCACCCACAAAGGGATTTGGGGAGCAAGTGCCTCTGGCTTTCTCTGCGCATTGGATGGCTTTGCGCATAAAGACGGGATTATATGGCACTCAGTTTCTCCAGATTGAGCCTTGCTGCTTCAAAGCCGGGCTGTATCTTCAGAGCCTCTTCCCAGAGAGTCTTGGCTTTGGATTTTTGTCCGGTTTGAGCATAGCAGGCTGCGAGGTTGTTCATATTTTGTGGATCCTTGGGCTGGAGTTTATCCAGGAGCTCAAACCACAGGATGGCTTCATCATATTCACGATCCGAGGCATTGAGCAGAGCCAGGTGATAGAAGGAGGGTACAAAGCCGTTATCAAGGCTGATACTATTGAAGAAATCGACTTTGGCCTTACCAGTTTCCTTGACCAGTTGCCAGTAGAGGCCGCGGTAGTAATAGAGATCGGGGCTATCAGGATAAATGCGGAAGGCTTCCTGCAGCAAGTCCCAGGCTTTGGCATCATCCGGCTTGGCAAGGCTTTCGGCGATAGCGCGGTAACGTTCGTTTTGGAGGAAAAAGTCTTTTGGACTGCCCAGGATGACTTGGCGAATCAGCCAGGTTTTATCACGCAGGGAGAGCACGAGGCTGAGGTCGTTGCGATGGTTGATCTCGAGGAAGACCAATGCTGTCTGTCCATCCTCGGTAGTACCGCTATGGATGATCTTAAATGTGCTGATGCGTTTCAAAACAGGGATGGAAGATAAAAGCTCGATCTGGCGTTCGCTACAGCCGGCAGGAGGATTGGTATTGATACTGTGGGCAGGTAATTGCTGCCAATCGAGGGCAATAACAGCCTCCATAAATCGATTCACGAGGACCTCAGGATCGCTGATTGGGGTGGAAGAAGCGAGCTCCAGGTGGAGTTTGGTCATCAGATAATCGATTGGGAATTGGGGCGGATATTGATAGGACGAAAGCCAATCCAGCAGTTTCTTCTTGTCTTCAGTTGCTGCCAGGCGGGGAGATATCCCTCCCAGGGCGTCCTGCTTTTTGTCCAGCCAAATGTCTATGTAAAGTGAATTGACATTTCTGGATTCGGTCTGGGAATCAGCTTTGAAGGCGGGGAAGGGGGCCTTGGCGCTGTCTTCTTGTTTTCCGCTGTAGGGGCAGCTTGTGGGGCAGCTAAGGTCATAGCGCAGGCTGTTGCAGCATTCCCAGCAGATATTCTTGTCCAATCGCGGGCATTTGCGTACCTGGCGTTCGTTGTGGCAGCGTTTGCATCGAGTTTTGTCAAATAGGTTTAGCATAGTTTATCCTGTAATTGTGGGAGGAAGCATACGTTTGAATGCGGATCTGGAGACCAGCTTCTGTACGTGCTGATATGTGGAGAGGGGGTATTCGAGGCTTTCTGAATCATTAGGATTGATACTAAGCTCTGTAAGCTGGTATAGAATCTCGTCCAGAATAGGGTAGCTGATACCCAGTTCTGATTCATCAGTCTGACCTTCCCAGAGGTCTGCTGTGGGTGCTTTGTCAATGATTTGAGATGGGATACCGAGGACTCTGGACATCTCTCTGACCTCGGTCTTGTAGAGGTGACCGATGGGCTCAAAAGCACAAGCACCATCACCGTGTTGGGTGAAGTATCCGACCAGTAGCTCGGTTCGGTTGCTGGTCCCTAGCACGAGGGCAGGTATCTTGGCAGAGTGGTCGTAAAGAACGCTCATCCGCATCCTCGCCATAAAATTACCGCGGCGTAGGCTGTTCGCTTCCGGGGCTGTCTTTTCGAAGTAAGCGTCCACCATCGGAGTGATCTCAATGGTCTCAGTTCTGATTCCAAAGTTCTTGGCTAGGAGTTCTGCATCTCCTGCACTGGAGCCTGAGCTTGTTCTATAAGGCAGGATCATTCCTGTTACATTGTTTTTACCAAGAGCTTTCACAGCAAGAACTGCTGACAATGAGCTGTCTATACCACCTGAAAGGCCAATAACAACGTTTGGGATGCCGGCATTGTCGCAATAGTCTTTGATAAAGGAGCAGGTTCTCTCTATCTCTTGTTCTATGTTAATCTTTCTCATACATCACCTCTAATTGGCTATGGCAGGGAATAGGGCTTATTTAGTCAAGCACAAAAAAAGCGGTCTCACAGGAGACCGCTATATACCATGGGAATAGTTATACCGAGATAACCTCTTTGACCTCAGGGATTTCTTCTTTGATTACTCTTTCGATTCCTGCCTTGAGGGTGAGGGTGGACATTGGGCAGCCTTTGCAGGCACCTTGGAGTCGAACTTCGATCACTTTGTCCTCACGGATATTGATCAGTTCGACATCTCCGCCGTCTGATTGGATCGCAGGGCGGATCTTATCCAGTATAGCTTCGACTTGTGTTCTATCGATCACGACTAAACCTTCTTAGTTGGGGATGCTAACAGCGAGAGATCTGCCATTGGGATAGAGCAGGTTGAGGGTGGCACCGTCAACTGTGGCGACCTTGGTCTGTGAATCTCCACTCTTGAGGAACCAGGACTGGCTGGCATCATCAAAGCTGAGGGCTACTGATTCAGCATTCCCGGTGAGGGGTTCGACCAGTATCTGTTCGCTGCTAATGGTTATTTTGTAGCTGTCATCACCGTTTTGGGCATACTTGATCACTTCTTGGCCATTGTTCATAGCTAGGGGATTGGAGCCTGTCCAGAACTCGATGAGATTAAGAATTACGACGTCAATTGTGGTAGCTGCGGAATAAACAGGGAGCCATGACAGAACCCAGAAAGCAATCTGCACCATAAAGCGATCGCCCAGACGGCCATTCCATTCATAGACCTTCTTGGTAAGAGCAAAGCTGCCGTAGCAACCGAACATGCTCACCATCATAAACATAGCAAGAACTAATACTGTGACTAGCTTAGTGACGTTTTTCATAAGATACTCCTCTTACTTTAGTTTCTTGGTTTTGCTACTACTGGTAATATAATACAGAACTGGGATGATGACAAGTGTTAAAAAGGTTGAGACCAATAATCCACCGATACTTACCACGCCCATCGACTGTCGATACTCCTTAGCTGCTTCTCCAACTCCCAGTGCCATAGGCAACATACCGATCACAATAGCCAGAGTTGACATTATGATAGGCTTTAGCTTTTGCAAGCCTGCTTCCATCAAAGCATCACGGACGTTTGTGCCTTGTCGCCTGAGTATATTGGCATAATCAAGTATCAGGATGGCGTTGTTCACCACGATACCAACCAGCATAATGATCGCCATCATTGAGAAGATATTCATCGTGACACCGGTCAGGAATAGAGCCAAAAAGACTCCTATCAAAGCCAGCGGGATAGTCGCCATAATCAAGAGTGGCTGGAGGAAGCTCTCCAGGACTGCAGCCAGGAGCATATAGGTAAGCAGCACAGCCAGCAGGAATGTACGCATCATATCGATCATCGTCTCATTCATCATCTGAGCTTCACCGCCCCAGCTTATCTTATAGCCGGAGGGAAGCTGTAGCTTGTCCAATCTCTCATTAATGGCAACATTTATCTCACCCATGGCAAAGCCTTCAGCGATACCACCGGTAAACTGGATTGACTTGAATCTATTCTGGTGAGTAATCTTGTTGATCCCAGGGCTAAAGCTGATATCTGCCAGCTGCGAAAGCAGGAAAGTCTGCCCATAGACAGTGACCGGCAAGTTATTCAGCTTGGAGGGAGAATCCACGCTGCTATCTTCCATTGAGATTTTGATATCGTATTCGTTACCTTGCTCGCGATACTGAGTCGCAACGTTTCCCTCTATAGAAGAGCGTATAGCCAAAGCAAGGTCATAGACCATTGCTCCTGCTTCGGACATCTTATCACGCTTTGGAGTAATCGTAATCTCGGCTCTGCCGGGTCTGGTACTGCTATCCAAATTGGTCAGTCCCGGGATATCCTGCAATGCCTTGATCACATCATCCTTTAGTTCTTCAAGCTTGTCGTTATCCTGTCCCTGCAGGAAGAATTCTATGCCGCTTCCTCCGCCAAAGCCCTGCTGTGTGCTGATCTTGATCCTGGCATTGGGGATAGTCGCAAGATCCTTGGAAAGCACGGAGATCATCTGGCTGGTGCTATACTTCCTCTCTTTAGCAGAGACCAGCTTGATATCGGCAGAAGCCAGGTTGGTACCCTTGTCGATATAACCGGCTCCACCCAGATTGGTCACAATATGCTCCACCTCTTTATGCTTTGAGATCTTATCGTTGATCTGTTTTACTACCTTAGCTGTCTCGTCAAGATTGTATCCCTGCGGCAGCTCGATCGTAACAGTCATATTACCCTGGTCAATATTGGGCATCAATTCCATACCGATTCCCGGCACTAGTAAGAAGCTTAAGAACAGCAGGACAATGGTGATAACTACCACTGCCAGAGAGCGTTTCTTAGATTTAGTAATCACGCCCAGCATCCTGGCATACCAAGCGCTGAACTTGGCAAAGGCGGCTTCAAAGTGTCTGCCATAGAGAGTATCAACTTTCTTGTGAGGCAGGATTCTCGAAGCCAGCATCGGGGTAATGGTAAAGGAGGTGATCAAACTAAAGATCGTGGCGTAGGTCACTGTAAGACCAAATTCTTTGAAGAACTGACCCACCATCGAAGTCATCGTCGCTATTGGCAGGAATACCACTATGTTGGTAAGTGTGGATGCCAGCACAGCCACCGCGATCTCAGAAGTTCCCTTGTCGGAAGCTTCTACCCGGTCGTTACCCATCTCCTTGTGCCTGAAGATATTCTCCAATACCACAACGCTGTTTGCCACCAGGATACCCACAGATGTGGAGAGACCGGTAAGAGTCATCACGTTGATGGTAAATCCCGATGCCTTTAAAAACACAAAGGTAGAAATAATCGAGATCGGCATTGAGAGCGCGACGATTAAAGTAGATCGCAAATCGTGCAAAAAGAGGAATAGCACCAAGCCGGTCAGCAGAATACCCATCCAGATATTGGACAAGGTATCGGACACAGTAAACTTGGTAAAGTCCGAATCATCCCTGATCACGCTTAGCTTTGCCCCTTCAGGCAATTCCTTCTGAATCCCCGGAAGCTGCTTCCTGATCTCTTTGGCGATATTGACAATATTGCCGTCCGGGCTATTGGTGAGCGAGATACGCACGATGTTCTCTTCCAAAGTCTTGGTCGGAACATTAAAGTAAATTGCCCTTTCCCGCACATCAGCGCTGGAATCGTTTATCTCTGCGATTGAAGAGAGCTTCTTGACCCCAAATGCTGTGGGTATATTTGTATCGGCAATTTCCTGAACGTTCTGATACTCGCCTCTGAGTCTTACGAAGTACTCCTGCGAGCCTTTTACAAAGTTACCGCCGGGCATATCAAGATTCTGAGCTGCCAGTATCTGCGTAAGCTGCGCCAGAGAGATATTATTCTCAAAGACCACGCTATCCTTTAGCTTGATCGAAATCTCGCGCTGATTACCACCTGTCATAGCGACTTGGGCAACGCCTTCTATCTGGGCAAATCTATCTTTGAGCTTATTCTGGGCAAGGTCATAAAGCTCCCTGCCATCCATATTGCCCGCCAAAACTATATCCATAAAGGGGAAGGCATTGATATCCATCTTGGATATCTGTGCCTTCTGAGCCCCGGTAGGCAGCTCAAAGGCTATCGCATCAACCTTGTCTTTGACTTCCTGATTCGCAAGATCGATATCTTTATTGATCTTAAACTGGATCATCACCAACGAGACATTCTCCATCGAGTAGCTCTGGATCATATCGATCTGGGAGACGTTTGAGACTGCATCCTCGATAGGTTTTGATATCTGTGTCTCTATCTCACGCGGTCCTGCACCGGGATACACTACCTGCACCAATACGAACGGGATTTTCACATCCGGCATCATTGTCAGAGGCATTCCCAAGTATCCAATCAAGCCGAAGACCACAAACACGAGTATCGCCATCGTGACCAGCACCGGCCTCTGAATTGATATTTTCGATAAGAACATCTTTCTATCCTAATTGCTTACAACGTTGATCTTGGCATTATCGGTCAATAGATTCAACCCTTCCGTGATCAAGACGTCACCTTCCGTGAGTCCGGAGACTACTTCAAAACGGAGCTGATTGTCTCTGCCTGTCTCGATCGGAGTCTTCACAGCTTTGCCATCCTTGGCGAGCCAGACAAACTGCTGGCTGTTTTCTGTGACAATATACTGCCTGTCAATCGCGATCACATTTTGCACATTGGAAGTAATCAGACTGATCTGAGCAGTTATGCCATAGCTAAAGCCACGGTTTGTATTGGGGAAGACACATTCCACCCGGAATGCCTTGGTATTGGGATCGAGCGCCAAGGCTACCTGGGTTACTCTGCCATTCAAAGTAATTCCATTCCAGGTTGCAGTAGCAGGTGTGCCTCTACGCACCTTTGATATTTCGGATTCGGGTACATTGACCACAGCTTTGAACGATCCACCGCTTGCCACTGTAAAGAGAGGCTGTCCGGGGTAGCAGCGATCACCGCTGTTTACCAATAGATTCGTAAGGATGCCATTGATAGGGGAGACTATCTTGATCATAGCCTCGGAAGATTGCAAGTTTGCCTGAGCAACCTCAAATCCTGTACGGGCATTATCCAAATCCTGCTGCGAGATAGCTCCCTGGCTGTGCAATCTCTGCATTCTTTCATAGACCTGCCGGGCGCTATTGAATCCTGCTCTTGCCTGATCGTTTTGTGCCTGAGGTGAGTTCGATGGGAAGCTGATGATCAACTGCCCTTTGGAGACCCTATCCCCGATCTGAGCGTGGATTCCGGTCACCACATCAGCCAGCATCGCATTAGAAGTGGATTCTTCCGCTCCGCTGATTGTGGCATTGTAAAGCTGCTCCTGACTCAGTGAACCCGGCTCAATTGTAATCACTTTCACAGGAACCCCATTCTCCTTGTGAAGCTGTTCGATGCTTACGGCCTCGCTTTTCTTTTTGCCGCAAGCGGAAATCACCATCAACACGACTGCTAAAATCGCTAAATATCTACGCATTATCTATCTCCCTTAGAGTTCAAAACCCATTGATTTCTTGAGCTTGAGATTTGCCATTACCAATTGGTAGATCGCATTGAAATACTCAAGCTGAATAGCCGATCTGGTCACTTGGGCGTCAAAGACTTCCAGCTGAATCCCGACCTGATTGTCAAATCTGTATTGAGCCAGCTCCAGATTGCGTTCTGCCATCCGGATATTCTCGTTTTGCACGGCAAGATTCTCTCTGGCGCTGATCAGGCTCTGATGATTCTGTTTCACTTCCAGCTCGATCAAATCCCGATAATCCCTTTCCTGTAGCTGAGCCTGGCGATAGCTGTGATACGCTACAGCCCGCTTTGATGTATTGGATAATCCTGTAAAGAGCGGTATCTGAAAGCCAATTCCGATAGAGTACTGCGTACCAAAATCGTCTCTTTCGATAGCGAATTCATCCGCAACCGTATAGAGCGAATAATCAGCCGAAAGCGCTACATTAGGCAGATAATTGCCTCGCTCCGCATTGTACTTTATCTGATTTACTTCTGTATTGATCGAGGCAAGCCTCAGTTCCAGCCTGCTATTCAGAGCATTCTCAAGAGCTTCGGTTTCGCTGATATCACTGTCTGCAGGAACTCCGAATTCGCCTGTCGGGACTATGCTATCATCATCCGTTCCGATCTGTCTGCGAAAAGCTTCCAGAGCCAGGTTGTAGTTGTTTCTGGAGCTGATCACCTGCGGACGCAGCTTTGCAACCTCGAGTCTGGCTCGCATCAGATCAAACTCCGAGATCAAGCCTTCCGTATTAAGATTTTCTACTCTCTGCAGATGCCGGCTGGCTGTATCAAGCGCATCCTGCTGCACCTGAGCCAGCTTTTCTGCCAATAGGCATTGGTAAAAAAGCTCAGTGGTGCTCACGATCAGTTCTCGCTCTTTTACTTGATATATCAGGTTTTGGATGGAGCGGTAACGATCGACTGCCTTGATACCGTTGATTAGTTTCCCACCCAGAAAGAGCACCTGCTGAAACTTCAATTGCATAGCCAATGAGCCTTCGCGCTGGGTCTTGGCTGGGATAAAGGAAGACATCAATCCGTTCAGCGCTCCTGCCAAATATTCGTCGTTATCAGAGGCTGTAGCGTCGAGACCACTGGTAAAATCAAAAGCCGGAGGTATTGCCGAATCTGGCAAATGTGTCGTAGAAAGGGTGTAAGCGCCCTGCAGGCTGAGTTGGGGAAGCAGGTTCCCGCGCACATCCTTGTAGGTGGCGTCTGCCTTAAAAATATCTTCTTTAGCTTGCAGGAGCTCGCGATTGCCCGCTTTTGCCAAAGCTATGCTTTCATCGAGGCTAATCGCAAATAAAGACCAGCCAATTAAAAGCATCATACAAATACCGATGATTCTTCGCATTATAACCTCACACAAGTGGCTTATGCACCTGCAATATAGAGGTATAGCTCTCCACAGGTGCATTTCTGATTCATCGTCTGAAAACAGCTTTACAGTCAAGCACAATTTTGCAAAATGTCTTAAATGAGTCGCGATTCTAATACATAGAATCTTCCTACCTATCCAAGTAAACTGCAAAAAAAGATCCCGGCATCTTGATTGATCACCGGGATCTGTGAGGATTGACGTTTGATCTGGATAATTCTAATTCATTGATTCCTGTGCACCGAGCTCCATAAAGATCTCAGATACAGTCGGATGAGCGTGGATTGTCTTGGCTAGGTCATAGACAGTTCCTTCCAGTTCCATCAGGATTCCGGCTTCGGAAATCATATCCGTGGCGTTTTCGGCAACAATCTGCACTCCCAGGACTTGGCGATATTTCTTTTCGTAAATCAACCTCAGGAAACCTTCGGAGCTACCTTCGGTCAGGGCTTTGCCATTGGCTGCCAGGGAGTATTCGCCAATCGCGTAGTCCAGCCCTTGCTCTTTCGCGATCGCTTCCGTGATCCCGATCTGGGCAATCTCTGGGTTGCTGTAGATATTTACGGGGCTGTTGAGCAGCTCAATGGGCTCTGCTTTACCGTGGATATGATCGATCACAGCCAGTCCCTGGGCAGATGCGGAGTGAGCCAGATAGCTCAGACCGTTTACATCGCCAGCGGCATAGATGGTCGGATGGCTCGTTCTAAGATATTCATCCACTTTGATATAGCCTTTATCAAGACGAGGCATTTCCCAGATTCCTGGCAGAACTGCCCTGCGCAGACTGGTGTTGATCACCAAGTCGTTGTCCAGTGCTTTGTCGCCCATAATGATCTTGCCGTCTTTGATAGTAAGCTCATCCCGTTTGATTACCTGGATTTTGTCTTTCTTGAGGCGTTTGGTGACGTAGCTCTCGAGATACTGATCCAAGCCGGGTACAAGCTGCTCTGAACTGCTGACTATGACTGGCTCCAGCCCAATCATCTTGAAGAACTGAGCCAATTCCAGGGTGATAGCGCCACCTCCCCACAAGAGTGGTTTATTGGGCAGGCTCTCCATCGCTAACAAGCTCTCCAGATCCAAAGCTTCGGGAATCTCATCGATATGAGCAGGACGTGAGCCTGTGGCAATCATAATGTGTTTGGTCTCGAAGATTTGATTGCCTGCTTCCACTTGGGTGGGAGAGACAATCTTTGCCTCTGCCGAGAGGAACTCTACTCCGTTTTTCTTCCAGAGGAACTCGATGCCTCTGCTAAGGCGTTTGACCACAGATTCAGTCCTTTGCACAGCTTTCTTCCAATCAAAGGATAACTCATCGCTCTTGATGCCATTAATACCGAAATCTGCGGCATTTTTGATCTTGTAATAGAGCTTTGCGCTTTCGATCAGGGATTTGGTTGGGATGCAGCCCCAATTAAGGCACATCCCACCAATATACTTTTTGTCTATTACGAGGGTCTTGAGTCCGGTCTGTCCTGCTCTGATAGCAGCGACATAACCGGCAGGTCCGGAGCCAATGATGATCAGATCATAATTCATTGGGAACCTCCCATTTGCAGCATCAGGTAAAGCGGATTATTGAGGTAATCAAGCACCTCATTGAGGAATCTTGCTACTTCTCCACCATCCACTATCCTATGATCCACAGACATCGATATCGGCATCACATTTCCTACAACGACCTGCTTGTCTTTGACTACGGGCTTTTCAACGATCTTGCCTATACCCAGTATGGCTGCCTGGGGATAATTGATCACCGGGACTGCAAAGTAACCACCAATCGAGCCATAACTTGTGATCGAGAAGGTACCGTCTTTGAAGTCATCTGGAGTGAGCTTGCGATCTCTGGCTTTCTCGGAGATGGACTTTAGCTCGCGGCTGATCTGCAACAGCGACTTCCTGTCTGCATCCCTGATTACAGGGGCTACCAAACCATCATCAGTATCAACTGCAATACCGATATTGTAGTAGTGCTTGTAGATCATCCTGTCGCCTTCCAGATCGATCTCTGAATTGAGGCTGGGATGGCTTTTGAGAGCTTGCGCCACTGCTTTGATCACAAAGGGCAGGAAGCTGAGCTTGTCCTGAGTCGCTTCCAGCTTTTGGTTCAGACTCTTGCGAGCTTCTACAAGAGCGCTGACCTCTACCTCATCCATTACAGACATATGAGCGGCATTCTGCTTACTGCGAATCATATTCTTGGCAATAGTACGTCTGATCATCGAGAGAGGCTTGATCTCGATCCTGGCCGTAGCGGGAGGCTGGGGTGAGGTAGAGACAGGTGCAGCATAATCCTTTTTCCTGCCATATCCTTCGATGTCTTTCCGTGTGACTCTCCCGGCAGGGCCGGATCCAGTAACCTGATTGATATCTACGCCAAGCTCTTTTGCCATTGCTCTGGCAACAGGTGTCGCCAGGACTTTGCTTCGCTTTTGCTCTTGCACTGGCTGAGCTGCAGCCTGCATACCTTCACCGCTGGCAGGCAGATAAGCTCCATCTCCGGCTACTTCGATGGTACCGACCACGCCAAAGCCCTTCTCCTCAACTTGTTGATTGGAGGCTAGCGCAGGAGTAGTGGCAGCCTCTGCGACTGCTTCAGCACCGGAAACTCCCTCGATCTCTATCTCAACCAGAGCATTGCCAACCTTAACTATATCACCCAGTCCTCCAAATCTTTGTGCAATCACACCGCTTTTGGGGCTGGGAATATCGGTAACGACCTTGTCTGTCTCCATTTTGACCAGAGGATCTCCTGAGGAGATTGTCTGTCCTTTTTCTACATACCATTCGACTATCTTGCCTTCTTCGAGACCTTCGCCTATATCCGGAAACTTAAATATGTAACGCATCTTTATCTCCTAATACTTGATCAGGCGTTCAATCTCGCCATATATACGCTGAGGTGAGATCATATAATACTTCTCGCCCAGAGGCAAGGGTATCACCGTATCAAAACCAGTCAGCCTGGTCGGAGGTGCTTCCAGATTGAGGAAAGCCTCCTCATTGACTATCGATATAATCTCTGCTGCAGGACCAAAGCTTTGAGCGGCCTCAGTGACTACCAATACTCTGCCTGTCTTTCTTACTGATTCCCGGATTGTATCCCGATCGATCGGCCAAATACTGCGCAGATCGATCAGTTCTACCGAGTATCCCTTTTCCTTTGCCATTACCATAGCCTTCTGAACCTCTCGAATCATTGCACCATAAGCGATCACAGTGATTTGCTCGCCAGGATTCAGAACCTTGGCTTTGCCGATGGGGATGGAGTATTTCTCTTCGGGAACTTCCTGCTTGATAGCTCTGTAGATACGCTTTGGCTCCAGGAAGATCACAGGATCAGGATCTTCTATCGCAGCAATTAGCATCCCTTTGGCATCATAAGGAGTGGAAGGAATGACTACTTTCAAGCCGGGAGTATGCCCAAAATAGGCTTCTGGACTCTCAGAGTGATGCTCCAGAGCGTTGATTCCACCACCGTAAGGTATTCTGATAACCATCGGAACAGTGAACTTACCCCGGGTACGGTTTCGAAAGCGTGAGATATGTGATAGTATCTGATTCATCGCAGGATAGACGAAGCCATCAAACTGCATCTCGATCACAGGTTTCAAGCCGGATATAGCCATACCCAAAGCTGTTCCCGCAATTCCTGATTCTGCCAGGGGGGAATCAAAGACTCTATCGGCACCGTGCTTGAGCTGCAAGCCTTCAGTAACTCTGAACACTCCGCCTTCGACACCGACATCTTCTCCATAGACGATTACGTTTTTATCTTCTGTGAGCATCAGATCGAGCCCATCGGTAATAGCCTGCACCAGATTCATCACCTTCATTTGTCACCTCCCACTGTGCTGAGATAGTTCTTGAGCATATTCTTTTGCCTGGCCAATTCATCCGGCAATTTCTCATACATATAGTCAAAGACATCGTCCACCCTGTATTCAGGATGCTGTTCGGCAGCTTCAAATTCGCTATCGATCTTCTTTTTGAAGCTCTTCACTAGTTCTTCTTCGGATTCAGGATTCCACAGCTTTTTTTCCACCAGGTAGTTTCTGAGGCGCTTGGCAGGATCTTTTGCTGCCCACATTTCCTCTTCTTCGCTGGTGCGATAACGGGTAGGGTCGTCTGAAGTAGTATGTGCGCCTCTGCGGTAAGTCCTGGCTTCGATCAGGAAAGGACGCTTTTCTTTCAGGACAAATTCTCTTGCAAACGCCATCACCTCATACATTGCAAAGAAATCATTACCATCGACCACTACGGATGGCACGTCATAGGCGACACCCTTGACCGCCAGATTTATCGATCTGGTCTGCATCTTGAGCGGAACTGAGATGGCAAACTGGTTGTTTTGCACCACAAATACCACCGGAGCATTCCAAACCGCCGCAAAATTAAGTGCTTCGTGAAAATCTCCCTCGGAAGTACCACCATCGCCCACAAAGGCAAAACTGGCAGCCTCTTCCTTGAGATAGTTCATTGCAAAGCCTATCCCTGCAGCGTGCACCAATTGGGAGGCAATCGGCACGGATACGGGAAGCATCCGATTTGCTTGCTCAAAGCGAGAGCCATCTTCGTTACCTTTGAAATAGAGGAAAATTTCTCTCAGGCTTACGCCCTTTGCCAGCCAGGCACCCAGCTCTCTAAAGGCCGGGACAAACCAATCTTCATTTTTAATCACTTTACCGGCTGCAATGTGGATAGCTTCCTGTCCCAGATTGGGCGGATACGTAAACATACGTCCCTGTCTCTGATAGCTTACAGCCATCTGATCTGTGGTACGCTCAAACAGCAAATCCTTGAAAGCATCCACGAGATCCTCATCACTCATAGGCTGCTGCCAATTCTTCAGGATGACTTTACCTTCGTCATCCATCACCTGATACATTTTATTGTCTATGGGCTTGTATTTATCCAGTGTCTTCAGGTCAAACATCTTAACACCTCTGTTAGTTTTTATTACCTACTAAAACAATATGCGATATTAAGTCTCCACGCAAATGGAAAATCGATTATCTGGTGGATATATTACTTTCGCATATCCGTAATTGACACTTCGTGGGATTGTCGTAAGTAGTTAAAACTATAGAATACAATAGGATTAGCAATATAGTATTGTGCTTTAGTATTCAAGATACACTTCCATTTGTTCTCCTGTTTACTGATCGGTAATGAGCATTCACACAAACTGCAGACAATTGAGTTAACCGGAGATTACTACTAGGATCCTTGCCACTTGGCTATGATCTACAGCATATCAAGAGCAAATCAAGCCGAAATCACCTCGAACCACGTTCGACTTGATTTGCTCTTGATCTGCTGTAGATCTCAAGATGACTGGTGGCATGTTAATAGAGAGTATGGTATGAGAGTATGGTATGAGAGTATGGATTTAGACTATCGTTCAGTCCACAAACATCAGGACACATCAGTCTGCAAACCGAAGATTTGATTTGACACAAAAGGCAGCTTGATGAGGATTGAATCAGAATAATATAAGGAACTTTGAATGCTGCGAATCATTATTGCTATCACACTCTTACTAAATTCAGTGGCAATTTTTGGCGATGAGCTTTCGGATCGGCTGAGGGAGCAAGAATTGCTGCAGCAGCAATTGGAAAGCGCTCAGCAGAGGGTACGGCAAAATGAGACCCGTCAGAGGCAGACCGGCACAGAAATCCAAAGAACGGCTTCTCTGAAACGAGTTACCGACAACCGTCTGAGAGATTTGAGAGCCCAGGAAGCAGTGGTGGCAGATTCGCTGAGATCGGTGGAGCAAAGGCTGGAGCTTACCAGGGATAGATTACAATCTCTAAGGAACTCACTCAACGACCAGATGAATATGCTTCTTAGGGTGGATCGCAGCTATCGTCCTCAAGGTGTGCAACACCGTGATCAGAAATTCATCTCGATGCTTTCGGTGCAAACCAAGCAAGAAATAGATGTGGCGCGTGGGTATCAGATTGTTCTGATGCAAGAGCAGGAGACTCACGCCAACGAAAAGAGCAAGGTCAACGCATCACTGAGGCAGACCAATAACGAAAGCCGGAATTACAGCCGTCGGATCACCAATCTGGAAGCCCAAAGAGGGCAGCTTACTCGAGAACAACGTCAATTGCAGCAGCGTATTGAGCAATTGCAACGCGATGCTAGAGAATTGCAGAGCTTGATCAATCGACTGATGGCTGCTCGTGGCGAAGAGACTGTTGATCGCTTTGGTGCAGGGCAGATGGCTTGGCCTGTGAGAGGCAGGATCATCCGCAGCTTTGGGCAGGAAACCAGGGAATACAATACCAGTGTCGTTAGCAATGGCATCGATATAGCTGTCGCAGAGAATACCACAGTGCACGCGGCGGAAGCCGGCACTGTCATCTTTGCCGATCGCTATGGCGGGCAGGGCAAGATGGTGATTATCGATCACAAGAATGGCTTCTTCTCGCTTTATGGTTATTGCAACGACCTCTTGGTCACCGTTGGGACTCAGGTGCGCAGAGCTCAGGCTATTGCAAAGTCAGGAAGGACAGGTTCGGCATCGGAACCTTCGCTACATTTTGAAGTCAGAAGAGACGGCAGGGCGGTAAATCCGCTTACATATCTGCAGTAGGAGAAATTGGTGAAACTTTGGATAGAACCATCAGACAGGAAGTTGCAGAAGATTTGCAGAGATATTGGTCAGGACGATCTGATCCTGCATCACACCGGAAAGATGTTTGGTATAGGATGCCGGCTCAGTTCTCAAGCTGGAATCGAGAAGATCATCAAGCTGAAACAGCGCAAGGACAAAGCGGGAATGATCGCATTAGTCTCTGATTATGAGTGGTTTGAAGAGAATGGAATCCAAGTGCCGATGAGATTGAATCCGCTCTCCAGGCAATACTGGCCGGGGAATCTGACGCTTATTTGGGCACAGGATAGTCCTCTCACCGGGCATATCAGCTATAATAACAAGGTAGCCTATCGCTTGCCTGCTGATCCAATGATCCGCAGAATGATCAACCTGGTGGGAGAGCCAATCGTAAGCACCAGCATCAATCTCTCCAATCTGCCTCCGGAATCCGATTTGAACCGCATCAAGGAACGTTATGCATCGTGGTTTGACCTCGGTATTATCCCAAATCCCAAGCGACTTGATCCCAATCCGGAGCCTTCTACGATCATCGAATTCTTAGATAAGGATGATCCCGGCAATGTGGCCCATACAGAAGATATCAAGTGTATCAGAGAAGGCTCGATACCCTTTTACGAGGTCAAACAAGCATTCAACCGACCGACGATAATGTTCCTCTGTACAGCCAATATCTGTCGCTCACCGATTGCTGAGAAGCTCTTTACTTATTACTCCAATAAAGAGAATTTGGGCTATGTGGGAGATTCAGCGGGGCTCTTGCAGGGTGGACACGAGATCTCACTAAACTCGATGACACTCCTGATGGAAAAAGGTATCTCGGAAGCACAGCATCATATCTCAAAGGAAATCACACCCCAATTGGTGAGTGGTAGCAGGCTGGTTCTCACAATGGAAGAGAGACAGCGCGATCACCTCAGAAAAGCAGAACCGGAGCTGGCTCATAAGATATTTACCCTCAATGAATACGTTGGGGAAGAGGGAGACGTTAAGGATCCCTATGGCTCGGAACTTGATAATTACCGCAAGACCTATGAGATTATCGAAGACAGGATCTTGCGATTGATAGATAAAATCAAGCAAGAAAGCAGAAAGAAAGGTTAAGCAAATGAACAACGATCCAGTAATCACTCCACAGATCATAGCAGAACATGGAATCAACCAGGAAGAATACCAGTACATTCTGGATATACTTGGCAGAGAGCCTACTTGGCTGGAACTGGGTATCTTCAGCGTGATGTGGAGCGAACATGCCAGCTACAAGAACTCCGTGAAACTCCTCAAGACTCTGCCCAAAGAGGGTGAAGCTATGCTCGCCAAAGCAGGCGAAGAGAATGCTGGAGTGGTCGATATTGGCGATGGGATCGCTGTATGTTTCAAGATAGAGAGCCACAATCACCCGTCCGCTGTAGAGCCTTATCACGGTGCTGCCACAGGTGTTGGCGGTATCTTAAGAGATATATTTACGATGGGAGCGCGTCCTGTAGCTGCTCTTAATTCACTACGCTTTGGCAATGCGGAAAGCCCTGCTGTGAAGCATCTGATCAGTGAAGTAGTGAGTGGTATTGCGGATTATGGCAATTGTTTTGGAGTGCCTACGGTCGGTGGTGAAGTCTATTATGAAGACAGCTACGAAGGTAATCCGCTGGTCAATGCGATGGCAGTCGGCTTGGTAGAGCACGGGCAGATAGCAAAATCCGCTGCCTCAGGAATCGGTAATCTGGTGGTTTATGTAGGAGCTAAGACCGGACGTGACGGGATACACGGAGCTACCTTTGCCTCTGTCGATCTCTCTGAAGATTCCGAGGAGAAGAGAACAGCTGTGCAGGTAGGTGATCCTTTCTATGAGAAGCTGCTCTTGGAAGCCACATTGGAAGTGATTCACGCTGGTTTGGTTGTCGGTATCCAGGATATGGGAGCTGCAGGGCTTACCTGTTCCAGCTCTGAGATGTCCGGTAAGGGTGGTGTAGGGATCGATCTGGACGTAGCCCTGGTTCCTCAGCGTGAAAGCGGTATGACTCCTTATGAGATAATGCTCTCGGAATCTCAGGAGAGAATGCTGCTGATTATTGAGCCTCATCACTTGGATGAAGTCAGCAAGATCTTTACGAAGTGGGATCTGGATGCCTGCGTTGTGGGCAAAGTAACCGCTGACGGGATACTGCGCGTCAGAAACAAGGGTGAGGTCAAGGCTGAGATACCTTCGGAGTATCTGATCCTGGGCGGCAAAGCTCCTGTATATAGCCGGGAATCACGCAAGCCTGAATATCTGATTGAGACAATGGCTTTCGATCCTGCTGGCTTGGATCATCCCAGTGACTATTCCGCTGTCTTGAAAACTCTCTTGTCAAGTCCCAATATTGCTTCCAAAGAGAGCATATACCGTCAGTATGACCATATGGTGCAGATCAACAGCCATCTCGAGCCCGGCTCGGATGCTGCGCTTGTCTCTGTGAAGGGTACTCGCAAGGCTTTGGCATTGAGTACAGATTGCAACGGACGCTATTGCTATCTTGATCCCTATGAGGGAGCAAAAGCAGCAGTCGCGGAAGCTGCCCGTAATATAGCTTGCAGCGGGGCAAAACCTCTTGCTATCACCAATTGTCTGAATTTTGGTAATCCGTATAAACCGGAAGTCTATTGGCAGATGAGCGAAGCTGTCCGTGGTATGGGAGATGCCTGCAGAGCCTTTGGCACCCCTGTAACCGGTGGTAATGTGTCTCTTTACAACGAGAATCCACAGGGGGCAATCTATCCCACACCGGTGATAGGTATGCTTGGTTTAATCCCTGATTATCGCAAGTCAATTTCTTCCAGCTTCAAGCAAGCAGGGGACATTATACTCCTCTTGGGAGATCACGCTAGTGAATTGGGAGGTTCTGAGTACCTCAAACAAATACACAACCTGATAGCCGGCGTACCTCCCAGGATAGACCTGCAGAGAGAGAAAGCCCTGCAGGAGCTAATGTTTGAACTGGCAGATAAGGAGCTGGCTCATTCTGCACACGACTGTTCCGAGGGGGGACTACTCGTGACGATCGCAGAATCATGCTTCAATACACAATTTGGAGCGAAGCTATCCTTCGAATTACCGGTTGATAAGATAAGAGCTTACTTCGGTGAATCTGCAGGCAGGATCGTAATCAGCATCTCATCTGACAAACTGGATACAATCAATTATATTGCCAAGGGATACAATGTGCCCGTACAACAATTGGGTCTTGTAAGTCCTGAGGCAAAGCTAATAGTAAACGATGATCTTACAGAGGAGACCAGCACTCTACAAGGTCTCTGGAGCAAAGCAATCAAACTATAAGGAGCAGGAGATGAAAATGGATATCTTTTTCGGTAACTTATTCTGGGGAATCCTCTTTGTACTGATCGGTTTATCGATCGTGCTCAAGAGCTTCGGCTTCAAGATTCCTCTTGTAACAACCTTCATAGCCATCATTATAATTATGTTTGGCGTCAAGATCCTGATCGGAGCATACAAGAAACCCACAGGCAGGGGTATCACTACCAAAGAGATTTCTGCTTCTCACCGTGAGTACACTTCTGTATTCAGCAGCAGCAGGGTCGTTCTGGATGATTTGACCCCGCAGACAAAGTATGTGGAAGTGACCGCTGTCTTTGGCTCCTCAACGGTTTATCTGCCATCCAATATTGACTTTGAGGTGGAGAGCAATGCCGTCTTTGGATCCGTTGTAACGCCTTCTAAGACTGAATCAATCATCGGATCATCAAGACAAAACCTGGGCGAAGGCAAACAGAAAGTTCGCCTTGAGGCCAATGCAATCTTTGGACGTTTGGAGTTCATTATCCAGGATGTTGTGAATCCAGCAGCTCCAAATGATAGCACAGCCGCACCATCCGGTTTCTGATCAGGGAGTTTCATCTATCGTGAAATCCCGCTGTGGGATCAGCTTAATACTAGCTGTTGTGGTCCTGATGTCTGTAACGGCTGTCAGGGCCAATAGCCTGGGTTATGCTCTCAGTGGAGGAGGTGCCCGGGGTCTGGCACACATCGGTATCCTCAAGGTCCTGGAGGAGCACGGCATCAAGCCTGATTACATCTCAGGAACTAGCATTGGCGCGGTAATCGGGTCATTGTACTCAATGGGATATTCAGCTACTGAGGTAGAAGCCATTGTTCTCTCCATCGATTGGGCAAGGCTCACAGACGATACTTATAAACGCAAAGACATCTATATCGGGCAAAAGCGCTGGGCTCCCTATGGTAACTTCTCTCTGGATTTTACTGATAGATGGCAAACCAGCATCCGCACCGGTGTGATTGAATCCAACCGGATGAATCTCGAATTTGCCCGCCTTTATGCGCCTGCCTCACCCTATCAGGACTTCAATGAACTCCCCATTCCCTTTTCTGCCATTGCTACGAATCTGCTTACCGGAGAGGAGGAACTAATTGACAGCGGTTCATTGATGCAGGCTGTACGGGCTTCTATCTCTGTGCCTAGTGTGATTCGTCCATTTAAGATAGGTGATGAATATTACATCGATGGCGGAGTCGCTAACAATTTCCCGATGGATCGTGTGCGGGAGATGGGAGCAGACATTTGTATTGGCTTCAAGACCAATTCTGCTTTGCGCACTGAAGATAAGCTCCGAAACCTGATTGATGTCCTGGATCAAACCATCAATATTGGTATGACCCGTGCCATAGCAGGCCGAGTGGACAGCCTGTGCATAGTATTAGAGCCACCATTAGACGAGTATAATGCCCGGGATTTCGAGCGTGCCGCAGAGATCATTGCAGCAGGAGAAGCCTATGCCAGAGAGAATATTACCTATCTTTTGCTGGCATTAGAGATGCAGGGATATCGTCGTAACCTTCGCTACTCACCTTCCGAGCCTCTACCTACTGAGTATCGCCTCTCTTCGATCGAAGTAGAAGGAAACCGCTATATCAGCGATAGCAAAATCCTAGAATATCTCAAGCTCTACAACGGTAGTACCTACACAATCCGCGAGATCATCAATGCCTGTCACTTTGCTTGGAATTCCCAGTTCTTTAGCATCGTCTATCCCATCCTTGTTCCGGATGGTACATTCTACAAGCTCACGGTGATTGTTGAAGAGAGGGAGCGCCGAAACCTGGGTCTGAACCTGGTTTATACCTCCGAAGACCAATTGAATGCATCGGCTGTCCTGAGGGTGAACAATCTGATCCTCAAAAACTCCAGCTTGTTGGCAGAGCTCAAACTGGGTAGCAACAACGAATTGAATATCGACTACGTAAAGAATTTCGGTGAGTTTTGGGGTATATACTACCGCATCTTCGGCTATGTCAACGAGCATACCACTTACCTTTACAATGAAAACAACTACAAAACCGATAGCGTAAACAAGCTTGAATACGGTGTTAGTTCCGGGCTGGGCTTCTTTGGCGGTGAATACCTGAGCTTGGAATCTTTTATCTTCTCTTATCGTACCAATCTCTACCGCGATATATCGCAAAACTTCCCGCTGCAGCAAGACTTCACCGTGAGTGGTTTTGGATTCAAAGCTTATCATGAGAGCTTGGATGATTTCTATTTTCCACGCTCCGGATTGCGCAGTCTGCTCAAGCTGGATTTCTCCAGAGATCGCAATCTAAGCCAATACATCTACAGCAAGTTTGAGGGCAATCTGGATTTTTACCGTCCTTACAACAGCCGGCTAAGTATTGCTATGAAGCTGCGTTATGGCTCTTACTTTGATCAACCTTCACAAGCCTTGATCGATCCATTCATGATTGGTGGATCGGAAGGCTATATGGGATATCCCAAGTATGCCATCAGTGCCCCTTACTACAAGATTTATGAGCTTGCTCTCAGCTACAACCCATTCAAGCGCACCTATCTGGATCTGGGTATCCAAGCCTTGAACATTTCAGACTATGACGATTGGTCTTTGCAGCAGGATTTGGAGATTAGCCCCTATCTATCATGGGGCTACAAATCTCCTGTCGGCCCTCTGAAGCTGGTGATAGCAGCACCCTTGAATGATAATATCCAAGCCTACTTTATGTTTGGATATACTACTGATATTTTCCGCTTTTCCAGACGGTAGGCCCCATCCCACAGTGTTAACTGAAAGAGCAGTTAGTAATAATCTCTTATTGCCATTCCATTCTTTCTGCTTGAATCCTCAGGTGATCCCCTTGTGATCCCCTTGTGATCCCCTTGTGATCCCCTTGTGGCGACCAGTGAATCTCCAAAGAATTTCCTTACAATCAGCAGTGTATTCAAAGAGGAGCAAAGCCACAACGACTTGACCTTGACAAAGAAAAGCCGGAATATCTTCCGGCTTTATAACAATAGAAAAGGGATTAGATCAGATACTGCTGATCAGTCTTTCGATTGCTTCATCGCAGATCTGTTGTGACTTTTCGGGAGATTCGCTCTCGACATACACTCGGATAATCGGCTCAGTACCTGATTTGCGAATATGAATCCAGTGATCTCCTTTGATGGCTTTGATTCCATCCTGGGTATCAAACTCATATCCGGAGAGGACATTGGGAACTGCCAGCATAATCTGCTCCAGTCTTGGATAGGGAAGCTCAATCTTGGACTTGGCAAAGTAGTACTTTGGAAGACCTGCCACCAGATGGGAAAGGCTGGTCTCACGCTCTGCCAAAAGCCCCAGTACCAGAGCCATTCCCGCCATTGCGTCGCGAGTATAATGCACAGGGGGACAGATCACTCCACCATTACCTTCACCGCCGATGGGGCTCTTCAACTCCTGCATCTTCTTTCCTACATTGATCTCGCCGACTTTGGTGCGGTGTACTTTGACGCCAAATTGACCAGCAATGTGATCTGAGATCATCGAAGAAGATAGGTTTACGACTAAATCTCCGGGATGCTTTGCCAATACGAAAAGCTCGCAGAGAGCAACTGTAAGTTCCTCGCCGATGCAAGCTCCCAGATCTGAGACAATGGAAAGCCTGTCCACATCAGGATCAGTGGCAAAGCCCAGATCAGCTTTGTGAGTGCTTACGGCAGCTTCAAGCTGGGTAAGGTTGTGGTTGAGTGGTTCAGCAGGATGAGCAAAAATACCGGTGGGCTCTGAATTGATCTCGATAACCTCACATCCCAGTTTCTTTAGCAGGATGGGGGAGACCAGTCCGCCTGCACCATTGACTGAATCCAATACTACTTTGAACTTGCGGGCACGTATCTTGTCCAGATCAAGGTAGGGTATGGCGAGTATTCTGTCGATGTGACGCTCTATAGCGGTAGAATCAGTGCTGAGTTTACCGATTTTATCCCAGGCGACCCAGTCGATAGGCTCGTTTATAGAGTCCAGAAAAAGCATTGCTTTGGCGGGGGAAAGGAACATTCCGTCTGCATCTACAAACTTCATCGCGTTCCATTCAGGTGGATTGTGCGAGGCTGTGATAGATATTCCGCCGGCAGCGTGTAATTCTCTTACATTGAGAAGAACGGTGGGAGTGGATACTATGCCGATATCTATGACCTGGCATCCGACACTCATCAGTGCGCTGCATACAGCGCTGAGTACAGCTTCACCGGTTGTACGGGAATCTCTGCCAACGACGATAGTACCGCGCTGGCAGAGAATTCCAAAGTGTGCTGCATATTTTACGATGACCTCGGGTGTAAGGCTGTCTCCATAGACACCTCTTACTCCACTGACACCGGCCATCAATCTACTCATAATCAGATTCCGTAAAGAGATCTGTTATCGACTATCTTGGCATTCTTTTTGATGCCTTCAAACCAACGGTTGAATGCTGCATCTTCGAGACGTTTCTTGATCTCGTCCTGCTTGGCTGTATCTTTGGCAAAAGCAGTGTAATCAGGCTTGCGTCTTTCGGTGGCGCGGAAGATAAACTGGCCTTCCTTGGTGAGGATCAACCCGGAGGTCTGCCCGGTCTCAAGAGCCATCACAGCATCGGTAAACTCTTTGGAAAGTCCCACTCCGGGAATCTGAGAACCGTCTTTGTGATTGTTGACGTCGATTACACTCCAGCCGTCTCTGGTCGCAGCAGCAAAAAAATCACCAGTCTTATTGGCATTATAAAACTCTTCTGCTCTTGCGCGAACTGCAGCGACTTTCTTCTGCTTCTCAAGATCAAACTTAATTCTGGCTTTGACATCTTCAAAGTCTTCATAGTATTCACGTTTGTTCTCTATCTGTTGTGCTACAATCAGTCTCTCTTGTTGATCGGTGATTACATCGCTCACGGCATTAACACGTGCTCTGCGCATGAAATTGACCATAGCGGGCACATTACCGATACCGGGGACATACTCATCCTCATGAGAAACCATACGTGTATCACTGGCTTCCATCTTGAGGCTGGTAGCGACTGCGTCGATGCCCTGTCTGCGGATCTCTCTGCGAGCATTTTCAGCCCTTTCCATTATCTCTGTCCGTGTAGCATCGCTGGCTTCGACCTTCAGCAGAATGTGGCTGGCTTTGATCTGTCTGTTCTCGGCAGTACCGCCCAAAGAGTCACACTTGATGATGTGCCAACCAAAGTTGGTTTTTACGGGAGCGGAGATCTGTCCTACGCCCAGTGCGAAAGCTGCATTCTCGAATTCAGGAACCATCTGGCCTTTGCCAAATACTCCAAGGGAACCGCCATTCTGAGCAGAGCCCGGATCTTCAGAATACTGAGCTGCAAGCTGGGCAAAGTTTGCACCACCCACAGCCTGTCTGTGGATCAGCATTACGTTCTCTCTGACTGCGTTGAAGTCTGCCTCGGAAGGCTTCATCTCAAAAGCCAGATACTTCACGCGGGAAGCTGGTCCTTTCTTGTAAAGTTCTTCTTTGTCTTTATCGTACTGAGCTCTGATTTCTGCATCGCTTACAGTCATTTCACCGGCTTTGTTGTAGTCAAACCAGATAGCTTGGCCATTGACGAGGTTTGTGTCTTTGGCGTATTCTGTCTTGAGGCTGTCCATATTGATTCCGGCATCGGCGACAATCTTATCCTGTAGTCTCTTGCGAGGCAGGTATGCACGTACATAGTCTTCCATAGCTACAAAGAACTGAGCGTTATTTCTCAGGGCTTCCAGGTACTTGTTGCGGTCAAAAGCACCATTGGTCTGAAGGTCTGGATTCTGCATCAGTTCCTGAGGTGGATTAGTCTGCATTTCAGTGAGGATATCATCCTCGGTCACTTTGATTCTATGTTTCTTGATCTGTTGTTCAAACAGGATATCATTTACCAGAGCATCCCAAGCCTGATCCTGGATCATCTTGCGAGTATTCTCGTCCATAGTCTGTTCTTGATACATCTGCGAATAGCGTTCTTCAAATTCAGCTATCTTTGCTCTGTACATATCCATAGTGATCTTGGTCCCATTGACCTTACCCAAAGGCGGAGTGGGATTTAACAACCCACCAATACCCATGGCTGCCATACCAATAATAAACACGAAGGCTACGACGTAGATCACAACCTTCTGTTTCTTTCTCAAGTTTTCGAGCATTTCTATTCCTCCACAAGGATTAAAATTCTGTCATGAAAGTACAAGCTTTTTAATACATCGTTTTTATTCAAGTCTTTTTTTCCTGAATACAAGCAAAAGGACGTATCACCCCCGCTCTTATTCGGGTATGAGGATCAATGTAGCAGTGTTTTCCCTGTCTTTGGTGTAAGTTTTTAATCAGGTCTGAATCTGTATTGCCAGCTCCAAAACCCTTAAGTATCAAGATACTGCTCCCGATATCTTCAGAGCCTGTGTTGATTACACCCGGTTCGATATTCATATACTGAGCCAAGTCTCGTTCATTGATCCATTCAGTGACAATCGCTGCAGCTTTCTGCTTTGCTATTGCTCTGAGTGTATTGAGATCAGGAGAATATGACAGGAAAACCACCTTGGCTTCCAGAGCCAGGAGTGATATATCCTGATCCCTGCCGATCACGATCAAATCTCCTCCGCTTGCCTTACCAAAGCCTATTACAGCATCAAGCCTTTCTCCCTGATAGCTAATACTGAGCATCCTGTCTGAATCAACGGAACTAATCTCACCCCACACATTTGCCCGATAATCAGTTGCCTTTGCAAGATACTGGATAGTGACAGTACCTTTCACCGTATCAATATCCGTAATCGTACCAGTATTTGGAGCTTTGATATGTGAAGACAGCGGATTCACTCCCGCCTCCAACCTCCTGGCAAGTACTTCACCCCGATAGACAAAGCTACCTTTCTCTTTCTGCATATAACGATACATCGATTTGGGCTTGATGTTCAGGAGCTGCGCAATCTCAATAGTCAGCGGTTTACTGCTATAATCCTGAATCTCAGACAAGACCACTATTCCCGAGTTGTACTCGATATATTCCACTCTTCCTCTTACCGGGGAGTAGAACTTGTTTAGTTTTAGTCCAGTAGCCGTTAGAGATGCAGACGGACTAAAGATCAACTGGTCTGCCTCAATGGTCTCTCCCAGTTTGATGAGCATAGATTCTTTTGTTAGCCTGGCTTCCGGCTTCTTTTCACCACTTACTGCCTGCACGATGTAAAGCCGGGGAGGATCGTAGGGATTACTGGCAATCACATCCATCGGCTCGCACTTGGCACCCTGCATCCCGCTGATAAGACCCTTGTAAGGCAGCTCAATATCCAATGTCCAGTTTCCAGAAACCAGCCTACTGGGCATTGGAAGCAAGCCCTGAGCATCAATTACTGGAGAATAGAGATCCAGGCTGCTATTGACCTGCTCTGCCTGCAGCTCGTCTTCATAGCGGCAATCCACCAGCAGGCACAAACCTGCTTTCAGGACGATCTCGTCGCCTGTACCTACAAACACATTCTTGGCAGCTTTGAGCCGGATAATCCTATCCTTGCCGGTTGCTTCATAATACTTGAAAGCCCCCGCTGTGATAAAATCCCTCTTCCCATCCACTAAGTATTCCATTACAATCGCTTTACTATCCAGTTTTTGGCTAAAGACTGGCGCAATATGCAGCCCTATGGGAGAAATCAGATCGGACTTGATCAGGTCTTTGGCAGCATCAGGTTTGCTTTGGGAGAGGATTCCGATGTGAGGAGAGAGGAAATGCTTGTCGATCCAGATTTCTGTTACGCAGCTTGGTCTGATCCCATCCACCAGTATCATCATCGCCTGTTTGGGGATATTGACAGCTGTAAAGACACCGCCCGTACCGATCAGGATGTCTATGTCCGATGCATAAAAGCTGTATTTATTTTCCTGTTCGATGTATTCAAACTTATCTACATACTTGTCTTTATCGCCTGCTTTCAGCTTGTCCAGATAGCCGATCTTGTTCCAATTGAAGTGCATATCCTTATGCTGTTTCAGTGCCATCTTAAGTGCTACTTTGGCAAGCGCCTGTTCGATCATCATTGCATCAGTGTCGTCATAAGTAATTGTGGGATGGAGCGTTTTATTTGCTATGAAGTTTCTCAGCTCATCCTCAGAAATACGCGAAGGCAGGAGCTCCAATAACTTCTCTATCCCGGCTTCCTTCATAACGTTCAAAGCGCTGTAGCTCATTCCCAGATTGGCGCTTACAGTCCGCTGGAAGTGGCCGTTGATGCAGGAGAAAACATCCGTCGTCGCACCACCGATATCAAAAGCAAAGATGTTCTTGCTATGCTCTTGTGAGAGCAGTTGCAAGGTCTGCAAGACAGCCAGAGGCGTAGGCATTATCTGTGCATTGACCCGTTTTTTCAGCTTGGAATATCCGGGAGCATGCTCCATCACATTCTCCATAAAGAGCTCCTGAATCTTCTCCTGGCTGGGTTTCAAGTTCTCTGTATCCAGGCTGGGACGCAGATTTGGCAGGATAAATAGCTCAAAGTCTTCTCCGATTAGGTTTTGCACCAATCCTGCTGCTTCCTGGTTTCCGGCAAAGATAGCTGGGATCTTGGTCTTGGATTCGAATTTTGGGACAGGCTTGGCAAGCCGGAGGATCTCTACCAGGCGCAGAACACCGGTGATTGCTCCACCATCGGTTCCACCGCTGATCAGGATCATATCAGGATGCAGCTTGCTGATATCCAGCATTTGCTGAATAGCATTACGCTTGTCATCCAGTGCGAAAGTATCGAGGATCACACCGCCTGCTCCATAAGCAGCACGTTTTCCGCTACTCGCAGAATCAAACATCGTAAGCCCGATTACCAATATCTGCAATCCACCGCCTGCGCTACTGGTGCAATAAAGCTCAAAGTCCTTATCTTGTGTGATTTCGCTGATGCTATTTTCCAGACCGATGATTACGTCGTTTGAAGGAGCTTCCACAGTAGTATCGTGCTTGCTGATGGCTTTTAGAGAATACCTGCCATCAATGTTACTTATTGCGACAGTCTTGGTTTTGGTGCTGCCAAGATCAGAGATTACGATAGTCTTCATATCATCCTTTCCCCTTCACGCAATTCTGCGAGTCCTCTGTAAATAGTCAAGCCCAATATTTCGTCATTTGAAAAAGCTCCGGATTGCTTATCTGATCATAGACTACCCCCTCTAAGCGTCTTGATGATCTGGTCACTTAAATGTAGTTTCGCTAAGCTCTCTGTTTGATTGGATGCTTCCAGGATGCTTGCTCCCTGCTTGTATCCTGCTTGAATCCTGCATGAGGACGCAGGAAACGACTATCCTTCAATGTCTTAGCAATGTTTCATTCAAAGAGGACGCTAAAGGATTGGATTAGGTGGATTTATGGACTTGCTAGTGATTTTGTAACACAAAGATTTAGCTCAAGCCTGAGATATGAATGAAGTGTATTATATCTGGAAGCTCTTAGAAAGGAACGTCCACGACGATCAGTCGGCGGTCTCCATCAAACTTCATTGAGAATGCTGCTTTGTCCCCAACCGGATAGCGCAGGATATCGATCACGCTGACCAGGTGGTTGAGCACCAATACTCCGGTTGCGATCTTGGCAAAGTCTTTGAGATCTTGCGTTTTGATTCGCATTTGGCTGTATTCGCGTCGGTTGCTGAGTTCGTCCCAAGACCAAGCCATATCATCGGTATAGGCATAAGCATCAATGTATTGCTGTTGCAGAGCCGGATCATCGGGATACAGCTTGATGGCTTGCTGACGCACCATAGCGTTGTAACCACCGGCACCAAACCCGCTGTGGTCATATCGGCTCAGATGGCTGTAGTAATCTGTGTTGAAAACTCCGGGTTGGATATGCGCGAATTGCACTGCGTAATCCTTGTATTCCTGGGCTTTGAGCTCTGATTCGTTTCTAAAGTAGAGTAGTGAGCCAATGATTCCCAGTTCTGCAGCCATCATCCCGTATCCGTATTGGTGGCCTGAGGATACCTGCCCCAATCCGGGTAATATGGCAGATTTGAGCACTCTTACGCCTCTGCTTTGGGCAAAGACGGGCATCAATAGGATAAGACAGGCGATTGTAATGCAAATGCGTTTAATCATTTAGAATTCCATTTGGTAATTGATTCTGAGCCCCAGATTGTTGTCGGGGCTGAAATAGAGATTCTGTGTGCCGGCTTCTTTTTTAATGAAGACGACATCCAGCATACTGACAATTCGGTTCAAGAGCAAAGTGCCGAGGACCAGGTTGTTGTAAAGCTTTGCTTCCTGGTACTTTGTGCGAGTCTTGCGATACTGGCTCCACTGGGAGTCATTTTCCCAAGCCCAGGCTTCATCGTCGCTATAAGTATTCGCAGCGATGTAGGCATCATAAGCGGCAGGATCATAGTTTGAAATCAGGAAGTAATTGCGTGCCATCATCTGCTGATAACGGTTAAATTCGTCGCTGCTGCGCCAGTTTTGCATATGCTGAAAGTAGTTTCCGCCTACGTTTGTGGCAGCTCCGGCATAGGCACCGGCAAGCTCGCGATAGCTGTTATCCAGATCGGTGATATCCTTCTTTGTTTGGGCAAAGAGCGCGATACTCACAAGATCAGCGCTCATAAAGACTGCACCGCGATTTACCTTGCCCAGGCTGATTTCACCGCTACCGGGGAGTATCCCGGACATCCCGACATAAGCAATCTTGGGTAAAGCGATCAGGCTGACAGGACAGACTATCAGCAAGAGAAGCAGCGAGCGCAGAACAGCTTTCATATACTTATCTAGAATCTGTAACTGAGGTTGACTGTGGGAGTGAATTTCATATCCCGCAGGCTGGCGTAATAATTGAGCTGGAAGGGGCTTTGAGAGATCGACATACGGTTTACTCTGTTTGTGAGAGTAACGGCTTCAATTGCGCTCACAAGGTGGTTTGCCACCAAGCCAAAGGAGAGCAGATGCCCTGTGCTGTACTCTTTCTCGGCATCTTTACGCATCCGTATGTACTCCTCGCGCATCGGTGAAGAGGAGGGGGCACCATGAGTCACTTGCTGGCTAAAGTCGTTGGCAATGATGTTTTCAATGGTGTGGTTGCCCAGCCAGCGAGCCGAAAAGTCCTCGGAACTCATTACAAATGCTGATTCAAAACCGGGATTGCCAAGGACGAATACACCGTCATTGGCGGCAAAAGTGTGATACCAATCAGCCCAACCGAAGATGTATTTGTCATACTTGCCAATGTCTTCGTAGAAGTGTTGGGTATTGTTTGCATCCAGCCGGAAGAAGCTGCCATCGTAGATGTCAGCCGTGTTGTAAGCAATCAGTATGGACTGGACATTGTTTTGGTATTCACGGCGATAGCGAGGTCCGGTGTATTGGAAATCCCCGATCTGAGTAGTAATGTTCTCACCGGTTGCGTACTTTTCATAGTCTTTGGTCAGCTCATTGCCTTTCTGGTTAAAATAGATCATTCCACCTATCAGAGCGAGCTCGATGACGGGGTAGATGTAGGTCTGGATAGCAGATTTATCAGCATAAAACTGGCCTGCACCGGGTAAAATCATCGAAAACAGCATAGCTTTGCGTGCATCTTTGCGAGCATAGTTGACCGTTATGATGTCGTTGCGAAGGCTGTTTGCATTGCTGACGGTATCAGAAGCGGCTGGATCAGCGAAAATCATATCATCGATATTACCATAACCGCCTTGGGCAAAGAGACTGCCCAGAGTAATAAGTGCCAACAGAATTAGTAAATTACGTTTCATACTTTCCTGCCTTTATTTTTGGATGGCGAATTTGAGCCGTTTGATCTGGTTGCCGTTTGTGGCGGTAAGGATATACACTCCGGAGCTTAGCCGGGAAGAATCTATCTCGAGATCTCTGGTGAGATTGCCATTAGCTGCTATTGTCTGCCTTTGGATCAGGTTTCCACTGATATCGTAAATGCTGTAAATGCCTGTTTGAGTCTGGTTTTCAAGGCGCAGTCTAAAGATGTCACCACTTACCGGATTGGGATAGATCCAGGCATTGTAATCAGCAATTGGCGGATTCTGCTGGAAGATCATACCGTCGTAATTGCCGGTTTCTCCGTTGCGGAAGCCATTCCAGAGGATAGGATCCTGGCTTATCCCGGAAAGCGTCTTGATGTGCAGCTTGCCGTTATGACCAATGTGGTAAAAGACGAGCTCCTGCTCATCATGGGAGTAATGCCAGTAATCAGCCCTGGCAAGGCGTTCCCAGATCATACTGTAAGCCTTGTCAATATTTCCCCTCTCATCGATGGCTATGTAGCCTCTGCCTTCCAGGGGAAAGAACATAAAGAACTTATTGGCAAGCTTGATGGAGTAGAGGTGAGCTGCTTTTGATGCCGGTGAGCTGCCTATATTGACCGGAAATCCGGGGATCAGGCTGCCATCTTCACGCAGTGCAAAAGCCTTGTCTCCTGAGGCAAAGAACAAACCCGGTGAGTAAGGCTCAAGCCGGGATAGTCCCATCTGTGTATTAGCAGAACCATGCGGGGCAGTGTAGATCTTGGTGAGGATATCTTCAGAGAGCCTGTAGATACTGCCTGTATTAGCCATCAGGAAGTAGATGATAGATCCATCTTGCTGATTGTTAAAGATCACAGGCTCGTAGAGACCAAAGCTCTCCGGCAGGTTGATTGACTTGCTTAGGTGTAGCTCCCTGTCAATGAACAAAACGGCTCTCTCTCTCAGAGCTAAAATCCCGTTCTGAGTCTCAGCCATCCTGAGGATACCGCCCAGCTCGTTGTTATATTCTTCCACTACGTAATCGCCTATGCGAAAAAGACTGCTCTGAGTAGCCACATAGAGCTTATATCCATCCGGGTTTCTATGCCTGATATAGATCGGAATACTGGTCAGTGAATCAGGGAAAGTGATCGGGTGTTGCTGGTAAAAATCATCAAGGAAGTCCAAGATATCTATTTGTGATCCGCCACTCAAGACCAGCTCCATATATTGGTCTGGACTCTGATTTGCCACTATCACAGGGTTCTTTCTAAAAGACTCAATCACCGGGAAGTAACCCAGTTGATTCTCCCATAGACCTGTCTCCTGATTTCTGGATAGTAGCTCAAATCTCCCCCCACCGAACAGGGGGATCTCATCAGTCAGAGTAAAGCTGGAGAGAATCATTGGAGCGGTAAAGACGGGCAGGCTGTCTGCCACAACGATCTGCTCTTTGCTGAAGAAGCTATCCTTGATCTTGAAGCTCATAAAGGTGGCAGGATTACTGATCTCATCCAGCCAATACAGAGAGGGCAGGTTCTTAGTATCCAATAACGCCGGAGTGGTAATAGAATTGATCCTCGGTCTCCACTCTTGCGATGACCAGCCTGCGAAAGAACCATCCTCATTGAGATTGGGTTTCCTCTGATGGAAATACTCGTATTGAGTGCCCGTCCAGTAATATGAATACTCATTGCCGATATCCTCAAGACCATCAGCTTCTATGACCTTTACTCCCCGATAGTTGTACGCAGTATTGACCGTGTTGTTATCAAAGTTACTTACCCACTGCCCATCAGAGTAAGTCGTGCCCTGATTGTAAATGATATCCTCATTGACGTGCCAGAGCATTACCCCTCCGCCAATAGACGCCCCATTCTGGTTCAGAAAGGATGGCAAGAGGTAATCATACTCGTAGGTAGGGTTATTATTAGGATCATCTATTGCAGTAGGGTAGAGGATTACACGTCCATTGAGATCACCAAAGACGGCTGTAGCTCCATCTCCATCGGGATCAACCGAACGGTTTTCCACCAGGACATACTCAGTTTCAGAAAGCGGTAGCTTCACAATGCTGGGGCGAATGTTACCGGGATCTTGTCGGACACTTGATGCTGCGATATTGACTATCGGATTTCCCGCAAGATCGTAAGCATCCTTCATCATCCCATTTGCCCTGAAATCCTCTTCGAATAGCAAAGCACGTGAGAATGCCCCCGGCAATGCAGGGAGTATCCCTTCCACCATCACATAGGAGCCATCAGTCAGAGGTCCATCGACCAAAACACCGCTCCCGCCGCTATCCATAATATCAAAAACACCTACCATAGGCTGAAAGGTTCTGGTATTATAAAGATCTACCAAGCCCATCGAGTGTCCAAATTCGTGAGCTATCACCGCATTCAGAGCGCCATAACCACTCCAATAGATTGCATCACCATAATCTCTCGAACGAAAATCCTGAGAGATGGTTGCAGGGACGTTGCAAGCTTGTGTTACCGTCCACGATCCTTCATCGACTACAGCAGCCTTATCCTCTCCGACCCTAATAAAGAAGGATGGTATATCAACCGGGCTATCGCCCAATACGTCGTGCTGCCAGTCCGAACCGGCATGGATGATCATAAAGTGGGAATACTGCCTGAAGTCAATCTCCGGATCAGTCTGATCCGCTAGTTCTATTGCAGCCTTGAAATACTCTTCCATTCTAGCAACGAAGAGCTCTCCGGATGCTCCCGGCGGGTTGTAGTAAGCCATATCATGGGGCAGGGTATATGCCTGTTGAGTCTTGGGATACAGGTCGTACTGAAGATTGAAAGTCCCTGCAGAAGCCGCTAAATAGTAGTATCTCAGCGCTTCCAAATTGGAGAGATAATACTCGTGGTTGTGAGGAGGGCTGCCTATGCTGTAAAGGTAATCAGGATCAGGCTCGAGCTGGAACTTACCATTGCCTGTGCTGAGAGGATTGTCGTCTTCTTGAAAATCTACCAGAATCACCAGGAGATTATTATCTATAAACGATCTCTCTTGTAGATTGCCCGGTGCTGTCTTTTCCTGCTTGAGAAGCTCTGTATGGGGGTGTCTCTTGGGATATTGATACTCGCTGAATTTGCGCAGTACTTTGACCTGTGCCGCAAGCGGAAGGTAAAAGGTGATCAGTATTAGCAGAGGAAGATGTTTCATCAATGGTTTGATCAAAGCGGGTCAAGTGCCGGGAGAGCTGGCTTTATCCTCAGGCAATTGACCCACTTCAATGTTAACTACATTCTTTATCAGCTTTAGAATTCAAACCCAAGTGAGAAGACTTTGTTGAAATCATTGGTCAGCTTGCCTGCCCAAATCATACCAAAATCAACATTGAGCTTGTATTTTTGGCTAAAGCTGTATTGGAATCCTGCTCCAAAGCTTGGACCGGTAACCTGACCGGCATTATCGTAGAAATAACCACCTCTGAGGGTGATCAAATCGAGATAAGTGTACTCAGCACCCGCGGAGTAGATCGTTTCGTCAAAATGCTCAAAACCGGTTACGAAGCGCTGAATCAGGGGATCTTCATTGGCGAGGATCTTGCTGGCTTCGGCTGATACTCTTAGCCTGTTCATTGGGCTGTCAAGAGCTGTGTAAGCAGCACCAAGTCGTATTGTCATCGGCAGAGGATCAGCTTGATCTTCATTGACATAAGTGACGTCAGGACCGATATTCTGCAATACCAAAGCAGCATTCAAACCTTCGACGCCGGCTACATCGCGGAACTGGGAAGCGAGGTCAAAAGCAAAACCAAAGGTCTTGCCTTCGGTATCGGTATTACCCGTGCCGGGTCCGAGGTAGCTGTAGATCAGCTTAAAGTTTCCGCCAACACCGATCTTATCAGGCGTGATTTCATAGGCATATCCGGCTGCGGCAGCCATTTCAAATGTATGGAATTCACCAAGCTCGTTGCCAAACTCATCCATCTGCATCTGTGTGCCGGCATCGAGCCAGGTAATGTGAACGCCAAGATTACCAATACCTTCAAAGTTTTGATTCCAACCATAATACTGGTGGAACATATCATCAAAACCACCACCAGCACCCTGCATCCAAGGCATATGCGTAGCGGCTAGCTGAGTCTTTTTATTAAATGCCATCGCGGCAGGATTCCACCAACCGGCATACGCATCATCTGCAACCGCAGTGAAGGCACGTCCCATACCATTGGCGCGAGCGCCCGGTTCAAAGGTGAGGAAGAGGAGTGACGCCTGGGAGACGGCAGCAAGGCTCAAAGGTGCGACCATCAATAATGCTAATGCAGCACCGATCAGAGTCTTTTTGGATCTGAACATTTATACCTCCATGTATTGGGTATTATTTGATGTAAGGCATCAACAGATAAGCCCTACCTGTGTTAACTTCTACAAAAATCTAACTGGTAAGGCTAAAAAACCAAGTAGATTCATCCTAAATTGCCTTAAATAGAGCCTGAGTTAACAAAAATTACCGGTTTCTCCTTTGATTTGGTGCCGAAGGCCGGAATCGAACCGGCATGGGCTAATGCCCGGTGGATTTTGAGTCCACTGCGTCTACCTATTTCACCACTTCGGCACGCTCTCTCCCAAGTTTTAGAGATTCGTTCTCTTGTCAATATAAAAAAGCTGATAGGATAAGGATTTCTTGTGTAAAACCTTCACAGGAGCATCGGCAGGTTCAGAAGCTTAAGCGCCAAGGCGTTGCCAGATAATGTATTAGAGCCAGATAGCCCTTGGTCTGATCCTTGAATTCTTTACTCTATCTCAAAGCTCCGTCCTGTGCAGCCCGTGTGCATCCCCTGTGAATCCCCTGTGGGACAGCGGAATCACAGCTTCTATCCTACAGATATTCAGGTGGGTGCTTCGAGGGAGCCTGATGCGCTCTGCCTGGTAGGATGCTTCTATCCTGCTTCTATCCTGCTTGAATCCTGCATGGCGATGCATCAAGCAGCTGATTATCAATCACTTAATAATGTATCATCGAAAGAGAGGGGATAAAGGATGTGCTGAGTGTTACAGGATACTGATTCATCCATAAAAAAAAGAACTCCGCATATGGCGGAGTTCTTTATTATAGATAAACTACTTTTATCCGGCGATCAAACCGCTGATCAGGAAGCTGGTTGCGAAAGCGATAATGGCATAAAGCTCAGGAAACACGCCCAGAATCAGTGTCTTGGTGAAGACGTCATTACCGCTGCCCAGACTTTCGATACCATTTGCAACAATCTTTGCCTGTTGGATAGCGGAGATCAATCCGACAATACCCATAATCAAGCCGGCACCCAGAAGAGCTGCTGCTTGCATCATAGTGAGATTGGGATCGACAGCGATCTTTTGCAGAATGAAGAAAGCACCAAATCCATAGAGGCCTTGTGTGCCGGGAAGAGCGGAAAGGATCATACAATTTGCAAAGATATCATCTCTTTTCTTCATTGCGGCGACGCTGGCGCTACCACCGATAACTGTACCGATTGCACTGCCGATACCGGCGAGAGCCACCATCAGGAAAATACCAACCCAGGCGATTATATATGCCGCGCTGGTTCCGGCTGCTTGTGTAAGTTCGTTCATGATTTCTCCAATTTATTTATTCTGATTTCCAAAAGGTTTGTAAGCTATGCCAGGTCCTTCGAACCCTGCGTTCTTAAAAAATTCCACAAAGGTAAGACGCATCGGATGCACAAAAGCGCTCAAGGCGCCCAGGGCAAGGATCAATGAATGCCCCAGCACCATAAAGATAGGATAAATGAGGTAGTTTAAGATTCCAGGCTTGTCCCCGAGTATGGTTGAGCCGATGGAATTTATCACAAAGCCCAGTATTGCGCTTGAGACGCCCAATGCGAACAGACGAATGTATGACAATATATCGCCAAAGAAGCCTGTTACTACGTTGTAAAGTAGCCACAAACCACCCAGGATATTGATAATGATGTTCTTTTTGGGGTTGTTGAAGAGCAGGATCAGAGCCAATCCGGCAAAGAGAGGATACTTTGCGAGGTCGTGGATGGGAGCTTTCTCTACACCAAGCTGGGTTGATCCAAGTACTGCCAAAGCCAGGATAAACAGGAAGGTTCCCAGCGGAGCCAGCCCGTAGCGGAATCCTGATCTCAGCATCTGCTTGATCGTATTGATCATCACACCAAAGAGGATTTGTATCGCACCTAAAAGCAGCGCCAGATTGAAGATCTGTTCATTGTTTTTGACCAACACATAGCGCTTGAGATTCTCATTTTCTACTAACTGGAAGCCCAGGATCGTTCCAAAGGCTGCTCCAACAACGATGGAGGCTATGCCAAAGGTGATCACAAGGTTCATAAAGACTTGGAACCCCGGGGCTTTGTTCTTGCGTTTCAGGAAGAAAGCCAGAGCAATCAGGATGACTCCATAAGCCATATCAGCATTGCAGAAACCAAAGAAGAGCATAAAGAACGGCGCGAAGAAGGGAGTAAGATCAAAGTCATTGTAATTTGGCAACATATACATCTTGCTGATGGTCTCGTAGAGACGAGAGAAGGCGTTGTTCTTCAGCATAATGGGAGGATTGTCATCAGGCAATACATCTGCACTGAAGTGAATTACTCCGTTGTCTGTCACAAATTGCTTTAAGTCTTGTTCCTTACTCTTTGGCACCCATCCTGTTAGAACTCTGAGGTGATCTTTTGCCTCGTTATCTGCGAGTTCCAGAGCTTTGGTATATTCGTAGCTCTTGCTGAGGTTTGCGATCTCGGCAGTAAACTCTTTTGTAGATGTTGCAGAAGTGTTTTTATAGTAGTCTATGATGTCGTTTTGACGCTGTTCCAGTTCTGCAAATTGCTGCTCGTACTCGGCGAGGCTGTGTTGATGAAAGCTGAATCTATCGGCTTCTATCTGCGGGGCATTGCCGCTTGATACAACAGCAAAGTAGAGCATACCCGAGCGTTCTGTCACTTCCAGTATCAAAGCCTGTTCTTTCCATTCCTGCTTGAAATGGTTCTTTAGGCAGTGATAGAATTCTACCGAAACACCTTTCTGTTTCAGAAGCTCAAGCAGGGGATAATCGAAGTGTCCCCAGGGCTCGAGATCGTGAATCTGTTTACGTATGGCTTCTTTCTGGCGGGATAGCTTTTCCAGCTCTTCTTTAGCTTGATTGACCTTATTGAGAATGGCTTTGACCGGTAGGGGAGAAGCGCTTGGCTTAGCATCGGGACTGCTGTATTTCTCAAGATACTTGATGGCATCGGAGTATTCAGCCATCAGCTCCTGATTCTGGATAAGAGCGGGATTCTCTGCAACTTTGCTGCTTTCAATATGCAGTACTCCCAGATCTTGCAGCTTCTTCAGGAAGTCACCATAGTCCAGATGGTACAGTACGAAGCTGTATTTCCTCATTTTCTCGATCATAAGGCTGCCTCGTTGCTCATACGGTTTTTCAGTATCTTCTGTCCTGCTTTGGAGAGGTTTTCCTCATCTTCCAGGAAGCGTTTGATCTTGAGGATGCCTTCTTCAAAAGCGGGAATCTGTACTTTCTCGTAGAGATTGACTTTCTGTGTGGTCTTCTTGCGGACGTGCTCCAGAATCTGCATTTTGCGTTGAAATAGCCTCTGCTCGATTTGGAGCTCTGAGACTTGTTTCAGTAGCTGGACACCATCCAAAAACCATGTGGGTGCTCTGAAGAGGTTGATCTGCGCCAGTTCATATTCAATCTTGCCCAATAGCGGCGTCTGTACACCGGCAATCTTGCGGCTCTGAATATCAATCTCGCGGATCTTGACCAGCGAGGGGTCAAACTCCGTGTAGAGCTTCATAAATTCATTAAGCTCGTTGAACTTGGCTTGAATACTCAGATCCAACTCGTGGACTTTGTCTCTGGCTCGTTTCACTTCCAGCCGCAGTGCGCTTTCCTTGTTTTTCAAGGTGGGAAGCGCTTTGATGCGAACCTTTAGCTGTTTATTCAGCTCTTGCAGAGCAGTTTTGTTGTATTGGAATTTAAGGCTCATTGCTTTTTCCAGTAAAGCTTCATAAATTCGTCTTTGATACCGATCTCAGCGCGGTTGAAGTACTTCTGGAAGAGTTCCCAGGTAGTATCCAGCATCTCGTCAATATCTATATTGACGTCTATTGCGAGGATCAGTTCGGAATACTGTTTGGCAAAGCTGAGTACACGCTCGTCATAATCCGAGAGATCAAAGCCGTTCTCCAGCTTGGTCTTGGCATTCGCAGCGTCTGAGTAAAGCCTTACAGCGGTATTCATCACCTGAGGATGATCTGCGCGGGTCTTTTTGCCAATGACAAGCTGTTTCAACCTTGATAGAGAGCGGAAAGGATCGACAATCACCTTGGAGATGTCCGTATCACGACGCAGGTAGAGCTGACCTTCTGTGATGTAGCCGGTATTATCCGGGATAGCGTGGGTGATATCTCCACCGGAGAGGGTCGTAACTGCTACGATGGTGATTGATCCGCCCTCAGGGAACTGTACTGCTTTCTCATAGAGCTTTGCCAGCTCAGAATAGAGGGAGCCGGGCATACTGTCTTTGGAGGGAATCTGATCCATACGGTTTGATACTATCGAGAGAGCATCGCAGTACAGAGTCATATCAGTAAGCAATACCAGTACCTTCTCCTGCTTTTCTCCTGCAAAATACTCTGCAGCAGAGAGAGCCATATTGGGCACAAGGAGACGTTCCACCGGAGGATTCTCGGTAGTATTCACAAAGGACACTATACGATCAATCACACCGGCATTCTCAAAGGCGTTCTTGTAGTAAAGATAATCGTCGTTTGAGAGACCCATACCGCCCAGGATGATCTTATCGGCATTGGCGCGCAGGGCAACCATAGCCATTACTTGGTTGTAGGGCTGGTCTGGATCGGCAAAGAAGGGAATCTTTTGTCCGGTCACCAAAGTGTTGTTCAGGTCAATACCGGCAATACCGGTTGCGATGAGTTCGGATGGTTGTTTACGACGCACCGGATTAACCGATGGTCCGCCGATTTCTATCTCTTCACCCTGTACTTCAGGACCGCCATCAATAGGATCGCCATAAGCATCAAAGAATCTGCCTGCAAGCTCATCACTTACTTTGAGTGTGGGCGGTTTACCGAAAAAGACTACTTCGGCATCTGTGCCGATACCTTCAGTACCGGAGAAGATCTGCAATGTGACTGATTCACCCATGATCTTAACGACCTGAGCTCTGCGTCCTGCCACGGTTGCCATCTCTTCATTGCCTATGCCGGATGCACTTACTGTACAGGTAGCCTTGGTGATCTGATTTAACCTGGTATATATCTTTTGAAAGGCTGTCATTTCACTCTCCTTTGGGCAACGATAGAGTGCAACTCACGTTCGAACTCCTTGAACTTGTCGGATTCAAACTCTGCATAGTTCATCTGCTTGGCGAGGTTTACCATCTGGATGAAATAGGGCTGGACATCTTCAAAGCCATCGTAGCTGTATTCAAAGTCACATATTTCCAAGACCAGATCCAGCATATACTGCTGGCGTTTCATAGGAGTGGATTGATCTATCTTGTCAAAGCCATCTTGCTGGAGGATAATGCGATCGATCAGCTCGGACTTCATATACTTGTCATGATATGCCAAAGGAACTCCATCATCACCCAGGATATTGATCTGTTCGTAGGCTTCACGGCCTCTCAGCAGAATATCTTTGGCGTGTAGGACTTTCCCTACCCAGCCTGATTCGATATTGGTATTGAGGTAATCCTGTACCTCGTCATACTCCAGATACTTGGAATAGGAATCTATCGGATCAACTGCGGGGTAGCGCTTGCTGTCTGCTCTGTCCTGAGAGAGGGCATAGAAACAGCGAGCAGCCTTCTTGGTGGATTCTGTCACGGGTTCCTTGAGGTTTCCACCTGCAGGAGAAACCGTTCCAATAAATGTGATAGAGCCTGTCGATCCATTGTTCAGATTTACGAATCCGGCACGGGAATAGAAGTTTGAAACTATTGCAGGCAAGTCCATCGGGAAAGCATCAGGACCGGGCAGCTCTTCCATACGGTTGGACATCTCTCTGAGAGCCTGTGCCCAGCGCGAGGTAGAATCTGCCAGGAGCAGTACTTTCAAGCCCATAGAGCGATAATACTCGGCAATAGTCATAGCTGTATAGACGGATGCTTCACGAGCTGCCACGGGCATATTAGAGGTGTTGCAGATGATGATTGTACGCTCCATCAGTTTGCGTCCGGTGCGTGGATCATCCAGCTCCGGGAACTCAACGAAGATCTCGACCACTTCATTGGCACGCTCACCGCAAGCTGCCACAATGATCAGATCAGCATCTGCATTCTTTGAAATACTATGCTGGAGCACTGTCTTACCACAGCCGAAAGGCCCGGGAATAAAGCCGGTACCTCCTTCCACGATTGGATTGAGCGTGTCAATCGTACGCACACCTGTCTCCATCAGTCTGAAAGGACGTGGCTTGTCTTTGAATGCCCTGATAGGCAGCTTCACAGGCCAATACTGGATCATATTGATGTTGTGATCCTTGCCGTCCGCATCAGTAAGCACAGCTATTGTATCCTTGATGGAATACTCGGCTTCCGGAGAAACACTCTTTACTGTGTATTGCTCTTCCATTATGAAAGGAACCATTATCTTGTGAGATATCCAGCTTTCTTTCACTTCGCCCAGCCAATCACCACCGCTCACGACGTCACCTGCTTTGGCCAGAGGCTTAAACTGCCACTTTCCTTCTTCATCCAGTGGATCAGTATATTCACCACGGGTAAGATAAACGCCCTTCATCTTGTTGAGGTCGTTTTGTAATCCGTCATAATTCTTGGAAAGCATACCGGGACCCAGCTTGACCTGTAGCATATGCTTCACAAATTCGACCTTGTCTCCGGGGCGGAGACCGCGTGTGCTCTCAAAGACCTGTGCATAAGCGAGATTTCCCACGACCTTGATGACTTCTGCCATCAGCTTCACGCCTTGAAGCTCGATATAGCAGATCTCATTTTGGGAGACAGGACCATCCACTTCGACCATGACCAGGTTTGAGATAATTCCTTTGACTATTCCATTGGTCATAAAGATACCTTCTATCTATTCATTATTATCAGTTTTTATCTTTCAAAGCTTTTACCGAGAACTCGCCCGGTATCTTAAAGCTCTCACTCAGCGCATTCAACGTATCGTAAAAGCTCTCTTTACCGCTATCTGTATCCATCGATGTCCAGCGTTCCAGTATTCTGAGTTTGGAGTAATAGCCAAGGATCTTGTCAACGCTGAAATACTCAAAGAAGAGCTTTGCATCGATCCACTTCCAGCGCAGGACATCGTATGATCTCTCGCGGTAGAGAATATTGTTTTGATCATAGATTCGCCATACTGCATCGTATGTCTCCACATCCTTGCCAAGCCCAAAATCTGAAGCAGTACTACGCCTGATCGAATCAACATATTCCTTGTGACCCACCAGATACGGCTTGAAGTCGTAATTATGCTCACGTCCATTGATCGCTATCACAATATTCCTGATCTGGGCATCATACTCAAACCAAGCCTTGATAAACTTGTTTCCCGATTGCTCCAAATACTCGTAAGCATCCTGTATAAAAGAGTGATCTGTAGTATGGTAGGGGGGAAGCTCTTCCTGAGAGAACAGCTCGACTACCTTAGCCGAGATGAAGCCCGGTAGGTCTTTGAACTCAGCCGGCTCTTTGATATCCTGATTCTGGACGAGTTCTTTGCAATAAGCCAGAAATCTCTCCCAATATTTCTCAGGATAGACTGATACCGGCTTCTCCGGCAGAACCCCATTATAGATCAATCTTAGTAGGATATCCAGTTCATCCGGCAGATGCAGGCTGAGGAGCAGCTTGTAATCAGCAGCACTCAGGTGTTTTGATGCGTCCTCCCGAAATGCCGCAGTGCTATAGCTTTGCTTTGCGTCATCAATGCTCAGGCCGGGTAAACCGCTGATGAAATAGTAGTATTGCATTATCAGGATTCAAATAATAGCTTTTGGGTGCGTGGACGCAAGAAGGAATTGAAAAGATTGGCAAAATCACTATCCGTAAAGCTAAGCTTGTAGCTGCCATCCTGAGGAGCGATGGTAAAGCCGTTTTTCATTGCCGGGCTAAACTCCACCAGTAGCTTGTTGTCGAGCACAGCCTTCATAGAGGCGATAAAGTGATCTTCCAGCTTGGCTTTCATAGCTTCGGGAATGGTAATGATCCCATCTTTGCTGCTCGTTTTCCAGGCTTCCAGAGATTCCAGAATAAGCTTCTTGGTAAAGTCTGTATCAGTGAAATCTGCTGCAATCTTAGTATTATAGACGCTTCCCAGTATCAGATCGGTGATTTTGCTTTTGAGAGAATTGACCGTGTGCTGGGCTGCCAGCTTCAGGTCGGATTGGGTGTTTTTCTTCTGTTCTTCCGCGCGTTTGGCGGCATCTTTCAGGATAATATCCGCTTCGTGCATTGCTTTGGTTCTAATGCTATCTGCTTCTTCACGTGCGGAGGCGAGGATTTTAGCGGCTTCGGCTTCCGCTTTGGCAACCCCTTCCTCATATACTTTGCTTAAAAGGTCTTGCAACTGGTCGCTCATAGTTCTTACTCCAGCTTTGATTACTTTTTTCCACGTTTTAAACTCTTATGTTTTGTGTCAACAAGAATTCACGAAAGTAAACTAACAGTCAGATGCCCTTGCAAACTGCCCCACGATGCTTTATACTATCCAATAACCTATTAATTCCAGCCAAAGGAGATACAATGCTTTCCATAGTAGATTTTCCACAAGCCTACACAAAGGTTCACCTCCCCTCCAAAGTAGCTCTCGTAGTAAGCCGTAAACCCGATCATAACTACAATCTGATCACCGTGGAGTGGTTTATGAGAACCTCTATACAGCCTCCCCAATTTGCCATCTCAATAGGACATAGCCGCTATTCATACGATTGCCTCAGCGACTTTGGCTATTTCAATCTCGTCCTGCCATCTCCCGAGCTCAAGCCTGTGCTCTCTCTCGCAGGATCAAATTCCGGGCGTGATATGGACAAGTTCGCAGCTTCAGGAGTAGAATTCAAGCCCGGCAAGTTCCAAAAGATCCCCATACTTACAGAAGCAATCGTCAATTTTGAGTGTGAGATCGTAAGCCAGGTACGCTCCGGCGACCATACCATCTTTGTCGGTGAAGTAAAGTATAGCTGGCTGAACGACGAAAAGGAATTCTTCGTCTATAAATAATCAGCATCCACCTTATCAGCCATCGTAATACTACTTAGAGTAGCACGAGCTTTCTGATAACCTGGCTCTCTCCTTGTCTTAGCCTCAGGAAATAGATTCCCGGGGCTTTTTTCTGCTCTCCCCGCTGGTAGAAATTGTAGATAATACGCTGTTCCCCGGAGCGCAGAGCTTCGAGCTCAATAGTATCCACTTTCTGTCCCCTGATATTGTAGATCTCAAGCTCCGTTTTCTGCCCGGCAATTTGAACAAAATCTATCGTAATCTCACCACTGCAGGGATTGGGATACACGCTCAATGCCGGCGCATCAGTCTGCAATCCATCTTCCGCGGAGGTGGCTATCTCCAGCGAGAGGCAGCTATAGATGCTCGGATTGTTCACTCCGCTACGTCCGTGCACAAAGATATACCGGTCGCTACAGAGATACTTTATCGAATAGTAATCCTCATCCGCACCCTGCCAGGGACTCCCCGCGACGTTTATCCACTCCTGTGTATTCGTATCAGCCAGTCTGAAATGGTCCTCCCCACCGGCAAAGTGCACAGTGAGAAGCCTGGCTCTGTAGTTTCCAAGGAATCTGAACATCTTATCCGGTTCTGAGACTTGGGGAAAACCATCCACTAAATCGATATCGCCGGATGCGCTCTGCTCAAAAATCCTTGCGTAGTTATAAGTCCCGGACATACTGGAGTAAGTATAGCTGCAGGCATGCAAGTGGTCTCCAAAGGGAAAGAGAAATCGCCAGCCTTCACCAAATTCAGCCCAGCTATCTATACTGGACCACGTTTCGAGGCTGATGGAGTTTGAGCTAAATTCCAGTATCCCGCAATTTGAGTATGTATTAGCATACTCGTCATAATACCACTCGACATAGTATCTATCTTGCTCAAACTCGTAAAAGGTCATAAAGAGCATATTGTTATAGCTTGTGGGGATTGCGTTGTGTTGAGAATCGATAATTACTACGGGGTAATTCTCCGGGTTTGAAGTATTTATATTCCACTGCGAAAGCAGAATCTTGTCTTCACCCAAAGGACAGGCTATTTCTCCGTATGTTGTGGGCGCAAAGGTATAAACAGATTCCAATGACCCGGTCGGATAATTCCAAGCCCATAGCTTGGTCTGGTTGTCCCAGGAGTATCCAATAAAATACACTGTATCAGCCCTGAAAACCGGATAGCCGCTAAAGCCATTTATGCCACCCTCTTGATATGTAAGGTAGTGATATGTAACCGATGAACCGGTGAGTTGAAGATAGACCAAACGGCGGTTATTCGAGTAGATACAATGGAGAGATGGACCTTCCTGGTGAGTATAGTGAAGATAGTAACGGCTCGTATCACCCAATGGATCATAAGGGAATTGGTATATGACTCCGGTATTCTCCACCAGTCCATTCGCCCGGATTCGCCTCATCTCGATATAGTTCATCGCGTTATTCGGATAGAAGCTTTTGTAAAGGCATAAAGTACTATCCGTATCCATCACGATTTGATCATATTCCCAATCAAGACTTGCTGTGCCTACCTGCGTCAACAAAGCCGTCTGCAGCGCTCCCAGCACTGCGAAAGCAGCCAATAACAACAAAACCAAACCATACTTTCTCATCATAATTGCTCCTGCATTGATAGCAAATACTTAAAGCAATTATTGTTCCCTCTTCACTTAAACTTCACCGAGCAACTCTACCATGTATCTCCCACGATTCTCCCACAAACTGGGGGATATGAGGGAGTAAGTCGGGAGAAATGTGGCTTGGAGCTTAGGAGGCGTCAAGCCGGACTGTGCTCCTTTTCATAGGATGCATCAATCCTGCTTCTATCCTGCTTGAATCCTGCTTGAACAAGTATGAAGCAAAAGGAGGACAATGCTTTAGCAATGTTCCATTGAATAGGAGGTCAAAAGAGATGGGAAGGCAGTGGATTCTATTACTAGAAATTGGGGCGCGGAGAGCTGATACGGCTGAAGATGGAACGAAAGCCGGGGGAGAAGACACTATTGGGATTTTGGGAGAGGAAATCTCTGGCTATCAGCTCTTTTGACTGGGCATCATCGAGGATGCGCAGCTTCAGCACTTGGGCATATTCGAGGCAGATCTGATCCGTGAAGCTATGTTCCAAAACACTCAAGGCTCTACTCTTCAAATTCATCTGCATTGCCCACTCCGCAGCCAGGATCAGCAGTTCTTCTTCATTGGTTATGGCAAAAACGGATTGGAGACTGTCAATCGTGGCGGCTTTGTAAAGATGAAAATCCTTGTAGGCATTCAGGAAAGCCGTGCGGGGAGAGGCATCGAAGCTATTGGCAAACATCAATAGCTGGATCGCGTCGTTTACCCAGGGGCTGCCGGGCTGCATAATCACATACTCGTTCATCAGCGAATCAGCCAGCTCGATCTCTCCTCTGAAGAGGCTCAGCACTATTTTATAATAATCTCTCAAGGCAAGCTGCTGAGGGTCGGTGACCTGGGCAAGCAAACGCTCTGCCTGGTCGTAATCGCCATTCATCATCAATAGCTTGGTGATCAACATATTGGCTTCGCCCAGTTCAGCCGAACCGCGGGCAAAACGCCGGGCTGAATCAAGCGTGGCAAGGACGGAATCTATTGCAATGCCTTGTTTGAGCTGCATCTCTGCCAGCAGTTTCCTGCCTGAGTAGTTTGCGCTGATGCGGTTGCGGTATTGGTTTTGGCTAAGGGTCGGATCGATAAAGAGGCTATCCAGAATAGCCATAGCCGCGGTAGTATTGCCGAGACGGTTGTTGATCTGAGCGAGCTTGAGGCGATATTCGCTCTTCTGGACAATGTCCTGGCTTTGATCCCTAAGGTGGCTAAAAGCCATCAGGGCTACCGAATCGTTCACCGCTGCATATTGATCTTCCGCGAATCTTTGCATTCTGGGGATGGGCAGTCTTTTATATGTCTCAAACGCAGTGGTGAAATCTTTGAGATAGACGAGGCTGCCGGCATAAAGCTCCAAAATGGCAGTGTCACTGGTCGATAAAGCGCTTTCAGCAATCACGCGGATCAGCTCGGGATTCTCGGTAAGGATGGTCTTGATCTGGTTGTTTACAAAATAGAGATTGTTTGGGCTTTGCCTTAGCCAGTTCAGGTATTCGCGGGCTGATTGCTCAAGACGCCGGGAATTGAGATAGGCATTAGCCAGCTCCAAAGTAAACAGATCAGGGTTGTTATAGTGTTGCCGGGCATAGCTATAAAGCTCGGAAGAACGGTCGTGGAAGCTGCGTTGTTCAAAATATGAAGCAATCAAGCGAAAGCGGTTTTGATCATAGTTTACTTGGGCGAGATAACTCAGGGTCTTGTTGTAAGCTTCCTCAGGTCTGCCCTGATGGATCAAAAGCAGTATCTGTTGCTCGCTGAAGGTATTGGCATTGATACTCCGCTGGTTTTCGGTCAAGAGCGTCTCTGCTTTGTTCAACTGGGAGGTTTGCAGGTAGATCTGCATCAATTGGAGTATGCTGTTTTGATCTCCCGGCCAGCGTTCCAGTATGATTCTGAACATCTGTTCCGCTTCATTGTACTGCCTGCGAGCCAAGAGCTGGTAAGCTTCCTGGGTCATTATCTGCTTTTCGTCGTATTGAGCAGACAGGATGCTTATCACCGAGAGCAATATGATCAGTATAATCAGGCTTAGCTTCATTGCCCGCCACCGCTGTTGATACGTTTAAGGTATTCGATGATGAATTGCTGATACTCGGCAGGATAACTGCGGTAGCTTTCATCAAGGATGGCTCTGCGACGCAGGGATTCAAAGTCCTGAGGTGAGACCTGATCGCCCCAGTCCTGGCGGGTAGATGCCTCTGCACGGCGCTCCCTGGATTGCTCTCTCTGATTTAATGAGCGTTGAGCGTCCAGCATACGGGAAATGATGCGTTCCTGCCGATTCAGTATTTCCTGATCCAGCCGGCCTCCACGTAGTTGACGGGAGACAGCTTCTGCCTCTTCAATGATCTGTTGAAGGCTGTTGCCTTGTTGCTGGGCTTGCGGGTTGTTTTGCAGAGCACGTTTCAGGTTGTCTGCCAGACGCTGTTGGTCTGAGGCGAGACGCTGCATCTGCTGTTGCATAGCTGCATCCATCCCACCACCATTGGCCTGCATCTGCTGCATAAGCTGCTGTGTAAGCATATTCATCGCCATCTGTTCCTGGCTCATTTGCTGTAGCATCTGCATCAGGGATTGCATCCCGGAGCCTGAGCCCGAACCGCTGCCTTGGTTTTGCATAGATTGGATCAGGTCATAAGTGACAAGATTAATGCCTCTCTGGATGCGTGAAAGCAGCTCAGGCGTTCTGGTGTATTGCATCTCGCTGATATTGACAAAGAACTCCCGGTAGGCATTGAAAGTGTCGCTGAGATCTATGTAGAACTTGGGAGTGAGAAACATCATCACCTGTGGCTTGGAATAGAGCTTGTTCAGGGAGAGCTGGATGCCTTCGTAGGTGGAGATCAGATCCTGTACGATCTGGTATGGATCGTTTTGGTAGCGCGTACTCAGTTCCTCGTGATTGCGGGAGAATATCAGCATCTCGCGGACAGCAGTTTCCATCGCTTGCTTTACTTCCTGCTGAGAACCAGCACCCATAGATTCTCTCATCTGTTGTAGCCTGCGTGTGAAGGTGCGCATCTTTTGCAGAGCTTCGGACTGAGCTTGAGCAGCGGACGAGCGGTTGTTTTGGTTCAAGCTCTGCCTGCTCTCTTGCATATTGGGCTGAGGATCGGATTGCCTCATCTCACGTTGCAGTTCCCGGAGCTGCTGCAGGGCGTTTCGATCTTTATCTGGATCAAGCATCTGCTCCAGATTGGCAAGCTCTTGCTGCAGGTTGTCGTACTTCTGCTCTATGTTTTCCTGATCGGAAGCCAGCCTTTGATTGTCCTGGTTTGATTCATTCGTCCTCTGTAAGAGGTCTTCCTGCATCCTTTGCATCTCTTCAGATATCTGCAGAGCTTTTTGAACGGCTTGTTCCTTCTTGACGCTCTCCAGCAGATCGATGGTCTGTTGTATCTTTTGGGCAAAGTCTTCCATTGAGAAACGGAAGTTTTCCATTGCCCGGCGCAGGTCTTCCGGACGGATGTTCTCCATCGCTTCATTCATTCTTTGCAGCGCTTCCTGGAGGCTTTCATTGTTGATCTCTGCCATCAGTTCCTGGATACGTTGCATCTTCTGCACCATATCGTGTGAGAGAGTGGAATTCATCTGCATCCTCTCCACCAGTTCCTGATAGTTTTCATTGATCTGATCGACCTGTTCGCTGAGGTTTTCCTGCTGCTCTATGATCTGTTGCAGTTGCTGTTGCTGCTGCCAATTGGGATTATCTTCACGAAGCAGTTCCCGGCGCATCTCTTCAAAATCTTGCTGTAGCTCTCGGGATCTATCGCCGATGTTTTCGAGCTCTTCGACTGTGCTGCGTTCACGGGCTTCAATCTCCCTGAAGATCTCTTCAATTGAGGGGAAACGAGCTCTGAATCTGGCGGTCTCGGCTTTCTGATGCCCGGGAGAATTATCATAGATCTCAAACCAATAGGTCACCACATCGCCCGGCATCAGGTTTAGAGATTTCATATCGAAGACCCAGTCCTTGGTAAAGAGCTTCCCGCTGATCGTGGATTGGATCGAGATAGTGGATGCGTTGCTGTCATTGACAAAATACTTCAAATTGCAGTCCTGCAGCCCAAAGTCGTCATCTGCACTTACTATCAAGGGCAATAGCATATCCTGATTGAGAGTGACATCCTTGGCAGGGAAGAGCACTCTGATCTGGGGTGCATTATCAGGCAGGATCTGGATGGTCTTTTCTTCGGGCCTGGACTTTCTGCCCAGTTCATCAGTAAGCTCAAGATACCAAGTCTGGCTCTGATTCACAGTGAACTGCCCAATGAAGTTCTGCTTGTCCAAGGCAGTCAGCTTGATCCTTTGCCCATTGGAGAGATTCATTACAGCTTCCTTGGCAGGGACGTTGCTGGTGATGCCAAGCTTGACGCGAGTGCCTGCATAAGCTGTGATATTTCCATAAGAACTGCTATCCGCAGTAGCTGCCAGCCCGGTGTAGGCAGGATACTCGTAACGTATCAACCAGTTCTTCACATAAGGCTCGTCAAGTACCTCTATTTTATAGACATCGGATTTTGCAACGGAGTTCTCAACATAATACTCGATGCTATTATCCAAGCGCTCAAAGAGGTAGCTGTAATCCGTCATCGCCAGTTCACGCCAATTGGACTCGGTGCGATAGAAGAGCTTATGTTCCAGGCGGTGCTCAGGATTCTTAACTTCGATCAGGACTTGGGAATTCTTGCCGATCCTGAGATTCCCCGGGCTAAGCTCAATAGTCTCCTTGTATCTGATAGTTTCAGCTTTGTTTGTATAGAACTGCTTTGCCGAAGCTCTAAAGTTCTGATAGTCCACTGCCCAAATAGCTGCAAGCCCGATAAAGAGGCTCAAAATCAAGAGCCATTGGTTTGCCCTGAAGATCGGGGGTAGTTTGTACTGATTGCTTTTGAGCCTTTCAAGTGCCTGAGATGATAGAGCCAAGGTAATAGGATTGTCGTGCCCATACTTTTCCCCTAGTTCCAAGACATTCTGATACAGGTCATCTTCTTTGTCGATTAGCATATCCAGCCAGCGGGCAGTTGCAAGCATAGTTTTAAACTTGCGATAAGCTCCAAAGATAAGGTAGATAATCACCAAGACCAAGCTGGTTCGGATCGCTAGATTGGCATAAAAGAGAACTCCGGATTGATGATCAAGCCTTTGCCAGAGGATGTAATACATATGCAACGCAAAGGCAAAAAGGACAATGCTGTGCAAGACTGCGCGCAGCATTATCTGCAGGTTCAATTTGCTCTGGTATTTATGTATGATCCTTTGAAACTCGTTCATCTATTCCTCTATAGAGCTTTTTCCTCCGGAGAGCCTCTTTGTGTCAAGCAGTTTCAGCGAGACCAATCAATCAGGAAGGCTTAGCCGATTTGGTCGAATGGGATGATCTTTTTGTGGGGAAGGCTTTGTAATTGAGCAATGCTGCGTAAAGTGCAAATGCGCAGTTCATCGAGAGTGCTGTTGTTATCTATGATGATATCAACCTGTTTGAGTTTATGAGAATCATCAATCTGGCTGTCAATACGCTTTTGGATGTCGTCGCTATCGAGAGAATCACGCTGCATCAGGCGTTTGAACCGCAGTTGGGGAGAGGCGGTGACCAGGATGATATAATCAAAGCAGGCATTGAGCTTGGCTTCAAAGAGGAGAGGTACTTCAAAAAAGATGATTGCATCGCCGGACCTATCTACTTCTGTGGCAAATTCGCGCAGTACAAGCGGATGGATCAAGCTATTCAGAAATACAAGCTCATCGGGATTATTAAAAACGATGGAGGCAATCTTGTTTCTGTCCGGTTTTCCCTGGCTTACGACGTCTGCACCCCAGCGAGCCATCAGAGAGAGCATAGCTTCCGGGCTTTCGAGCTTGCTTTTTGCTACTTCGTCAGCAGAGATCACGCTGTAGCCCATTTCACGAATCAAAGCGCTTACGCTGGACTTTCCGCTGCCAATATTACCGGTAATGCCGATGACCAGAGGTCGGTTATCTGGAGGCATCTGCAATGATCTGCACCAATTCTTCAAAGGCTACTCCGGTTTGTAGCTTGCCATTATGCGCAACGGAAATCTTGCCAGTTTGCTCTGAAACAATGATGGCGATAGCATCGCTGAGCTCTGAAATACCTATGCCTGCCTGATGCCGGGTGCCATATTTACGGACGTATTCGGGATTCTTGGTGAGCGGTAATACAACTTTTGCTGCTTGTATGCGGTTTTGGCGGATGATGATAGCGCCATCGTGCAGTATGGAGCGGGTATTGAAAATGGTCAAAATCAGCCTGGTAGAAATAGCTGAATCGATTGGTTCTCCGCTGTTAATGTACTCATTGAGCCGGCGTTTGTTTTCCAAAACTATCAGAGCACCGATCTTGCGGAAAGACATCGAGGAGATGGCATCGATCAAAGCCGTGTATTGCGAACCGCTCTCTTTCTTTTTGAAAGCTGCACCGAGCTCCTTGGATAAATTGAGCCTCGCCAGCATAGAGCGGAGTTCCGGCTGGAAGAGAATCACGACTGCCAAGATCCAGAAATTGCGGACTGCGCTGAGCACGGAACTGAGCATCTTGAGATTGAATAGCACTGCCAGGAAGTAACTGATGACCAAAAAGACCAGTCCCCAGAGTACCTGGTGTGCTCCGGAGCGTTTGACGATCATCAATGCTTGGTAGATCAAAAAAGCGATCACCAGGATATCGACTATATCGGTAAAGCGAGGGATCAAGAAATCCATTGTGCCTCATTGTAAATGGCTGAATAAGTCTCGATGAATTGGTAACTGGCTTTGACATCGTGCACTCTTACGATGGATACGCCTGATGATATTGCCGCCATTACGGCTGCCAGGCTACCACCGAGTCTCTGATCCGGTGCAGAGGGATTCACTGCGTCTATAAAGCGTTTACGGCTGGCTCCGAGCAAGATGGGCAGCTCAAAACGAGACAATGCATCGAGATTCCTTAGGATGGATAGATTATGTGAAAGATGTTTGCCAAAACCAATTCCGGGATCTAGAATGATCTTTGAGATGCCTTTGCTATTACAATATGCGATACGCTCCGAAAAGAAATCCAGCAAGTCCTTGCCCAGATCATCGTAATGAGGATTATTCTGCATATTCTCAGGCTCTCCCTGCATATGCATCAGAATAACCGTAATATCGGGATTACCGGAGAGCAGCTCGGCCATCTGAGGGTCATAGCGCAGAGCGGAGATATCATTTATAATGTCTGCACCGGCTTCGATGGCTGCAACAGCGACCGGAGATTTACGGGTATCTATCGAAAGGGGAAGATCCGGATATTCTGCCCTTAGTACCTTGGTAATCGGGATGATACGTGCAAGCTCGGTAGCTTCATCAGTAGGTCTTGCCCCAGGACGGGTGGATTCAGCCCCCAGATCGAGCATTGTTGCCCCATCTGAGATCATTTGCCGGGCATGCTCCAAGGCTCTTTGAGGATCAAGGTATTTACCGCCATCAGAAAAGGAATCCTCAGTAAGATTGAGAATACCCATTATGACTGGTTTAACCGTTTTCATCCGTTCCTCGGCACAAATCTGAACTTGATGCGATAGGTCTGATCCGGATTGAATCTTCCCAAAAAACGGAATTGCCAGCTTCTAAGCGCAATCAGAGTAGCTTCATAGTGGTCGCGGGTGCTGTAAGTGATGGTCTGAATAGTATCCATCCTGATACGGCCCTCGCGATTTAGCTTGAAACTTAGCTCAAGTAAGCCAAAATCGGTTTCTCTTACGCTGGGAAGAGGCGTTCGGATAGCTTCGATGCCATCGCCAAAGAGCTCATAACCATCTCCCGCTCCGCTTCCTGCTCCATTGGTATTACCAGGAATGCGGCGTCCACGATCAGGGATGGCAGGGCTTGCAAGGGCTTGATCGACTGCGGTGGTCGCTGCAGGAGTATTTTGAACGAGTTCTTCCCTAATTGGAAGCGAAGGAGTAGGACTGGGTATGGATGGCGCAACCGGGGCAGGATTATCTGTTACAGGTGCCACATTACTAGTATTATGATCAACTGCATCTACCAAATCCTCAGGCAGTCCTTCGCTGGCAGATGAGGCAGGTTCGTTTTCCGTAACCGTAGGTTCTGCACCCCAATCAAAGCTATGCCAGATATCGCGGCTGACCGGATTGATAGTAAACAGAGCCAGAACTAGCAGTATCAAGAGATGTATAGCTGCTGATTGCGCATAAGGCGATCTGAACATCCTGGCGACTTTCGTCTTCATTTGGCTTTGCCGGTCCTTTCTGTAGCTACAAAGATCTTTTCAAATCCCGTAAGTCTGATCACATCCATTACATTGATCAGGGATTGAAGGTCAGTAGTCTTTTCTGCAGATAAGCGGACAACCTGTTCGTTGGTCTCAAACAGATCTTCCAGGGCAAGTTCCAGGCCTTTGAGATCGTAATTCTTGCCATCCAGAAGAATGTTCTGTTCATCACGATAGACAATGTGAATAGTGAGATTGGTCATTCGGCTGGCACTTACAGAGCCGGGAAGTTTGACGGGGAGACCTGTCTGAGAAGTGAAATTTGATGCAATCAGCAGAAAGATGATGAGCAGGAAGATAACATCGGTCATAGAAATCAGCATTGTAGAGCTGATCTTTTGCTTGGAAGTCTGTATCTTCACCTGTTTGCCGCCTAGCTCAAACTTTTGATCCGGATCATATGGGATACTGTGTGATCCTGCATTTCTTTGGCCATATTTTCAAGGTTTTGCACCAGATCGTTGTAAAAAATGATCGCGATAATACCGACAATCAACCCACCAACCGTGGTAAGCAGAGCTTCCCAGATACCTCCGGCAAGAATTGATATGTCTATACCGCTCTGGTTTTGTCCCTGAATGTTCATAAAGACGCGCACCATTCCCATTACAGTGCCCAAAAAGCCAATCAGGGGAGCGACAGCAGCAAAGGTCGAGAGCCAGCCCATACCTTTTTCCAGCTTGTGCATCTCCATAGTTGCAGCGGTTTCAAGGCTTTCTTTCTGGAGTATTTCATCCGAAAGATGCTCGTTGTATAGCTTGCTGAGAATCTGGCAGAGCGGTGTTTCCTCTCCGTAGATCCTCAGGACGCTCTTTATACTATCCAGCTTATCCTGCGATTGCAGAGCATTCAAGAGCTTTTCATTTTGCTTTCTGGCTCTGGAAATAGCGCGGTATTTCTCGATCACCAGTGCTATAACCACAAATGAAATAGCCAGCAATACCCACATCAGTATGCCGCCCTTGACGAAGAGAGAGAAGATCGACATAGTACTCCAATCAAAACATAAGCTCGGACCTGCATCCGAGCTTATGCCATTGTATCTTAATCAGTTATTGTTAATACTCCGTGCATTACGGTTATCAACCGTGTTGCTTTTTGAAGTTTCTCATAAATTCTGCCAGAGCGTGGGCTGCGGGCAGGGGAAGAGAATTGTATGTGGAAGCACGGCAACCGCCAACATCACGATGACCTTTGAGACCGATCATACCTTCTTTCTTGGCTTCGCCGATAAAGAGAGCTTCGAGCTCTTCGCTGGGAAGCCTGAAAGTGATGTTCATCAAAGAGCGGTCATCTTTATCGACTGTGCCTTTGTAAAAGCCTTCGGAGGCATCGATGGCATCATAAATGTAACCGGCTTTGACTTCGTTGTTGGTCTGAACCATCTTGAGTCCACCGAAGTTTTCGATCCAGTTGAGCACCAGACCGATCATATAGATACCAAAGGTCGGAGGTGTGTTGTACATCGAGCCGTTTTTGGCGTGGATATTATAATCCAACATTGTAGGGATATTGGGATTTACGCGCTCGAGCAGGTCTTTCTTGATGATCACAACGACTACTCCGGAAGGACCAACGTTCTTCTGGGCACCGGCATAGATCATCGAGTACTTTTGAACATCAATCGGCTTGCTCATAAAGTTTGAAGACATATCAGCAATCAATGGCACATTGGCTGGAACGGTGGGATCTGTCTTCCATTCTGTACCAAAGATGGTGTTGTTGTTGGTAATATGCAGATAGGAAGGGTTGTCCGAGAGATTCCAGCTCTTCGGAATGTAGCAGAAGTTTCTGTCTTCAGAGCTAGCAGCGACGTGTACTGTCTTGCCGATCTTCTTGGCTTCGGAAATGGCTTTCTTTGACCACTGACCGGTGTTGATGTAGTTCGCTTCCTTTCCTTCCAGAGCAAAGCTCATAGGAACCATCAGGAATTGCATACTGGCTCCACCTTGCAGGAAGAGCACTTCATAATCATCACCAAGATTGTAGATTCTCTTTACTGAGGCATGCGTAGCGTCGATAATGGCTTGATATTCCTTACTGCGATGGCTCATTTCCATCACGGAAAGTCCCATACCCTTGTAGTTAAAGAAATCGGCCTGAGCCTCTCTCAATACTTCTTCGGGCAGTACTGCCGGACCGGCGTTGAAATTATGGATGCGTTCCATAATAATCCTCCTGGATGTATTTTGTTTTAATGTTACAAGGAAAAACGATGTCGTCTTTTCAGGCAAGGAATTTTTTTGTCTATCAGATTTCAGGTTATATTCCAAACGATAGCAGTCATAGAACCCTGAACTATTGTTATGCATAATCCGCACAAAAATTCGCTCCTAAATGAACATTTAAAGCGCATTTATGATGGTATTATCAGCTGTACCTAAATGATGAATCCTACATCCTTAGCTATGATCTACAGCATATCAAGAGCAAATCAAGAGCAAATCAAGTCGAACCACGTTCGACTTGATTTGCTTTTGATCTGCTGGTGACCTCCGGTAAAGTAGGAAGAATGAATGATTGCGCAATAGTGGAATCGGTCTATTGAACAAGGTTTGATCGTATCTGGGCAGATGAATACAAGACATGTTTCGAAAATCAGTAGCAGCAAATTCAGATTTATATTGACGTAAAGAGGGTATCGCCTAGTTTGCAATCAGGAAAAAATCATATGATACACAAGATATTGAATAAACATAAAGTCGTCTTGGCCTCAGAATCACCCAGGAGAAAACAACTACTGGAGATGATGGGCCTTAAGCCATTGGTGATTCCTGCAAATATTGCGGAACCGATCACCAATGAACGTCCGTATAAACAAGCTATTAACCACGCCAGAAACAAAGCTAATAAAGTGGCTGCAGCTTTCAACCCGGATACTATTGTGGTTGGCTCCGATACCATAGTCGTTTTGGATCAGCATATCCTGGGCAAACCCGCAGATGCGAAGCAAGCGGTGGACTATTTGAGGCTGCTCTCCGGGAAAGATCATTATGTCTATACAGCTATTTGCATTATGTGGAACAACCACTGTATCAGCGATTATGAGCGTACCAAAGTAAGCTTTTGCACTCTGAGCGAGCAGGAGATAGAGGAATACGTAAAGACCGGCGAACCTTTTGACAAAGCTGGTGCTTACGGAATACAAGGATATGGAGCGCAGTTCATCAAGGAAGTGAGAGGCTGTTATTTTAACGTTATGGGATTTCCCTTGCAGCTTTTTTATCGATCCTTGAAAGAGATGGCTGCAGATGAATAGAGTTCTCCTAAAAAGTGCCGGATTCTATGGCAAGAAGGGCGTCAAGGCGGTATTGGTGGAACAGGGGAAGATTACAGCTTTGTTCACCCCTACTGATCCGATGCCGGGGGATTGCCAGGTACTGGATCTGGGGAATTGGTGGGTTTATCCGGGTTTTGTAGATACGCATACTCATAGCTTTGAGGGCGGGCTCTACAGCGGAGGGGTTGATCTTACAAATGCCGGAGATATCTCCGAAATCCTCGAAAAAATCAAAGCCGGTACTGAAGGTCTAAGTAAAGGTGAGAATCTCTTTGTTTGGCGTTTTGACGAGAACAGGATCAAGGAACGTAGATTTCCCACCATTGCAGAACTGGATAGCGTAAGCTCGGAACATAATATCCTGCTGAGACGGATTGATGGCCATAGCGTCCTCCTGAATAGCCGAGCCAGAGAAAGAGTCTCGGGACTATTCAGCAGAGAAGAGGTATTGCGGGGTAAAGATAATGATATCGCAATGCATTGGTTTCATGGAAGCTGTAGCGAAGAGACAATTTTGAGGGCATATCACAAGTCAGCAGAAATTGGGTTGAAGGGAGGATTCTCAGGCTTGCATACTATGATAGGCGATGCAGATTGCAGCAATACGCATTATGCTTTGATCCGTGATCGCCTGGATGAGTTCAAGGTAGATTACAAGCTGTACCCGCAAAGTTTTAATATAGATAGCTCTCTTGAACTGGGTGCAGATAGGATTGGTGGCTGTATCCTGGCTGATGGTTCCATAGGCTCTCATACAGCAGCGCTTTCCCAGCCTTATCAAGGCTCTGATAGCTGTGGCAATCTGTATCACGATGATCAGTTTTGGCTCAGGTTTGTGGAACGTGCTCAATTCCACAATTTAAATGTAGCAGTACATTGCATTGGAGACAAAGCTATCAGGCAGATCAACAACGCCTATCTAAATGCCAAGGGTCAATCCGGTAAGTGCTTTAGGCATCAATTGATCCATTGCGAATTATGTCCGGATGATCTGATTGAGGAAATTGCTGCCAGTGGCGCAGCAGCTGTTATGCAGCCGGCTTTCGACAGGTATTGGGGTGGAGAGGATGATCTCTATGATAATGAGCTTGGCAGATCAAGAATGCTACAGATGAATCGCTTTCGGAGCTTAGCAAGCAAGGGAATCAGACTGTGTTTCGGATCGGACTGGTATATCACAGAGCTCGATGCGATCAAGGGGATACACTCTGCTGTCAATCATAAGAATCCGGCAGAAAGAATTATAGTAAATGAAGCGATTGATGCATATACTATAAATGCCGCTTGGTTAGCAGGAACGGATGAACTGAGGGGTTCGATAGACAAGGGTAAGTATGCTGATTTTACGGTGCTAAACCGTGAATTGCGAGAAGGCTTTGAAATTGGTGATATAAAAGTGGTCAAGGTGATTAAAACGGGAGATATAGTTTATGACGGTGATGCCGTTCAAACCTGATCGCGAAGAGCTAAATCAGATATTACAGATGGAGATGGATTTACATCCGCAAAGCAGATTGATAGATCTATATAAATTGGTTTATCAGGCTGTATATGGGGCTACACATATCAGAGCTAACTTCCTGGAGTTTACTGATTATCTCGATATCGAGCTGAAATCAATGCGAAAAGACTATTATCCACTGATACAGGATATTGGGGGTATGAAGGGATTCCTAAGGATCAGCCTCACTTGTCTCAAATCACTATATGGAGCGCAAAGGATAGCTGCCAGGGACAGGCTATGTGAATTGATCTTTGCTTCCAGGACAGGTGGAGAGATCAATCATAAGGATTGGGTATCATATTGGGCGACTATTGAGGGGCTGGTTTTGGAGCAGCTTGATCACACTGAGGAAGAGCTGATACTGCTTCAATATACCCTGGACAATGCTTTTATACCGCATCATTCAGATCCCTTTAGAACAGCATACCATCCTCATTACAGAATAGTACATACCAGCTATATGGATGAAATCAAGGAGTTGTTTCCAGGCTATAACTTGGAGAAGAGTTTATGACAGATACAAGAGTAAGATTTGCGCCGAGCCCTACAGGATATCTCCATATTGGTGGATTACGTACGGCTTTGTACGACTACCTGTTTGCCAGAGCGACAGGCGGTAAATTTATCCTAAGGATTGAGGATACAGACAGAAACAGATTGGTTGAAGACGCTACGGATAAGCTGATTCAGTCCTTGCTCAGGATGGGAATCGAGCTTGACGAGGGTCCTGGAATCGGAGGTGATTATGGACCATACATCCAATCAGAAAGGTTGAAGCTGTATCATCGTGAAGCTCAACGCCTGGTAGAATCTGGGCACGCTTATTATTGCTTTTGCAGCTCGCAGACTCTTGCAGAAATGCGTGAACAACAGCAACAGAATGGTGAATTCGTTAAATATGACAGACGCTGCTCTCATCTGAGTCCCGAGGTTGTTAAGGAAAAGCTGGCTAGTGGTGAGAGTCACGTGCTAAGGCTTAGGATGCCAGATGAACGGAAATTCCGTTTCAACGATCTGATCCGCGGAGATGTCGAGATGGATTCGTCTCAGTCGGATGATCAGGTAATCATCAAATCTGATGGTTTTCCCACCTACCATCTTGCAGCAGTGGTCGATGATCACTATATGAAGATCAGCCATGTGATCAGGGGTGAGGAATGGCTTTCCAGTACTCCCAAACACATCTGGCTCTACGAATGTCTGGGATGGGATGCACCTCTATGGGTTCATTTACCACTGATCCTCAATACTGATAGATCTAAGCTTAGTAAACGAATGAATGATGTCTCGGTGGATTCTTATCTGGAAAAAGGTTACCTCAAGGAAGCTTTGATCAATTTCATTGCTCTGCTGGGTTGGCACTCTGCCGATGACAGAGAGATCTATAGCCTTGATGAGCTGTGTGATGTATTCAGTCTGGATAGAGTAAGTAAGGCAGGAGCTGTCTTTGATCTCACCAAGCTGGATTGGATGAATGGCCAGTATCTCAGGCAGATGGATCTGGATCATTTGATAGATAGAGCAATGCCATTCTTTGAGTCCAAAGGCTATTCTTTGGATCACAGCGACCGATCAAGATTGATGCTCTCAACTGCAAGGGAGAGATCTACGCTATTGCCGGAATTGGTGGAGTATTGCGAGATGTTTTTGAAGAATAGCAAGCTTGAAGGTTCGGACTTGGAGACGATAAATGCAGAGTCCTCTCAAGCGGTGCTTAAATCTCTGTTGCGCTCGTTTGATGCTATTGATCCAAAGGATGTTGATGAACTTAATAGCATTATCTCACAGATACAAATCGAGCTCTCTGTCAAAGGCAAGCTGCTTTATACTCCGATCAGGCTTGCTTTGATCCGACAAGCACATGGTCCAGATATTTTCAGCATCTATGCAATACTGGGCAGAGAAGAAGCACTGAAAAGATTACAATCATCAATAAACTAGAAAAGGTGAATGTCATTGGAAGAAACACTTAAAGCAGAAAGAAGCAAGCTTAGACTGGTGTCTGAAGGGATCATCAAGATATTCTTTGGAGCATGGAATGGTATTCAGGTCTTTGTCTATCCGACTCTAATACTGTATATGCTGGATAGTGTTAGTTTGGTTTACTGGTTTTCCAACCTGTTAACAATAAAGCAGTATCACTTGCCGCTCTCATTGTTTCTACTGATTCTGTTTTATATGGGGTTTCTGATAGTGAAGTTTTACAGCTTTAGCCTTGAGCGTAGGGATCCGGATCTACGCAGGAAGGATCTGGTTCGCTTCCTGCTGGAATTGCACAAGGGGCTGCTCCTGATCCTCTTTGTGGCGATAATGATCTTTGTATTGTCGTCATTCCTGAGCTACTTTTATCAAATCCAAGTACCTCAAAAGAGGATTTACGCTCATTTATTCCAGTATATATCTCTTACACTGATGATGTTTTACTATATCCAGAGCGTATGGACAAAACCCTTTAAAAACAGGAGAATCAGTTATAGTCGATGTATAGACTATATGATCATATTTGCCCGAAAGAATATAGCAACGGTGCTGAAATTCACTGGCTTCATAGCTCTGGTTATCTTTAGTTCAGTCAAGCTGTATCATCTAATGTTCACATACGCCGTCAATCCCGCTGTTAGTTTTGTATCTTCTGCATTTGGAATTGATCTCAGGCTAAAGCTGATAGATGCAGGCAGCAGCATTGATATCTTTTACAATGTAATGATGATTGTGATTTCTTTCTTCATCTCAAACCTGCTGTTCTATCCAATAGTAGCCTTGGGACAGTATCTGATAAACCGATTTCACCCGATTAAACTGAAGGTAGCAAATGCCGAGACAAAAACGCAGGACAGCTAGAACTAAAAAGAAACCAATATGGATACTGCTGGTTTTAACTATTGCAGTAATAGCCTTTATTTGGTGGCTAAGCACCTACAAACCCACGGAAGACCAGGAAGCAGAAACTCCTGTCAACCAAGAGACCGTAGAAACAGAAAGCACCAGAATTAACGGAGCGGATTACCTCGATACAGCAATCAAGAAAGCGGCAAACAAGCTCCAAATCCCAGATAACGCAATTAAGAAACGTAGTGCCGATGGCAAGACAATCTACTTACTGCCTGTCAATCGCAGAGACCTTGATCTCACCTTTGCAAACATCATTGTGAAAGGGCAGGTCGAACTTGCCGGAGGTAAGCTGGATCGGGGTACTGAAACCGGTTCGAGACAGGTACTGGTCTTTAGCCATTCGGAACTCGACAAAAAGTACCAGGTTGAGATCTATTATGATTCCGCTCCTTACGAGAATAGAGTTACCGGAAAAAGCATCGCAATAGTCATCGATGATTTCGGCACAATAGGCGGAGACCTGTTAGATGGTTTCTTGGACTTGGATAGAGAAGTATCGTTTGCCATACTTCCATTCCAAACAAACAGCGTTTCTACTATGAATAAAGCCAGGCAACAGAATCGGGAGACCCTGATCCACGTACCTATGGAACCAATAGGTTATCCTGCAGTAGATCCCGGTCCAGAGGCAATTCTTGTTCAAATGTCACCCTCGGAGATAGAGCGTACTATCAATCGATTCATAAATCACTTACCCTATTGCAAGGGTGTCAATAATCACATGGGAAGCCTTGCCACTACGGAAGATGATGTAATGGAAGTGGTAATGAACGTACTTAAAGAGAAGGGTCTGTATTTCCTTGATAGCAGAACATCCAATGTATCTGTGGCATATCAGGTAGCCCAAAAGGCGCATATACCAGCTTTTCAAAACAAGATCTTCCTGGATTCTCCAGACGTGAGCGATGCGACATTTGAAACGAAATTACAACAGATCATAGCGATGTCAAATAGCAATCCAAACCTGATTGCCATCACTCACTGCCACAATGATGCGAAGCTTCAATACATCAAGAGATTCATCACCAGATTAAAGCAAGCCGGATTTACGCTTGTGCCTTTATCCAGACTTGGTCAGCATAATAGCCCAAGTATTATATAGGAGTATTATGGGTTTCTTCAAAGCAATTCTTCTGGGAATTATCCAAGGACTGGCGGAGTTTTTGCCCATCAGCAGTTCTGGACATCTCAAACTGGCGCAGTACTTCCTGCATACCGAAGAAGCAGCCGGTTCTGAATTTGATATCTTTTTGCATCTTGGGACTCTGGTTGCTGTGCTTATATACTTCCGCAAGGAGATTTGGGCACTATGCATTTCGCTCTTCAAATTGAAAAACAATCTCGATAACCAGGTTCATTATCACAACAGACTTTGGATCCTCTATCTGGGATTATCAACTGCAACAACCCTCGTGTTTTACCTAGTCTTCCAAGATTGGCTGGATAAGCTATTTGATAAGCCAAATCCATTGATTATAGCACTGATGCTCAGTATCACTGGTCTGATAGTCTTCATCTCGGATAAAGTCAAGAATTGCCGCATACCTGCTTTTTCAATGGGCTTCATACGGAGTGTCATTATTGGATTGGGACAGGGAATAGCGATAATTCCCGGTATATCACGATCCGGTACTACCATAGCAGTGTCGCTATTCTGTGGGATCAAGCGAAAAGACGCAGCCAGATATTCATTCTTGCTTAGCATCCCTGCCATTTTGGGAGCAAATCTGAAGGAGCTTAGCTCTTTCAAAGAGCTTCAGTCCTCCGAGCTTGCAATCTATCTCGCAGGTTTCGTTAGTGCGGCTGTCGTTGGTTACGCTGTGATATCACTCCTCATCTCATTTATCCAAAACAGCAAGCTGAAGTACTTCTCATATTATTGCTGGGCATTGGCCCTAGTCACTGTCTTGATTGTAGCAATATGACGGCAATTGCTGATCCACTGTCCAAAATCAAGATAGGTGATTCTTATCTGATTTACGGTGCCGATATTTATCTGGCAAATCAGTATAGCAACAGGATTAGAGCCAGGCTACAGGCAAAAGAAGATTTGGAAGTAATCATTGTTTATGCGGATGAAACAAAGAGCGCTGCCCTTAATGATGCCCTCGATAGTATCAGTATGTTTACTTCTTCCAAGCTGATTTTGATCAAGTCTGCCGACAAGTTCTTGAAGCGAGAGCTTGATACCTTGGCGACGTATTTCAATCATCCTCTGGAGAACCAATCAGTGGTCATTATGGCAGAGAAGATTGATGGACGCTTAGGCTCTTGGAAGACTATCAAGGAAGCCTGTACAACAATCCAATGTGATCCTCCCAGATATGCCGGAGATATGAAGACCTGGCTACAAGTAGAACTCAAAGCTAATGCCAAGACAATGAATCCCCGAGCTTTTGAAGCATTCCTGGCGCGCATAGAGCTGGATTATGGAACTGCCGAAAATGAACTGCAGAAGCTGATCTTGCTTTCCTACGGCAGAGCTGAAATCTCCGAAGAAGACGTTACTCGTAGCTTGGGCTCAACCAGGTCTTCTGCTCAATCTGAGATTCATAAAGCGCTGGGTAAACGCTCTCTCGAACTGACGCTATCGCTGTTGGAAAAGATGCTGGCATCTGATTGGGAGCACCTGCAGATTGTCTATTTACTACAGAAGTTTTTTACTTCTATCAGAAAAATCCAGCTGCTAAGAACCAAAAACATATCAGCATCCGAGATAGCAGCCAAGTATGTTCCAGAGCTATTTCAATCTCAACGCAAAGACTTCATAGAATATGCCAACAACTACTCGCTTAGTTCGCTCGAAAAGGTATTTGACGCTCTCCTGGAGCTGGATTGGCAGCTTAAGTCATCCCCCTCGGACACTTATACAATGCTGCTCGATATGGCGATAATCAGGATTATTCAAAGCTAATGCCATCCAGCGGGATTCTGCTACATATCATAAGCCTTCCAGGCCCTTACGGGATAGGTGATTTCGGCCCTAATGCTTACAAATTCATCGATTATCTCAAGACTGAGTCGCATAAGTACTGGCAGATTCTACCTCTGTCCCATTGTGGCTATGGAAACTCACCATACAATCCAATCTCCGCTTTTGCTATTGATCCTCATTTTGTAAGCCCTGAGCTGCTTTCTGAAGCAGGTCTGGTAGAGCCCGGTGATCTGCTAAAAGCTACCCAAAACAACGGAGATAGAGTCAGTTACGCCAAAGTGCAGATCACAAAATCTCAGCTTTGGAGCAAAGCTCTTGCTAAGTATCAAAAGCTTAGAGCTTCCAGGTCAATCCTTAGCGAATTGGATCCTGCCCTTATTCCCTATGTCTGTTTCAGATATCTCAGCGACCGGTTTAAAAGCACTGCTTGGTATAACTGGCCGGAGGAGTACAGGCGCTACTCACAGGATATCTTCGACAAAATCCTCCTTAAGGATAGTGACCAGATTACATCCATCATTGGTCAGCAGCAGATCCTGCAGGATCAATACAAACAACTCAAAGATTATGCCAATCACAATCAGATCAGTATAATAGGGGATATGCCGCTATATCTGTCTTATGATAGCGCAGAGCTTTGGGCATATCAGGATATCTTCAAGCTGGATTCAAGTGGAAAGCGAATCAGCCAGGCAGGAGTACCGCCTGATGCTTTTTCCACTGATGGTCAGCTTTGGGGTAATCCAATCTACCGATGGGACAAGATGAGCAGAGATGGATTCAGCTTCTTTATCGAGCGAATTGATCACGCTATGCAGTTGTACGACATCCTGCGCCTTGATCACTTTATTGGGTTGGTAAACTATTGGGAAGTCCCGGGAGATGCGGAGAACGCCATTGATGGCACTTGGAAAGAAGCGATGCCTGAGGCATTTTTTACCAAGCTCTTGAGCAAGTACCCGGTTGATCGTTTTATTGCCGAAGACCTGGGTATCTTGAATGAAAAGGTATGTCACTACCGTGATACAAACGGATTTTCTGGGATGATCGTACTGCAATTTTGCTTTGAGGAGTCCGTTCCCGAGCCCCAATTCTATCCACCTCAATGCATCATCTATGCCGGCACTCACGATAACAAGACCAGCAGGCAATGGTTCAATGAGCTTGCCCCTGATTCCCCCAGCTTTCTTCACCTAAAAGGCTACTACCAAAAGCACCCGGAGCTTGGCTTGGGGGACACCCCTACCGCAGATAATGTAGCCCTGGCAATCCAGAAAATTGCCTTATCGTCTCCCTGTAGGATAGCTATCATACCGATGCAAGACGTCCTCAATCTGGGAGCTTCAGCCAGAATGAATATCCCCGGAACAGCTCTAGGTAACTGGGAATGGCGAATGCCAGATCTACCGGGAAGCACACATTAACTATCTATAATACAGGATCTTCCTGGATACAATATCAGAACCTTGTTTCAATCTTACGAAGTAAATACCTGTAGCAAAAGATAACCCGCTTCTATCCTTTGGAGTCCAGCTAATCTTGTGCCTGCCAAGAGCAACCTGTCCGGAGATCAGACTTGCCACTTTTTGTCCCCGAATGTTGAACACATCGAGTTCGACCAGTCCTTCTCTATGCAGCTCAAGATCAATCTGTACCGTCTCCGAGAAAGGATTGGGATAAGCTACCAGATTTGTGGAATAGCTTGATGCCAATCTGGCAGGTGCTTGCTGCGGCATATATTCTTTCTCAGAATAGTTCAACATCAGCGATTTGGGGTTTTCCTGGGTGCGAACCTGAGCAAAGTAGTAGTTGTTTGGATAGGGAAGATCAATCATCTGGCCTGCTGTAAGCCAGGGTGTCCATTCGATCAGTCCTACATTATCAAAGTAAGCCTGGCTGCCCCCTGTAGCCCCGGTTACTGTGAGTCTGATATCATAATACCAGGCATTCGACGGTATGGTCAGCTCTTTGTAAAACCAAGCCCATTCGTTATTACCTGTGAGATTCGTTGTGATGTTTTCAGAGCCGACTTGTCCACCCGTACGGGAAGTATAATAACGAATCACGATATTGGCTGATGCCACATTCCTTGTCTTGATCCAGCCATGTAAAGTATAGCTCTTTGTATTATCATACCATCTGCATTTCTGCCCAATAGTACCTGTAGTTGTCTGTCCTGAGTTCACGTTGAAGTATGCACTGCGACTTCCATCTATCATATCCGTTGTCGAGAATGAGGGGATACTCCACAGGCTGCTACCCTCATCCTCAAAATTGCCATACCAGATTGTTTCAGCACCCAGCCTGATCTCCTCATCTTCTACCGGACTGATATCTGATACACCTGATATACTGCCATTCCTCGCCAGTTTGATAGGTGCAGTTTGATTGTATGTACCGCTGACCTGAACCAGATCCAATTGCATACGATAATCCGAATTGAATGTAGGATAGGTCTGGGGCTCTTCCAAGACAGTCCCTATCAGATTTTCCTCATCCACCATCAGGACAGTGTTCATCTCCCTGCTACGCATAGCCAGATAGTCCAGGATATGCAGAGCAAGCTGTCCGGTTGGCTGCTTTGGCAAGTAATTATCTATATAGATCGGACGTACCTGGTAATTGAAGAAGCCATCTCTATCAGCATCTGCATACAGGATCATCGATGGCATAGTCTCCGGATAATCCAGATCAAAAGCAAAGTTTCCCAGCGAATGGGCTATCAACTTGCCATTATACATTTCCAAGGCTTGGATAATATGCGGGTGATGTAATATCACCAGATCAGCTCCCGCGTCCACTGCGTAATGCCTGATCGCAACATCCCACATATGGGGGATGTCTGTTCTAATGCTATAATCCTCATCTTGATCGATGTCATCTACAACGGCTGATTTGTCGTAATTGCTGCCGGGACTCAGGGAATACTCGCTGCCTGCGTGTAGCTCAAGTATTTTCAGATCAGCTATGCCTTCAACGGCAGCAATCTGCTGTGATATATAGTAGGGGGTCATATAGGCAAAGCCGGGTTTGTTATATCCTGCCTGAAGGTAGGGCTGGGCGTTATTGTACTGGCCGGTTCTGTCCGAACTTGCTAAAAATGCGAAACTAAGCCCATTGCGGGACATTATAATCGGGCTGTAAGCCTCATAGCTATCTGCTCCGGCACCGCTGAATGCTATACCGTTTTGCCTCAGGTTGTTTTGCATCTGCTGCAAAGCGCTAAGACCGTAATCAAGAGTGTGATTATTTGCTATTGAGACGACATCGATTCCGGCATAGACCAATCCCGATACATTATTGGGACTACCCCGATACTTTACGGATTTTGTAGGGTGTGGCGTCCCAGTATTTGATAGGACTACTTCCAGATTGGCAACCGTGAGATCTGCAGCCTGCCCCAATAGCGGAAGCGTGGGAGTAAAGATGGCATTGACTCCCTGGGTAGGGATGATCCCTCCGGCACTCTCGTACCTTCTAGCCAACATCACGTCCCCGATGAAGTTCAGTCTTACCGGCCATCTGCTTTCTCCGGGATCAACCCCGACCTGCACTGATTCCCAGCCCCATTTACCGCTGTCATCGGTTACTTTCAGACTCACTGTATAGGGGTGGTCGTCCATCACTGTAAACAGGTGATACGCACTGGCTGTAGTCGCTGTTCCTCCATCACCAAAGTCCCACAAATAGCTAAAACTGAAACTATCAGGATCTATCACTTGGCAATCGAACTGGATGCCGATTTCTCTGCTGCTGTTTACTCTGCGGTTTGTAATGATGTTTGTGCTGATGCTTACGATTGGTGATACAGGCAGATCAGAGCTGATATCAAGGATGCTATCGATCCAGAAATTCTTGTTTCCGGTTACGCCATCCAGGTCGTTGACATATATGATGGAATTTATCTGCGGGAGATAATCAAGAAAAGCATACCAGTCATCAGCAATGGGCAATTGGTAAAGGTTCCAGCTTCCGGTGGAATTTGCTCCCTGATAGACCGGTACCCAAGCTTCGATATCAAGTGTCGCACCTCCAGAAAAAGAATAGAATATCTGATGAAATCCATCCGAAAAGCCGATCCCCTGGATACTGGCACCAGAGGATGTCATAGCTGCTACTTGAAAAACAGCTCCGCTATCTACCACAACAGGCGATATGATCTGCCTCTTCCAGGTATTGCCGTAAAGCTTTAGGGAGTATTGAGAGCCATTGTAAGTAGTAGTATTATCCAGGTTCCAATATGTGGGCTGGACATCCTGATCCAACCAGGAGCTCAGCTCCACACTGCCGGATTCAAAGTCCTCCAGTGTAGTAAACCGATAGTCATCTGCAATCAATAGGCTGCAAGCAAAGAAAAGTAATACAACCAAGCCAAATTGGGCTGTACCGAGCAAGCTACGTTTATTCTTCATGAGCTACTCCCGTATATTCGTGAATCACTTATGTGCCAATATCATTCCAAATTCAAAGCAAAGAATCTGTCAAGATAATATGTGATGATCGAATGCGCAAGGCTCTGTCTCTCATTGCTTTGCTGCCTCTATCCTGCTTGTATCCTGCTTGAAGCCTGCATGGCGATGCAGGATAGAAGCTTTCAGTAGGCTTCTAAGATGCTGCTAGTCAAAGAGAAAGAGATTGGAGCGCTATTGTATGTGAAAAAGCCTATGATAGACTCCAATTGACTTCAATGTTAATCTGAAAATAAGTATTGACTTGATTTGGCATGCGAAAAAATTAGATAAAATGAGGATTTGTATTGTATGAAGCGCATTATCATTGCAATTGACGGACCTGCTGCCTCGGGAAAGAGCAGCACGGCACGTCGTCTTGCCCAGAGGCTTGGTTACATCTATCTCGATACGGGAGCGATGTATAGGGCCTGCGCTCTTGAAGCGCGCAAGAAAGCCATAGCCCTGGAAGATATTCCGGCTATCAGCGCAATGATGGATACACTCGATATTACAATAGCTCAAAGCCCTCACGGCAATATCTTGATGCTGCACGGCAAAGATATTACCGATGCCATTCGCAGTGAAGAAGTTTCCAATCTGGCATCAGCCATCTCTGCAATTCCCATAGTGCGTGAAAAGATGGTCTCCCTGCAAAGAAAGCTGGGCAGAGACAAGGCTGTTGTGCTGGACGGTCGTGATATCGGTACGGTTGTATTCCCTCAGGCAGAGCTGAAGATCTTTATGATCGCAGATGTTGAGGAGAGAGCAAAGCGGAGATATCGCGAGCTTCAGGATAAAGGCGTGATAGCCTCCTACGATAAAGTCCTCAAAGAATTGCAGGAGCGGGATTTTAACGATAGCAACCGCAGTATTGCACCGCTCAAGCCTGCTGCCGATTCGATCTCCATTGATACAAGCCATATGGGGCTGGAAGAACAGGTAGAACTGCTGTATAAACTAGCACTACAACGGATCAGATCTGTTGCACCGCTTATGCTGGCGCAGCATTCAGGATTTTGTTTCGGAGTGCGGAGGGCGATCAAGCTTGCCCTTGATGCTGCCATGCAGAGTCCTGATAAGCCAGTTTACACTCTGGGTGAGATCATTCACAATCCTCAGTTTGTCAAAGAATTGGAGGAGCAGAATATTCACGTAGCCAAGAATGCCTCAGAGATCATAGACAGCATCGTGATCATACGCTCTCACGGAATTGCCAAAAACGAAGAGCAGCTATTGATAGAAGGCGGTAATACCATAATTGACGCCACATGCCCTTATGTAAAACGCACACATGAATTGGTGCAAGAGATGTGCGAGCAAGGCTATCCGGTCGTTATTTTGGGAGATTCCCACCATCCTGAGCTGATCGGAATGGTATCTTATGGCAATCAGGAAACGACCGTTGTGGCAGCCGGGGAAGAGCCCAATATCATTGGAAAGCAAAAGCTGGCAGTAATATCTCAAACTACTCAGAAACTGGAGAATCTGCAAGCCTTGGTGGACAAGCTTTTACCCGAATGCAAAGAACTGAGAATCTTCAATACGATCTGTATCGCTACCAGTAAGCGTCAGGATGCCACAGAGACACTTGCGGAAACCAGCGATCTGATGATTGTTATTGGAGGACACAACAGCTCCAATACAAAGATGTTGCATTCCATTTGTTCCAAACATACCAGCTGTATGCATATAGAAACAGAGGCGGAGCTCGATCAGAATATGATTAGCACAGCTACCCCGATCGGTATTACAGCAGGAGCATCAACACCCGATGAGATGATAATACGAGTTTACAACAAAATTAAGCAAATCAAAGGGGAATCGGACTTGGCAACAAGCATCCGGGACATTCCCACGTTTAAGGAGGAATCATGCTAACCCATGATCAAAACGAAGTACTCGACGACATTAAGAATGAAGATTTGAATGCCGTTGAAGACCAGACGTCGAAGACAACAGGTGAGAACCAAGAAGTGGCTCAAGAACAAGAAGAGTCAAACGTAGTAGTAACAGAGGAAGCACCGGTCGAGCAAGTTGAAGAGCCCGCGGTAGTTCCTCAAGCTGATGAACCCAGCCCGGTAGCAGAAGAACCTGCCAAGCCTAAAAAACCGGCAAAAGAGATAGTCGAAATGTCCAAGGACGATCAAGATATGCTCAGTATGATCGAGCAATACTCGTCCAGCTTCGAGAAGGGAACGATTAAGGATGGTCTGGTAGTCAATATCACCGACAAAGAAGTTATGGTTGATATCGGTTACAAATCTGAAGGTGTGATCCCAATCAGCGAATTTGCTTATAGCGGAATTCCTGAGATGCATTCTACCATCAAAGTCTTCATCAATGAGGTGGAGAATGGCGATGGCAAGATCAATCTATCAAAGAAGAAAGCTGATTTCATCCTGAATATCGAAAGGATCAAGCAGTGCTGTGAAGATGGCACAAAAATAAACGGTATTATCCGCCGGCGCGTAAAGGGTGGAATGATCGTTGATATAATGGGTATCGACGCCTTCCTGCCCGGATCACAGATGTCCCTGAAGCCCATTCCCAATCTGGATCAATTCATCGGCAAAGAGCAGACCTTCAAAGTCGTATCGATTGATGAAGAACATCGCAATATCATCCTTTCCCGCAAGCAAGTAATGGAAGAGGAATCCCAGGCGAAACGTGCTGAACTTCTGGAGAAACTGGAAGTAGGCGCAGAGCTCGATGGTGAAGTGAAGAATATCACTCAGTATGGAGCCTTCGTTGATTTGGGTGGAATTGACGGTCTCTTGCATCTGACAGATATGTCCTGGGGCAAGATCAATCATCCCTCCGATATGCTGTCCATTGGCGACAAAGTCAAGGTCAAGGTTATCGGTTTTGATGCTGAGAATAGCAAGATCTCCCTTGGTCTGAAGCAATTGGTTCCCCATCCCTGGGAAAACATCGAAATCAAGTATCCCGAGGGTACAAGAGTCACCGGTAAAGTGGTTAGCGTGAAGTCCTTTGGTGCCTTCATTGAGATTGAGCCTGGTGTTGAAGGCTTGGTGCATATCTCAGAAATGAGCTGGACTAAGAAGATCTCTGATGCCCGCAAGATCGTAAAAGTTGGCGATACCATCAATGCGATCGTCCTGGAAATGGACAAGGAAAACCGTAGGATCTCCCTCGGTATGAAGCAGATGGAGCCTAATCCCTGGCTTACAATCGAAGATCGTTATCCCATCGGTACTGTCCTCACACGCAAGATCAAGAGCCTTACGGCTTTTGGAGCTTTCGTTGAGATCGAAGAAGGTATTGATGGTCTGATTCACATTTCCGACATTAGCTGGACAAAGCGTATCTATCATCCACGCGAAGTTTACCGCAAGGGTCAAGAAGTGGAATCCATTATCCTGCAGATCGATCGTGCCTTGCATCGTATCGCTCTCGGCGTTAAGCAGCTTTCCAGCGATCCTTGGGAGACCTTGAATCAACTGCTTCCCGTCAATAGCGAAGTAAAAGGCAAGATCAGCAAGCTCATCCCCAAGGGTGTCTTGGTTGACGTGCATATTGGCGAAGAAGTTGTTGAAGGCTTCATTCCCATCTCGCATCTTGCACTGCCAAAGCTTGAAAATTCCGAAGATGCTTTCCACGTCGGTGAAGAGCTTCCCTTGAAAGTTATCGAGCTTGATATGGACAACCGCAGACTTATCCTTTCTGTCAAAGCCTTCTTCTTCTCACGCGATCCTCGCTTGCAGGAAGAGTACATTGCAATCCACGAGCAATTCATGAGAGAGCGTGTATCCAAGCTGCAAAAGAAGAAAGCTGAGAAAGAAGCTCGCGAGAAAGCTCAAGCAGAGAAACACGATACTGACGAAGTCGAAGAAACCAATGAAACAGCTCCGATCCTCGAACAGGAAGAGACTATCTCTGCACCTGCCGAGGAGCCGATAGTTGAAGAAGTGGTCGAGATCGCTGCTGAAGAACCGGTTGTCGAAGCCGAACCGGTAGCTGTCGAAGAGCCGGTGGTCGAAGCTGAGTCCGTTGAAACTGAAGAACAACCAGGAATAGAAGCAGTAGAAGAAGCCCCTGTTGAAGAAGTTGCAGAAGAAACAGCTGTTGAAGAAGAGACAGAAAAGACTACTGAATAACTAATGTCACAAAACAATAATAGAGAAATGACGGCGCCTATGCGTCGTCATTTCCATTTTACTCCTGACCTACTGATACCACTATTGGTGTTACTGGCTTCTACTTTGCTCTTCTGGCTCTCTGATCTGGATATAGTGGTTCAGAGCTATTTCTACAGGACTGGAGAGTGGAAACTGGGTGATTATCCCCTGTATAGTATTCTGTATCACTGGGGAAACATTCCTGCTCTCTTGCTTGTTATAGGATCACTAGTGGCTTACATCTTAAGTTATAGCAAGCCCAGATTAACCCTAAACAGACGCACTTACGTTTACCTTGTATTGTGCTTGGCAATTGGCCCGGGATTGATAGTAAACACTATCTTAAAAGATCAATGGGGGAGACCAAGACCTCGGGAACTGGTGCAGTATGGCGGATCAGAGCAGTATGAACGCCCTCTCCAGATAGATCCGGAAAGCGACGGCAAGTCATTCCCTTGCGGGCATGCTACAATGGGCTATTACTTTTTTGCTTTGGCTCTGGTGATCAGAAAAAGAAAGAAATTAGTCTCGGCAATTGTGATGACCGGCGCGGCAATCTATGGTAGTCTGATCGGACTTGCCAGGATGGCTCAGGGTGGGCATTTCCTGAGTGATGTAATATGGGCTGGGGCACTCGTTTACCTAATCAGCTACTTCCTCTTTATGATAGTCAAGCCAGACGAAGCCAGACATATTACTCCACCAGGCAGACTGGCAGGATGGAAGAAGCTACTTATGTTGATCCTTCTTGTGCTAATCATTTTTGCAGTATCACTCGCCACACCATATACCAGAAAGCACAGTCTCAGGCTAAGCGAGTTGCTTCAAGATAGCACGTACTACAATCTTGAGTTTATTGCCCAGTCTGTAGCTTTGGATGTTCTAGTCTCGGATTCTACGAGTTTCACTGCCAATTCACAGGGCTTTGGTGCTCCGGGGAGTAAGTTGCGATACAGCCCAGTCATTACTTCCGATAGAGATGTCTCAAAGCTGTCTATTCTCCAAAAGCAAAGTGGATTCTTTACCGAGATCAGTTCACGAGCAAATCTCTGCATCGATAGCACTCGCTGCAGCAGCCTGTCGATCAAATCTCGAGATCTTGAATGCACTATAGATTTATCTACCATCCAGGTTGTATTGCCCATTGATATTCAAGCTGAGACCGTTGATCTGAATGTTACACTGCCAGAAGACTTCTCTGCTTTGATCTACATTAGCGAAGGCATTTCGATTCAAACAAACAGGAAAGATCTCAGGATTAGCAATGACGAGAATATCAAGAGCCGGTATCGGGTAAAAGCAGCATCTGGCACAATAAACATCGAGTGACAAAAAAAAGCTGGACAATTAGACTAGTAGTCTTACCATTGATCAAAATTCAAACGTGGAGATGTGAACAATGAAGAAAGGACTGATAATTCTACTCGCGATAATACTGATAGTAATAGTGATTGCCGGCTCGGTGATCTCAAAATACAATACCATCCAAAAGTCTAAAATTGCTGTTACAGGTGCATGGGGAGAGGTAGAAAACGTCTATCAATCTCGTTTTGATCTCGTTCCAAACCTGGTACAGACGGTCAAAGGCGCAGCCAACTTCGAACAAGAGACTCTTACTGCTGTCACAGAGGCCAGATCACGTATGGGTGGTCAGATCAACCTTCCTGAGGAAGCTCTGACTGATCCGAACGCCTTTGCTCAGTTCCAGGCTCAACAGCAAAGCCTCAGCTCAGCTCTCTCTCGCTTGATGGTCGTTGTGGAGCAATATCCCGAGCTCAAGGCAAATCAAAACTTCCTCCAACTGCAATCCCAGCTTGAAGGCATCGAAAACCGAATTCGTGTAGCACGTATGAGATACAACGAGCAGGTCACCGGTTTCAACCAGACCATTATCGTATTTCCCAATAACATTATAGCAGGTATGTTCAATATTAAGAGCTTTGAATTCTTCAAGGCTGATGAGGCTGCTGCTCAAGCACCTCGTGTAAACTTCGAATAAATTTAGTGAGGTTTGTATGAAAGCAAGATTACTAGTACTATCTGTGCTGATACTGCTGGCTGCTCTTCCTTTGAGCGCTCAGTATCGCGAAAGCAGGTCGCTGGGTATCCAATTTGGTTCCAGCTCCGGCAGCGGTTATGTAATGCGTTGGATTGGTGATACCCACGGACTTCAAGCTACTCTGGGCGCATCAACCTACGGCAGCAACGACGTAAAGTTCCCCACAACTCTCTGGCAAGACGAGCTGGAAGCTAGCGGCAATACAGCAGATTATGTTCGCAGAGGCCGCCGAACCAGTCTCACCGCTGGCTTGAATTACATCTATATTCTCGATCAATCCCCCAAGACCCGTTTTTTCATAGCGATGGGTGGAGCTTACAAGATCGGTCGTGAGAAGCAATTCACCCGCAGATACAATCTCAGTTCCGGCAGCTACAACCAATATGTCCTGGACGAGAGCGTACCTGAATTGGAAGAGACTGTCAACACAGACAAGTGGACAGTCGGTGCTGGTCCGGGCTTCGAATTTACCCTGGATCGTCACTTCAAGTTTACCATCGATCTGCCTATTACCTTTAGCAGCGATGATGAAATTATAATGTATATCCCGCAGGTAGGTTTGCACTACTATTTCAGATAAAGCATCCCATCCTGGTGATTTATGCCATCCTCCGATAATCCCGGGGGATGGCTTTTCTTTTCTGTAGAGTGACTGTAAGCTTGACAAAGTAAGCTCAAAATTAGTCTGGGCATCAATGGATAAATCAAAGCTTCAAATAATGGAAAGCGCGCCTGTTACACGCGCCATCCTCCACTTGGCAATCCCGACCATCCTCAGTATGGTCGTGCAGATTCTATACAATCTCACTGATACTTTTTTCATCGGCAAACTCAACGATCCTTACCAAGTAGCAGGGGTAACGATCGCTTTACCAATATCAATGCTGCAGATGGCTTTAGCAGGCATTTTTGGCAACGGGGGAGGGTCTTATCTATCCAGATTATTGGGGCAAAAGAACTATGACGAAGCCAAAGCAACTACTTCCACCTCGCTGGCTAGTTGCCTGATCTTATCTGTATTTGTCGGCGTTGCAGGCCTGGTATTATTACCTCAAATCCTCAATCTGACCGGAGCCAGCCCGGATAGCTATCCCCACGCAATGGGATATCTGGGCATTATTCTTGCCTGTAGCCCCATAGTAATGATCAATTTTGCTATGACTCAGCTCCTGAGAGCCGAAGGGGCTGCCCGGGTGGCGATGATTGGTATGATTATAGGCACCGGGACAAACATCCTGCTCGATCCGCTCTTTATTTTTGGCTTTGGGATGGGTGTCAAAGGTGCAGCAGTTGCTACTATCATCGGCAATCTGATTGCTGTGCTTTACTACGGCAGATACTATATTCAAGATCATAGTCCTGCAAAACCTGCTCTGCGCTACATACGGATGAAATGGCAGATTTTTACCGAAATCTTCAAGATCGGCGTTCCCTCATCACTTTCTCAGGTTATGATGAGTATAGGCAGTTCCGTAGCATACAGGCTTGCCTCGGCTTATGGAGATCACAGTGTGGCAGCAATGGGTGTGAGTATGCGAGTCTTCTCGATCCCGATCTTTGTCTTTATCGGTCTTTCTATCGGAGCACAGCCCCTAATAGGCTACACATACGGTGCAAAGCTCTATAAAAGAATGCGGGAAGTGATCAAGAAATCGCTGGCTATTGCATTGGTCTTGTCGGTTTTTGGAATACTGCTCTTTGCCAGCTTCCCTGAACAACTTATCAGCATCTTCATCAAAGATCCGCTGGTAGTTGCCCCGGGCACTGTAATGCTCAAAGCCTATGTCTATGCGATACCATTTGCCGCAACTGGTATGATCTTTATGGCGTGTCTGCAAGCTATGGGAAAAGCTCTCCCATCCCTGATTGTAGCCATTTCACGCCAGGGGATTGTCTATATCCCGGCAATCTTTCTGCTAAACAAGCTCTTCGGATTTCAGGGATTGGTCTTCGCAATGCCTGTGGCAGACGCAGTGACAGTTGCCTTTTCTGGTCCTACGGTCTGGCTGATTCTCCGCAGAATGAAGAGAAAAGCCTATTAAAAGCGGACTTTTGCTCCGATCATTGTATAATGAAAGAGCGAGAAAGTATAGACTTCGTCCACATCGGCACCGCCTTCCAGAATCCTGTAGCCGCCATACAGGCTGTACATATCATTGATATCGTAGTTTACAGCCAGCAGTACATCCTCAGCCCGTCCAAACTTTGATGCCAGCGCTTCACCCTTGAGTAATATCTCCGTGTTGTCACTAAAATCATAGCCAAATTCAAAGCCTATCAATGGTACAAAGCCTGTATTGTCTTTGCTTGCTTTGGTCGTGGAATTCTCCAGACTGATCTCTGCATCGCGGAGCTTGAGGCTAAGCCCCAGTCCCCTTACTATCCCGTTCTGATTTGGAAAACGGTAGAGGTATTGCAGACGGTAACTATTGAATACATAGCTGGCATCTATCTTGTCGCCTGCTGTGAAGGTCTCGCCTTGATATATGATATCACGATTCACTGTCCCGGAGGGGCTGATTCTCAGCGGAGCAACCAATAGTGATACCTCGTGACGGGGGGTGATCAGATAGTGCAAATTGGCACGGCTTGCCCAAACCACAGGGGATTCCAGCTCTTCAGACAAAGAGAGATCGCTGGACAAATCATCATTAGGAATCCTAAGATCATTATACCCCGAGAAAGCTGCTCCAGTCTCCAAATCGATGCTGAACTGAGCATAGATAAGGCTTGCCATCAGACTGATTGCGATGAATAGGATGAGTTTATTCATTATTGTTTGTCTCCAATAGTAATTTTTTAGATAGTATAATCCCCATCCTCAGAATTGCAAGCGTTCAGCTAAGCTTCCCTTAAGCTCCATCAAAGGTATCTCCCAGGATACTCTCACTTTTCTCCCTCTTTGTGGGAGAATCGTGGGAGAGATTATTGAGAAGTTTGGCTTGAAGCTTAAGTAAAGCCTCCAGCCCTCCCTTTGATTGGATGCTTGTATCCTGCCTCTATCCTGCTTGTATCCTGCTTGAATCCTGTATGAACAAGCATCATATAGCTGAGATACAAGTGATTAGCATCGTTTCAACCAAAGAGCGGGGATGGGGGAGTTCTTTCTCGGGAGATAAAGGATTTATTTGGAGCGCTTTATAGAAGACTTGGTGTATGCTTTGGGTTTTGAGTGAATCTTGCTATCCTGCCACCACAGAGCGAGGTTCTTCTGCTCTCTGATCTGGCGTCCCTTTGGCACGAAGATTGGTTTACCCGTTTCGAAATCCAAGCCGGTGAAGTACATACAGGTGGAGATGGTCATTGGTGTTGGGGTAAATTCCTGCACTTGTTCGATCTTGATGCGGTTCTTTTTGAGCCAGTTGGAAAGCTCCTGTGCATCTTCCATACTTGTGCCGGGATGTCCGATGATGATGTATGGGATGATCTGGCGCTTTAGTCCCAAGCTGTCTGCCTGTTTGAAAAACTCCTTGCTAAAGTCTTCATAGAGCCAAATATCAGGCTTTCCCATCAAGCTAAGGGTCTTGTGGGCTACGTGTTCGGGAGCAAGCTTTAGCCGTCCTCCGGTGTAGCGTTCAGCCAGGGCTTTGATATAGGGCTGGCTCTTGATTGCCATATCAAATCGTATTCCTGAGGAGATGAAGATGTGGCGAATTCCGGGTAGTTTGCTTACTGCATCGAGCATCTTGAGCTGGAGCTTGTGATCGAAGACCAGATTGGGACAGACTTCTGGGAATAGGCAGGATCTGCGTTTGCAGCTTTCGGGAAAGCCAAGCTTGCAGAAACTGGCATACATATTAGCGGTCGGTCCTCCGATATCGGAGATGCTGCCGTGAAATCTATCATTACCAGTAGTCCTTTGGCTCATACGCTTCGCCTCGTTAATGATAGATTTGTCTGATCTGGATTGAATCTTTCTACCCTGATGCAAGCCGATTGCGCAGAAATTGCAGCCTCCGTAGCAGCCTCTATGGCTGGTGATCGAGTCTTTGATCTGCTCCCAGGCAGGGATCTTCTGGCCTTGATAAAAAGGATGGGGAGCGTTTTCAAAAGGAAGCGCATAGATGGCATCCAGAGCGGCTTCAGTAAGCGGTAGAGCCGGTGGATTGTGTCTGATCCATCTGCCACCGTTCATCTGGTAGAGGGTGTGGCTATTGAAACGCTCGAAGAAGCGGCGATAGAGCTGATGATGAATGAGCTTATCTTTGGAGGCGATGGCATCAGGAAGGATATCCAGAGTATTGATCTCTGCCTTTGGATCATCAAACACTACTGATCCACGCAGGTCCTTGAGCTCTTTGAGAGACTTACCCTGATCCAGGTAACGGGCAATATCCACGATTGTGGGCTCTGCCATTCCATATACCAGAAGATCAGCTTTGCTATCCGAGAGAATGCTGTTTTTGACGGTATCGCTCCAATAGTCATAATGGGAGATCCTCCTGAGGGAAGCCTCTATTCCGCCCAGCACGACAGGAACGCCTTTGAAAAGCTGTTTGATCTTGTTGGTATAGATCAAGCTGGCGCGATCTGGGCGTTTGCCTGCTACGCCAGCGGGGCTGTATGCATCATCGTGACGGATCTTCTTTTGCGCTGTGTAGTGGTTTACCATAGAATCCATATTGCCGGCAGTGATGCCGAAAAAGAGACGCGGAGCACCCAGACGGAGGAAATCCTCGTCTTTAGTCCAATCGGGCTGGGCAATGATAGCAACTTTGAATCCTGCAGCTTCCAAGCTTCTGCCAATGATGGCTGCGCCAAAGCTGGGATGATCGATATATGCATCACCGCTGATCAGGATGATATCAGCTTGTGACCAATTGCGGGCTTTGAGCTCTTGGGGACTCATCGGTAAAAATGGCATATTATCCTCTGGATAGAAAAAAGGGTGGCAGCCCTGAAGCTATCACCCGTTATAGCTTTACTCAGTTAAGTTATTGATTGGATCTGATGATGTTTATAGCCTGCACACCCTTTTCAGTATCCATCAGGTCAAAGGTTACGTATTCATCTTGCTCGAGCACTTTCAGCTCTCGGGGGGAATTGGTTACGATCGATTTCCAGTGAACAAAGTATTCCTTGTTATCATCAGTGATGATAAAGCCATATCCCTTGTTCTTGTTGAACCACTTCACTTTACCTTTCATTCAAAACCTCTTTGTGTTTATGTCGCCAGTCTGGGTATTGTCCAAATCCAGTCAATAAAAATCGCCGGTACATCAAATATGTTGCCTTCAAGCTTCGTGATATTAATCAACAGGCATGTTTGGCGTGTCTGTTTATAAGATAAATGCTTGATCCAGAATAGACAAGTGTTTACTTTGAATAGCCGAAACTAACCGGGGTGCCAAATACGTCTATGGTGATCTGTCTTTTATTCTGGAGATCACGGTTGTAGAAGAGAAAACCTTCCTTGCGTCCACCGGGGATCAAATCACCAAAGCTGAAGTAATTATTGATCAGCTCCAGGGCGTGCTCTCTCTCCTTTTCATAAGGATCAGTGGTATCAGGAAAGAGGCTGGGCTCTGCGAACCAATTTCCCTGATCCAGAAAGAGACTGCTTTGGGTGCTGCTCAGAATCAATTGCAGGGGGATGTAGTCAAATTGGCGTCCATCTGCCAGGATGCTGAAGCTGCCGGGGCTGAGTACGCGGTTTTGGCTGCTGTTGTTGCGTACTTGGAGGTAAATCGAGAAGAAACGACTGGAATAGCTATTGCCTGTGTCGGGGTAGTAATAAGGACGGACAGCTATGAGCAAGCTATCCGTCCTGATTATGGCATATCTGTCTTCTGTAGTGACCTTGTCTGAACTGATCGGGATGTAGTAGCCCACTGAGCATGCGCCCAGGATCAGTATCATCAAGACCGCTAACAGAGCTTTATTCATTATCGTCTATATCTTCTTCTGTATCTTCGATCTCTTCTATCTCATCGATGGCTTCGTCCAGCTCGTCCTCATCATCGACAGGAGCTAGTATCTCCAGAGGCGCTTCAGTACGCAGCTTGTCAATCTCAGAGTCTATCTGTTCGTCATCGGGCTCGGCAGGTACGTATGTAATATCTCTTACCTTGTCTTCATCGTTGAGGAAGATCAGCCTGACGCCTTGGGTATTACGGCTTACGCGGGAGATCTCATCAACTTTCTGGCGTATGATCATACCGTCTTGGGTGATAATCATCAGGTCATCACCATCTTTGACCTTCATCAGAGCAGCCAAATGACCATTACGCATAGTAGTCTTGAGTGTTATCACGCCCTTTGAGCCACGTTTGTGAGCAGGATAGGAATCAATTGGAGTACGTTTGCCATAGCCGTTCTCACTGATTGCGAGAATGCTGGGCAGGATGCCTTCTCCATTCTCCATCTGTTCTTCCGGCTTGATCAGAGTCATCGAGATTACAAAGTCTTTATCTCTGAGTTTGATGCCGCGTACACCCATAGTGAAGCGACCGCTTTGACGAACGTCTGCTTCGTTGAATCTGTTGCAATAACCATTGCGGGTAGCAAGCAGGATATCGTCGTTGCCGTCTGTGATCCGGGCATCGATCAGCTCATCATCCTCATTGAGCTTGATAGCAAGGATACCGATGGAGCGGGGGCGGGAGAAAGCTTTGAGAGAAGTCTTCTTCACAAGGCCATTACGAGTGCACATCAGGATATTCTGAGTCTCTGAGAAGCTCTTGAGAGTTACAAACGCCTTGATCTTCTCTTGCCCCTGGAACTGAACCAGATTGACTATAGCCTTACCTCTGGCTGTTCTACTGGCTTCTGGAATCTCAAAGACTTTGATCCAATAGCACCTTCCATGATCGGTAAAGAGCAGGATGTAGCTGTGTGTAGAAGCTACAAAGAGATACTGGATAAAGTCATCTTCTTTCAGATTTGATGCCGAGAGTCCTTTTCCTCCACGTCCCTGAACCTTATAGGTGTCAACAGGGATACGCTTTACATAGCCATCGTGGGTGATGGTCACAACTACCAACTCATCAGCAATCAGATCTTCCATATTAAAGCTGGAGCCATAAGCTTCTATAATAGTGGTCTTGCGCGCATCACCAAACTTCTCAATGATCTCTGTCGTTTCTTGTTTGATGAGATCAGCACGTAGTTCGCGACTCTCAACCAAATCCCTTAGTCTCTTGATTAGTACCAGAAGATCCTGATATTCAGCTTCTATCTTTTCCCGTTCCAAGCCTGTGAGTCTCTGCAAACGCATATCCAGGATAGCTTTTGCCTGAATCTCGGATAGACCGAACTTGGCTTGTAGTTGTTCGTTAGCTTCAGGAGGCGTCTGAGAAGCTCTGATTGTGGCTATTACTTCGTCCAGGTTATCCAGAGCAATCCTCAAGCCTTCCAGGATATGAAGTCTGTCTTCCGCATTTCTTAGCTCAAACAAAGTTCTACGTAGTACAACATCATGTCTGAAGTTTATGAAGTTCAGGATCATATCCTTCATCGGCACTACCTTGGGCACTCCATCCACAAGACAGAGATTGATCACACCAAAGGTAGTTTGAAGTTGTGTGTATTTGTAGAGTAGGTTTCTCACGACTTGTGCATCGTGATTGCGTTTCACTTGGATCACCAAGCGCATACCGTCTCTGCCGGATTCATCACGTATGTCGCTGATACCTTCGATCTTCTTCTCTTTGACCAGTTCCACCATCTTCTCTATCAACAAAGTCTTTGCCAGTTGATAGGGAATCTCACGGATGATGATCAGTTCCTGATCGCTGGGAGTGGTCTCAATATCGACCTTACCGCGCACGATGATCTTTCCACGGCCTGTCTCAAAGTAATCTCTGATGCCTTCGACTCCGAGGATAAATCCTCCGGTGGGGAAGTCAGGACCCTTGATATAATTGAGCAGTTCCAAAGGTTGAAGCTCCGGATTATCGATCAGGGCAATCATAGCGGAACATATCTCTTTGATATTGTGAGGTGGCATATTGGTAGCCATACCTACTGCGATACCTGAGGAGCCATTGACCAGAAGATTAGGTATTCTGGTAGGGAATACCGTTGGTTCTTTACGGGTCTCGTCGTAATTTGATTTGTAGGCTACCGTATCTTTCTCGAGCTCGTCAAGCATCTCCATAGTGGCTTTATGCAGGCGCGCCTCTGTATAACGCATGGCAGCCGGTGGATCGCCGTCGATAGAACCAAAGTTTCCCTGTCCATCTATCAAGGGATATCTCATCACCCAGGGTTGTGCCAAACGCACCAAAGTAGGATAAACCACCTGTTCACCGTGAGGGTGATAGTTACCTGATGTATCACCTGCAATCTTGGCGCATTTGCGGAAGTGTCCGCCCGGGGAAAGATTTAGCTCATGCATTGCAAATATGATACGTCTCTGAGAAGGCTTCAAGCCATCCCGGATATCTGGAAGCGCTCTTGCGACGATTACGCTCATCGAATAGTCCAGATACGCCTGCTTCAATTGTTCTTCGATTTGTACGTTTATAATTCTATTGTTATCAGACATTCTAATCTCCATTAAACATCAAGATTCTGGACATAAGTGGCATTTGCCTGTATAAAGTCTCTACGGGGCTCTACTTCATCACCCATCAAGATTGTAAACATACGGTCAGCTTCGATAGCATCATCCATTTTGATCGAGATCATAAAACGGTTCGCTGGATCCATCGTAGTCTCCCAAAGCTGTTCCGCATTCATTTCTCCAAGTCCTTTGTAACGCTGGATAAACACGCCTTTATCGCCCAGTTCCGCCACTGCGGCATCACGTTCTGCTTCGGAGAAGACATAACGCTTTTGCTTACCTTTGCGCACCAGGAACAACGGTGGTTTGGCTATGTAAAGCTTACCATCTTCGATTAGAGGCTTCATATAGCGGTAAAAGAAGGTCATCAGAAGAGTAGCGATGTGAGCTCCGTCCACGTCCGCGTCTGCCATAATGATGACTTTGTGATAGCGTAACTTACTGACATCAAACTCTTGGCCGATACCCGCTCCCAAAGCCAGGATAACCGGCTGTATCTTATCATTATTGAGAACTTTATCGACCCTGGCCTTTTCAGTGTTGAGCATCTTACCCCAAAGCGGCAGGATAGCCTGATAAGCACGATCACGTCCCTGTTTGGCGCTGCCGCCTGCGGAATCTCCCTCGACCAGAAATAGCTCTGTCTTCTCGGGATCATTCAGAGTACAATCAGCCAGCTTACCGGGGAGTGAACCACTCTCGAGCACAGATTTCCTGCGGGTCAATTCTCTGGCCTTACGGGCTGCTTCACGGCTGCGAGCCGCCATAATGCTCTTGGTTGTAATATTCTTGGCTTCGGCAGGATGCTCTTCAAAGAACACCATCAACTTCTCATAAACAGAGGAGTTTACTATTCCTTCCACATCAGAATTCTGCAGCTTGGTCTTGGTCTGTCCCTCAAACTGCGGATCGCCAATTTTAACAGAGACCACTGCAGTGAGCCCTTCGCGAATATCTTCACCCGAAGGGGAGACCTTTTCATTTTTGAGCAGATCGGCATTCTTGATATAGGCATTTACCGCACGGGTTAAACCACTCTTAAATCCCGATAAATGAGTACCGCCCTCTATGGTATTGATATTATTGGCAAAACTAAAGATATTCTCTTGGTAGCCTTCATTGTACTGCAGGGCTACTTCAAATTCCATCCCGTCTTTTTGCGCAGAGATAAATATTGGTTTCTGGTAAAGAGGCTTCTTGTTCTGATTGAGGTATTCAACGAAGCTGATGATTCCGCCATCGTACTTGAAATCATGGATTCTTTCTGTACGCTGGTCGTGGAGGATAATTCTTACTCCACTATTCAGAAAAGCAAGTTCGCGAAGGCGTGTGGTTAGGTAATCAAAACTGAATTCGACTGTCTCGAATATTGTCGCATCCGGCTTGAAGGTTACGACCGTACCATTGCGGTTAGTATCGCTTAGAACCTTCAGTTCAGATACTGGGATACCCCGCTCCAGCCTCATCTGATAAAGCTTTCCGTCTTTGTGAATTCTCACATCCATCCATTCGGACAAAGCATTAACCACAGAAACACCCACGCCATGCAGACCACCGGAAACCTTGTAAGACTTGTCGTCGAATTTACCGCCTGCGTGCAATACCGTAAGTACTACCTGAACGGCTGGAACGCCGAGATCTTTGTGGATATCGACCGGGATTCCGCGCCCGTTGTCATCGACTTCGACCGATCCATCTGTCTTGAGCGTAACTTTGATCAGGTCGCAATATCCTGCCAAGGCCTCGTCGATGGAGTTGTCAACTACTTCATAGACAAGATGATGAAGCCCACGCTCGCTAGTGCCGCCAATATACATTGCAGGGCGTTTGCGTACCGCTTCCAATCCCTTTAGCACCTTAATGTTAGATGCTGTGTAGTTTGATTCGTGCATAATCTATTATCTCCTAATTAGTTATGACTGAATAACGACAACCTTATGCTCTTGTGAATTATTACAGTACGTTTAGTGCCGTTATCTGATTGTCAATAAAAATGATACTGACATTTTGTCAAGAACTAAGTTCGATTATTACAAGATTGTAACTGATAGTAATATAGTACTTTAGGACTACGTATATAAGTGTCTCATAAACAGCTGGCAGTTTGACAGCAAATAATAGCCGGAATTTGTCGTTTTCGGGAGCTGTCCCATCTGCCAAAATCACTATGAAGCTATCAAAAATCATCGTAGTAGAGAGATCGACCTTTCAGAGATATCCGTGATCGACTTGAGTGGTGAATATGGTAATTTTACTATAATAACGCGTAAGCCGTCCCAATTCTTTATCTAATTTTCTATTCATTTATAGCCTCACTTTAGATCATACAATCTTAAAGCATTGCAAGGCAGTTGATTCCTGCTTCTTCAAGCAGGATTGATGCAGGATAGAAGCAGGATACAAGCAGGAATCTAAGCAGAAAGTAAAAGAGGTTCAACCCGAAGGCTGAACCTCTTTTATATTAATGAGATGGTTCTTAGTTATTAGTATCCAGTACTTTAAACTCGACTCTGCGGTTCTTTATCCTACCGGCGAGACTGTCGTTGGATTCGATTGGACGGGTGAGACCGAAACCTACGGCTGTCAATCTGCTGGCTTCTACTCCCTTGGAAATGAGGTAATTGCGCACGGATTGTGCACGACGTTCGGAAAGCCACAGGTTGTATTCTGCACTACCCATATTACAGGTGTGACCCGAAAGCTCGACTTTGATATCGGGATTGTTGAGCAGAGTAATTACAGAATTGTTCAGGATAACCTTGGATGCTTCTGTAAGCTGGGAGCTATTGAACTCAAACTGGATATTCTCCAGGACAAAGATCCGCTCTTCGCGGAGCTTTTGCAGAGTAATATTGAGGTTGTCGCTTCCTGCTTGAGGTGTATATGTCTGAGTAAAGATCATATAGCCTTCCTCGTTTACTACCACATCGTAGGTTTTACCAGCGGGCAGATCCAGTGTATAATTCCCATTGGCATCGGTATTGGCTACTTGTCTATATCTCTGACCATCTATGATCGCTTCGAAAACAATCTGGGTTTGGACAGGATTGCCATCTTCATCCAGGACTCTGCCTGTAACCATTGACATGAGGGGTTCTTCAATCTCAGCTGGTGTTTCATCGCCCACATCGATCGAGATTACATCACCGGTTTCCGGATCTCTAACCAAGTAGCTGGGAGGAGTCGTAAACACGAAGTTTGTCGCAATGAATTTCTCGTATCCGGAGGCTTGTCTGTCCGTGCTGATGAATCCTTGATTAGTATCTTTGGCGTGGAAGAAGAAACGATCGTCACGAATGGAATTGGCTGGGATGCCAAGATTTTCAGGGATCGACCATTCCTGCCATCCGGAACCGATCTTCACCGCCTTAAACAGGTCGTATCCGCCAAATCCGGGGTGTCCATCTGAGGCAAAGACGAGTGTGATACCATCAAAATCCAAAAATGGCGTTTGCTCATTCTGGGCAGTATTGATCATAGGCCCGAGATTTTGAGGGAGTGACCAAGCACCATCGGCAAACTCACTAACCCAGATATCCGTGCCGCCAAAGCCGCCTTCACGTGAGGAAGTGAAAAACATCCATTTGTCCTGGAAGACCATTGGATGCAGCTCAACCTGATCGGAATTGACTGCCGTGAGATTTACAGGGCTCGACCAACGGCTTCCATTGAAAGTGCTTATATAGATATCTCCATCGATCTTATTGCGCTCGAAATTGCCAAACAAATAGGCGGTATTGCCATCCATTGAGAAGGAACCCACTGCCTCATTCTTGTCGGTGTTGAGGTTTGGCATCAATTCGGGACGTCCCCAGCCTGAGGAGAATCTCTCTGCGCGCCAGATGTTTTCTTTCTCATAGGAGGAAGGTCTTAGCGAGGTGAAATAGAGATAGTTGTTATCAGGGCTCATTATCGCGCCGTAATCTGAATTCCAGCTGAAGATATAGCGGGGAAGCCTGGAAATCTCAAAGGAATCAAAGATCTTGGTTTGGCGATCCAGAATCCTAAGGTAGTTCTGTACCTCTGTTCGGTTTCTTTCTTCACCTGAATCCAAATATCTATTCAACCATAATCTGGCGTTTAGTGTATCGTTATCAGCTATATAGAGCCGTCCCAGCCAAAACCTGTAGGCAGGAACCTGACCATCAGCTGCCCGATCAGCAAGTTTGTATTGCTCGATTGCATTGCGATACTCACCACGCTGGAAGTATTCCATTGCTTCCAAGGCATAACGGGAACCGCTTTGAGCATACAGCGAAGCTGTCAGCAACAGGATGATTCCTGTCAGCAGGATCAGCAGTATTTGCTTTCTCATTGCTTGCTCCCTTTGTTAGAACTTGAGAATCAGCGAGATGATATGGTCGTCGTTGAAGATATCGTGATTACTAAATCTATATACATAATCAAGTTGGATGCTACGGAAACGGAGACCGGTACCTACGGTGAATCTGCCTTCATTAAAGCCTAGTCTGAGTCCGGTCTGTGAATTTGACATCAGATCATCCCAAGAGCTGCGCTCGGTCATATTGACCACAGATAGCTTTGAATCCGCTTCGGGATCTCTACCAATGGGTGTCCAGTATTCGGCTCCGAAATTTAGCTTGGGATCTTCTTTGCTTTCCATTACGACGTCGGCTGCGATCGTTACTCCCATAAAGGGATGCCCGGCAACGCCCAAAGCCAGTTGTGTCGGGATTGTGTCGTCATCGAGCTTGCCGATCAAGTCACGAGCCATCAGTCCGGCCTGGAAGTATTGATTGATATCATACTTGAGCCCCAGATCAAGCCCAAAGCCGGTCTGAGTATCATCATCCATATTGGATAGATAAAACTTGGGGCTGGCTCCAAAGCTGAATCTTTTGTAACGATTAGCATAGCTGATTGATATATTGTGCTCGTTGTTGCTAAAGAAGCCTGTGGGTTGGTCAAGATCATTGTAACCTTCAATATCAGAGACACCGGCATTGATCCAATTCAGAGCCAAAACTCCGAAATCAAAGCGTTTACCGATGGCAGCGTATTTGTAGGTGCGATCGAGCCCCATCGAGAGATTGTACATCGAGGAAAATTCGATATCTTTCATCTCGGTAAGACCGGCAGGATTCCAATATGCGGAGCTAACGTCCTTGGTAGTGGCTGTGCCGGCTTCACCCATGGCAATAGTCCGCGCGCCTATACCCATACGGATATAGGCGGCAGCGGAATTATTCATATCATCAGCGAACAAACCGAAGGCAGCCAACAAGAGGAGGCTAACCAATATCAGGTTCTTGGGCTGTATCATCATTATTATCCTTTTCATTTTATCCTCCTTATTGAACCGCGATCTTGAGGATCTTTTCACTGCGATTAGCACCATCGACAGCCACAACTCGCGCGAAGTATGTACCTCTGGCAACTTTGACACCTCCTGAATTCTTCAAATCCCAAAGGACTTCGATCAGGTTTGTGTTTGTTGCAGGGACAGACAGGCTACGGATTTGCTTGCCGGCGAAATCGAAAATTGTGACTGAGACTTGAACGTTGTCGTTTCTGCTTAGTACGAGTTTAATTCTACAGGAGTTCACTGCTGGATTCGGATAGACGTGGGAGCTGTCATTGATCACCAAATCACCGGTCTGATATTCGATTGTGGTGGTTTCGCTGCCCAAGCTTTCCATTCCGTTGTAAACTGCTGTAACATAGTAACTGTAAGAAGAATTCACCTGGATCACATAGTCATCGTAGTAGTAGAAACCACCATCGAAGGTGTTGATCAAGCCACTGGTATTGACCTTTGTGAAGCTTGCTTCACCGCTACCTCTGCGATAGAGATTAAATCCATCGAGAGCGCGGCTGGCAAGAGGTGAATTCCACAATACACGGATATAACCGCTATAGGAATATGCTCTGATATTAATAGGCAAGAGCAGCACTGAATAGGTCTCGCCAATCGTCTGGCTGCTAACCCAATCAGTCTTGAAGGCTTTTGCTCTGATGCCCAGGTTTTGAGTCATATCTGCGATATTGATCGGGCCTGTATAGAGCATAGAGCTCTGATCTGGCTCGCTGCCATCGGTAGTGTATCTGATCTCAGCACCGGCTGTAGGCGTCGTGATCTCCAGATCAAAGGCTTCCGCATAAATACCACCATCAACACTGAAGATGGGATCTGCTACGGTGCCTGTGATATTGTAGATTGCTGTAACCGTCGGGCTACTGATCCAATCCTGTGCGAAACCTTTCAGCTTGATAGTGGTCTGGCTGTTGATCGGCAGGATAAATGATCCTGTGTAAGCCGGAGATGTCAGAGTAGGTTCAGAGCCATCCATTGTATAGCGAATATCTGCTGTTGTGGGTAGGACTGCAGGAGCCATTGAGATCGTCTGGGCTGCAGTATATGTTCCGGCAGCAGGACTGATGGCGGGTGTTGCCAGTGTAACCTGTCCGGTAACATTATAGATGGCAGAGATCACAGGGCTGTCCACCCAGTTCGGATGGAATGCCTTGGCTTTGATCTGGAATCCGAAGGTATTCAGCGGGATATTAATCGGAGTACTATAGATATCGGAGGTTGCTGTAGGTTCTGATCCGTCTGTGGTATAGCGCAGAGTAGCACCGCTGGGATAGATATTGGCTATGATGCTTACCATCTGAGCAGTTGTGTAATTACCGGCAGGAGGATCAAAGAGCGGACCGCTGAAGCTGACCGTTCCCGTAACTACATAAGTGGCTGTGTAAACCTCGGAAGGTACCCAACCAGTGGCATATCCTCTTACTTTAATCGTTGTGTTGCTATCAGTAGCCAATTGAATGGCTGAGGTATAGATCGGAGAAGTCTCGTTTGGATCTGTTCCGTCTGTAGTATATCTCAGAGTAGCGCCGAGCGGATGAGTTTGCGGATTCACTGATACCGAGATCGGGTTTGTGTAGGTTCCGGGAGCAGGGTTAAATACAGGGCTTCCGGTGATAGCAACCTGCCCGGTTATTGTATAGGTGGCAATCGCCACTTCGGAGGGAAGCCAATTATTCAGGAAGGCTCTGGCTCTGAATGTAATGCTCGTATCCAGCGGAACATTGATAGGATCGCCATGGTACATATAGGATGACTGAGTCGGGACTGTGCCATCCATAGTATAATAGATGCTAGCTCCGCTCGGTACGGTTGTTGTATTGATTGTGACGTTTTGAGGGGTCTGGTAAGTACCGGGTGCAGGGCTGAAGTATGGGCTGGTCATCGCAACCTGTCCGGTTACCTGATAGACAGCAGTCTGTACTGCGCTGGGTGTCCAATTTGCCAGGAATGCTCTCACTTTGAGGGTGGTCGTTCCCTGAGTAATCGGAATCTGTGCGCTGTACACAGGAGAAGCCTCGGTCGGATCTGTACCGTTTGTAGTATAACGGATCACCGCATTTGAAGGGACAGTGCCATTGATACTTACGGTCTGTGCGACGTAGTAGATTCCCTGGGGAGGATCAAAGACAGGAGCGTTGAAGACTATCTGTCCCGTGATCACGTATGTCCCGGAAGCGGTTGAGCTGGGTATCCAGTCCTGCTTGAAGGCTTTGACCTTGATTGTCGTGTTAGTATTAAGACCCAAAGCGATCGGGTTTGTATAAGCAGGAGAGAGATCATTTGGCTCTGTGCCGTCCAGGGTGTATCTGAGAGTAGTACCAGTAGGTACGGTAGCTGTATTCAGAGTGATGTTCTGAGCAGTCTGGTAAGTTCCGGGAGCAGGAGTAAAGACCACTGCGGGAAGCTGTACCTGGCCTGTCACTGTGTATGTAGCGGTATAGATGGGGCTGGGTATCCAATCTGTCTTGAAAGCTCTCAACTTGATAGTGAGGCTGCTGTTCAAGGCGATATTGAAGGGGCTTGCATAGATCGGTGAGGTCTCTGTGGGATCGCTGCCGTCTGTGCTGTATCTGATAATCGCATCGGTGGGATTGGGGCTGCCAATTACGCTTACGGTCTGGGCACTGGTGTAGATTCCAGCGGGTATATTGAAGATCGGGCTGGAGATCGTTACCTGGCCGGTGATGCTGTAAGTGGCTGTATGTGTGATACTGGGTATCCAGTCCGTCTTGTAAGCCTTGACCTTGATGGTCATCGACTGGTTCACGGGGATACCTGTAGTATAGATCGGTG
>PHBP01000001.1:109197-531556 GCA_002842035.1 Candidatus Cloacimonetes bacterium HGW-Cloacimonetes-2 | reverse complement strand
GAACCTTTTGCCTTATGATCTGGCGGGTAACCAGAGAGTCTGGGAAGGTAGGATAGATATGGGCTGTTTTGAGTTTGGAGCTCCACCTGTGGCTAATGATGATCCCACAGCTCCGGGTACTCCTGCACTCAGTCTTACAGCTTATCCTAATCCCTTTAGCGTTTTTACCAATATCAAGGTGAGTACCCTAAACAGTGGAAGTGACAGACCTGAGAGCGTTAACAATGCTAGTGTAACAATCTACAACATTAAAGGACAAAGGGTTAAGACTATTATCCTTGACCCTGGAAAGACTGGTGAGCAACTCACTTTCTGGGATGGTAGAGATGCAGAAAATTCCAGATGCTCATCCGGAATATACTTGGTTAATCTGATTGTAAACGGTAGAAAACTCAGCTCAAAGAAGCTGACGTTGATCAGATAGCCTGAATCGTTTATAGGATCAAAGCTACAGTTGAGGCTAAGCTGATAGACGGAAACGCTCTTATCGTATTGGAAAACAGGCAGAAAGAGAAGGCCACTAAAGTGGCTATTTTAGCAACAGCATCTTATTTGTCAAGACCTTGTTAGGCATAGTCATCCGATACAAGTAAACACCGGAGGACACAGATCTTCCTTGACCATCTTTGCCATCCCAGATCACGCTGTGGGTTCCAGCAAGCATTTCTTGATTCAGAAGTGTTTTCACGAGTTGTCCCCTGACGTTGTAGATATCCATTCTCACCTGACTGGTTTCTGCCAGATCATACTTGATCGAAGTAACCGGATTGAAGGGATTGGGATAGTTCTGGAATACTACCAGTCCCGAAAACCGCTGTTGTGACTAGGATATCCCGTTTTGAGGCAAACGTGACTGATTTTGAAGCTTCAGTGAGGTTTTAACAATTGGATGAGTGGCCAGGCTTGGGGTAGAGCAAACGAGAGATTTTTTCTTGACAGAAAAGCGCCATCCAAATTCTTTGGCAAAACACGATCAAGCGAGGTCCAGTAACTCAGTGGTAGAGTATCTGCCTTTTAAGTAGAGAGTCGTTGGTTCGAGTCCAACCTGGATCACCATTTTCGCGACCCCTTCGTCTATCGGTTAGGACTCAAGATTTTCATTCTTGCAAGAGGGGTTCGATTCCCCTAGGGGTCGCCAAATTTTGATTCGTGTAAGCTGTGTCCCGTTCGTCTAGTGGCCTAGGACTCGTGATTCTCAGTCACGCAACGGGGGTTCGATTCCCCCACGGGATGCCAAAAAACTGCAATCGATGTCTGCAATCACCGGCTTTTGGCTCATAAGTTGCACCACCGTCATAAAGATATGGAAAACGAAGAGAAAGATTTTATCCCGCCAAATCGTTTGAGAGTGTCCTACCAATATGGGATGGATGGTCGCGAACGGGAGCTAAGCATCCATCGGATCTGGCTCTGGGGATTGCTGTTACTACTCGTTTTTCTGGTCATTTCCACCATTTCCCTCCTCATCAGCTATAGCAATTTTGCGGCTCAGAATGCCCAAGTTAATTCTCTCAGAACCGAAAATACTCAGCTCAAAGTGCGTCTGGAAAAGCAGATATCCACGATGAGCAGCACCCTGGATAGCATCAATGTGATGCTTGATTCGCTTCGGACAGGGCGCAGCCCGGTGAATGAGACAGAATATCCTTATGTGGGCAAGTACAAAGACAATCAGACTTATATCGTAACCGTTGACAATCGTTTGGGTGCTCTTCAGGTAAGGCTGGATACTCTCATCGCCTCGATAAAAGGAGAAGATGAAGTGGTTCGCAAGCCGATATCCAAGATCGGAGCGCCATCGATATATCCCTGCTTTGGTAGAGTCTCAGATGGCTGGGGATTGCGTTTCCATCCCATTCATCAGGAGATGGAATTTCACTTTGGGATAGACTTTTCAAATGATATCGGTACAGCGATTTATGCTACGGCAGCAGGTGTTGTCAAGCGGGTTGGATATGACGAGGGGTATGGCAAGTTTATCCGGCTCGATCACGAAAACGGATATGAGACTATGTATGCGCACCTCTATTCCAACCAAGTGCGGGAAGGGGACCGGGTTTACAAAGGACAGATCATTGGTTTGATGGGATCATCAGGGCTTTCCACCGGACCGCATCTGCATTATGAGGTAATAGCTGGGGGTGAAAAGGTCAATCCCTCCGAATATCTCAATTTCATAGATGAAACCATCTATGCCTATTCAAACAACTAAAGCCGGCACTGCCTGGCTGATCACCAATCACAGTCCTCAAAGTATTGTTAGCGGCTATAGCTTCATCCAGATGCAAGATATTGTTATTGCTATAGATAAGGGCTATGAGTATGCGAAACTGCTTGGGCTGAAGCCGGGGCTATTGATCGGGGATTTGGATTCTTTGGCACAGGAATGGACCGGCAGTTTTGAAGATGATTTGGAGATACTACGCTATCCGGTAGAGAAGAATGAGACCGATACGGAGCTGGCAATTCTGAATGCGCTGGAGCGGGGTTATCGTAAGATTGTGATCTGCAATGACCTGGGAGGCAGGTTTGACCACGCCCTTGCGCTGGTGCAAAATCTCAGCCTGGGCGAGGGAAAGGGAGCTCGAATCCGCATCGAAAGCGCGGATCAGATTGTCTTTCTTTTGGATCAGGAGACTCATCTGGAATATCCCGCAGGAAGCACTCTGTCATTGATTGCTCTGTCAGAAAGTGTTGAGCTGATCGGGAGTAAGGGGCTGTATTACCCACTGGATGGATTGGCACTGGATTCTAAGCAAACGAGGGGCATCAGCAACCGGCTTACGGAGCGTGGGGCTTGGATTGGCAAGAAAACGGGCAGGGTTTTAGCTATTGTCACCATTTTGTAATTGACAAAATCAAGTCTGTCTATATAATTGCCGTCTATCACGAAAGGGAGTAGCTTATGGAACAGAAAGACAATATCCGGGAGCTCAGTTTTGAGAAAGCGCTTACCATACTGGAAGAAATAGCCGAGAAGATGGCATCCGACAATGTGGAACTGGAGCAGATTATGTCTCTTTATGAGAAGGGTATGCAATATCTAAAGCATTGCCGCAATAAACTCAGCGAAGCCGAAGCCAAGCTCTCCAGCGTCGAAAAGGAACTATTAGCCGAGAATCCCCGGGAGGAATCGGATGGATCATAAAGTACTACTCAAGAAAGATATGAAAGAAAAGCAGGAGCTGGTCAATATCATCCTGGATCGCTACCTGCCCCGCAAAGACGAGTATCCCAAAGAAGTCCACAAGGCATTGCGTTATAGCATCTTCGCAGGTGGAAAGAAATTGCGTCCCTATCTGGCAATGTTAGCATTTCAGCTCTATCAGGACAATGTAGAGCCCATAATCCCGGTTGCCGCAGCACTGGAGATGATCCATACCTTTTCTTTGATCCACGATGATTTGCCTGATATAGACAACGACGAGTATCGCCGAGGCAAGAAATCCTGCCATGCGGTATTTGGCGAGGGTGAGGCGATGCTGGCGGGAGATTCGCTATTGGTAAGTGCTTTTGAGTTGGTTACTTTAGCGGAAATTGATCCGGCTCTGCGCTCTCAATTCGTGCGCGAGATAGCTCACGAATGCGGTGCGGTCGGGCTTATCTCCGGACAGATGATGGATATTGCCTGCGAGGGTAAGAAGGTCGATAAAAAGACTCTGAATTATATTCACGAAAACAAGACCGGACGCTTGATCAATCTCAGCCTGAGGCTGGGTGCGATGGCGGGAGGAGCTCCTGAGAAAGAGCTGGAACTGATAGAAGAATATGGACGTTGCATCGGCATAGCCTTCCAGATCGTGGATGATCTCTTGGATATCGAAGGCACTCAGGAAGAGCTCGGTAAGAGCATCGGCAAAGATGCGGATGTGCAAAAGGCAACCTTCCCCTCAGTCTATGGAATAGAAGCTTCGCGCAAGCAAGCCGAAGATCTGATTCACAAAGCCAAGACTGCGATTGGTGGCTTGGGCGAACGCTCCAGGATGCTGCAGATTCTGGCTGATTACCTCCTGACCAGAAAGTCTTGAAGATTAGATACAAGCTCTTGAGCGATAGTGCTGTAGCTCCTCTCAAGATGAGCTTGCATAGCGCTGGATATGATCTATCGGCAGATCTTGACGCGGCAATTGAAATGGCTCCAGGAGCCAGGCTTGCTGTACCGACCGGATTGGCAATTGAGCTGCCTATTGGTTTTGAAGCCCAGATTCGTCCGCGGAGTGGGCTGGCGCTTAACAATGGGATCGGGATAGTCAATAGTCCCGGCACCATCGATGCCGATTACCGCGGAGAAATCAAAGTAATATTGGTAAATCTGAGTAATGAGAGTTTCCGGATCGAGCCGGGAATGCGCATTTGCCAGATGGTGATCAGCAAGCTTCCCGAGATTGAGCTGGAGGAATCCCCCGATCTTGGCGCTACAGAGCGTGCTGATGGCGGATTTGGCAGTACCGGACACTGAGTTTTAGGAGTATAATTATGCAGTTACATCGTTCTATCCAAAACAAAGTCTTCGCAGGAGTCTGCGGAGGTCTGGCTGAATCCCTGGGCTTCGAAGCCATCTATATCAGGCTGATCTTCTTGCTACTACTCCTCAATACTGGCAATAGCCTGGTTGTTTACATAGTGCTCTGGATCGTCCTGCCTCAGATGGATTATAGCGGTCAGCAACCGGCATACAGGCTCTTACGCCTGCGTGGGGATAAGATGATCGGTGGTGTTTGCAGCGGTTTAGCTGTTGCGATGAATACAGATCCGGCTATTGTAAGATTGGCGTTTGTGGGACTAACACTATTGGGTGGAGGAGGGATAGTCATCTATCTACTCTTGTGGATAGTGATGCCTCTGGAGCCCTGAAGAGCACAAAATGAATGAAATCATAGAGCAGATAAAGCAACTGAAGGCAGAGAAGAGTGCCATCATTCTGGCACATAATTACCAGGCGGTGGAGATTCAGGAAGCTGCGGATTATCGTGGAGATTCCTTGCAGCTATCCATCCTGGCAAAAGAGGCCAAGGCAGATATCATAGTCTTTTGTGGCGTGAGGTTTATGGCGGAAACTGCCGCTATCCTCAATCCCGGAGCCAGGGTCTTGTTACCTGTGGCAGATGCGGGATGTCCCATGGCAGATATGATCACAGCAGAGCAATTGCGAGAATTCAAAGCTCAACACCCCGGTGCGGTGGTGATTTGCTATGTGAATTCCTCGGTGGAAGTTAAAGCCGAAAGCGATATCTGCTGCACTTCTTCCAACGCGGTAAAGATAGTGAATTCCATCCCCAAACACACACCGATTCTTTTTGTCCCGGATCAGAACCTGGGTACTTGGGCAGCCAAACAGACTGGCAGAAACGTGATTGTCTGGGATGGATACTGTCCGGTGCATCACTGGGGACTTACGCTCAGACACTTGAACGAAGTAAAAGCCAAGTATCCGGGATACAAACTATTAGCTCATCCAGAATGCCGCTATGAAGTACTGGAGCTTGCCGATATGGTGATGTCCACCAGCGGGATGATGAATTATGTGGCGGAGCACGATGAAGTGATCCTCGCGACAGAGAATGCAATGGTGGATTACCTCAAATACAAGTACCCGGACAAGAAGATTGAAGCGCTCTCCACAGCAGCTATCTGCCAGAATATGAAGAAGACGGGGATAGAAGACCTGCTCCTGGCACTTCAGAAGGAACAGCATTTGATAGAGGTGGAGCCACAGATTGCTGCCAGGGCAGTTGCTTGTCTGGATCGGATGTTGGAGCTTTCACGCTGAGCGAGAGCCGGCTCAAAGCGATCAAACTGCCTGTTGATGACCTGATTATCTATCAGGATATGCGCTACCAGCCTGTCACAACTGCATCCGCGGAATTGGTGGGGGCGGCTCTTGAGCATCATACAATTCAGGATCTCAATGTCCTGGAACTGGGTTCCGGCTGTGGGGCAGTGAGCATTATGCTGGGGCTTAAAAGGCCAAACTGGCGCATTACAGCGCTGGAGATCCAAAAGGAAGAAGTTATGCTCAGCCGGGATAACGCGCTTCGCTGTGGGCTTCAGATCGAGTTTATCGAGGCTGATTTGAGATCCTGGCTTGCGCCTGCTAAATACGATCTGATCATCTCTAATCCTCCCTGGCAACCAGTGGAATCCGGCAGATCATCTCCAATTATCAGCAGAGCCATTGGCAGACAGGAACTAAGCTGCACTATAGATGATCTTATGGATTGCATTAGCCGCAATCTGGCACCCGATGGGGAAGCTATCCTGATCTATCCCAAAGACAGAGACAAAGCAGTCCTCGAGGCAGTAGCTAAGTCTTCACTTGACAAGTTCGAGACCTGTATTAGCCGTGACACATATAAATACTTGATTTACCGAATCAGACACAGAGGATAATATGAGCTCCAGATTCTATGCGATACTTGCCCTGATCAGCATCCTTGCAATGGCTTGGATTGCCGTGCATTACAAGTTTGAAGAAGCACAACAGCAGCAATTGGAAGATCTCACTTCCTATCCGATCTATGCTTATGTAGCCGATACCAGCAAGGTTAGTCCTATGATGGCAGAGCTAAAGCGCTTTCCGGAGCTGGACAGTCTCCATTTTGAGACCGGGGCACAGGCAGGACGTGAATTGGTCGATACTTATAGCTTACCGGTGTCTGACGACCTGCTTGCCGGATTTAGCTTTCCTGATTTGATCACCTTAGAGCTCAGGGCTATCCCTGCATCACGCTGGGCAAAGACCAATATTATCAATACCTTGCGCCAGTTTATCCCGGAAGAAGACATCGATGCACAGTCGATTGCCTGGGCAAAAAGTGAAGCTAAGCTAAAGAGCTTGATCCTCCTTAAAATCCTCAGCGACATCCTGATAGGCATTCTGCTGCTGATAGTCTTTATCTTTGTCAGAATGCACTTTGAGCAGAGACTGCTGCTGCTGCACAAGCGCAAGCAAGTCTCCGTAGTCGATTACCTTCGCCATAAATCACAGACTCGCAACCACAGCATTATGCTATTGGTGGTGCCCCTGGTACTTGGCTTGGGAACTTATGCCATCCTCGCCTGGCAGAATGTCTTAGCCTTCATCCTGCCGTATTGGTACATGGGTGCAGTGGCTGTAACGCTTTTGATTGGCAGCTTGCTGGTAATGATCTTCATCCATTTGATGGATCATGATAACCGCTTGCACGAGGGCGAGATACAGGTCAAAGTAAGTGAGCCGGAGCCGGAGATCACGGATGAACCGTAATGTTCCCAATGCTTTGACCCTGCTCAGAGTCCTCCTGATTCCGGTATTTGCCTGGTATCTATTCTTCTGTGATCGTCCTGTTACAATCTGGCTGGCTCTGATCGTCTTCTGCGTGGCATCGTTCACCGACTTCCTGGATGGCTATCTGGCACGTAAACACAATATCATCAGCAATTTCGGTAAGATTATGGATCCCCTGGCGGATAAACTCCTGGTACTCACAGCCCTGGCCGGACTCACTTTTATCGATCCTTACCGCTTGAGCCAGTGGATCTTCTGGATCATCCTAGGGCGGGAGCTGCTGATCACGGTACTTCGTGAGATCTACCAAAGAAAGGGCATAATCGTAGCTGCCGACAAACTCGGTAAGATCAAGACTGTTATGCAGATGCTGGGTATCATTACCGCTCTGATAGTCTGGGCTGCCGGTGGCCCCTCAGAAAGCTTCCGACTGATCATAGCCATCTGGTTCTGGCTGGTCACTCTGATCACGGTGATCAGTGGGATCAACTACCTTAAACCTATTAAATAGGATAGACTTATGAGACACTATCTACTGATAATTCTCTCGCTTGCTCTTCTGCTAATATCTGCTTGTGGCAAGAGCAGCGCTTCTCCCGATCGCTACACAGCTTATGACAATATCCTGGATTATGCCAAACCCTTGGCATTTGGAGAGGATAACGACGTCTATGTCTTCTGCGGCAGGCAAAACTGGCAAGCCCTGGAATCCCTGTTGCGCCGCTCGATTGAGCGTGAGATCAGCCTGGTTTACAATGAACGCTATTTCAACCTGATCCCTGTTGAACTCAAGCGCTTTAACGAACTCTATCCTTACAAGAATCTAGTCTTTATCGGTGATCTGAATGGGACTGACGATGTCTCGACCCACATGCGCTCCAGCCTGCCAAAAGACTATCTGGATCGAGTTACGCAGACCGGTGGCGATCTTTTTATCTCAAAGAATCACCACTCCAGAGACCAAGTGATCCTCTATCTTCTGGGCAGCGACAGCGACCGCCTTGCCAAGATTGCCCTGCTTCAGAACGAAAACATCTTCAACCACCTGCTCAAGCGATATGCGGAACGCCTCGCCTATCAGAGTTTTAGATCCAAGATAATTGGCCCAGACTTTTGGAAAAACTATCCCTTTACGATGAAAGTTCCGGATAACTACCGGCTCTATTCCAACGATGCCGAGGGACGCTTTCTATCCTTGCTCTATCGTTCCAGAGCCGAAAACCGGGAGATACCCGATAAATACATCTCCGTATATTACGAAGCGATGCAGGCTGATTCCGTCTCCGAAAACTGGTTGTTCGAAAAGCGTAACCATATATGGGGCAAATACTTTGAGGGAGATACCATCTTCAAAGACAAGATCAGGATGGAGCGGTTCAAGTTTGCAGGATACGAAGGCTGGCGCTTGATCGGCCCGTGGGAAAACAGAACCCATCTGATCGGGGGAGCCTTCCAAAGCTTTGCCTTCTGGCATTCGGATACCAAACGCGCCTATATAGTCGATAACAGCGTCTATTTCCCTGCCGGAGATAAACTTGCTATACTACTGGAACTGCAGATGATCTCCCGAACACTGGTAATCAAGTAGCCGAATGAAGCGATTTCTGATCCTTGGACTGCTCATAATGGGCTTGCTGGGAGCTTGCAGCCAAAACCGCAGGGTTATCGCCCAGAATAGCAAGACAAAGCCCAGTCATGCTTCGCTATACTTCTTTTTTGCAGGTGTTTACAATCAGCAACTGGGTAACTATGATGTAGCAGAAGATGCCTTTCGGAAAGCCCTCACCTACGAAACAAGAAGCTATCAAATACGTAAGCACCTGCTCCTTAATAGTATATACCGTTTTGACGCCGGGCAGATTGATCTGGATGCTTTGGCGTCCGATGTAGAGAAAACCAGAGAGCGCATCGTATTGGATGAACAGATACTACACAATCTTTACAACAGCTATCTGGCAGTGCAGGATACAATTAGGCTGGATTGGACTTTACGCGAGCTCGAAGACCGCTACCCTACCGGCCGCATCCATTTCTTACGTTTCGTCTATGATTACCGCTTCAGGCAGAGCTTCAACCTGGATGCCCTAGCACGAGCTGAAGCTGCAAATCCTGAGCCGGACGTGCTACTAAGTCTCGCTCAGACATATGACTACTTCAATCCAAGCAAAGCTCTGGAGCTGGTGCAACGCTACAATCAGATCGAGCCAAACGAGGAATCTCTGGATTTGGAGCTGGAACTGATTCTCAATCTGGGTTCCAACGCATCTGCCATAACACTCTTTCAGTCATATAGATATCCTGCCGATAAGGATAGGATGAACCGGTTTCTGGAGAAGGTATTGGGGCAGGGGAGTGCCGAGCTGATCCTCAAGCTACAGCAGGAAATCTTTGCCACTGAAGATCCCAAACTCTACAATATATTCTGCCTGGCAGCTCTATTCAGTCGTGACAAGGATAGGCTGGGGGCACTCGAAGCAAAGCTAGCGGAGATATCGGCAACTGATCCCAAGTTTACCAGTTGCTATGCTGCGTTGATCGCTGATGCGATTATCGATGCTGATTCCAGAGAGCTTGAGCCACTACTGGCAAAACTATACAGCGTAGCGGATTACGAGACTATCCTAAGCCTCTATCTGCTGGTAACCACTGCCGATCAGGTCGTTGAGCCATCCCAGTATCAAACAGATCAATACGAGGCTTTTCTCACCCAAGCCACCAAGGTGATAAACGATAGTGAAGCAATCTCATATCTGGTTCATTACAGCAAGGCTCTGCGGGATCTGATCACTGAAGAAGAGTATCTGGACTACAAAAAGAGCTTTGCCAGTACCCTGATCTCCCGCGGTAAGGGTGGAGAGGGGGATTTTACTCTGGTAGTGGAATATAGCGAGGACAATCTCGTACCGGATGAATCTATCGCCTTGATGCGCAGTGGTATAGAGCTCTATCCTGAGAGTGGACTCTTGCTAAACTCGCTGGGCTACGCTTTGCTATTCCGTGAGGATGCGCTCGAAGAGGGCGGGATGCTGATTCACCGGGCGGTGGAGCAGGATCCGGAAAACGACTTCTATCTGGATAGCCTTGCCTGGTATTATTACCTGATGCAAGACTATGATAAAGCACTATTTTACGCATCTCAGATCAAGATTACGGTCGAACAGCTTCCCTCGGAGATCAGCTATCACTTGGGTATGATCTTTCTCGCCCGGGAGCAGTATGATTTGGCTCGCTATTACCTGGATCTTGCTGCCTTGTCCACCGATGGAGAGATCTATCCCGCAAAGGCACGGGAAGCGATTGCCGACTTACTTGGAACTGATTAGAAAAATCTGAGCTCTTGAAGCACAAGAATCCACACTGGCTGAGATCCGGAAATGTATGTACCTCAAGAGTATCAGCTAGGGTAGATGATATTCATCCTGCGCGAAAGTGGATTTTCCGAAAGCGCGAGGTCTATCCCAAACAAGCCCTTTAGCAAGTCACTGCGCATCAATTCATCGGGATTGCCGACCGCCATCACTGTGCCATCTTTAAAGAATATGATTCGGCTGGCATAGTTCGCTGCCAGATTGAGATTATGCGAGATCAGGACTATCCCGATTTTACTCTCTTTTCTTATCTCTTTCAGCATTCTCATTATCTCGATTTGATGGTTTATATCAAGCTGGGAAAGGCTCTCGTCGAGGAATATATAGCGAGTTTCCTGAGCAAGAGCGCGGGCGATCAAGACACGTTGTTTTTCACCCCCGGAGAGCTGCGAAAACCACCTGTCGCGAAAGGCTGATAGACCCAGTTTTTCCAGAGCCGCGTCAGCAATTCTGTGGTCTTCCTCAGTCCATGTCTCGAGCAAGCCCTGGTAGGGATAGCGCCCCATCAGCACCAGATCCCTTACCTGGAAATCAAAGCTAAATACAGATTCCTGAGGAACATAGGCGATCAGCCTGGCAAGTTCCCCACGCTTGTAAGCTCCCAGCTCTTTATCAGCTATCCGGATACTGCCGCTTTGCAGCCTCATAAAACCCATAATAGCATAGAGTAAAGTGGATTTACCTGCCCCATTGGGACCGATCAGGACGCTGAAATCATCCGGATACAGCTCCAGCGAGAGCCCGCTTATTACGGGCGTCGTATTGTAGGAACAGGTGATGGAATCAATTTTTATCATACTCTTTACCGCCCTATCCCACTGACAGCCAGTCTTCCGTCAAGCAAAATCTCAAAGTCCTCAAACAACGCAATTTTTTATCACAAGCCGGCTTAGTAGATTTCTCTTGCCAAGAATAGCCTATTAAAATACTATGTTATTAGAAGAAGATTTTGGAGTTACTAATGGCCATAAACACTAGAACAGAATACGCCTTACGTGCTTTGATCGAGATGGTCGATAAGCGTGAAGAGGCAATCTCCGCCCGCGAGATATGCCAGAGACAGGAGCTTCCCAAGAAGTATGTGGAGCACCTGCTCAGCGGACTCAAAGGGGCGGGTTTGATTACCAGCAGTCCGGGTTCTCACGGCGGATACGTCCTTGCCGTAAAGCCCTCGGATATCAATATTGCGACCGTAATGGACGCTGTGGGCGATAACTCTCTTGATCCTGCCTGTACCGGCGGTAAAGATAGCTTTTGCCTGGGCAGTCCCTGCGGTTTGTCCTCTGTATTCAATAAACTATCCAAAGACCTCCGCAAGGTCCTTTCCTCCTATACTTTGGAGGATTTCCACGCCGGCTATACAAAGCAAGCAAGCAAGGGGAAGAAATGAAACAAGGCTCGATATATATGGACAATTGCATCACCAGCAAGCCTGATCCGCAGGTCTTGGCAGCGATGCAGGAGTATTTCACTGAAAAGTACTGGTATCCCGGATCTTTCGTCTCGACCGGAGAGGAGATCAATACTGCCATCAATCGCTTCAAAGAAGTCGTAGCTTCCTCGCTGAATGCTTCCCCCGATGAGATTCACTTTAGCTCCGGTGGTACAATGGCAAATAATATCGCCATCAAAGGCCTTGCTTATGCCTACGGACAGCCCGGCGGACACATCATCTGCTCAGTAGTCGATTATCCCGATTTACTTACCAATGCCGCCTACCTTGAGAAAATGGGCTTTGACGTCACTTATCTCTCCGCAGATAGTGAAGGTTTCATCAATCTGGACGAACTCAAAGCAGCCATTCGGCCTCAGACTTTTCTCTTTATGACTACGATCGTGAACCACGTGATTGGCACCATCCAGCCCCTGGCAGAGATCAGGCAGATTCTGGATGATTCAGGGCACAAGATATACTTCCATGCTGATGCCGGGCAAGCCTATGGCAAGATGCACCTGGATCTGGATAAGCTCGGGATTGACACAATGGCGATCTCTGCACACAAGATCCACGGTCCTCAGGGCATTGGCGCTCTCTACCAGAGAAAAGGAACCAAGCTGGGTCAATTGATTCACGGGGTGCGCAGGGTCGATAATCTGCAGACCGGTGGCTTGAATATAGCCCTGATCGCCGGATTTGCCAAAGCTGTAGAGCTTAGTTTTGCAGATATAACCGCCACCGAAGCCCAACTTCGCGAGCTCTCAAACTACTTGATAGACAAGATGGAGGCGACCATTCCTCACGTCGAGCTCAACGGTCCCCGTGGCGATCGACGCGCTCCGCACAACGTCAATATCTCAATTGATTATATCGAAGGTGAAGCCATCACGATGATGCTGGATATGCACGGCATCACGGTTGCCACCGGTAGCGCTTGCGCTTCTCAGGGCCTGCAAGCTAATTATGTCCTGATGGCGATAGGCAAAAATCATGTGCAATCGCATGGCTCGATGAAGTTTACCCTTAGCCGCTACAACACTCGCGCCGAGATCGATACAGTAGTCTCGAAACTGGCGGAAATCACCGCAGAACTCCGCAAACGCAGCCCTCTTTACAATGCCATAGCCGAAAAGGAGCAATAAAATGCAATACTCAGAGAAGGTTTTAGAACACTTTATGCATCCCCACAACGTTGGAAAAATGGAAGCCCCGGATGCCACAGCTACCGAAGGCAGCCCCGCCTGTGGAGATCAGGTCACCGTTTACCTCAAGATCGACAAGGACAAGCTGGTGATTGACGACGTTACATTCCTGTCCTATGGTTGCGCGTCCAATATCGCCACTGGCAGCATCATTACGGATCTTGCCAAGGGCAAGACTCTCGAAGAGGCAAAGAAGATCACTTGGCGCGATGCGATGGAAGCCCTAGATGGCCTTCCTCCGGTCAAAGTGCATTGCTCCGTGTTGGCTGCGGATACTCTGCAATCGGCTATTTCAAACTATGAGATCGCCAATGGCCTCAAGGAAATTCCCAATTTCAGCAAAGATACAATCCTGGAAGAGATGAAGAAAATCATCTATCCCAAGGTCGGGGAAGACATCGTAAGCCTGAAGATGGTCAAGTACATTGGCTTCTCCGATGGCGAAGTCCTGATCGATCTCAATATCCCGTCTTTTGACCAGTGGCGGGATAATATCGCCGAGGAAATCCGGGAACACCTGGAAAAATATCCCGATGTGAAAAACATTCAGATCAATATGTAAGCTCTTGAGCAGCAGAATAGAGCGGGACACTCCGGTGTTCCGCTTTTTTTGTATCTTGGAGGAGTATTTATCAAGGGTAAAAGCGCTCTCCTCTCTTAGTCCTTGGAAAATATAGCAGATGCAATCAGCTCCTCCTTCCCCGCAAATAGGTCTTCCGGAGATCAAGAGCAAATCAAGAGCAATTCACCTCGAACCGGGTTCGACTTGATTTGCTCTTGATTTGCTCTTGATCTGCTGTAGATGCCAGGGAGGCATAGAGGAATACTTGACAAATTTGGGCGAGACTGATACTATGAAAACAAGTCTGTAGAACTACAAATTAGATCTAGCAGGCAAGCTACTGTATAAGAAGGCAAAGGTATGAAACGCATCAGCTTAGCGATCTTATTGATCCTATTGATACCGTCAATACTGCAGGCGGAAGAGCACAATCCCTCCCGCCTGCATATGGGTTTTATTGTGGGTGGAGGCTTGTCCTATATCGGGACTTTGGGCGAGACACCCCGTTGGGAACCCGAGTCACTTGGCTATTTCGCTCCGTGTGTAACCTATTATACACCCACCGGGCTAGCCATCCGGGCTGAAATTGCCAAGCTCAACAGGTCTTCGACAATGATGGATGACACATATTACTATCAAATCCGCGAGATCAGCAGCAGCTCTATGCACACTCCTGTGACTGTGCTTTACCCAATATCAAAGGATGATAGCCTAAACAGGTTCTACATCGGCGCGGGACTCTATCTCGATACGATCATCAAGGCCAGGCTCTACGCGGAGCACGACGTCCACGAGATCATACGTGAAAGTATTCGAGACGAATATGGCCCGGTAGCATACGGAGCTTCATTGCAACTGGGAGTAGGTCTTTCCAAAAGCTTTTATCTTGAGCTGCGGTATCTGATGGATCTTTCAAGTTTTAGCGCAGAGAAGATTGCGGAATACGATCTAAGGACTCAGAGCCTGATGCTGAGGATTGGCTGGGATCTCACCAAGTACGATCTGGAGCACTGAGGCAGCTTTTGCTTGAGTGGATTAAAAAAGCTCTTGACATTGTATAGAGCTTTTGACTTATGATTACTTTGGGAGAAGTAGAATGAAACGTTTCTTTTTGGTCTTGTGGATAGTCCTGCTATGTCTTGTGCCGGAGCTGGCATTGGCGCAAGAGGAGCCTGCGGAAAATTCAGAGCAATCGAGCTTTCAGATTACCTTGGATCTCTATCCGGGGTTCAGTATGATCCTGGAAAGAGATGAAGCCTGGCGAGCCAATGCTAATATATCCTATGGCTTGGGTTTGGTATTTCAGCCTTATGATAGTTTTGAGCTCAGAGCAGGGATCAATGATCAGCTTCACAGTGCCACCAAAAGATACATCCATCCTTATCCCTATATGCTGGATATGGATCTCAAAATCGCAAGCAGGGCAGTACGTATATTTACCAGCGGAAACTGGACGATCAACACTCACAATCCGCGACAAGACATCTATCTGGGCGTGGGCGTATATACCGATCTGATCCATTCTGCGACGGCAAGAAAGACCATTACCTATGTTCCGGGAGATCAGGTGGAGAGGATTGGCATCAGCGATTCATTTGAGGCACTTACTCCTGGAGCGCAAGTCCAGATTGGGATCAGAGCGGAAAAAAGCCGATGGGAATTGCGCTTTTGGTCAGATATCAATACTTTCAAAGTACCTGGCACTCCTGCGGGCAATATGCGTCGGGCATTTATTGGTTTGAACTACAGCATCAACCTTTATAACCCTAAAGAGGAGGCATCACGATGAAGAGACATATATCATTATTATTACTGCTCAGTCTGGTCTCGGCAGTGCTTTACGCAGGGGAGACAGATGAGAAAAAACTGAGCTTGGGAGCGATAGTCGGCTTTGGCAATAGTGTGCTGGGGAGCTTGGAAGATAGCTCTGATTGGTCGCAGGACGATCTGGGATATTTTGCTCCGACTCTGCGTTACCAATTGAGACCCAATGTGGCGATCAGGATTGATGGAACCCGCATCAAACGCAGCAATACGATCGAGCTGAAGCAAGGCCTCTACACCAAAGGAGTCTTGAAAAGCTCTGTCAATCACATTCCGGTAACAGCCATCTATGAATTTCCCACGCGGCACAACCGTAATCAATACTTCGTGGGCGGGGGAATCTACTTTGATTCAATAGTCAATGCGGAGCTTACCAGGCGTCGCTCCAATGGCAGTGAACTGACGACGGATGTGATTTACGAACTGCCTCAGGTGACTTATGGTGCCAAGCTGATCTTTGGCAGCCGCTTTTCCCGTATCTTTTACTCCGAGATACAGCTATATTCAGATCTTAGCAGCTTTGATCTGCAGGATTTGAATCAGGACAATCTGCGCAATAGCGGCTTTCTCATCCTGCTGGGAATGGATCTTTTCAGGATCAATACAGGGGATTAGAGCGGATATTTGTCCTTTGAATATACCTTTTTGCGAAAGGATACCAAGAGGTATGCATCGCTGCCATCCCAAGCAGGGGCTGCATCTATAATGCTGTAGATATCTTTTCCGCCTACGCTTCCGGAGACTAACTGGCTGGTCTGCCCGCTATCAATATCCATCTTCCAGAGCCGGGTATCTTTGAAGTAATAGATCATATTTGCCCCTCTGCAGAGACGAGTCTTGGCATTGATATCGGTGTCATACCAGGTGAGGGAGGGATTGTCCCGATAGACCAGTCGGGGCTGGTATTCACCATTCAAGCACACCAGATACCTATTGTCATAGCTGGGATAAGACCAGGAGATACCGCTGCGGATAGTCACATCGCCGGCACCTTGCATACCCATCCGCTTCAAATCGTTACCAGAGGAGATGTAGTAGATCCCGGTGCCACCAATCTCGATCCAGGCATGGCGAAAACTATACTGATAAGCACCGGGAAAGTCGTATTGCTCCGCAGTAAGCAGATCTATCCAGCTAATAGAGGCAACGCTATTGGAGCCATAGCCCCTCAGAGCAGATAGATATCTGCCATCGCGGGAGATAGTGGGGCGGCTGAATTTGTCAGTACTGCCGGGTGCAGGGCTTAGCACAGCTTGCTGAGATAATAGATTCAGATGCAGTCTGATGATCTTGCCATCCCGCGGGAAATAGCAGTAGTTCCCATCCAAGCTGAGATCAAGATTGTTGGGATAGTCTATCTTGGAGATATGTTGAAGGCTCTTGGTCTCAGGGGTATAAATTACCAGTGAATCACGAATGAAGAGCAATCTGCCATCGATCAATTGCAACAAATTGGTGAAGGGATTGGTTGCAGGCAGATCCACCCAGGTGACTGTCCCTGCGCTATCAAGCTTGCAGAGTTCATAGCTGTAATTGTAAGTATAGTTCTCATTATCGACACAAGAGCTTGTTACCATTACAAAGCAGGCTAAAGCGAGGAGCAGTAGTGGTAAGCCCAGGCTCTTGATCATCTATCCCCCCCGGAGGGTTCAAGCAGCTTGGCACTATGAGATTTACTTTCGGTATTACGGTATCCCTTATAGCCTCTGATATGGAGCACCTGACCATCAAAACGCCAATACAATTCCTCCAGCGAATAGGAGTAACTGCTCTGGCTAATGTAACCATCCCATAGCAGTGTCAATTGCCGGGTATCGAGATTGATCAGGTTTAGATCAGCCATTCCATGCATCTGTCTGGAATAAATCATAGTATCATCGACCGGTGAAAAGGTAAAACAAAAGCCTTTTGCTAGCTCGATCCGATCCTGCTCTATCCGGTCGTACACCAGGATAGTGCCGGGGGAATAGCCATCCCAGCTTTGAATCTGTATCTTCATAGCGAAGTATCTACCGCTGGGATCGACCATACACTCCGGCCTGAAATCACTGCTTGTGGTTGTCAGATTGATCAGTGGAGCGCTAATAGTATCTCCCAAAACATAGCTAAAAAGCCCCAGCTTGTAAGAACTAGCTTCGTAGTATTTTCTGAAAAAATAGTACTGCTCTGTTTCGGGGATATAGACGGCATAGCTTGCATTGATGGTTGGCAGAATCTCCTGCCAGCTATTGCCATCGAGTTTGTATCGCATCATCTTGCTGTTTCGGATTGCCATCAGATAGTCTGCCCACGGAGATAGCACAGGGCAGGAATAGATTCCGCCATCATCAGGGCTGATTCTTGCCATACCGCTGCCATCAAAAGATATCTTGTAGATAGCATTGCCGGCTGCGAAGTAGAGTAACTGGTTATCGGTGTCAATCGCCATATTGTACTTGTCGGTGATGCTGAGATTATCCGGGATCATCTGGACTACCCCGGCTTGGTTCATACTGCGTCGCACCAGCTTGTTGCCCAGGTGAAAGATGTATTGATCCGAGACGTAATAAGCCTTGCCCCAGCTACTCACCATCAAGCTGTTATCCACCCTTACGGAGCTATTCCCATCCAAAATCAAGCTGTAATGGATCAGATCCGGCCCCGGATAGAAATCATCACAGCCGCTGATCACAAGCATGAGTAGCGCCAGAAAGAGTAAAATCAAACAAATCCTGACCATATTAGATTCCCCTTTTTTTCCTAATAAGCCCAGTATTGTGTCTGCTCCAGAGATGTCAAGAGATATTGATAGTTTAGGAGCACATAGATATCAAAATGAGCTAATCCAGCTTGTATCTGGCTTCCCATTCCGCACCGCAATTGTAGCATTTGTTCTGATACCAGTGATTGCGTGCTTGGCAGGCGGGGCAGCTCCACTTGTCTTTCTGTTCACTGAGCCATTGGTCGATTCCGACTTCTTTTATTCTCTGGAGATTTTCCAATACTTCCTTGTGATGCGGCCATTCATCCCGGCTGAAATCCCGGATCACCGAGCAGGGAAATTCCGGGCAAAAGGCACAGATTTGGACATTATGCTCGATGCAGCAGGCTGTGATTTCGCAGTGGTTATTCTCTCCTGCCGCACACCCCGGGCAGAGCTCTTCCTCGTATTCCCAGCTAAACTTTTCCAAGCTTGCATTCCCTTCGGCTTTCTCCTGCAAAAAGATGCTTACGCAGGCGCCGCAGTACAATCCGCAACAAGTGACGTATCTATTCATTTCTACTCCCATATCCTTGATGTAGCAAGCTCTCTCCACTGCTTTATTTTGTCAATAGATATCAGGTCTATGCTTGCTGCTTGAAAGGATGCCTGTATCCTGCTTGCAGGATGGATGAAGGATGGATGATCATCCATCAAGCGGCTGTTCTATATGGCTTTAGGAGGATTTCACTGAAAGGGGGGATGGTAAGCATAAAAAAGCGGGATACCCGTAGGCATCCCGCTAGGTAGATTATCTCTACTGTATTACTTCATCAGGATCATCTTGCGGGTGCTGCTGTAGCTACCGGCTTGCATCTTGTAGTAGTAAACACCACTGGCGATGCTGCGTCCGGTCTCATCGGTACCGTTAAAGACGACTGAGTGATTTCCGGCTTCGCGGTGGTCGTTGACCAAGGTCTTTACGATCTGACCGCGGGTATTGTAGATATCGATCCTGACGGGACCGGCTTGAGCAGTGCTAAAGCGGATGGTGGTCTCAGGATTGAAGGGATTGGGATAGTTTCCACTCAGGGCATTTTGCAGCACAGGAGCGGTATTATCATCGTTGGCAACTCCGCCGCCATTGGAATGGACGGTGAAATCATCGACGAAGAAGATGAAGGCATCGCTGGATACGCAACGGATACCGATATAGACTTGCTGTCCATCATACTGGGCGAGATCATAAATGTACTCGGTCCAGGCTGTGGGTGCTTCTACATAGGTCGGGCCGCTGACATACTGGAAGCCTTGGGGGATGATTGTGGCAAGTGTGCTGACGCCAACGCGGAATCTTTCCAGGCCGTACTGAGCAGTATGGCTTCTGGCATAGAATTTCAGCTTGCTGCCGGTTCCCAGGGTCATTCTGGGTGTGATCATCCAGTCGTTGTTATCCGGGGTAACGGAAGCAAATGAGGCAGCCATCTTGGCTCCACCATGGGTAGTCATAGTGGTAAGCGGAGGTGTGGTGGCGCTGGGATTGAAGATGATATAAGCCATCGGTCCTTCAGAACCCGGGAAGGTGACATCGGTGATGCCATAGGTGCCGGAATTGTCGGCATCCAGAGTAGTCCAGGGAGCAAAGGTGAGGGCAAAGTCATCGTAGCCTTCAAAGGTCTCCGTAAAGATGGCAGGAGGCAACACGACGTTGATATCGACGACCACGGTGGCGGGATCGGATTCGCCGGTGGTGTGGGTGGCGGTAACACCATAGGTGTATTGGCCATTGGCAAGATCCATATCCAGGTAGGTAGTGGTTTCGGGATTGGTGATGGTGCCGATCAAGCTGCCATTGCGATATACCTTGTAGCCGGTGATGGCGCGGTTTACGCGGGAAGGCTCAAACCTGGCTGCGGCGAGCTGACCTGTGGCATAGCGGGGGCTCTCCACGATCGGAGTCATCTCGACTGCCTTGGTGGCTGTTCCGGAGGCGGCAAACGCCTTGATTGACCAGTTGTAGGTAAGGGTGGGAGCAAGCGCGGAAAGGGTAGTCCAGGCACCCTGGAAGTACATCATATTGCCTTTGCCTTCGATCTGCGGACCATCATCGCAACCGGCAGGATAACCACCCGTGGTATTGACTTCAAATCCGTAGTAAAGGTCGCCTGTAGTGGGGATAGGAACAGGTGTGTTGAGCACGACAAGATTCCAATCGTTGATCACAGGAGCGGCAACAATCTGTGAGGAGACAAGAGTTCCGGCATTGGTGGCTGATCCACCGGTCCAGACCTTGACTGTGTAGGTGCATGATTCATAGGCAGGTACAAATTTGAGCTGGGTGATGGAGCGTCCGGCATAAGGAGCCAGATCGGCCTGTGTCCAGCGGTGTGCAACGTCGAAAGTGACGGCTGCGTTTGTACCTACGGAATTACCCATAGCTTCGGTAGCCCAGGTGATCCAATCACCGGTGGCGGGAGGCTCGGGATTGTCCCAGGTAAGGGTTACGTCGTTGCCATCAACTGCTGCTGCAAGATTGGTGGGCATAGCGAGAGCATCGGTCACGATAGCGGTCACAGGACCGGCAGGGACGGATTCGCCGCCATCATAATAAGCAGTAACGGTGTAGCTGTAGTTACCGGCGGTAAGGCCGTTATCAGCATAATCGGTGGTGGCAGGATTGGTGATCGTATTGATCAGGGTGCCATCACGATAGATCTTGTAACCCAAGAGGTTGCGGGTGGGATTGATCGGGGAAGCCACAGGAATACCGATTTCGCGGGAATAGCTTCCGGAAACGGGCTGGGCATTGGCGATGATATCACCACGGGCAGCGGGCTGACCTACGTAGAAATCATCTACGAGGAAGATAAAGGCGTCATTGGAAATGCACTGGATACCGATGCGGACGGTTTGGCCGGCATAGGCATTGAGGGCATAGGTGTACTCTGTCCAATCCACAGGAGCTGAAATGTAGCTGGCGCCACTGATGATTGTGAAATCAGCAGGAGCGGTACCGGTGGTGGAGACACCAACCTTAAAGCGTTCCAATCCATAAGTGGAGACATAGGACTTTGCCCAGAACTTCACGACGTCGTTTGCTGCGATTGCAAGCGGAGGACTCATCATCCAATCGTTGTTGGGAGGAGTCGTGGAAGCGAAGCAGGCAGCCATCTTGGCACCGCTGTGAGGAGCAAGATCGGTCACGGCGGGAGAAGTAGCGCTGGGATTGAAGATCATAAAGGCTTGCGCAGCATAGGCATTGGTCCAGGTGATCCCGGTCATGCCGTAGGTGGTGCTTTGATCTACGTCCACTGTGGTCCAGGGAGCGAAGCTAAGAGCGAAATTGTCATAGCTCTCAAATCCATCGGTGAATCCGGTGGGAGGAGGAGGTGTGCCGGGAGCATCCCAATCCAGGGCGACATTGTAACCGCTGACGGTTGCAGTAAGGCTGGTGGGAGGATCCAGAGCTTCAGTAAGCTCGAGCATCGATATGGTATCCATATAGAGATAGAACATATCTGTTTCGCTGTAGCCTTTGAAGCCGATGTAGTAATTCCCTGTAGCGGGAGGATCAAGCACGAGCTCGACAGTTTCGTAGGTGGTGTTTACGATGTTCTCGTTTGACCACAGCATATTCGAAAGGCCGGTAGCTGTAGGAGTGGTTCCCCAGTAAACAGCAAGCTTTTCGGCATAGCTAGCGCTGGCAGCACGATACTTGAAGATCAATTTGTAGTTATATTCACCATTCATAGCGAGAGGAGGCATCAGCAGCCAGTCGTTCATTGCCATTGTGGTGTTGTAACGGATACGAACGCTATTGGGAGCTGTATCGGCATTACCGGCATAGGTCTCCCAAGTGTAGGTATCGCCATTGGCATTGATGGTGGTCCAGCCCAAAGGCAGAGCAGTGGGGGTCACCTCGTCAAAATTCTGATTGTAAGGATAGGTGGTGATGGTGGGATTGGCAAGGGTAGTGAAGCTCCAGACGGGGCAGTTCACAGCATCGCCAAAAGTATTGAAAGGTACGATCTGCCAGTAGTAAGTAGTGCTATAGGTAAAATCGGCAGGATCATAGGTCAGAGCGGTCTGAACAGTACCATTCACGATATTGGTGGGAGGATTGTTTGTGCCAAGATAAACCTTGTAACCATCTGTGATACCGCCACCTGAAGCCCAGGTGAGGTTGCTGTAGATGGAGACGTTTGTGGCTGCATTGGCAGGAACGGGATTCTGGGCGGCAAGCGGAGGGTCGCCGGCGGCTGCGGGGGAGAAGGTAAAGCTAAGGCCATTAGCCGGGAAGACTGTGGCGCTAAGGGTGCAGCTATTGTTGTTGGCGGTTCCGGCTGTGGTGGCAGCCCAATCCGTAGTGGTGGTACGATTGTTAAAGTCAGCATTGCTGGCTCCGCGCAGACCAACCTGAGTTGCTGCGGCTGTGGTGGAGGTAACGGCGGTGATGGGTCCATATACAAAGGACACCTTGTTGCCATTCTCTTTGATTTGAATCTGGAAATTCAATACGTCATTGGCGGTGGCGGTAGGTACGCGACGGTAGTTCTTCCATTGCACCGTGAAGACGCGATTGGGCTCTGTTCCGCTCAGCAGGTACATCAATTCACCATTGTCACGGCTCTTGATGTCGCGGCAGATGGCAGCAACTATATTGTTGGTGCCGGTGGGGCTGCTGATGGGGACAGTACTGGTAAGGACTTCATTACCAAAGGCGATGAAGCCATTTGTTTGAATACTGACGGTGGTATAAGCCGTTCCGTCGTAAGTGAAGGTGAATCCCAGGGGGATCGCATTGAAACTTTCGTTGTCATTGGCGGTTGTTCCCAGGACGGTTCCTCCGCTGATTTCTGTGTAGGTGCCAACGGTCTGGCTGAACGAATATTCGCTCACTACTGCCATAGCGCTGAGAGCTACCAGAGAAAAGACCAGCAGAAGAAGATACTTTTGAATACTGATTCGCATAAGTACTCCTTTTTTTTTAGTATTCCAAAATGCATTGTTATAATACGATATACCGAGTATCCCGCTCATTTTAGCGGTCACTCTTCCATAAATATAACAAAGCTGTGAGCTGCAAATGCTGTCAAGCAAAACTTAATTGGCAGGTTTTCGGGCTTGCTGATTGGTATAAAGTCTCACCGAAAATTGCAAATCGTCTCACTGAAAGTTGCAAGAAGCAAAAAGGGGCATTTATTGATGACAATAATCCTGCCAAAGAGAGATTTCTTGCTGGCGGGAAATATACTGCGGAGATGGGGATACAGGATTTCTATCTATCACTCCAATAGATCAAGATACTACTTTTACACATAACATTGAGACACAAGCTGGCGAACTTCTCTTGGTACGACCTGGGATTACGGTTAAGTTTGCTCCAGGAAAAGGGATTACAGCTCACGGTGCTGTTAGGATTGGTGAGGAAGGCGGAGCTCCTGTGGTATTCACATGTTCAGATTCCACAGATACATGGGAAGTGCCTTTTACATTGCTAACAACTGCTGAAGTGAGAATTGTATTTTCTAAGGACGGTTATGTCCCCACAGTCAAGAAAGTCTGGGTGAACTATAACTATCAGAACGGCACAGCATCCCAGCCAAGCTCAATTTCAGTAGAACTGCACCAATTCAGCTATCAATCAATCAGGGTGGCACAATCTGGAACAGGATCATTTACGACCATAAGTGAGGCTCTGGATTTCGTGTATGCCTTAACAGACTCACCCGAATACAATGATGAAAGCATCCGTATTATTGTATTCCCTGGCAATTACAATGAAAACTTATAGGTGAGAATACCTTCAGGAGGTATCTCAAGTCTGGAAATACGAGGTACGATCGGGACACAGGGACAGACAACTATCTCTGGCGGGAGTAACTCATTAACAAGAGCTATTAGAGTACAAGGAAACAACCCTTTGGGGAGCTTCATTCTAAGAGATATTATCTTAGAAGGGCATAGTAAGCCAGGTGGAATCGTGTGTTATAATAACATAGGCAACGTGTTGATAGAAAACTGCATTATCAAGGATTTTATCGTACCAAATGGTATCCAGATGTCAGTATTGCATGAGTACTATAATGGGATTGCTATACAGTCCTTCGCTCCAACAACTATTCTGAACTCGAAAATCTTCAACAACCAAGGTGTTTGGACTCAAGACACTGATTATTTATGGGATGTATATGGTAACTACTATAGTTCTATGGGTGTCGTCGCATTGACCTTTATCACGGCTCCGGATCAAATGGATGGAAACTGTGAGATTGATCCCAATACCGGAGTTTTATTCAGGGAAACATATCTGGGATACTACCTTCCGGAAAGCCTGAAACCGTTTGATGCCCTGCTACCAATACTTAATGATATCAAGGCAATAATGGCAGAGGACTGGGCATTGGTGAGAATACCCATCTTTGGTTATGAACCCCAGCCTGGAGATCCCCCATCAGCTTTCTACACAGATCTGTGGTTAGGATCATATCTCATGAACAATGAAAACCTCGCTATTAATCACGGAGAAATGGTTGTGGTTCATTACATTGGAACCAATGATGTAGAATTTAAGCTTGGAGGCGAAAATCCGAACCCGCCCTTTACCGAGTCTTATACCAGAGATATGACAAAGCATTTCTTCTTCGAAGAACAGCTTGGATACATCCCGGTGTTTATCTCCATGGATTTAAACCAATATGAAGATGGGAACAAGCCTACAGAAATTGCGCTGTTTATCGATGAAGTATGCAAAGGGGCTGCTGTTATCAAAGATGGTGAAATCCAGCTTAATGCTTATATTACGAACAGCGATGATCTTTCCGATGACTTGAAGGAAGTGGAGTTTCGCTTGTATTTTCCTGCCAAGTCAGCTAGTTCCATAGTTCCAGAATACGCTGTCTTTAACTTACAAACCGGAGTCTATGAATCTAAGACAGCAAGAGTATCAGATTTCAAAGGATTCCTTAGGGTGCAGTTAACCAAAACTGGCGAGATTCCACCCCCCGCAGCAACTCAACTGTTCCAGAACTATCCCAATCCCTTCAATCCGGTTACGTCGATCAAGTATGATCTGGCAGAAACCAGTCAGGTGAGAATGGATATCTTCAACGTCAGGGGGCAACTCGTGAAAACACTTCTGAATCAAGAAATGCAAGCTGGGACCCACAGTGTGATCTGGGATGGCAAAGATGGTCAAGGAAGATCTGTGTCCTCCGGTGTTTACTTCTACCGGATGAGCTTGCCAAACAAGGTCTTGACAAATAAAATGCTGCTGCTAAAGTAGTAATGATCGATGAGTGGGGGTGGCATGCCACCCCCACTGTTACAAACAAGGAATTGAGATGAAAGCATATATAAGTATAGTTCTTCTGATCTTAAGTGGATACCTATGTTCAATAACCAGAACGGTTGCTCTCGACGGTAGCCAGCAATATACCTCCATTCAAGCAGCGGTAAATGCCTCAGTGCATGGAGACACGATACTGGTGTATCCTGGCAGGTATATTGAAAATGTGATCACAAACGGCATCAGTATCACGATTGCCAGCTTGTATTCCGTTGACCCCATGCAGCAGTATATTGAGAATACGATAATAGATGGTAATTTGGGCACCTGTATAAGAATTATTAGTGGCGAAACAGTGACGATTAATGGCTTTACCTTGGTCAACAATGATAACAATGTACTCAATAGTCCAAGTAATCCTGGTGGGGGCATGTTCGTAAACAGCTCTACGGCTATAATCGAAAACACTATAATCAGGAACTGCATTGCTCAAGCTGGGGGAGGGATAGCTGCTGGATCAAATTCCTCATTAACAATGTCAAACGTCAGCATTTTCCATAATCAAGCTTTAAACTTAGGAGGGGGTTTAGCGGTTGATCAATCAACAGGATTAAATATGTCCCAGTCAAATCCATGTACGATATTTAACAATCATGCAACACGCGGAATGGATATCAGCATCAGCTTTAACACATCTAATCCTACTCCAATCGAGATCAATCTTGCCATGGGAAGTGCAGTCCTCACAGATGCAGACGGCTATTTCATCCACGCGCACAGGGCAAACGTTACTGTCAACATAGCGCAGGGGGCTATTGAGCAGATAGATCATGACCTTTATGTATCTCCCGATGGAGATGATAGCAATTCCGGGCTTGATTCTGGGTCACCCCTACGAACTATTGCTATCGCCATGCAACGCATAGCCTCTAATCCTGATAATCCCAAAACAATCCGTCTTGCTCCGGGTATCTATTCCCATTCTGCCAATGGACAGATCCTGCCCATGGGAGTGAAATCAAACGTCAAGGTGCAGGGTGCAGGGATTGGGGAGACTATCATAGATGGAGAACTCAGCCGCACCTTCTGGGGTGCCTGGTATGTTTCCAACATAGAGATTTCTGGCATGAAATTGATGAATGGAAGATCTATTTATGCCTATGTCTTCTGTTTGTTCTATGGAAACAACGCCCATATCCATAATGTAGAGTTCTACAATAATTATGGTTCTTTGCTGTCGGGAATGATTATAGCCTATAGCTCAGATGTCAGAATAGAGAATTCGATTATCGGAAATGTGAACTATCCAAATGACCTTAACGGAATATGGGTATCCGAAAGCAACAATATTTACATATATAACACTGTAGTTACTGAAAATTCAACTACTGACTCGGAAAGTATTCACATGGGCATGAAGTTTTACGACAGCGATATACATCTTCGCAATAGCATTGTCTCAAACATCTCTGCTGTCGATGCTTGGGTCTTCTTTTATCAGACTATATACGAACCCTTTGCGGCTTACAACCTTGATATGAGCAATGTGCTGATCATCAACAATAGTGTTTCCAACCCATCTTGGGTTAGCTCACCTATCTACATCCAAAACAGATACCAGCCTGTCCAGATCAACAACTGCACGATAGCCAATAACAACTCGCCGGGATTTGTGTGCCGAATTCTGGCAGGGGCGGACTTGCGGAATGTGATCTTCCACAATCCCGGTTCCGGATCAGAATTGGGTATGGTCAATTACCTCAGCGTCAATGCCACTGCCTATCCGGTCAGCATCAGCAACAGCCTGTTCAGGACAGCCACGGTTCCCAGTTCCAGACCGGAACTGCTTACGATGACCGATAACATCATGAGTGCCGATCCCTTGTTTCTGGGCACGGTGGATACAAGCCTGGGCATAAATCAGCCGGAGTACTATCAGCTAAGTGCGCTTTCACCATGTATCGATAGTGGCACTCCGGATACTGAAGGGCTAAATCTGCCCCCCATGGACCTGGCAGGCAACCATCGCATAGCCAATGGCAGGATAGATATGGGAGTGTATGAATATGACTCCCAACCCTGGGTCTCAAACGATGATCCCGCTATTCCCCCTCCTCCGGAAGGATTTCGGATATCTGCCTATCCCAATCCGCTACTAAACACCAGCCGGGCAGCGGGAATATTTCTCGAATTCACTTTACCCAAGAAACCTGAGGCGCAGCCTGTGATCGAGATCTTCAATATCCGGGGGCAGAAAGTGAAGACAATCCGTTTAACTGAAAGCTACAACAGCCTGGTAAGTAGAGCCGGGCTTTCGAATGATGTGAAGCAAAACGGTGAGTTCTATTCCACTGTTTGGAATGGCAAAGATGATAACAACAGACCACTTGCGTCAGGGACATACATAGTTAAGGCGATCATAGACCGAATGATGGCTACGACGAAGATAACGATAATCAAATAGAGTCTATTAGATCTACGAACTAAACACTTGATTTGAGGCTCGTTGACAGTATCATACGATGGTTGTACTAGTCCTACACTTCCAATGAAATGGTGGAAACGGAGTATGCGCTCCGGATACACCCACCGGGTTCATCTCTGAGTCGTATTCGATCTGATCGTCTTTGATCCAGGGTGCGAGTGCTTTAATATACTCACGGGCATCATCCAGACTGCTGTCTCTGGTGCAGTCATCCAGTATCACCTCGAGCCACCTTTCAATGCTTCTTCTTTCTGTCAATATCATCAGAGACTAAACATAAGTACCTGTTCCTGGCAACTCCGATCTCAATATCCCAATCCCCATAATCGACGGATCTGCCTGCACTTGCGGTGAAGCCGGATAGTGGATAGCGAATATTTTTTTCAGGTTTTTTCAGATCTGTCCCAAATTCTCCGGATCTGTCCCCCATATAGTAGTGTGAGCACAATCTGAAGTGCTATGGCTCTTTTAATAAGTGTATAGAGTGTAACCAGTAAGCTCATTAAGAAAGTGTAAGAACTAGCGATATAAGGCTTTATCCATCTGCCCCAGGCAAAAGTGCTTGACACTATTGCGATTGCTTTGTAGAGGCGTCGTACTATGGAAGATAATCATAATCCCTTGATCTGTAATATCATAGATTTTCAATCTTATACGGAGTTTCAGGGCAGTATATTCTCGCTCTGGAGCCGCGGCTATTATCCGCTCTTTCTCTTTTCGAGCGATGCTCAGAATCTGTACTGCGGGATGGCGAAAGATGGAGAAAAGCCCAATGTACTATACACCAGGGTCCCTGAGAGCCGTGCTTATCCCAGCCTGAGTGCGGACATCCCTGCTTTTCATATCCTGGAGCGTGAACTATGGGAAGAAACCGGGATTATACCTCTGGGGCATCCCTGGCTAAAACCATTGCGCTATCCCAAGACCAGTGGGAATAAGATGGCTGCTCATCCTTTCCTGGCGAGTGATTCCCCCTCTTTGCACGAGGTAGGGGTGGGTCCTGTGCACGCGGGTGTGATCGAGCCAGGGCATTTCCGTTTTATCTGCCGTGGAGAGACGATTGAGCATCTGGAGATCCAGCTTGGTTATCAGCACAGAGGGGTGGCGAAGCTTTTGGAACAGGGCGACCTAAGGCGAAAAATCAGCCTGGCGGAAAGCATTGCGGGAGATACCGCGATCGGGAATGGACTGGCTTATTGCCTGGCAGTGGAAGCTCTATGTGATGTGCGTGTGCCCGCTGCGATTGCTGCAATCAGAAACATAGCCCTGGAACTGGAACGGATCGCAATGCACTTGGCAGATCTCTCAGCTCTTTCCGGGGATGTGGCATATCTTTCGGGCTTGAATTTCTTTGCTGCTCTGCGCACTACTATAATAAACTCAAGTTTGGCGATCTGCGGAAGCCGGTTTGGCAAGCGCTGGCTGGCTCCGGGCGGGGTGAATTATGGCATTTCCAAAGAGCAGAATAAGACTCTGCGCCGGACTCTCTCTGAAGCTCGCCTCCAGATAGATAAGGCTGCCAAAGCTCTTTTCTCCAGTGCTGGTGTGCAGAATCGCTTTGACAGCACAGGATCGATTACTATGCAAAACGCGATTGATCTCAATCTGAGTGGTGTCACTGCCAAGGCGGCAGGTTTGGTGAGGGATGCCCGAAGTGGCTTTCCCCTGCCTGCCCAAGCCGATTATGAAGTCCTGATCTGCGAGACCGGTGACGTGCACGCCCGGGCTTGGCTACGCTATCAAGAAACAATGCAATCGCTTACGATGATAGAAGAACTCTTGACGCGTTTGCCTGATCTGAGCAATCCGGATAGAGAACAGCTTCCTCTTCCGGTGCCGGATAGATTGGCAATCTCGATCGTGGAAGGCTGGCGGGGAAGGATTGTCCACGTGGTAAAGACAGATTCACAAGCGAATACGGAGTTTTACAGGGTCTATGATCCATCTGTGCACAATTGGTTTGCCCTGGCTTTGGCAGTGCGTGGTGAGAGTATATCTGATTTTCCGCTGTGCAACAAGAGCTTTGATCTTTCCTACTGCGGGAATGACTTATGAGGAGGGATAGCGATGTTTGAGCTGATCAAAGCACGCCTCGGTCACGGCTATCAAGCCATACCGGATCCCCTGAAGGCAAAGATCAACGAGGCTTTCCCGGGGCTTCCCAGGATCCTGAGTCCCGATCGTGAGATATTCAGCAATGCCGCAGAGATATGTCCTTGTAAAGCGATTGAAGGTCTTAGCATAGATCTCGGCAAGTGCAACTTTTGTGGCGAGTGTCAGCGTCTCTACCCGGATACTTTCAGGTTTGATCCCGATTTTCGTATGGCATCTCAGACCCGCGAAGGTCTGATCGTTCGCTGGCAAGAGGATAAGCTATCCAGCAGTGTTCCGGTTGTGAAGCCTGATCCTGCCCTGGCAAAGCTCTTTGGGCGGTCGCTCGCCTTGCGTAATGTCTCCGCCGGTGGCTGTAATGCCTGTGAACTGGAGCTGGGAGCATGCTCCAATGTAAATTTTGATATGGGACGCTATGGCGTGGACGTGGTGGCTTCACCCCGTCATTCAGATGCTTTGATAATCACAGGGCCGATCACGGAGAATATGGCAATAGCGCTAAAAGAGACCTGGGAAGCCATCCCGGAGCCCAAGCTGCTCATCCTCTGCGGTGCCTGTGCTATAAGCGGAGGAGTTTTTGCAGAGAGTTCTGCGCTGGATAGATCGTTTCTGGTGGATCATCCCGTTAGTCTCTATATCCCGGGATGTCCCGCACATCCGCTCAGCATAATCCATGCCATCTGTTCACTACTGGGGAGGGTAAAATGATCCTTTTGGGGATAATGGTCCTTTTGCTCGCAATGCTCCCGGCTGTGATGAAACGAGCCGGGTGGTTCACGATCCTGGTCTGCCTGGCTTCTGCAATGAGCTTTGGAGGATATCTAAAGCATCTGCTGATCCCGGGGGTGACCCTGGAAGGTGTGAGTCTGCCCTGGCTAAGCTGTAGCCCTTTGGCAGCGTGGTTTGGGCTGATCTTTAGCCTCGGCTTTCCAATCGGAACCATCTATGCACAAGCCTATCTCAAGGCACATCCCACCAAGGGTATGGCATCTCATCTGATATGGCTGAGCCTGATGTTTATCTCGATGCATCTGGTATTGCTCTCTGCAAACAGCCTGATCTTTATGCTGTCTTGGGAATTGATGAGTCTGAGCTCCTTTCTGGCGATTCTCTACGACCGGGATAGCGAGGAAACCCGTAGCGGAGCGCTCTACTACCTCGTAACGATGCAGATTGGAGCAATGGTACTATTGGCCGGATTTGCCTTCTTGTATCTGGAGAGCGGGAGCTTTATGCTGGACTCGGTGAGAATAGGGGGTTATGCCAAGTGGCTTTTATTAGCAGGATTTGCCTTCAAGGCAGGATTCTTTCCATTATATTCCTGGCTGCCCAAGGCGCATCCAGTGGCACCCTCGCATCTCTCCGGGATGATGAGCGGATTGATGATCAAGACTGGTATCTTTGGAATCATCTGGGTGATGCTGAGCAGTTCCTGGCAAGCCTTTGAGCTATACATCCTGCTGGCAATATCGCTGATTACCGCTTTCAATGGTGTGATCCACGCTATGGCTGAGGGACATCTGAAGCGTTCCCTCGCCTATTCCTCGATCGAGAATATCGGCATTATCGGGATAGCGATCTGTTTCTGGCAATTGGGCTTGGTATTGAACAATCCGGCGATGGCAAGCCTTGCCTTGTTGGGAGCCCTTTTGCACTGCCTCTTTCACAGCATCTTCAAGTCTATGCTCTTTTACCTGAGCGGTAATGTGCTGCTGGCTTGTCACAGCTTGGATTGCAATGCTTTGGGAGGATTGGACAAGCGGATGTCGATGAGTTCCAAGCTCTTTCTGGGTGGGATGGCATCGATCTCTGCTTTACCGCTCTTTTGTGGCTTCATCTCGGAACTGGTGATCTTTGGCAGTATTATCCTGGGCTTTGGGAAAGCCAGCTTGGCTCAAAGCATTAGCTCAGCTGTTGCCGGAGCTATTCTGGCAATCGTCAGCGCTCTCGCTTTGATCGCTTTTACAAAGCTGTATTCGATAGTGTTTGGTGGAAATCCACGCAGTGAAGCTGCTGCAAAGGCAGTAGAACCCGGAGCTTCCCTCCTGATCAGTCCTATGATCCTGGGAATCCTGAGCCTCGTCTTTGGGCTCTTTGGCTGGCTTCCTCTGTCGATTATGGATAGGCTGCTGCAGGAATACGGTCTCACGTTGGGATCCTATCACAGCCTGGTAGGTGTGTTACAAATGGTTTCACTGGTACTGGGGATGCTGTTGATCTGTTTTTTTGCGATCTACCTCGTAAAGTGCAGAATCTGCAAGACAAAGCTCTATCCCACCTGGGGCTGCGGCTATCACGGAACAACCGGAAAGATGCAATATACAGCCAATGCTTACATCGATCCGCTGTCATACTTTTTGAAGCCTCTTCTGTACAAGAGGGCCAAGCTCGATGCCCCAAAGGGATACTTCCCCGGCTCGATTGCCTTTGAGGAACAAGTGACAGACTATTTGGATAGTGGTTTGATCCGCAGTTCGTCAACCCTGATCACTCGCTTTTTGAAGCTCTTTTCCGGGATACATAACGGACGTACGAATAGCTATATCACCTGGCTGCTGATAGCGCTGATAGCTCTATTGATCTGGGTATTGGGGGTGAAATAGTGCTTACGAATCTCATCTTTATTATCTTCCTGCCACTGATCTTTGTAGGTTTGATTACCAAGACCAAAGCTGTCTGGGCAGGCAGGAAAGGGCCATCGATACTGCAGCCTTATTACAACTTCTTTAAACTGCTGCGCAAATCCGAGATTCACAGCATTAGCTCCGGGATAGTCTTCAGGATAGCTCCGGTGCTTGCGATGGTATCTGTCTTTTGTGCTGCGATGCTGGTGCCTTTTGGCTCAAAAGAATCCCTGGTCAGTTTTAAGGGAGATTTCTTTCTCTTTATGAGCCTGCTGGCTCTATCCAAGGCAGCTACGGTTATTGCCGCGATGGAGACAGGCAGCAGCTTTGAAGGAATGGGCGCATCGAGGGAGATCTCCTTCACAGCCTTTTTGGAGCCTGCTTTTCTACTAATCATTGGTTCACTGGCTTACTCCGTGGGTTTTGACAGTATGGGCAGTCTCTTTTATATGCACAGCGTCAATATCTTCAATGAATGGAGCGTGATCATCGCCATCCTGACCGCTATGGGGCTCTTCATTATGATGCTGGTAGAGGGTGCGAGGGTGCCTTTTGACGATCCTGCGACGCATCTGGAACTGACAATGATCCACGAGGTGATGGTGCTCGATACCAGCGGGATCAATCTGGCTTTTGTGCATTACTCTGCAGCGCTGAAGATGGTGATTTACTCTGCTCTGATCAGTAACTTCCTAATTCCCGGCAATGCCATCAGCATAGGCATTCCTTTTATCTTCATAGGCGGTAATCTGGCGCTGGCAATCTTGACCGGTCTGGTAGAATCGATTATCCCGCGCTACCGGATCAGCCGCAATCTGGAGCTTGTGATCATTCCGCTTTCAGTTGCCTTGCTGGTGCTGACAGCCCTGATAGTAAACAACCTGGGAGGATTCTGATGGCAGATATTCTATTGATCCTGTTTGGCATCTCGCTGCTTTTTGCCTCAATCACCAATATGCTCAGCGGCATAGTACGCATCCTGGTCTGGCAAGGGTTGATCCTATTTGCGCTTACAGTACTCAAGACCAACGAGCTAAACCTGTGGGAATTTGTCTTTGTAGCGCTGGAGACCATCGTCTTCAAAGCAATACTGATCCCCTGGTTTATCAGTGATACAATCAAGAAAAACAAGACCAAACGGGAGGTCGAGCCCTCGGTCTCCAATTTCTTTTCTTTGGGGAGTATGACCATCATCTTTGCCTTTAGCTTCTTTATCGCGTTGTGGAGCGGAAAAGGCAGCCACAGCATCTATCCTCTGCACTTTGGTATCGCCTTTGCTGCAATTCTAAAGGGACTCTTTATCATCATCGCCAATAAGAAACTGATCACTCACTTGATGGGCTATCTTATTATGGAGAATGGTATCTTTATGTTATCGTTGGCGATAGGCAGCGAAATGCCGATGGTGGTTAGCCTGGGAGTATCGCTGGATATACTGCTCTCCATCCTGATTGCGGTGCTCTTTATCAAGCGAATCAGCAATACTTTTGACGACGCTCACAGCGATGAGCTCTCCACATTGAGGGATTAGAATGCACTACCTTTTGCTATGGTCATTTCCGCTACTAGCCTCCATCGGGGCAATTCTTATCAAGAACACAAAGCTGGATAGTGCTCTCGTATTGATCCACAGCATCCTGCATCTGGGGCTGGGGATTGCATTTGTAATGCCACAGAATCCTGTGGCTATTTTTTTTGGCGTGGATTCTTATGCTGCCTTGTTCTTCCTGATCTCAGCCATCCTCTATCTGGCCTCCGCTCTATATACCTACGGCATCAAGCACAATCTCAGTCCCAGACAGAGCAGCATTTACGCTGTATGCCTGATGGCATTTGTCGCCTCGATGGATTCTGCCAATTTATCGCAAAACCTGGGGCTTATCTGGGTCTTTGTGGAGACTACAACCCTGGCGAGTGCGATGTTGATCAGCTTTGAGCACCACAAGGAGTCGCTCGAAGCTGCATGGAAGTATCTCTTTATCTGTTCGATTGGGATCGCCTTGGCATTTGTGGGCGTCCTGCTCCTGATCATTGCCCAGGGTGCTGTTCCCAGCCTGCTGGTTCCTCAGATTCTTGCCCGCGTGGGCAGTCTTTCGCCGTTCTGGCTGAAACTTTCATTCGTCTTTATGCTAATTGGTTTTGGCACCAAAGCGGGCTTTGCTCCGCTGCATTTCTGGCTTCCGGATGCACATTCGGAAGCTCCTGCTCAGGTCTCTGCCCTGCTTTCCGGAGCACTGCTCAATACAGCGCTGCTACCTTTGATCAGGATGCAGGCTGTGATGCAGGCAGCAGGAGAAGGCAGGATTGCCGGGCAGCTCTTTATGGGGCTGGGTATGCTCTCGGTCTTTATCGCAGCAGTCTTCATTATCAAAATCAGCAATTTCAAGCGTCTATTGGCATATTCATCTATTGAGAATATGGGCATCATCCTGATCGCTTTTGCCTTGGGCGGTGCTGCCGGACGCGCCGGGATAATACACGTGATGGGTCACTCATTGGTCAAAGCAAGCCTCTTCCTGACAGCCGGGAATATCTATTATCTCTATGCCAATAAAGAATATACCAAGTGCTCCGGCTTGCTCTCGCGACATCCCGCATCTGCCTGGCTTTGGATGCTGGGCTTTGTCTTCATCATCGGACTGCCGCCTTCACCACTCTTTTTGAGCGAGTTCTTCATCGCATTTGCTTTCATCCAGAGCGGTAACTATCTGCTATTGGCGATCTGGGCCATACTCCTGTCGATCATTGCTTATGGACTGGGCAGGGCTATCCTTGCGATCAGTATGGGAAAGAGTGATGAACGTGCAAAACTGCATGTACTCAGCTACTTGCCCGGTTATCTGCTCCTGATTGCAGCGGTGCTATCGCCTGTATTGATCTTGATAAAGGCTTTCTAAAGACTATTCTTAAGGAGTTCATACAGGCTTTCAAATGCAAGTTTTCTGCATCCTTGCCTATGATCTACAGCATATCACCAGCAAATCAAGTCGAAATCACCTCGAACCACGTTCGACTTGATTTGCTCTTGATCTGCTCTTGATCTCGGGAAGAGCAGGCTCAGGGAATAAGAGTTTTTTAAGCCCGGCCGGCAGTCCAAGGCAGGGGAGATGCCGATTAGTTCATCGCAATATCGGTCTTTGTGGAAATCTCTTGACTCAGGATGCCGAGAACCAAAACTTGAACAGAAAATAAACTGGGTTAGTACCCTTTGGATTAGAGGACTCGATGAAATCACTCAGGATTGGGATCTTGATAATGGTGATGGTCTGGATAGCGCTTGCACAGGCCACTCCGCTGGAAGACTTTTACGCTTCGCTTTATACAGCACGCGCGGTGCAGGATGTGGAAGCATCCCTGGGCACTTTGCTGGATTCGGATGCGGATATTGATGCGATCACCGAAGCGAGCTCTGTATTGGCATCCTTCAACCGGGGAATGATCTCGGAATATCTACAGAGGCGTTATCAGAGCGAGCCGGGGAATTTCAACGTCAGCATCGCCTGGATCTACAATCAGGAAGAACCCACCAAAGCGCTAAGGGCGGCACGACGCCTGATTATGCTAAACCGTGAGAATCCAGAGGCTTATCACATTATGGTGGTGGCATATCTGAAGTGGATGAGTGCGCTTGAGACAGAAGATGACTGGGCTGTTTATGATAGCTCCCTTGAAGCAGATGCTGCCTATTTCCGCAGATATATCACCCTCGCTCCCCAGTCCGTCTATGCCAATTACGGCAAGCTACTCAGTGCCGGCGAAGCTGGAGACCGGGTAAGAGCCCGCCAGGCAATCGAAGCGCTCCTGCAGGCTAGAGAAGTGATCATCACAGAACTGAATATTGACGCACTCTCAAGCAAAGCTCTCTACAGGGATCTGTTTAGCGACTATCTGAGAGCCGGGGCGCAGGTTTTTGCAGATAGTGAGGAAATGGAGGCGATGGAGCAACTGGCGGTAGATCTGGCGGAGTATATGCTGGAGCATCAGCTTTGGCAGGAGATTGTGGATACCTTTGCCGATCAGGCTCACTACAAAGAAATCGGTGCAGTGATCAAGGGTCTGCTGCTGGCCTATGAAACACTTGGCAGATATGAAGATGGCTGGAGCGAGCTGAACGCCGAGGGCTTGGAGCGCGTGGTAAATATCATCGGATGGTGGGAACTCAGCAATCAGGATCAGAGCTTGGATGGCTATCTTGATGCACTGATAGAGCGCTATTCCTCTGAAATGGCAGGGCGCGCTCTGGTCTTGAAACGCACACGGGATTTGCCCTCCAAACTCCCTATGGCAAAGGAATTTATCGAGCTATATCCCAGTGAATCTTACGGATATCAAGCTCTGATGCAAGCCTATGGCGAAGCTTTTATGGAGCGGGAATTCAGTCCCTCGGGCGCAGATAGCCTGTCTGCCTCATTCATCAATGATCTGGCGCTGTGGGATATCTTCTATGAATCCGATAGCGAAGCTGCCAATCTGGCTTTGATCGGGATGCTGGAAACATTTTACTATGGCTCAAAGTTTGACCGGGTCTTGGGTATCTATGGATTCAGGGATTTTTGGATGGAACTGCCGGAAGTGCAGTATTTGGTAACTAATTCGTATTTTAATCTGGGAGATTTGGAAGCTGTGATGATAATGCTGGAATTTATGATCGACAACGCTACGATAAGCATTAGTCATCTAAGGGATTTGGAATCTTCCGGGAATGCAATAATATATCAAGAGGGCTGGGACGCTCTGATCGAGAGAGCCCAGTCGCTAGAACAATCAGAAGCAGGGAGCGAATGATGAATAGAGTACTTATCCTATTGATAATGCTGGTGGGAATTGGATTCCTGGTAGCTCAACCTTATGCCCAAAGCCTGTTCTTTTCGGAATATGTGGAAGGCGCATCCAATAACAAAGCGATCGAGATCTTCAACGGAACCGGACAGACGGTAGATCTGAGCACAGTGACAGTGAAGCTGGCTTCCAATGGAGGAGCCTGGTCCACTACCAATATCATCACCCTCACCGGGACTTTGGCACACGGAGATGTCTATGTGATTGCCAATTCTCAGGCGAGTGCTGCCATCCTGGCAGTCTCAGACGTTACCAGCACAGTTACTTATTTCAATGGTGACGATGCACTTGGGCTCTTTGTGAGCGATGTGATGGTCGATATCTTTGGTATCTATCAGAATGATCCGGGAACGGCTTGGCCGGTCGCAGGGGTTGCCGATGCTACCTTGAATCATACATTGATCCGCAAACCGACAGTAGTTTCCGGAGTGACTGATTGGGCTGTTGCAGCAGGTAGCAATGCGGACGATTCCCAGTGGATAGTGCAAGCTCAGGACTATATAGATAATCTTGGTATGCATACCTTTACTCCGGGTGGTGGTAATCAGGCTGCCACGCCCGTCTTCAATCCCGGAGGAGGAGTATATACCCAGGCAGTAAGTGTTGCGATTACCAGCAGCACAGCCGGGGCAGCGATCTATTATACGACCAATGGTACTACTCCTACGACCTCTTCGACGCTCTATAGCGCTCCTGTAAATGTCTCAGCAACGACTACACTCAAAGCGATAGCTGTGGCAGCAGGGATGGATCCCAGCTATGTAGCGACTGCCGTCTATACTTTCCCCGTGGTGGTTCCGACCGTGGCTGCACTGCGCTCGTCTCCTGCCGACGGTACTACTGTGTATTATCTGACTTCTGAAGTGTATCTCAGTTTTAAACAGACTTTCCGCAACCAGAAGTATTTCCAGGACGATACAGCAGGAATCCTGGTGGATGACCTTGCCGGACTGATCACGACTCCGCTCAATGTGGGCGATGGTGTGGAAGGAATCCTGGGCAAAATCAGCGAATATGGTGGGATGCTGCAGTTTGTGCCCACTGCCAATATTACTTCGGTGACCTCAACAGAGAATCCGATTATCCCGATACAGATCACTTATGGTGATCTGATCAGCAATTTTGACCAGTATGAATCCAGAGTCGTGAAAGTGATGAATGTAAGCTTTAGCGCTCCTACGGGCAACTTTGCCAATGGCGTGGTATATGAGACTTTTGATACGGACAACGACTATCAGATCAGGACTACTTTCTACGATGTGGATTATATCGGCACTCCGATCCCGACTATCCCGATGGATATCGTGGGGCTACCCAATTCCAGAACGGATGGAGTTTTCTTTACACCTCGCAACCTGGCAGACATCCAGCTCCCTGCAGGCGGAGTAGCTGCTCCTGCTTTTAATCCGCCTTCCGGGCTGTTCTTTGCCCCTGTAAGCGTGGCGATTACCACCAGCACTGCCGGAGCCAGCATCCGCTATACCACGGATGGCAGCACTCCCACGGCTACATCTACGCTTTATAGCGCTCCTGTCAGTATCAATAGCACTACTACTCTCAAGGCTATCGCGATACTCGGCGCGGAATCTTCCTCGGTCAATACTGCCGTCTATACTTTCCCGGTTGTGGTGGCAAGCCTGATTAACCTTGCCGATATGCCGGTGGGCGATACCGTCTATCGCATCTCAGGCGAAGTAAATCTGATCTATCAGCAGAGCTACAGGCATCAGAAGTTTGTGCAGGATCCTGCCAATAACGACTCCAGCTGGGGCGTGATGATCGATGACTTTGGCGGAGTGATAACCAGTACATATCAGATCGGTGATCTGATTCCCAATCTTACCGGCAAGATAGCGGAGTTTGGCGGACAAAAGCAGTTTGTACCTGTTGCTGATCCGGGGCTTCCTACCGGGTTTCAGATGCCTGTGCGCAAGCAGGTAAGCCTCGAAGACCTTGCTGCCTGGATGGCTAATGCGGCTCAACAGAACAATCTATTTTCCCGACTCTTTGCTACTTATCCGGTCAGATTCCAGGCAGCTACAGGCAACTTTGCCACGGGACAAACCTATGTCCTGGAAGATGCTGTTGGGAATACCATTAGCTTCCGTACCAGCTTTTACGATGCTGATTATATAGGCAGTCCGGTTCCCACCGCTTGGGGTGTCTTTACCGGGATAGTGAACCGTTATTCTGGCGTCAATCACTTCACTTCCCGCAGCAACGCTGATTTTGTAATGTACCAAGCTCCCATCACCTTCACGGTGCAGTACACATTGCAAAACTCAATGGTGATGAACTGGACCTGGCCGGGTGAAGTGCCGGACTATGTAACCGGTCTCTACATCTATCGAAACGGCATACCTTACCAGTGGATCTTTGAACCTCAGACGCTCACCTACACAGATCTGAACATAGTCCCCGGGCTTACATACGAGTACCAGATCTATGCCCAGTGCAATGGAAGTTACTTGATGCCGGGACCCAGCCAGACAGTTACCGCAACCGATGCACAGGATCCATCAGTGCCTGCAGTTGCGACTGCTCTGGGTACAAACTATCCCAATCCATTCAATCCTGTCACAACTATCAACTACAGCTTGAAGGAACAGGATCTTGTCACCATCAATATCTACAACAACCGCGGGCAGCTTGTGAAGAGCCTGATCTCTGCAGATATGCCTGCCGGAAACCACAAGATTAGCTGGACTGGAACCGATAACAGTGGTAGCTCAGTCTCCAGCGGTATCTACTATTACAGGATGCAAGCAGGCAGATACAGCTCTACCCGCAAGATGATCCTGATGAAATAATCAGCCCTTTGGGGGAGGAGAACACCCAATCTCCTCCCCTTTCTTTTTTCAAGGAGAAAAGCATGCACGCTATGAGAAGAATCGGATTGTTCCTGCTCACAAACCTTTTGGTAGTGGTGACCCTATCCGCGATCATCCAGTTGACCGGGATTAAAATCCAGAACTATGCAGGGCTATTGGTGCTTTGTGCGGTCTTTGGTTTTGGTGGAGCGATTATATCACTGCTGCTCAGCAAGACGATCGCCAAGGCATCCTACCGCATCCAGTTGATCAATCCCCAGAATGCCACCGGCAGGTTGCTGACTCTTTACAACGGTATCGAAGCGATGTCCAGCCAGATGGGTTTCAAGACACCTCAGATCGGCATTTACCAATCCGCAGAAGTCAATGCCTTTGCGACAGGTTTCTCGGTAAATAGTGCCTTGGTAGCCTTTTCTTCCGCCCTGGTTGATCGCCTGGATGATGATGAACTGGCGGCAGTGGCAGGCCACGAACTCAGCCACGTTTCCAATGGTGATATGGTCACGATGACTCTGCTCACGGGTGTTGCCAATACCTTCGTGATGTTCTTTGCCCGGATCCTTGCCTTTGCAATTGCCAATCGTGGCAGTGAAAACCGCAACTCGATGGGTTTTGGCTCGTTCTTCCTGATTATCATCCTGGAGAATGTGCTGATGCTGCTGGCATATATCCCGATCTCTGCTTTCTCCCGCTGGAGAGAGTTTGGTGCCGACAGAGGTGCTGCAGAGCTGGTGCATCCGGTCGCTATGATCAACGCCCTGATGAAGATAGACAGCAACTACAACCGTGCTACTACCAAGGACAGCTTTGCTATGGCCAAGATAGAAAACCGCCACAAGGTCTCCCTTTTTAGCACTCACCCTTCGATCAAAGCAAGGATTGAACGCCTGCAGAGAATGACGTGAAGGAAGCTAAAGGACTCAAAGTAGAGCGCATAGCCCTCCACGGTTATGGCATTGCCCACTTTCAAGGAAAGACTATTTTCATCCCCTACACCGCAATCGGCGACATCGTCGATATCCGTATTACTCAGGAAAAGAAGGACATAGCTTTTGGTTCTGTAATCCGTTACCAAAGCCGTCCTAATGAGATCATAGAAGCTCCCTGCGAAGCCTTTGGTCCCAAGGGACAGTGTGGCGGTTGCGACTGGCTGATGGCCCCTTACAAGACTCAACTGCGCTGGAAAGATATCCTGATAAAGGGCATCTTCGAGCCCTTTGTCGATCCCGCTCTGATCCAGGAGATCACTCCCTCCCCGGTGGAATACGGATATCGCAACAAAGCCTTTTTCCCGGTGAGTTCCCGCAAAGGCAGGCTGATCTTTGGGATGTATCAAAGCTGGACGCATACCGTGATCCCGCACAAAGCCTGTCAGATCCAGATGCCGATCTTTGATAAGATTGCCCAGCGTGTGATCGAACTTGCCCAGAAATCCAAGGTCCAGGCCTATGAGGAGACCAAGCACGCCGGAAACCTCCGCCAGATCGGCTTTCGAAGCTCCAGCGACGGCAAGGAAATCCTCCTGATCCTGGTGACCAAAAGTGCCCGGCTGCCTTTCAGCAACTTGCTCGTAAAGCAGATCACCAGCGAATTCCCGAAGATCACAGGTATCATCCAAAACATCCAGCGCAACCGTAGCAATGTAATCCTGGGTGATGACGACCGCGTCCTCTGGGGCAAAGCATTTATTACAGAGCGTTTCCATGGACTTTCCTTCCGCGTACATTACCGCAGCTTTCTTCAGGTCAATCCCGGTGCCAGCAGCCTGATCGTCGATACGATGAGAGAGCAGCTCGGCTCCGCTAAGCGCGTGATCGATGCCTATAGCGGGATTGGCACGATTGGGCTCAGCCTTGCCTCCCAAATACGCGAGCTCAGCCTGATCGAGGAAGTCCCCGAAGCTGTCGAAGATGCCCGCAGGAATGCCGAACTCAACAAGATCAAGGATGTAGAATTCTATTGCGGCAGAGTCGAGGATCTTCTGGGTAAAGTGATCACCCGAGATCAGGATGCCATCATTCTCGATCCACCCCGCAGCGGTCTTGCAGAGCAAGTTCCCGGCGTGATAGCCAGGGCTCGCATCCCCAAAGTGCTTTACCTGAGCTGCAATCCGATGACACTTGCCCGCGATCTGAAGAGCTTTCTCGCCAAAGGTTATAGCCTGAAACTCTTGAAGCCCTTTGATATGTTTCCCCAAACCTGGCACATAGAGACTCTCGCAGTACTGGAGCGCACTTGAGGCTAGCCCTGCCTCTGCTTATACTGCTGTTGCTCCTCACTGCCTGTGGGGTTACAGAGCCCGAAGACAACGCCCAGACGGAGATCAGATCTATCCTGGATGATATTGCCTATGCGGCAAGCTTTACCAAGGATATCAATGTCATAATGCAGAATGTTGATAACGACTATCTGCACAACGGGATGAATAGCTGGTCGCTGCGCAATCTCTGGCAAGATCGTTTGGCGCGCTATGCCCTCCTGGAGATCAGCAATATCATCTTTTACATAAATGGAGACTACGCCAGAATCAGTATGCGTATGGAATTCATCGATCCCGAGGGCGGCTTGATCCTGGAAGAACCTTTGGATAGTGGTGATATCTCATATTTTGCCTACAATGGCCAGCGCTGGGTGATTTGCGGCAAAGACCGCGTTCCCTGGGCTCGTTGTGCCAAATATAGATCCTGAGGAGTGTTTATGCAAAAGCAGTGGCTGTATATGCAAGGCCCTCGCATCATCGGTCCGGTCAAATCCGCCCTGATAGCCGATTTGGTGCTCAAAGGTGAGCTTGATGCCTCGGATACGATCCAATCCGCCGAAACCGGTCTCTGGCAAAAGATAGCTGAGATCAAGGAGATTACGGATATCTACCACAAAGGCGCAAGCAAACCTATCTTCAGCGAAAAGGAAGCTCAGAGATTCCAATCCTGGATCGAGGCCAATCAAGGCAAGGAAGGTGATTACGATTTTGAGGTCAAGGACGCTTACTTTTACAATATCCACTGGAAGACCACGATGCTGCTATCCTTCTTTTCCGCGGGGCTCTTTAATCTCTTTTGGTTTTTTCGTCAGTGGACCTGGGTGCTGAGCACCTATAAGAAACAGCGTAGAGACTGGCGTGCCTTTAGCATTTTCCTGCTCTTTGCACCCTACATCGTGATGGCTGAGATCGAGGATTTCCCGGAATTTCGCCGTGCCAATCCCACCCGCACCAATCTCAAGTTTATGGCAGTACTGTGGTATCTTGTGAATTCCGTCTCGATCAGCAGTCCCTGGCCTGATCTGGGGATGGTATTTAATATTGGTTTTTTACTTCTCTCAATCGCCGGAAGCACCGCCATCATTAGCTACGTGCAGCGCTATATCAACGAATCAAACCACATTCTGGGCAGGATCTGAAGCTATTTGAGGAGCAGAAACCTCTCCCAGATTTCATCCGGTACGCGGGCGGGCTTGCCATCTTTGACGTGCACCACGTAGATAAAGGCTTGGAAACAGAGCTCATCCCGCGAGTTATAAACCTCTTGCAGCCATTTGGATCTGGCTCGGTTCAGTTCCAGGATGGTGCTTCGGACTGTGGCAAATTCTTCCAGCATCAACGGCTTGATAAAATCCACTTCATAACGGTGGATATAGACGTGCCAGCCCAGCTCCAGGAGCTTATCGACCGGCATATCGATATCCCACATCGCCTCACTGCGTGATTCTTCTAAAAGGTGCAGATAATTGGCATTGTTCAGATGCCCGTAGATATCGCATTCAAAGCCATAGATTCTTTTTTTGTAGTCTTTTACCATTCTTGGTTCCTCAGTAGGTTCGTTGATTGCAAAATACTGGTGTAGCTGCTTCTTGTCAAGGACTGCGTCCTTGCGGGGAATGGTGAAGGAGTGATGGAGTGTAGAAGTGATGGAGCCCGGAGCGTCAGCGTAGGGCGGAATGCGTATGCCATAGCCCAGGGCGTTAGCCCTGGGTAACCACGATCACCACACACTCGAGAGCCCGGAACGTCAGCCCTGGGTAAAACGTACACCGGAAAATCAATCCTGCACCTTTCTAGAGCCCGGAGCTTCAGCGTAGGGCGGAATGCGTATGCCATAGCCCAGGGCGTTAGCCCTGGGTAAACACGGCGACCACACACCAAGACCCTCCCGGCCCCCCACCCCCAGCCACAAGGAAACTCCTGTTTCCTTGTGGCTGGGGGTGGGGGTAATACGGGGAAATCACTCAATTGATCAATAACCCAGGGTTCCGCTACGCTGCACCCCGGGCTATGGAATGTCACCCCTAACGGGGTTTTTTAATGGAAATCGCTTCGTAACTGGGATCATCATCTTGCACCCGTCCCACCACGCTTCCCTATGGTCTAAAGCATATCACCAGCAAATCAAGCCGAAATCACCTCGAACGTGGTTCGACTTGATTTGCTCTTGATCTCCACTTGATCTGCTGTTGACAAGGACAAAGCAAAAGCCGGTCTGGCGAGAGACCGGCTTATAATATGGGTTGTAGATAGATTAGATCAATCCATTCTGCTGCACTATCATAAGGCTTTGCCTGATAGGACTTGATGCCTGGATTCAGTTTCGCTGCATAAGCAGCTTGCGTGATATAGTCCTGCCATCAGTTTGCACCTGCACCAGATAGATAGCGCTGGCGCAGAGGCGGTTATGATCATCTTTGCCATCCCAAGTCAACAGAATCTCGCCCTTGGGGGCAGGAGAATCCATCAGAGTGCGCACCAACTGTCCACGCAAGTTGAAAATCCTCACCACGACATCTGCCAGGGAGGGATTATCAAACTTGATAGATAGGTTTTGTGAGAACGGATTGGGATAGACTACCAGGGTATTTTGCACCTGGGGTGTGATTGTTTCCCCATCGTTTTCCAGACCATCCATCAAACAGCCGACGAATGTGTCTGTAGTGCCGTTGGGGTCGAGCCAGCCCGATCCCGTATAGAAATCTCCACTGGTGATTCCACAGATATATATCGCTCCACTGGGGCTTAGTACTACTGAGTTTGCGCTTTCATAATAATCTCCACCTGCCCGCTTGGACCAAATATAATTGCCATCAGTATCTTGCTTGCTGAGGAAGATGTCATAATTGCCGATTCCATCCAAAACCGTTTCTCCAAAAGTCATCGATCCGGTATGAGTGCCGGATATTACGCTATTGCCCTGTGAATCGACCGCCAGGCTTCGAACGCTATCTGCATAGGCTCCGCCGGCGCCTTGAGCCCAGATCCACGATCCGGCTGGATCCAGTTTCGCAAGAAAGAGATCAGTATTTCCCTGGCTTTCAAGGGATTGATTGCCAAAGAATCCACTCTCGCTGAATGAGCCGGTGATATAGCCTGCTCCGCTTTGATCCAGTCCCAGATCGACACAAAGGTCATCCTCTATACCTCCCCCTGTTTGAAGCCAGAGCCAGTTCAAGTCTGATCCCATTTTGCCGATGAATGCATCCATCGCGCCTGAGGATTGCACATGCAAACCACCAAAGCCGGCAGTCTGTGATATGCCTCCTCCGACCAGGATTGATCCATCGGAGTAGATGTCCAGAGCATTAGCCCGATCAATGCCAGATCCTCCACCGTAGCTCAAGCCAAGCCAATTGCCCGCATCATCCATCCTCGCTACAAAGATGTCTGTTTCTCCGGCACTTTGGGCTGAATACGATCCAAAGAAAACCTCATTACTGAAAAATCCTGTCAATACCAGATTCCCCTCGGCATTAAGTTTCAGATCACTGCCTTCATCATCTCCGGTTCCACCGGCAGAGACAGCCCAGAGCCAGTTTCCGAAGGCATCTATCTTGGCAATAAAGATGTCAGTGCCACCACTACTGACAAGGGTTTGGTCTCCAAAGACCGCAGAACCCGCAAAATATCCTGTTACATAGAGATTACTACTGTCATCGATGGCGATTGCCCGTGCCAGATCAGTGCCGGAACCTCCCCCGGATACTGCCCAAAGCCATTCCCCGCCTTGATTGAGCGCAGCCACATAGAGATCAGATGCGCCATGATTACGTAGTACTGCATTTGCCATCGTAGTATCACCTTCAAAGCTTCCACAGGTGTAGAGTGTTTGATCCCCCTGAATCAAATCCAGGCCGGAGATATCCTGATAATTCAGCCAGGTGGATCTTCCCCATTGCATGGCAAGGGCTGAATTGAATTTTACCAGATTATGGCTCATTTCCAACGAAGTGTAAGATCCGATGGTTATGTCTCCATGGCTCCAAAATGAAAGGACAAGATCACCGACATTATTAAAGCTTGACCTGTAGGTGTATGTATCGAAGACTCCTTGCACTGGATCAACAGCAACAATGATGTTGTTAGGCTGGGTAGTAGAGAGCTTTGCATAGAAAAACCCATGGGTTTTATTGAGGTTAAAAGATCCAAAGCTGGCCTGACCTTCATAGGACCCTGTTAATACCAAGTGACCTATATTATTCATAAACATCTGTTTGGGATAAATTCTTTGACTGGTGGAAGTGCTGAATAACTGAGTAAGTTGTCCTGTCACGGATGTTCTTCTTACACGTACCTGATTCTGTTCATGCCAACTGCCATTTGAGTAATAGCCCCAATTTGCTGTATAGTATAGATAATGGCCGCCCTCCTCGTCTGGGACTATCGATCTTGGAGTGTATGAAGTTTCGTCCATACTATAAGTCGCTATCTGATCTACCATTGTGCAAGCCCCCAGATAGTTATACTTTGCATAATAGGCAATAGAAGAGTGACTGGGTGCTTCTAAATGTGTATCTCCAAAGGTAATGCCCCAGGATGCTTCCCCGGTAATATAACAATTCCCGATGTTATCAACAGCTATATCGAGTAGATCCACTCCTCTTTCACAGGGGATGTACCTTACCCAGGCAAAGTTTCCGCTGGTATCCAGCTTGGTTATGAAAAGGTCTCCCCAGGATGACGCGACATAGGGTTCATTGCTCAGATAGGATGTGTTCCAGAAATCTCCCGAGACATAGCATTCCCCGGTTCTGGTTACTGCCAGCTTGGGATTGCAGCCGATTCCACCGGCTTGTTTGACCCAGATAAACTCGCCTGTGGGGGAAAACTTCGCTACAAAGAAATTATTGCTTCCTTGATATGGCAGATCGATGCCCCATGCCGTTAAAGTGCTGAAATATTTAGCAAGAACATATAAATTCCCCACGACATCGGTACCAATATCACGTATGGTGACATAGGAATAATCCAGCGGCATCACCCAGAGTGGATTTCCATTGGTATCAAGAGCGAAAAGGATCTGTTTGTCACTCACACTTGTATAGGATTGATTGCCAATGATGATGGTTCCGTTGAATCTTCCTGCCACAAAGGTATTCCCGGAGTAATCCGAGCAAAGCTCGTAGAGTTGAAAGTTCTGCATAGTCCCCGTGGCTTGCTTTAGCCAGGCAAAGCCCGGTACTTGGGCTGCAAGTGAGCCTATGCAAATAACCATTCCTATGGTCAGCAGCAAAAACCAGTAACGCGACATAATTCCTCCAGTTTGATTGCTGTATATTTACATTGCAATTTATGTTCTAGATTACAATATTTGTGGGTTTTGTCTTTGTCCCAAGGAAAGCAAAAGCCGGTCTGGCGAGAGACCGGCTTGTAATATGGATTGTAGATAGATTAGATCAATCCGTCCCGTTTGAGGAGAGCATCCGGATCCGGCTTTCTGCCACGGAAGGCGGTAAACAGGATCATCGGGTGGAAGGAGTTTCCCCGGGCGAGGATGTATTTTCTAAAGGATGAGGCGACTTCCTGATTGAAGATGCCCTTTTCGCTGAAGAGACTCCAGGCATCGGCTTCCAGGGCTTCTGCCCATTTATAGGAGTAGTAACCGGCGGAGTAGCCTCCGGCAAAGATATGCGCAAAGGCGCAGGAAGTATTGGTTCCTGAGACCGCAGGCATCAATCTGTAGGGCTCGATCGCTTCGGTCTCAAACTCGCCCACGTCTGTGATCTTGGCAGGATTCTGGTTGTGCCAGGCGAAATCCAGCATACCATAGCGCAATTGATTGATATTGGCTATACCGGCGTGGAAATTGCGAGCAGCCAGGACCTTGTCCAGCATCTCTTTGGGCAGCGGTGCTCCGGTCTCGTAATGCTTGGCAAAGAGCTTGAGGGCTTCTTCTTCCATCAGCCAGTTTTCCATAATCTGCGAGGGCAATTCCACAAAGTCCCACAGCACTCTTGCTCCGGAGACGCCTTTGTAATGGCAATCAGAGAGCAGGGCATGCAAAGCGTGGCCAAATTCGTGGAAGATAGTGCGGACTTCATCGAGCCTGAGCAGCGAAGGCTGTTTGTCTGTGGAAGGGGTCAGCGAGCCGACTATGGAGACGTGTGGACGTCTCATCCCATCGGAATGCATACCTTGTCCCTGGAAGGTTGTCATCCAGGCGCCACCGCGCTTGGTCTCCCTGGGGAAAAGATCGACATAGAGCAAGCCCATATAGTTGCCATTGTCATAGACTTCATAGGTCTCCACGTCTTTGTGGTAAAGGGGCACGTCTTTTACGCGCTTCAGGTCGATGCCATAGATCTTCTTTGCCACTTTGAAGAGGCCTTTGACCACGTTTTCGACCTTGAACCAGGGGCGTAATTCCTCAGGATCGTAGGCATAACGTTCTTCTTTGAGCTTGTTTGCATAATAGCCAAAGTCCCAGGGCATCAGCTTGCGCAGTCCATCCAGCTTGCGGGCATAGGCTGCGGTCTCAGCGACTTCTTTTTGTGCAGCCGGGTAGGCAACCTTGTAAATCTTGTTCAGGAAGTCCTGTGCGGCTTTGGGGCTGCCAGCCATTCTTTCCTTGAGCACATACTCGGCATGAGTCTTAAAGCCCAGCAGCTTAGCTCTTTGGTAGCGCAGCTTGATGATCTGGAGGATCAGGGCACGATTGTCAAATTTGCCTTTGAAGGCTCTGGAGCTATATGCTTTTTGGAGGGTCTTGCGGACCTCACGATTTTTACAATAGGTGAGAGCGGGGATAAAGCTGGAAGGTTGGAGGGTAAAGACCCAGCCCTTGTCTTTGCCTTTTTGCTTTGCGGTAAAGGCGGCAGCATCCAGAGCACTCTGCGGGATGCCTTCCACTTCTTTGGGATCGGTAAGATGCAGGATGAAGTTGTTTGTAGCGCCCAGCACATTATCCGAGAACTGGGGGCTCAGCTTGGAAAGCTCCATATCGATGGCAGTGAGTTTGGCTTTGTCCTTATCGCTAAGTAGCGCGCCATTGCGGATAAAGCTGGTGTAGGTTGTCTTGATGATGCGATAGCGTTCAGCTTTCTGCAATGCCTTTTTATCGGCCATATCGGCTGGCAGGACAGGCTCCGGCTTGCCCTCGACCTCAGCATCGTAAACAGCTTTGATCCGCTTGAAGATGCCCGGATCTGTGGCGATTTTGCTGCTGAATTGAGCCAGCATCGGGGATATCTTTTGCGCTAAAGCTTTGTGCTCCGGGCCACTCTCTGCGGAAAGCAGATTGTAAAAGATGCTGGAGATATAGTCCAGATGCTCTTCTGCTTCGTCCATTGCCAGGAAAGTATTCTCAAATGTGGGTTTTGCTTTGCTTTTTTTGATCTTGTCAATAGCCTGTGCGGCTTCTTCCAGAGTCTGTTCAAAAGCTGGCAGAAAATGCTCTGTCTTGATTTTATCAAAGGGAGCTGCCTTCAGACGGTGGCTGTTTTCCTTGATCAGAAGGGGATTTTGCGTGGCTTTCATTGTAACCTCATTGTATTAATCTACTAAAGGACATAATATTGCAGTGTCGCATCCAAGTCAATAATTAATTCTGAACTGGCTCAGTTCATAACTATGATTTTGGCACTGCTGGAGAATCCTTCACCCTCGATTTTAATCAGATAGATACCATTTGGGAGCTTGACTCCTAATCTATCTGTGGCTTGCCAGTTAGTCTGCTTCAACTGTGGAGGGATTTGCTCCATCTTTAGCAATTGCCCTCTCAGGTTGTAAGTGCTGATGGTAAGCTCATAAGTAGGGGCTCGCCCCAGCTCTATTTTGGCATTGGTTCTTACGGGATTTGGAAATACTGCCACCCGGGATTCAGCGGGAATCACTTGCTCGCCGGTGCTTAGTGCGCTGGTATGGCCGTAATAGATGTTCATAGCCGGCATTCCTCCGCCTTCAGCGCCTCCTGAGAATAGTAATAGCCCTTCGCTGTTCCAGACTAGTTGCGCATTGTTATAGCCATTTAACAGGACAAAATGATCATTCTGATAGGCAAAATTGTAGGTCTTCGTTTCAGGCGGATACCAACCGCCGCTGGCATTTGCGTGGGTTGTCGTGATCGATTGCAGTATCCAGGCATCGTTCAAATAATCAGGTTCTATCCCTCCGCGATCATACAGCAGGGGGCGAGGATATGCAAGGTACTTCTCAAACTGGTAGTTTCCAGCTAGTTGTTGATTAGAATATTGATAGGTACTCATTGAGTAGTATTGCCAGTTTATCGAATCACTGGAACTGTAGCAGTGGTCTTCAATTCTGCGACCAGAGTTATCCAATACGTGATGAATGTCGTACCACTTCACATATTGGTTGTTGAAAGTCTTTATCGTGCGGATCAGCTTCATAGATTCGTCGTAATGATACTTTACTCCAAGCTGTTGCATAGTGCCATTGGCGTTTGATGCCACTATATCTTCGTGATAATAACCATTGTAATCAATTTTGCTGATGCGGAAACTGAACTGACCTCCGTTCATACTGCAGGGGCTTATTACAACAAAGTAATCAGGATAGAGTAGTACTTCTCCATCAAAAGGGATTTGATCCGCATAGATATCTGTGCCACCTTCTGTTTCGAGTCTGCTAAAGTAATCCACAGCTATCATCCTTAGCGGATCTGCTGCTTCGTTGATAAAGTCTACATTATTGATTGAGTACCAATCCGGACCAGTATCTCCGCCTGAATCATATGTACGGTATCCGGATACATAGTAAACTTGAGGATAGGCTTGCGCTATAAGCAGGATCGGTATCCCGAGCAAGACTATTAACAGGGCCGCCAGTCTGGTATCCATAAATCACTCCTTACCGCAGTACCGATAGTATCAATCCAAACTACTGCAGATAAACAAATAATATGCAAGAATTGTTCCTCTAAGGAGTTAAATTATTGCCTTAGGATGCTCATTTTAACAGCAGCATCCTGCGATAACTTGATCTTTCTCCCTGGGTGATACGGTATAGATACACTCCGCTACCAACGGAGTTCCCCTTGTCATCGGTTCCATTCCAATTCAGCTGATGTTCTCCAATTAGTAGAAATTCATCTTTTAGGAGATTCTTTACCTTTTGTCCCCTCAAATTGAATATCTCCAGGCTAGTCACCCCGGAACAGGACAGATAGAAAGGTATGGTAGTGATGGGATTGAACGGATTGGGGTAGTTTGGCTTTAGATTGAGGCTCAAGGTCGGATGATCGATCTCATACCCCGACATACTCTGGCTGTTCAACTGTCTCCCCCATAGCCCTGGTTTACCGTAGATTCGTTCCGTATGCTCGACCCCACTACGATTGTCCTTCCAAGCCACAAATACATTGTTTCCAATCACCGCTCCCACAGGTAAGTCCTGAGGATAACGAGCCCCGCAGATTACCCCCGGCTCTGTTCCCAGAGGTACACAATCTGAAGAAAGAACACGGTAATAGATATCCCGGTTTATGTTGTCTTGCCCATCGGTAGAACTCCATACGCACAGCCAATTACCATCCAAAAAACTGAATAACTGGGCTGATTGGCAAGAATGCAATCCATATTGGATCATCATACCCGGCTCTGGGAAGTAGCAATCACCTTGTTCATTGACTTTTTGTAATAGAATGCGACCATAGGGATCGCCGGGATATGATAACAGATAGCTGGTAGAAGGTCCAAAATGAACATCCATAAGGTTTGGGTATAATCCTGGATCTGGGATTTGGTGTCCTTGATCCGACCACAGCCTTATACCTTGGGGAGTAATCCTCTGAAGCTGTATGTTGTTTCCCTCGGGCATCGAAAGCTGCATTGCAACGATGAGATCCTCATTATCAAAACCAATATCAATGATCTCGTAGCTATATCCCGGTGTAGTATTATGAACGAGATTCATCCCGGCAGGATCCCATAAAGGATCCGGATTAGCATCGTTATCAAAGTATAAGACTTTAGCTGTGCTTGAGTACTCCGGTACCCACAAAAGGTATCTTCCAGTGAATCCATAGAACTTGTAGTAGCTGGATAAAGGTAAGCTCAGCAGTAACTTTCCGTTTTCTTCCCAGCAAGCCTGTCCGTTGCTAAAGCGTTGAGCCCTCATTTCCATGCCTGAATAAACACTTGAGCTTTGCTTCCAGGAAGCATATATATCTCCCCCATAACTGGATAAACATCGATCCTGTATGCCAAATTCTGCTGAATAACTGATCTGAATGCCATTGCCGGGATAGAGGAAATTACCATTTGAATCGATAACCTGAAGGTAATCATAGATAAGACCATCAATAAGAACTGAGATCCACAAGGCTACACTACTTTCATTTACTTTTGCCAGTCCATAGAGATCTTGCGAATTGGCGATATGTCTGCCCATATCCTCCAATAGGTTATTGTTCTGCTGATCAACTATCTGGAAATACAGACTTCGTTCTTGTCTGGTATCTCGCCATATCAATAAATACTTGTCACCTAAGGATATTACTTTATGCTCATAAACTCCGCCGAACATCAGCTGGCTTACCAAGACTCCACCTTCGGACAGCAGAGCCGATCCATTGTGCAAATAGATCTGATATCTAAGCTGTTCATTTCCATCCTGTAGTCTTCTCGAAACAAACAGAGCTCTGTCTCCATGCGGGATTATCTTAAAAGCGCCCCCTGTTGAATATAGTTGAATCCCACCAATTCCCCAGCACAATTGACCATCGGGTGATACCAACTGTGCATATTGTGGATGACCGTATGCATGCAGTTCTTGTGACCACGCAACCCACAGATATCCTCCTTGATTGGGGATGAGATCCACTCCGTAAACGAGATAATCAATCCCGGGGTGTTCAAGATTTACCACCCATTGCTGCCCAAGATCTGCATCCAGCTTATAAAGCTTGAATCCTACTTCCAATCCAGCAGTCCAGCCAGCCCAAAGTATTGCCAGACCACCATCCGGGGTGGGGCAGACCCTGGTCTCCATAGCTTCGGATCCATTTGGAATAATTTGAGTTTGACTACTGGCACCCTGCAGAATGCCCATATTGTCTATTCTGTAGTATCTGACAAGGTTTTCGTTCGATTGTACTTGCCAAAGTATAAAGGTTCCGTTTGTTGAATTACCTATCTCGAATAACTGATTAGGGAAAATGGCCGGATTGACCAATGGCTCAGCACCAATCTGGGTGCCAGATGCAGAGATTCGTTTTAGACAAGTGCGCGGAATATCACCATACCACTTCTTGATGTTCAGGATCATTGCGCCCTCTCCATCGCTGATTGCCTGGGATAGCTCTACGCTCCCGTTGTGTGAACAGAGTATTCTGCCATTATTCCAAAGAGGGTTGCCGGCAGTATCATAGTTATTCCCATACACTAGTCCGCTGGAGCTCAGGGCTGACCATACAACAAAAGCACCACCGCTGGAATTGGCAACTGCTTTGCATGAACCAATAGAGAATTCTCCTGTCTGTACTACTATACCACTTTGTGGCCATAGGAAATCACCATTCTGGCTGATTTTCAGCATAAATATTCTATGTATGATATCCCTATCAATATCACCTATGAGCAGGATAAAACCACCATCACTAGACGGTACTCCTCCCAGTATCACCTGATCTTCCGGATCGCTACATATAAGTGCTGCTTCAGGCCATAGACTGGATCCGTCAGACATTATCTTTTGTGCATAAACATCTCGATGTGAATCAGGATTTTCAGTCCAAAAGATAATATCCCCATCCGGGCAACTAAAGTTGATCTGAGAGCTGCTTAGGTCGAAGGACTGCCTGATCGGGATTTCCTGAGCATATAGCCCAATACTAATAAGCACAATTAGACAATACAGATAGCGTTTCATCCGAACTCCTTAGATTCTATAGCTTACATACTTGCAGATTCTTTTGCGTAGTATGATATATTATGCAAGAATTGTTCCAGATAACTTGATTTTGCTGATTAATACGGGGTCATAGCACCATAACTACTAAGATTATCTGTAGGTCAAACGTGGTGGTGTGTTACCGGAGATATACGGTCATAGAGGGCATTTATTCATAGCTTCTGTGGCAAAAACGGGAAGAGAATGTCTTGACATTCAGATATTCTGCAATATATATGGAAAAAAGGAATATGAATTGGGCGAGACACTTCAATGAGGATCGGTCGCATCGGTCTCAGACTTGCCTGACTCACGCTGAGTAGATAATGATGTTTTTATCACTTCCTAAAAAATAAACCCTCCGATCTGTCCCAAAGGCGCAGATCTGTCCCCCTTATAGTAGTGAGGGCAGAGCCTATGATCTTTGAATCAGCGATAGAGTGAATAATGTGATATTGTATAGAGACTAAGAATGTGTTGCAGTAAATAATGACTTGACATAATTCATCAGATGCTGATAATAATCCAATCTGATAAAGCGGGTTTGGCATTATCCCTGAGAAAAATGGGCGATGTCAGCCAAGAGAGGATGAAATGTTTTATGTACCGACGCGTATATTTTTTGCTGACAACGCTCTGGAGCGTGCTGCCGGACGTATTACCGCTTTGGGCAGCAAGGCGTTGATTGTTTCTGGACGCAATTCTGCCTACATCAGCGGGGCTATGGAGGATATCCAACAGCACTTGCTAAAAAATGACATTACCTGGAAAGTCTTTGATCGCGTCACAGAAAATCCCACGATCGATATCGTGATGGAAGGTGTTACGGAGCTAGTGCTCAATGAGTGCGATTTCGTAATAGGCGTGGGCGGTGGCAGTCCGATCGATGCGGCGAAAGCGATATCACTGGTTGCTGCAAACAAGACTGATCGCAGCGATATCTATAGATCTGAAGGCTACAAAAAAGCCCTGCCAATAGTGGCTATTCCGCTGAGCTCCGGTAGCGGTACCGAAGTGACACCATACTCAGTATTGACCGATAGTCAGCATAATAAAAAAGCCGGTTTGGGTAGCGAATTAGCCTTTCCCCAAATTGCGGTTTTGGAGCCAAAGTACACGCTCAGCCTGAGTCCCGCAGTTACCCTCAATACAGGCATCGATGCGCTTTCCCACCTTTTGGAAGGGATTTATTCAAATAAACGCAATCCGGTGATGTTTCCGATTATTTACAACGGAGTAAAGACTATCTTCCAGAATCTGCCCAAGGTATTGCAGGACCCCCGGGATCTCCAAGCACGGCAGGAAATGATGCGTGCGTCTCTTTACGGCGGGTTGGTGATCGCGCATGCCAGCACGACCCTGCAACACTCGATTGGATATCCGCTCACCTCAGTATATGGCGTGCCGCACGGTCTGGCCAATGGCATCGTGATGCGCAGTGTGATGGAGCTTTATTATCCTGGTGTCAGTAAGGAACTGGATGATCTGTTTGCCTCGCTAAGTATCAGCCGCGAGCAATTCTATGAATGGTTGGAGGCTCTGAAGCTCTCGATAGATATCAGGATTTCGGATCACTTTATAGATGAGAAGCTGCCGGAAGTGCTCACCAGCCGGAATATGGCTAATAATCCCTTTGAGATCAGCGAGGATGATATCCGCAAGATCTATTACGATCTGAAGGGGAAAGCGTGAAGCCCTCAGAATTTAGAGAAAAACGGGATATTCAGAACAAGCTGGTGTTGGATAAAGCCAATTTACAGATCCGCAGGTTCTTTAATCTGGATACTCAAGCTTATACAGATGGAGCTCTGGATGCCAAGACCAAAGAGATGCTGGGCTTGGTGGCTTCATTGGTCTTGCGCTGCGATGATTGCGTCTGTTATCACTTGCAACAATGCTGGGAAGCCGGGGTAAGTGATTTGGAACTGCAGGAGCTACTGAATATCGGGCTGGTAGTGGGAGGTTCAATTGTGATCCCGCACTTGAGACGGGCAATGGTCTATTGGGAGGAACTCAAGGCTTGAAGCGAATCCTGGCTATTCACGATCTCTCGGGTTGGGGGCATACATCCCTGATGGCAAGTATCCCTATTCTGTATCAACAAGGCCTGCAAGTCGCTGCAATGCCCTCTGCAGTGCTTTCCACAAACACGGATTATGAAGGCTATCAAATGCAGGATATGAGTGCGCAGATGAAGCGGAGCCTGGAGCATTGGGCGAGGCTTGGCGTATCTTTTGATGCTGTCTATAGCGGTTTTCTTGCCGGTGAGGATCAGGTAGGGCTGGTAAAAGAGGCGATAGAGAGATTTGCTGCTCCAGGTGGAATCGTCCTGATCGATCCGGTATTGGGAGATTGTGGGAAGCTGTATTCCTGTTACAAGCCTTCAATGGTGGAAGCGATGCGAGAGCTCTTGCCATTGGCGGAGATTATCACGCCGAATCTGAGCGAGGCTTGCCTGCTCTTGGGGCGCGACTACAATCCCCGGATCGGGCACGAGGAAGCGCAGGGCTATTGCCGGGAACTGCAGAAGATGGGGGCGAAGACGGTGATCATCACCTCGGCATTCAGTCCCAAGCCTGGATACTCCGCTATCGTTGGACTTGATGAACGGGGAAAAGATCACTATCTCGAGACCAGGTATTTGCCTTCGGTGTGTCCGGGAGCGGGAGATATCTTTGCCACGATGCTTTTGGCGAGATTGATCAATGAAGATAGCCTTGGCAAAGCAATCAGTAAAGCTGCTGCTTTTGTAAAGGAAGGAATCTTATTGGCACTTTCTCTAGGTGAAGATCCGCGCTGCGGGATACCTCTGGAAAAGGCTTTGAAGATATAGACGGGCGCTGTAGTCGGGATTTGTAGGGGCAAAAAAATCAAGAAACGGAAGATAAAATGAGGACGATAATCTTACTTGCTATCTCGAATGTGTTTATGACCTTTGCCTGGTATGGACACCTCAAGTATAAATCAGCGCCGCTGGCACTGGTGATTCTGACCAGCTGGGGCATAGCTTTCTTTGAGTATTGCTTTCAGGTGCCAGCAAACCGGATCGGACACGGAGTATATAGCGCCTATCAGCTCAAGACTATTCAGGAAGTGATTACATTGGTGGTATTTAGCCTCTTTTCTGTGCTCTATCTCAAGGAGCAGTTTCGCTGGAATTATCTGGTGGGTTTTGGTCTGATTATCCTGGCAGTCTTCTTTATCTTCAAGAAGTGGTGATAAGCAGCACTTGACAGAAAGACAGAGAAGATTATTATTGTAATAAGCTCTTGAAACTGTAAGATATATGAGGATATAGATATGGCACTGCTGCTAAAGACCACCAAATTCATCGAATCCCAGATCGATGCCTTTCTGGATATTGTAAGCGACTCCGCGACTCTCTTTCACCTCGCGATGGAAGACTACCTGAAGGATAGAATCGGGCAGTTTGAAGAACGACTCAGCCAAATCCGCGAAAACGAACAGAAAGCGGATGATCTCAGAGTGGGAATTGAGAGATTTCTCTATGAGAGGACACTGATCCCAGAAAATAGGGGAGATGTGCTGGCAATACTGGAGAATACGGACGAGGTGATCGATAATATCAAGGATTCGATTCTGCAGTTTTCCATAGAGATGCCGCAGATACCGGAGGAATTGGACGATTTGTGGATGCAGACTACCCGGGCATCGGTCAATGCAGTGGATCAGCTTACCTTTGCGGTGCGATCCTTCTTTAGGGATTTGCCGGCTGTGAATAACTATATCCATAAGGTTTATTTCTTTGAGCGAGAGGCGGATCAGATCGGAGAAAAGCTTAGAAGACATATCTTTAGCCTCGATATAGAGCTCTCCCGCAAGAGCCAGCTACGTTTCTTTGCGATCCATATTGAGAAGATATCAGATTATGCTCAGGCAGTCTGCGATCGCTTGGCAATCTATGCTATCAAACGTCAGCTTTAGAGCGGGATCACAATAGCAGCAATGATCTTCGTTTATCTGATCAGCGGACTCTTCCTGGGCTGGAGCTTGGGGGCAAATGATACCGGCAACATCTTTGGCGCGGCAGTCGAGACACGTATGCTGCGCTTTAAGAAAGCTGCGCTGATTGCCGCGATCTTCATCAGTCTGGGAGCCATCCTGGAAGGAAGCGGACCCTCTCAAACCTTGGGTAGATTGGGCTCGGTCGATGCTCTGGGAGGTGCCTTTACGGTGGCACTATCTGCAGCGGCAGCAATTACTGTGATGGTAAGGTTCAGGATACCGGTCTCCACTTCGCAGACAATTGTGGGTGCTATCATAGGCTGGAACTTCTTCAGCGGTAGGCTTACGGATTATAATTCACTACTTACGATTGCCTCAAGTTGGGTGATTGCCTTTGTGCTCTCCGCAGCAATCGCGGCTCTTCTCTTCTATATCTTTAGAGCCAGAATAAACAAATCCAAAATGCACCTTCTTGAGCAGGATTTCTATACTAGAAACGCTCTGATCCTGGTGGGCGCATTCGGTGCATATTCTTTGGGTGCCAATAATATAGCTAACGTTGTGGGTGTGTTTGTCCCTGTTACTCCCTTTAAAGACCTCAGTATCGGCGGTCTTTTTGTGCTCGATGGAGTGCAGCAGCTTTACATCTTGGGAGCGATGTCCATCGTCGTAGGTATCTATACCTATAGCAAGAAAGTGATGCGGACGGTGGGGCGCGATCTCTTGCACCTATCGCCTATGACTGCCTTGATTGCTCTCCTGGCAGAGGCTATTGTGCTCTTTCTCTTTGCTTCGAGGTGGCTGTATAACACGCTATTGGCTCTGGGGCTACCAACAATCCCGCTGGTGCCGGTTTCTTCCACGCAAGTGATAGTAGGAGCGGTGGTCGGTATAGGTTTGGTCAAAGGCGGCAAGAATCTCAAGCTGAATATCCTCAGCAAGATTTCCTTGGGCTGGATAGTAGCTCCTTTGATGGCTTTCTTATTCTCATTTATTGCCCTGTTTATATTCCAAAACGTCTTTGAACAAGAGGTTCGCAAAGACCTGAGATACAGCTTTAATTCAGTCACAATCAGCGAGCTCAGGGCTCGAGATATCAAGGTGGATCCGCTTTCATTGGTGAATGGACGCAGTTTCAACAGCGAGATGGAGGTTTACCGACAGCTCAAAGAGACTCACGGCTATAGCAGGGAAGAGATGTTTGAAGTGCTGAGCGTCGTAGAGGTCTATCCCCTCAAGGTAAACAGCAGCTTGCTCTATGATAAAGGTCTGCAAAAGCGCTTTAGTCCGGATCAGCTTGAATCGGTAAAAAGTCTGGAGGATAAGAGCTATCGCTATAAGTGGCGCTTGAAGCAGGCATTATCCGGCAAACCCGGCTGGAACTTCATCGAGGATCCCGCTACAGAGCAAGAACGCAATCACAATACCCAGCTCGAAGCTGCTTTGAGCATCCTTTATCGCAGCTTCTATTTTATCGAGTCCTAAGCTATGGATCCTTTCGTACAAAAGATTATCCCCCTGATTCTGTCCTTTTTCCTGGGCGTATTGTTCAAGCAGATCAAGCTGCTCAAGCGTGATGATGCTCCGGTCTTATTGAGGTTTGTACTTAGCGTAAGCCTTCCCGCACTCACTATTCTCTCCATAAGCAGAGCCAGATTGGAAAGCGATATGATTCTGATCCCAATCTCGGCGATGTTGGTGGTATTTGCGATGTATGGGATCTCCAGCATTACCGGTAAAGCCTTGAAGCTCCCCAAGACTACCTTTGGCAGCTTCCTGGTCGGCACGATGATTATGAACACCTCTTATGCCTTGCCCTTCTTTCTGGCAAAGTACGATAATGAAGGCTTGGTGAGAGCATCTCTGTTTGATATGGGCAATACCTTCCTGATCTTTACATTTACATATTTTAACGCCATCAAGTATGGAGACAATTCCAAGAGTGACAAGATCGAATGGAACAAGTTTCTCAAGCTTCCTCCGCTCTGGGCGATGGTAGTAGCATTTGGACTCAAAGCACTTGGCTGGCAGCTTCCTCAAGTCAGCGTGGAATTCCTCAATCTGATCGGCCAGCCCACGACTCCTCTGATAATGATCGCATTGGGCCTCTATTTTGAGCCAAGGCTAAAGAATCTGGGCAAAGCAATGATAGCAATCTTCATCCGAATGGGGCTGGGCTTGGGTCTGGGTCTGCTCCTTGCTGCCATCTTTGGTCTTGAGGGGATCACTCGCACTGTCGTGATAGTCACTTCTGCTACTCCGATAGGTTTTAATACACTGATCTTTGCCAATCTGGAGAATATGGATAGGGAGTTCGCTGCCACAATGGTTTCCATATCCATTCTGATTGCACTCTTTTATCTTCCCTTCCTGATATACGTATTTGGCTAAGTACAATAGACTTGATGTGTAAAACTCCCAAGGAAGAGCTTGCATATATTCTGCTTGCACCAAGCCTGATTAGAGATTATCATTTAGCTGTGTGAAATATATCTCACAATCTGAACAAAGGAGAATCAAGGATGAAACTAATCCGCACAAGCCTGATGCTGATACTTATCATCAGTTCCAGCAGCCTTTTGATGGGTGCCGGATTTGCGCTTTCGGGAGTCGGTTCCCGCGCAATCTCGATGGGTGGTGCTTTCCGTGGTATGTCCGATGATGCAAGCTCAATGTACTGGAATCCCGCCGGTATGGGATTTATGAACGAGACCGCGATCTCAGTCGGGGGCTCCTTCTTCTATCCGAAAACCCAGTGGGACTACGAAGGAGCAAACGGATTTTCCGCTGGCGAGTACGAATCCCAGAAGAAACTGCGTGCTTTCCCCTCCGTCTTCATGACAGAAGAAAACGAAGCGCGGTGGAAGTGGGGCTTTTCCGTATTTGTACCCTATGGCCTGGGTGCCACTTGGGATGCCTATGAACTGCCCACAGCCGGCATGCCCGGACAACCTTTGGGAACCACACTTGTCTATTCAGATGGCTTCCCTGAAGAGGAGATGATGAGTTCCATTGCTATCATCGATGCTCACCCCACCATTGCCTACAAGTTACTGGACAATCTGTCCGTAGGTGCCGGCGTTAGCCTGATGTATGGTATGATCGATATCCTCAAGGTCGTCCCTCATTCGAATGCCGCTCTCGCCTACTATGCTCCCACTACCTTTGATCTGAGTGGTTCCGGCATTGGCATCGGAGCAAATATGGGCATTATGTACAAACCTTTGCCCCAGCTTTCGATCGGTCTTACCGGAAAACTTCCCTCCAAGCTCAGCCTCAAGGGCGAAGCAGAAGTCAAGCTCTGGCTCAATCAATTTGCAAACTACTCGACCTGGGGCAACAACCCTGCTTTCCTGACCCCTGCCATCTACGGCAGCACAAGTGATCCCAGCGATATCGAATCCGAACTCCCCCTCCCGGGTGAGATTGGTGGCGGTATCACTTTCAAGATAATGCCTCAATGGGCTGTCAATCTTGATTACAACTACCAGATGTGGAGCAGCTTGGATCATGTAACCGTCGAAATGAAAGATCCCGTAGTGATCCTGCAGGGACACCCCACAATGGAAGTGACCCTCACCGAACGTGATCTCAATTTCGATTGGAAGGATACCTCCCGCATCAGCGTCGGCACCGAATACAAATATCGTTGCAGCAGCTTCCGCGGTGGTTTCTTCTGGGAAGAAAGCCCCATCCCGGATGAGACTATGAGCCCTACCTTCCCCGATATCAACAACAAGATGAGCTTCAATCTCGGCTATGGCCGCAGTATGGGAGACTGGACTGTTGAGCTCAATGGTCAATACGTGACCTTTGAAGAACGCACCATCGCCACTCCGACCGCTGATAATATGACCGGAACCTACAATTCAAACGTGGTTTCCGGCAATCTCGGCATTAGCTACAGATTCTAAATAACTACTACTTATCAAGAAAGCCCGGATCTTTTCCGGGCTTTTCTTTTAGCCAGATTTGCCATCATTCCCACAAACACTTCTTAGAATGGCTATATGTTTTCTGGATGTTGATGCTTGTCAACACAGCTTATTGCGACGTAGATCTAGATTAATAGCTTAATAGACAGTGCGATACCAGTTTGTTCAACTGCTTAGCCCAGCATTAGCTCAATTCTACTGCCAAAGATTTTACTTGATAAGTGTATCAAGCTCACAATCAATAGCATTTGAGGTCTCCGTGTGCGTGTGTTGTCGTTTTGAATTGTCTTAAATACCTAGATCCGGTGCGCCCGGAAAGGAGTTACAATGAAACTGACCTATCTGTTTGTCATTATTTTACTTGGTTTATCCTTATTCATCTTCTCTTGTGGAGGTGACGATGATGATAATGATGTCTTTGATCCCACCGATATCGAAGGAATTGGGGATGATGTAGCCGATTGGCTTGTAACCATCAACTCAAACGATTGGACCAAAGGCAACTATATGATCATGGCGAACTATCTGGGCTCTGCCTCAGATCTCAGTGCCTCCGATACAGTCTCGCTCAAAGTCAATGATGAGACCTATCCCCTTCTTATGATGACATTGGGGCTCTACCACGCACAAGTTACTATGACTGCAGGGACTTCTTACGATGTGCAGTTTATCCACAATGGCACCGTCAAAGCTGAGACCACGGTCAAGACTGTTTATCACGTAACTGCTGATTTCCCAGAGACCTGGAATCCAGCTCAGAGCACGTCTTTCTTCTGGAATCTTTCCGGAGACAACCAGTATCAGGTTGCCGGTGGGAACTCATCTCACGAAGATGATTTTGACGAGTACTCCCGCTCTATCAGCCCCTCTGCGCGCAGCTTCTCAGTCCCGGGTGGACAGGTTGATCTTTACGGCCCCGGCACCTACTATATCCTCTTTGTGGACGAGATGAATTTCAAGGTAGTCAGCAGGGTAGCTTTCCTATGCTGGCAAGGCGATTACCAGAACTATGGAGGTAGCAGCTTCCGGAGATCACTCGAGGAGCAGCATCAACACGGCAAGCAGCTATATAACTTGCTGCTGGAGCGCTATGCTCGGTGACAAGTAAATAGAATTTAGAGATCATTAGGCAGTAAACAAACATTTAAGGAATAGATTATCAGTGGCTTAGCCCCTGTATTCCAATTGCTTGCCTATTGATCCCAAGCTATCTACAGCAGATCAAGCCGAAATTAAGCCGAAATCAAGTCGAACCACGTTCGACTTGATTTCGGCTTGATTTCCGGGTGATATGCTCTTGACTATAGAAAACCAAGCGGAATAGCTAAGATTATAGAACTGACTTTCTCGTCATTTGTCTCTGAATCGTGTAGAGTAGCTGATTGAAAAGAAAAGCCTTGACACCGGAGCGTGCTTGAAAAGCTTGGGACATCTAAATCTATAAAAAAAGGTGGTGATTTGTTTGCCGACAGTCGTAGCCAGAGAAAACGAATCTTTTGATTACTTGCTCAAACGCTTCAAGAAGAAATGCGAAAAAGCCGCTATTCTTTCCGAAATAAAAAAGCATCAGGCTTATGAGAAGCCCAGCGTGAAGAAAAAACGCGAGAATAACGCCGCACGCCGCAAGATGATCAAAGCTCAGCGTCGTATGCAACGTTATATGAAGTAGCGCACGGAGTTATATCCCAATAGCGCAGTTAGTTTAATCGTATTGTTATGAAGCTACAGGGATTCGTCCCTGTATGCTTTTTTTAGAAGGCTTTTTAATACAGGAGAATGTGATATGGGTATCATCGACTGGGTAATCCTGGTATTCTTGCTCTTCTTTTTGGGCTATGGATTCAAGCGTGGCTTTGCCGCGATGCTAATCCAGATCTTGGGCTATATAGCGCTTTTCCTTTTGGTGGGGCAGTATTTCCCCCTGGTGAGAAACGCCTTGGTGCAGAGGTTTTCCTTCAATAGCTTTATGGCATCGCTGGTCTCGTTTATCCTGATCTCGTTTTTGATCTATGTCCTGAGCCGTTTAGTAATTCTCCTCTTGTCCAGGACTCTTAAGATGCTGAGACTGAGCTTTATGAATCGCCTGGTAGGCGGGATATTTGGCTTGATCAACGCGCTGTTGATTGTGATGATTGTGACGGTTGTGCTGGACTATATCCCCAAAGTATCAATGCCTCTAAAGGACAAGAACCGCCATGTGGTCTATGCAACTGTGGATCAAGTTAAACTGGAATTCCTCAATACCTTTAGCCTAAAGCAACATATCAAGCTAATGGAGCACAAAGTAGGCGACAAGCTAAAACATAATGAATCTTAGAGAACGCTATTCCGATCTGGAATATGATAAGGCTATAGAGCAGATAGCGCGTAGAGCGCATAGCCATCTGGGAGCGGAACGCGCCCATCAGACCCATCCCTTGGAGGATGAGAGCGAAATCAGGCGGAGCTTGAATCTGGTAAGCCAGGTTCAGCAGGCACTGGAAGATGGAATTGATCTTAATTTTGAAGATCTGGCAGATCTAAAGCCCTACTTTGCCGATAACTGTCCCGGTGTATATGCCTATGAGGAGTTTTTGGTGCTTTCCCGCAATGCTGCTCTGGCAATACAGGCAGCAGGGAAGATGCCATATATTCAGGAGCGTTCTGAGCTCTGGAAGCTCCTGCGTAGATTGAGATCATATCCGGATCTTGCACAGAGATTCGAGCAGATCTTTGATCCCGAAGGCGAGGTAAAAGATAGCGCTTCCTCAGAACTTTTGCGGATCAGGAGATCCTTGCATAGTCTGCGATCACGAATTCAAAAGACAATGCAATCAATGCTTCAGGATAGCCGCTACGCTGTTCATTTGCAGGATAAGTTCGTAACGCAGAGAGATGATCGCTATGTCCTACCCTTCAAAGAGAGCAGTAGCCCTTTTGTAAAGGGAATAGTGCAGAGCCAATCAGGTAGCGGATCTACCATATTCATCGAGCCGGAAGCAGTCGTGCCGATGAACAACGATCTGCAGATGCTGAAGCAGGAAGAAAAGCGTGAGATCTTCAAGATATTCAGTGACTACTCTGCTGATTTTCGGGCTGTGGCGGCAGAACTAATTTCCAATCAGGAGATAATGCAGGAGCTGGACTACCGCTATGGCTGCGGCAGATTGTGCCTTCAGCTAAATGCCCGGGTACCGCAAATCGTAAACGAACCCATCCTGGAGCTGGTTCAAGCCAGACACCCTCTATTGATAGTAAGATTGGGGTCATTCAGAGATGTAATCCCCTTTGATCTGGAACTGGGTGAAGAATACAACTTTATGGTGCTTAGTGGTCCAAATACCGGTGGCAAGACCGTGCTGATGAAGGCTGTCGGACTCATCACTCTCCTGGCGATCTCAGGGATTCCCGTACCCGTAGATGAAGATAGCAGGATCGGTTTGTTTAGCTCTGTATTTGCGGATATTGGGGATGATCAATCGATTGAGACAGCTCTCTCAACCTTCTCCTCGCACCTTGAAAAGCTTAGCAAGATGCTCTCTGAAGGTGATGACAAATCTCTGATTCTGATCGATGAGATCGGAGCAGCGACCGATCCTCAACAAGGTTCGGCTCTGGCACAGGCGATAATGGAGAGATTGACCCAAAAGGGTTGCCGTGGGATTGTAACGACCCACTATACCGCGTTGAAGGTCTTCGCGGAGCAGGCAGAAGCTTGCGTGAACGCTTCTATGCAGTTTGACCTGAAAGCGCTACTCCCCACTTTCCGCTTTCAGACAGGCTTTCCGGGGGATAGCTTTGCCATAGAGGTGGCTGCTTCCCGAGGGATGGATACTGATCTGATCAGTCGCGCCAAGGAACTCAGCGGTAGCCAGAACTTACAGTTTACAGAGCTCCTCAAGAAGCTGGAGACGGAGAAGAAGGCTCTGGCTAGAGAGCATTACGAGTATCAGCTCAAAAACCGCAATCTGGATGCCAGGATTAATGAGCTCGAGACCAAGGAAGCCAAGCTCGAGGAAGAGCTCAAAGCTCGCAAGCAGACCTTCTTGAAGGAAATGCAAAGAGAACTGATCTCACAACAAAAGATCTATCAAAAAGAGCTGGATGAGCTGAAAAAGCTGGAGAAAGACGAGCGTAAAGCTCTTTCGGAAAGAAAATTGCATAAACTCAGTGAGCAGAATAGCGAGCTCAACTCCCAGATCTATAAAGCCGGGATCAGCGATCGTAAACAAGCCGCAGAACCCAAGCCCGGCGATAAGGTCTGGCTGGCAAGTTTTGAGGCCGATGTCAGGATCCTGGAAATCAAAGGCAAAGATGCCCTGGTTGACCTGAATGGAATTAGTTTCAAGACTCCGCTATCCAGTCTGTATCAGTCTGAACAGCAGGCTGAAAGCGCAATGACAATAGTGCGAGCCAAGACTTCTGCTCCGGTTTCAGGTAAATATGAGCTGAAGCTTTTGGGGCTCACCTTTGATGAGGCTCAGCCCTTGATCGATGAGTTTATAGACGATGCGGTGCTCGCCGGCTTACACAATCTCAGGATTGTGCACGGTAAAGGCACCGGAGCTCTCAGGAGCAAAGTGCGAAGCTATCTGCATACAAAACGACAGGTGGTCAGTATTGATACCCCGCCTATGAACGAAGGCGGTAGTGGAGTAACGCTAGTAAGAATATGATGGATAAGAGCTTTATAGAGCAAGTAAGGCACGCCAACGATATCGTTGACGTCGTAAGCTCTTATATCCCGCTGAAAAGAGTGGGGTCAAACCATCGGGGACTCTGTCCTTTTCACAAAGACAGCAATCCCTCTCTCTACGTAAGTGAGCCCAAGCAGATCTACAAATGCTTTGCCTGCGGCGCATCCGGGAATGTCTTTGGCTTTGTGGAGGCTTTTGAAAAGCTGAGCTTTATCGAAGCTGTGAAGAAACTGGCAGGGCGCGCCGGGATCAGCATCCCGGAGCAGGAACGCACCAAGACCGTCTCCACCAAGCGAGAGCAACTGCTTGCCGTGTATCGCTCTGCCAAGGATTTCTTTGCCAACAACTTGCATAAGCACGGAGCCTCTGTGCTGGATTACCTGAAAAACAGGAGCTTGAGCCCGGAAACAGCAAAAAGCCTGGATCTGGGGTACGCTCTGAATAGCGAGAAATCACTCTTGAACCACCTGCTCAAGGAAGGTTATGGAGTTTCACTGCTCAAGGAAAGCGGTCTCTTTGGGGTTTACCAGGGCAATCTCACGGATATGTTTCGCGAGAGGCTGATTTTTCCTATACACAACAGCACCGGAGAAGTGGTCGCTTTTGGCGGGCGCATCCTGGATGGCAGCAGCCCCAGCAAGTATATGAATTCACCGGGTACAGAGCTCTATACCAAAGGCAATCAGCTCTATGGCCTTTTTAAAACCAGATACGATATCGGACAGCAAAAGTCTGCGCTGGTATCAGAAGGATACTTTGATTTCCTCAGGCTTTATGAGAGTGGATTTACAAATTCAGTGGCATCTCTGGGTACAGCTCTGACAGATGAGCAGATCTACCTGCTGATGCGTTATTGCAAGCATATCAAGATGCTTTACGATGGTGATCCGGCGGGGATCAAAGCTGCCGTAAGAGGTGGTTTGCTATGCCTGGCCAGGGGATTACAGGTGTCTGTGGTCAAATTGCCTCAGGGTGCAGATCCTGATAGCTTTATTCTCGATAATGGAAAGGACGCGATGCAAGCTTTGATCGATCAGGCAGAGCCCCTGATCGAGTATATGGCGCACAGCGATCGGATCGAGAATCCTTTGCCCGAGCGGATTGATCAACTGCTGGATGCTGTGAGAGCTGTGAAGGATCCAATCCAGAGGGAATTTCTGATCAAGGATATTGCAGAGGCTTTTGGAATCTCGGAGAAAGCTCTTAATAGCAAGCTTTCACGCAGCGTTAGCCGTGAGATTGAGCCCGAAAAGAGCCCTGTGGCTATCAATCAGGGAGATTTCAGCGAAGAACGAATGCTGCTCGCTTTGTCTCTAAAGGATAGAGAATCCTACAATTTGCTTGCCAACGAGCTAAGCGAGGCTTATTTTAATAATAAGCTCTTGAAGTCAGTCTTCCGCTATTTGATCGAACGCGTGAAGCCGGAGGATCTTGATGAACCTTCAAGCATTTTGGATTACATTGAAAGTAAAGAAATAAAAGAGAGTTTAGCCGAACTTCTGTTTGAGGACTTGCATGATATGCGCTTTGAAGACGCCTTGACACAGGTGAAAATCCGTAAGCTCCAGCGTGACATTAGCGATATGGACCGGATGATAGAAAAAGATCCGCAAAACCTGGAACTCCTCAAGCAGAAACGCACTCTCACCCAGATATACAGACGTATGACCAAGAAAGTCGTAAACAAAGTCCTCTTCCAGAGCGGACACATTTAAGGAGCAGGGATGATAACCTACAACGAATGTCTGAAAAAGCTGGTCGAACTCGGCAAAGAGACCGGCTATATCACATTCAAGCAAATCAACGACATATTGCCCAATAGTCCTTTCTTTTTGGATAAAGTGGATGATATCATTTTTGATCTGGGCCAGGATGGCATCGAGATCATTGATGAAACCGAAAAGCGGGTGACCAAGGGCGGAGCCTCAATCCGTAAACCTGCGGCTCCCAAGAAATTTAAAACCAAACGCTATTACGACGATCCTGTAAGGATGTATCTGCGCGAAATGGGCAGGGTTCCGCTTCTGGATCGTGAGGGCGAAGTGCGCGTCGCCAAAAAGATCGAAACCTATCAGAAGATGATCAATCAAAACGTCTTCAAGAGCGGCAGCACACTCCGGGAAATGTACAACTTCCTGCATCGCTATCGGGAGCGCAGGGTCAGGCTGGATCAGATTTTCAAGGTCGATATCGGCACCTGGATCGACAAGAATCAGGATGTCCGGATCATTGACGTTTTCAAGGATATACTCAAGGACAATGAAGCCACTTTCGAACGCATTGGCACAATCCTGGACAATTGTGATTTTGATGACACCGGAACAGCCAACCGTCAGGAAGAGATTGACGAACTTCGCAACAAGGTGATCGATACCTTCTTCCAGCTCAATTACAACGACAAGCTGATCAAGCGTATGGTCTATCGTATCCGTAGCTTGGTGGAGCGTATCGAGGAATCTTACAATTCCATCACCGAGCTTACCAGGATCAAACGCTACACGATAGATGAAATCTGCACTTTTGGCAGACGCGCCCGCAAGAGCGATGAGGATTTTGCCGAAGTCAAGACCGAGACCAATGTAGATCCCAATATCTTTATCGAAACCCTCCGCAAGATCAAGAATGCCCGCCGTAAGATTCGCCGTGTTGAGCTCGAAACCAAGATGACCGGTAGTGAATTGGTCTTTCTCCTGCGTGAGATCGATCGTGCTGAACGTAACAAAGACAAGGCTCAAAACGAGATGATTGAGGCAAACGTACGTTTGGTGATCTCCATCGCAAAGCGTTACAACAACCGCGGTCTGGAATTCCTCGATCTGATCCAGGAAGGTAATACCGGCTTGATGAGAGCGGTGGAAAAGTATGATTACCGCAAAGGCTACAAATTCAGTACCTATGCCACCTGGTGGATCAGGCAGGCTATCACCCGCGCCATTGCGGATCAGGCCCGTACTATCCGCATCCCGGTGCATATGATCGAATCAATTAACAAAATCAATCGTACTTCCAGACGCTTGATGCAAAAGCTGGGCAGAGATCCCTATCCCGAAGAGATCGCGGAAGTCCTCGATATGCCCGTGGAGAAGGTAAAGAATGTACTTTCCATCTCCAAGGAACCCGTCTCGCTGGATAAACCAATAGGCCACGACAGCGAAGATAGCATCCTGGGCGATTTTATCGAAGACCGCACCATTATCTCGCCGGAACGCCTGGCAGAACGGAGCCTCCTAAAGAAACAGGTGGATGAAGTTCTCAAGACTCTCACCACCCGCGAAGAACGTGTGATCCGCCTCAGATTTGGCATAGACGACGGCTACCATCGTACTCTCGAGGAAGTTGGCAACATCTTCCAGGTAACCCGCGAACGTATCCGCCAGATCGAAGACAAAGCTCTGCGCAAGCTTCGCCACCCCAGCCGGGCAGCAATCCTGCAGCAGTTCCTGGATAATTTCCACGTAAAGTAAGCCCGAGCTTATCATAAATTGCCATAGGCGGGATTCGTCCCGCCTTTTTCATAACCGAAAGCTCATAATCATTTACATTAGTGACTTTCAGGCTTGAATCGTCGTTGCGTCATAGAGGGGAATGCTAAACATAGTAGTGCGGTTCTAAGCCATCCCCCCGAACTATACCTTAACACTCTATACGCTGTTTTAAAGATCTATACCAAAATCTTGGTCTCACTATTCTATGGGGGACAGATTTGGGAATTTGGGACAGATCTTGCGATTTTTCTTCAGATTTTATCGAGTTTACTGAGATACTTACCTTGGATTCCACGGCATTATCAGGACAGAATTAAGCTAATCAGGCGTGCCCGGCAGTCCCGATCACCTATCTTTTTGCTGGGAATATCTGCACCAAGGGAGTATATTGTCTAAAAAAGAAACCCAATAAGGAGATTGTTATGAACGCAAGATTGATCCGTAATGGCATTTATGCCGTGGGAGTTCAGGATTGGAGTCGTCGTCTTTTTGATTCGTTGATACCATTGCCCGATGGTACCAGCTACAATTCTTATCTGATCGAGGGTTCGGAAAAGACTGCCATCATCGATACGGTTGATCCCGCTTTCTTTGAAGAATACCGTAGCAATCTGGCGGGACTGAAACGCCTGGATTACATTATCACACTTCATTCCGAACAGGATCATTCCGGCAGTATCCCGATGCTTTTGGAGCTATTCCCTTCTGCCGAAGTGATCTGTTCTCCCAAAGCCAAAGACCTCCTGGTGGAGCATCTCTTGCTGGATCCCGCCAAGCTGCGCGCGGTCGAGGATGGCGAAATCATCTCTCTGGGAGATAAGAGCTTGCGCTTCATTTACACTCCCTGGGTGCACTGGCCGGAGACTATGGTGGCGCATCTCGCAGAGGAAAAGATCCTCTTCAGTTGTGACTTCCTGGGCTCCCACTCTGCCTCCAGCGAGATTTATGACAATGGCGATCCGGCAGTTTTGGAAGCTGCAAAGCGCTATTATGCAGAGATAATGATGCCATTTAGGACGCAGATCCGCAGCAACTTACAAAAGATCAGTCCCCTAGAGATCGAGCTGGTTGCCCCCAGCCACGGCCCGATCTGGAACCATCCGGAGATTATCGTAAACGCTTATGAAGATTGGGTCTCGGACAAGGTGCAAAACAAAGTGGTTATCCCCTTTATCTCGATGCACGGCAGCACAGCCAAAATGGTAGATACGCTTAGCAAAGAATTGATCCGCCGAAATGTAAAAGTGGAGCTATTTGATCTCTCGGTTACCGATATTGGCAAGCTCGCGATGGCATTGGTCGATGCCGCAACGATTGTGATCGGCAGCCCCACTGTCCACGTTGGCCCGCATCCCGTGGTTGCCTATGCCGCTATCCTCGCCAATGCCATCAAGCCCAAAGCCCGTTTTGCCGCTATCATTGGCTCTTATGGCTGGGCTACAAAGGTCGTGGACAAGCTCCTGGGCTTGGTGCCCAATCTCCAGGTCGAAGTGCTGGGCGCAGTGCTCTGCAAAGGCGAAGCTAAGGACCCTACAAAAAAGGAGCTGATTGCCATGGCAGAATTGATCGCAAACAAACACGCAGAGCTTTAAATCGATTGTCATTTCGGAGGGCATTGACGGGCTTGGGGGGGGGGCTCATTATGGTGTCACCCCTGCCGGGGTTTGAGCATATTTCGGGTTTCCGTTCCTGAGGTTCCGCTTCGCTCCACCTCAGGCTATAGAATGTCGCTCCTCCGGAGCTCTTACCAACAGCGATTCCGATTATCCGGTTAACCTCCTCAGGATCTTTGACCTCCGATGATACCTACAATAATGTAACTTGGCTAATTATTTAACATCAAGGAAAACCCATGAGATCTTTGCCCTCCGATGATACCTACAATAATGTAACCTCCTCCTTTGCTTTGATCTACAGCAGGTCACCAGCAGATCAAGAGCAAATCAAGTCGAACGCGGTTCGAGGTGAATTGCTTTTGATTTGCTCTTGATATGCTTTTGACCAATGGGAACTGGTACGGATCACGCTAGGAGCGAAGGTAGGGCTGTGGTCGTTTAGATCAGATAAAGATCTGCCTATCAGTAGAATGGCATCTATATAAACCATCCTCCCGCAAAGGAGGCAAAAGACTTTTTTCCCAAAAACTGCATTTTTATGGGCGGATCTGTCCCAAAAAGGCAAATCTGTCCCCCATAGATTAGTGAAAGGTGGAATTTGTGGAGAAGATATCTCGCTGCGATCGTTGCCCAATATCAGGATGTTGTAGCTACAAGAGATAGCAGCTCAGTAAGATACAGCATCGATACTCGGTATAACGTACAAGACTGCTATTGATGGATGCCCTGGCTACAGCCACCTAAAGGAGAAAAAATGAAAGTTAAATTCAAAAACATGCTAAATCATTTCACCGGGAAATGCGATGGGATCATTTACTATTACCATCCTGTTTACAATCGTGTCTTGGCGCGGCGTGAACCCAAAATGCCCAAAACCGCTGCAAATGAGCGGATGGGCAGAATAGCCAGGCGACTTCGGGACTTGCAGGTCTCTGAAGGTTATCGTGATGACCTGCGCAGCTATGCCTGGGCGAGCCGGGCAGAGCATCCCGGGAGCGGACCCTTGAGCTGGGTAAATGTGCTCAATCGGCTTTTCTGGAGTCTTTCCCGGCAGATGGGAATCGATCTTGAGGAGATCAGCCGCCAGCAGATTATTGAGCAGAATCTACCCGTAAGCAGCGTCAAAGCAGCCGTCGAAGCCGGCCTTTTGGAGCCGGTACAGGGCTGGCAAAACCTTATTCGGGAGATATGAGTGGCATTCACAAGCAGAAGGTGTAATAGAAGGATTGCTCCACTAGGCATTATCATAGCTACACAATGACATGCAAGAATCTTATTGACAAAATCCTAGCAGCTCAAAGCCTTTGTAAAAATAATATCAAGATCACGAGGGATACCATCGAGATGATGTATTGGTTCGGCTGTAACTACGACCACGGATTGAAGAGTTTTAAAACCTATGGATAAACACATCATATCAAAGGAACGTGTAGCGGCACATGGCGAAGTATTCACCGCAAAAAGAGAAGTGGATGCAATGCTGGATCTGGTTAAACACGAGACTGAACGCATCGAATCCCGCTTTCTTGAGCCAGCATGTGGCACAGGAAACTTTCTGGCAGAAATCCTCAAGCGCAAGTTATTGGTCGTGGAAAGACGATATGCAAAAAGCAAACGAGAATATGAGCGAAACGCAATCCAGGCTATATCAAGCATTTATGGAATAGACATTCTATTGGAGAATGTAATCCAATGCCGGGAAAGGCTATTCGGTATCTTTGACATAGACTACCTTAGGCTCTTTAAAAACCAGACTGATGATAGGTGCAGAGAATCGGTTCGATTGATCCTCGCTTTAAACATCATACATGGCGATGCCCTTAGTATGCAAACTAAAGGAGATAATCCTCAGCCAATTATTATGCCTGAATGGTCATTCATTGGAAGCAGTAAGTTGAAGCGCCGTGACTTCAGCTTTAATAGTATAGTCCAAAATGAATCTATGGTAGAGCTACCCCTCTTTGAGCATATTTCTGATCTGGGAGAAGAGACGTATATTCCAATCCCGATTCAGGATTATCCACCAGTGCATTATCTGAAGCTCAGTATTGAGCCCGTAGGAGCGACATCCTGTCGCTCAGAAGATTTTACTGCCCGTCAGGATGACGGACCCACAGACGGACCTACAAAAGAGCTTGTAGGAGCGACATCCTGTCGCTCAGAAGATTTTACTGTCCGTCAGGATGACGGACCCACAGACGGACCCACAGACGGACCCACAGACGGACCCACAGAGCAGCCCTCTGAAGATCCCAAACATTGATATGAATTTCTTTGATAAAGCAGCAGAATATACAGTCCTCCATGGTAAGCCAGTCCTCCATGGTAAGCTACCCCATTGGAGACAAGACGCAGTCTGCTACTTTGTAACCTTCCGCACTGCAGATTCCATTCCTCATGCTAAGCTAAATGAATGGCTACGAGATCGCGATGATTGGCAATCTATGCATCAGTTACCATCATCCGGAGACCAGAAAGCACAATATCACAGACTGTTTACAAGCAAGCTGGAACGTTGGCTGGACAATAGCTATGGTGAATGTCTGCTGGCTCAAAAGCCCATAAAAGATATTGTTCTCGGCGCTCTGAAACACTTTAATAATGTACGATACAATCTTGTGGAATACACCATATCAGCGAATCATGTACATATGCTGATCGAGCCCATTGGAAATCATCAGTTATCGGATATAATGAAATCAATCAAGTCATACACTGCCAATGAGATCAATAAGTTACTGGGTAGATCAGGGCACTTCTGGCAAAAAGAGTACTTTGATCATATAGTGAGGAAACATCCTGTCGCTCAGAAGATTCTGCTGTCCGTCAGGATGACGGACCCACAGACGGACCTACAAAAGAGCTTGTAGGAGCGACATCCTGTCGCTCAGAACAATATGCTGTCCGTCAGGATGACGGACCCACAGACGGACCCACAGACGGACCTACAGACGGACCTACGGAGGAACTATGCTAAGAACCAGCTACAATCCTGATGTCCTCTCCTGCATTGCAAACCTAAGCAGTGATGAGGTCTTTACTCCTCCAGAGCTGGCAAACCAAATGCTGGACTTGCTACCAGAAAAGCTCTGGACAAACAAGAAATCCCGTTTTCTGGATCCCGGCTGCAAATCCGGTATATTCCTCCGGGAGATTGCCAAAAGGCTGGATAAAGGTTTGGAATCCCAAATCCCGGATCGCCAGCAACGTATTGACCACATAATGAAAAACCAGCTATTTGGGCTTGCTATCACAGATCTTACAGCCCAAATCTCCCGCAGGTCTCTCTACTGCTCCAAAAAAGCAAATGGTCAATACTCAATAAGCTCTGCCTTCAGAAAAGCAGAAGGCAATATATCCTATGAAAGCCTGGAACACACTTGGAAAAATGGCAGATGTATCTATTGCGGGGCAAGTGAAGGCAATTACTCCAGAGGTGATGAATTGGAAAGCCATGCTTACAGATTCATCCACACAGAAAAACCAGAGGAGCTCTTTAAAATGAAATTTGACGTAATTATTGGTAATCCGCCCTATCAGCTTAGTGATGGAGGATTTGGCAGAAGTGCAACACCTATATATAATGAGTTTGTCCTACAGGCAATAAAGCTGAATCCAAGATACTTGGTTATGATTATCCCGGCCAGATGGTTTGGTGGTGGGAAGGGCTTAGATGGATTCAGAAGCATAATGCTTAATGATAAAAGAATAAGAGTTCTGGTCGATTACGAGAATGCCTCCGAAGTCTTTCCTGGAATAGATCTGGCAGGGGGTGTTTGCTATTTCTTGTGGGATAGAGATAATCCTGGATTATGCAATGTTATAAATATCCACAGTGGTGAACAAGTTGATTCAATGCGCGAGCTAAGTGAGTTTCATACTCTGATCAGACACGGCCAATCAGTCTCAATAATCCGAAAAGTACTGGATCAGAAGGAAACAAAAATGAGTGATCAAGTATCATCAAGGAAACCATTTGGGCTTAGCACTATCGTGCGCCCCAAAGACCATGGAGATATCATCCTGAGATGGAACGAGGGAGAAGGACCGTACCCACGAGAACTGATAACAGTGGGTTCAGATCTCATTGATAAATGGAAGGTCGTGACAGCATATGTAGGTTATGATCATGCTGGCAATCCCGGAAAGGATGGAAAAAGGAGAGTATTTTCCAAGATAGACATTCTGCCTCCCGGAACAATTTGTACCGAAACGTATTTAGTTATTGGTGCATACGATTCCTTGATAGAATCCGAGAACCTCGTTGCCTATATGAAGACCAAGTTCTTTAGATTTCTAGTGTCGCAATTCATGTATTCACACCATATTACAAAAGATGCTTATTCTTTTGTTCCCGTGCTGGACATGAACACAAAGTGGACAGACAGCATGCTTCAGGAGAAGTACAAAATATCTGAAACTGAATCCACCTTTATTGAATCCAAGATTAAGGATATGGCTTAAACACAATGGCTAAGGATTTCTTTCCACCCCGGCCCGGGCTAAAGCCTCTCATCTATGCTTATGAGGATAGCAACCCCCAGTTCAAGGGCTTGCTAAAGGTTGGTTACACCACCCGGACTGCCAAAGAGAGGCTGGAGCAGATTTATCCCATCAAAACTCCCGGCAAAGCTCCCTACAGGATAGTGCTGGAGGAATCTGCCATGCGTGCTGATGGCACAGCTTTTACCGATCACGATGTTCATTCTATGCTCCGCATAAATGGCAAGCACAATCCTGTTGGAGAGTGGTTTGAGTGCACTGTAACCGAAGTGCTCTCCGCTATCCGGGCAGTTCGCGAAGGTCAATTGGCATTTGATAGTCGCTGTCTGGATTTTGATCTGAGGCCGGAACAGCAGGAGGCAGTCCAGCGGACAGCATCTTACTTTCGTGCTTGGTACTGTGATAAATCAAACAAAGGGAAGGCTCCTCACTTTCTTTGGAATGCCAAGATGCGCTTTGGCAAGACATTTGCCACCTACAAGCTGGCAAAGGAAATGGGCTGGACCAAACTTTTGGTGCTTACCTTCAAGCCTGCTGTGCAGGATGCCTGGGAAGATGATCTAAGGATGCACGTCGATTTTGCCGAGTGGCAGTTTATCAAGCCGGGAGGCCTTAGCTTTGATAAGGCAGATCAATCCAAGCCCATAGTCTGCTTTGGCTCATTTCAGGATTATCTGGGCAAGAATCCTTCTACCGGGGGCATCAAGACCAAGAATGAATGGGTGCACACCACAAATTGGGATTGTGTGGTTTTGGATGAGTACCACTTCGGAGCTTGGCGCGAGAGGGCAAAAGAGCTCTTTGAGGCAGAAGATGATCTGGATAAGCAAATCGAAGATGGTCTCTCGATTTTTGATGAAGGCATTATGCCTGTTACCACTAGTGCCTATCTATATCTCTCGGGAACACCTTTTCGGGCAATAGCCACAGGAGAATTCATCGAAGAGCAGATCTACAACTGGACTTATTCCGATGAACAAAAAGCAAAGCAGGATTGGCAGGGAGATAAGAACCCTTATGCAGCATTGCCCAGAATGGTGATGCTCACCTATCAACTCCCCGATGAGATCAGGGACATTGCTATGAAAGGTGAATTCAACGAGTTTGACCTCAATGTTTTTTTCTCTGCTGAGGGTTTGGGGGACAAAGCCAAATTCAAATATGAAAATGAAGTACAGAAATGGCTCAATTTGATTCGGGGTGAACATCGGGCTTCCAATCTGGACGATCTGAAGCTGGGAGCTCAGAAACCACCGCTGCCCTATTCGGATGTTAGGCTTTTGGGGCTTCTCTCTCATAGCTTTTGGTTCTTGCCGAGCGTGTCAGCATGTCACGCAATGAAAGCTCTTTTGGCAAAGCGGCAGAATAGTTTTTATCACGATTATCAGGTAATCTTGGCAGCCGGAGCTGCTGCCGGGATTGGCGTTGCCGCCCTGGGTCCTGTAAAAAAAGCTATGGCTGATCCTCTAAAAACCAAGACCATTACTTTATCCTGTGGGAAACTCACCACTGGGGTAACCATACGCCCCTGGTCTGGAATCCTGATGTTGCGCAATCTAACAAGTCCGGAGACTTATTTTCAGGCAGCCTTTAGAGTGCAATCTCCCTGGACTATCATAAATCCCGATGGATTAAGTCCCAATGAAGAACTAGTGATCAAAGAGGAATGTTATGTCTTTGATTTTGCTCCCGATAGAGCGCTAAGGCAGATTGCTGAATACAGTTGCAGACTGGGTTCTATCGAAAAGAATCAGGAAAAGCTGGTGGAAGAATTCATCAGCTTCCTGCCGGTTTTGGCTTTTGATGGCAGTTCGATGCGGCAGATCGATGCAGCGGGTATCCTTGATATGGCAGCCAGCGGTACCACTGCCACCCTTTTGGCAAGGCGTTGGGAAAGCGCTCTCCTTGTGAATGTGGATAATTCTACTTTGCAACGCCTGATAGATAACAAAGCTGCTATGAAAGCCTTGCAGAATATCGAAGGATTCCGCAGTCTTAATCAGGATATCGAGACCATCATCAATAAATCCGAGGCAGTGAAAAAGGCAAAGAAAGAAGCAAATGACAGCAAACTGAGCCCGGAGCAAAAGAAAGAACTAACAGAGGCAGAGAAAGAGTATCGTAGCAAACGCAAGATGATACAGGAGAAGCTGATCAAGTTTGCTACGAGGATTCCGATTTTTATGTATCTCACAGACTACCGGGAACGCTCTCTTAAAGACGTTATCTCTCAATTGGAACCGGCTCTGTTCAAAAAAGTAACCGGCTTGAGCCAGAAAGATTTTGAACTCTTGGTAAGCCTGAACGTCTTCAACAGCCCTCTGATGAATGACGCTATCTACAAATTCAAACGCTACGAAGATGCCAGCCTCAGCTATACCGGCATCAATAAACACGAAGGCGAAGATATTGGACTCTTTGACACTGTCCTCAGTTATAAGGATGTAGCGAGGGAGTTTGTGAATGTGGAAGGATAGGGGATTGCACTTATCTTCTCTAGTAACCTCAATTGTTTTCAGCTAATGTCTTTAAACATGGGAGCACCTTATGAAATACAAATTTGACAAATGCCCGATATGCCATCGGACGAACATGGAAATCCATTACTATGATGGCAATGCGAAGTATCAAGTTGATTGTCAATACTGCGGTCGGTATAAAGTAACATCCTGGCAGTTGAATACGAGGCTTGTTGATTACTACGACTTAAAGAATCCTGATCTTGATATGAGCATTGTACTTAGGAATTTATCTGAAGCATCCACGGATGAGATAGAGTTAACTATAGAGAACTACGATGAGATCAAGAGCAGTGTCCGCGTTCCTGATGACCCTCTGGAAATTCTGGACATTCTTATGCAGTATTGTAGTCGTAAGGCATCTAGATTCAATGTTGGAATTTCCATACCCAAACATGATATTCCACTGCTGTATATACATGATGATAGTGAGTTGCAAGCTGTTCTATTAATGGCTGCAGATCTTGAATACATTGGACCTTATACAACGGGAAATGACAGCTTCACCTTTTTTTTATACGTGAAGGGGTGGGAAAGGATCTCACAGCTACGAAAACGCCATCCAGAATCAAAGCAGGTATTTGTAGCTATGAAGTTTGGAGATCCTGATCTTGATAATGCCTATATTGAGGCTATAGCACCAGCAGTTACAGAATGTGGATACCAAGCGTTCCGAATTGACAAAAAAGACCACAACGGTAAAATCTGCGATAGAATCGTAAAAGAGATTAAGCAGTCTGCCTTTGTTATTGCGGATTTCACTGGTCAGCGAGGTGGGGTTTACTTTGAGGCTGGCCATGCATTAGGGCTTGGGATACCTGTAGTATGGTGCTGCAGAGAAGATGATTTTGATAATTTACATTTCGATACAAGACAGTATAATCATATAAAATGGTCAGATCCCTCAGACTTGAAAGAAAAACTAATCAATAGGATAAAGGCTACTATTACATAGTATAATCAATCAATTTATTGGCTAGCATTGGAGCTGTAGCAGAACCTACTATAACTGGAATAGAAACAGAATCTCAAACAGAACCAAACAAGAAAAAAAAAGAATTCCAGGGTATAGGAGGTAATATGCCATCAGACCACGACCTCGTAGCTTGTGAACAAGACCACGAGATGATGTATATCCTTCAGATATACGGTAAAGCCCAGACACAATCAAACTTGCTTGATATCAGATCCAAATGCAGGGCGTTCAAGCAAGACTATTCGTATAGCCCTCATAACAGAGCCAACTTCTACAGGTACTTAGAAAACAAATACGGCTGGCGTAAAGTCTAGCCATAATTCGGAACAATAACCCTGGAGGGACCTTCTTCGGAAGGTCTTTTTTTTGGGGAGCTTATGATTGTGGGAGCGACATCCTGTCGCTCAGTGTACATCTGTCCGTCAGGATGACGGACCCACTTTCACTGTCCGTCAGGATGACGGACCCACACAATAAACCTATATATATCCCTGCACAGCATCCGTCATAATCTCGTTTTAATAAACTTTCTTTCAAGATCTGTCCGAAAATCCCAAATCTGTCCCCCATATAATAGTGTAAGCAAGATTTTGGTATTGATCTTTCAAACAGCGTATAGAGTGAATATGGTAACTGATTGGGACAAATTGCATTGGGATACTGAGGTATGAATTGCAGTGTTCATAATAAGCAGGTCTATTGGAGCCGGTACAGGGCTGGAAAAACCTAAGCCACCAGATCTGATGCGACAATCTCTGCGAGTGGAATCACTCTGTATGGTTCTTGACAAAAAAAGGGGGAGATGCTGGGATGCGATCATCAAGAAGATTGGGGATGACGATGGAAAACAGGCCTACATGGCAGCAATACTTTATGGAAATGGCGCATCTGGCAGCCAAACGCAGCACTTGCCTCAGGCGCTCCGTGGGTGCAGTATTGGTGCGCGACAACCAGATTATTTCTACCGGTTATAATGGGAGCCCCAAGGGTGTACCGCATTGCGCGGACGTTGGTTGCCTCAGGATGCAAAAGAACGTGCCCTCGGGGCAACAGCACGAGCTTTGCCGTGGGGTTCACGCGGAACAAAATGCAATCATCCAGGCAGCTATCAATGGCTCCAGTACAAAGAATGGAGTGCTCTACTGCACTCATCAGCCCTGCAGTATCTGCGCGCGCCTGATCATCAATGCGGAGATCAGAACTGTTTACTGCGCAGCTACATATCCCGATGCTTTGGCGGAGCAGCTCTTTGAGGAAGCCGGGATCGAGCTGATTCACTATGATCCCGAGCATCAGGTAATGGAGCGCTTGATTTGATCCTGAAGAGTTTTCGCACCAGAGACCTGATCCTGATAGCCGTCTTTGCCGCTGTAGGGCTGGCAATCAAGCCTATCGTATCTCCCATCTCAAAGAGCATCTCTGCTCCTCTGATGTTGCCGGGAGGCTCCTTTGCCGGTGGCTTCTATATGATGTGGCTCAGTTTGGCAGTTCTCAGCACCAAAAAACTCGGTAGCGGAACTCTGTTTGGAGTCTTGCAGGCTTTGGTAGTGCTGATTCAAGGCAGCTTTGGCAATCACGGGGCGCTATCGCTACTGACCTATACGGTCCCCGGGCTGGTAGCCGATGCGCTGGCGATCATTATGCGCTACCGCGGAGGTCTCCTTCAGCATTTGGTGCTGACCTCATTTGCCAATATCACCGGAGTACTGATCATGGCAATCGTGATCTTCAAGCATCCTCCGCTGATGATAGGTGTTTCGGTATCGACAGCCTTGGTATCCGGCATTGCGGGAGGATACCTTAGCTATCTGATCCATTATGAACTAAGAAAATACAAGCTTTGCGCGTGAGGAATACAATGAAAAGATATCTGCTGATACTGATTTTGACCGGGCTCTTGCTGAGCCTGAACGGACTCCGGATCATCGAGAAAGATGGTAGAATCCGGGAGTTTGAAAATAGCTTCTTTGGGACGTTGCCACAGGAAGAGATCAGCACAGAGCGTGTCCGCGAGGAAGGAATCCGCAGGGATAGCTGGAGAGGGATACGATTTGACAACTGGCTGAGAGATAATGGCTTGACAGATTGGACGGTGATTCGCTTTGAATCGGACGATCGCTATCAGGTAAGCTTTGAGAAAGTGGCATTTGATACTACATCCTGCTGGATTATGACCGGGCAGAATGATGAGATCTTCGAGTCTGAAAATTACCGGGTGATCTTCCCCAATCTCTCGCAGAATCACTGGATACGCAATATCAGCAAGGTGGTATTGGAAGATTTCCGTCCGGCTCCACGTCCCAAGAAGATCCATAGTATGGAGTTGCTGCTCAGTCGGATCGACCTGGTGCAGGATCCCGCTCCCTTTGTGGGAATCTGGGCTTATCGCTTTGAAGATATCTTACGAAAACTCGGTGCCGGACGCCGTAGCGATGTGATCCTGATCAGCAGAGATGGGTTTAAGCTCGGTTTGAAATATCCTGATGACCTCCGTGGAGCGGTGTTGGAAGCCGGAGATGAGGGTATTAACCTGAAGAGTCCACGGATTCCGGGTGGTATGTGGGTAAAGGATATCATCTATATCCAAGCCGGAAAACAAGCGACTTTCCAGGGTGCAGAGCTACGCAAGTTGATCGATCTGAACGGGCTCCTATCCTGGAACCTGGGAACACGGGCAAAGGTAAAGCTCTATCGCACGAGAGGCAGCCAAAAGCTGAGCTTTGCAGATTTTATCGCCAAGCGCAGCCTCAGTTTGGAGGATCGCTATTTCAAGCTCTATCCGGGCAATTGAGCCTTGCTAAAGCTGGATCGCCTTTCGGTTCATTATCCGGGAGCTGAAGAGCCGGTATTAAAAGAGCTCTCGCTGGAACTGGCAAAGGGAGAGATCGCAGTCCTAAGAGCTCCCAGCGGTAGTGGCAAGACCACACTGCTCAATGCGATAGCCGGGATTATTGGCGAGCATATCAAGGCGGGGCTGGAGGGCAGAATCAGTTTGGATAATGTGGATATCGGGTCCTTTGCACTGTGCGACAGACTGCAGTTCCTCTCCTATCAAATGGCGGAATCGGGCTTTTTCTTTCCCAATCTGGAGTATGAACTGGCTTTTGCACCCGAGAATCTGGGCATCGATCCCACCGCTATCGAAGAGCGTATCAGCTTGGCATTAAAGAGATTCGAGCTGGAGACCCTGCGCTATGACGACGCGGCGAAGCTCTCTTTTGGACAGCAGAAGAGATTGGCTTGGGCAATCTGCGACGTGATTAATGCACCACTGATTTTGTTGGATGAGCCTTCCAAGGGAATGTCCGGACAGTCACTAAAGCTCCTCAAGACCTGGCTCTTGGATAAAAGCAATGAAGGCAGGATCATCCTGATGGCAGAACATGGTGATGCCTTGCTGGATCTGCCGGTACGCCTCATCCGGCTGGGGGATCAAGCTTGATCAGTCTTGAGATATCACGGTGGGGCTATCAAGCCGGAAGGGACGTCCTAAAGGGAATCAATTGGGAGCTGGATCCCGGTAAAGTCTATATCCTGAGCGGTGAAAATGGCTGTGGAAAGTCCACTCTGCTAAAGCTTATGGCAGGTGTTTTACCGGCAGGAACGGCAAAGATAGAGACAGGCGGGATCGCTATGCATTATCTGGCTCAAGATCCGGCACAGAGCCTCTTAGGTATCGTTCCGGCGGAAGATTTGGAAATATGGAAGCTGGTATTGCCTGAGCTGGATATTGATAAAGTCAAGAGGGAATTGCGTTATCCGGAGCTCCTTGATACTCCCTATACAAGGCTATCCAGCGGGATGCTGAGGACAGCCGCACAGCTCTGTCTGCCCTATCTGATGGATAAGTTTTGGCTGCTTGACGAGCCTTTTGCCGGGCTTGACGATCAGGATCGAGAGAGGCTCTTGAGGCTGGTAATAAAAAAGCAAGATGCAGGCAGCGGAGCCCTGATCGTAAGTCACGAAGCATTTCTGAAAGAGCAACTGGGGGCGGAATGCCTACACCTGGAGAAGCTGTGATCCATCCTGGAACCTGGCTCCTGATCACGCTCTGGATCACCAGTATCGCTGTCTTGGAAAACCGGATAGAGTATTTGCTGGGATTATTAGGCATTGCGCTACTAATCTCATTTTGGGCAAATGGAAAAAAGCTCTGGGTCTATCTGAAGGCTCTGCGTATCCTGATCCCTGTGATAGCCTCGGTATTCGTGGTGCAGGTGCTGCTGCGCAGGGATGGGGACGAGCTGTGGCGAGCGGGCTTTGTGGCGATTTATAGTGGGGGCTTGGCTTTGGCGGCTCAGGTGAGCTTGAGGTTGGTGATTCTGTTGGTATCGGCATCCATCCTCAAGGAGCTGGCTTATCAGGATTTCAGGCTGGCCTTGAAGTGGCTTCCGGCAGAGATCAGCTTTATGATAGCTTATATGGTACATCTGCTGCCGCAACTAAGGGCTCAGTTTCGGTTATCTATGCAGAATCTATCCCTTAGGGGGATAAAGATCAAGAGCTTAGCTTTCAAGGACAAACTAAAGGTTTATCGGATTGTGAGCCTGACTGTCCTGGGGGGGCTATTAGCAAAGAGTGATCTACAGGCTATACAATTGGAGCTGAGAGGCTTCCGGAGGCAGGGGAAGAAGAGCTTCCTCCACCCCCGGAGCTTACAGCTTGTCGATTATCTGGTACTTATAGCTTTGGTAGCTCTAAGTGCTTTGTTATTGCTCATTTAATCCTCTGCGGGTTTGCATTCTTCCATAGCGTCGTTGAACTTCAGATGTTCGGTGAAACGAGTCATCTTGAACTTACCAAAGAAGCTATCCACCATTGAATAGATCACAGGGATCACAAAGAGGGTTAAGAGGGTCGCAAAGAGCAAGCCAAAGGTAAAACTCACCGCCATCGGACGCCAGACCTGCGCGGAAGGATCACCGGAGAATACGAGAGGCAGCATCCCGGCTACGGTTGTGGCGGTAGTGAGGATAATGGGTCTCAGACGGGCAGAACCACTATTTACAATGGCATGCCAGCGATCTGCGCCTTTCTCGCGCTCCTGATTGATGAAATCGATCATAATGATGGCGTTATTGACAACCACACCTGCCAGAGCCACTACTGAGATCATTGTGTTCAGGGAGAAAGAGAGTCCTGTCATCAGGAGACCAAAGATCACGCCGATGAAGGCAAAGGGGATGGTCATCATCACGATCAGAGGCTGGACATAGCTCTTAAACTGAGATGCCAGGATAGTGAAGATGATCAATACTGCCAGCAGGAAGGCAGCACCAAGCGAGCTGTAGGACTTGCGTTGCTCTTCCTGGACTCCGCCAAACTCAATGGAATATCCCGGGTAGCGCTGCTCGAAATTGCCAAGCATCCCGGTCTCATTACCCAGCCTGTTACCCAGCAGCATTGTCGTCACTTCCTGAGTAGTTCTCTTGGCTTTTCTACCGCCGTTGTCATAATCTGTAACGGCTGCAGTGACAGTTACCACGCGTTTCTTGTCGCGGTGAGAGAGCCTGGAATAACCACTGGTGATCTCGAAATCTGCCAGGTCGCGGATGGCGATCAGTTCCCCGGTGCGGGTACGTATCTTCAGATTCTTGAGGATTTCCAGATCCTGGGTATATATATCATCCAGCTTGACTACTATTGGGTGCTCTTCGACGCCTTCACCGCGGTACTGAGTAACCGTTGAGCCGCTGCTTGCAGTACGGATGGTGGATGCGATCTGTGCAACCGTCAAGCCCGCAATGGAGAGCTTCTCGTGATAAGGCACGATCTTGACTTCCTTCTTACCGGCATCAAAGTCGTCTTCAATATCCACCACACCGGGGATCTTGCGGAGATTGGATTTCACTACGTCAGCAAGATAGGCAAGCCTTGCCAGATCTTCACCCTTGATACGGAGTTCGACGTCGTTGCCCACAGGAGGTCCCTGCTGACTGCGCCCGAACTTGTAGGTGTAAAGACCAGGCAGTTTATCCAGATACTGGCGGATGGAATTACGGATCTGCTCCTGAGTAAACTTCATTTCCTTGATATCAACCAGATCGATGTTTACTTGGGCATTGCTTGACTTAACGTCGCGCATACCTTCGCTTCCGATGGCACCGATGTTGCTGACTACAAACTCGATATCTTCCTTTTCCTTCATATTCATTACGTAGTCTTCCACTTGAGTTACTACCCGTTCGGTCTCTTGTAACGAAGTCCCCACTGGGGTCTGAAGCTGCAAGGCAATGGATTGCGAGGGGGAGGAAGGGAAGAATTCAAATTGGATCGCACCTGATGCCAGAATTCCAAAGGAGATTACCAAGAGTCCTATCGCACTCCAGATAACGATGGCACGGTGTTTTAAAACCTTGTGGATGATCTTCTGATAGTATTTGATCAGCGGCTTGATCAGGCGGGTGGTACGATCATCTCCTGCCTTGATGCCCCTGCCAAACTGATAGACGTTATTGGGCAGGATCACCATACTCTGGAACCATGATCCCAGCAGAGCGATACTAACCACGATCGGAAACACCGAGAGAAACTGCCCCATAATGCCTTTCATCAATAAGAGAGGCAAAAAGGCTGCTACTGTCGTAAGAGTGGATGAGAAGACCGGAGATATCACCTGATTTACACCCATTACGATAGCATCACGATGACAATATCCGAGCTCGCGGAAGCGATGGATATTCTCCAGCACCACGATCGAATTGTCCACCACCATTCCCACCACTATGATCATACCAAAGATGGTGAGATTGTTTAGAGTGATCCCAAATATCGGAGCAATTACAAAAGTGATTAGTAGCGACAGAGGTATTCCGATAGACGCCAGAAGTGCGTTCTTCCAGCCCAGGAAGATAAAGAGCGCCAGGAATACCAGGATAATCCCCATCAGGGCGTTTGAGCCAAGGGCATTGATGCCATTGCGGACATCTATGGAGCCGTCATTGCGAACGCTGACCTCCAAGCCCGGAACACCTTTCTTGTAGTCATCCAGATAAGTCCTAACGTCCTTCATTACCTTGATGATATTGCCATCACCTTTCTTGTAGAGGAAGATGCTGATGCTTTGTGATCCATTGAGCTTGGCGATGGTCTCAGTACGTTCCAGAGTGTCTCTTACAGCTGCAAGATCCGAGATTCTGATGGCACGTCCGCTGGGATCAGATTGGACAATCATCGAAGCAAGCTGCTCGGTTGATCCAAACTGCCCCAGAGTCCTCACCAGGAATTCCACCTTGCCAAACTTGGTGGTTCCGCCCGGGATATTGAGATTGCGTCCCTGCAGCATAGAGGACAGATCACTCAGGGTAATGCCATAAGCATCAAGCTTTGCCTGATCCGCATCAATCCAGATCTGGCGTTCTCTCTTGCCCACCACATCAACTTTGGAGATGTTTTCTACACTCAGGAGACCTTCTTCTACCTCGTCTGCGATATCACCCAGAGCCCGGGGCGAGAAATCTCCACCCAGGACGACCTGTGCAATGGGATTGACTTCGCGCATATTGGCACGCATTACGATCGGATCGAGGGCATCCGGTGGCAGATTAGTGACCTTACTAAGCTCTCGGATTGTGTTGTCATAGGCCTTGACCGGCTCAATACCGCTATCAAAGACCAGCCTGATAAAGGCTCTGCCTTCCTCGGCGCTGGAGGCTATATAGTCCAGGTTTTCCAGATCACCGAGCTCGTTTTCGATCGGATTTACTATCAACTGCTCGATCTCTGCTGGTGAAACTCCCGGATAGGGCACTACCACAAAGACCAATCCAAATTCCACCGCCGGGAATTCTTCCCTCGGCATTGAGACCATTGCCACCAATCCAAAGATCAGGATGGCAAGAGTGAGCATATTGACCAGTACGGAGTATTTCAATGCTGTATCGGCTACGCTGAACATTGTGTACTCCCCTTAGTTCTTGATCTCGACGAGGCTGCCCTCTTCAAGGTTTTCGCTACCACTTGTGACGATTCGCTCCCCTATCTCCACACCGGAAAGGATTACCACAAACTCACCGATCACTTCACCGAGCTTAACTTCACGCTTTTGTACCTTATTATCGGCACCCACTACAAAGAGATAATCCCGATCAAACTCTTTGCTGAGATTTGTAATGGAAGTGTAGAGCAGGTCATTGTGACGCTTGCTGAGGATTCTGCCGGAGACGACCATCCCGGGTAAGAGACCACGGCTGTTTGAGAGCTCTATCTCCAGAGGATAAGTCGAACCCGTTGCCAAGGGACGGATGCCAAAGCCACGGACTCTGCCCTGTAACTTCTCGCTAAGCCCCGGGTAACTGATCTCCACGAGCTGTCCATTACGGATCTTCCCGATCTGGCTTTCACCCAGCCCTGTCTTGAGGATCAAGGTGCTGGCATCTGTGATAGATGCAACAGGTTGTCCCGCTGCCACAAACTGACCCACCATCACATTGAGATTTGAGATTGTGCCCGATTCAGGAGCAGTAAGGAATGACCCGCTAAGCCCGCTGCGAGCCTGTTCAACCCCCGCTCTGGCACCTTCCAAGCCCGCTCTGGCACCGGTAAAAGCGCTCATAGCGTTATTGTATTCAGCTTCAGAGATCAGGCTTCTCCGCCTCGATTCCTCTGCATAATTCAGATTCCTCTGAGCATTATCAAAGCTCGCCTGCGCTGATGCAAGAGCAGATTCCGCCTGCTGCAGCCTGATTTGCGAGACCTCATTATCGAGTCTCCCGATCCTTTCGCCACGGCTTACTCTATCTCCCAAGCGTTTGAAAAGCTGCAAGACTCTGCCGCTGGCTTCGCTGCTCATCGTGATATCTGTGATGCCTTCCAGCTTGCCAGACACGGTGATATACTCATCCAAATCCTGCAGTGCCAGAGCTTCGACCATCACCGGTTGTGCTTCATCTGTCTGTTTGGCCGGTGCTTTTCCGCCTCTGTTGCAGGCTGTGATCATTATTAGTACGATTGGTATCAATAGTATTAGTTTCTTCATTTGCGTTCTCCGTTCATTCCTGACTGCTGAGTAATAAGCTGCCGCTTATCAAATCGTTATATTCATCCATAGTGCTCATCCCAAGCAACTGCTTGAGTGCTGCTCTGGCTTTGTAATAGTTGTAAAGACTGCCTGTATAGGAGACCCTTGCAGCGGAAAGCATCAGCTCTACATCGAGCAGTTCTCCGCTGGAGATCATATTCATCCGGTAACGCTGTTGCAATTGCTCATAAGTCTGCTCCGTATAGCTGAGTGCCAGCTTGGATGCTCCAACCTGCTTGGCAGATGAGACCAAATTGAGCACTGCCGCTTCAAGTGCGGTATCTATGCCATCTCTGGCAGTTTCCGCTTCGCTTTTCTTTTGCTGCAGATCAAAGTAAGACTTACGCATTGTGGCATAATTACCGAGCTGCGGGAGGAGCGGGAGCGAGACATTCAGCATTATCTGGTTTGACGCATTAAAGTCCCAACGATCAATCCCATTTTCCTCGTACTTTCTACTTCCGGTCAGCATAACGGTCGGCAAAAACGATCCTTTGCTGATCTCATACGCCCTTCTGGAGAGCTCCAATCCGCTATCTGTGAGCCTCAGAGCTATATTATCCTGCTGGCTTCTCTGCCTTGCCAGATTACTTAAAAGCCTGGTTTTGGCAGTATCAAAGCCCGAAATCATTTGCATCTGCGCATCATCTTGATCAGCAATTTCCTGCGGCACGGGATAGTATTCTATCCCCAGCAGGTTTTTCAGCTTCATCTGCGATAGGGAATAGGCAGATTGCGCTTGTAAAAGACTCACTTCCTTGGAGGCTTTGTTGCTCTCAAAACGCAGATAGTCCGCATTAGAGATAATCCCGGCATCTTTCTTGAGCAAGGCAATTTCCAGATTGCGCTCTGCAGATTGATAGTCCAGCTCCGCCATATCCAGGAGGCTCATAGTCTGGAGCACTGCCAGATAGCTTGTCTCGAGCTCTGCCATCAGGCTCAGCTCCTGGTTTTTCAAAGCCAGTTCCGCCATTTCCACCCCAATCTCTGCCATCTTGTATGCCTGCCAGAGCTTACCTCCGGTAAACAGAGGCTGGGATAGCGACAAACCAATGGTTCTGAAGTCGTTATTCAGCTCGATTGTGTTCGCACCTGCCTGAACCGACTGCGCCGGATCCATATAAAGCAAGGTTCCAGTTAAGCTCAGATTTGGCAAAAAAGAGCTGAGAGCCACATTCTTTTGCCACTTTGCTGCTTCCAGCGCCGATTGCTTTGCCTGATAATCGCTATTGCCCTGTTTAGCAAGTTCCCTTGCTTGATCATAGCTGAGGTTGGCAGCCTCTCTGGCACCCAGTCCCACCACTACAATCAGCATCAACATTAAGATGTATCTCTTCAAATTAATCTCCCTTACTCACGTATAAATCTTCCAATCGGTTGTTTTGAATATCATCAAGCAGCTCTTTCAGGGTATCGAGCTCCACCTTGCTGTGTCTTTCACCCAGATTGATGATATGCTTCATTATTCCCGGCAGCTTTTCGGTGTGCATCACTTTGCGGCAGATATCCTCTTTGTGTACATCTCGCCTGGATTTGATCAGCTCTATCCTTTCAGTTACAGCTTGTTCCAGCTCATCACGGGTAACGGATTGTGCGGAAAAGGAAAGCACCAGCCACCAATCCTGAGGTGGGAGATCCTGACGCTTTAGATAATCCAGCACCATCTCACGTAGCAGTTCCTGTCCTTTGGTTTTGATGTGGTAAACCGTGCGCGGAGGGTTATTGCCTTCTACTTGCTGTTTTCCAGCGATCATCCCGCCTTGCTCCAGACTTTGCATCGCCTTATAGATGGAAGGCAGCTTGATCCCTGCCCAGACGGGCATCTTCATCTCTTCGACGATCTGACCGATCTTATAGCCGTACATAGGCTGCCTTTTTAGAAAGCTCAGCACGACCAGTTGCGGCTTGGACATTGGCTTACTCCTTTTTCCACTATTCACTAGCGGACTATTATAAATTCTAATAGTCATTATAATAGTATTCGCCTTTAATGCAAGCGGTATTTTCCAGAGTATGCCTATAGCTATATTATGCAAGATTATACGGGTATTGTTGTGGGTGAAGAGTCTTGCAATTGATGAACTCGTTATTGAACGTGCCCCCGAAAACTGCACCAGTATCAAATGTGTATATTGGAACGCTAAGCGCCCTCAGTACAAGTTAACACTTGTTCGCTCGCACACAAGTGTTAACTTGTACTGAGGCAATAAGAAAAGAAGCAGGAATAATGAAAGGAAAACGATTTAGCCCCACTCAGATCATCAAGATACTGAAAGAACACGAGGCAGGTACAGAAGTCACAGATATCATCAGGAAATATGCCATAGCCCGAAACACTTTCTATCTTTGGAAGAGCAAATACGGTGGTATGGAAAACAACCAGATACAGAAACTCAAGGACTTGGAATTGGAGAACTCTAAGCTAAAGAAGCTCCTGGCGGAGAGATGCCTGGAGATTGAAGCACTCAAGGATGTACTATCAAAAAAATGGTAGAGCCCCGGCAGAAACGAGAAGCTGTCGGGGTTGTAATGACTCACGGACTCAGTGAACGGCATGCCTGCAGAGTGATCAGCTTGAACCGCAACACACTGCGATATCGGGCGATAATCAAGCAGGAGAATGTCGCTATAGAGAAGTTCTTGCGTGAGAAAGTGGTCATCCCGCGATATGCATGCTATGGCTTGCCGAGACTGGTAGCCTTAGTAAGGAAGAAGTTCGGTAACGTTAATCACAAGCGGGTGGAACGAATCTACAAAGATGCGAGGCTGCAACTTGCCAAGCGTCCCAAGAAGTATATCAAGCGAGATCCGGTACCTTTGGAAAAGGCTACTGAGCCAAACCAGATCTGGGCAATGGACTTCATGACCGACACTCTGGAGAATGGCAGAAAGTTCAGAGTCTTCAACCTAATCGACACCTTCAGTAAAGAGAGTGTTCTCCAGATCATCGACAACTCCCTTCAGGGAAACAGGCTTGTTCGCGAGCTTAGCCAACTTGCAGAAATACGGGGACTTCCCAAGGCAATTAAATGTGATAACGGTCCCGAGTTTACCAGCAAAGTTATGCTCAAATGGGCAGACGAGACTGGAGTTCAGCTGGGTTTCATAGCTAAAGGAAAGCCAACGCAGAATGGCTTTATCGAGAGTTTCAATGGCAAAATGAGGAAGGAATGTCTTGACAGGCATATCTTCCGCAATTTAGTTGAAGCAAGAGAACTTATAATGAATTGGGTAAGTCACTACAATGAAGAACGACCTCATCGGTCTCTGAATTATATGGCTCCCTACGAGTTTATTAATGCCTTTAACGTCAAAGCAAGTTGCCCATTAGAAACTGGTCTATAAAATGGGGTATGATCGTTATGAACCTTAAAGGAGACAAAATGAATATTCGAATGCTACTTGTACCATTGCTGGGAATATTATTATTCGCAGGATGTAACTTATTCTCAACTCCTGATAGAGAACATGGACAGATGCTTTATTATGCTGCTGATTCCACCGGCACTGAACGATGTAGCTTCAAAATCAATGAACCAATATTCGTTCATTTCAAGATGATAAATCCCACCAATCGCGATATATTCTATAAAAAATATCCTTACATGGCTGATAGCGCACTATTCAGTTATGGAGTATACACACCTGGAACTGATGGAGATGACGTGATAGGATACCCACCACAAGATCTGCAAGAAACCTTTCTACCGCAACATGAGTCTCGGGAACAGGTATGTAAAATCGAAGGTTTGGAAGGAAATGAGTACAGAATTAAGTTGCAATTACTCATTTTTGTGAATCCAAATGATTTTCAAGGTAATTTCAACCCATATCTTCATATAAAGGTTGGGGAGTAAGAATGAAATTCCCCATAACATATCTACTTATCGCCTTACTTGTTGGCATTCACACAACTTGTTGTTCCGAGACTCTTGAAATTGGACTCTACAAAGCAGTCCATACTTACGAAATATGAACAATACAAGTACCCGTCAAAAGAGATATTTATATCAAAGCACACAGAACACTGGAGATTATTAAGGGAGCTATACGAAAGAGAGGACACCGGAGAAATACCTATACCAGCTATACCTCTCATCAGTTCTAATTATCCCAATCCCTTCAACCCATCTACCACAATAGCCTTTAGTATCCCGGAAACCGGTCGGGTAAACGTATCGATCTATAATATCAGGGGACAACGAGTCAAGACCTTGTACAATGAAGATTTGGAAAGAGGTCATCATTGCCTGGTATGGGATGGCAGAGATGAAGGCAATCGAAATGTCGCTTCCGGAGTCAATTTCATCCGTCTCGATGCTGCGGGCAAATCCAGCATCAGAAAAGCGATGCTATTGAAGTAAAAAACTGTTAATATTGCCACTTATGCCCAAGGTTTTATCCTTGGGCTTTTATGTATCTTCTTGAGAATGTTGCCGTTACATACTTCTTAAACTCATTTATTGGAGATGATTCTGTAATCTAAGGCCTTTGCATAATTCCAGGCAATCGACTTCCCAGGAGCATTAGAGACTAAGTCCCATAGCTGAGTGAGCAAGCTATTGATAGACTATAAATGGGCTGTTTATGTGAATTTGCATCGGACTCGGACATTTGAAATCTTGGTCATTGAATTTGTAGATTTCAGGGAAGGTTTTCAGCTTTAGCAATCCAGTATGGAATTCACCGGACTACGGCATCAAAACCCGCTAATTACCATTAGCAGATGCTTGCGCCACTATCTCCGAGAAGATATCCGATCCTTGCTTATTAAGGTGGTGATAATCGTAAAACAGGCCATCCGCTACTGCCATCCGGGAATAGTTCAGATAGCTGATTCCTGTAGCTTCTAAGCTGGTTGCCAGGCTATCCACAAAGCTGATCGTCCCGGGCGGGATTTTGTCATAATAGCTTTGGTGCACCGGAGTATTGACCAATAACAGCTTTATTCCCCTGCTTTGGCAGGTCTCAGCTATCCTCTTGAGCATTTTCACTCTTAGCTCTGAGATTTGTCTGGGCCTGGATCCTTCAAAGTAGTGAATATGATGTGTTTTCTTGAAGTAGTAATCGCGATCGATAATATTCTCGTAATAGCTCTTGAACATTCCCATCCAGGGTAAACGCTCTCCCTTAAAGATGATTCCGTGGATCAGATAAACTGCTATGTCGTTCGAAACCCCCACCGGTAGATTGTACTTATTGACCGCCCGACGCATAGCAAAGTGGAAATTACTACCTTCCATCTCCAGCTTTTCCCGGTAAAAGGCATCGTCCAGGATGGTATCATAGCGGTTTAACATATAGACTGCTTCACCCTCAAAATCGTATAGCTGATGATAGCCCAGCCCGTAGATCACCGTCTTGATCGAGGGATACAGCTCCAGCATCCTCAGCAGTTTATAATAGCTAAAGTTGATCGATTCGCTATCCTGTCCGATATTGATACTGTGTTCAATGAATGCAGGATCGATATTCCAGCCAACGTGCGAATCTCCCAGGAGCAGTACCCTGGGATTATCCTCCAGGCTTGGCTCCAAGCCGCAATTGAGTTCCCTCAGCTTGATTTTCATTACCAGCGCTGCTCCGATAATCAGGAGCAGTATTCCGATATGGAGTGCCCAACCTTTAGAAAGCCGCATAGATAAAGCCCGTATTGATCCCGCAGTAAAAAAGCACCGGCAATACCGCGGCATAGAGCGAAAGATACTTCTGCTCTATTTTGGATAACAGATACTGAATAAATGCCAGCGCGGACAATACTATAGCAGAGCTAAAAACCATGCTTGCCAAAGCCAAAGGCTTGATCATCCTGAGTCCCAGCCACATATCCTGATCCTTGAAAAACGCCCAGATCAAGCTAACATAAACGAAAGTAATCAGGATCGAAAGCATATTTCCAATCCGACTCCTGGCAAAACGTCCCACAGACTTATGCTTGCGTTTATAATCTCCGTAGAACTGATAGATCGCCAGACCCAGCCCATGCAAAGCTCCCCAGAGCGCGAAATTGAGCGTGGAACCATGCCAAACACCGCATAGGCTCATAGCGATCACCGGGACAACCAGCTTTAGCCAGATTGCTTTGGGAGAGATACGTGATAGTGGGAAAAAGACATAATCCCTGATCCAATCCGAGAGCGAGATATGCCAACGCCGCCAGAACTGGCTGATATTAGGGGCGAGATAGGGATTGGCAAAGTTCTCCATTATCCGGATGCCAAAGAGCCCCGAAGAACCAATCGCGATATCGCTATAGGCACTGAAATCGAAGTATAGCTGCAATCCATAAAGCAGTACATAAATAGCTGCGACACCGTCATTAACCTGATGTCTGCCAGCCAGATCCACAGCATAACCGATCCAATCCGCAATCACCAGTTTCTTAAAGATACCAAAGCAGATTCGCTGAATACTGCTTATCACCTGATCCTTGGGGAAAGCGATTGATTTATCTTCCAATTGCGGCTCCAGCCTCTCAAAACGCTCTATTGGCCCGGCTGTGAAGATCGTGAACAGACTGCTATAAACAAGTAGATCAGGCAGACTACCCGGCTTGATCAGCCCCCATTTGACATCGGTAAGATAACTGATCAGCTTGAAAACTATATATGATATGCCCAGAGGCAGCAGGATCTCTTCCAGGCGAACTGCCGGAAATAGCCGAAGGGCATCCAGAGCTTGTCTCAAAATAGGTGCCAGCCAGCCCAGATACTTAAAGCCACCCAAGAAGCAGAGCAACGCTACCACAGATAGAGGGTGTATCCAGCCACGCGCTCCCGTCTTGCCGATTGCGCGTCCTGCTAAATATGCAAATCCCGTCAGTACCAGTACCATTGCCGGGAGCCAGGGATCACTCAGCCCCAGCCAGACAAAGCTGGAGACTATCAAAAGATACTTCCGCAGTGCTCTACTTGGGATTAACCAGTAAAGCATAAAGCTGATAGCCAGGATTACAAAGAATCTGATATTTACCATATTACCTTCGCAGGAGCTTAATGCCCCCGCAGAAGGCAAGCTAAGAAAGCTCTGCTCTTTGTCAAGCAGGAATCAAACAATATTTCATTTTCTCGTGATCAAAAGCCTCCTGCTGAGTACCCCTGAGCCATTGTCCAGCTTTAGGAGGTATATTCCCGCAGGATAATCAAGCAGTTCCAGCTCCTGCTCTTGCCAGCCTGATACTGCCGATAGCTGCTTTGTATAGACTTGCTGCCCTCTGATATTGTAGAGGCTGATCCTGCCGGAAGATGCTTCTTTGGAATACCACTTGATTGTGCTGGAAACACTGGAAGGATTGGGATAGATCACCAGCGATTCCCGGGTAGAGGGCACCAGAGGATCATCGTTTGAGACTACTGTAACGCTTACTGTCTGTGATGGCGGAGATGCTATCGTATCGTCGTACATAGCAATCATATAGATATCATAAGTTCCCGGAGGAATTGGGTTAAGCTCTACTTCGTTTAGACTTCCCGGCACGGTGTTTACTGCTTGGTTATTAAAGTAAATCTCATAATAATCAGGCACGATAAAGCTGGGAACGTCCCAGGAAAGATGAATGGTATCTGGAGGAATGTAGTAGGCTTGCAGATTGCTGGGGGCATAATAGGGCGAGCCCAGGCCATCGGGATTTACCCGCATCGCATAGATATCATAAGCCGAGTTGCCATCTTCCCATGTACTCATAATCCAGCCTGAGGGATGAAAGCCAAAGTCGTAATGAAACTTAGCGCTGCTATTTGTAGCAATTGCCCGATCCAGCCAGGGAGCAGTCGGGGAGGAAGCGCTACCTTCCCAAAGCCTGATTTGCAGGTCCTGATCGCTGGAGGGGGTAGCCCCGATGCTATAGACAAAGCCGATCTGATCTCCATTGAGGTAAGCGAAGAGGGAATTGGTGCTAAAGGCGGTTAGTTGGTTCAGGGTCAAGCCGTTATCACCCAGGAGGCGATTGCCGGAGTAATCCATAATCTGCGCCACGATTCCGCTCTGATTCTGATCGGCGTCGGTAGTTTTAAAGAAGATGAAGGCACGCTGTGAATCGCCGTCACAGACCAGCTTGGGGTAATACTGTTGCATACCGCTGGGAGCAGTGATCAAAGCCCCATCCTCGGGAGTGCTGATCGTGCCATTGGCATTGATATGGGCAAAATATACCTCATTGATCTGGTTGCCGTCGCGATCGTCGTGCCAGGCAAAACACGCTCCACCCAAGCCATCCGGCTCAAAGCCAATGATCTGAGTCCAAGCTGTGATACCGCCTGCGTCACTGATTGTATAAACACTTACAAAATCTCCCTGAGCAGTGTATTTTACCACCTTGAGGTGCCGGTTTGGAGCCCAGAAGGGACCGCTATCCGCATAGTACTTGATCCAGACAGATGCATCTTGCCCTTCCACCAGTTGCGGCCAGGTATTATCCGCATTAAGGGTCGTGAGCATTGCCGGATAGACCCAGAGTGGATTTCCTGCCGAATCAATACGCTGGATTTCGATTGGTGCGCTATCTGCACTGTGTTGCCAGGCGACCCAGGTAGTATTATCTGTGGCGTTCAGGATAGTCGGCGTATAATTCGCATTGTCAGGATTGGTGTCTGCACTGAGCGCGAGTCCATTTTGCCCCCATGCTTGCTGCCCGGAGGCTAAGACCTTGTAAACATATACGTTATTAACCCCATTCCGAACATCCTGCAAGCAGATTATAGCATTGCCATCCTGATCCGCAGTCATATCGTAATCCGTTAACCAACTGTCGTTTACATTCCCCGGTAATTGTATTCCCAGGGGATCGATCCAATGGTTGGCACCCGTGGGAGAAAAGTAATTGAGCATTGCCTTGTAAGAGCCGGTGGAATTGTCAAAGCGGCTGATATAAACGTTGTTATCTGCTGTGATAGCGACCTTGGGCAGGGATTGATCACCAGCCCCCCCTGCGATCAAAGTGGGAGCAGCAGCATCCATACTCCATTGCGCCACCAGATTTACACACAAGAAAGCGAGTAGTATCACGAAAATTGGCTTCATCTCATACCTCTTTTGTTGCTTACGGCAACTGCGCCAGACTGTACAATCACGCCGGATACGTCAAGCAGAAATATCGGCTTGGGCTAAAAGCTATGTTTATTTATATTAACAGTATATAGCAATGACTTAGGAGTAAACAATGGGAAGATTAGTATCGTTTCACCTGCCCGCGGATGAGCCCAAAGCTTTGGCGGAATTTTACCACAAGGTATTCGGCTGGACTTACGGCGAGATGCCGGGAATGAAAGATGTCTATGCGATTGGCACAGGACCTTTTGACCAGCCAGGGCTGAATGGAGTGATAATGGGACGCTTTATGCCAGCCACCGTGAATACCATCGAAGTAGAAGATATCGATGCAACTTTGGCTTTGGTAACTAAGAAAAGCGGGCAAATCACCACTCCCAGGCAGGAAATCCCCGGGATGGGACTCTTTGCCTGGTGCAAAGATATTGATGATCACTTCTTTGTTCTGATGCAGCCCTCTGCGGATTATCAGGCTACGATCACCAATGCTCTGGGTGGGAAGCTTCCTGCAGATGGAGAGTGCAGTCGCCCTATCCACTTTGAGATTCCGGCTGCGGATATGGATAAGCTGGCAGAGTTTTACACAGAAGTCTTCGGCTGGACCAGTTCACACTGGCAAGGCGGAATCCCCTACGTATTTCTGATGACCGGAGATGAAAGCACCGGTGGAGCGGATGGCGCAGTGATGCCCAAAGGCGAGATGCAGTATGTAGCCAATACGATTGGTGTAGCTGATCTAAAGAGCCTGGTCGATAAAGTCATCTCAACCGGAGGCTCTATCCTGATGCCTCCCGAGGAAATCCCGGGGGTTGGGCTCTTTAGCTATGGCATTGATCCTGCCGGCAATATCTTTGGGATGATGCAGTTCAGGGGGCAGTAGATAACTGGACGCAGTCCTGGCAGTTTGATATAGGCAGCTAGAACTTGGCGCTGCGCTTTGTTCAGAGATCGTTTCTACGAACAGTGCGCAGCATCCAGCTCCTCGTAACTATGACTCGTCAAATCTCCTCAATTTCTCTATCCCAGACCTTGCTTTTCAGGAGATCACCAGCAATTCAAGCCGAAATCAAGTCGAACCGCGTTCGAGGTGATTTCGGCTTGATTTGCTGGTGATATGCTTTAGACCTCCCGGAGGAATGCGAGGTGCTCCCGGCTAAGATACCTTGGGATGTCCATTTCATCAGGGAGGATATTCAGGGTCGATCAAGCCCTGCTAGGACAAAACTCTACTGCCAGGGGTTCCGCTGTATCCTGGCCTCATACGCAGCTTCACTATTAACTTGTTCACATGTTAACTTATTCACTGCGCTCAGTGGGTAGGGCTAAGACCTCTCCCGCTGTCATTATCCGCACCTCGTAACCCAGTTCATTTGCTTTGTCCACAAAGATTTGGGGGTCGCATTCGATCAGGGGGAAAGTGTTGTAGTGCATAGGGATGGTGAGCTTGGGTTGGAGAATCTTGACAGCTAAGAGGGCATCCTCGATATCCATCGTGTAATTGCCCCCGATGGGCAGCATCGCTAGATCCAGAGCGTGTAATTCACCGATCAGGCGCATATCGCCAAACAGCCCTGTATCACCGCTGTGATAGAGGGTCTTGTCATCCAGCTCCATTACCACACCTGCAGCCAGTCCGGCGTAGGAACCATCGGGAGTCTGAGAGCCGTGCAAGGCGGTATAGAGCTTTACTCTGCCCCAGGGAAAGCGAAAAGCTCCCCCGATCTGCATCGCGTGGGTCTTGATCCCCTGTTTGCGTAGCCAGCCTGCCAGCTCTGCCACACAGATCACGGTGGCGCCAGAGTGTTTGGCAATCTGCAAGGTATCGCCCAGATGGTCGCCGTGGGCATGAGTGAGCACGATGTAATCCACCCTGAGCTCATCAGCCTTGACCGGGGCAAGAGGATTACCGGTAAGATAAGGATCTATCAAGATTGTGGCGTGGCAGGCCTCGATCAGAAAAGCCGAGTGTCCCAGAAACTTAATTTTCATCTTTACTCCCAGTGCTTTTCGGCAAGACTAGCCAATCCTGATATCAGGTCAAGTACTTTATATTGATAGCGAAAAAGAAAACCCCCGGTATTTCTCCGGGGGTTTGTTGGCTCAATGGAGCTCTTATTCTTTGGGATTATTTACTTGCTTCGGTGTAAACCGCTACGATCTTGAAGAAAGCCGTATCGGGCATTGTGATAAACTGGTACTGGCTTTCATAGCTTTGTCCCAGCTCAGTATAGCTTCCATAAGGATCGGGCGAGGCATAGACGATGTAGTAGCTGGCATTGGGCACGTCCTGCCAATCCAGAATGCAGTTTCCTGCGACGAGGTTGATTGTAACAATGGGCGTATCCAGATCGCTGATCACCTGCTCGACGATGATTTCCCAGGTATCTGAGGTCTGTAGATAGCCATCGGAGACCGTGATCGTAACGAGCTCTGTGCCATACCATCCTGCCACGGGTGTAGCCGTCAGGACTCCATCCGTGATATCCAGAATGATATTGGTATTGCCACTGTAGTTGTAATCGAGGTTGTCATTTTCAGGATCGCTGGCATAGATGCTAAGGTCTTGGGTGCCTATCGTATCCTGATCAAATGACCAGGCTGTTGGTAGATCGATACTGGGTGCGCTATTTGTAACCATTACCAGCACAGCGTCACTGGTTGTATCGACACCGTCATCAACCGTGAAGGTGATGGTTTCGCTTCCAGCCCAGCCATTGGGAGCGCTGAAAGTGGCGATCAAGCCGTTAAGTTCGACCACGATATTGGTGTTTCCGCTCCAGGTAACTGCCAGTCCATCTCCGTCGTCATCACCGCCATAGGGTTCCAGATTAACATCCAGGCTGGCATTTCTGGCAAAGCTGAAGCTTTCCGGGAGATCGACCCAAGGAGCGGTATTGGTCACTGTGACCAGCATATCGTCACTTGCTGTGGTTATACCGTCATCAACCGTGAAGGTGATGGTTTCGCTTCCAGCCCAGCCATTGGGAGCGCTGAAAGTGGCGATCAGACCGTTAAGCTCTACCAGAATATTGGTATTACCACTGAAAGTAAGTTCCAGTCCGTCTCCGTCGTCATCACCGCCATAGGGTTCCAGATTAAGGTCATAACTGGCGTTTCTGCCGAAGTTGATTGATTCGGGTAAGTCAACCCAGGGCGTGGAATTGGTGAATTCGATCGTGATTGTATCGCTGTTATCGAGCAAACCGTCATCGACCGTAAAGGTGATAGTTTCACTACCAACCCAGCCGTTTATGGAGCTGAAGGTTACCAGCATTCCATCGATCTGGACGTCAACATTGGTGTTGCCATTGTAGCTTAGCGTAAGCGGATCGTTATCCGGATCGCTGATATAGTGCGAGAAATCCTCTGTAAACTGATCATTTCTGCCAAAGCTCAGATAATCCGGAATATCAATGACAGGCGCACTATTGGGATTTAAGACTTCCAGATAGATGCTTACGATCTCTTGGGGATGAATGGGATCGTTGCTATTGACGAATATATTGGCACTGTAGGTGCCTGGACTGAGGCTGGAGCTATCATACAGTACATTGATCAGATCCGTGGCTCCCTGGGCTATTGTGCCGCTAGTAGTATCAAGATCAAGCCAGGCGAGAGGAGTAAAGTTCTGGCTTATCACCAGTTCCCCCACCAAAGTATGTGGCTCAGTGCCATAGATATCGCCATTGATTTGATAGGGCAGAGATAGATTACCGCTTGTGCCGGGGGCAATTGTGACACTGAGTGTAGCTGTGGCTGTCTCTCCGTCTCGTACTACGCCCCAGTTGGTGGCATCTGTGCCATTCCAATGAATGGTGATCCCGCTTCCGCTGGTGAGATTGGGAATCATATCTCCACCAGTACCGCCAATAAAGTTTGTAGCACTATTGACTGTGACACCTGCGGGGAAGGTGAGGTAAAGGTCTTTGAGCCATTCTTGATCACTGCTGCCGTTGTACAGGCTAAAGGTCCACTCCACGGTAGAGCCGGCATTGTAGGTATCGGTATCGAGCTCCAGCGTACTGCCTGTGATATTGCGATCCCGGCTAGTTCTAACAGCACTATCCAGCCTGATCACCTCTTGTAGTGACATTGAGTAGTTAAGATCCCGGGAGCCTGAATTACCAATGGTAAAGCTCTGGGAATCCAGTTCCTCTGGCAGCATAGTATTCTCAAGAGCCTGTGTGGAGAACACAATAGCCGGGGGCATATAGCCTGTTCCACTCACAGCTATGCTTTGATTGGGATTGCTTGTGGCATTGGAACTGATCGTTACATTACCGTTGTAGGTAATCGCTGTTGTAGGCTCAAAGCTGAGGGAGAAGGTCTGCATTGTGCCGGCATTGACGCTGAAGGGAAGGGTGTTGCGGCTCGATACCACAAAGCCTTGCTCACCTGCTCTGCCTGCCAGGCTTACTGAGTAACCAGCGGGTGTGGTGATGCTACCCGTAAGGGTCTGTCCTCCGGAATTGGAGATAGTAAACTGCTGTGCAGAGCTTGTTCCCACTGCTACATCGCCATAGCTCAAGCTGGTGGGACTTACAGCAATGGAAGGACCGGTAACAATTGGGACCACTACGAGCTTCACATTTGGTCTTGAATTTGTGGTACTACCGCCGGCAAAGACTGATGTTTGGTCAGCGGTATCCACCCGGACAAATCTGTAGCCTGTAGAGACTGTTGTGAATTGTACAGTACCGGTAGAGGTATAAGTTGGAACTAGCCCAAAGGCAGTATCGACTACGATATTATCAGTTCCGTTCCAAAGGAAAGGAGTGCTGAGAGTGTACATATTCCAGCCGGTAGCGGCAGGCTGATAGGACGTGGCAGACCATACTGTCGTCAGGCTGGGTTCGAGAACCCAACTCGCCGCATTGGCTTGGCTTGTATGTCCCATTCTTACCAAGAATGTCGGCATCACCTGATCCGGTAAACCTGTGATATTGAAGCCAAGCTGAGTGATATTGATCGGACCAATGATGCCTGCTGCGTTGAGTTCTGCTCGAGTATAAACCGATTGTCCGTGTAAGCTCTTGTAATATACGTTGACTGGGCACCCTTCTGTCGATCCTGTTGATGTGGTTTCTGTCCCGATGATGAATTCAGTCGTTACGATAGCTGTTGGAGTGGCGACAATTGTCGCTGTGGGACTGGATTCGCCTCCGGCATAGACAGCTTTGAGGTAGTAGCTATAGCTGGTTTCATTCACCACGGCATAATCTGTATAGCTGAGTCCTGTAACGGTCGTAAGCAGTGTGCTATCCCTGAATATCTTGTATCCTGTGGGTGATCCACTGACCGGAGCTTGCCAGCTCAGTTGCACATAGCCATTACCCGCATCTGCACTGAAGTTTTGCGGGATGGCGTACATCGTGCCGGTAGGCGGGAAGATGATATGATCGATCCAGGCGCAATCGCTGCCTGCGTTTACACTAACGTCCTTTGTGTATCTCCACATAAAGGTATGAGCGCCCGGATTGACCGGATAGCTTTGTTGCGTCCAGCTTCCAGTTCCAGACCATTGTGCCTGCTGCACTCCATCAATAAAGAAACGCAGGTAATCATAGCCAGATTCGGAGGATACCTTCTGATAAAAGCTGATATTACCGGCTTCGGTGACGTTTACCGTGACACTGATCTCCGTGCTGCCATTTTCAGCGATAGCGCCGCTCCTGGCTGCATAAGTACCGCTGAATTTCTCAATACTTTGGACAGTCCAGGGGATCGAAGAGCTGTTTACCCAGGGATATGCAGCAAAGTTACCGCTCTCAAAACCTTCATTGGGAGGAGCGAGCAAGGAGATTGTGATCTCGCTCTGAGCTGTGTTTGAGCTATTATCTGTGGCTACTGCTTTGATAAGGTGGCTGCCACCGCTGTAACCGGTGGTATTCCAGCTCCAGCTATAGGGGCTGGCATTATCCGTAAACTGCAGTACGTTGTCGATGTAAAACTTGACGTCGATAATAGTCCCATCGCTATCTGTGGCGTTAGCGTTGATCGTTACTGTGCTGCCCAGATCTATTACGCTTCCGCCTATCGGGGCTGTAATCTGGCAAGTAGGCATTCCCGGCACTAGAGAAAGCAGTGCGTTATTGGCATTGACCATACCATAGCCAGTATAGCGATCCCAGCCTGCTCCGCCATCAAAGGTCATATCGGTGGCAGTAGAGGTAAGCGCTGTGCGTACCTGTGCAGGTGTAAGCGAAGGGTCTTTGGATATGAGGAGAGCTGCCACACCTGCGGCATAGGGAGTAGCGCAGGAGGTGCCATTGAACCACATATAATAATCACTGGTAGTATTGTAACCATTGCCGGCACCGGTGATATCGGTGGCGGGGAGGATTGTGGGAGCCATAATATCGACAGCATTGGGATCGTCTATCGTGGCTACGCCGTAGTTTGAACCCCACCAGTTTTCTCCATCTGAAGATGAAGTGCTTTTACGCTGTCCGGTTGGACTGGCAGCACCCACGGAGATCACTTTGTTATGATTGGATGGGTATGCTATGGCAGATGTATTGCTATTGGCTGTGGCTGCCAGGAGGGTAACTCCATTGCTATAGGCATATTCCAGAGCTGTATCGGTTGAAGGGCTATCGCCTTCACCCATTCCGCCTTCCGCGCCAAAACTCATACTGGCTACATCGACTCCATTGTTTCCGCAGTGTGTAAGTGCATTCTCAATAGCTGTGAAGCCCAGGTTTCCGGCAGAATCTGCTATCTTCAAGGGCATCACTGTACAACCACCGGCAATACCTGTAACTCCCAGGGCGTTGTTTGCCCGACCTGCTGCCACGCCGGAACACGCAGTTCCGTGTCCGGGATCGGCGCTGTCGTCCATTGGGTTACCGTCGTTGTCGCCATAGTCATATCCTGCTACCAAACGCAGATCAGGATGAGCGGTATCGACACCCGTATCGATGATGGCAATAATTGTATAGATCGAGCCATAGCCTTGAGATTGATCCCAGGCAAGCTGGGCATCAACATCAAACCCAATGGTGCCCACTCCGGCTCCGGAATGGCTACCTCCGGTATAGACGGGCAACTGGGCGGTGTTGTTGTGACCCCAGTTATTGGCATAATAAGTATCATTGGGAACAGCAGTAGTATAAGCATAATACTCCGGGATGGCTTCATCAATCCATTGCTTTTGGAGCTTGAATTCACCTAGAGCGCTTTCTACATCCAGCGCGTTGTCAAAGATAATCAAAAACCAGCGATCAAAGCCGGTTCTCTGTTCGAATGCCCTGTCTTTCATACGGATATGAGCTCTCAGTATCTTGTGGCTGCCGTATGAAGCGGCTAGTTCATCCAGCTCTTCAATGCCAAATTCCGGAGCTTCGGAATAGTATTCTGTGGGAAGATCAGTTCTCGCGATGGCATCTGTAGAAAGCTGAATTTTCAAAATATTAGCTGCAAAGCGGGGACGCTGCAGACTCGTGCTCAGGATTGCATTGGCGCAGATCAGTACCGGCACCAGCAAGATGAGCATCAGAAGCATTGTTTTACGCATATTTACCTCAGTTTTGGTAGATTTTGCTATTTGAAATATTACGAATGTGAAAATGTCTATTGTGTCAAGTAAGTTCTTGATCTATTGCATTACTGCTCTGTAGAAAATAATAGAAGGGATAAGTTGTGTTTACAAAGCGCTTGGGAAATAGGTGATTTGTGATAGACTGAGCTATGCGTGAAGTTTATGTATTGCTATCTCCACCCACCTCAAAAGCAAGATTACCTTTGATAGTATGCCTGGAGGCATCCCGATCAACATTTTCTGCAGTCTATCTGAAGATAGTGCGGGGAGCAGGCAAGCCCCAAGCCGGGAGATCCACAGGCCCAGGCCTGCGATAGACCCGGGATAGGCCCGGGAATCTCCCGGCAATTCCTTAGGAGACAGTAGTTTAAGCTTGCCTATTGGGTAAAAGGCTGCTAAATCCATATACAACAGTCGCTTGATGCTTGTTCAAGCAGGATTCAAGCAGGATACAAGCAGGATAGAAGCATCCTGTCAAGCAGGGGGGATGCTGCTGAGAATCCTAATAGACCATCATTCCAAAGACTTCAAGATTGCTGTTATCTCATCTTCCGTCATACCGGGAATGATAAGCCTGTCAAGCAAGGCTTGATTCCTGCTGACCAGTTTGATAGCTTTTACCCGATAAAACATATGTTCAGCGCCCCAGCCAACGTCATAGTGGGTGAACTGCGTGCCGAGTGACCTTCCCAGAAAGTAGTACACACCTTGAGGATCAGGCGAGCCATTGAAATAAATGAAATAGAAATCCGGCACGATGGGAGTATTGGCTACGGATTGTGTGACCTCATCCCAGGTGATGATGGCATCAAAGCCGTTCATAACACTATTCACATTTGCGGGTGCCATCGGTTCGGCAAATACTGCCGTGCCTCTTAGCTGGAGGGCATAGAGCGGGAGATTTTGAGAGTTATTGGCAATAAACAGGCTGTCTATGACCTGTCCCGGCACCTGAGGTGTAAAGAGCAGATTAATGCTAAGGCTGTCCATTGATGCAATAGTGGCAGGCAGGGTGATCTCCTGGATCGAAAAGGCTGAATTTGCCTGCTGCAAACTGAGTGCATCGATCACCAGATCAGCCATTCCGGAGTTCTTGATCCATACTGGGAAAGGCAGAGATGTAGTTTCGAGATAAACATTCGCAAAGTCCACTACTCCTTGTATGTCAGTAGTGATAAGCGGATAGGGAAGGCCAGATTTGGCTATAAAGATGTCATTGACCAGACCCGGGTTGATCGATATACTGCCAAAAGCTGCTGTGCCCAGGATCGTTCCGGTGACATAGCAATAGCCACTTGGGTCGCTTGCTATGGCATATCCGATATCAAGGCTGGAGCCTCCTGCACGGTTTGCCCAGAGCCAGTTGCCCTCAGTATCCAGTTTGGAGCTAAAGATTTCGTTTGCGCCGGAGCTGGTAAGGTTTGTCTCGCCGAATGCGGCGGTACCGGAGAAAAATCCTGTGATGTAGCAGTTACCGCTGGCATCCGTGGCAACGCCATAGCCCGTATCAGCACCAGTCCCGCCTGCTTTTTTTGCCCAGAGCCAGTTGCCATTCGGATCGAGCTTAGTGATTATGATCTCAGCCCCGCCGGCGCTGGTGAGGGAAGTGCTGCCAAAGTCTGCAGTTGCGGAGAAAGATCCTATGACATAGCAATCACCGGAAATATCTGTGGCAATGCCATTGCCGGTATCACTACCGGTTCCCCCGGCGCGGATTGTCCACTGCCAGTCACTATCGGCATCCAGCTTTGCGATAAAGATATCAGAAGAGCCAATGCTCGAGAGATTGTTGACGCCGAAAGCGGCAGTGCCCATAAAGCTACCCGTGACATAGCAATTGCCATCGGCATCTGAGCTTATGCCATAAGCTGCATCTGTGCTGGAGCCACCTGCACTTTTTGCCCAAAGCCAATTGCCATTGGTATCAACCCCTGCGATAAATACATCATATGAGCCGTTACTGGTGTGGGAGCTATCTCCAAAAGTAGCAGTGCCCTGATAGTATCCGGCAGCAAAGCAATTGCCATCTGCATCCGTGCTAATGGCATTACCAATATCAGTACCTGTGCCCCCGGCTTTATTTGCCCAAAGCCAATTGCCGTTTGTATCCAGTTTGGCGATAAAGATGTCCGAAGCGCCACTGCTGACGAGCGAATTGCCACCAAAGGCGGCAGTGCCCTGGAAGTATCCTGTAATATAGCAATTGCCAGCGGCGTCAGCAGCAATCCCATAGCCTGCGTCAACATCCGCTCCTCCGGCTCTTTTTACCCAAATCCAGTTGCCAAAAGTGTCGAGCTTTGCAATGAAGATATCATCGCTGCCGCTACTGGTGAGGCTTGTGGTACCAAAGTTGACAGTTCCGATGAAAGTACCTGTTACATAGCAATTGCCTGCTGTATCGGTGGCGATTGCCCTGCCACGATCACTGCTAGATCCTCCAGCGCCGTTTGCCCAGAGCCAGTTTACGCTTTGAGCCGAGAGCATTACACAGAATAGCATAAAGAATGAAATCAGTATCTGTCTTTTCATTGTTTACCCCTTGTTTGATGATGTAGAGACTATTGTTCGAGTATGAGATACAAGATATCAAGAGTAATATTATGTGTGACCATACGACTATTTACATAAATCTCTGCCATAAAGAATGAAGTCAAGTTCTTTTTTGCGTACAAGCCCGGATTTCGACATAATAAAGCCTATTGTTCCATAGTAAGGCTTGATAAGTGATACCCGATTGCAAGCCCTCCGGTTCTGCATTAAGAATCAGCGGTAATCTCTACCTTCATTCGGTCGGGATCCTCAAAGAACACAGCATAATAACCCTCTCCACCGGCATAAGGATGCCTGTCCGGATAGAGGATATTAACCCCTTTCTCTCTTAATGCATCAGTGATCTCATCCACCATCTTTCTGCTACCTGCGTGAAATGCCAGATGGTTCAATCCGGCACGGCAGCGGTGGTAGGGAATATCCAGATAGCGTTCTTCAGTCTGGACAAAGACGATGTACGTCTCTTCCAGCAGAAAGCTGAATCCTGCGTCCCACTCCTGAAAGAGCTTGTAACCCAGGCTTTCCAGCAGCCAGGACCAAAAGCTGCGGCTGATCGCAAGATCCCGCACATAAATCTCCACGTGGTGTAATCTTCCTTTCATATTGAGCTCCTTACAGCACTCTGGCGAGACAGATCGATTCTGTCAAGGCAATAATGCCTTTGAGCAGTCGTAGTTACGCGTCTTGGCTGGCTAATTTGCGGATTCACTATAATAGCATTTTGGCTGGCATACCCGATCTCATATCGGGTATGATCAAAAACACATACAACAGTCCTGGGAAAATCCTCCCTTAATGCATAGCATTATGGAGCGCTCTGCTATTGACAAAATTCATATCTTAAAAAGAGTTGCACAAAAAGCAGTTATGCTGGAGGAGTCTCCCTTTGAGACAGCTCCTTAGCAGATTAGAAAGCAAGGATTATATGAGAAAATACATAGTATCAATCGTGGGGCGTCCCAATGTCGGGAAATCGACCCTGTTTAACAGACTGAGCCGCAAGCGTAATGCAATCGTGGATTTTGAAGCGGGTGTTACGCGGGATCGCAAGTATGAAGATGTCGAATGGAATGGCAAGATTTTCAAGCTGGTGGATACCGGCGGGATTATTTTTGATTCCGGCGAAGCAATCGACAAGATGGTAAAGCATCAAGCGCTGCTGGCTATCGACGAAAGCGACCTGATAATCTTTATGGTGGATGCTCAGACCGGGGCTACCGATATTGACAAAGCAATCGCCAAGATCCTCTATCCGCACAGAGATAAGGTCTTTTTGGCTGCCAATAAATCCGATAGTGAAAAAATCGAATGGGAAGTTTACGACTTTTTGCAATTGGGCTTTGGCGATGCCTTCCCGATCTCTGCTTCGCATGGACGCAATACGGGCAACTTTCTGGATGAACTGATCAAGATGATGCCCGATACAATGGATGCGACGGAAGAAAAACCGGCACCGCTGACCAGGATTGCCATTGTAGGCAAGCCCAACGTAGGCAAAAGCTCGATCGTAAACCGGATGCTGGGCAGCGATCAGCAGATTGTCACAGATGTTCCGGGCACTACTCGCGACGCGATCGATACGATCTTCAAGTATCACGGCAAAGAATATGTCCTGATCGATACAGCCGGTCTCAGGCGCAAGACCAAGGTGACTTATGGAGTGGAATACTTCTCCGTAATGCGCACGATTGAAGCGGTTGATAGGGCGGATATTGTCGTCCTGGTGCTTACCGCAGATGAAGAGATCTCAATGCAGGACATCAAGATAGCTTCCTATGCCAAGCGCAAGATGAAAGAGATTATGATAGCTTACAACAAGTGGGATCTGGTAGAAAAGGATACCCATTCGACGAAGAAATTCCTGGAAGAGCTGCATTTTCAGATGCCTTTCCTGCAGTTTGCCCCAGTGCAATTTATCTCTGCCAAGACCGGACAGCGGATCAACCGCGTGATGGAGCAGATCGTCCAGATCGAGGAAGAGAGCCAAAAGAGGATCAGCACTTCAGAGCTCAATCGCTTTATGGAGACGGTTGTGGAGCGCAGACCTCCGACCCATGCCACAGGCAAACACGTAAAGATTTATTATATGACGCAGGCTGCGGTCAAGCCGCCCACCTTTATCTTCTTTTGCAATCAACCGGCATTGGTTTCAGAAAACTACCGCCGCTATCTGCACAATCAACTTAGGGAAGTCTTTGCCTTTGAGGGAGTGAGCATCAAGCTGATCTTCAAAGGACGCAAGAAGGACGAAGATGATCTGGCTTGAGGCACTACTTATACTGGTGGGAGCTTATCTTGCAGGCTCCATCCCGATGGGCTATCTGGTGGGCAAGCTCTTTTACAAGACCGATATACGCACAGCCGGCAGCGGAAACATCGGGGCTACCAATGCCCTGAGGCTCTTCGGCACGCGTACCGGGATCATCATCCTCTTACTCGATATGTTAAAAGGTTTTGCCGTGGTCATTCTCAGTAAGATGCTATTGGGAGATTATCCCTGGCTGGTGGTCTTAAGTGGATTGGTGGTAATTCTGGGGCATATCTTCACGATCTTTTTGGGCTTTAAAGGCGGCAAAGGCGTAGCCACAGCGGGGGGAGTCTTTTTGGCGCTGGCACCGGGAGAACTGGGCTTGGCTCTACTCTTTTTTATCATTATCGTGCTGATTACCCGCTATGTCTCGCTGGGCTCGATCCTGGCAGCAATCAGCTTTGGCATCTTTGTGGGTCTCCGGCAGTACTTTAGCCCCAGTCCAGATTGGGTAAAGGTGGCTTTCACTGTCGTAGTGGTGGCGATGATCATCTATAAACACAAGGAAAACATAGGCCGGCTAATCCGGGCTAGTGAGAATAAAATCAGATTTACTAAAAAGGGAAGCCTCTAATGTGTGGAATTATCGGTGTTTACGGTAGCCCGGAAGCAGCTCGCCTGGCGGCTTTGGGGATGTTTGCTGAACAGCACAGAGGGCAGGAAAGCTGTGGTATGGCGGTCAGCGATGGACACGTGATACGGCTGCGCAAAAAGATGGGGCTGGTCAAGGAAGTTTTTACAGAAGAAGCGCTTGCCGAATTGAAAGGTAGCCTGGCGATCGGGCATGTGCGCTATCCCACCAAAGGCTCAGCCACTGCGTTCAACAGCCAGCCTCACCTCCTGGAGACCCTGTCCGGTCCCGGCTTTGCTCTGGCATCAAATGGCGATCTGGTAAACTATCAGGAAATGCGAGCCAGGCTGGAAGCCGAGAGTGTTTATTTTAATAGCGATAATGATGGCGAACTGTTACTGAGATTCCTGGCTTTACAGATGCAAAATGGAGCCGGAATCATCGATGCCATACAGGCTTTGATGCGCGAGATCAAGGGTGCTTATTCCTGTGTATTTGCTACACGGACAGAGCTTTATATGCTGCGCGATCCCTATAGCATACGCCCGATGGTCTGGGGTAGAACCGAGGATGGCACGGTCGTAGTGGCTTCAGAAAGCTGCGCGCTGGATACCCTGAACGTATGCGAACGCAAGGAAGTACCTCCTGCCGGGATTATCCGGGTGAACGAGAGTGGCATCACGATCATCGAGAATGATCCAAAGTTTTACCGTTCTCACGATACGGACAAGCACTGTATCTTTGAGCATATCTACTTCTCCAGACCCGATAGCCATCACTTTGGCGAAAACGTCTTTGCAGTGCGTGAAAAGATTGGCGCTTTGATGGCTGATAATGATAAGGATCTAAGGCCGGACTATATAGTTCCGGTGCCGGATTCATCCAATTTCATTGCCTCCGGCTATGCCAGCAGATTGGGGATACCACTGTCTTTGGGCTTGATCCGCAATCACTATATTGGCAGAACCTTTATCAAGCCGGAGCAGACCATTCGCGACGAGAGCGTGCGCCAGAAGTTCAACGTCTTGCCCAATTTCTTTACCGGGAAAAAGATAGTCCTGATCGATGATTCGATCGTGAGAGGCACGACAATCCGCAAGATAGTCAAGCTGATCAAAGCAGCCGGCGCAGCGGAGATTCATCTCCGGATAGGCTCGCCTCAGGTGCTGAATCCTTGCTACTATGGGATAGATACACCCAGTAGGGAAGAATTGGTCGCCAATATCTACGATCTGGAGCAAATCAGGCAGAGAACAGGTGTCGATAGTCTGGTGCATCTCAGTATGGAACAGCTCAGACAAGCTGTTGATAGTCCTGATGACTACTGTTATGCCTGTTTCAATGGTGATTATCCTCTGTCCAGGGGGTGAAAATGCCGCAGGAGATATTGAAGTCCTTTTCCGATAAAAAGATCCTGGTGATCGGCGATATTATGCTGGATCACTATGTATGGGGCGAAGTGCGCAGGATTTCGCCGGAAGCTCCCGTGCCGGTACTTGAGGTTAAAAGCGAAGAATACCGTCCTGGTGGAGCTGCGAATGTAGCGCTCAATCTCAAGGCTTTGGGTGCCCAGCCCATCCTCTTGGGTATCCTGGGTGATGATAACGCAGCAGATTTCCTGATGCAGAGCCTGAACAATGCAGGGATATCGGGTGACAATCTTCTGAAGAGCAAGGATCGCAAGACCTCCCTCAAGACCAGGATGAATGCGGTAAATCAACAGATCCTGAGGATTGATCAAGAGGATAGCAGTATGATCGGGAGCGCTTTGGAAGAGCAGATAAAAGCTCTTTATCTAAAGGCTCTTCCTGATGCGGATGCAGTGATAATCGAGGATTATAACAAAGGGCTATTGAGCGTGTCTTTGATCGAAACAGTGATCCTTGAAGCAAACCGGGCAGGGCTGCCTGTGGCGGTCGATCCCAAGAATGATAACTTCTTTTCGTACAACAAGGTCGATATATTCAAGCCGAATTACTCCGAGCTGATGGCAAAGCTGCCTGCAGTACCCAAGACCGATGATGAGTTTATGGCAATGGCGGCAGAGCTGCGCTCCACTATGAGTATCAAGCATCTGGTGGTAACCAGAGGTGCCATGGGGCTTACGATCTTTAGCGAGGATGGCAGGGTACACCAATTGCCCACCTTTGCGCGTGAAGTTTACGACGTTACCGGTGCAGGCGATACGGTGATCAGCGTGTTGAGCCTTGCCTATGCCTGCGGCAGGGATATTTTGGAAGCTGCAACTCTTGCCAATCACGCTGCTGGAGTTGTCTGCGGCAAGAAAGGTACTGCCACAGCCACTATCGATGAGATTCTGGCAAGTTATCAGGAGCGGGATCAGTATGATTGAAGATAAGATCCTGGTTCGGGCGCAAATAGAACAGCTTATGGCAAATCTCAGGTCAAAAGACGCTGAGGTGACGATCGTCTTTACCAATGGTTGTTTTGATCTCTTTCACAGCGGCCATGCGACCTACTTGGAAGCCGCCAAAGAAGAGGGGGATATCCTGATTGTGGGCGTTAATAGCGATGAATCGGTTAAACGCCTCAAAGGCGAGACTCGTCCGATTATGGATCTCAGACAGAGGATGACTGTACTTGCGGCACTCGAATCCGTTAATTATGTAGTTGCATTTGAAGAAGATACGCCATATGAACTGATCAAGCAGATCCAGCCTGATGTCCTTGTAAAGGGTGGAGACTGGGAGATTAGCCAGATAGTTGGCGCTGACATTGTTTTGGATCGGGGCGGTGCAGTCCTGCAGATGAGATTTGAAGAGGGGATTTCCAGTAGTGAGTTGATTCGCAGGATGGGAGCAAAGAGTGGAAACAACTGAAGATATCGGGAAAGTAGTAGCTGTAAACGGCAGCAAGATCAAGATCGAGATCGAGCGGGGAGGCGGTTGCAAGAGCTGTGCTATGCGCGGTATGTGTTTTGCCAAAAATAGCCCGGCAATCTTTGAGCTGGAAAGTGATCTGGCTCTTGCACAGGGAGATAAGGTGAGCCTTGAGATAGCTCCGGCTACACGCATCCTGGGCTCCATTACGATCTTTCTGGTGCCGGTGATCTTCCTGTTTCTGGGCTTTATTATCGCCAGCCAATGGCTTGGTGAGCTCGCCAGTATTGGAGTATCCTTTGCTTCGATGGCAGCCAGCTTTCTGATTGTCAGGTGGGTGGACAGGCGTTTTGGCAAGCAACTAGATATCAGGATTGGAGAGAAGTTATGAAGATATGCCTCAATGATATGGTTTTTTACGGATTTCACGGTGTTTATGATGAGGAACGCCGGCTGGGACAGCGCTTTATCGTGACTGCCAAGCTCTATACAGACGATAGCCGGGATGCAGCTATCAAGCATCTCGAGGATACGATAGATTATACACTGGTTTATGCCAAGATCAAGGAAATCATCGAGACACATCAGTTTCAGCTCTTGGAGGCTTGTGCCAATCACATAGCTGATCTGCTTTTTGAGGACTTTCCCCTATTGGTAAAGCTCAAGCTCAAGATAGAAAAGCCCTCGGTGCCAATTCAGGGCAGCCTGAGAAGCGTTGAAGTAAATCTGAAGAGGAAGCGGGGATGAAAGCTTATCTCTGCCTGGGCTCAAACCTGGGCGATAGCAAGGCCTTGATGCTGGAAGCTGCCGAGCAGATTTCCCGGCTGGAAGATTCAAGTGTTATCCGGGCATCGTCGATAATCGAGACAGAGCCCTATGGTAAAACAGATCAGCCTGTTTTTTTGAATCAGGTATTGGAGCTTGAGACCAGCCTGGATCCGCTGACACTACTACGTATGCTGCTGGATATTGAAACCCGGATGGGCAGGATTCGCACTGTCAAATGGGGCGCGCGTACTATCGATATCGATATTCTATTGATGGAAGATACGATCTATATGGATGATGAGCTCTGCTTGCCGCATCCTGATTTTCACAGAAGGTATTTTGCTCTGGAACTGCTGATGGAACTGGATCCGGAGCTATTACACCCCGTATTTAATAAAAGCATATCCGAGCTCTATCATGAACTCAGGAATGGAGGAATACAATGAACTCTGTTGCAGCGATAATTCTGGCTGCAGGAAAGGGCACGAGGATGAATTCCAGCCGTGCAAAAGTTAGTTTTAACCTGGCAGAAAAGCCAATGCTTCAAAGAGTAGTAGATACTGCCTTCGCGCTGGATGCAGCAAAGATCGCCGTGGTGGTCGGTTTCCAGAAGGAAGCTGTGATAGCTTGCCTCGAGGAAGATGAACGTCTGGACTTTGTGGATCAGACGGAACAATTGGGCACCGGACACGCTGTGATGATCTGCGAGGATAGCTTTAGGGATTTTGATGGAGATGTCTTCATCCTGTGCGGTGATGTACCGCTCCTGAGAGCCGAGACTCTGCAAGCTCTTTACGAAGAGCATAGCAGGACAGATGCATCTTGCACTGTCTTGACCGCTGTCCTGAATGATGCCGGGCGCTATGGACGCATCCTGAGGGATGCCAGGGGCGAAGTATGCGGTATTGTAGAATACAAGGACGCCAGCGAAGAGCAGCGTGCCATCGGTGAATTCAATACTGGAATCTATGCTTTCAAGGCTCAGGAACTCTTCAGCGCCTTGAAACAGACATCCAATGCAAACAAGCAAGGCGAGTTCTACTTAACCGACACTGTGGAGATATTCCGCAGGCAAGGCAAGCGTGTGAGCAGTGTTGTACTCGAAGATTTAGTCGAAGCTGCCGGGGTAAATTCCCAAGAACAGCTTGCGGAGCTTGAGGATGCCTACGTGGATCGGATTCGCAGAAAATGGCTCAATCAGGGAGTAGTAATGCACAATCCCTCCACCATCTACATTGGGGATGAGGTCGTCCTTGAAGGCGATATCGAGATTGGGCAAAATACTATCCTGAGTGGAAAAACCCACGTTGAGGAAGGTGTAATTATCGGGCCAAACTGCCTGGTCAGAGACAGTAAAATCAGCAGAGGAAGTATCTTAAATGGTTACAACGTGCTGATCAATGCGCTTATCCACGACGAAGAAGTCCTGGATTATATGCTTTGCCACGAGGATGACGCGGTCTATGAATAAAAGGGATTACCTCTATTCTCCCTGGCGCTTGTCTTATGTCGCGGGGGAGAAGGAAGAGGGGTGCGTGCTTTGTCGCCACCTCGATCCCGGTAAAGATCAGCAGCATCTGATAGTGAAGCGCTTTGAGCACTGCTATGTGATGCTCAATCTCTATCCTTATAACAACGGCCATATTATGGTGGTGCCTTATGCACACAAGAGCAGCCTGGTCGATCTCGAGCCAGTTGTACGCAGCGAGCTGATAGAAGTAATGAGCATTGCGGAGAAGATTCTGCGAGAGCTCTATTCTTGCGATGGAATCAATATCGGGCTAAACCTTGGTAAAGCTGCTGGAGCCGGGATTGATGAGCATCTGCACTTTCATTTGGTCCCCCGCTGGGCAGGAGATAGCAATTTCCTGAGCGTGATCGCGGGGGAGAGGGTAATCCCTGAATCCTTTGAGAGCGCATTGCAGAGATTGGCGGAAGCCTTTCGTAAAGTATAAATAGCCAAGGACTAAGCTAATGAGTTTGACAGAGAAGCAGCCTTCAGAAAAGATGTCCCGCAGATCGTATCTTTGGTGGATACTGATCCCGATAGTCGTGATTGGAGCAGGAGCATTGGTTTACTTCAAAGGCTGGTATCCAAATGGAGAAGATCAAATCTGGACAGAAGACAAGCTCCCGGCTGTTAAGGTCGTGATCCTCAATGGTTGCGGATTCATTGGCTTGGCTTCAGAATATGCGGACTTTATCAAAGATAAAAATATAGATGTGGTGAGCTTGGGTGATACTCCAAAGCCCATTTACAACAAGTCTCTCATAGTAGTAAGAACCGGGGATATGCAGGATCTGAAACGACTGCAAAAGATGACCGGGATAGAGCGTTATACAATGGCGCTCACCAAGTTTCACACGGCCGAATTTGACATTATTATCGGCCAGGATTATGAACTTTATATGAAATAGCGGGAAACCGTGGAGGATATATTGACAGACCAAGCTAAACTGAAGACCATCATTGAATGGTTGTCCGAAAAGAAAGCGGAAAACATACGGGTTTACGATGTGCACAAAAGCAGCAGTTACACAGATCTTATCGTAGTTTGTGAAGGTAATGCTGATTTGCACAACAAGGCTATTGCATCCTATCTGATCGATCAGGCCAAGGCAAACAAACTTGGCGTGATCAGCAAGGAAGGTGTAGATAACGGACAGTGGATACTGATCGATATCGGAGATGTAATTGTACATATTTTCCTGCCTCAGATGCGCCAGTATTACAAGATAGATGATCTTTTCGAGAAGGTTAGAACTCATCACGAACAAGAGAGCGACGAATGATAAAACAGATACTCCACGACCACATCATTGAGGCTTTGGATAAACTCAAGTATGTCCACGACAAGGATTTCACTGTCGAGATACCAAATAATACAGAATTTGGAGATTACAGCACCAATGCAGCGATGGTCTTGTCCAAGACAAACAAGATGGCTCCCAAAGATATGGCTACTGCTCTGATCAAAGAGCTCAAGAAGAATAAGAACTTCAAGAAGATAGAGATAGCAGGGCCGGGATTCATCAATTTCTTCCTCGCTCCCGGATTCTATCATCAGGTAGCTTGGGATATTTACGAGCAGGATCTGGAATTTGGTAAAAGCGAGCATGGCAAAGAAGAGAAGATCTTGCTGGAATTCGTAAGCGCCAATCCCACAGGTCCCCTGAACATCGTGAGTGCACGTGCCGCAGCCTTTGGCGATACCTTGTATCGGATAATGAAGTATGTGGGCTATGCTCCTGCACGAGAGTTTTATATCAACGATGCCGGTAATCAGGTAGATATCCTGGCGGAATCGCTGGAGCTGCGTCTGAGAGAGATTCAGGGCGAGAAGATCGGTGATTTCCCCTATGAAGCCTATCACGGTGAGTACGTAAAGCAACTCGCCCAAAAGCTCAATTCCACTGAAGGCGTTCGCATCTTTATGATGACTGAGAAGGATCGTATCGATCATCTCAAGGAATTTGCCCTGTCTGAACTACTGGAGATGCAGCGCAGCTCTCTGGAGAAGTTTGGAGTGGTCTTTGAGGGCTGGGTCTCCGAGAAGACACTCCGTATGGAAGGTGTGGTTGAAGAGGTCCTGAGCTATCTCACAGAAGCAGATTGTACCTACGAGAAAGATGACGCGATCTGGTTTTGCTCCACCAAGTATGGTGACGATAAAGACCGCGTATTGATGAAGAGCGACGGCTCGATTACCTATTTTGTGCCAGATCTGGCATATCATCTTACCAAGATTCAGCGGGGTTATACCCAGTTGATCGATATCTTCGGTCCGGATCACCACGGCTATGTCCCGCGTCTCAAAGCAGCTTTTAAAGCGCTCAATTACGATGACAATATGCTGGAGATAATCTTCCTGCAACAAGTCAATCTCTTTGAGAGCGGCGAAAGGGTCAAAATGTCGAAACGTGCCGGCAAGATAGTCACAATGGACGATCTGGTCTCGGTGGTCGGTAAAGATGCAGCCCGTTACTTCTTTATTGCCCGAAAAGCCAATGCCCACCTCAATTTTGATCTGGAGCTGGCTCTCAAGCGTAACAATGAGAATCCGGTTTATTACTGCCAATATGCCCATGCCCGTATCTGCAGCATCCTCAAAAAGGCTAAGAAAGACAAGCTGATGCCAAAAGCCTTCAAAGCTGATATGATGACCAAACTTACCAAGCCTGAAGAACTTGCCATTATCCAAAAGATCGCCGATCTGCCTGAGATGCTGGTTGCAATCGCTGATTACCGCGAGCCTCATCGCTTGGCAAACTATGTCGAAGAGCTGGCTGCGATGTTGCACAAGTATTATGCCAAATACCAGATCTCCAATCCCAAGAGCAAAGATATCTCCCAGGCCAGACTGCTCCTGATCGACGCTGTGCGCAAGATCTTTGTGATCAGCTTTGAACTGATGGGTATCTCAACACCGGAAAAGATGTAAAGCACGGATCACTTTACTATGCTGCAATTTCGCAAGATGCTGCCCTCAGACCTGGACCTGGTGGTGAGGCTCGAACAGGAGTGTTTTGAGGATCCCTGGCCAGCGGAAGCCTTTAGCCCGGATATCATAGAGACCGGATACGTCCTCATCAAGGAGGACGTGTTGATAGGCTATGTCTTTGCGTTGATGGTGATGGATGAATGCAGCCTGATCAATGTAGCCATCTCTCCGGCTGAACAGCGCCAAGGATATGGCGAGCATATGATGACCGAGCTGATCTCTCTTCTGCGTGCTGATAAGGGAATCAGGTATTACTATCTTGATGTAAGGACCTCTAATATCCCTGCCCAGAGGCTTTATACCAAACTCGGTTTCAAGCATCTCGGCATCCGCAAGGCCTATTACCGCAAGCCTCCTGAAGATGCCATCGTAATGGGATTGATAATCCCCTAAGAAGGACTTGATGCATACTGTCAAAGACTTCGACTTCCTGGTGATCGGCTCCGGCATTGCCGGCCTCGTCTATGCCCTGGAAGTCTCCAAGCTCGGCAAAGTGGCTGTGGTCACCAAACGTAGCTTGTATGATTGTAATACAGATTATGCCCAGGGTGGCATAGCTGCCGTATTGGATGAAGCGGATTCCTTTGAGCACCACTTGAGGGATACCTATATCGCCGGAGCAGAACTTGGCAAGAAACAGGTAATCGAGCGGGTGATCAAGGAAGGGCCAAAGCTTATCCAATACCTGATCGATCTGGGCACAGATTTTACCCGGCTGGACAATTCCTACGACAAACGCTTGGAGAATCTCTCCCTTACACGTGAAGGCGGCCATAGCCATCGCAGGGTCGCCTATGCGGCAGATTCTACCGGACATCAGATAATGGAAGCGCTGATCCACAATTGCCGGATCAATGGCAATATAGAGATTTACGAGAACCGCATCGCAATAGATCTGATCACCCAACACCACATCCCCCAAGCGGAGGGATTTCTCCCCGGAATTACCTGTTGGGGAGCCTATATCCTGGATACCACCACCAATCAGGTGGATATCTTCCGAGCCCGCAAGACGATGATGGCAACCGGTGGTGCAGCACAGATATACTCCCACAATACCAATCCCGATATAGCGACCGGTGACGGTATGGCGATGGCTCGTCTGGCGGGTGCACGCCTGGCAAATATGGAATTTGTCCAGTTTCATCCCACTGCTTTCTGGAGTCCGGATGGCGAGACATTCCTGATCAGCGAAGCCGTTCGCGGAGAAGGTGCTATCCTGCGCCTGACCGATGGCAGCACCTTTATGGAGCGTTATCACGAGCTGGGTAATCTCGCCCCGCGTGATATCGTCTCCCGTGCTATTGATGCAGAGCTAAAGCGCCGCGGTGAGAAATACTGCTGGCTGGATGCCCGCGATATAGATCACGATGTCTTGCGTCGCCACTTCCCCTACATTGATGGACGCCTTAGAGAGTATGGCATAGATTTTACCAAAGATCCCATCCCGGTGGCTCCTGCAGCTCACTATTTCTGTGGAGGAGTGCTCTCTACGATCGATGGACTTACCGATATCCGCAATCTTTTCGCAGCCGGAGAAGTTGCCTGTACAGGTCTGCACGGGGCAAACCGCCTGGCATCCAATTCACTCCTGGAAGCTCTCGTGGTTGCCTGGCATGCAGCAAAACATCCTTCAAATAGCGAACCTGTGGATTTTCCGCCCATTCCGCCCTGGCATCAGCTGGAGGATTTCAATGAGAACGAGTGGGTGATCATTTCGCACAACCGTGAGATTCTGGGCACAATAATGCACGGCTATGTAGGTATTCGCCGCAGCCGTCGTCTCCTCAAATACGCTCTCTCCCGCCTGGAAAATATCTATAACGAAGTTAATAACTTCTACCAGCACAATGCTGTGCGCAAGGAAGTCGTCGAGACCAGAAATATGGCGGTGGTCGCTCTGGCTGTGATCCGCAGCGCTCTGATGCGCAAGGAAAGCCGTGGCGCTCACTTCCTTATCGATGCGCCCGAGCGGGACGACCTGAAATACAAGCTTGATACGATCATCTAAGGGGGACGACAGATGAGAGGCAAATTCATCACTTTTGAAGGCATCGAAGGCAGCGGTAAAAGCAGCCAGATTCGCCTCCTGGCCGAAGCCCTGAAAGCCCGGGGTATCAAATACATACTCACCCGTGAGCCGGGTGGTCCTCCGATTTCAGAGCGTATCAGAGCGCTATTGCTGGATCCACAAAACAAAGAGATGAGCTCCGAAACAGAACTGCTGCTCTATTGCGCCAGTAGGGCCCAACACACTTCCGAAGTGATCTTGCCGGCGCTTGCCAGCGGTGTCCACGTAATCTGCGATCGCTATTACGATAGCAGCTATGCCTATCAAGGTGCTGCCCGCAGCCTGGACAAGGAGATTATCCGCATCTTAACCGCATTCTCCACCTATTCCACTGATCCGGACAGGACATTCCTACTTGATCTCCCGGTAGAGCAGAGTCTATCCCGTATCCAGGATCGCGAGCTTGATAGATTGGAGCAGGAAAGCCTCAGTTTTCATGTAAAAGTAAGAGAGCAGTATTTATCTATTGCCAAAGATAACGCCTCACGATATCTTGTCCTGAATGGACTGGAGGATATCAATATTCTCCATCGGCAGATACTTGCAGCCGTTTTTAAACTGATAGGAGCAGCACAATGACAAAGAATAAACAGCGCATTACCCTGTTTACGATAGCAGGCATTTGGGTCTTGATGGGTCTCTTGCTTTTTGTGGCAACAGATGCTTACGCGCAGACTGCCACCACTCGCAACAACAGCGACATTTACTCCCAGATTTCGCTCTTTAGCGAAGTACTGGTAAAGCTAAAGGATGCCTATGTCACCGATCTCAGCGATGAAGAACTGATTAAAGCCGCAATAGTCGGGATGCTGGGCTCCACCGATCCTCACACAAACTACTTTACACCGGATGAATTTACCGATTTTACTACCAGCACCAAGGGTTCCTTTGGCGGATTGGGTATCCAGATAGATAAGAAGGGCGATTACATCACGGTGGTATCCCCGATAGAAGGCACTCCTGCCTTTAGGATGGGGATATCTGCAGGCGATCGCATTCTAAAGGTCGATGGTGCCAGCGTGGTTGGCTCCAGCACCGATGAAGCGATCCGCAGAATGCGTGGTGATGTCGGCACCGAAGTCCGCATTACCATCGGTCGTCCGGGCGTAGCCGATCCCCTGGAATTTACCATTATTCGCGAAGTAATCCAGATCAAGAGTATTCCCTACTTCTTCAAGCTGGACAATGGAGTCGGCTATATCCGAATCTCCCAGTTCAACGAGAATACAGCTTCGGAGCTGCGCACCGCGCTTGGCACTCTGGAATCCCAAAACATCCGCGGCTTGATCATTGATCTGCGCTGGAATCCCGGCGGACTCCTGGATCAGGCAGTAGATACGGTGAATGAATTTATCGGAGCTGGAAAGCTCGTGGTGGAAACCCGCGGACGCCGTGAAAACCGTCCGCTTTACACACGTTACAACACTCCTCAGCGTAATTACCCGATCATAGCCCTGGTCAATGAAGCATCTGCCAGCGCCTCAGAGATCTTTGCCGGTTCTCTGCAGGATTGGGACAAAGGCTTGGTGATGGGCAAGACCACCTTTGGCAAAGGCAGTGTCCAGCAGCTTTTACGCCTCGGTAATGGCGGTGGAATCAAGGTCACGACTTCATATTACTACATAAAGTCCGGACGCTGCATCCACAAGATGAGCAATGACAAGCTGCTCAAAGGCCAGGAGCTTACTGAAGCCGAGATAGCCGAGGAAAACGAGCGCAATCACGAGCATGTTTATCAAACAGTAAATGGACGCACAGTCTATGGCGGTGGTGGTATCAATCCGGATTGGGTGGTCGATGCCGATCTGCTTACCAACCTGGGTGTCGAGCTACGTCGCAACAACGTCTTCTTTGATTTTGCGGTGGATTACCTGGTCGATCACGGCCACGACATTCCTCTCAATTTCCAGGTCTCCAATGCCCTTTACAACGAGTTCTTAGGCTATGCCCGTTCCAAGAATATCAGCTTTAGCCCTGCAGATGCCGATAGCGCTGCCACCTTTATCCGCAATTCCATTCGCAGCGAATTGATCGGCAAGGTGCACGGAGATCTCGAAGCCTACAAAGTGAGCATCAGTGGCGATGTCCAGCTTCAGGCTGCCATCGATTTCTTCAATCGTTTCCGCACCTTGCAGGAAATGTTTGATTATGCCGCCCGTAACCAAGCACCTCCCACCGTAGGAGAGTAAGATGATTTATGATGATGATCTGAAATCCATGACCGTCTGGGTCGTTGACGACGACATCAACAATTTGCGCCTGATTTCAGCCATCCTGCATCAATCCGGATTCAACCAGGTACATTCCCTGATCAGCGGAGAAGAGGCTCTGGAACGTCTAAAGACAGAGCATCCCGATCTGATCCTTTTGGATATCATTATGCCGGGCATCAGTGGCTATGAATTGCTGGAGCAGCTCCAAAAAAACCGCAAAACAGCCCACATCCCGGTGATTATGATTACTGCAGTCTCGCTTGAGGAGGATATGGGTCCCCTGCGTCGCAGCTTCGAGCTGGGTGCCACGGATTATATCAGTAAACCTTATGCTGCAGTGGAGCTTGAGATGCGCGTCAAATCTTCCCTTAGGCTGGAAAAGCAACGCCAGGATCTGGAAACAGCTGTAGAGAAGATACGTTCGTTGGAAAAGCTGCTGCCCATCTGCTCCTATTGCAAGAAGGTTCGCAGCGACAAAAACTATTGGCAGGAAGTGGAGGTGTATATCTCGGAACACACCGATACTATGTTTTCCCACTCCATTTGCCCCACTTGCTACGAGGTGCACGTAAAGCCCCAGATGGCCTCTCTAAAGAACAAGTAAGAGTAAATTATTCCAGCTTATCACCGGCTCGAGTTATCGAGCCGGTTTTTTTTTCCTCTCCGAATAAGGCACTATGGAAAAAATACCTCAAAATACCCACTCATAATCGCGTTCTTGGCTTGACACGAGCGCTGAATAGCGTCATACTTTGCCATAGAGGTTTTTATGAAAGTAATCTTGATATCATTGCTATTGCTCAGTACAGCTCTAGCTGCGCTCAGCCCGGGTGCCTGGCAAAATCTGCGCTTTAGCGGGCAGGATGCTCTGGATCGTTACTATATCAGGGCAGAGATTGCCCCCGGGACTACGACATCAAACAAGGTGCTCTATCCTGGCTCGACTGCGATTGTAGAGGCTGAGCTGGATCTTTTCGATCCTGATAACAACACCTATCAAAAGCAGATCCCCGGCAACAATGCCCGCAGCTATCTGGGCTCCAGGCAGGTCTCGACCACCGGCAAGACTACCATCTTTCCTGTGTATTACGATGGCTCCAGCCTGCCTGGTGCGGCACAGCTTACGCTTAGCTCACAGGACGAGCAAAACACAGCATTGACTAATATCTATGATATCGTCGCAGACTATGTGTCATTTTCTGATAGCAAGCTCTATATGGCGATCAAAAACCGGGGTGGTGGTTTTCCTACCAGCGGGAGTTTTGGGACGGTTTACAATTCTTATATGAGTATTATCGCCAATCCATCTGCCGATCCCACCGACCCAAATACGATAGTATGGGCGATGAACTATATGAATGTAGCGCTTGGTGGCATCAGTCCCGGGCTCTACAAGATCACCGGCACAGGCACCAGCGATTTGATCCGAATCGGCAATATCGAATCCCAGATTATCAGCTCCGGAAACCTACTGATAATGAGCTGTAATCTCTCCGATCTCCTGGCTGATCCGGATTTTGCAGCTTGGTTTGATCCTCAGAATCCGCTTATCGGCACTCAGACCATTACCAATCGTACTACTGTGATTCCCTTTGCGACCACCAAGCAGGATGAGAGCCCGGGTGCAACGGTCAATCTAACCAAGCTCTATTACGATCCGCTCAATACGGCAGGCTACAGCGCTCCAGAACTGGTATTGGAAGCTGATGATTACTATTTTAGAACCACTTACACTCATTCTTTGGGTTATTTCCCGATGGATATCTACTTCAGCCTGGGCAGTCTGGATCCCTTCCCGCTCTTTCCCCAAAGTCAGGATTATAGCCAGCCGGTAGAGTATCGCAGCGAGAATCTCTATGGTATGATGCCGGAATTTTTTCAGCAAGATGGGGTTACTATGCTCAGTATGGGTGGGGATAGCTACGAGGCGTCAGTAGCAGAAACCTACACCTACATCGTTGGGCTATTGTCACCTGCGACAGTGGAGGCAGTAACGCTGGAAGGTGATCTTCTGCTATCCTGGGCTCCTGTCACGGAGAGTCCGGCAGGTACAGCTCTCAGTGTAAGCCGTTATCGGATAGAGTATTGCGATGAACCGGGATTTGCTACACCCAGCCTTCTTACTTACAGCACCGAGCCCGGGATTATTATCCCGCTAGCGGGATTGCCCTTGCGGGGTTTTTACCGGATTGTAGCGGAGTTGTAGGTGGTAGCACTCCATCACTACGCGTAGCACCATCCCCTCTGCTGTTCTCTGCATCCTCTGTGGAAGAAATCCTTCCTCTTTGAAACCTCACGTTAAAGCCTTGTTCTGCTCTGGAGATTCCCTTGTCGCCACTAGGGAATCACTAGGGGATCACTAGGGGATCACAAAAGAATTCAAGCAGGGAATAACAAAAGGGAGAAGCATTGTTCTCCCTTTGATATCAAATCGCTACGCAGGCTGCGCAGCTTTTGTTGCTAGTGATTATACGTGTCCTTTGCCGACGCCTTTCACAGCGCAACCCAGGGCTTTGTATGTAGCGAGAGTCTCATCGGAAAGGAGGTTTGAACAATCCACGATTAGAGGTTTGTTACCTGATTTGGTGACCAAATGATCCGGAGTGAGATGGCGGTATTGATCGTGTCCGACTGCGAATACGACCACTTCAGCACCTTCCAGCGCTTTGTCAATATCACTTTCCACATAGCTTTCCTCAAGTTCCGGCCATGCTTCTACATAAGGATCGTGGGTTTTAACGATGGCAAAATCCTTGCGCAGGAATTCCACCAGGGTCTTGGAGGGGGAGTGGCGTGTATCGCCAAGATTTTCCAGATAGGATACTCCCAATACGGTGACCTTCAGATTGCGCAGCTCGGGATAGACTTGCTTGATCAGTTCAATCGTATGCAGCGGCATTGTGTCGTTGATATTGACCGAGCGGATAGCCACATCAAGCGAGCCTTCGAGCCCAAATAGTGCTCCCATAGCCCAATTTGCCAGCACGGGATCCTTAGTGAGACAATAGCCACCAACACCCAGGCTGGGGCGCAGGAGATTGTCGTGGGTACCCTGACGTTTACGGATAGCATCCCTGACTTTGAAGAGATCGACCCCGATCTGCTCTGCAAACTTTGCCCATTCCAAAGTGAGGGCGATGTTTGTGGCTCTATAACTATTTTCCATTACTTTGGAGAGTTCGCTGGCATTAGTATGATCGAGCTGGGTAAGAGGGAATTCCTTTACGTTCAATACATTGGAGAGAAATTCGCGGCAGAGCTCGATGCTCTTTTGATTAACACCGGAGAAGACTCTCCAGAAATCGCGGATAGAAGCTACATACTTTGCGCCGGGCATTACTCTTTCATAGGAATGCGCTACCAATGGGGGATTGGCGATAATATCGATCCCGCGCTTGATAAATTCCTCTTCCAATATGGGACGCACTACTTTGTCACAAGTTCCGGGAGGTACAGTGGTTTCCACCAGGACGAGGCAATCAGGGCGGATGTGCTTGCCCAGAGTGCGGATGCCTTCACGGAAGGCAGTGAGATCACAATAGCCCTTTTCGGCTTCGCCAAAGGCGGGCTTGGTAGCATCAAGCTGTATATCTACGACGACAACATCGACGAGGGTATAAACATAGTCTTCGCTGGTGGCGCGGAAATTCTTCTTCTCCAGCACACAGCGTTTGAAGATCTCCGGTACTTCCGGATCAGAGGAACTGACCGGCGGTACACCGGTATTGATCACCGGAACTTTCCAGTACGAACGGGCGGAAGCTCTTTGATGACCGTGAACATAATAAATGGGTTTGCCTGAGGCATCGACAGCATCCGCGACAACGGTCGCCATCACACAGCCAACAAATCCCAAGCCTTGCACTGCCACAATTTTGCGTCCCATTGCACGCTGTTCGGCAGTGATTTGATCCAAAATCTGACGTTCTTTTTCATTCTCTTCCGGAGTCGGCAGCAAATACTCTTTGCCATCCGGTGCGATTGAAGCTTTTGGCATAATACTCTTCTCCTTTGGAATTGAGTTTAGGCTAAGGCATCTGAACAGCGATAATTGTCAAGATATTATCAATGCCAAAGTGGCTTTGGGAGTTGATTTCTATCCGTAAATGCGGATTATGACTAACGGTCTTCTACGAGCTTTAGTTCGCTAATGAGGGTGTGTAATGAGTATAGATCAGTTCACACAGGCTTTTGTGAAAACAAAACTATTGACACGAATTCGCAGGAATCCTGATTGTGATTTTCAGGAGATCATGATGAGTTTTGACTTAAGAGAATGTATCGTACGTTTAGCAAGGACAGGCGATACAAGGGACCTTCTCGCCATCTCCAAAACTATCTGGGACGGAACGGACTATCTCCCGGAAGTGATTGAGGAATGGATCAAGGAACGCTGGCTCTTCGTAGCTGAGTTTCACGGAAAGGTGCTCGCCTGTATCAAGCTAAGTCAGTTTCCCGACAATGTGATCTGGATAGAAGGATTACGTGTTCATGCCCGTTATCAGGGGAAGGGCATAGGCACGCTTCTAAACGATTACATAATGGATTATGCCTATCGTTTAAAGGAAAAGAACCGGTCTTTGAGCTTTGAGTTTTGTACTTATTACAAGAACTTCGAAAGCCTCAAGATGACAGAGAAGCTGGGATTTAATCTAGTTGAGTCCTTTTACAGCCTGGATCATCACAAAGAGCCAGGCTATTTGGTGCCGGAAATTGTGGAAGATTATGGGATGGATATCTTTGATAACTACCCCAGCTACATTCCTCTGGGCTGGCAAAGTGTACGCAACAAACCCGAGAGCTTGGATTTTATCAAGCGTAATGCCACTGTATTCCGGACTCCCCAAAGCATCTATCTAATCGGTGGGAAGGGAGAAAAGGCGGTCACGTTTCTGAAACCCCCTACAAAAGATCTGGCAGCAGAATTGCCATATTTTGGCTACTTCTTCCGCAGAAAGAGACGGATCGGTATAGTTTGTTCAACCGGCTTTGACAAGCAGTTGCCTTATCTCTTGGATAGTGGCTTCTTCTTTTGGGATGAGAGCCGTGAAGTTGCAGCCAATATGCTGATCAAACGATTGGGATAAAAGAGGAAAGCGATCGGATCCTAGCTCGTCTTTTTTCAATTGTAGATTAGATTATCCTCATGACTGACTAATTGCGCTGCAGGGAGGTTAGTTATGAAAAGAACTATTGCTGATCGTGTAGTATCCGAACATCCGGATGCTAATGTTGCGGGTATTATCGAGGGCTTTATCCACCATCTGAAGTATATCCAGGGCAAGGATCAATTTTCAGCGACTCCATTTGATATATACCTTAGCTTTGCAGGGGCGATACGCGAGCTCTTGCTTGATAAATGGCTGCGAACGCAACCGGGCGAGTATGCTGCTAACCACAAGAGGATCTATTATCTCTCGCTGGAATACCTGATTGGGCGGAGCCTGGAAAATGCCATCCTCAATCTGGATCTGCAAAAGCAGAGTATCAAAGCCCTTGAAGAGATGGGCTATCAGATGGAGATCGTAAAGGAATTGGAATGGGATGCGGGGCTTGGCAATGGAGGATTGGGCAGACTGGCTGCTTGCTTTATGGATTCGCTGGCATCATTGAAGATACCTGCTTATGGATATGGAATACGCTACGAATTTGGCATCTTTTATCAGCATATCAAGAATGGCGAGCAGGTCGAGACTCCTGATAACTGGCTCAGGTATGGCTCGATCTGGGAAATCCCGCATCCGGAGCATCTCTTTCCGGTATCCTTTGGTGGCAAAGTAATCGAGCATCCTGATCAGAAGGGCAAGAAACGGCTCTTGTGGCAACCTGAAGAACAAGTGATGGCGATGGCTTTTGACTATCTGGTGCCGGGATACAAAAATGATTACATCAATACGCTAAGGCTCTGGTCGGCAAAATCCACCCGTGACTTTCAGCTTAATTATTTCAATGAAGGCGATTACATTGGTGCTGTGGAGCAGAAGAACCACTCCGAAATCATCTCCAAGGTGCTCTATCCAAATGACAACAATATGCAGGGTAAGGAGCTGCGACTCAAGCAGGAGTATTTTTTTGTAAGCGCTACGATTGCCGATATCCTCCGGAGGTTTTTCAAGAAGAGCGATGATCTGATGCGCTTGCCGGATAAAGTGGCGATACAGCTCAACGACACGCATCCGGCAGTAGCAGTGGCTGAACTGATGCGGGTATTGGTGGATGAAAAGGCTGTGCCCTGGGAGAAGGCTTGGGAGATCTGCCAGGGAGTCTTTGCCTATACAAATCACACGATCTTGCCGGAGGCTTTGGAGCGCTGGCAAGTAGAGCTGTTTGGAAGATTGCTGCCACGGCATCTGCAGATTATCTATGAGATTAACCAGCGCTTTCTCGATGCGATCAGGATCAGCGGTGCCAGTGATGATGAGATCAAAGAGCTTTCATTGATCGAGGAGGAGCCGGTGCGCTCGGTGAGAATGGCCAATCTGGCTATCGTGGGTTCACATAGCATCAACGGAGTCAGTGAGTTGCACAGTCAATTGCTCAGAGAGCAGGTTTTTCCTCATTTCTACAGGCAATATCCGCAGAGATTTAACAACAAGACCAATGGTATTACGCCGCGTCGCTGGCTGATGCTTGCCAATCCCAGGCTTACGGAATTGATCAATAAAGCTCTGGGGACGGATTGGCAGATCAAGATCAGCAAGCTGGATAAGTTGCGCAAGTTTATGAAGGATAAGAGCTTCCTAGAAGAATTGGAGGCAGTAAAACGAGTGAACAAGCAGGACTTTGCTCAGCATCTGGAAAAGGTCTATGGATGGAAGCTCAATCCCAATACAATCTTTGATTTTCAGGCAAAGCGTATTCACGAATACAAGAGGCAATTGCTCAATGTCTTGCACATTATCCACCTGGCGCTGAGGATCAAAAGTGGAGACTACCACGGTATCCAGCCACATAGCTTCTTCTTTTCAGGCAAAGCAGCTCCAGGATACTATCAGGCAAAGTTGATTATCAGGCTGATCAATGCTCTGGGAGCTTGGATAGAGCGGGAAAAGGACATCTCAAAGCTGATCAAGGTATATTTCTTGCCAAATTATCGGGTTAGTCTGGCTGAGCGGATTATGCCTGCCGCGGAGCTATCTCAGCAGATATCATTGGCCGGGACGGAGGCGAGTGGCACTGGGAATATGAAGTTTGCTCTCAATGGTGCTCTGACGGTAGGCACACTTGATGGAGCGAATATCGAGATGCGCGAAAGTGTGGGTCATGAGCATTTCTATATCTTTGGAATGACCGCGGATGAGGTTGCAGAGCTAAAGGCAGGCGGGTATCATCCATACCAATTGATGCAAAGCAGCATCATCCTAAGGGAGATATTCGAATTCCTGGGTAGCGACCGGCTTTGCCCGATGCAGCCCGGGCTTTTTGATCCGATCATCGAAAGCCTCTTGCACAAGGGTGATCAGTACTGCCTGGTCGCAGACTTGCCGGATTATACCAGGGTGATGCGGGATATCGATGAACTATACAATGATCAACTTGCCTGGAATCGTTCTTCGCTGGCTAATATCATCGGAATGAGAGATTTCTCTTCCGATGAGACGATCAAGCGCTATGCCACAGATATCTGGGGAATCAAGCTGCCTTAGGCTTTGCTGAGGGCGAGGATTTCTCCCACTGTGTAAAGAGAACCGCCGCCCACGATAAGATCATCTGGATCCGCTTCTTCCAGTGCCATCAGATAAGCCTGCTGGACGCTTGATGCCTCTTTATAGGGAGCATTATGCAGAGACACTTCTCGAGCTTGTTCTGCCACTGTAGCAGCTCTGTCTGATTCGTTTTTGGCGATATAGATCAGCCCGGCTTTGGAACAGATCAGCCGTATCATCTCGGAGTAGTTTTTGTCCGCCAGGATCGAGAGTACAAACTTGACTTTCTTCTCAGGATAGATCTGCTCGAGGCTTTCGATCAGAGCGGTAATCCCTTGGACATTGTGGGCTCCATCCAGGATAACTGCGGGTTGGCGGTTGATAACCTGCATTCTGCCCTGCCAATTGATCTTGCCAAGAGCATGGCGGATCAGTGCTTCATCCACAGGAAGTCCCAGCTTCTGCAGATAGAGGATGAAAGCTGTAACTGCAATACTGATGTTATCAGCTTGATGCTTTCCGATCAGATTGGCTTTGAGAGATTTGAAATCGTACTTTTGGAAGCTGTAGTCCCAACTGGTTCCATCTATGGCGAGCTTGACATTGGAAACAGTGTAATCCTTGTCGTATTGGTAAATGGGGGCATTACGATCATGGGCTATTGAGATGATTTCACTACGCGGTGAGCTGGGGATATTACCCAATACTACAGGAATCTCAGGTTTTATGATGCCAGCTTTTTCCCTGGCGATGATCTCCAGGGTGCCCCCCAGAGTCTTGATATGATCCAGCCCAATGGTGGTGATGGCAGTAATATCGGGAGTCCAGAGGTTTGTAGCATCCAGTCTGCCGCCAAGGCCTACCTCAATCACATTGTGCCGGAGCTTCCGCTCTGAGAACAGAAGGAAAGCTATCGAGGTAGTGATTTCAAAGAAAGAAGCATCCCATTTCTCAAAGATGCTTTCGTGACGATTGAAGCAATCCAGAATCTCCTCAAAAGGGATCTCTCTGCCACCTACGCGAAAGCGTTCCGTATAGTTGATCAGGTGCGGAGAGGTGTTTAGCCCGACTTTGGGGCTCAGCTCCAAACACAACGCTTCCAGACTGGCACATACACTGCCTTTGCCATTGGTACCCGCGATGTGATAGCCCCTCAGATCGTCCTGAGGATTGCCCAGATCGCCCAGAACACCCTGCATCCGATCGAGCTCCAGCTTTACATTGCCGGAGTACTTCTGGTATATGTGGTCGAGAAATTCTCTGTATTGCATTCTAATCTCCTGTCCTAGAAAAAAAGCCGTCCGGGGACGACTTTTGATATTCTTATCTTTACTTCACCAGAGTGAAGCGGTCTTTATTCAGGAATAGCCGGGGCTGTCTGAAACATATCAGGGAAAATCATAGCTCTGAGGGCAGTAGATTCAGCTTTTCTGAGCTCGTAGGCTTGAGGATTGGTCTTCCAGACATTGATATACTTTTGCAAAGCTTCTAGCTTTCTGGCGCCGCTGGAGCCGGTCTGCTCGTCGATAAAATCCAGATCTTCAGTCATCATATTCTGGAGTTGGGTGGGATCCATATTTTCGTAGAAAGTCTTGGGAAGATAGTGCTTGTGATATGAGCTGAGGTTTGGGCAATAGACTATCACGCCAATATTGTGACGAACTTCTGTGCCCACCATATCCTGAGCATACTTACCAAAGACTATGTAATCGGTCTTTTGACGGGCAGTTTCGGGGCAATAACCTCTATCGCCAAGGTAGGTCTTGGAGGGATCAGACTTCTTGCGGGTCTTGAGGAGTACGTTGATATCTCCCCCAAAATCTGCGTTGTTGTCTTTAATATAATCAGTCGTAGCAACCCACAGCTCTTTCATATTGTTGATACAGTCATCCACGTTCTTTTCTTTGTCCAAATTAAAGAAATGCGGGATAGCCAAGACCACCAGCAGGGCGATCATCAGAATCACGCTGAGGACTGTATAAACAGAGATTCCGTTCTGGTTACGCAACATAATAAACTCCTGAATAAATTTATGCTATTATGCTTTTTGGGAAGCCAATTCTCGTCAAGCCTTTTTTAGCGGTCCGAGTATTTTTTCTATGTAATTATAAGTCTCCGGGATATCTCGGAAGTGTTTTCTATAGTCCTCATTGGGATCTATCACAATACCCCGCATCCTGCGGGCTACTGCAGTCTCACCCCAGTTGTATCCCGCCAGGATGAGGCTCCAATTGCCATTGAAGCGCTTTTTAAGATAGAGGTCGTACTTTGCCGAGACCTTGAGATTGTAAAGAGGTGTATAGAGTAGCTCTGGGTCGTGCTCTTCCTCGATATAGCCGGCAGTACTCTGCCTTACTTGCCCCAATCCAATAGCCTGTCGATGCGATACCGCAAGGCTTCTGAAAGCACTCTCCGCTCTAATCTGACGGTAGAAGATCACCGGGTCAAGCCGGTAGTACAAAGCTACCCCAATCGTCATCAATCGCACCGATATGGGATTGTAGATAACGATTATCAGGATCAGCAGACAAGCTGCTATCAACCAGGTTAGCCCGGGTTTGTTTACTCTCTTCTTTCGCTTCATTCTGATAAAAAATACCGGAAGCAGGTCTCCCTACTTCCGGTCTGTATCAAGATCTCTTAGATTATGGTCTTTTTGAAGTCGTTCAGTCTCAGCACGTGCGAGACTTCTTCATTGATGATGCGAGCCAAAGCTTGTCTTGCTTTGGGATTGGTGATGGCATCGTTCAAGGCGTGGAAGAAGAGCAGGGTGTCTTTTTCAAAGGTAATAGCGAAATCTACGATGCTTCGCAGGTCACTGGCTTCGGTAGCCATTCTGATAGCTGAATGCTCGCTATCAAAGATGCGAGATTCAACAATCGTCTTCAGGTAGCTGGAGACCATATCCCAATCCTGGCTTAGCTCCAGCATCGTGGAATCCATATCATCGCGAAGATTGAGGAAGGTCTTTTCGTGGTTTAGTTCTTGATCTCTCAAGAGGGTCAGAAAGTCGAGTGATCTGTCGTCCAGACCCTTACGTTTGGTAGCTTCATGGTAAAAAGCATAGCCATTACGCTCGATCTGCACTGCCAATTCGATAATTTCATTCACTGAATATACTGCCATTTTATCCTCCTGTTGGATACTCATTTCTCTTTTTATAAAGTCTTTGATTTGCCATATTTGTCAAGCACAAAGTCTGATATGGTTTTCGCAGACCTGTCTTGTATGTTCACAGATCACGTTTGATCATTGAGTAATAGCCTTCCAGGGGCTTGAATCCCATACTCTCATACAGATGCATAGCCTTGGGATTGTCCTTGTGAACCTCCAGCTTTGCCTGATATCCCAGCTCACGCGCCATCCCCAGGGCTTCTGCCATGATCATTCTTCCAATCCCCCGGTTTTGGTATTCAGGCAGTACTCCCATATGATGGATATAGAGCCTGCGAAAGTCGTGCGTTAACCAGGCTGTGCCTACCATCCTATCCTCTGAAAGGGCTATCAGTATGCAGCCCCCTCCAGCGATACTGCCTTGCACTGTAGAGAGATCATCAGCTCTTGCCGGGGAAGCCAAACCCGTCTCCGCCCAGATCCGCATTATCTGGTCAAACAGCTCTGAATCTACTTTGTAACAGCGCTTTATCGTCATTCATCCAAAGGTGGGGGAGGAGTCTGCCCATAGGGCAACTGCCTAAAGTATTCTGCATGGATGGTAAAGCGCAGGATAGAATCATTTACGACCCCGTAGAGCGGATCACTCTTATCATCTATCATCATAAGATGCTGTGTCTCATCCGTATAAGCAAAGCTCAAGGTGGTCACTGTATCATCTGTCTTATTCAGCTTCACCACAGCCAGAGGATTCTCAAAAGCTGGCATCAGACGGCTGTTGTCTCCATCAAAAAAGGACATCGTATCCAGATTGATCAGCAGGTTGAGGATTCTGAGCAAAGGTCTGTTTTCTGCAGGAATCTCAAAGGCTACATTCTTATCCCGATATACCCAGCGTTTGGGCTCGTGTACCAATGTATAGCTATTCTTTGGATAAGTAACCTCGATGCTCTTTAGTTCATCTTCCCAGATTCTTACCAAGACCGGAGAACGCCAATTAGTCAATACCGGTCTGAAGATATTGGATACTGAGTCATAAATCTGGTAGATCTTGGATTCACCCTCGTACCTGAAGTAGTCCCAGCTATTGCCAAAATTATTGAAGTAAACGTGGTCTTGCTTTCTGCCTTTCTTGTCGTAAGTGATTACTTGGAGTGCTTTTTCTTTGGTAAGTCCATAGCGTTCGATCGCGTCTTCACTGCTTGTCATCTCTGTCTTGGGATAATTTGCATTGATGACAGACTTAAAGAAGTTCTTCATATGCTCCTGATTAGCTTCCCATTTGACGGGATCTGTGATGCGCCAGCCGTTTTCGGTCTGCTCCAGCTGCAGGGTATCGCTGAAATCCATCACGGTGATCTTGCCAATCTGCAGAGAATCAGCGTTGAATACCCTCTGTCTGTTATCCGTATTGCTGTTTCTGCTCAGCACAAAGTATGCCGCAATCAAAACCAGCAGGATGATCCCAAAGATTATGATTCTGCGTTTCATACTTTTGTCTCCCGTAGTTTTCTTTTTCTCACCGTCAAGTAGGCTGCGATTGCCGCCATAAGCAACATTGGAGGTATTACAACACTTACGATTGTGACGGTTCGCTTGATGTTTCTCTCTGTCTTGCCGGGATCTCCCCAAAGCATATTCTTGCGTTCCATATACTCTCTAACGTCCAGGAAGCTGGTCTGGATGCTTCTGGAGCGAATGCGTATCATTGATTCATCCCCTCTCAGATAGTCGATCGCATTGAACACTATGAAGTTCCGGTCCGTGTAGATAGTATTATCCGGATCCATCATCAATTCCCGATCTCCATAGATCACCAGCTCTGCCTGATTGTTTTGTGCCACGAATCCCGCTCTTCCGCTGTATTCCTGATCTGCCGCAAAATAGCTCTGCATCGGGCCCTTGAATACAGCTCCCACCACGATTGGGGGATGCGAGAAATACTCCAGACTGGGCCGGTTGTAAAGCACAGGCTGCAAATCAAATTCTGGTCCGGACAGCTTGGCAGAATTGGCTGAAGTCTTTAGGATAGGGATAAATTCCAGCCCCAAAGTATCCAGATTGGCAATCTCAGATGCCAAATACAGCACAATGTTTCCGATATTCTGAGTTGTAACGTGGCTTTCGCTGCCTCTTACCACCGGATAGATCGGATAGGGCACATTGGTCGAGCCGCCCAGCCTGCGATTGTCGCAGCTAAGATCCAACACCATTTCTTTGTTTACCCCAATCCCGTAAGATGCCAGCATTGTAAACAGATTAGATTCCACATTCTTGATCGATTGACCGTCCGTATCCAGCCTGTCCTGCAGAAACACTACCTTTCCACCCTTCATTATGTACTGATCCAGGTTATAGAGCTGCTCAGTGGAGAGAGAATCTGTCGTTCCTGTAAAGAGCAGCACAGGTGTCTGTCTGGGCGGTGTATTAAAATCTGTAGAGCCCAATAGATAGTTCTCATCCAGACCAATTTCCAGGAGATCTGTGGGATAATACTGATACGTGCTGTCGCGATAGACTACCAATTCCGGCAGCCTGATGCCGCTCAGCTTCCTGATGTGGTTTGTAAGCACATATTCCAGCTTGCTTTCCATATCAGGTGGCAAAGTAATGCTTTCTGTCCTGCCCTGATATTCCAACGTGAGCCCGTAGATCACTTCCTTTTGCGTCACCTGATCGTTATCAAAGGACTGAAAGATCATATACTGGAGCCGGTTTTGCTGAGCCAGAGCTCTCAATTGCTCGGGAGATTCCGTTTTGACATACTGATAGACAAAGTTTCCTCCACCCCTCAGCTTATACTCAGCAAGGATGTCTTTCAAATAACGATCGAGACTTACCAGATTGGGAGGCAGTTCTTCAGAGGCATAGATCTTGATGATCATCCTGTCCTTAAGCTGGCGAACAGCATCTTTACTCGCTTCAGACAGGCTATACACCCTATCTCTGGAAAGATCCAATCTTAGCGGCAGGTAATATGATAATAACAATAGAAAGATCAGGATGCCGATCGTGATCAGTTTGTATAGCAGCAGGTTCAGGAGGCTCTTTTGTGATTTGCTGATAGCCATTTCTACTTCTCCTGCATCAAATTGCGCGTGCGGAGGATAAACTCTGCCAGCAGCATAAAGCTTAGTGTTACCACGCCAAAGAACAGGATGTCTCTCAGATCGATCACACCCTTAAAGAAATTTTGCAGATGAAAGTCAAAGCTAAAGAACTGAAAGAATTCCATTAATCCCAGCGGTAACATTCCGATGATATACCTGATTCCAAAGAAGAAAGCGCTGATCACTACTCCGATGATAAATGCCAGGATCTGGTTTGAAGGCAGGCTCGAAGCAAAAATCCCGATCGCGATATAGGCACAGCCTGCGATGATCAGCCCTATATAGCCGGTAATCACTGCGCCGATATCCACCCCTCTGCCCAAGACCATAATTATCACAAAGTAGATCAATGTGCAGAGTATCACGGATTTCAGGATTGCCAAAGCGGCAAAGAACTTTCCCCAGAGGATGCTATTCAGCTTAATTGGCATAGTTGCCAATAGCTCAAATGTGCCGCTGGAGGTTTCCCCGGCAATGCTGGTCATCGTAATTGCCGGGATAAAAAACAAGAACAAGGCATGCAGAATGCCAAAGCTAATGCGCATATCAGCCTGACCAAATTTGAAGATTGTATTGGAGAAGAAGAGCCCTGCTATCACCAAAAAGATGATGAAGATGATGTAGTAACTCACCGATCTTACTGCCGTACCCAGCTCTTTTTTTGCTATTACGAGGCTGGCTCTCATTGATCTCCTCCTTCCTCTTCAGATACTTCCATAGCAGGCCCATCAGGCTCTACCTTGGTAAGATTTACAAAGACATCTTCCAGGCTCTTTTTCTGGCTGCTCATCTCAAGGATCAGCCAGGAATTCTTCTGCGCATATTGCGCCAATTCCCTATGCACATCCCGCTCTCCCGGAGCAGCACAAATCCAGCAGTGTTGATTTCCGTTATCCTCTCTCATTATCAGTTTCAGATCGGGAACTGCTGCCAGCAGATCTTCCTCAAGAGGACTTTCCGCTTCAAAGACCAGCCTGATTTCCTGATCCTTGTCCAATTGTTTTACCAGCTCATCCTGAGCCGCATTGGCAACAATCACGCCGTTGGAAATAATGATGATGCGGTCGCAAAGTGCTTGCACTTCCTGCATTATGTGGCTGGAGAGAATCAAGGTCTTTTCCCTGCCCAGTTCACGGATCAGATCTCTGATCTCGATGATCTGGTTTGGATCGAGTCCGCTGGTAGGCTCGTCCAGAATCAATATCTTGGGATCGTGCAGGATCGCTTGCGCCAGGCCGGTTCTCTGCCGGTATCCCTTGGAAAGAGTTCCGATCTTCTGATGCATTACAGCTTTGAGTCCGCAGTTTTGCCCTACAAATTCCAGCCTTTGGGCAAATGTCTCTTCAGTCATTCCTCTTAAAGCGGAAACAAACTTCAAAAATTCATATACGCTGAGGTCGTTGTAAAGCGGATTGTTCTCTGGCAGATAGCCGATATTGTGGCTGGTCTTGATCGGGTCAAAAAAGATGCTCTCCCCATCGATCAAAATCTCACCTTCGGTTGGCTGTAAATAGCCCACCATCATCCGCATTGTAGTGGTCTTTCCGGCTCCGTTTGGACCCAAAAAACCCACTATTTCTCCGGGCGCAATCTCAAAGCTGATCTTGTCCACAGCTTTGATCGAGCCGAAATGCCGGCTCAGTCCCTTTATCTCAATCATTGATACTCCTTCTTACATCATCATCTGGAATGGATTGACCGCTGCATTGGGATCGTTGAGCAGGATTTCTTCGCCTTCTTTGAGGCCGCTGATGATTTCCACCTGCTGCATATCGTTTGATCCCAGCTTTACGACCCTGGGTGTACCGGTTGCTTTGGGTATGCCCATAGGCGATGCTTTTGGTATGGATTTGGCAGTGCTGTCAGCTTTTGCCGGTGCCACATAGACGATGTCTTCATTGTTTTCATTACTAAAGATGGCGCGAATCGGCACAACCAATACGTCCTCGCGCTTTTCGCCCAGGATCGAGACATTTGCCGTCATACCCGGCTTTACCTTTTCTCCTGTGGCATTTATACTGATCTCCACCGGGAAGACCTTGGCGTTGTTTTCCGTAATTGCCTGTGGCGCAATCTTGACCACTCTGCCCACAAAATTCTCATAAGGCAGAGCATCAAGGGATATCTCCGCTTCCTGTCCTACAGAGAACTTGGCTATATCGACTTCATTGATATTGGATTTTACGATCATCCGGCTCAGATCTGCGATTTTCATAATCACAGTGCCTTCACCATAGGATGTAATGCTGGATTGCACCATCTCTCCTTCATTGATCTTGCGCTCGATGCAGACGCCCGAGGAGGTGGCATAGACGTGGGTCACTCTGCCTCCGGTATCCAGATCACGGATCATTTCATACTGCGAACTGGCTTGCTGATGCGCGATTTGTGCGCTTTGCAGCTCGTCTTCCGCCGCTTCGAATACTTCTCTGGAGATATAATCGCTATCCAGAAGTTGACGCTTGGCATCCAGATCCTGGCGTGCATTGCGCAGCCTGATCTCGGCTTGCTCGAGCTGAGCCCGTGTGCTAAACAAGGTATTAGCCTGGTTGTAATCCGGCTCTATATCGGCAATAATCTGTCCGCTACGTACGTAATCATTCTCGTTTGCATAAAAGCGTACAATCTTGCCGGAGACGCGGGACTTGAGCGAGACCACAGTCTGAGGCTGAACCTCTCCTGTAATCTCAATCTTATTTACAATGTCCCCACGCGCAACGGTATATGTCTCGTTACCACCGCTCATAGAGGCAAGCATCGAGCGTTGAGCCTTTGTGCATTGCTTGATACCCAAGCCCATCAAAACTACCAGTACCAATGCTATACCTATCCAGATGAACCATTTCTTGCGCATAATTCCTCGATTATTCCTGTTTCAACCAAATTCATAGCGCTGTAAAGAGTGTCAATAAAAAAACCACAGCGCTCCATCCATCATTGATGCAATTTTCGATCCTATCTAGCATCTTAGCCCGGAGCGCCAGCGAAGGGCTGTATGCGAATGCCATAGACCTGGGCGTGAGCCCTGGGTAAACAAGATCCCGACACTCTCAAGAGCCCGGAGCGCCAGCGTAGGGCGACACCTAATCAGAGTCTTGTTCCGTGTGTTTGAAAAACAAGGCTTCAAAGTCATCGTCAAAAGCGCAATGTTTATGGTGCTCTTCCTGAGTATGAATGTAATTCGTTACCGGATCTATCATGGAAAAAGAGCAGGAAAACGCTCCTTAACCGCTCTGCCAATTAATCCTGCCCGTTCCCAGTCTCCGGCGGCTATGAAAGCCAGGGTGTTGTTGAAGCTAAGAAGCCCTCCAATACCCAGGTAGCAGGGTTCCCGCAAAGGAGCGCACGGACGAAGTCCGATACTATCCACTTGCGGCTTTGTGGGATGCTTATGCACATATTGATCAGCACTGACTTGCGAACCTCATCGAGCTTATTGCAAACATCAGGGATCTCATCGTTCAGTCATTGCTCGCAGTCCTGGATATCTCTCTCCAGCAGTGCATAGGCCTCTTTCTGGGAAATACCCCGGTCATCGAGATTGCGGCCGATACCGATGGTCAGTTTCCCTGCAGTGCAGCGGTATGGCTTCAGTCTCAGACCTTCATGTCTGACTAACTGAGCTTTGATTCGGTTCATCAACGCTTCGGTCATGCTTTCTCCTTGTTCCAGATGTGATCATCGATCCAGAGCCAGGAAAGCCCTGTATGCTGACAAATCAGGATGAGCAAGGATGAGACAGAAATATGAGAGAGAGTTCTTGACATAAGAAAGAGAAATATTTAAGATGTAGTTAGCTAATATGGACTGATTATGATTGATCATAAGGCTATAAATAAACCAGTTCAGTTTGAGTTCATTATTGAAAAACACAAACAACGCCCTGTATTTATCAGGAGGATTGATGAAAAAACACTTGTTGTTTTCATTGCTGTTACTAATTTCTATAGGTCTGCTAACAGGTCAGACATGGATACGCTATTATCTCTTTGATGATCTGTGTCCGGGTCCCTATGATAGTGCGAGTTCAGAAGTCTGTAATGTTATCCCTGCAATTGGTGGGGGTTACCTATTACAGGGGTATGTCGAGTTTGCTTGGGGAGATATTCCTGCTTATGCCAATAACGTATTCTGGAAACTCGACGAATATGGCGAAATTGTTTGGAGAAGAACGGGGGGAGGAAACTTCGCGTTCAACAGCATCGTAAGCAATGGAATTGACAGGTATTATTGCATTGAATATGATAACATGAATGTATTCGATGCTGAGATGAACATGATAGGTCATTATGTATTCCATACAGTAAATGGCTTTCAAGCATATTTATACGACATGCAATATGTTGACGATGGCCTGGTCTTTGCTGGTAAAGTCAATGGCCAAGCTGTGGTAATTAAAACCGACTTCCAGTTCAATGTAGTGTGGCAATCAAGTACCTTTTTGGCATTCTTAGGGGCACGTTCAATTGAACCATATGGAGATAATTGGATTTCTCTTTCAGGTAGGGTGTTTACCGAAATCAATGGGGTAGGTGATACTCTTTGGACCTATTATGACCCGGTTGATTACACAAGTTTTTGGGACTGCACTGTCGCAACAGATGAAAGTATATACTTGCTGGGATACTACAAGCTATGGGAAGTTGACACAACTGACCACAATCTTCAATTAGTTGCTGATAATTTACCAGCATTTGATATGAACTTGCATGGGTCTATCGACATGCTTCCCAATGGTAACATCGTTTATACCGGAGGCAGATCAGACACAGGCCCGATTCTCCACAGCTATAGTCCTGATGGTGTCCATCAATGGAGTAGATCATACGACACCTTGGGAGCAATCTACTTTGGGACAGGCTCCAAAAACCTTTTAGTAATGCCCGACGGCAGCATCCTGTTTTGCATGCATCATGGTACTATTGTCCTAATAAAAACTGATACTGATGGCAATGTAGTAGCAAATGATGATCCAATTGCTCCTGTATTTGTATCATCCATCATGGCTTATCCACAGCCAGCAAGTAGCACTGTTATGATCTCAGTAAAAAGTGATCTTGTGGGAGATTTAGGGTACAGCATTTTTAATATCAGAGGACAAAGGATATATTCCAGTAAGATAAATGGCCTTAATAAAGAGCTAAGCTTTGTGCTTCCAAACGAAGCTCTGGAGCGAATGTCCAACGGTGTTTACTTAATTAGTCTGGATAAGGGAAACAGTAAAATCGCCACTGCCAAGCTAGTCGTGGTCAAATAAACAAAGGAAGGTAAATCATGAAACAAGGCAAAATCGTTGCAATCGTTTTTATGTTTATCATGTTAATGGTGACTCAAAAACTAATTGCGATCTATCCGTTGACACGTACATATTCTATCAGCCCTGATTCACTGCACCAAATCCGCGCTGCAGCGGGACTGGTTGCCCTTTATGATCTGTCAATAACTCTATGCACAATCTCCCAGAAATAGTGTATCATTTTTGTTGCACTAGTGATAGAGTGCTTTATTGATCTATAGAAATCTACGGCCCTTGTTCGGGTAGATTCTCGATCTTGGAGATTACTGTACAGAACCTTCACGGGCTTTTTCCGCACTCATTTCGTCTCCGTACACCCTATCCTCCCCAAGGTCTAAAGCATATCACCAGCAAATCAAGTCGAAATCACCTCGAACCCGGTTCGACTTGATTTGCTCTTGATCTCCACTTGATATGCTGTTGATCATAGGAATGGCTTGAGCGTAAAGTAGATATGCAGATGGATACCTCGCACCAATACAAAACTCCCCCGGGCAGTATCCGGAGGAGTATGACTATCAAGAGATTAGAATCTAAAGCTATGAAGTGCTGTTATTCCTTGTCATCCAGGAAGCGGTAGATCAGGCCTCCACCTATTGCGCCGATAATGGGAGCCGCCCAAAATATCCAGAGCTGAGAAATTGCCCAGCCGCCCACGAAGACTGCGACGCCTGTGCTACGCGCAGGATTGACAGAGGTATTGGTGACCGGAATACTGATCAGGTGGATCAGGGTAAGGGCGAGACCGATCGCGATTGGTGCAAAACCTGCGGGGGCTTTCTTTGATGTAGCACCCATTATTATCATCAGAAACATACCGGTCATCACGACTTCGCAAAGGATGCCGGGGATCACGCGGAAGTGACCCGGGGAGTGGGAGCCGACTCCATTAGCGGCGAAACCATCCGCCACATTAAAGCCTGCTGCTCCGTTGGCGATTATGAAAAGCACTCCTCCTGCCACTATTCCGCCCACAACCTGCGCCACAATGTAGGGGAGCAGGTCTTTGGCAGGGAATCTGCCGCCTGCCCACAAGCCCAGCGAGACCGCCGGATTGAGGTGACAGCCGGAAATATGCCCAATCGCATAAGCCATCGTAAGGACTGTAAGACCAAAGGCAAGGGACACACCCACCAGACCAATTCCGATATTGGGGAAGTTCGCAGCCAATACAGCGCTGCCACAACCGCCCAAAACCAACCAAAAAGTACCAAAAGTTTCCGCAATCATACGCTTTGCCAAGCTCGGCATAAGTAACTCCTTTTCTTAAGGTTACGGTTTTCTCTGCCACCCTGTATAAAAGGCATCCGGTGGCAATTTAAAGCACGAGTGATCTCTAACACGCAGGCTAAAAAAGGTCAAGGAATATTCTTCATTCTGGTTATCTTGGATTTCTATCAATTCGGGGAAATGCGAATACTGAACTCAAGATGTGGCTTTGTAGAGCAGGCAGGAATCTGTTAGATATCAGCGGGAACAGGATCTGTCGGGGTGGTAGTGACTGCCTCTTCTATCTTTTCCTTCTTGTGTTCGTCCAGTTTCTTTAGCACAAAGCTGCGCATAATATCCACCGCAATCATATCGATGTATTGATTCTCCACGAGGACGGTAAGTGTATCCTTGGGAAATATTTCCATCGAGCCGGTGGGCGTCATAATCTGATCTCCCCGGCGCACAAAGGTGATCAGAGTCCCCTTGGGCAGCTTCATCTCGGAGATGCGGATGGAGCCGTGGTAGTATTCCTCGTCGATATAGACTTCCACTATTTCGTAATTGGTATCCTGTACGGAGACCAGCTCCAAGACCCGCGAAGAGCTGTTGTTGCTTTTGGATAGGAGCTTCAGTTTCTTTGCCAAAGGGATCAGGGATGTGCCCTGGACGATCATCGAGAGAGTCACAACGAAGAAGACGATGTTAAAGATCTCGTGCTCTGGATCCAGCCCCATTGCGGCAGGATAGGTTGCCAGCACAATTGGGACAGCTCCGCGGATGCCTACGGCGGAAAGGAAGCTCTGTTCCTTGAAACTCAGCTTGCAGATTGAGGTGAGAAAGAAGACCGTGATTGGGCGTGATAGCAGGCTTAGGATGAGGAAGATGATCACCCCTTTGTCCCAGATCAGGTAAAACTTTCCGGGGAAGACCAGCAGCCCCAGCAGTATGAAGAGGCCAACGTTTGTAATGAAGGAAAGTGTGTTGTTAAAGGAAAGCAGTCCCTTTTTGTAGGGGATGTTCTTGTTGCCCATCACAAATCCGGCAAAGAAAGCGGATAACATCCCGCTGGCACCCAGGATATTGGCAATGCTATAGCTAAGCATAACAATTGCAATCAGATAAACGAAGAAGAACTCCGGCTCGTTTTGGCGAATCTTGCGGATTGCGTATGCAGCCAGATTGCCGATCAATACACCAATCCCAATTCCACCGGCAAGCTGCCAGAGGAAGCTGAGGATTGTAAGGAGCAGATTGTGTTGTGTGCCCAGCATCTGGTCGATCACAAACATTGTCAGTACGATAGCCATTGGGTCGTTTGCGACAGATTCGAGCTCCGTGATGCTCTTGATCCGGCTGTCCAGTTGTCGGTTCTTTAGCACAGAAAATACTGCCGCAGCGTCTGTAGAAGCCAGGATGGAGCCGATCAGCAGGCAATTGATCAAAGGCCAGCCCGAGATCAGGTGAAAGACCCAGCCGGTGATCATCGCTGTGAGCAGGATCCCGACTGTTGCAAGGAGCGAGACCGGCTTGATGACGGCTCTGAATGCGTGCTTTTTGGTGCCGAAACCACCGATGAAGAGGATAAACATCAGTGCTATATTGGCTATTTCCTTGGCAAGTACTGCATCGTCAAAGTAGATCACCCCCAGGACATCACTGCCAAAGACGATCCCTATCACCAGCGAGAGGATGATCACGGGGATATTGATCTTGTGCGAGATGCTGGCGATCAGCACCAGAGTAAGCAGTACCAGGGCAGCAATCAGCATAATAGCTTACTTTTTCCCTCCAAAGATACCTCCCAGGATACCGCGGATAATGGTTCTGCCTACCTGGCTGCCCATTGTGCGGGCAGTCTGCTTTGCCATAGTTTCCACCAATCCCTGGCGTTTCTTGGTGCCCCAAAGAATCTCGCTTACAGCGCTGCGCTTCTCTTCCTGAGGAGCTTTGTTCTGAGCAGGAGCCTGGGGCTCTGCCACTCGTCCAATTGCCCTTTGGGAGAGGATTTCGTGGGCAGATTCCCGGTTGATTGCTTTATCGTACTTGATCCCTATCGGGCTGCGGTTGATAATTATGAGTCTTTCTTCATCCGTAATGCTGCCCATTCTGCAGCGGGGAGGACAGATTACGGTCTGCTGTACCGGGGAAGGCACGCCTTTGGCACCCAGAGTCGAGACCAGAGCCTCACCCGTGCCGAGCTGGGAGATCGCATCCGCTACGTTGAGACGGGGATTTGGCACAAAGGTCTCAGCGGCTGTCCTGACTGCTTTCTGATCTCTGGGAGTGTAAGCACGGAGTGCGTGTTGAAATCTATTACCCAGTTGACCAAGGATTTCTGAGGGGATGTCATCGGGGAATTGGCTGCAAAAATATACGCCTACGCCTTTGGAACGGATCAGGCGCACCACTTGTTCCACTTTCTTGACCAATTCGGGCTGGGCATCATCAAAGAGCAAATGCGCTTCATCAAAGAAAAAGACCATCCGGGGTTTGTCCAGATCGCCCACTTCGGGGAGGTTTTCGTAGAGCTCGGAGAGTAACCAGAGCAAGAGACTGGAGTAGAGCTTGGGGCTCAGCACCAGTTTGTTTGCAGCCAGGATGCTGATGATACCTCGTCCGCTGAGGTCTGTCCGCATCAGATCTGCCAGTTCGAGCGCTGTCTCACCAAAGAGTTGCACTGCGCCTTCCCGCTCCAGTGTCAAGAGTGATCTCTGGATAGCGGCAATCGAGGCAGGGCTTACGAGTCCGTAAGCTTTGGAGATTTCAGCCTTGTTATCTACAACAAAGGTCAGCAGAGAGCGGAGATCGTCCAGATCCAACAGGAGCAGTCCTTCATCATCGGCAAGCTTGAAGGCGATCTCCAGAGTGCCACTTTGGACGTCGTTCAGATCTAGAATCCGGGAGAGCAGAGCCGGTCCAATCTCGCTGATCGTTGTTCTGAGAGGGTGTCCGGATCTGCCAAAGACATCCCAAAAGACCACCGGGCTGCCTTCTGTGCTGTAGCCATCGATGCCGATCTGTGTGATCCGTGAGGAGAGCTTTTCGCTCATCGTACCGGGCATTGCCAGCCCCGCTACATCACCCTTGACATCTGCCATAAAGACAGGAACTCCCAAGCGTGAGAATCCTTCTGCCAGGACTAAAAGTGTAACCGTCTTGCCGGTGCCCGTGGCGCCTGCGATCAAACCGTGACGATTACCATATGCCGGATCCAGAAAGACCTGATGCTCGCCTTTGCCAATCAATATCTGGTTCATAATACCTCCACCAAGATCCGCGACCGCCGTTTGACGTTCACAAAGTGTTTCAGCAAGAATGAAAGCTTTATCAAAACCGTCAAGACATATTTCCCTGCTGGATGTCTCTGTGCGCTGCTCAATCAACAAAAAAAGCCGGAGGCACGTAACTAGTATCCCCGGCAATATGTAGTTCTATGTTTTGATTTAGGGATCAGCTTCCAAAGCCGTAAGCACCGGTATGATCGCTATTGGCAATCCTCACAAAGGCTTCTTTGAGGACTTCCTCGTTCAAGTCGCTGTGCTTGCGGATATTGATACAGCCGACTCCGGTCTTGACTTTGCCTAATCGGGGGAGCAATTCGCGGAAGATCTTCATCGTCTCCATCGAGCCCATATAGAGGCTGATGTACTGCTTCCGAGGCGATAAACCGAGGCTTATCTGTCCTTTTACAGTAAGGTATAGCACGGTAGGATTGTAGAAACTGATGCCAGCCTCCGGGACGAGCTCTTCAAAAAGCTTGATGTAGGGCTCCAACCGGCTATGATTGGCGGAGCCAAGCTCTTTGTAAAGCAGTTTGTCCTGTTCGCTCATTATCATCTTCATTAACTCCAAATCAGGATTCAGCAGGTGCTATGACCATCCAGCGAACTCCAAACTTATCCGTGAGTCCGCCAAAATAATCTCCCCAAAAAGCCACTTCCAAAGGCATTGTGACTGTTCCGCCTACACAAAGTTTTGCCCAGATGGCATCGGCTTCGGCACGGGTTTGGGCATTGATCATCAGCTCCACATTGCCGTCAAAACCTGCTTTTTGACCCCAAAGCTCGTTGGTGTCGGCACCCATCAGGACTGTCTCTTTGCTGATCGGGAGGCTCATATGCAGAATCATATTGTGCAGGGCTTCCGGTAGAGGATGCTCATTATCGGCAGGCATATCTTTGTAATGGCTAACATAAGGAAAATCTCCGCCAAAGACGGATTTATAGAACTCAAACGCTTCCAGGCAATTGCCATTGAAATTGAGGTAAGGATTGATAGTAATCATCTTGACTCCTAAGTTCTTAATAAAGATATACTAATCCGATATGCTATCTTGAAAAGATGTTTTTACTGGCTGAAAGTCAATGGGCCATGCCTGCTTCTTGAGGGGGAGCGATTCAGGCAATGCCGTATAGCTGAAATGTTGCTGTAGATTAAGCTCTGTAGGTTCAACGATATTTACATCGGAAAACTATTGACATATAGAGATCAGTAAGAGCAGATGTTACGATTGTGTATTTACATAGTAAGCTGAGAGTTTATAAGCGTATTTAGAGGAGACCCTATGAAACGTATCTGGATATTGATGATTCTTGTCTTCGCGATCGGCTTGGCAAATGCTGAGCTTCTGCGTGTGGGACCCGGAGAAAATTCCCTTTGGGTGATTAGTTCGAATAGTAGCGAGACTGTTCTGCAGTATCGGATCAGCAATTTCGAGCGTCAACGGGTTGACATCAACGGCGAAGCGTACAATCGGATTCGCCTGCCTAAAGAAGGTATTTCCCAGGATAAGGGAATGCCGGAATTGCCGGTTTACAACCGCAGTATCATCATTGATGGCATCAGCCGGATGAAGCTGGAAGTCTATGACCTGGAGTATCTCGAGATGAAGCTTCCTGTGGCTCCATCCAAAGGCGTGATCACCAGGGATATCAATCCAGAGACTGTGCCTTATACCTTTGCTCCTGTCTATGGCGAAAGCGGCTTTTATCCGCAACAGATTGCCAAACTTTCGGAGCCCTATATCCTCAGAGATTTCCGCGGGATCACGATCCAGACTGCTCCCTTTGCCTACGATCCCCAAAGCCAGACTTTGAGGATTTACACCGGCTACAAAGTGCGTGTCTATGCTGATGGCATCGACAATCAGAACGTTCTAACCGGCAGTCGCGATGCGATCTCCCGGGATTTTGCCCCTATTTACGAAAACCACTTTGTAAACTGGAACAGCTACCGTTACACGCCGGTCAGCGACAACTATGGAAAGCTCTTGGTGATCTGCCATACGAACTATCTCACGCAAATAGCTCCTTATGTGAACTGGAAAAAGCAAAAGGGTATCCAGACCGAGCTGGTGGAATGGAGCACGATCGGAACGACCGCAGCCCAATTGCAGACTTATATACAAAACCGCTACAATGCTGATAATACGATTGCCTATGTGCAATTGGTGGGTGACGCTCCCCAGATTCCCAGCCTCTCCTCAGGAGGCGGTGGCAGCGATCCAAGCTTCTCGCTGGTCGCAGGGAGCGATATGTATCCCGATATCTTTATCGGAAGATTCTCTGCAGAGACTACTGCTCAAGTAACCGCTCAGGTAAACAAAGCTATCGTCTATGAGCGTGATCTGACCACCTCAGATAACTGGCTGAGCAAGGCTCTGGGCATTGCCTCTGCTGAAGGTGGTGGTACGCAGGGTGATAATGGCGAAAGCGATATCACTCATATGAATCTGATCCGCACTGACCTCCTGAACTATGGATATTCTACGGTGGATCAGGTTTATGATCCGGGTGCCAGCGCATCTACGGTCACCACTAATGTCAATGCCGGACGTGGCTTTATCAACTATGTGGGGCATGGCTCCGACACCTCATGGGTAACGACCGGATTTAGCTCTACCAATGCCACGGCACTCACCAATGGCAACAAGACTCCCTTTATAATGGACGTTGCCTGTGTGAATGGCAATTTTGTCTCACTGACCTGTTTTGCCGAGGCTTGGATGCGCAACGCCAATGGCGGAGCAGTGGCGATCTATGCCAGCACGATCAATCAAAGCTGGAACTCACCGATGCGGGCTCAGGACGAAGCGACTGATCTCCTGATCGCTGAGTCCAAGACCACTACGGGCGGTCTGTATTACAACGCATCCTGCAAAATGATGGATATTTATGGCAATACATCAGGTTCGGATGGCGTCAATATGTTTAAGACCTGGCATATCTTTGGAGATGCATCGCTTAAAATTCGTACCAAGACCCCGCTGGCGATGGCAGTGTCTCATCCCACGACTGTTACGATCGGGACGACAAGTGTTACAGTCAACACAGGCGTGGCAAATGCTATGGTGGCGATTACTTATAACAACACAATCTACGGAGTAGCCAATGCCAATAGCAGCGGTGTGGCAAGCGTAAACCTGAGCAATCCTCCCAGTGGAGTATTGAATTATATAGTGACGGCTACAGCTTTCAACCGGGTTACTTACGTTGGGACGATCCAGCAGATCGCAGCCAGCGGACCCTATATGGGAGTCGAGACCGTTAGCTATACCGATGGCAACAACAGCATCGCTGAGTACAATGAGAACGGTGGATTCAGTATTACTTTCAAGAATCTGGGTACCAGCCTTGCGAGTAACGTCACTGCTACGCTCAGTTGCTCTACTTTAGGGATTACTCTTACTGACAACACAGAGACAATAGCCAGCCTGGCAGCAGGTGCATCGATACTCAAGCCAAACGCCTTTGGAATCAGCGTTGCGGATAACATCGCCAATGGCCTGAGTGCAAGCTTTACGATCACTATGACCAGCGGAACAGAAAGCTGGGTGCACAATTTTAACCAGGTCTTTTCTGCTCCGGCTTTGGCATTTGGCTCGATGACGGTCAGCGATCCCACCGGTAATAACAATGGCAGGCTTGATCCGGGCGAGACTGTAACGCTGATCATTCCTTTGAATAATAGTGGTGGCGCCTTGAGTCCTGCAGGAACAGCCGGGCTGAGCTCTGCTACCCAGGGTATTACTATCAACACGGGTAGTGCCGGTTTCACCTCTATCACTGCGGGTGGAACAAGCAGCCTGAGCTTTAGTGTCTCTGCTGCCTCAAGTATCACGCTTGGCACTGATGCCAGCTTTAATTTCACCGCTACTGCCGGGGCATATACTGCAAGTAAGAACGAGACTCACGGAATCGGCTTGATCCTGGAAGACTTTGAGACAGGCACTTTCAATAGCTATCCTTGGATCTTAGCCGGGACTTTACCCTGGACTGTTGCCAATACCGATGCGCATAGCGGCACATACACTGCCAAGAGCGGTGCTGTATCACACAGCCAGGAATCCTCGATGGAAACTACTCGCATCCTGACCGCCTCCGGCAACCTGAGCTTCTGGTACAAGGTCTCATCCGAATCCACCTATGACTTCCTGAAATTCTACATAGACGGAGTGCAGCTGGGATCGTGGTCCGGCACGGTGGATTGGACTCAGGCAAACTATACCCTGAGCGCAGGAACAAGAGTGCTAAAGTGGGTCTATAGCAAGGATGGCAGTGTCTCCAGCGGTAGTGACTGCGCCTGGGTTGATGACATTATCTTCCCTGCCTCCACCAGCCCCAATCCTTTCTTTGCACCCCGCAATCTTAGCGCCGTGCCTGCAAACGGTAGTGTTGCACTTAGCTGGCAGGCTCCGGCTTCAGGAAGTCCTACAGGATACAAGATCTTCAGAAATAGCAGCCTGCTAACGACTGTGACCGGGCTAAGCTATACAGACAATGCTGTAGTAAACGAAACAAGCTATAGCTATTATCTCAAAGCTGTTTACACCGGTGGCGAATCTGATCCCACCGAGACAGTTACTGCAATGCCCACAGCTATCATACCCACCGAAGTTATTATTGGCACGGGAACTACTGCTACCGGGACATCAGATGGCTCTCCCATTAACATCTATTATGAGAGTTTACACGGACAGAGCATCTATACTGCCGCGGAGATGGCAGCTGCCGGAGTAACAGGTCCCTGCACCATCTCTCAGATTGGATTTTATGTAGCTACGAGTCCGACCATCCCATTGCCCGACTTTATGATCAGGATGAAACATACTTCTTCTACCAATGTGGCAAGCTGGCAAACTGCAACCGGAATGCAAACTGTCTATAGTACGAGTACTTACACTCCTGTAGCCGGCGGCTTCCATATGTTGACCCTGAGCAGTCCCTTTGAGTGGAACGGTATTGATAACATAGTTGTAGATACTGCCTTCAATGTCCTCACCCCATGGAGCTCCACAGGAACAGTCCGCTATACATCTGTTGCCAGTGGATATCGCTATGTCAGGGCTGATGATATCGATCAGACCAATATCTTCACCGGCGGCAGCACCTCCAGCTATCGTCCCAATATCAAGTTTGTCCTGTCTCCTATACAAACTGATGCGGCTCTCATTGCTGTAAATCCGGCCAGCATCAGCAAGACAGTCAATACAGGTGCTTCCACTACAGCTCAGCTTACCATCACCAATAGTGGTAATCTGCCGCTTACCTGGACTATCTCGGATCGCAGCAGAGACGAAGAGCTCCAGGAACTCACCCGTACGGGATGGCTGAGCTTTAGCCCTGCATCAGGAACCATTCAGGCAGGTGCCAGCCAGGTGATCGAGCTTGTGCTCAATTCTGCCGGTCTTGCTAATGCTACCTACAACAAGAACCTGGTGATTGCTTCAAACGCTTCAAACACGCCTTCCCTTTCTGTGCCGGTCAGCTTCATAGTGAGCGATCTGGTACCGAATAACCCCCGCTTTGTAGCTGAATGGGAACCTGCCAAGGGTGCTATCATTGCATACCCCTTTGGACAGCCATACAGCCTGATCCGTGATCTCTCCAATCACGGCCTGCTCTACGTCGTTGTGAGTAGCTCCCAACAATCTACCTGCGCCAGCAGCCTCAGCAGCAATAGCGTCAATATGACCAATGTACGCTACATCAATGCAACAACAGATTCTTACTGGGTAAGGGATTACGGCCCATGGACGATCTTTGATGCAAACCGCAATATGAAGATCGTCGATTTCACTTACAACCGTCCCCGTCCCAATGATAATGCTGCCAATACAACTATCGCTACGTACTTGGGCTATAACCGTTATCTGATGGAACTGAGCCACACCGGAGGCAATATTATGACCGATGGTATGGGCAAAGCGATGAGCACAGAGCTGGTTTTGGAAGAAAATACCAGCCTTACTCAAAGCCAGATCAACAACCTGATGCAGACCTATCTCGGTATCAGCGAGTACCAGCTCTATCCTGATCCAAACAACACATATATCGATCACATAGATTGCTGGGCAAAGCTGCTGGACGTGGACAAAGTGATCATCCGCAGCGTCCCCGGTTCTCACGCCCAATATGCAGCGATCGAAGCTGAAGTAGCCCGCTGGCAAAGCAAAACCAGCAGCTATGGCACACCTTACAAGATCTATCGGGTTTACACACCCAATGATGAGCCCTATTCCAATTCCTATATAATGAACAAGCGTATCTACGTGCCCCAGATGGGCACTGCAAACGATGCTGCGGCCCTGGCTGTATATCGCAATGCTATGCCCGGCTACACAGTGATCGGTTACAGTCATACTAATTATGAGAGCACCGATGCTCTGCATTGCCGTGTAAACACCGTTTACGACGATCAAATGATCGCACTCAGGCACACACCTCCCACCAGCGCGACAGCCACCCAAGCCCTGCCGCTTGGCGTGACGATCTCCCACAGTAATCCTCTGAGCAGTACCTATGTCGCCTGGAAGAATGGTTACAACGGCACTTGGCAAAACAGCAACCTCAGCCTTGCCGGAGCAACCTGGAGCACCACCATCATCAGCCCTGCCCTGGGAGATACGATCTATTACTGGATCAACGCCTCAGATACTACCGGCAGAAGCACCACCCTCCCGCTTTGCGCTGCCTCTGATCCTTTCAAGCTGGTCGTCAATATCCCCGCTCCCAATTCTGCCCCTACGATTGACCTGCCCCCAGGCTGGGCATTTGACAAGAACTCCAGCCTTTCAGAGAGCTTCGCAGCCTACATCAGCGATCCGGACAACGATCCGCTGGTGCTGACTGCAAGTGGCAACAGCAATATTATCGTCCAGATCAATGGTCATAATATCAGTTTCAGCGCTGTCGCAAACTGGATTGGCAGCGAGCTGATCACCTTCACAGTGAGTGATGGTGAGTTCAGCGCAGAGGATCAGATATTGATCACTGTCAATCCGGTAAATCTGCCTGTCTGGCTGCCGGTAAATCACGGAAGCACACCTGCAACGCTCTTTGCTGTTGTTACCATCAACAATATCCCTGCACAGATCAACGACTTGGTCGCCGCCTTTGTCGGTGATGAATGTCGCGGAATCGGCACTATCAATCTGATTGAACGCAGCATTGCCCGCACGACTCTGGATGTCAATCTGGCATCTGAAGGTGAGCTTGTGACCTTCAAGATTTATGCCTTTGCGGAAGACACTATCTATCTGGTGCCCGAAGTGATGCCGATGGATCCCGGTACTACCTATGGGGAAAGCGATCCCGTACCCTTGAACGGAACCGGAGACGTCGTACTCCAAAGCCCGATTGCTTTGCTCCAAAGCATTTCAGGCGGGGCAAGGCTCTCCTGGGATGCCGTTCCCTTTGCCGGAACTTACCGCATCTATGCTTGCAGCGAGCCTTTTGGCACTTATAGCCTGATCGGCACCACAAACACCCTCTCCTGGGAGATCAATCCAAGCCAGAGCAGGATGTTCTACAAAGTCGTGGCAGTCCAGCCATTGCCGGATAACCGCCGCTCCCAACAATAAGCTATGTAGTATCCGCGGGATGGTGCTGGTGCCATCCCGCTTTTCATATCCTTAGAAAACATCTTTCCAATTGCTCTTCCGTCCTGATCAGCCGCACTTACTGCGCATAAATCCAGACTGCTTGCATATTATGTAATCCACTATCACACTCTATATACTGATTTAAAGAACTCCGGGTACAGCCACTATAGTATATATGGGGGACAGATATCTGATAATTGGACAGATCCGGGCGTTTATTTTAATACATCTAAAACAATGATGTACGATCTACGGTCGAAACGCCTATGTAGAAGATAGAGCATTAGGGGATTTACCGGAATTTTAATACTTGACATAATTATATCAATCAATAGCTTGGGGACGGTAAGGAGTTCTGGTTTATGAAAGCTAAGGTGATCTTTTGTCTTCTGCTGCTGGTTGTCGGCATTGTTTCGGCCGACAGCCCCAAACTCGGCAGGCTGGTAGTTACTGTAAAGAACGAAGAGGGCAGCCCCCTCGAATATGCCAATATAACATGCATTCAGGGGGATAGACGGATAACGGGCAATCAGACCAATTCCCAAGGAAGAGCATTGATCCTCATACCGCCTGGCAACTACCGCCTCAGGGCCATGCTGATCGGCTACAATCCTGTAGATTCAATTTTTGTGGATGTAACGGAAGATTCTACCACTGAAGTCCCAACCATCATTCTAAATGATCGTGGGGTAATGATCTTACCAAATCCTGCTATCAGGCCCATCAATGATCCACCTCGGGAGACGCTCGGAAGAATTGCGCTGAAAGTCTGTGATCAAACAGGTCAAGGTCTTGCTGATTGCACTTATGAGCTCTTTCAGGACAGTCTATTGGTGCTTTCGGGCACAGTAAATCCAAGGGGTATGATCGTTTTAGCGAATTTAAAAACAGGGATTTATATTCTAAAGATCAGTAGAGCTGGATTCCGGACTACGCTTGTAAAGGGAATCCCGGTGAGACCTATGAAAACGAGTAATTGTATCGTAAGCCTCAGCGAAGATGCCTCCGGCACGGCGGATCCTCAGATCCTCCAATTTGTTGATTTACCAGAAAAACACTCCGATGAGGTTCGGACTATAGATCTCGACAGACTGGATCAGGCTTTCCCAGACGTGATACACTGAGATTGGCCTTTAATACATCCCCTTAGCAAATCTTAATAGCAATGCTCCGCAAAGTGGCTGACCAGAACAAACTGCCTTCGTTGGTATAGCCTTAATGCGGCAGTGTTGCTTTCCGCGACACGCAGATTGACCTCTGCAAAGCCATTCTGCATCACCCGTGCCACTGCATACTCGAGCAGTTGGGAACCCAAGCCGCGGTTCTGATGCTCCGGCAGCACAAGGATATCTTCTATAAAACTGCCATTCAACCTGTATCCACCTATCAGTTTGCCTTGTTCAAGATAAGACCAAGCTTCGTTTCTAGTCACCCGTTGCAGCATATCTTGCCCAAACACTTTTGGATCGTGGATGATTTGCGTATTCCAGCCATTCACCTGGCAGAGTTTCCTGTAACTGAGGTGGCTCAGTTCAACCCAGCTATCCTGATCAGAAGCTTGATAGGCTCGCAATCCGCTCAATTTGGGGACTTGCTCCGGTGGATTTCTGCGGGTCAGGAAATAGCCCGCCATTTCCAGCTTGAACCCCATTATTTGTGCCAGATCGCGTGACAGTTGGTCGTTACCACGGCAATTGAAGCAGCGTTCTGTGAGATCAGGCTCGGTACAGAGATCGTCTAAAGCCTTGCATAAGATAAATCGAGCTTTCTCCGGACAGGGGGGGGCGATGCTGGCAAAGACGATTCCCAGCCCGTCAGTTCTTGTTGTGATTATGCAGCTGGAGCTTTGATCGGAGGAGTCTTTCCACAAGACATCTGCGCCACAATGCCGGACAAATTCTTCGGCATTAGGGCTGATCGCTCTCAAGCTAATGTATATGTTATTTTCCAAATATCTATCTGATCCTTTTTATTTGACTGGACGATTACCTTAGTCTTCATAAGCTCCTCGTTTGTTAATATCTGGTTTCCGATACTAAACATACGAGACTGTTGGTGTGCAATCCAGGACTTTTCGAGCTTACTCTCTTACCCAATCTCGCTGACGGTATAGTGTGCGATTTATGTCTGCACTGTCAAGTTTATATTGGTACTGTGGCTGTTAATAGTTGTAGAGTCGTGGTTTACCACAGGGTTTTGCACTCTCCTTGTGAAACACACGCGCACGGATCCTTCAGCCTTACTGTGGGTGGTTTAAAGCAGATCAAGAGCAAATCAAGAGCAAATCACCTCGAACGCGGTTCGACTTGATTTGCTCTTGATTTGCTCTTGATGTCCTGTAGATCAATGGGATGTAAGCACTGATCTGAATTGGGCAAGAGATTCTATCAGTGCGTAAAACTGAGCAATATAATGCTTCTAAATTATCCTTTCAATATCTCCAGCACTCGTTCGAAGATATAGCCAACGTGGATACGGTTTGTGAGATCCAGCTTTTCGACGTCGATCTCCAGGACGGGGCCATTGTGAAAGCCCAGCTTGACAACGTTCGTGCCATAGCTCTTGTACCAATGATTCAGGTTTTTGATCTCGTTATATTGCCAGCCGCCTTCGATCTCCATCTCTCTGCCACGCTGCTGGATGCGTTCCCAAGCTAGGGAAGGGCTGCCTTGCAAGAGGATGATCAGATCGGAGGAGGGGAGTTCGCGGTTGACTGTCTGAAACTGGGTCACCAGGTTGTCCAGTTCGTCATCGGTCAGCAATCCGTCCGCGTGGAACTGATTGCAAAAGACCAGTAGATCTTCCGGGAGGGAGCGATCTTTTACATAGCTGGCATCTCCGCATTTCCCGAGACGGCGTTGCTGCGCCCGCATCTGTAGAAAGTGCAATTGCAGATCGTAGCAATAGCTCTTTTTATCACCCAGGAATTTCTCCAGTAGGGGGTTTTCTTCCGGTTTTTCGTAAAGGGTATTAATCTTTAGGCTGCGTCCCATAATGGCTGTAAGGGTGGATTTGCCGAGGCCAACGTTTCCAGCTATGGTGATCAGTTTTGGGTGAAGAGCCAGATACTCCTCCAGATTGCGCTCCACATCAATGGCTCTGAGCGTGGCTTCGGTCTGAGGCAGGGTGACCCATTCGCTGATGCCGGGGCTGGATACACGGAGACCAAGGGCTTTGACCTGCTCCGCGACCAGATTGACTGTGCGCCGTTGCCACTCCGCCTTGTCCACGGCTTTGTCAGCGTCGATTACCAGCACAGGGCATTGCACGTGATGCGCTACAAAATCTTCGTAGAGATTATTCAGCAGTTCCAGATATTCCGGGGCGATTGCCAGTTCGCTCGCCCTGCCACGCTCCCTGATCCGTTCCAGGAGGGTGGGGACATCAGCTTTGAAATAAACGAGGAGGTCGGGCTCTTTGATCTGTTCTGTCATCAGCCTGTAGGTGCGCTGGTAAGCGATGAATTCCGGTTCGGACATATTCTGGAGGATGCGCTGTGCTTTGCCAAAGATATGGTAATCCTCTGCCAGAGTGCGATCTTCGAGGACTATCCCCCGGCAGGAATGAATCAGCTTTTGGCGGTCTAATCTGCCATTGAAAAATTCTATCTGTGCCATAAAGGCATTGGCGACAGGATCTTGATAAAATGAATCCAATACGATGGGATTGAACTTCTCCGGAAAGGCATATACACCTTCCGTGCCGTTTGCCTTGGGATAAACCGAGGTCAGTACTTTATTCAGAGGTGCGGAACTTGCCGCTTCTATAAATGTGGATTTACCCACTCCAATGTTTCCCACGATTCCGATGCGGATATTCTCCATGATCATTCCTTGAGTTTAGAAATTTTCTCTCTTAAATTCGGCAAGCTCTCAGAGTCAAGACTTTTCCTTGCTTCCCGTAGGTGACAGGTGGGTGGACGGGCAGACGGAGCAGGGAGATCACGGCTTTAGACTCTGGTCAGCTTCCTGTAGGTAATCCTTTTGGGGATCAGGGCTTTTTCACCCAGACGCTGGAGCTTGTTCTCCTCGTAATCGCTGAAGTTTCCTTCATACCACTGTGCAGTGCTTTCGCCTTCAAATGCCAGGATATGAGTGCAAACCCGATCCAAAAAGTAACGATCATGGCTGATTACCACAGCGCATCCGGCAAAATCCAGCAGAGCTTCTTCCAGCGCATGGATGGTATAGACATCCAGATCGTTTGTGGGTTCGTCAAGTAGCAGCACATTACCGCCGGTTTGCAGTGAGAGTGCCAGGTATGCCCGGTTTTTCTCTCCACCGCTGAGGATATTGATCGGTTTGATGTGCTCTTTGCTGGAGAAATTGAACTTGCTGATGTATTCCCGTACGTTGATCTCACGATCTCCGATCTTTAGGACGTCTCTGCCCTCGCCGATCAGTTCCAGCAAGGTTTTGTCGGATTGCATCATTCTGGATTGGTTGATATAGGATAGTTTCACCGTCTCACCGATCTCTATGCTGCCGTTATCTGGGGTGATGTTTCCCACGATCATTTCAAAGAGAGTGGTTTTGCCTGCTCCATTGGGACCGATCACGCCGACAATACCGCCGGCAGGAAGGTTAAATTCTAGATTTTCATAGAGCAGCTTATCTTCGTAACCCTTGGAGACGCCACTGGCTCGGATCACATTGGTGCCCAGCTTGGGGCCGGGGAAGATCGTGATCTGATCGGTTGTATTTTCTTTTTTATACTGCTCGGAAGCCAGTTTTTCATAGTTCTGGATGCGAGCCTTACTCTTGGCCTGACGTGCTTTGGGGCTGCTCCGGATCCACTCCAATTCGTCTGCCAGAGCTTTTTGCCTTTTGCTTTCCGCTTTCTTTTCGTTTGCCAGGCGAGCCTGCTTCTGTTCCAGCCAGGAGGAGTAATTTCCCTTGTAGGGTATTCCTTCGCCTCGATCCAGCTCCAGGATCCAGCCTGCGACATTATCCAGGAAATATCGATCGTGAGTGATGGCGATAACTGTACCTTTATACTGCTTGAGGTGATGCTCCAGCCAGAGTATCGTCTCTGCATCGAGATGGTTTGTAGGCTCGTCCAGCAGGAGGATATCCGGCTCTTGCAAGAGCAAGCAGCAGAGGGCTACTCGGCGTTTTTCCCCGCCGGAAATTACCCTGATGGGCAGATCCGGGGGAGGACAGCGCAGAGCATCCATCGCCAGCTCCAGCCTGCTATCCAGATCCCAGGCATTGAGCGCTTCCAGTTTGTCTTGCACTTTTCCCTGTTCTTCCATGAGCGCATTCATCTCATCATCAGTCATAGGCTCCATAAACTGCAGATTTATCTCTTCAAAACGCTGCAACAGTTTTACCGGTTCACTCACGGCTTCCTGAACTGCTTCAAGCACTGTTTTATTCGGATCAAGCTGGGGATCCTGCTCCAGATAGCCGATAGTATAGCCCTTGGACATAGCTACTTCTCCGATGAAATCCTTGTCCAAGCCTGCCATAATCTTGAGCAGAGTACTTTTCCCGGAGCCGTTCAGGCCTACTACTCCTATTTTTGCCCCGTAGTAGTAGCCTAAGTATATGTCTTTTAGTATGTATTTTTTGTCGTCCACGACCTTTCCGACCCCGGACATCGAATAGATTACCTTGTTTTCTTCCATTACTCCTCTGTATTTATGGGCTTTATTTCACCAAGACTGATGATAATACCATATCGAAGAGAGTTTTTTTACAGTGCTAATGATGTCAAGCACCGAAAAGTCCTTTTAGCTCCTGAGTCGTGCTATTCGGTCAAACAAAATTGGCTGATCTTACGGTTATGGTCACTATTGAAAACGTTCAATAGTAAGAATGTAACACTGATACTTGGGGATATTGTCTTTGTTGTAGAGAGTCTCAGCAATCCCTACCAGTTTGAGCATCGGAAATGCGGCTCCTCTTCCGGCAGGTCATCGTGAGTTGCCTGATCGTAATTATCCTGCAGAACCAGTGAGTGTATTCATATCTGTATATGTTACAAGCGATTCCCCTCCTAATACAAAAAATACTGAAGATTTAAATTGACAGAAATTGTATTACTGTTTTAGTTGACTACAACACCATAGCAATGCCTGAACGCGTTGCTGCAAAGAGGTTGATAATGAAGATCTTTAACGATGAATCGCCGATTTATCTTCAATTGCGAAAGCACATCGAAGAGAAAATCCTGGAGGGTGCCCTCAAGGAAGAGGATGCCATCCCTTCACTCAGGACTATGGCAAAGGATTACAGCTTGAATCCGATCACTGTGGCAAATGCTCTCAGTGCTCTGGTCGAAGAAGCTATCCTCTACAAAAAGCGCGGTTTGGGCATCTATGTCGCTCCTGGCGCCCGCCGCAAGATCATCGTATCCCGGCGTGAATCTTTCGAGACCGAGATACTGGAGCCTGTTCTCCAAAAAGCCAAACAACTTGAGCTTACCGAGAGCGAACTGAATGATAAGATTAAGAAGATATATGGAGGTCCTCGTGACTAATCAGCTCACAAATCAGGATGCCGCCTACAGCTTGAAAGGCGTCACCAAAGACTATGGAAAGTTCCGGGCTCTGGATGGGGTCGATCTAAATCTGGGCGAAGGCAAGATAATCGGCCTTTTGGGAAAGAATGGCGCAGGAAAATCCACTTTGATGCGCTGTATGCTGGGTTTCCTCTCTTTCAACGGCGAGGTAAGCCTCAACGACCGACCCATCAAGCACCGCGACAAATGGGTCTTTGAAGAAGTTGCTTTTATCCCGGACGTTAGCGGACTCGATGACAGGCTCACAGTAAAACAGACCATCGAATACGTCAAAGGCGTCAATCCCCGCTGGAACGACGAGATTGCCAGCCACTTGCTAAAGATCAGCGATCTGCCTATGAAGAAGAGAGTATCCAAGCTCTCCAAAGGTATGAAGACTAAGCTTTACCTCCTGATAACTCTCTCTCTGGATGTGCGTTATCTGCTGCTGGACGAGCCTACTTTGGGACTCGATATCTCCTTTAGAAAAGAATTCTTCAGCAATATCCTCGGCGAGTTTTTTGACGAGAACAAGAGCATCCTGATCTCCACGCACCAAGTGGAAGAGGTCGAGGATATCCTGCAGGAAATAGTGATCATCGATGAGGGACGCATCCTTCTGCACGAGGACGTGGACAGCCTGAAAAGCCGCTTCCGCATCGTAAGCCTGCCTCAGGACAGGGCTGAAGAGCTCAAAGCCCACGCTCCCAAAGCGATGGGGCACAGTCTGGGCTTCGTAAGCGCAGTCTTGCCCTCAACCGTAGAGATTGAAGGAGCCAGCTATGGCAGGCCCAATCTTGCAGATATTTTCCTGGCAGTCGTAGGAGGTGCCCGATGAAACAGATTAAAGCACTCATCAAGAAGGAATTGTGGACACACTGGGCTACGATGATGCTCCCTTCCTGGTTTACCCTGGGAGTGATCGTAACCTTTCTCATAGGCTTGATTTGGGCACTGATCCAAGGTGCAGACCTCAATTTCTTTGTGAATATGAAAAGCTTTGGCAATGAATACGATAAGATCGTGCTATGGGGATTGGGCTTAGCCGGACCTGCTATGCTGGCTTTTCTGGCGATGCTTACCGGAACCGGGATGGCGGATACGATGCTCAATAGCGGCTTCAAGAAGCACTGCGAGATCTTTCACCTCTCCCAGCCTGTCTCACTCCCCAAGATTATTGGTGTCAAATTCGGTTTGATCACTCTCGGACTATATCTCCAGATCGTGATCATCAGCCTTTTGGGCGTGACTGCTGCAGGATCCTATCTTGCGATCAAGCTTGGCCTTAGCGTTGCCTACGCCTACACCGGGATGCTGCAAAGCCTCATCAGTATGTTCTTCCCGTTCCTGTTCGTGGTCAGTTTCTATTGGATGTTTGCCGGGATCTTCAAGAATGGCTCCTTTATGAAGTCTGTTGCCATAGTCGCCGGCATCGAGATTGCCCGTAATATCCTCAATAAAGCCACCGGATTTCACTTCCCCTCGCTTGTAGCCTATCTTGGCAAACTTGCGGGATTGGGTTCCGGAGTGAATATCAGCCTGGCAGATAACAAGGTCAGCAGCCTGGGCAATGCTACTGCAGATGCCACAATCAACAGCGTCTGGCCGATGCTGCTCGATGAATTTACCTTGCAGCGAATTGCCTTTAGCATCATCTTCTTCGCGGCTGGATATTGGTTCTACAGCCGCAGAGAGATTTCCTAGCCCTTCATACATCCTGATATAAAAGACACTAAAACCGCCGGAAGCCACTCCGGCGGTTTGGTTTATGAGCAATTCTTCATAATTGCTTTGTAATGATCTACAGCATATCAAGAGCAAATCAAGAGCAAATCACCTCGAACGTGGTTCGACTTGATTTGCTCTTGATCTGCTGGTGATCTCGGCTTGACTATGCGGCAAGCAATTATCAATCTTTGTTTGGGCTCTCGCCTATAGTCTCCAAAAGTCTGCTCGATAAGGGTAGAGGAGAGCTTTGGACAAAGCTCCGGGGATCAAAGCTATAGCTGAATGCTTTGATTTTAAAGAACTTACGGCTGGCAGCGGGTGCGCTGAAGCTCGGAGTATAGACGGTTGATGTAGGACTCACCGGCCAATTGGTGGGATCATCTGTCTCAAAGATCTGGTAGCCGTAATGTCCGGGAGCTTGGCTCCAACTAAGTTGCAGCATTCCGCCTGCCTCGCTGATCGTGGTTTGCGGCGTCTCCAGCGTAAAGGGAGATGCATTAGCAGCCACGAAAACAGTCATCGGGACGTTGTTGGAGAGGGTTCCGGCGGCAGAGGGTGCGGTGGGATCATAGACGGTGCTATCGCTATAGAGGTAGCGGGAGCGGTTTGGGGTAAGGCTTGAGACATTGTAATAGAAGTGATTGGCAGTGTTGTAGTAAACAGCATCCATCGGGCGATTGACACGTACAGCCAGGTTGCCACCGGTATAGGTGAAGGGGCTGGTGAGTGCGATCAGAATGTTATTTACACCTTGGGGGAAACTGACTGTGCCGTCAAAGACCAGGCTGTAGCCGGCAAAATCCTCCCAACCGAGGCTGAGATCAGTGCTGCTGCTATTCTTCATCCAGATCTTGACCGGCATTGCGGATAGATTCTGGACAAAGCTGTTTACATAGCCGATATGGGAGATCAAGCCGCTGGTCATCTGTAGGTCTGAGGGTAGGTAGATGGTCTCGCTGATGCAGTTTTTATAAAAGAAATCCAGTGGCAGTTGGTTGCCGGTGAGGGCATCCTGATCGCTCCCTACTGCTGAGATCAGATTGGTTGCGTCGAAGACTGTGGAGCTATAAACCGGGCTCTGGTTATTCGGCGTGTAGCTATCTCCGGGGATATCCACAAGGCAGTAAAGCTCATAGTTTCCTGTGCTTTGAGGCATCCAGGATAAGATGTGTTGCCTGCTTTCTCCTGGAGCGAGCGGTTGATCAATGCTGATTGAGGTGAGTTCGGTGCGGCTGTCAGCCAGCATCAGGCGCACTGTGTAGCTATTTTGAGTGATGAGTCCGTTGTTCTTGACGCTTGCTGTATAGCTCAGCAGTTCAGTGGTTTGTCCATAAGCCGGACCGCTGAGATCCAGTGCCATCAGTTCCGTATTGTAGAGCCCTTCCAGCATAATATCATCGAGGTAGAGAGTGCGATTGGTAGTGCCTCCCAGTCCGTGTTTGAAGACCAGATAGCTGTCTGTGCCGGAGTAGTCAGGGCTGAACTCATAGGTGGCGAATTCACTGCCGAGAGTGATGCTTGCCAATTGGGTGAAAGCTCCGGTGGGATTGGGCATCGTGCCTACCTGGATGAGGAATCCGGCGCTGGAGCCTTTGGCTTTGAAGCTGATACGTGTGCCGGCAAGGGGTACTAGCAACTGCGGGCTGATCAGGCGCAGATCAGCATTGTTGTCTGAGCTGTTGTAGAAAGTAACGCTATTGGGATATGACGCAAAACTGCTGGTGCTGGTTCTAACATAGCCATTGGAGATCGTTGAGCTATAGGTCTTCCAGCCTATAGGCAGAGCGGGACTTACGACACCGTCAAAGTCTTCTGTATATGTCAGGCTGGCAATTCTGGGATCGATCGAGTTGCCGTTCAGGCTGATTGTGGAGAGAGCACGATTGTCGTTGATCGTAATGGTTGCGGTCTTTTGCCCGGAACTTTGCGGACTGAAGGCGGCACTGAAGCTCAGGCTCTGGCCCAGGACAAGTACAGCCGGGAGGTTTGGGACACCGCTCAGGCTGAAAGCACTGTCTCCGCCCAGGCTGATACTGTTGATGATCAGGGGTGAGAGACCGGTGTTGTAAAGCGTGAATTGTTGTGTGGCGTCAGTATTTATCTCGATGTTGCCTGCGTCCCAGCTACCGGGTGCGATGGATATCGCCGGGGCTTGATTGGCAAAGTGGAGGGATACATTGTCCACAAAGAGGTCGTTGTCGGCATTGGAAGTGCTCGATGCTCCGTAAAAGGCAATGTACTTGTAGCCGGCGTAAGCACTGAGATCGAGGATAACCTTTTGTCCCAGATGCGAGATTTGGTTGTAAATGTAGGGAGAGCCGGCATTGTCCCAGAGTCTGAGGAGGTTTGCAGAGCTCCAGCTGGATCCGTCTCCGATCAATACAGCAAAGCTGTCATCACTGCCTGTGAGTCCGGCGGGATCGCTGCTGATTGGGTTGCTATTGTTATAATCAGTCAAGCCCAGGTCAAATTCCAGCAATGAGCCTGTCGGGATATTGATGAGAGGACTGATCATCCAGCCGTAGCGCGTGCCGTATATATTCATCCTGGCAGACTTGTTGGCAGGGCTTGTAGCAAGGTTCAGCCAGTCGTCCTGAGTCCAAAACGTAGTATTGGTCACCAAGGCACTGGGGTTTGCCAGCACTCCGCTGTAGCGTGTCCATCCCAGTGGTGGGAAGCCGGTTCCAGTAGTACCAAAGTCCTCTGCCAAGGGTAAGGAGACAGCGTTGGCTGTAGTAAAGCTCCAGATTGGGCAGTTCAAGCTGAGGCCTCCCGCGTTGTAGGGCACTATCTGCCAGTAGTAAGTGGTGAGGGGCAGCAAGTCGGTGCTGGGATTATAGGTCGTGACCAGTCCCAGATCTGTGCCATTTGCCAGGTTGGTGGGTGGATTGTCTGTACCCAGATAGAGCTTGTATCCTGTGGGACTGCCGGTTGAAGCCGTCCAGCTTAGGTTTGTGGAGGGGTTTTGTCCCGTGGAAAGATCACCAGGAATGGGATTTGTAGCAGGAGCGGGTACTCTGGAGATGCTGAAACTATCCAGATACATATTGTATCCACCGGCACTGATGGCTTTGGCGATGACGTAGTAATTACCTGTAGAAGGCATAGGCAGTTCAAAGCTGTAGTTCTTCCAACCGGGAGTACCGACGGCAGGAGATAGGTTGCGATTGCGGTGGATGGTGCCTAGTAATGTAGGGCTTCCACTCAGGGAGGCGCCAGTATTGATGTAGAATTCCACCTTGTCCAGTGAAGATGGGTAGTTGCCATCTCTGTACATCCAGAAAGACAGGCTGTATCTGGAGTTGACCGCATCAGTACATACTATCTTGGGACTCACCAAGAGGGCAGTGCTTCCTGATGCAGAGCTATCGCTATTGTACTTGAGCATCCCTGCACCTGACTGAGGGCTGCAGCTGGGATTGCCTCCGGTGGTCACACGAGTAAAAACATCAGAACCAACCAGCACCGGATTGAGCCATCCATCGGGCGGATAGCTGCTCGCGTCAAAGCCCTGAGTATAGGGATTGATTCCAAAGTCTATCTGAGGAGCACCCTTGCGGAAAGTCATCGTGGTCCCGGAGGACGAACCAATCTCGCAGAGATAGAGATTACCGGCGGAGCCATCCTGCAGGAAAGGCGCCGGATTGGTTGTGTTATCGATCTTGATACGGCCGGATTCAGTACTGAAATGAGCCGAACTAAGAGTGCCATTGACAGTCGTAGTCCCGTTTAGACGATAGATATAAAGCTCGTCCGGAGGTCCATCGGCATTACCATTTCCGCAGGATGTATCGATCCTGTAGATCAGCATCCCGGAGTTTGGAATCGAACTCTCGTAAGTGCCGGTCTTCTTGCGGAATTCCACCATATAATACTGATTTGCGTTGTTTGAATTGATACGATAAGCTTGCCCAGTGGCAGAGGTCAGCGGATTGAGAGTATAGACGCCGTCAGCGCTGATTGTCGGAATGCTGGCGATCCAATCTCCATACTTCCACTTCATAAAGGCCGTCATATGCTGGGGCGGATTTTGGTCGCTTTCCATCAAATCCCAGCTTCCCGCCGGATCTATGCCGTTATCTGTGTAATGATAAAGATCCGGAGCTCCCAGCGTATGGAAAAACTCGTGGCAGATCACGCCCACTCCGCGGCTGGAGAGGAAGTTTTGCAACTGGAAATTGAAGTCGTAAACTCGCTTACCCTGAATGTAAACATAGCGATCATAAAGTGACCAGCGATGCGGCCAGAGCAAGCTGCTCCAGGCTCCGGCACTGCCTTTGACGATAAATACTACGTTATCGACCCTGCCATCGTTGTCCGAATCTATGGTCAGTCCTGATGGCACACTGGGTCCCACAGCGTTGCAGGCGTTTTGCAAAAGGTTAAATTCTCTGTTTCTGCGCTCGGTATCGCCATCATAGCCATTGGGATTGGTACTGGCGTTGTAAGGCTGGTAATAGGATCTGGGATTGCTATCCTGCCAGGAGACCACATATCCTCCCGAGGGAGCGGGGTAGAAGTGAGTATTAACGGTCAATTGATTGTAACTTGCTTCCAGGAAATAGCCTTTCTGCGAGCTGGCTCCGGTATTGAACCAGCCATCGTAAATACTATTGCTTTGTCCAAATTCTGTCTCGTCTGAAAAGCGGATATAGATCACGAGGTTGTTGATGGTGCCGGTGGTTGGTGCGTCTCTTTCGGCTGGCATATAGAACTTTTCACTGCGCATCTGGCGATAGAGCGAGCCGGAGATATTGATGCCGGGCTCGAGCCCTATCGAGCGCGGATCGCCTTTGCCCACGATCAAAGGACTGGCGGTAACGCCTTCTCCATCCCGCGTTGCATAGCAGTAAAAGCCGGTTTCTTTATCCGGGATGATGGTAAAATTGTCCGCATCGTGCAGCCAGTTGTGATATTCATCACCCGTGGCAAAGAGCTTGAGCGTAGATCCATCCGGTTGCTGAACCGTCATTTCCGCACTGCGGATTACTGCTGCCTGAGCAATCACCGCGATTGCTGCAAAAAGCAGCAAAAATCCAAATCTGCAAAGTATGTGGCGTCTGGGCATTTCCACCTCGCTAGAACAAAAATTCTTTGCAAGTATGTTCTGTGGAGATGGAACAATGTGTCAATAGAAAATGCAAGTGATCTTCTGGCTAGGTTTAACGTATGCAATTCCTGCTGCATTTGCTCGCTATATCCCCTTGCTTGCAGCTTAGTCATCCCGAGATCACAAGCAGATCACAAGCAGATCAAGTCGAACCGGGTTCGAGGTGAATTGCTCTTGATTTGCTCTTGATATGCTGTAGATCAATTGGAATGAAGGGCAATCGGAGAGTAATAAGCGTCTCTGATGAGCTATAAATACAAACAGAATGTCAATCTTAGTAATCTTTTCCTTGACATTGCCAAAGGAGGAATTTGATCGGTACTAATGGAAAAGGACGAGATAGAGGATGATTTCAATACTGATTAGCTCCGATTTGGAGAACCTGAAAAAAGAAATTCGCTACGCTTTGGGATTCGTCTTTCAAAGCTTGGGCTATAGCTATAATTTTATTACAGATACGGATCAATTGCGCCCGCAAGACATCTTGGTGATCTATGCTTATTCAGAGCCTACGATTGATGATCTGCGAGCTTTGGCAAAGCGTTTTGTAACACTGTATATCCCTGCGGATATAGAGCTTTACGATCACAAGGCATATTCGCCTGACAAACTGCGCAAGAATATCAAGGAAGTGAAGCTCTTATCGCCCACCCCGGTGATCTCTGCCCGAGTCTTTACTTACCCCGCCTCAAACTACGCGGATCAGGAGATCAATGCCGGCAAGTTCAGCTTTGACCTGATCGGTAATGTCTTCTTCCACCTGAGTGGTATGGAAGAAAAGATCGATTCTGCCCGCAACGAAGCCGGTTTTTATCCGGAAAGCTCCAGCGCTTTTTACAAGTATAGAGAAATTCCCTATGTGGATAATCTGCTTTGGCTGATGGATAGTATGCTGCGCGAGCATGGCAAAGCCAGAAAGCAGTACAGCATCCAGAAGATGGCGTGGCCCTTGGGACAGGAATCTGCTGTAGTGCTGACACATAGCGTGGATGACTTGCAAAAATGGGATCTGGGATCGATGGTGCTCTCCATAGCGGATGACATTATGATGATCCTCAGTTTTTCATTCAAGCAGTTTTGGCACCAACTCACCGGAAAGATCAAGTATGTCTTTACCAATTATGAACTTAACTGGAATTTTGACGAATTCAGGAAGCTGGAACGAGACGCAGGGATGCGCAGTAACTTCTTTATTGCAGCTCACAATTCCAAGGAGATCGATTATAGCTTGGACGATCCGGATCTGGCAGAAGAGATCAAGGACTTGGTCAAAGAAGGCAACGAAATCGGGCTGCTGATCACCGAGGACAAGCTCAACCGCGACGAGCAAATGACTCGTAAACAGATACTATTGCATCAGACTAAGTGCCCGGATGCGGGATGCCGTCAGCTTGATTACCTGATGGATCATCGCCTGATGGATCTGCACAATGCAATCAATCCACAGTATTCGATGAGTAGTTCCCTGCAAAATAATCCAGGATACAAATGTGGCACCGGGATGCCTTACAATCCCTGGATCAGCTCCGGAAAAGCAGTTTACACTGAGATCCCTACCGTGTATCGGGACAAGTTTTTAAAGCTGAACCGCTTTAAGACGATGGGGCTGGAAGATGCCAAGCATCAGGTGAGGAGATTTCTGCAAAATGCCTCTCGGACACATGGCGTCTTTGCACTGGATTTCAGGATTGCATCTTACACCGATATTTATTACTGTGAAAAACTTTATGCCTATATATTGGCGCTGATCAAGAGCCATAAAAGCTGGGTCTGCAAAGCCGGCGAACTGGCAAATTGGTGGCGCAAACGAGGCCGTGTGGTCGTCGATGAAAGCGAGTACGAATTTAGCGTTTTCTTCCCTGATGACCTTGAAAACCTCAGTCTGCAAGTAAATGGCGACGTCAAGATCGTCGAGATAGATGGGGTAGCCGCCAAGATTGATGGCAATCAGATCCGCTTTTCCAATGTTAAGGCGGAGTCCGTTGCCGTGATCAGGCTCGATCACAACCGATGAAGAAGATTCTGCATCTGCAGACCCTGGCTCTACTCAGCGGAGTGCAAAACTTTAGCCTTCACCTTCTTCAGGGCCTATCCGGGAGCGAGTACAAGAAGGTAATGGCGTCATCAGTGCATGGGCCATTGGTGGCAGAATGTGGTAAACTCGGGATCAAACACATCCCTATCCGTGCGATGAAGCGAGAGCTTGGCTTGCACGATCTCTATGCTTTTTTGCAGATACTTTTTATTCTAAAATGCGGAAAATACGACGTAGTGCATACTCATACTTCCAAAGCCGGGCTTTTGGGGAGATTGGCAGCGAGGCTTGCCAAGGTGCCTTTGGTGATACATACCAGCCACGGGATGCCGTTTCAGGAAGGACAATCCCGCCTGGCGTACAAGCTCTATATGTTTCTGGAAAAGCTCGGGAACAAATGGTGCGATTATGTAGTCTATGTAAACGATTCGGATCGCATCCGCAGTTTGGAATTGGGTCTGATCCGGCCGGAACAGGCGAAGACAATTTATAACGCCATTCCACCTGACTTATCTCTCAATCTCGGTAAGATAAATGAAACCAGAAAGCTGCCTCCAGAGGGCGAAGTCTTGATTGGATCGACTTTACGCTTTTCGCGGCAAAAGAACGTTTTGGATATAACCCGAGCAGCCATTGCTGCTTGTAAACGCTGTTCCAGGCTGAAGTTTGCCCTGCTCGGTGAGGGAGAGGACCTGCAGCTCTGCCGGGCGATGGTACAGAGTCACGGCTTGAGCGGTCGTATCCTGTTTCCCGGTTGGGATAGAAACATTGAGCCTTGGCTGGAGCTTTTTGATGCCTTTATTCTCTATTCCAGGTGGGAAGCAATGCCTTTCAGCATTATCGAAGCAATGCAAAGCGGACTGCCGGTGATCGGGAGTGATATCCCCTCGATCTGTGAATTGGTCGATGAGGAGACGGGCTATATAGTTCCCCTGGATGATCTTGTGGCATTGGAAGATCTTCTCGTAAAGCTCGGTGAGGACTTTACCCAGGCTTATGCAAAAGGTAAACGGGGAGCAGAAAAGATCAGACAAAAGTCGGATTATCAGACGATGGTCTCGGCTTATGAGGCATTATACAACACGGAGGTTGTTAGGTGAATCTGCTTGTAGTCTTGGCAGCACTCATGACTCTTACGACGACCTTGGCGCTACTTCCGCTCAATATGCGTCTTTCCACGCGCTGGAAACTGGTGGCTGATCCCGATCCTCGCAGGATCCACACGGTTCAGACACCCGAAGCGGGAGGACTCTCCTTTGCTTTGCCGATGATCATCCTACAACTCCTTGTGGGTCTGTTTTATCGTGATGTCTATGGAAATCAGCTTACTGGACTGGCTCTGGCAGGGCTGTTTGCGGTGGTCTTTGGTATCCTGGATGATCGCTATGAGCTCAAGCCTTTGCCCAAGCTCCTGGGATATCTTGGTCTGGCATTGGTGATGTACCTTTTGGGCTTTAGAGTACTAAACCTCACCAATCCTTTTGGCACCGAGATCAGTCTCTCTTGGCTCTCATTCCCGGTGACAATATTCTGGTTCTTAGCCATTATCAACGCTATAAATCTGATAGACGGAGTGGATGGACTGGCAGCCGGGATCACAGTGATCACCTCTGCAGTGCTGTTGGTAGTAGGCATCAAAGGCAGCAACCCACTGGTAATCCTGGTCTCTGCGATGCTGATGATGGGCAATCTGGGTTTCTTGCGTTATAACTTTCATCCTGCCAGGATCTTTATGGGAGATACCGGGGCTACTTTTATCGGCTTGAATCTTGCCGCGATCACAACTGCAGGTGATGCTCAGTTCAAGGGTATCACATCGATGACCTTGATCATACCTCTGGCAGTGATGGCGATTCCCTTGCTGGACGTAGCCTTTGCTATAGTCCGCCGGATCTCCAAGGGAAAGGTCTTTACTGCGGATAAAGCTCATATCCATCACACAATGTTGGGAATGGGACTTTCTCAAAGAGCGATCTCGATTATTGTATATGTAGTGACGCTGCTTTTCGGCTTGATTGCAATCGGCTTTTCCTTTACAGACAAGAAGATCCTCTTTCTTGTTCTCATGGGAGCGCTCTGCCTGATGGTGATCCTGGCCTACATCCTGATGCGTCTGGAGCTAAAGAAATGAAGATTATAAATATATCAGTAATGCTGCTGTGCCTATCCATCGGACTCAGTGCCGCAATGTGGGATACGATCACCAATACCAGCCATATCTATGATATTGGCAGTCACGAAGGCAGGATTATATTCAGTACCTGGGGCGGAGTGGTGGAGCTTGATCCTGTGTCTGATACAAATCCCACTGCTTACGAGCTTTATCGTACGTGGACTACCGGCGATGGCATCCTCTCAAACGATGTCCGCCATGTCGTCTCAATAGGGGATAAGATCTGGCTTAGCTGTGCTGATAGTATCAGTGTGGTCAATCCTGCAGGTATTCAAAGCTTTGGTTTTGGATCGGCTTATCCTTCTCTGGAGATTACCGGAATAAAGGAGCTGGGCTCGCGCATACTAGTCTCCACAACCATCGGTCTGGCAGAGTATTACTATCTTCCGGGAGTTAATTTCCCGCTGCTCTTACATCTTTACAACAGCGCCAATACCAGCGGTGGTATGCTCAGCGATCATATCTCTTCAATGCAATTGGTCAACGACTACCTTTTCCTGGCTTCTGAAAACGGCATCAGCTATGTGCATCAGGACTCGCTGGATGTCGATACATCCTGGCGTAGCTGGACATCTGCAGATATTCCTTTCTCACTGGGTTCACCGATCAAGCTGGCGTCAAACTCCGGTTCTTTGATGCTTCAAACAGGCTTGACGATCTGGGTCAGTGATGCAGGAGTACCTTTCAACAACGGCTGGGCTGCCTATTACACCTCTGGCTTGCTGGATATTTCTGCCATAGCACTGGATGAACAGAATCGTCCCTGGGTGGCTTATGGTAAATGGAACGAGGATTTATCAGCATTCAGCACCACAGGCAATATCCTGATTTCCCGCTTCGAGAGTGATGGCACGCAGACACAATTTTACAAAGACCAGGGTGGACTGGGCAATAAAACTATCACAGCGATCCGCTTTATCGATGGCAAGACCTATCTTGGCTCCTGGGGCAACGGCTTTTATCAGGAGTATCAAGATAGCTTTAGCCAGGTGATCACAAATAGCATAGCCTTCCCCAAAATCACGGAGATAGCTACTGATCAAGATAGCAATATGTGGTTTGTAAGCGGTTATATAAACCCTCTGCCGGTCAAGAAAGGCAGCCTCGGGATCAGCTTTTTGGATGATGGGGTTTGGGAGACCAGAACAGTCGAAAACAGCCCTTTGCACAATGATTCTGCCCACAGTCTTACAGTAGATGCAAACAACCGTGTCTGGTTTGGTGCTTGGGACGTTGGAATCAACAACCCCCAGGGCTGGGCTCATGGCATCACGATCTATGATCTCGATGAAGACAAGTGGTGGTATCTCAATAGTTCCGGGATGCGGGAATGGAATCCCGAGACCCAGGCATGGGGACCCCTGATAGCCGGGATGGCAAGCCTCTCCGGTAATACTATCGGCGGACTGGATACCGATAAACACGGTAATGTCTTTGTCGCTTCCTACAATAGAGGTTTCAACGTCATATCTCCGGATTACACACTCCTGAGCCAGTTTACTATCCCCGGCAGCACTTACCAACGCGTTTTCAATACTTATCATGACGGAGAGCGCTATTTCTTTGGCACAAACAATGATCCCGGCCTGGCGATCTGGAATGATGCCTCCATACCTAGCACAGGCGGCGCTTATTGGGTAAATATCCCTGTTCCTGAGCTGAAAAACTGTGTGATCTACGGCGTTGCGACCGTCAAAACACGTTACGAAGGCACTCAGCACTGGATTGCTGCCAGCAATGGACTCTATATGTGGGATGGTGGTAGCGGTTGGTATCGTTATGACACCTCAATCAAGCGATATCGCTATAATACCATTACGATGAGCTGGGCTCAAGACCAGCTTTACTACGTGGATGAAGAGCGTCTCTATGGCAGCGTTCGCACCTTACCTGCCAGCCTCTATCTTGATCCCTTTGGCAGGGTCTGGATCGGCAGCCTCTCAGCCGGTGTCACGATGTATGATCCTGATACTGATAGATTTACAAACTACTATTTGCCAAAGAATCCCCTGGTTTCAAACTACGTAACGGCTCTGGGATATGAGCCGGTGGATGGCTTGCTTTACATCGGTACTCCCGATGGCTTAAATACCCTCAAGATTGGCAGATACATCAAGCCGGAGACCAATCTGGAGCAGGTCAAAGCCTTCCCCAACCCCTTCCGTCCGGAGCGTGATGGCAGTGTTTCGATCGTCAATTTGCCTGCCGATAGTATGCCCCAAGGGGACAATCGCTGCCGTATCTACGATAGCAGTGGAGCGATCGTGATAGAACTCAGGGAAAACGAATTTGCCCGCTTTGAGTGGGACGGCAAATCTGCCGGAGGTTCAAACGTTTCCAGCGGGATCTATTTCTTTGTAGTGACCGATTCCCAAGGTAATACCAAGCGTGGCAAAATAGCAATTATTAGATAAGTGATCAGTGATCAGTAGCGCTGATACAAGTGACGAGATGGTGTGAGCGTCCAGCTTGTAGTCCATCACGTCCATAATATCCATCCGTCTATGGACAAATTTCCTATCAGCCAGGATGACTGTTCTCTCTCTATACTCTCAGCTTAGTCAACTGGATATCAAGAGCAAATCAAGAGCAAATCAAGTCGAACCGGGTTCGAGGTGATTTGCTCTTGATTTGCTCTTGATATGCTGTAGATCTATAGGGAAAATGGGGAATAACTTCAGTCGCAAGGCACACATTCTGCACAATCAGCGCTGTGTTTGGGCTCTGTTTATACTTGTGAAAACAGTGAGAGAGAGGATAATTGGTGGGTGTCTTCAGGAAAAGAATTGACACAGACAAGACTTGTATTTGAATTGCCTTCATACTAAAAGAAGGAGTTTATACGATGGGTATAAGCTTTGCGGGAGCCTCCGGCTTCCCCTATCAAGAACTGATAATGATCGTTGTCGGGCTCGTCCTGATCTGGCTGGCAATCAGCAAGAAATACGAGCCGGCATTGCTTTTACCAATAGGTTTTGGCACGATTTTGACCAATATACCCGGCTCTGCCGCTGTTGGCGAGCACGGAGCTCTGACTGTGCTGTTCAAAGCTGGCATCAGTACGGAGTTGTTTCCGCTTTTGATCTTCATCGCTATTGGCGCTATGATAGATTTCTCACCACTACTCAAGAATCCTTTTATGCTGCTTTTTGGAGCGGCTGCGCAATTGGGCATCTTTGTCACGATAATCGGCGCGACCCTTTTGGGATTTGATCTCAAGGAAGCAGCCTCAATCGGCATCATCGGAGCAGCGGATGGGCCTACATCGATCTATGTTGCTAATAAATTCGCTCCCAATCTCTTGGGTCCGATATCTGTCGCGGCATATTCTTATATGGCGCTGGTACCACTGATCCAGCCTCCCATCATCAAGCTGCTTACATCCAAAAAAGAGCGCCTGATCCATATGGATTACCACGCTGATGACGTTCCCAAGATCATCAAGATCATTTTTCCTATAGCTATAACCCTGATAGCGGGGATCTTTGTGCCTTCCTCTGTGGCGCTGATTGGCTTTTTGATGTTTGGCAATCTAATCCGCGAATGCGGAGTTTTGGAAGGGCTTTCCAAGACTGCTCAGGGAGAGCTGGGCAATATCGTGACTATCCTCCTGGGCATCACGATTGCTTCTACGATGCAGGGTCCTGCCTTCCTGAAGCCGCAGACTTTGTATATAATGATGCTGGGTATAGTGGCTTTCGTCTTTGACACAGCCGGCGGAGTACTTTTTGCCAAGCTATTGAATGTCTTCCGCAAACACAAGATCAATCCGATGATCGGTGCTTGCGGGATTTCAGCCTTCCCGATGTCTGCCCGGGTGATTCACCAGATGGGGCAGAAAGAAGATCCTTTCAACTTCCTGTTGATGCCTGCAGTAAGCGTCAATGTCGGCGGTCAAATTGGCAGCGTTATCGCTGGTGGTCTGATACTGGCTTTGGTAGGATAAAATGAATCTGGATAATACAGATCAGAAGTTGCTCGCACTTGCCAAAGAAGCAGCAATCAATGCTTATGCCCCCTATTCGGGATATCGGGTGGGATCAGCTATATTAACGGCTTCAGGTGAGATCTTCACGGGTGCAAACGTCGAAAATGCCTCATATTCCCTAACTATTTGTGCCGAGCGTAGTGCGATCTTCAAGGCAGTAAACGCCGGCTACAAAGATTTTTCGGCGATTGCCATCTATGTCGATAGCGACCGGGATTTTCCGCCCTGTGGTGCTTGCCGCCAGGTAATGGCAGAATTTAGCCCGGATCTCAAAGTGATCTATGCCAATTTAAACGGTTTTCAGGTAACCGATCTGAAGACTTTGTTACCGGGTCAGTTCAAGCTCTGATGAAGCATTATTCCGAGCTCACTGCTTGCCGAATCTGCCCCAGAAATTGCGGAGTGGATCGTTATCAGAGTACCGGCTTTTGTGGAGCCGGGGCAGAGCTTGAGGTCAATTTGGGGCAGCTTCATTATGGAGAAGAGCCGGTCATCAGCGGAACTCGTGGCAGCGGAACGATCTTCTTTTCGCATTGCAATCTGAAGTGTGTCTTTTGTCAGAATTATGAGATCTCGGCTTTGGGTTGGGGCGAGAGGCTTTCTGAGGATCAGCTCGCAGCGATGATGCTCGATCTGCAGACTCAGGGAGCACATAATATAAATCTCGTGAGCCCCAGCCACTATCAACCGCAGATTGTCCAATCCATCCTGCTTGCCAAAGATCAGGGGCTGACAATTCCTATAGTCTGGAATTCAAACGCTTATGAGACACGGGATTCGATACGTGCTCTAAATGGTATTGTCGATATCTTTCTGCCTGATTTCAAGTATGCATATTCCGCGTATAGCAAGAAATACAGCCTGGCGGCAGATTATCCGAAACTAGCTATCGAGGCAATCGCAGAAATGCAGAAGCAAGTAGGGCTAATCACTTTGGATCAGGATGGCATAGCTAAAAGGGGTCTGATCATCAGAATCCTGGTACTCCCAAACAATCTTGCCGGAGTATCGCGAATACTGGATCATATTGCGGATGAGCTTGGAACAGAGCCACAGCTTAGCCTGATGGCACAGTATTATCCCACGCACCAGGCAGCTCAATATCAGGAGCTCAATCGCGGTATCACTATCGCTGAATATGAACAGGCACTGGATGCTGTCCACGCCAGGGGATTTAGGAATGTCTGGATACAGGAGCTCTCCTGCAGTTCGGACTGGACTCCGGATTTCTTCGCCCCGAACTCAGATGAACACAGGGAATCAAATGCTTATGAATAATAAAGTTATCTTTGTATTTACTATCATTATTGTAGCTCTATATAGCTCCTTGTTTGCGGATATTTCAGTGCAGATCAGGGGTACCACACGTCCTCATAATCTCCGCACACAAAGTATCGACGGCATCGATTATGTAGATACGGAGGTCATCAATCCTGTATTTAAATCGATGCTGAAACACGAGTATAGCGATAACAAGGTCTTTCTCTACATCTATGGAGAGCAGTTCCTCTTCCTGTTGGATACACCTTACTATACCTTTGGCAACAATCATTACAATATGCAGTATCCAATCCTGCTGAGACAATCCAAGACCTGGCTGCCGGCAGTCTTTATCCGGGAACATCTTCCACAAAGGCTTTCGGACAAAATCAGCAGGAGTGGTAGCGGTCTGCAAGTGGACGTTCCGCCCGATCGCTCGGTGCAGACAATCGTGCTGGATCCGGGACACGGTGGCAGAGATCCGGGAGCAGTAGGAAGAACCCTCAGAGCCAAGGAGAAAGATATCAATCTGGCAGTTGCCAGACAGCTTAAAGCGATGCTGGAGAGGGAACTGGGCGTACGAGTATTGATTACCAGGGATAACGATGAGTTTATGTCTCTGGGAGCTCGCACACGCTTTGCCAATGATAATCGTGCTGATCTCTTTGTCTCTATTCATACAAATTCTTCCACCGGCAGAGCCGGGAACGGAATCGAGACTTATTATCTATCTACTGCAGGGACATCTGATTCCAGGGCAGTTGAAGCACTGGAAAACAACGTAGTGGAACTCTATGAAGAGGCGGGGGCACGTCAGCAGTATGATGCGCTTGCCTTTATCCTCAGTGACCTGAGCCAGACCGAGCACCTCGAAAACAGCAATACACTTGCAACTTTGGTGCATCAAAACCTGGTAGCAGGTACACGTGGACAGGATCGGGGCGTGCGCCAAGCTAATTTCTTTGTGCTGCGAGGAGCTTTTATGCCGGCAATCCTGATTGAACTGGGCTTTATCTCAAACGAAGACGAGGAAGCAAAGCTGGTCAATCCTCAATACCAGAACCGTCTTGCCCGCACTATCTTTGAAGGGCTCAAGCGCTTCAAATACCGCTACGACAGGATCAGGAACACCTAATGCCTCTCGAGATAGCTCAAATCCTAAGTAGATCGTCTGCTGCCAAGCATGGCATCAAAGCAGGCGAGACAATACTTACCATCAATGGAAACCCAATCAGAGACTTTCTTGATCTACAGTTCTATTCCAGCCAGCCGGAGCTTTTGATCAAGCTTGAGGATAAGGGCGGTAATCAACGGGAAGTTCAGGTAACTCGGGAGATGAACAGAGCCTTGGGTATCGAACCGGTGGCTTACGAGTGCCGCAGATGCCAAAACCGCTGTGTCTTTTGCTTTATAGATCAGATGCCTCCCGGCTTGCGCGATAGCCTCTATGTAAAAGATGATGACTATGTATATTCCTTTGTCTTTGGCAATTACATCTCGCTTACAAACCTGAGCGAGAACGATCTCCGCCGGATTGTAACGCAACGCATCAGCCCGCTCTATATCTCCGTGCATACTACCGATAGCAGTCTTCGTCGCAAGATGATGGGTTATCGTAGGGATTTCAATATCCTGCAAGCATTGAAGACCCTTGTAAAGCACCGCATAGAGATGAACATCCAGATTGTCTGTGTGCCCGGTTACAACGATGGGGAAGAGCTTAGCCGCAGCCTGAGAGATTTGACAGAGCTGGGCGAGCAGGTCACCTCGATCGGTATCGTGCCTGTAGGTCTCACGGCTTATAGAGACGCACTGCCGAAGCTAAGAGCCTTTGATCAAGCGCTGGCGCTGGATTGCTTACAAAGGATTGATGCCATCCGCAGGGAGCTTGATGTACCAAATATTTACGCAGCGGATGAGTTCTACGTCCTGGCTGACCTCCCCATCCCCAAAGCATCCTATTACAACGACTTTCCTCAGATTGAAAACGGCATTGGGATGCTGAGACTGCTCAAGAGCAAGTTCAATGGCAAGAAAGCCAGATTTCTCAAGGAACTGCGCAAGCATCCTGCTGATTACGTGATGCTTACGGGCAAATCCGCCTTCGGAGAGATATCCAGGATTGCCGAATATCTGAATAGTAAACTGGAGAGCCAAAAGATCCGGGTACTGCAGATCGAAAACCGTTTCTGCGGTTCTCAGATCAGCGTGGCAGGGCTGCTTAGTTTCAGTGACCTCAAGGATCAGCTGGTTCTCGAAACCAACGAGATCCCGATCCTCAGCTCTGCGATGTTCAATTACGAAAATAAAACTCTCGATGGTGCCAGCCCGATCGATATGAAAGAGCTGTGGCAGCGTGACTTATTAATTGTCGATCAGTTCTTCGAAGACTGGGATTGGCAGTGATGAATAGCTTGTTTATTAAGGAGTAAAGATGAAATTCAGGATATTGTTTTTGCTGGTACTCGCTATAATTATAAGCTCCTGCGGAACGGAGCAATCCCGCTTGGAGCGTGCTAACCGCGATCTGGGCAGCAAGCGTAACCCGATCAAGATGTACTTTGTCCCGTCTCTGGAGGCAGGCAAGGTCGTAGCAAGTGGCGAAGCCATAGCGGATTTCTTGCAAAAGGAAACCGGATACCACTTCAAAGTTGCCGTTCCCACCAGCTATGCCGCTGTGATTGAGGCCCTGGGCTCCAATCAGGCAGATATAGCCTGGCTGGCGACTTATGCCTATATCCTGGCTCACGAAAAGTATGACGCTCAGGTGCAGTTTATGACCGTAAGAAACGGGCTCAAGAATTACCGGGGTCAGTTTGTAGCACTCAAAGACGGAGCCATCAAGAGCATAGAGGATATCGAAGGCAAGGTGATCGCTTATACTGATGCAGCCTCAACTTCCGGATACATCTATCCTTCTGCCATCCTGAAACAGCGCGGGATCAAACCTCGCGATATGATCTTTGCCGGGGGGCATACGCAAGCTATTCTGGCGGTCTATACCGGACGTGCAGATGTTGCTTGTTCTTACTGGTCTCCGGACGACAAGACCGGGCGTCCCAAAGATGCACGTGAGAAACTGCTTGAGACTCATCCAGACGTGATCGATAAGGTCGCCATCATTGGGTTCTCGGATTGGATTCCGAACGACACTGTGACCTTCCGCAAAGACCTTCCTGCGGAGCTCAGCACCAAAGTCTCTGCTGCATTGGCAAAGTTTGCAGCATCCGAAGCAGGAGTTCAGACTCTGATGGCTCTGTATGATATTGATGGATTACTACCTGCCACTGATCAAGATTACGACGTTGTAAGGCAGACGCTGAAGTCAATGGATATGGATCCTGCCGATATGCTAAAGTAATGAAACAACTAGAAGTAAAGAACTTAATCAAAAGCTATGACGGCAGCTACAAGGCTGTCAACGAGATCTCGCTGGAGCTCAATCGGGGGGATTTCATCATTCTATTGGGCCTGTCAGGCTCCGGAAAATCCACTCTCTTACGCTGTATTAACCGCCTGATAGAGCCAACCGGGGGAGATATCATTTATGATGGCCAGTCCATTATCGGGCTCAAAGGGCAGGACCTAAGGGCATACAGGCGTAAGATCGCGATGGTCTTTCAGCAGTTTAACCTGGTAAAAAACCTCTCTGTGATGACCAATGTGCTGACCGGTCGCTTGGGATATCACTCTGTGGCATCAGGATTTAACAAGCACGATCTGGAGCTGGCAGAGCACAACCTGCAGCGTGTGGGCCTGGCAGATTATAGCAAACGTATAGTGAAACAGCTCTCCGGCGGACAGCAGCAACGCGTAGCTATTGCCCGCGCTCTGATGCAAGAGCCGGAGCTGATCCTGGCGGATGAACCGGTAGCTAGCCTGGATCCCGCTACTGCCGATTCCATAATGCAATACCTCGGAGAGATCAACCGTCGCGATGGCATCAGCGTGATTTGCAGCCTGCATTTCCTGAGCCTCGCCCGACGCTACGGAAATCGCGTCTATGCTCTCAAAGATGGCATCTGTGCTTTTGAAGGACAACCCGCCGATATTGATGAAACGCGTTTTAAGCAAATCTATGGCGAGGATGCGCAGATAATCTAGGGAGTTAGAAGTTAAGCAGTTAGAAGTTAGCACTGCGCACAGTGCTAGGACTGCGTCCTCGGGGTTAGAAGTTAGCGCTGCGCATTGTTCGCATAATTATAGCAAGCATAAAGTGACCGTCATTCCTGCGACCGGGGCCTCGCCAAACTGATTTAAGTTTGGTGGGGTGGGAAGGCAGGAATCCATCTGCACTGCGCAAAGCGCATTCCGTCTCATCACTCATTGCCATGCTCAGCGTGCATTTGGGGTGGCAAACTCCTGATTTGGCACAGCGATCGCAGATCGCTACCCGTTTTGACTTTTTACTATTGCCTCTGCAATCTAACCTGGATTGAGTATCTGGACAGCATTTGTTTGAGTTAAAAGCAAAGCCCGGCGTATCAGATCCGGCAACCACTGCTTGCATTGTTATAACTCATAATTCTGCCGAATTAGAATAGCTTATCAATCCGAGACTTTATCAGGCAGAATAATAAGCCATAACAATAGCAAGTAGCCACTTCATACATACATGCTAAACCCACATAGGATTACTACTTACTGATCGGAGACACAGGCAAAAAACATAAGTCTCTCTGCATTCCTTTAGATGTTCTACAGCAGATCACCAGCAATTCAAGTCGAAATCACCTCGAACCACGTTCGATTTGATTTGCTCTTGATCTGCTGGTGATATCCAGATGCCCTATAGGAACCAGGGCATACCTGTCTCGTTACTTAATATCCAGACTCTTGTAACAAATAATAAAAGCGGGACACCCAAAGGCATCCCGCTCTTTATCAGATTGGTTTATTTACTTCATCAAGACCATCTTCCGGGTGCTGCTATAGCTTCCGGAGAACATCTTGTAGTAATAGACACCGCTGGAAACAGGCATTCCCTGTTGATCCGTTCCATCCCAATCGACGCTGTGGCGTCCGGCTGCCTTATCAGTATTGACCAAGGTCTTAACTAGCTGTCCACGATAGTTATAGATATCGATGCGGACGTGGCTATTGTCCTTGAGGTCGTATCTGAGGGTAGTTCTGGGGTTGAAAGGATTGGGATAATTGCCTACCAGGGTAGTGCTTGCGACAGGAGTATTGGGATCATCAGCATCTGAGCCGGGGATCAGATTGAAGTTCACCGTAGTAGTTTGGTTGTGGACTACGGTTACATCAGCCTGGCTACCGGTCTGGTAGTTGGCTGCAGATGCAGTGACGGTATAGACACCGGTCGGGACGATCAGGACATATGCACCGGAGTTGTTTGTAGTAGCGGTGTATGTACCTGCTGTCACGGTTGCGCCGGGAATCGGCTGATTATTGGTCTGGCGTACCAAACCGCTGATCATACCGGTAAGGGTCTCCTTGTGCAGGATATTACTGAAGGCGGGTGCGGAAAGCACGTTGTTTGTATAAACGGCTTTCACTGCCCAGCGGTAATCTCCATTGGCAAGGGTTCCCCAGCCCGGATCGGTGAGTTCTGTAAGCGTGATGTCCTGAGCAGTCAGCAGGGTCCAGCTATCCGGAGTAGCTTCGCTGCCGGAAGTGAGACGCCAGACTTTGTAACCGGTCAGAGCACGGGTGCTGTCGTTATCATCACGGATCATTCTGGGAAGAGCGGGCTCACCACGCAGGCTGCCATTCTGCATAGCTCTGGAAGGCAGAGTCTGTGTAGTGTTTGTCATAGCACTGTTTGCATTTGTGCTGACAAAGCTCATCTCTTCGGGTGCGAAACGGATAGTGGTATCCTGGTTGCCAATATAGACATCATCGATGAACCAAGTGTACCACAGACCATCGTTTGAGGGAGGATCGACAGCGTTCCAGGCAAGCTTGATTTGCTGTCCTGCATAGCTGGCGAGATCGACCGTAATCGGAGTGGTATAGTAGTTCCAACCTCCGGTCTGAGCCGAAGCATCCCATAGTATAGTCCAGTTTTGGCCATTATCGACAGATGCTTTGACATAGTAGTGATCACCGGCGGTTGAGCCCAGGAAGACGTAGCTATCGAAGCTAAGCATTGCCTGAGGAGGCACTCCAAAGCTCGGTGTGATCAGCCATTCATCCTGATGTTCATAGCTCCACCAGAGCCCAGCTTGCCATGCACCTTCAGTCGGAGCGACTGTGCTGGTGCCGATTGTGATGGTGCCAAATCTGCCCCAGGTGGGGAAGACGCCGTTGGCATTGGCAGGGCCGGTATTTGTGATGACCTGAGTCCAGTCAACAGGCGGGAAGGTCGCATTCTCAAAGCCTTCAGTAATATTCAGGCTATTGGGATCCGGAGCAGTCCAGCTAAGTGAAACCTCCGTATTGGCTGTATTGGCTTCTGCGACTACTGCCGTGGGAGGATAGGCGACTTCGGCAAGTGTGATCTGGCCCATATTTAGGTTTGCAGCACCGACGTTGATTGTTCCGGTAGCGCCCATATAGCCGGGGCAGACGATATTGTAGTTATATGTCTGGTTTGCAAATACGGCTGGGAAGGTAAAGCTGCCGGTGGCAGTGCTGTTTGCGTTGTAATTCTCATATCCGGTAAGGTAGATCGTGGCTCCGGCAAGACCCGCTCCGGTATCGGAAGCGAGGATGGTACCGGTCACCTGGACCTGAGGCATCAGGGCAAGGGTGGCATCCAGAGTGTGGGTCTGATCTTCCACTATAGCCAGGGGAAGAGTCTGGGTGATGTATCCGTGCTTGCTGAAGCTTACCTGATAATCGTCAACTATGACGTTTTGGATTGCGTATTGACCTTGGGCATTGGTAGTTACGTTGTATCCGCCGTGATCGAAGCTAACAGTCACACCTGCCAGAGGAGTATTGCCGGGACCGCGGACAGTTCCGTTCACATGGCCTACTCCACCGGGAATGATGTGGAAGAAGGTTTGCGGGAATTGACCGGTGGGGGTTCCGCCGGTTGGGGCGTTTGGATCGTAGATTGTGGAGTCACTTTGGAGTTTACGTGTGCGGTTTGTGCCTATGGTCTGAGCATAGAAGTTATCGGTAGTATCGTAATATTGGGTATCTTGGGGTCTGAAGACCATCATCACCAAGTTCCCGCCCAAGTAGAGATAGGGGGTCGGGAAGTTGAAGGTGACTGTGCCTTCGCCTGCAGTGAAGTTCATCGTGCCATTGAAGACCTGAGTCAGAGCTGAGGCAGGTATCCAATCAGTGGCAAGATCTGTCTGCGTAGTTGTTCCGAGCCAGATCTGGATCGGACGATCAGCAGGGATATCACTGGAAGTGAAGTTCTTTCTGAAGGTCACTGCGTTGATCATTCCCTGCACCATACCTACGTTGATTTCGCTCTGCAGGTAGATGGTCTCGAAGATGCTGGATTTGTAGTACATATCGATCGGAGTACGGGCTTGCTGGCTGCCATCACCGATCACGAGCATATATGTACCTTCGGGCTGGACTTCGAGAGTCATATTGGGGCTTTGGTCGTTCAGGTTGTTCTGATCTCCTGCCAGTATCACCTTGGCATAGATTGTGAGCTGTCCGGCGGCTGCGGGAGTGAAGGAGATCGGTACTTGAACTGCAGCTCCGGGAGCGACTGTAACGCCTGCGGCTGTGGCAAGCTCTGTATTGGCTGCGTTGTAGAGCTTTACTTCGTAAGTGCTCTGCGCATTGCTACCCCAGTTGAAGACGTTTGCAGTATAGGTCGCTGCTGCTCCGGCAGTCGGGGTGAAGTTACCGGTAAGTGAAGTGATGGCGAGGTCGTTTTGCGGGATTACTTCCAGCATTACATCGTCGATATAGAGGCTGCGTCCGGTACCGCCCAAGCCATGCTTGAAGGCGACTGTGCGTCCGGTGCCGGCGTATCCGGCGAGAGTCACTACGTACTCAGTTACAGTAGTAGTCAGAGCGATATTCTGCACTTCGGTGTAAGTTGCAGGATCAGTGGGATTGGTCAGCACACCTACTGATAGGGGATAACCGGCACTACTGGATCTTGCCCAGAACTTCACGCGGGTAGTATTGGTATTGATGGTATTATCATAAGGCGGTGCCAGCAGGATCAGAGTCGCTGCAGCATCCGAAGGATTATAGAGCCTTACGCTGTTTGGAGCACTGTGGGCATAGGTTGCGGAGTTGTAAGTAGCAACCACTGCCGAAGTAGAGGTGGATTGGATGATAGCGCTCCAGTCAGGCGGTAGATCGGGAGCAGTCACGGCATCGAAGTTCTGCGCGTAAGGTAGAGTATGAATCTGGGTATCGATGGCGTTGGCTGTGATCAGCACAGTGTGAGGCAGACGGGTCATATTGTCCACTACTGTAATAGTTGCAGTATGAGCACCGGCAGCAGTGGGATTGTATCTCAGAGTGAATTCCAGTTCCTGACCGAAGTTGATCGTAGCGGGCAGGGTGGGCAGGTTTTGCAGTGTAAAGAAGGCATCGCCTGTGAGACTGATGCTGCTAACCGTCAAGGCACCACCACCGGCATTGCTGATGGTAAAGAGCCTGTCGTATTGGTTGTTGATCAGGACTGTTCCATAGTTATGTGAAGCAGGATTGATCGCAAACATCGGGGTTTCACCGATAGCAGTCATATGGAAGGTAGTCATCGGGAACTGACCGGACAGTGTGCCGGCAGCAGAAGGAGCTGCGGGATCATACTGGGTAGTGCTCGAGACCAGCTTTCTGGCACGGTTGCTGCCAACTGTCTGCACTCTGAAGTTATCGTTTGTATTATAGTTGGTTTCTTCCCAGGGGCGATAGGCATAAAGCACCAGGTTTCCACTGGTGTAGTTAAACGGAACCTGCAGCGGGATGGTGACTGTGTTCTCACCGCTGGGATAGCTCACGTTGCCATCGTAAACCAAGGTAAGGTTGTTAGGCAGGATCCAGCCATCAGCCAGAGAAGCTGATTGAGTCTCACCCAGCCAAATCTTGGTAGGTTTGTCAGGAAGGTTGGTGACGAAGTTGTTATAGAAACTGAGGGCAGTAATTCTGCCGTACATTCCTATCTCGGTAGGATAGTAGAGTGTTTCGAAGAGGCTGTTCTTGTAATAGAAGTCCACGGGACGTCCTTCGACAGCAGAGCCATCACCAACCGTAATTGCTATCACACCTGCTGGCATCACAGAGATGTTCAGAGGTGAGGTAACATCATTGGCGGGAGCAGTATCTGCAGGAAGTACTACCTTACCGGTAAGAGCCATCGGGCCTTCTACGGAAGGTGTCCAGCTAATATCTACCACCAGCTCTTCAGCAGGAGCAATGTTTGGACCGGGAACAGATGCCAGCTCAGTAGCACCATTCATCAGTTTCACTGTGTAGGAGCCTGCTGCCTTGGCTTGGGTACCAACGTTCTCTATACCTATGGTATAAATGGCAGCAGTGCCCATAGTAGGTGTTGTAGAGCCTGTGATTGTATTGGCAGCAAGGTTGTTGCGCTCTATCCTGATGATGTTTGAGAACCCGACAGGTCCTTGGACGTTGTTTGTATAGATGCCTTTCACAGCCCATCTGTACAGACCGTCAGTCTGTGCTCCCCATGCCAGATCGACATAGGTGGTATCGGTGATATTGGCTGTAGTAAGCAGGGTCCAGGAGGCTTCATTGTTCTCATTACCTGCGATGAAGCGCCAGACTTTGTAACCAATCAGGCTTCTGCTGGGATTACTTGAGCTTTGAGTAGCTCTTTCCCGAGGAGTACTGCGATAGAGATTCTCAGCCATAGCAGCAGCATCAGTTTCACTTAGCTTGCTGAAAGCGGCCGGCATCACGGAAGCAGGGCTGGTCCTGACTACAGGATTGATGGCAGTGCCTACATAAACGTCGTCTATGTACCAGCCTGCATAGTTCACAGTAGTGGTGGCAAACATCTGGAACTGAATGACGACTTCGGAGATGCCGTCGTAAGCAGAGAGGTCAATTACTCTTTCACGCCACTGGGTAGCAGTATAGTCCCAGGAGGGTCCCCAGACCAGGGTTCCATTCACTGAAACCTGAGCATAATCCCAGTTTCCAAAGAGATTCTCCCAGCTCCAGAACCTGAGCTGTGCATTGCTCATTCCAGTGAAGTTGAAGGTCTTTGTAAGGTAACTGTATCCACCGGAATTGGTATAGTTTGTGAGGAATTTGGTACCCCACATACCGGTTCCGGAGTGTGCAGTCGGAGGAGCAATTACATTTGTACCTGTATAGCTGAAAGTAAAATTAGCTATATCGTAGTTATTACCCCATTCCCAGTCACCCAGAGGATTGGTCCAATTGGATGATGGCACCCAGCCACCATTATCAAACTCAAAGTCCTCTTCACCGGCTCCACCACCACCTGATCCCGGAGGACGCCAGGTAAGTGCAACCTGTGTTTGGGCTGTATTCTCGGTAGCAACGATCTGTACGGGCGGCAGGGCTTCCTCGGTCATAATCAAGGTACCCATATTATAGTTGGTGGTTCCAACCGTAATAGTCCCGGTAAGATCTGCATAACCGACCATTTCGATGATGTAGTTATAGGTATTACCGGTCAAGACTCCGGGTATGGAGAAGTTACCGCCGGCACCTGAGGTTCCCTGATAATCAATTGGTCCGTCCAGGTTGATTGTTGCTCCAACCAAACCAACTGTGGGAGCATCACTGCCACGGAGGGTACCGGAGACAATGATATTAGCAGAAGGTGTCAGGTTGAAGTTCAATGTGCTGACTACTCCATCACTGATCGTAACAGGAAGAGTAAGTGTCTCATAACCGATCTTGCTGGCTGATACCTGATAGTTCCCTACGGGCAGGAAGGGGAAGTTGTACTGACCGGTGGTAGAGGTAGTCGTGGCATAGTTTGTATCAATGATCTGTAAAGCCGCACCCTCGATCAGAGTAGTACCACTGGTAACCGTACCTGCCAGAGAGCCCATATCGGTTACCACAAAGGTAAACGAAGTCTTGGCAAACTTGCCGGAGAGCGTACCTGCTGCCGAGGGATTGGCAGGATCATATTCTACGCTATCGCTTCTCAGGATACGACCACGGTTTGTGCCAATAGTCTGCACTTGGAAGTTGTCGTTTGTATTGTAATACTGCGTATCCATCGGACGATTTGCATAGAGCACCAGGTTTCCGCCAGTAAAGAGATATGGCGTCTGAAGCGGTACTACTATGGAGTTTTGCCCGGCAGGCAGGTTGATAGTGCCGTTGTAAACCATTGTGAGCTGATCCGGAAGTATCCAACCGCCAGAGAGATCAGCCAGTTGAGTAGTTCCCAGCCACAGTTTAATTGGCATATTCTGCAGGTCACTCACGAAGTTGTTGTAGAAAGTCACAGCAGTGATATTTCCCGCAACTCCGGAGAACTCAGCTTCATAATAGAGAGCTTCGTGAATGCTGTTTTTGTAATAGAAGTCATAAGGAATACCATCGACTTCATTACCCTCACCAATTGTCACCACGACTGCTCCGGCAGGTTGAACTGCTACGGTGATCGGCGATGTGGTATCATTTGCAGGATTGATATCTCCCGCGAGCACCACTTTTCCGTAGATAGTGACCGGTCCTTCCGCTGTGGGAGTCCAGGTAACCACTACCGCAGCACTGGTTCCGGGTGCGATTGTGGTGCCGGGAGCAGTTGCCAATACAGTATCACCGCTCATCAGATTCACAGTATATGTATTCTGTGTGGCAGTACCCCAGTTATAGAGGTTTACCGTATAGTTGGCAGCTACGCCGGAAGTAGGCGTGCTGTTACCGGTCACAGAGACTGCTGCCAAGTCGTTTGCGGCTATCTGCTCAAAGCTTACATCATCCAGATAGATGGTGCGTGATGTACCACCCAGACCGTGCTTGAAGGCAAAGTATCTGCCTTCACCGGTGTAAGAAGTGAGGGTTACTACATACTCCGCAACGGTCGTAGTAAGCGGAATATTCTGGAGTTCTACATATGTAGCAGGATCGGCAGGATTGGTCATCATACCGACAGATACAGGATTACTTGCAGAACCTGCTCTTGCCCAGAACTTGACTCTGATGGTATTTGGCGTCAATGCCGTGCCAAAGTTTGGTCCTACCAGCATCACTACAGCCGAAGCATCGGTAGAGTTTTGCAATCTGGCACAATTTGGCAGGCTGTGGGCATAAGTTGCTGTGGTTCCATAGGTATTCACCGAAGCAGCCGTAGCTGATGACTGCACTATGGAAGTCCAATCAAAAGGTAAGGCAGGAGGAGTCACAGCTGTATCAAAGTTCTGCGTATAAGGAAGGCTGCTGACGGTTGGATCACCATGAGTGGTAAAGCTCCAAACCGGGCAGTTCGCCGCATCGCCAAAGGCGTTGTAAGGCACCACCTTCCAATAGTACGTAGTGGCTATCTGCAGATCAGGATTGGGATCATAGTTTGTGACCGCGCCCAAATCCTGATTGTTCAGAATATTGGTCGGAGGATTGTTTGTACCCAATGAGAGTCTGTAACCATTGGGCAATCCGCCCCCTGAGAGCCAGCTAAGTATAGTCGTAGGGCTAATCAGTGTTCCCGTATCCGGGGGACCTACGAGATTCGCCGGATTAGGTGCCTGATTGGCAATCGGGAAATCAAAACTGAAAGTGAGTCCATTGGCCGGGAAGTTTGTGGCATCCATTACAACATACTGAGTGTTTGCTGTAGCAGCGGTTGTATTGGTCCAGCCGGTCGTTCCCTGCCTGGCATTGAAATCAGTGGCGAGAGGCCCGCGCAGACCGACCTGGAAGTTCCCGGCGGTTGCATTGGGAGTCATCACACCATAGACGATTTTTACGTTGTTTGTCGTTTCGTGTAGCTGAATCTGAAAATTAAGAACATCTCCGGTACCGGAGGTTCCGTACTTCTTGTAATTCAGCCACTGAACTACGCAGACCCGATTGGGAGCGGTGCCAATAGTTTCCAGTCTCAATGATGCACCGGTTTGCGCCTGCAAGTCTCTGCCCAAGGCCACTATTCTGTTGTAAAGCTGAGGGGGATCGATAACAGAAGTCGAAGCTATGGGAGTGTAAGCTGAAGATGAGGTGTTGTTTACAGAGGGGGTTAGAGCTGATTGACCGAGCGATATCCATCCATTGTTGTTGATGGCAAGCCGGTCAAAGACTGCTCCGTTAAAGGTAAAGTTGAAACCGATATCCAATCCCGGTCCGGTCGTCACCGTGCCTCCGGCAGGGGTTGCCGGATCGACAAAGCGTTGATCGTCGGAAGTTTCGGTTCCCAACAGAACTCCACCCGTTATGGGAGTGAAAGTCCCTGTCGTCGCGCTAAAGCTGTACTCACCAACCTGTCCCCAGGCAGGGAGTATGCCAAGGGTAAACATTGCCAGCAGTGCCAGCATTAGGAACTTGTGTTTCATTGCATTCTCCTTGGTTTTTTGAGACTGAACTATAACTGATCATCCGAAGATGACCGTGCAAAACACGATATACTGGGAGTTTTTAACGACTCCACTTCCATTTTGCAAGTTATTGTAATCACCAGAACTTGTAAAGGAAAAAATTGTAGCTTACTGAAGATTGTCAAAAGAAGCTCTATCGATCTGGATTAGGGCATATTTACTCATCTACGTTTAAAATCTCTAATCGACCTCCTTTGATCAGGAGCAGATCAAAAGCAAATCAAGCCGAATTCACCTCGAACCCGGTTCGACTTGATTTCGGCTTGATTTGCTGGTGATATGCTGTAGATCATTGCTAAGTGACACGAATCTTGCGAGGTACACATAACCCGCCAGTAATCATTCAAGCATCACACCTTTGCCCAAGGTGGCCATACCGTCCAATCAGTCCATTGAATCCGGCAGGATAACCATAAAAGAGCCTTCAAATCACGTAACTGACTCTGGACTTTACTGTCCTAATGCAAGTGACTATGGCAAAAGTGGATTCGGATATGGCGCGGGATTGTTGGACGGCTCAAATCAGTCCTTTGTTTACGGCTCAAAGCCAGTGCTATACTACTAATTTCTGCGGTAAAAGTACAGATGCAAATCCTTGCCCTGAGCGCGCTCGCTGAGGGTGTATCTGCCACGTCCGGAGGAGCTGAAGCAAATTGCCTCCCCTTGGGGTTCCAGCTCGTAAGGCAGAGCTTTGAGTTTGCCACCGAACGCTTGGGAAAGGCTTTGATTTCTCCCGCGTTTAAACTTGTAAACATTGGTATATGTTTTGACCAGGATCGTACGACCATTGGGCGAAATATCGCATGAGGTGACCCAACTAAGGGGTAGGGTTGCAACCTTGCGGGCTGTATTGACACTCTGAGTACTTTGTGGATAAGGTATTAGATAGACACCCACGGAAGCTTCACGCTTTGATATAATCACAATGTCGCGGGTTTTAGGATCGACCATCAGGGCTTCAGCATCCCGGGGGCCGTCCTCAAAAACGATACTCAAGGTATCTACCGTGTCAACGCTTACCAGGCTGTCTGCCTGGCTTAGATTTGGCTCGGCAAAGCGATAAACATATATCTCGCCATATCTTGCACTATTGTCGCCAATCTCGCCGACATAGATGTAAGAGGTGTTTGAGCGTGGACCCGGACCAATAGCCAGACCTTCCCAATCTCGATTTTGCGTTCCCCGCAGCGCTATTCTATGCCGCAAGTTTCCCTGTGTATCCAGTGCATAGACTATAGATTGACCACCTGAATCGTTAACGGTATAAAGCAGATCGCGGTTTAGGCGAGATGATGCCATCCCGGAACATTCATCAATCTCGGGGGATTGGACTCTATAAATACGCGGTGCCGGATCGTTTCTGGAGATAAATCCAAAGACCAATGCCAGGCTTGCTATTAGTATAATCGCTCTCATTGTTTTTTTCATCCTCATCATACCAATGCTGAAGATACAGCAAATGAGGTCAAGAGAAAACTGTCCTTTTCTGTGAAGATTTTGTTGATTTGATGCAGTAAACTGTTCCGCAAGCGGTCGTATTATTAAAAATGAAGCCTTGTGTTACTACTAATCTATGCTGGGTGACGGTGGGGCAAAGTGCAGTCCGGAAAATAGAAATGGCTGTTTTGGTATAAACTTTGCATAAGATACTGAAGTACAGACAGGAGGAATAATGATTCCAAAGAAATATATAGCCTTGGCGCTTGTTTTGCTGCCTATCCTGCTGATAGCGAGCCCTTTGGGCGATGATTTTACAGCCAGGATACGCAATACTCAGAGCAACGCCGAAGCAGCGATAGTGATCAATGAGATGCTGCCTCAAATGAGTCAGTTGGAGGATTTCCGTACGGTTCAAAACTACTGGATGGAGCTCGATAGCGAGGCTTGCCGCGAGTATTTCAGGCAGAGACATCTGCAAGCTCCGGGAGATCCCCAGATGCACTATCTGTGGACCAGGACACTTGAAGATCCTGTGCTTTATATCTCTGAAAGTCGGGATTTGGTTACCGAAGCGCCGGAGTTCTATTGGGCTTATCGCAGCCTCAGCGGAGCATATCTCAATCATTTCTTCGATGCTGAGGCAGATTCCAGCCTTACTCACTATGTATCGATGGTCATTGATAGCGATATGGCGCTCTTGGAGATAGGTTTACAGAAGTTTCCCACCGATGATTATATCCTTGTAACTCTGATGAACTACAAGTATTATAGAGACGATCTGGCTCAGGCAGGACTTTATGCAATGCGTTTGAGCGATCCCTCGGCAATTCAAGCAAATTACCAGGCAATCAACGAATTGATCATCACTTCCGGTAATATGCAGGTCTTTGACACACTATTCCCCAAGCTCGTGAGCAGTATGGTGCGTAGCCGTCAGGTTGAGCCTCAGGATAGCCTTGCGATGCTGCAGTATTACCGGCTGGATACCCTACGTAAGATCGAGAATTGGCAGATCCTGGATCAGTATTTGGCTGATAATCCGCAGATTATGACAGATGCGAGGATGGAAGGCATCCTGATCGAAATCTATATATCCAGAGCTATGTATGACAGGGCTTTTGAGCTGGTGAATTCGTCCTTTGAAAGGGGCGATATCAGTTTGAGAGATTTGGAAGATAGCAGCAGATGGGGTGCGCTTTCTACTCAAGAGCGTTTTCAGGAGCTTGTCCAGAGGGCACGCTTGGAGCATGAGACAGCTTTGCCTCAGATCAGGGCGGCTGCAATAGCAAATCGGAAAAACACTCCCGCTCCTCTGTGGAATCTACCTGATATGGAAGGCAATCTGGTGAGCTTGGAATCCCTAAGGGGGCAGATTATTATCCTGGATTTCTGGGCTACCTGGTGCAGCCCTTGCCGGATGTCGATGCCGATCATCGATAGCTGGATGAAGAGCAGAATGCCTGCAGGTGTGCAAGTATTCAGCGTAAACGTCTGGGAACGCAATCCCGAAGCAGCAAAAGCGTATATCAGGGAAAATAACTTTGCGATGACTTATCTGGCAGGGGATCGAGAGCTTTCCGGCAGCTACGGATTTGATGGCATACCATATATCTGTGTGATCGACCAGGAAGGTAATCTGGCATGGGATCACACTGGGTACAGCGAAGAATTGGAAGACATACTGGGGTTTTGGGTGCAAGAACTACTTTCTGATGGGGGTGAGAGATGAGAAACATACTTTTAATAATGCTATTGGTAAGTGCCGGCTGGCTGATGGCGCAAAACCTGCCAACCTGTTACTACACTTATGACCAGATTCAGACGATGCTCAGTCAATATGAGACTCAGTATCCCAATCTCTGCAAAGTCTATACTATAGGCCATTCTCAAGAGGAGAATATCCCAATCAAAGCGATCAGGATATCAGATAATCCTCAGGTCGAGGAAGACGAACCCTCAATCCTCTTTATCGGGCAAGTGCACGCCGAAGAGGTCTTGGGAGTACAGATCACGATGGCCAATATCCTGGAGATCCTTAGCAACAGCCAGGTCTCGCCTTATTCCCAGTGGATTCAACAGCTTGATATGTGGTTTGTGCCGACCTTTACCCCGGAAGGACACAACGTTGTGACCTCCAATATGGACACATCCTATCGTAAGAACAAGCGGGACAACAATCTCAATGGTATTTTCGACTTTAGTCCTCTTGTAGGATATGATATAGATGGAGTGGATATAAACCGCAATATGAGCTTCAACTGGGCACACGGAGACACTCTCCTGCAACCGGGCAGCCTTGAAGTATTTGACTATTACAGGGGACCCGCTCCGATGTCCGAATCCGAAAGCCAAGCCTTGGAGCAACTCAGCAATGAGCAGAAGTTTGTCTATTCCATAGTCTGGCACTCTTCCAGGACGGGTAATCTCTCTGAAAAGCTGTATTATCCTTTTAATTGGAAAGACGTGCGTCCCTCTCCGGATCTGGCGTTCTTTGCCTCAATCGGAACAGGTATAGCCAGCCAGATCAATACTGAAGCCGGAGGTGGTACTTATCAGGCATCGCCCAATCTGAGCCGTAAGGGTGCCACGCACGACTGGATGTATCAGCAGTGGGGCACTGTCCAGATGTTGATTGAATGCGGTACTCGCAATATCCAGCCGGATTCTTTGCTGATGGTTGATACGATCAATCGCTGCTCCAATGGCGTGAGGTGGCTCTTGAACCGCAGCTTGATGTTCAGCCCAAGTTCACCATCAAACTCTATGCTTACGGGTAAGATCACCGATCCGGACGGTAATCCTTTGGAAGCTCAGATAATCATTGTAGAACGTGATGCTCCCTGGTTTCGCAAGCGTCTCAGTAATGAAGATACAGGTAGATACTGGAAGCCTTTGACTACCGGCACTTACACTTTAAAAGTGCGAAAGGAAGGTTATGCAGACTATACTGCCTCAGTGATGGTCAATAACAATGCCTGGACTACCCGCAATGTCACTTTGCAACCTATTCCTTCTGCAGCCTTTGCAGGGGAGATCAAGAGTGGCGGTCAACCCATCCCTGCCAAGATAATCTTTTACGATCAAGATGCCGATACCATAATCAGTGATGGTACTTTCCACCACTTTAGCTTTGAAGGTACTTACAGGGTAGAGATTTTTGCCGATGGATACTTCCCTTACATTGGTGACATCACACTTCACCCCGGATACAACTACTATGTGATCAATCTGGAACAAGCCACAGCCTTGGTCAACGAAGATTGGGAAGATGGTATGGATGATTGGACCATTACCGGTCCCTGGTCACTCCAGAGTGAACTCTCTGCCAGTGGATCAGCCATCACCGATAGCTGGGAAGGCTTTGGTTTTTACGAGCAGAATTGTGATGTAAATATCACTTACAACGAGCCTATATACATCCCCGGTGGACCTGATGTAATGCTGAGCTTTGATTCGCATCTCTACACGGAGTGGGATTATGATCCTTGTACAGTGGAGGTCAGTACTGATAACGGTGAGAACTGGACGCCAATCTGGACAAAATCCGGTCTTTGGAATAGCTTCCGTCGTGAATTTGTACCTATGGGGGCATTCGCCGGACAAAGCATCCGTCTCAGATTCCGCTTGGTGGATCAATCAATTCACGTTGATCTTACCGATCCGGGCTGGACTCTGGATAATATCCGTATCCTTACCGGCGGCTCCAATGCCGTGGCAAATCATGATATTACTGCTCCGATCGTCCAGACAGGTCTTATGCCAAACTATCCCAATCCCTTCAATCCATCCACTACTATTAGCTATAGCCTGGCACAAGCTCAGCCGGTAAAGCTGGGTATCTACAATCTGCGTGGTCAGTTGGTACGGGCTCTGGTGGATGATACCAGAGACTCCGGATCGCACAGTGTTGTATGGAATGGAACTGATGATAATGGTCGTCCGGTTGCTAGCGGAGTCTATCTGTATCGCCTTGAGACAGCCAATCAGACCCTTACCCGCCGGATGGTGATGATCAAATAAACTCATCCAAAGCAATAATGAAAGGCTGCCCGTATGGACAGCCTTTTATGTTTGTTTAATAATGAACTGGTTCTTCAGAGCTTTAGGAAAGCCAGGATGGCTTTGTAGAGGGCATCGTTGTCTTCTTCGCAGCTCAGGGTAGCTCTGAGGCAGCTCTTTAGCCTCGGATGAGCCCCGACATCGCGTAGCGCAATCTCATTATCTTTGAGATATTCAAAGAGCTCGTGGGATCGCTCTCCGATTGTGAAGGTCAGGAAGTTCGTATGAGATGGGTGCACTCGCATTCCCGGGATAGCTTTCAGCTTTTCATACATCTCTGTCCGCATATCGATGGTTTTTAGCACTTGGGCGCAAAAGAGCGGTACATTTTCCAGAATGGTAAGTGCAAAAGCCTGATTCAGGATGCTGGTATGAAAGGTCTGAAACACCTTGCTGAGTTCATAGATGTTTTCTTCGGAAGACAGGGCATAGCCAAAGCGCAGGCCTGCTCCCGAGAAAGCTTTTGAAAAGCTGCGGGTAAGAATCAGATTGGGATGCTGATCCAACTCACCCAGAAAGCTGGTATCGGAGAATTCGTAATAAGTCTCGTCGATCAAGACCAGCTTTTCCGGCAGGGCATCGACGATAGTGCGGAGTTGCTCTTTGCTGTATAGATTTCCCGTCGGGTTGTTAGGATTGCATAATATAGCCAGCTTACAATTGGGATCCTTGGCTTTCTCGATGTACTTGGCAGTATCAAAGCTAAAGTCTTCTTCCAGGTCTTGGAATTTGATCCCCAAGCCCACAGCATCGCAAAAGGTCTTGTAGTCAAAGTACGAAGGTGCCAGGCTCACAGCAAAGGATTCAGCATTCTCCCTTACCGAGAGGAAGATATGATAGAGCACGTCATCTGCGCCATTGCCCCAGATCACTTGCTTTGGGCTGATCCCGCATCCGGCGTATTGAGCCAGCTTATCGTTCAGATCCTGCGTGATTGGCGAGAGATAACGATTTAAGCGTATATCTTCCATTCTGTGCAAGAACTGGTCTTTAATAGCCTGATAGGGATCGAGGCAGCTTTCATTCAGACACATCATCCGCTTGCGTTGTGGCACGCTGATGATGGCAGGCAGTTTATCCGACAAATCCGAACGGAACAATCTATTCATTAGTCTATCTCCTATTGATTTGATATACTTATTCTAATCCGGAAAGCAGACTCAGTCAAGCTCTAAATCCCTCTTCGTATCAAAATCGCCCTTTGGCAGCCTCCTTATCCAGAAACTTGTGATGGCAGGCTTTGCAGTAGTGAGTCGGCAGATGCGGACCTACCTTGACTCCTCCCAGAATTAGCTCTCCTCGTTTACTCTGCTCCCAGGTATCATGATCTTTGACAAGGCCGTATAGGATAGGTACGACCTGGTCAGACTTACATTTCGGGCATTTTTTCGGCTTCATAGTAATCCTCCAATATCTCCATAGATTCCGAAATTTTGGCGCAACAATCCCCAAATGGATATATGGAGCTCTCGCTCCGGAGGGGGATTAAATCACTGCACCCGTACACATATACGCACTCCAAATGTGGTTTCCGATAACCACAACGCCAGTCTTAGGTGAACGCCCCTGCTGTCAAGACTTTTGTTTATAAGAGAGTGATCTGATCTTGCCCCGGATGAGATAAGCGATCTCGGCTACGGTCAGAGCTTTACCTGTCTCTTTATCAGTCCAAGACAGGTGTTTACGTTCGACCCAGGCGATTCTGACCCTGCTGATTGAGATAGTCTCGAAGCCCTGTCAGTGCTCTCAGCTCAAGGTTGGCTTTGAAGGAGTCTATTTCGCTTCCTGTGAGCAATTCGGTGGCAGATTGGTCTAAACCTACGGTCTTGACTATTCCCTCGCCCAGGGTCTTCAAATTGAGAAATTCACAAGTGCTGTGCAGCATCAGGAAACAGAACCCAAAAACGGGTTCCCTGGAGACTTTGCTTGCAAAGGATTTAGGGTGTGGCGAAAAGAGATCAGGAAAGGCTCTTCTTCCGGCAGGTCATCGTGAGTTGCCCGATCGTAATGATCCTGCAGAACCAGTGAGTGGATCGTCTCCAGCACCAGTCCCTGATGCTCCTTGAAGATGCCATTATTGGACATCTCCTTGGGCAGGTTGAGGATGGCGAGCATGGCATCGGTCTCGACTGGAATGGGGATCACTTGCCCTTCCTCATCATCTCGGAAAGCTCTATTGCTCTCATTCCCACTTGCTTCGCCCACTTGGAGGCCAGCATGTTATTGGCAGCACGCTCCCAGTCTCCGGCTTTCACAAAAGCCAGAGTGTTCTTGAAGCTAAGCAGGCCATTGATACCGAGGTAGCAGGGTTCCCGCAAAGGAGCGCACGGACGAAGTCCGATACTATCCACTTGCAGCTTTGTGGGATGCTTATGCACATATTCAACAGCACAGACTTACGGACTTCATCAAGACCATCGTAGATATCCGGTATCTTTGCCTGAAGCTGCTTCTCGCAGTTCATGATGTCATTGATCAGCATGATATGGGCTTCGGATTGGGATATCCCACTATCATCAAGATTGCGACCGATACCAATTGTCAGTTTGCCTGCCGTGCAGCGGTATGGCTTCAGCCTCAGACCTTCATGTCTGACAAGCTGCTCTTTGATTCTATCCATCAGTTTCGCTTCCATTTATGCTCCTTGAACTTACTGGATCATCGATCCAGCGCAATGAAAGCAGCCCCCGGTATTCTTACAAATAAGGATGCATAAGGATGCGACAGATTTTAGGGTTGACAGATATCATCTTTACAATTCCTTGTGGAAAACACAAATCTGGCTGTGAGGCATCAATGAAACAGATTGTTGAAGATATTTGTATTTTACTGAAAGACGGAACATTTAAGGACGAACAGCATGTTCGCTTTTCTCTGGTAGGCAGGCTATGCCAAGCCCTTGGATGGAACATCTGGAATCCTGAAGAGTTTTACACAGAGTATAGGGTAAAGCGTTTACCCCAACAGAATATCACCAAGGACGTAACAGGTCGCGTGGATGTAGCACTGTTCATTCCGGAGAAGACCTCAGAGGGAGCAGAAGTCTTTATCGAAGTAAAGACCCCAGGAAAGCTGGATTCTGACCTCATAGCCGGAGAGACTCAGCTTCACCTTTACAATGCCTATCACAAATCTGCTATCAGCATCCTTACCGATGGGATCAAGTGGCGATTCTACCTTCCCTCTGCCGGAGGTGAATTTGAAGACAAACTCTTCAATGAACTCAATATCCTGGAAGATGATCCCGATGATGTAGCGCTAACCTTTGAGATGATCCTGAAGAAGGAAAACTACCGCAAAAAAGCACTCAATACAGCAGAAGACATGCGTAATGAACTGGTTCGCATTAAGCTGATCGGCAGCGTGAAAGCTGAAGCGATCAATATGCACGAGAAGACAGACCTCTCCCCTTATCTATTTGCACAGCAGCTTATAAAGAAGAACCATAAGCTGGATATAGAAATAGCTGATATAGAACGCCTTTGGGATAGAAAACAGTCCGGCATAAAACACTCTAATCTGGGCAATGGTACTAAAGACGATGATCCTGCGATTCATACTGAGCCACTCAAAGACTACCGCTTCACTAAAGTACATCACATTATCTTATGTGGAAAAGAAAAGATTGAAACTCGACATTGGCATGAAGTGAAACGAGCAGTTTACAACTATATCATCAAGCACAAGCCCAGTTTTCAAATATCCGGATCATTCAGATATTCTAAAGATAAAACGGAGTTTAGAGCTGCATTAACTCTTGATGATGGGTACTTTACCGAAAGTAATTTGGGCGCATCAGACATGGTAAGACACTCAAGAAAAGCAATGCAAGCTGCAGGCTTTGATCCAGTTAAAGACCTAACAGTTGGCTTCTCGCATACAGCCAAAGGGGTAGCTTGTGGGAAGTAATAACGAACAAATAACTCCAAATATATCACAAGTAAAGTCTCGAAAGCGAGTAGCGGATCATGGCGAAGTATTTACATCCAAGAGAGAAGTAAATGACATGCTCGACCTTGTGAAACAGGAAACAGAGCGCATCGAATCCCGTTTTCTGGAGCCAGCCTGCGGTACCGGCAACTTCCTTTCAGAAATCCTCAGACGCAAGCTGGATGTGGTAAAAAGACGCTATCGCAAATCCCAGTTTGAATTTGAACGAAACGCTGTGATAGCTGTATCATCCATCTACGGCATCGACGTCCAGGAAGACAATGTTCAGGAATGCAGGCAGCGATTGGCGGCAATATTCCTGGATGAATACTACAAGGCATTATATGCTGAAGATTGCAAAGCCGCTTGTATCGAGTCCGTCGATTATATCCTTTCATGCAACATCGTATGGGGTGACGCTCTATCGCTGATGACCGTGGGTGAGCGTCCGGGCTACATTGTGTTTGCAGAATGGTCTCCCATCAATGGCAGCCTGATCAAAAGAAGGGATTTTACATTTCATAGCATGATCCAAAATGAATCACTAGGTGAACTTGAGCTTTTTTCCTACATCTCGGATCAAGGCGAAGAAGTGTATATCCCCACACCGGAAAAGGATTACCCTCCAATCCACTTTTTGGAGCTTGCAAATGCTTACTGATCATAGCTACAACCCCGATGTATTGTCCTGCATCGCAAACCTGAGCAGTGACGAGGTTTTTACCCCGCCTGAGCTGGTGAACCAAATGCTGGATCTTTTGCCCCAAGAGCTATTCCGAGACAAAAGCAGCACTTTTCTGGATCCCGCCTGCAAATCCGGCGTCTTCCTGCGCGAAATCGCCAAACGCCTGGATATAGGCCTGGAAGCTCAGATCCCGGACCGCCAGAAACGCATCGATCACATCTTTACCAAACAGCTTTTTGGCCTTGCCATCACCCGGCTTACCAGCTTGCTCTCCCGCCGCTCCTTATATTGCAGTAAAGCCGCCAATGGCAAATACTCCGTCTGCTCTCAGTTCAAAAGCGAAAGCGGAAACATCCACTACACCCGCATCGAACACACATGGCAAAACGGACGCTGCCTCTTCTGCGGAGCCAATGAACAAGGCTATGACCGCGGCGAAGAGCGGGAAAGCCATGCCTATTCCTTTATCCACACCGAAAATCCGGAGGACTTATTCAAAATGAAATTTGACGTTATTATCGGAAACCCACCTTATCAGATGAGTGATGGGGGGCACGGAAGAAGTGCATCCCCAATCTATAATAGATTCGTTGATCAGGCTATGAAGTTGAGTCCAAAATTCTTATGTATGATCATTCCTGCAAGATGGTACATTGGGGGAAAGGGTCTTGATGAATTCAGGAATAAAATGCTATCTGATACAAGGATCAGGGCTTTATCCGATTTCGAAAATAGTTCTGATGTGTTCCCCGGTGTAGATGTAGCCGGGGGAATATGCTATTTCTTGTGGGATAGAGATTATGCAGGTCAATGCGAAATGACTAATCATACCAAAGATTCAAGTGTCACGACAAAGAGAGTGTTAAACGAATATCCTGTATTGATAAGGCAGAGCAGAGCGTTATCCATTGTGAAGAAAGTCCTTTCTCACAACGAAAACAATGGAGCCATGCTGAGTGAAAGAGTATCGTCCAGAAAACCTTTTGGTCTACCAACGAATTATCCTCCGAAGAAGAAGGGTATCCCTTGTTGGTTTATTCAACGCATTGGTTTGCAATTCGCTCACGAGGATGATGTTAAAGATGAAAAGTCTCTGCTAGATAAATGGAAGCTATTATTACCACACGTACCGATAGCAGGACAGACCGATTTTTCGAAGCCTGTTGGTTTTTACTATGATGGAAACACGCGAATTGCCAAACCTGGCGAATGCTGTACTGAATCGTGGATAGTTGCTTGTGCTTTGGATACTAAAAAAGAAGTAGATTCATATAAATCATACTTATTCACAAAAATAGTCAGATTCCTATTGTTGCAAGCTGTAATTTCTCAACATGTAACCAGGCAGAACTTTATGTTTGTCCCAGACATTGGCTTATATAATGTAACATATACAGATGACATACTAAGGGAACGATGGGGAATCACGGACGAAGAATGGGAGTTTATAGATTCCAAAATCAAATCAGTTGAATACCAAGACAATATATTGGATTTAATCGATGCCTAAAGAATATTTCCCTTCCCGCCCGGAGCTAAATCCCCGGATTTATGCTTATGAGGACACGAATCCTGACTACAAAGGACTCTTAAAGGTTGGCTTTACCACTCGCAGTGTGGAAGAGCGGGTAGCACAGCAATATCCCACCAAGCGGCCGGGCAGGCAACCATACCGGATTGTGCTCTCCGAGCCTGCCATGCGCGGGGATGGGAGCAGTTTCACGGATCATGATGTGCATCGCATGCTAAAGTACAATGGCATTGCCAATCCAGCCGGGGAATGGTTTGAGTGTGATCTGAAGCAGCTCAGAAGCGCCATCCATGCCGTGAGGACGGGGCAACTGCTGGAGTTCAACCGCAGCCAGAGCTTTGGCATGAGGCCGGAGCAGGCGGAAGCGGTGGTAAGAACGATGGATTACTACAAATCCTGGTACACAGACCCCGCCAAGAGAGGGCAACCTCCCCGCTTTTTGTGGAATGCCAAGATGCGTTTTGGCAAAACCTTTGCCGCATATCAACTGGCAAAGAGACTGGGCTGGAAGCGGGTATTGGTGCTCACCTTCAAGCCCGCGGTGCAAAGCGCCTGGGAAGAGGATCTCAGTAGTCACATTGATTTTGAGGGCTGGCAATTCATCAAACCCGGAGGCCTGGCAATTGAGGAGATCGATCGGGAGCGTCCCTTTGTCTGTTTTGGCTCCTTTCAGGATTATCTGGGCAAAAACAAAAGCACGGGAGGGATCAAGACCAAGAATGAATGGGTGCATTCGCTAAATTGGGATGTAATCATCTTTGATGAATATCACTACGGGGCCTGGCGGGAAAACGCCAAAGACCTCTTTGAAAGCGAGGATTCCCGCGAGCAGGCTTACGCGCAGGGCGAGGGCATCGAATACTATGATGAGGACATCCTGCCCATCACCACAGAGCACTATCTATATCTTTCCGGCACTCCGTTCCGGGCTATTGCCACGGGGGAATTCATCGAAGAGCAGATCTTTAACTGGACTTATAGTGATGAACAAGGTACCAAGGAAAGCTGGGTGGGCATGGATAATCCCTATGCCGCTTTGCCGCGCATGGTGATGCTCACCTACCAATTGCCGGAAGCGATCATCGATATCGCCAAGAAGGGAGAATTTGATGAGTTTGATCTCAACGTCTTCTTTGCGGCTGAGGGCTTGGGGGATAAGGCCCGCTTTCTCTATGAAGCCGAGGTTCAGAAATGGCTGGATCTGATCCGTGGTGCTTTTCTGCCCAGTAGTATCGATAATCTCAAACTGGGCGCGCAGAAGCCGCCATTGCCATTCTCGGATGTCCGGCTTTTGGGCATATTGTCGCACACCTTTTGGTTCTTGCCCTCGGTGGCCGGCTGCTATGCCATGAAGAATCTCTTGAGCAAACGCCAAAACAAGTTTTATCACGATTATGAGGTCATCGTGGCAGCGGGGCCCAGAGCGGGGATTGGTGCCGCGGCACTGCCTCCGGTGATGGATGCCATGGGCGATCCCCTAAATAGCAAAAGCATCACTCTCTCTTGCGGGAAGCTGACCACAGGGGTTACCGTGAAGCCCTGGACGGGGATCTTTATGCTGCGCAATACCAGCAGTCCGGAGACATATTTTCAGGCCGCCTTCCGCGTGCAATCGCCCTGGACCATCATCAATCCCGATGGGCTCTCGCCAAACAAGGAAGAGATCATCAAAGAAGAGTGCTATGTCTTCGATTTTGCGCCGGATAGAGCTCTGCGGCAAATTGCGGATTATAGCTGCCGCTTAAACGTAAATGGCGATAGCGCTGAGCAAAAGGTGGAGGAATTCATCAAGTTCCTGCCCGTGCTCGCTTACGATGGCAGCAGCATGAAAGAGATCGATGCCGCGGGGATACTGGATATGGCCATGAGCGGAACCACGGCCACGCTACTTGCCCGCAGATGGGAATCCGCCCTATTGGTGAATGTGGATAACGATACCCTGAAACGGGTGATGAATAGCGAAGCCGCGATGACAGCCCTGATGAGCATCGAAGGCTTTCGCAATTTGAATCAGGATATTGAGACCATCATCAATAAGAGCGAGGCGGTAAAGAAAACTCGTAAAGAGAAGAGTGAAGATGAGCTGAGCCCAAAAGAGAAGAAAGAGCTTAGCGATACCGAAAAAGAGTTCAAAGCCAAACGTAAGCAGATTCAAGAGAAACTGATCAAATTTGCCACGCGCATCCCCATCTTTATGTATCTCACGGACTATCGTGAGCGCTCCCTCAAAGATGTGATCACCCAATTGGAGCCGGGCTTGTTCAAAAAGGTAACCGGACTCACAGTAAAAGATTTTGAGCTCTTGGTGAGCCTGGGACTCTTCAATAGCGCGCTGATGAACGATGCTATCTACAAGTTCAAGCGTTATGAGGATGCCAGCCTGAACTACACCGGTGTTAACAAACACCAAGGTGAAGATATTGGACTCTATGACACTGTGCTAAAACATGATGATCTGGAAAAAGTGTTTGTGGAAGTGAGGTGAAAACATTGAGATACGGGATGGTGTAAGGTTAATGAGCAGGTTTACTAAGCAAAGAGGGGAGTTTTGGCTTCCTCAATCCCCTGATCATAAAGTAGATGGAGATTTTGAGCTAATTAATGAAGCATTAGGGCTTCTTACCTTGTACGCTGTTATAGATCCAACAATTGACAGGGCTACATACTGCAACGAACACTTCAAGAGAATGCAGCACTCCCTGATTGTCGGTCAATTAAGAAGTGGGGAGGGACTTGCATTGCTGCAAACTAGTTTCCACTCTGTATCTTTCGATGACACTTATTGTTACTTTATCGACTGTACAATATTCACAGGTCCTATTCTGATTGGCGATGAGAGTGATTTGCAGTTTAGTAATATAACCTTCTCATTTGATAACTTGCCCCAATATTTAGGAACATGCTCTATTGATCATGGTCATGATTTAAAACCCCAGAGCTATTACTGCAAGTATACTTCAGCAGATGATTCTTTTAGCTTAACCGATTCATTGTCATGTCGATTCAATTATGTGTTTGATAGTTCGTTTTCATCATATCTATCGACCGCGCAATTTTCCCCAGTTACTTTGATTGAATTACGACATACGTCTGTTATTGGAATCTTAGATTGGTTGAAACTTATTGATAATAGTATAGGAGCCTTTTTTTCCATACTCATTGGTCATTACCTATGCCCAATTAGGTTATCGGTAAAAATACTGTTCGAATCTAGACCTTACCAATTTGATGTGTTCTACAGATACTTCAATAAGCATAAAGATATAGTATCTAACAAAATGCAATGTTTGAGAAACATGATGCCAGAACTAAAGGACTATATTAGAAATTTTATGGTTTTTGCAGGAAACTATCGAGTTATAGTCTCCAATTATCTGGCAATCATTAAGTTTGATGCCATACTTGAGTATCAATTCCTTTCTGCTGTTTATTCTGTGGAGTCCTTTTCGAGATACGTTTACGAAAACCACTATTTCTTCGATAAAGATGAGTTTAACTGTAAGTACAATAATCCTCTAACTCGTTATATTTCAGAGTATCTTACCGACCATGAGAACCAAGACTATATTGAACGATTAAAAAATGCCACAAAATATTCTAATGAGCGTACTCTAAGGTCATCGCTAAAACTTTTATTCAAAGAAAATGAGGAAGTCATTTCTCAGATATTGGATTTGGATATCGCTTATGACGTGAACCAGATTGTCAATTCAAGAAACTGGTATACTCATTTCACGAAAGAACTAGAATTCTCAGCAGCAAATGGATACGATTTGTATGAGTTGTATAAAAAGGTACGCATATTATTCGAAGTACTTCTCTTCAAACAAATTAAAGTGCCTGATGATGTGATTATGTCTACAATCAAGTCCACCTACTTGTTGGATTAACATGCAATTCAATAAATGGTCAAAAGGAGGCAAACGTGCCACAATTGTTTACTTATAGGCTTTTTATAAGCCACTCGTGGAACTACGGTGATGCTTACGAGAAATTAGTGTCTATGCTCAATAGTGCACCGTTTTTCCAATATGCAAACTACTCTGTACCCAAAGAAGATCCTGTTCATAATGTACGGACAGACAGTGAATTATATGAGGCAATAAAATCTCAAATCCGTCCAGTAAACTGCGTATTAATTCTTGCTGGAGTTTATGCTACTTATTCAAAATGGATTGATAAAGAGATTAAAATCGCCAAACAAGACTTCAATAAACCTGTAATTGCAATCGAGCCATGGGCTTCAGAGAAAACCTCAACAATCGTTAAGTCTAATGCTAACACAATTGTTAAATGGAATACTCAGTCCATCGTTGATGCAATTAGGCAGTATTCATTGTAGGAAGTTATAATGAAAAAGGCACTTATCATTGGAATTGATGACTACACGGGTTGCCCATTAAGTGGTTGCGTCAAAGATGCCAATAGCATGCATCAACTCCTTGAGAGGAACGCGGATGGCTCACCGAATTTTGACGTTAGAACTTTTACTGATGCGAGCGTTGTAAATCGAGCATTTCTCAAGAGGAAGATTGAAGAATTGTTTGCCACAGATTCTGAAGCAGCTTTATTGTATTTTTCTGGTCATGGATGCATAAACTCATACGGAGGGTACATTGTTACTCCGGACTTTACAAGGTACGATGAAGGGGTTTCAATGGATGAAATAATGAAGATGTGCAATAGTTCAAAAGCAAGACATAAAATTATTATTCTTGATTGTTGCTATTCAGGTAAAATCGGAAATCCAGATGGGCATACAAGCAAAATTGCCGAAGTTGCAGATGGAGTTACAATTCTGGCTGCATGTAGAGACAATGAGGTTGCTATGGAATCTGATGGACATGGAGTGTTTACATCACTGTTGATTGAAGCTTTGGGCGGGCAATGTGCTGACTTAATTGGACACATATCCCCTGGAAGTGTTTACGCGTTTATTGATCGAGCTCTAGGAGAATGGGAACAGAGACCGATGTTCAAAACCAACATCTCGAGTTTTATATCAATACGTAATGTTGCTCCACCTATAGAAACATCGTTACTAAGAAAATTAACAGATTACTTCCAATCAATCTATGATGAATTCAAATTAGACCCAACATTCGAGGATACTGTTCCTGGGTTTAATCCCGACAATGCAAAAATGCTAAAAGAACTACAAAAAATGGTTAGCGTCGGGCTAGTAAAACCGGTTGATGAAGAACACATGTACTATGCTGCAATCAACACTAAATCATGCAAATTAACAGCACTTGGTGCACAGTATTGGAAAATAGTAAAATCGAATAAGATTTGAATATACATTCCTATATCATATTACTATGTTATGCAGTCATTAAGGAGATGTAATGCCTCTGTTTAAGAAATCTGAGATCAATGAGTACCAAGTTAAGAAGTCAATACTTGATGCGGAACAAGTCCTCATTAAAGAAGCAGCCTCATTCGACGAGGAAGGTTATGATATATTTTTGTCTCATTCATATAGAGACGCAAAAATGATTTTAAAAATTAAGCGAATTATTGAAGACATGGGGTTTTCTATATATGTTGATTGGATTGATGATCCCCAATTAGATAGAACAAACGTCAAGCCGGACACTGCGGATTTGATTAGAAATCGTATAGATTCAAGCAGATGCTTAATATATGTTACAACTGAAAACTCCGTAGACTCTAAGTGGATGCCTTGGGAATTAGGGTATGCAGACGGGGCTAAGGGAGGGCTAGCGGCAGTCCTTCCTGTTTCTGAGTCGTTAATCTCGACTGAAACATACATTGGACTAGAGTTTTTAGGGCTTTACTGTTATGTTACTAAAAACACAATCATGGGTACCCAAAAAAGCACGCTCTGGGTAAAAAAAGATAACAAAACCTATGTAATGTTTGAAGATTGGCTTGAAGGTAAACTTCCCTTTAGAAGGAAGGAAACAGCTAACAGATTTCTGTTGTAGTCCGGCACTTCCAATGAAAAGGTGGGAATGGAGTATGCGCTCCGGAGACACCGACTGGATTCATTTCTGAGTCATAATCGATCTGATCGTCTTTGACCCATGGGGCGAGTGCTTTAATGTATTCCCGGGCATCATCCAGGCTACTGGACTTGGTATCCAGAGCCATCAGATTATCCATCACTTCCAGGGCATCGTTTAGAGGATAGACCTTATCCTGGGAAGCAAGAGCCCGGCATATATCGCTTGTACGGTCATCCAGGATCACCAAGAGCTTGTAGTATCTGGCTTTCGTTTTTTTATAACCTTGCAGCCTGCCGAACTCACGTATTCTGAGAGCTGTATGCTCTGCAAGTCCCTGCCAGTAGTGGGATGAGCGGTTGGCGAGGTCATTGAACTGGTCTTTGAGGGTATCGGCAAGCATTTCTTTGGTATAGCCCTGCTCGATGGCTTTGGAGAGGGTGTCTGCGAAGCTCTGCCTGACGTCTGCTTCAAAGTGGTTGCCGATCCAGAACAACTGCTGCTTCTGAATGGTGGTTGAGAGATGCTGATCTTCGATGCCCCAGAGTCCGATGCTGGTCTTAGTTGGGGCTTGCACTTGGACATCCTTGAGCCCAAGCCGCACACAGCGGTCTATTATCGCCTTGGTGGGCTCATTGACCAGTGCCGCGACCTATCTCCCAACTGGGTATTGATGATGCCCATAAGCTTATATATGGAGTCCTTGTTAATCTTCTCGGCTCGGGGCGTGTCACTCAACATCTGGATGGCAAGCCGGGTAGCATCTCTGATCTCGGTTTTCCAGGCATTATTCAAGACCCTATAGTACTCAAGCATCAGCTGATCATAGTAGTTCATAAGTGGATACCAGCCTACGCTGGTACAAGCCTCCGGACTTTGACTCTATTCCTGCCAATATCATATTCCGAGAAACGTTCCAGACATCCTGCCAGTGCATCACAGCCATCGAGGATCAGTTTATAGCAGGGAATTGGATCCGTGCAAGCTCAGTCCGCGGTTTTCTCGAAAAGTACCATTAACCAATAGGGCTTGGATTTTGCGACCAAGGTGTTTAAGAGATTGCATATTTTGCTTAGCAGATTTGAGACATAGACGAATGAACTAAGACTGCATTGTGGGCATAGGGATTGTGGCGCTCGAAGGCTGGAACTTCGATGCTTTTCCACACAATCTTAGTAATGCATTCAAAAAATTCTTGCCAAGCAGAGAGCTACTGATTAGTCTGCCGCAAACCGAAAAAATGAGGTAGAGGATATGAAAAAACTTGTATTGATTTTGATTTTGGTCATAATCGGAGTAGCTCTATTGGCGGAGAATCTCAATGGAGCTCTATCGGAATTGCGCTCTGATAGCGACATCATTGATCACGAGGGAGATACCGTGCTGGTGGGCAAGGACTTTCTGGATAGCGAAAGCAGCGCATATGGCTATGTTGCCTGGGCTTCAGTGCTTGTGCTCTATGCCCGTGAAGGCTGGGAGACTTATTCTTCCGCTAATAGCTGGGTCAGTGGGATTGATTCCATTGCTGCTGCCTGGTCAACAGAATATCAGGACTTTGTAGTGGAAATCCCGGTAAGTGAAATCCGTAGCAATTTCGATGATTCAGATTATCGGGATATGGATCCAAATGAACTGATGGATGAGATTCAGGACTACATAAACTACTATGGAGATGTAAGCCCGCTGTCAATGTGGTAAGCATACTGCGTTGATGTATAGAATTTTGATCTAAGGTGGGATATATCTTCCTGTGAGTGTATCTATAATCTCCTGAGGGAGGTAGTATGCGCCTGCACCACAAGCTTATAACCTTTGGAATCTCGTGCATCTTTATAACTTTGCTTTGGGCAAGCCCAGCTAAGGAGCTTAGCTCTATGCTGGAGCGCGCGGAAGCGAGGCTGGCTGTATCCACGGCTGAAGCTATGCAGATTGCGGATTCTGCCCTGAGCGTATCAAAAGCTGAAGCTAATGAACTAGCCCAAGCCAGATCGCTATTGATCCTGGCAAAAGCTCATCACCAAACAGGAATCTATGACAAAGCAATCCAAAGGGCACTGGAAGCCTTGCGAATTTATGAGAGTTTACGGGATTACCGTCATCTGGCGGATACTTACGAACAACTCGGAAACACTTACTGGAGATTGCAAAATCCTGCGAAAGTAAGAGAGTATTATCAAATATCACTAGAACTGAGAAGACGTCACGGAACAGCTGAGGAATTGGCTGATGCTTTGAACAGCTCAGGTATCGTAAGTCTGCATTTTCTGGATCAGCCCGAGCAGGCTCTCAGCTTCTTTAATGAGGCTCTTGCACTCAGCAGAACAGCCAATCACAGGATCGGGATCGCCCATTCTTTAAACAATCTGGGAAATCACAGTCTCTTGAGTGGCGATCTGGGTAAAGCCTTGGCTTATAACCAGGCTTCAATGGCAATCTATGAAGAACTTGGCGACAAGAACAGGACTGCGATCAATCTGCTGATTATAGGATATATAAATCAACTACTTGGCAGGCGTCAATTAGCTGAAAGGCAATATCTGGATGTCTTGAGCAGGGCCGATCAGGCCCGGGCAATGGCAGTAAAGCGCGATGCCTTGCTAAACCTCAGCTCACTCTACGAAGAGGATGGCAAGGAGCTGATGCATCTGAAGTATTACAAAGCATATTCAGATATTGCAGATAGCCTTTCCAATAGTGAAACAGCCAGCAACATCGCCAATCTGCAAACTCAATTCGCGATTGAAAAGAAGGAACTGGAGAATGCAGTCTTGAGCCTCAAAGTGAGGCAGGGACGCATTATCCTGATTGGCTTGTCCGCTTTTCTGGCACTAATTCTGATAACTACGATGCTGATAGTGCGAGAAAAACGTAAGAGCGAAGCGCTTCTGCTCAATATTCTGCCAAAAAAAGTAGCCGATGATTTGAAACGCACGGGTAAAAGCGAAGCGCAGACTTTTCCAGCGGTCAGCGTACTTTTTTCTGATATTGTTGGCTTTACATCTCTCTCCTCAAATCTCGATCCACAAGTCTTGATCAATGAACTCTCCGAGATCTTTACCATCTTTGACCGCTTGGCAGAGGAGAACGGTTGCGAACGGATCAAAACCATTGGCGATGCTTATCTGGCTGTTTGTGGACTCCCTGTTGCCAGAGAGGATAATGCTGAGCGAATGCTGCGTCTGGCAAAGGGGATGATACAATCCCTGAAAGAACGCAACGCGGTGGCGGAACACCGGTGGGAGATCAGAATCGGCTTGCACGCCGGGGAACTGGTGGGAGGAATTGTCGGGATCAAGAAGTATATCTACGATGTCTTTGGAGATACGGTCAATACTGCCAGCCGGATGGAATCAATGTCGCTGGCAATGCAAATCAATGTGTCCGGTGGTTTCTATCATCTTACCAAGGATATCTGCTCCTATATCGAACGCGGAGAAATCGAAATCAAAGGCAAAGGCAGGATGCCGATGTACTTTGTTGATTTTGCCGAGTAACATAACTAAGGCACCGGATATTGATCGGGTATAAGTGCCAAATCCGATATATTTACAGTAGTTTATATGAAAGAATCAGCGATTCGGTAGGCAAGAAGAGAGGAAGATACTGTACCGAGGACGAGTATGATGGCGAGGGCGATCAATATATAGGCCTTTTGCAAGGCGGCTTTCCCATAAACTCTGGGGGTGTCTTTGATTACTTTTTGATTCAGAGGAGGATAGGCAGCTTCGGAAATGATCGTTCGCGCTAGTTTGATCATCCAGATGGATATGCGAATGGATATAATTGCCATTGCGGGCAGTAAGATCTGGAGAATTCGGAGCAATGATTTGATATCACCCTCCGAACTTATAGTGCGAAGCCAGGAACTGAGGAAGTATATTAGGGCTAGAGCCCCCAATACTATGATCCCTGATAATATGGTAAAATTCCTTCGCAGTACAGGATCAGCTTTGACAATTTCGGGTTCCATCTCGTAGCTCCTAGGCTTTCTGTTTGAGATTACATCTCTTTGGCACACTGCTTACGGCTCTGTATCCTGATGTCAAGAATAATCTCTCTTACTTGGTAGCATTTGGGGAGTATGCTCTGGTGAAGTGGGTGCTTGTCAGCTTTATAGCTTAGATACATCTGCCAGGGACTCCAGTTCTTTGAGGACAGCTTTTCTTGCCTTATCTAGCCCCAAACGTTCCAACCAGGCAGGTTGATCCATAAGCTGGCTGCAAGTGACGACTCCTTCCGATAATAGAGCGCTTTTCTGGCTTTTGTTGAGGTTGCTCAGGATCGTGATCGGGAAAATCCTCTCTCTTTCTATCTGGTCTTTTAGCGATTGTCCCACCGGGTAGTCCCAACCCATCAGCTTGATTCCTTTGCAGTGGCTGTATTGGGTGGAATCGGGAGTGAAGCGTCCATTGGTAAAGAGCCAGGGAACAAATGTGAAGCCTTTATATTGCGGCTCTTTTTTCAGCTTGTCCACAATATCATTCACGCGGGAATGAACATAAAGCGGAACCTGGACGCTGACACTAAATCCTTGTTTGTGGGAGTATTTGCATTCACCCAGGATCAACTCTCTGTCCTTTCTGGCGATGATATCAACCTCATGGCTTACGGAAGCTCCCTCTATGATTTGCCCCACTTTCACGTCATAAGCCCGGCGTTTGAAGATCTCACCCACAAAATGCTCAAAAGGGAAGCCGGAGGGCCCCATCTCAAGAATAGCTTGTTTCAGTTTGTAAAGCAATGCACCCGAACTACTAATCTGCCGGTAGAGCTTGAAGGCTCTGGTGTAAATCTGAGAGGTTGTGACGCCATCGGAGACCCAATCTTCGATCTCTGTTACCACTTCTGTAATAGCTTCCGGCTCTGCTCCGGCGTTTCTGAGAGACTTCATAAGCTTCTTGCTATCAAATGCTTCAGTATGGCCAGAGGCCTTTTTGACCAGTACAATCTTGGGATCAATAGACATATATGACTCCTTCGTTGCTATGTAATCAATATAAGCTGAAACATTAAGTTTTGCCATATATACCTGATCCAAACCCTCTCCACTCCCCTTTAGTGGATACCACTCCTCAGATATTGAGCGGGTGGTTTTGCCAAAAAATTTCAGTGGATATGTATGCCGGGCCCTTCTTATGTCGCATTCAGGGCGTGTCAGAATAAGGGTAATTCAGATAATTAAAACATTACGAAAAAAAGGGTTTGACAGATTTCCGAGGATTAAAAAGAGTGGCACTTACTAAGAAAAAACGGATTTACCGTATAGCACAAGTCCCAGAAATTGCAGGGACTTATAGTTCTTTAGGAGGAACAATGTCATCCTTTAATTGGGATGCCCCGCAGGGGTATCGCAGTGTTTCCCGATTGGGAAGCGACCAAACTTTAACGCAAACGATGCAGTACAGCAGCCTGCTCCGACAGGCGGATTATGTCCGTCTGGCTTTATCTATTTGTGGGCTGTTTTGCACAATAAGTGGAGGAATCAGTGAGTAAACTGGACAACCGTATCCGCATTAAGTTGAAAGCTTATGACCATCGTTTACTAGATCAATCCGTGGCCGAGATTGTGAAGAGCACCCGTAATACCGGTGCCAAGGTTGTAGGACCTATTCCATTGCCCACTGATAAGTCAGTATATACGATTTTACGTTCACCCCATGCCGACAAGAAATCGCAGGATCAATTCCAGATGCTTGTTCACAAGAGATTAATCGACATCGTGAATCCCACCCAGCAGACCACCACAGCTTTGAAGAAACTCAGCCTGCCTGCCGGTGTTCACGTTGAGATCAAAGCCAATACCAGAGGTTAATCATGATCGGACTTATTGGAAAAAAGATTGGCATGACGCAGATTTTTGACGCCAGTGGCAAAGTGATGCCGGTAACGGTGATCCAGGTAGGCCCCTGCCGCGTAGTCTGCAAGCGTACAATAGAGACGAATGGTTATGAAGCTGTTCAGCTTGGTTATGAAGAAGTACCCGAGAAGCGAATCAGCAAGCCGGAGCAAGGTCACCTTAAGAAGTGTGGCAGCCCGCTATATCGTCATTTGAAAGAATTTCGCCCTTCCTTTGGCCAGGACATTACCCAGTACAATGTTGGTGATGAACTGAATGCCGGTTTGTTTGGTGAAAACGAGACTGTTACCGTATCCTCAAAGTCTAAGGGTCGTGGTTTCACCGGCGTTATGAAGCGCCACGGATTTGCCGGTTTTGAGCAGAGCCACGGTGTTCACGAGTCCTTCCGCGGTCCCGGTTCCATCGGGCAATGCGCCCAGCCTTCCCGCGTCTTCAAAGGCGTCAAGATGGCAGGTCAGCATGGTAACAAGAAAGTAACAACCCGTCACCTGAAAGTAGCGAAGGTAGATGTGGAACGTGGCCTGGTGATGATCATCGGTGCGGTTCCCGGTGCTCGCAACGGTCTTGTGACCATTCATAAAGAGAGCTAAGGGAGTACAGAATGGCTACAGCTATTAAATTTAACTCAAACGGCGATCGCATTGCCGAGATCGAGCTCCCTGCCAGCATTTTTGAGGTGGATGTAAATTCCCCCAAAGTGTTGCTTCACGAAGTTGTCACAATGTACTTGGGCAACCAGCGCCAAGGAACGGTTCAGAAGAAGAATCGTGCTATGACTGCTGGTAGCACCAAGAAGCTTTTCAAGCAAAAGGGAACCGGTAATGCCCGTCAGGGTACCCGCCGTACCCCTGTCCGTGTCCACGGTGGTAAAGCCTTTGCGATCTTCCCCAAAGATTGGTATCGCAAGATTCCTCGCACCAAGAAACGCTTGGCTCTCCTGGTCAGTTTGACCGATCGTGCCCGCGAAGGCAGGATCTTCATAGTTGATCAGATGGCTTTTGACAAGCCGGACACACAGAAAGCCCGTGAGCTTTTGGGCAAAATCGTGCCCGAGAGGGGACGTAAACTCGTCGTAACAAACGGCAATCACATCCCGACCGTAAGATCCTTTACGAATCTTCCTGATGTGATGACCAACAGGGCTGATTGCCTCTTTGCGTATGAAGTTCTGAAGAGTAGCTATATAGTTATGACCGAAGAAGCTCTGAAAAAAGTGGAGGAGGTATTCAGCAAATGATCCATCCGCGTAATATCCTGATTGCTCCGCTGATCACTGAAAAGAGCGGAGCCCAACAAGAGGCTACCAATACTTATACCTTCAAGGTAAGTATCAATGCCAACAAGATTGAGATTAAACAGGCCGTGGAGAGAATCTTCTCCGTCAAGGTCCTGAATGTAAACACCATACGTATGTTTGGCAAGCCCAAGAGATTGGGCCGTTATGCCGGCAGACGTCCTGATTGGAAGAAAGCAATTGTTACCCTTCGCAGTGGTGACCGGATTGCTGATTTTGAAGTATAAGAGGATTTGAAATGGCAGTAAAACACTACAAACCGATCACTCCGACGCTTCGCTTCAAAACCGGATACAACTTTAACGAGTTGAGCAAGGTTGAGCCCGAAAAGAGCTTGCTGGTGGCAGTACGCAAATCCGGCGGACGTAATAATCAGGGCCGCATCACTTGCCGTCACCGTGGAGGCGGACACCGTCGCCATTATCGTATCATCGATTTCAAGCGCGATAAGTTTGGCATCCCTGCCAAAGTCGCCACAATCGAATACGATCCCAATCGTACAGCCCGAATCGCACTTCTTCATTATGCTGATGGAGAAAAGAGATATATCATCGCCCCCGAAGGTCTCGCAGTCGGATCCCGCGTTATGTCCGGACCCGAAGCCGAAATCTCTATCGGAAATGCTATCCCGTTAGAAAAGGTTCCTCTTGGTTCCTTCGTTCACAATGTTGAGCTGAAGAAGGGCAAGGGTGGCCAGATTGCACGTAGCGCCGGAGCCTATGGCCAAGTTATCGCCAAGGATGGAGATTATGTGCACGTCAAGATGCCGTCCAACGACGTACATCTGATTCGCCGCGAATGCCTGGCGACCATTGGTCAGGTTTCAAATGGCGATCACAGTCTGATCAAGCTGGGTAAAGCCGGCCGTAAACGCTGGTTGGGCATCCGTCCGACCGTTCGCGGTGTCGCTATGAATCCTGTCGATCACCCCATGGGTGGTGGCGAAGGTAAATCCAGCGGTGGACGTCATCCGGTTTCCCCCTGGGGCAAGCCTGCCAAGGGCGGAAAGACCCGTAAGACCCGCAAGTATTCCGATAAGTATATCGTGAAAGCAGTGAAAAAGAGATAAGGGGAATAGATAATGGCACGTTCAATTAAAAAAGGTCCTTTCATTGACGCTCATCTCCTTAAGAAGGTCGAAGTATTGAATACAGAAGCTAAGAAAAACGTGATCAAGACTTGGTCTCGTCGCTCCGTAATCACCCCGTCCTTCATTGGCCATACCTTCTCCGTGCACAACGGCCATAAATTTGTTCCCGTATATGTCACAGAGAACATGGTAGGGCACAAGCTGGGAGAGTTTTCTCCGACCCGCACCTATCGTGGACACAAAGAGAAAAAGAAAAAGGGCAAATAGGAGATAAGAAATGGAAGCAACTGCTAAACTTCGTTTTGTCCGTGGTTCTGCCCGAAAAGCCCGCCTGGTCCTCGATCAGATTCGTGGCCGTCAGGTAACCGAAGCACAGAATATATTGAAATTCTCCCGTCGCAGAGCAGCGGGACAGATAGGCAAATTACTCGCTTCAGCGATCGCCAATGCACAGGTCAAAGAACCTAAGATTGACCTTACCAACGTCTTTGTGGCAGTAGCCATGGCAGATGAAGGCCCCGCGATGAAGCGTTTTATGCCCAGAGCTCAGGGAAGAGCATTTATGATTCGTCGTCCGACTTGTCATATTACGCTTGAGATCCATAGTAATTAGGAGGAAGACCTTGGGACAGAAAATAAATCCTATCCTTTACCGTGTCGGCGTCAATCGTGACACCGAGTCCATATGGTTTGCCCAAGGCAATGCCTACGTGGATGCCCTGCAAGAAGATATTAAGATCAGGTCCTATATCCATAAGCGCCTTGCCGGCAAGATGGTATCGACCGTTAAGATCTCTAGAAAGACCAGCTCGATCACTATCGATGTTTATACCGCCCGTCCGGGTCTGGTGATCGGTAAGAAAGGCGAAGACATCGAAAAGCTTCGTAATGAGCTGAATCTGTTGATCAATAAGAACCGTAAATCGCCCATCACAGTTGCGATTAATATCGAGCAAATCGATAAGATGTGGCTGGATGCACGCCTGGTTGGCTTGGAAATCTCCCGCCAGCTCGAAGAGCGTGTCTCTTTCCGCCGTGCTATGAAAATGGCTATTCGTAATGTGATGAAAGAAGGTGCCCAAGGCATCAAAGTCCAGGTTTCCGGACGTCTTGGTGGAGCAGAAATTGCCCGCAGCGAACGTTACAAACAGGGACGCACCCCGCTTCATACGATCCGTGCCAATATTGATTATGCCATCATCGAAGCCAATACCACTTATGGCGTGATCGGCATCAAGGTATGGATCTACAAGGGCGATATTTTAGGTTAAGGAGTGATTAAGTGTTAGCACCAAAGAAGATAAAATATCGTAAACAGATGAAAGGACGCCGCAACGGGCTCGCCTGGAACGGCTCTGACATCGATTTTGGCGATTACGGATTGGTAGCGCTCGAAGCTGCATGGCTCACAAGCCGTCAGATCGAAGCTGCTCGTATTGCCATCACTCGTCATATGAAGCGTATCGGTAAAGTCTGGATTCGTATATTCCCGGACAAACCCGTCACCAAGAAACCTGCCGAAACCCGTATGGGAAAAGGTAAAGGCGCTCCCGAATATTGGGTAGCCGTCGTACTTCCCGGCAGAGTCCTGTTTGAAATCGAAGGCGTTGACGTCAAAATAGCCAAAGAAGCCATGCGTCTGGCAGCTCATAAGTTGCCGATCAAGACCCGTTTGGTGGCTCGTGAAGGAGTAGAATTATGAAAGCTGATGAAATTCGTGAGCTAAGTATAGCCGAATTGGAAGCCAAGCGCGAAGAAGCCCGTATCGAGCTTTTCAACCTGCGTTTTCAAAAGGCGAAGAATCTCCTGGATCGCAACGATCGCATCCGCATCGTCCGCAGAGACATCGCCCGGATCAACACCATCATCAAAGAGAAAACGCAAAAGGCGTGAGGTAAGAAATGGCTGAAAATCGTAAAATGATCAGACAGGGTATAGTCGTGAGCGACAAGAACGATAAAACCATCGTTGTAAGAGTCGAACGCCAGTATATCCATCCTTTGTATAAAAAGACAGTTCGTCGCCACAAGAAATTCATGGCGCACGACGAGACTAATGATGCACATGTCGGAGATGTGGTACAGATTATGGAATCACGTCCCCTCAGTGCCCGTAAAAGATGGACTCTGCACAAGATTGTAGAGAGAGTTAAATAAGGGGTTATGGAATGATTCAAGTACAAACCGTGTTGAATATCGCTGATAACTCCGGTGCCAAGAAAGCCATGTGTATCAAGGTTCTTGGTGGCACCAGGCGCAAGTATGCATCAGTTGGTGATGTGATTGTGATAGCGATAAAATCCGCTTCACCCGGCGGAAAAGTAAAGAAAGGTGCGGTGGAAAAAGCCGTGATCGTGCGTACTTCCAAAGAAGTGCGTCGTCCGGACGGATCCTATATCCGCTTTGCAGACAATGCAGCCGTCATCATCGACGATAAACACGAGCCCAAGGGTACCCGTATCTTTGGACCCGTTGCCAGGGAACTCCGCGAAGTTGGCTATATGAAAATAGTCTCGCTGGCCCCGGAAGTATTGTAGGAGGAAAGATGGCAGAAGCTAAATTGCATCTCAAGAAAGGTGATTACGTGATCGTGATCTCCGGCGCTGATAAAGGCAAAAAGGGCAGAGTCCTCAAGGCTTATCCCAAGACCAATCGCGTCATTATCGAAAAAGTAAATATGATTAAAAAGCATGCCAAGCCCTCCCAGCGCAATCCCCAGGGTGGTATCATCCATATGGAAGCTCCTGTGAATGCATCAAACGTCATGCTCTTTAACGAGAAGCTGAATACCGTTTCCAAGGCCGTCTTCCAGGTTCGCGAAGGCAAACGCGTCCGCGTCTGCAAGAAATCCGGTGACGAGCTGTAGAGGAGAATGGAATGAATCGTTTACAAGTACACTATAAAGATCAGGTGATTCCAGCGTTGCAAAAACGCTTTGATTACACCAATCCACATATGGTCCCCAAGATGGTCAAAATCGTGGTCTCCATGGGCGTCGGTCATGCCACACAAAACAAGGCTTTGCTCGATAATGCTGTAAAAGATATGGAACAGATCACCGGCCGTAAGGCAGTCGTGACAAAAGCACGCAAATCAATATCTAACTTCAAGCTTCGTCAAGGTATGCCGATTGGCTGTAAAGTGACGCTCCGCTCTGAAGTGATGTTTGAGTTCTTTGACAGACTGATCTCCATCGTAATCCCTCGTATTAGGGACTTCCACGGTATCCCGTCCGATTCATTTGACGGCAGAGGAAACTTCTCCTTTGGTCTCAAAGAGCAGACTGTGTTCCCGGAGATCGAATACGACAAGATAGACGCCATCCGCGGGTTGAATATCACTATTGTAACCACAGCACACACCGATGAAGAGTGCCGTGAACTACTCGCCGAACTTGGTATGCCCTTCCAGAAGAATCAATAAGGAGATTTATTTTGGCAAAGAAATCACTTATCTTAAAACAACAAAGAACTCCCAAGTTCCAAGTCAGAAAATATAACCGCTGTATGATCTGCGGCCGCCCCCGTGCTTATATGAGAGATTTCGGGATGTGCCGTCTGTGCTTCCGCAAGTATGCCTCAATGGGGCAGATTCCCGGTATCACCAGGTCGAGCTGGTAAAAATAAGGAGAAAGAATGAGCGTTAGTGATCCGATAGCTGATGCATTAACCAAGATCCGTAATGCATATCGTGCCGGTCATACGCAGGTGATCGTTAATCACAACAAGCTTGTAGAGGCGATTGTGAGGATCCTTGCAAACGAGAACTTTGTAAATAGCGTGCAGGTACTTGAGAAAGACCCGCAAAACAAGATTAATTACAGACGTATCCTGGTAAACCTCCGCTATACCAATAGCGGTGAGCCCGTGATGAAGGGATTGGTTCGCGTATCCAAGCCCGGACGCAGAGTTTATGTCAAAAGCGACAAACTCCCCAGCGTGTTCAACAATACGGGTTGTGCGATCATCTCGAGTTCAAACGGTGTGATGGTCGATCGGGATGCCAGAATCAATAAAGTCGGCGGCGAGTATGTCTGCCGGGTTTGGTAGGAGGATAGATGTCCAGAATAGGAAGAGCCCCTATCAAGCTAGCCGCCGGAACTACTGTTTCTGTATCCGGTAGCAATGTCACCGTCAAGGGAGCCCTCGGCGAGCTGCATTACGAGCTTCTCGAAGGGATCACTTTAGAACAGGAAGACGGAATTGTTCATATCAAGAGAGCTGAAGAAACCAAGACTCTGCGCGCCTATCACGGTTTGACTCGTGCTTTGGTGCAGAATATGGTCACAGGCGTGACTGAAGGTTTTATGAAGACTCTTCATATTATCGGTACCGGTTATTCTTCCGAGGTTATTGGACCTTGGTTGAAACTCTCCCTGGGATACTCCCACGACATTATGTACAAGATTCCCGAAGGACTCAGTGTGGAAGCTCAGGCTGTACCACGCTCCAAGGGAACTCGTAGTGATCTCACCAGCATCATCCGCATCAAAGGGATCGATAAGCAACTGGTGGGCGAATTTTCTGCTGAAGTGCGCGCATGCCGTCCCCCTGAAAACTACAAGGGCAAAGGCATCCGCTACGAGAACGAGTATGTTCCCATCAAAGCCGGTAAGGCTGGCTCCAAGTAAATGAGGCACTAAGATGATAAAACAAAGCAATATAGAAAAAACCCGCCTTCGCACTCGTCGCAGAGCAGCCATCCGGAAGCGTCTTAGTGGCACTGCCGAACGTCCAAGACTGGCAGTATTCCGCAGTAACAAGGGAATTTACGCCCAGATTATTGACGATGTGAAAGGTGTAACCTTAGTATCGATGTCCTCCATCTCCAAAGAGATTGATCTCGCTGCTGGTCTCAAGAAGACAGAGCAGAGCCTAATGGTAGGACAAAAGTTGGGCGAAAAAGCTATCGCCGCCGGTATCACCAAAGTCGCATTCGACCGCTCAGGCTACAAGTACCACGGCAGAGTCAAGGCTCTTGCTGATGGCGCTCGCAAAGCCGGCCTGGAATTTTAAGAGGAGGATAGCGTGAATTACGAAAGAAACAACGTCGAAGAAAGTCCCTTTATCGAGAAGATTATCGAGACCAAGCGTGTCGCCAAAGTTGTGAAAGGTGGAAGAAACTTTAGCTTTAGCGCCATCGTAGTGGTTGGGGATCGTCAAGGCAATATCGGAGTCGGTTCCGGTAAAGCCAATGAAATCGTTGACGCCATCCGCAAAGCCAAAGAAAAGGCTATGAAGTCAATGTTCAAGGTGCCGATCGTGAAAGGTACAATTCCTCACGAATATGTCGCACGTTATGGTGCTTCCCGCATTATGATGAAGCCTGCTCGTCCCGGTACCGGTGTTATCGCCGGAGGGACCACCCGCGCCATCTTCGAAGCAGCCGGTATCGAGAACATCCTCTGCAAATCCTTGGGCTCAAACACACCCACAAACGTTGTCAAAGCCACGATTATCGGGCTCAAATCCCTGAGAACCGTGCAAGACATCTCCCGTCTTCGTAATAAAACTGTCGCGGAGCTTACCGGGCAGGAGGAAAAATGAAGATTAAAGTGACCCAAATACGCAGCACTATAAATCGTAAAGAAGACCACAAGCGGGTTATCGAAGCTCTTGGTCTGGGCAAGATCGGCAAAAGCCGTATCCACGATGATAGCCCTTCCATCATGGGTATGATCAAGAAAGTATCCTACCTTTTGAAAGTTGAAAACGTGCAGGGAGAATAATTATGTTGACCTTACACAATCTGGGGAAACCTGCCGGAAGGAAAAACAAGAAACGTCTTGGTAAGGGACAAGGTAGCGGACACGGCCATCAAGCTGGCCGTGGACACAAAGGTACCAAAGCCCGTGCCGGTGGAACAGTACCTGCCGCCTTTGAAGGTGGTCAGATGCCCATCCATCGTCGCCTACCCAAGCGTGGCTTCAAAAACATCTTCAAGGTTACCTACCGTACCTTGAATCTGAACCGCCTGATGACCGTTGAAGAGAGCGAATTCGATATCGCAAAACTCGAAGCTATGGGCTTTATTCCCTCAAAGGGACAAAAAGCTAAAGCTCCCGTCAAGGTCTTGGCAGCTCTTAATGAAGAATTCACCAAAGCCGTTCATATCAAGGCAAACGCCTTTTCCAAACGTGCAAAAGAGATTATTGAGAAGAGCGGCGGCAAGGCGGAGGTAGTGTAACTTGTTTAAGACAATTGCTAACATGTTCCGGATTCCGGACTTGAAGAAGAAGATACTCTTTACAGCATTGTTCTTGGTGCTCTATCGTCTGGGCAGCTTTGTGCCCGTTCCCGGCATAGACGCCGGTGCTCTCAAAGATTTCTTTGCCAGTCCCCAGGGAGGACAGGGCACGATCTACGGTCTGCTCGATCTCTTTGTCGGTGGTAACTTTGAGCGTGCTTCCGTCTTTGCTTTGGGTATTATGCCCTATATCACAGCGTCAATCGTTATTCAGCTTCTGGGAAGCATTATCCCTTATTTTGAGAAGCTGCGCAAGGAAGGTGCTGATGGTCAGAAGAAGTTGAACCAGATCACTCGTTATGGCACTGTCGGCCTTGCAGCCTTCAACGCCGTAACAATTACACTCTGGCTCACCAATCTTCCCGGCGTGGTTCCCAATCCCGGTTTCATCTTCCACTTCCTGGGAGTCGTTACTCTGATTACAGGTACGATGATCGTGATGTGGCTGGGTGAGCAGATCACCGAGAATGGCATAGGCAACGGCATATCCCTTATCATCTTTGCCGGTATTATCGCAAGATATCCCGAAGGATTTATCAGGATGTTCCAAACCGCTGGCAATAGCGTCCAAAACTGGTTGCTTAGAATACTTGCACTGGTCATAATGGTTGGCGTAACTGCCGCTGTGATTCTTGTGACTGAAGCAGTTCGCAAGATACCGGTACAATATGCAAAGCGTATAGTTGGACGTCGTGTTTACGGCGGTCAGAGCACATTTATCCCCCTGCGTGTGAATACAGCTGGTGTGATTCCCATCATCTTTGCTCAGTCGGTCATTATGTTCCCCGCTACCATTGCTATGTTCTTCGGTAAGAGCGGTGGTTTCTGGGCCACACTGCAGAGATGGCTTTCTCCGGGTGCAGCGCTATATACTCTGCTGTACGTCGGATTGATCATCTTCTTTGCCTATTTCTATACAGCTCTGGTGCTCAATCCCACCGAGATGGCAGAGAATATGGTAAAATATGGTGGTCATATACCCGGCAAGAAGCCTGGAAAGAAGACTGCGGATTATATCAATTCGGTATTGGTTCGTATCACTCTTCCGGGTGCTATCTTCTATGCCTTCATCGCATTACTTCCCGAAGTCATGACCAAGATCCTCGGCTTGCCCTTCTACTTCGGAGGCACAGGTCTGATCATCGTGGTCGGTGTAGCGCTGGATACTCTGCAACAGATTGAGTCTCACCTGGTGATGCGCCATTATGATGGCTTTATGAAGAAAGGTAAACTGCGCGGACGTTCGAACTAATGATTTATCTCAAAAACGACACGGACATTGTAAAGATGCAAAGAAGCTGTGAGTTGATCGCCAAGCTCTTTGAAGCGCTGGAATCCAGGATTGTTCCCGGTGTCAGCACGCTGGAACTGGACCAATTCTCTGAGGATTTTATCCGCAGTAATGGTGCCAGCCCCGCCTTCAAGGGCTACACTGTAGATGGACTCAAACCATTTCCTGGCAGTATTTGTGCATCTATCAATTCCGGTATCGTTCACGGGATCCCTTCTTCCAAAGCAATTTTGGTCGAAGGAGATATCATTGGTATCGATGTTGGTGTCTTGCTGGATGGTTTTTATGGTGACGCAGCCCGCACTTATGCGGTCGGAAAGATAGATGCATCTGCCGAACGCCTGATGAATGTCACCCAGGAAGCCCTCAGGCTTGGAATTGATGCTGCCAGAGTGGACAACCGCATTGGTGACATTTCGTATGCCATTGGTTCGTACGTGAGCCAAATGGGATACTTCGTGGCGGATAATCTTACCGGTCATGGTATCGGTAGATCTCTGCACGAAGAGCCACAGATTCCAAACAGCGGCAAGCCCGGACGTGGTCCCCGTATCAAGGCCGGTATGACCTTGGCGATCGAGCCTATGGTCAATATTGGTACAAACCGTGTCAAAGAGATAGGCTGGGAATTCTTCGTCGCTGACAACAGTCTTTCAGCGCACTTTGAACACAGCATCCTGGTCACTGATAGTGATCCGGTAATTCTTACAATGATAAGAGGTTAGTTATGTCAAAATCAGGTGTGATCGAAGTCGAAGGCGTAGTGACAGAAGCCCTTCCCAATACGACGTTTCGCGTAGAGCTGGAAAATGGACATGAGATACTTGCTCATTCCTCCGGTAAAATGCGTATGAACTATATTCGCATCCTCCCGGGTGACAAGGTCAAGGTCGAGCTTTCTCCCTATGATCTTACTCGCGGCAGGATTACATATCGTTATAAATAATGAATGCATTAACCCTTACAAGGTTTCTCAATGCAGGGAGAATACAATGAAAGTACGAGCATCCGTAAAAATCATCTGCAAAGATTGTAGAATTATCAAACGCCACGGCGTAATCCGTGTTATCTGCAGCACCAACCCTAAACATAAACAAAGACAGGGATAAGGAGGACCAACTTGGCACACATTGCAGGTATCGAAATTCCCAAGAACAAACGGCTGTTCATTGGTCTTACCTATATCTTTGGTATCGGCCCCACTTTTGCGAAGGAGATTTGCAAAAAGGCCAATATCGACGAAATGAAGAAGGTTGAAGATCTGACAGTCGAAGAAGAAAAGGCTATCCGTGACATCGTGCAAAACGAATATGTCGTGGAAGGATCGCTGCGCACCCAGACAGCTATGAACATCAAACGATTGATGGAGATTGGCTGCTATCGTGGGCTTCGCCACAAACGTGGTCTTCCGGTTCGCGGACAGAGAACTCATACCAATGCCCGCACCCGCAAGGGACCCAAATCAGGCGCGATTAAGAAGAAGAAATAGGAGCTATAATGGCAAAGAAAACCAGAATTAAAAAGAAACGTGTTCGTCTGGCATTTGACGAAGGTATCATCTTCGTACATTCCAGCTTCAACAACACGATTATCAGCCTTACCGACCGTGCCGGCAACGTGCTTGCCTGGTCCAGCGGTGGTAAGATTGGTAACAAAGGCTCCCGTAAAAGCACCCCTTACGCTGCCCAGATCGCTGCGGCTGAAGTTGCCAAAGCTGGTCTTGAAATGGGTATCGCTCGCGTCAGCGTGATTGTAAAAGGTCCCGGCGGAGGCCGAGAATCTTCCATTCGCTCCATCAACGCCACTGGTCTGAAAGTGACCTTGATCAAGGACGAAACACCCATTCCTCATAATGGTTGCCGTCCGCCTAAAACCAGAAGGATATAAGGGAGAAGAGAAATGGCAAGATATACCGGACCAAAAGCAAAGATATGCCGCAAGTTTGGAGAGAACATCTTTGGTTCTGCCAAGTTTGATCGCATTTTAAACAAACGCAAGTTCCCTCCCGGACAGCATGGCCGCACCTTGCGTCGCAAACTTAGCGATTATGGTGTCCACCTTCGTGAAAAACAAAAGCTGCGCCTTACTTACGGCTTGCTCGAAAAGCAATTCCGTAACTACTTCTTCAAGGCTGCCAAGATGACCGGTGTGACCGGCGATATTTTGATGCAGATTCTTGAGCGCAGACTTGACAACGTGGTCTATCGTCTCGGTTTTGCGGTCACCCGCATGCAGGCCCGTCAGTTTGTAAATCACGGTCACATCAGGGTAAACGGAAAGAAAGTTGATATCCCGTCCTTCCTCGTGAAGCCGGGCGACGTCATCGAAGTCCGTGAAAAGAGCAGAAGCATCAAAGCCATCATAGAAGCGGTGGAACGCACTGAAAGCACATCGCCCTTTGCCTGGCTTTCAGTAGATAAAGAGAATATGAGAGGCGAATTCTTGACAGTGCCGGCGGCTAGCGAGATCCCGGTTAATGTTGATACTCGTCTGATCGTTGAGTATTACTCCAAATAATGCTTTTGGATAAAAGCGAGGAGTCCACTATGATGTATCTCGAACCCTTACAGATGCCTGAATCACTGGAGCATGATAAAGATTCTTACTCCAGTACTTTTGGAAAATTCGAAATTGGCCCGTTGGAACCCGGATTTGGTACCACGATCGGCAATACGCTGCGTCGTGTCCTCCTCTCCTCGATCCAGGGAGCAGCCGTGCGCTTTGTCCGTATTGAGGGCTTGCACCACGAGTTCACTCCCATACCGGGCACCAATTCCGATTATATCGACCTGATCCTGCGCCTCAAACAGCTTGTGATTCATTCCACCTCTGTGGAAGAAGTAACAGTCGTTCTGGAGCAGAAAGGCAAGGGCGTGATTACTGCCTCTCAGATTCAGGAAAATGCTCACATCAAGATTATCAACAAAGACCTCTACTTGCTCGAAGTCACCGAAGATACAGATCTCAGGATCGAGCTGATCATCGGCATCGGCCGTGGCTACGTCCCGGCAGACCGCCAGACCACAGAAGGCCATCCAATCGGATTTATTCCGATCGATTCGGTCTATTCTCCGGTCCTCAAGGTTAATTTCAGCGTTACTCACCAACGTGTGAAGGAACGTATGAATTTCGACCGCTTGATCCTCGAAATCCATACCAATGGTGCCGTCGAACCCAAGATAGCCCTTTTCTTGTCCGGCAAGATCCTCAAAGATATGTTCGCCAGACTCTCGCTGTTTGACACAGAGCCCGAATATATCAAGGATGTCGAGCTTGATCCGGATTTGGAAGAAAAGGAACGCATTCTCTCAATGAGCGTAAAAGAAATTGAGCTTACAGTTCGCGCTGCCAATTGTCTCGACGCAGCCAAGATCTATACGATCGGAGAACTGGTCTCCAAGTCAGAAGCAGAAATGCTCAAGTACCGCAATTTCGGTAAGAAATCGCTCGAAGAAATCATTCAAAAACTCAAGAAGTACGATCTGGAACTAGGTATGGATGTCGATACCATCTATCGTAAGATCAAGGAAGCTAAAAGTCGTGGTGTAAAACCCATCGATGAAGAAGGCAATGAAGCTACAATGATCGAGGAAGATGAGCCCGCTACTCCCAGAAAACCGGTTCCGTCAGCTAAAAAGAAGGTGAAACATGCGACACAGAGTTGAAGGTAGAAATTTCGGCAGGGAAACCGACCAGCTGCGTCTGATGATGCGAAACCTGGTCAAATCCATGATCGAACACGGCAGACTTACGACTACCTTGCCCAAAGCAAAAGAGATGAGACGCTATGTCGAACGCGTCATTACCTACGGAAAGGCCAATACTGTCCACTCACGCCGTCTGGCTTACAGCGTGCTGGGTGATAGAACCCTGGTCAAGAAGTTGTTCGACGAAATCGCCCCGGCTTTCGCAGATCGCCCGGGAGGTTATACCCGCGTCCTCAAAGCCGGATTCCGCAAAGGTGATTCAGCCCCTATGGCAATCATCGAATTCGTTGGCGAGGCTGCTGTAAAACCCAAGAAAGACAAAATCAAAGCCAAAGACTTGGCCAAGTAAACCACTGTCTTGAAGATATAATGGCGGAGATGCGAAAGCATCTCCGCCTTGTCGTTTAAGGAGTATTGGAGCGTCAGCGAAAGGTGGAATGAAAGTGCCATAGCCCAGGGCGTGAGCCTTGGGTACCGGAGTTACATACCGATAATTCCTCCCCGCCACCCTACTCCCAGGCATAAGGATAATATCCTTGTGCTTGGGAGTGGGATTTCATTCATCTCGTATCACCACTATTACGAGGGGTATCCACACCCTAGCTAAGAGATATCGTCCCTTCAGGACTCAATGGGATACCTATCACTTGCCTATGATCTACAGCATATCATCAGCAAATCAAGCCGAAATCACCTCGAACCACGTTCGACTTGATTTCGGCTTGATCTGCTGGTGATCTCAAGAAGACCAGCTACTCCGAATGGGGAAAACTGTCTGAAAGATGCTATCTGACAGCCAGTAAAGCGGAGCTTGGCACCCAGTGGCTACTGCCATCAGGAAGGATGATTCTTGACCAATCTGCCTGATGTTCTCCAATCAGTACTACAAGAGCTTCATTTACCACTATCGAGCTCCTGGCTGTGCGTTCCGGGCGGCTATAAAGAGCTGTATTGTCGCTTTTGACTACGGCTTTGTTGTTGTGGCTCATCCGGTAAGCTTTCGTGGCTGTAAGCCCAGAAAAAAAGAGCAAGAAGAGCAGACTGATGATCAAGAGCAGGGTGGGCAAGCCACGCTCTTTATCCGGATCGCAGTGCATCAACCAATGCAGACAGAGAGCGGAGAGGAGTAGCATTATCAGGGCAGCGATGGCAGCCCTGTTTAGATTGAAGAAGTCGTATATTCCATAAAAAACAGTTTCAAGGAACTGCCTTTGGGGATAAAGCTCCCGGTCTCTACTCAGACGGCAGACGAAATCCAGGTTGTGCGCTGCTTCCCGGTGAGCTGAATTGAGATTGAGAGCTTTCAGGAAGTAGAGATTAGCTTGGGCAGGACGGTTTAGGTGGTAATTTGCCAAGCCTATATCGTTAAACAGATCAGGATTTTCTATCCCCTTTGCTTCAACAGCTTTGAGAGCATCCAGCTTGGCTGAATGATCGACTGCGTTAAGGGTAAAAATACAGGACAAGGCGCACAGGATCAGGAAAACTCTCGCTTTCATATACCGCTACTCCGTTCATCTGAGATCAGCCTTACCAGATTCTGCAAGAGAACCAGATCCTCATTGAGTGAAGCTGCATCCGCTGCTCCAGGCATAAACTTTACCTTTTGGCAACGTTCCAGGAAGGCATCGAGATTCCTGATGACCTTTTCAGATATCTGCATTTCGCCCAGAGACTGCAGTTTCTGGGCATTTGATAGACGGTTTGACAGGCCGTATCGTTCTTCAATAAAGCCGGATAAGCCCTTTTCTGCCAAACTGTAAAAATCCATAGAGAGATTTTGAGCAGCAGCCTGGGCTTCCTTGAAATGTCTGGCTAATTGCCTCTCAGCTTGTATCTTGGCATAACGGGTGGGATTCTTTAGCTTGAGGCTTTTCTCCCTTGCCCACATTGCTGAGATGATTACAGCTATCAAAATCAGACAAACCGGGAGCCAATAGATTATGCTCCGGATCAGAATAGGGTAATTGCCAAATGCCTTATCACCACTGTAATCACCAATCGAAAGAGGGGCGTCCCGGCTGATCAGATCGTTGAATTGAGAGAATACAGTGGCTGGTTTTACCTCAACCATAAATCTCTTGCTCTGAAACACCCGGTAGCGTCCACTGGCGGAATCAAACCAATTGAAGCTGAGATCGGGTATCTCATAGCTGCCGGCTGCCTGAGGCAGGATCGTATAGATTACGGTACGTCTGCCATCTATGCCGGCGGTAAGGTTATCGACAATCTGTGGGCTTGAGATCTTGAGATTGGGCTGTGTTACGGCAGGATTTGCGGCAAACTGGTTAAAATTGCCTCTGCCTTCGATCACCAGGCTATAGGTGATCGCATCTCCCAGATTGATCCCTTTGGGGCTCAGGCTTTCGCTGATGCTAAAGCGACCTACTGCTCCGCTGAAGTTTGTGGGACGTCCGTTATCCGGGAGCGGTAAGACGTTTATCCTGCTATCTGCAGATTGTACCGCTTTGCTCTGATAGCCGTAGTTGTACAGCCTGGCAGAACCGCTGATCCGCGGAACCCTGATCTGTCCGGTGCTTTGGGGAGAGAGGGCTATGCGTTTGATCAAAGCCCGGGTATAATTGCGTCCGTTGTAAGTCACCCGCTCAAAATCCAGCTTGTCCGGTTGATAGAAGATAGACTTGCCATATCCGGGAAAGTCTTCCTCGCCTCTAAGCTGGAAGGATCCGATGGGGGAGCTGGCATATAGATAGTAGGACACGACCACCGGTTCACCCCGGTAGATTGTATTGGTAGCGGGAATGCTGATCAGAAAGACGTCATCAAGTGATCTGTAATCCGGTTCAAAATCCGGCTCATCAAAGCTGAAAGGATTGAAGGGGCTGTAGCTACGGCTGGGAGCAGGTGAGCCTGCCCCGGCGGCTACGACTTTTATCTTGATTGGATTGGTAGAGTATGTGTTTCCGGCAATTCTTATGCTCTGAGCAGGTATCAAGAAATCTCCGGTAGTACCCGGAAGATAAACATAAACATACTCTTTACTTAGCTCTATTTGACGTCTAAGATTGATGATACTGATCTGCTGTGAGCTCCGGGTAAACATATTACGGAAGCTGAATCCTGAGATGCGCGGAGCAGGTGGATCATCCATCTTTAGTTCGCTGTCGCTGGTGACTTTTATTGTAAACTGGACTTGTTCATCGAGGGCAATGGTATTTTTGTTTACACTGCTCATCACCCTGATCGCTCCAAGAGCCGGGATTGCCATGATACAAAGCAAGATCAAAGGTATCAGGCGTTTCATTCTACCACCACTTACCGGAGCTGCCTTCGCGGTTTTGCTGTTGGTTTTGCCTATCGCGGGATTCCTTCTGGTCCAATCCCTCCAGTATGTTTCTCAGATCTTCCTGCCTGGCGGGATCAGGCTCTTGGTCTTCTTCCTCATTATCTTTTCCACCTTGAGGGGGAGGTGGGGGAGGGTTTTGCTGATTCAGCTTACGCAAAGCAAGCTCGTAGTTTGCTTTCAGATCGTAATCTGCTGGGTTTTGGAGCAAGGCTCGTTTGTAGTAATTGAGCGCATCCTGGTAACGTTCCAGTTGGAAAGCTATGTTGCCCAGGTCGTAGAGGATGTCGCTTCCTAGTTCTGATTGGCGCTCCAGTATCTTCAGGCTGTCCAGAGCAGCAGGATAAGAACCTTGTTTATAGAGTGTTTTGGCTATATTCGCGGTTGCGATGGAATCCATATCAGCTCGGGCATTGAGCTTTTGGTATATATCCTGGGCGTTAGCGTAGTCTCCGCTTTTAAACAGCAAGTCTGCGATGCTGTTCTTGATTAGATGCGGAAACAGCAGCGACTCGATCAGGAGGACGAGCAGTGGAAGTATCGCTACAATAACAAGTATTAATTTCAAGTGTTTAGGCTTTTTCACTGGACTAGACCTTTTTTACGGTATGGAACGATCAAGATATCGATCAGGATAAAGATCAAAGACATCATCAGAAATAGCTGGTACTGATCTTTCAAGCTCTGCACGCGGCGACCATCCAAACGGCTGCGTTCCTTTCCATATAGCCGGCTCAGAAGCTCGCCGATTTCGCTTTGCCCGGGGGTTACGTTAAAGAACTCACCGCCTCCGGCTGAGGCAATCCGGCTAAGGCTTTTGACATCCAGGTAGCTGGTGATCTCATCACCTGTCTCGGGATTGGAGATCTTGGTTCCGCTTTCAGTGCCTACGCCCATAGTGTGGATGCTTACACCCATTGAGCTAAGTTTTCGGGCTTTCTCAATTGCTTCAGATCCCAGGTTTTCTCCATCGGAGATCAGGATCAGGATGCTGTTGCCTTCGCTGGCATCAAATGACTTAGCAGCAAGATCCAGAGCCGATCCTATATCGGTTCCCAGCTTCACAGCCATCGAGCTGCTAAGGCTGCTGATGACCATTCGTACGGCCTCATAGTCGTCTGTAAGGGGAGCTTCCAATGTAGCATTTCCGGCAAAAGCTATAATGCCGATCCGATCGCCCTCAAGCTCGTCGATAAAGGATGATATCTGCAGTTTTGCCCGTGCCAGACGGCTGGGGAGCATATCAGTGGCATCCATACTGCGGGAAATGTCTATGGCACATATTATATCCAGACCGGAGGTCTTTATCTCTTCTACCTGATAATCCCACTGTGGACCTGCAAGAGCAATGATCAGGAAGCCAAATGCCAGAATCTGCATCACGAGCTTCAGAACAGAATAGAAGGGTGACAAAGAGCTGTAATATTGGGAGTAGAATTGTTCTTGGGCAAATGACAGAAAACGCCTGTTGCGGGTATGCTTGAGCCTCCACAAGAGCCAGATCATCGGCAGGACCAGTATTAATAGCAGTAGTAGCCAGGGATTCTCAAATCGCATAGGTCAATCCGGAAGGATGGGGATTAAGATTAGTTTGAGGCCGAGATCCAGGATCATTAACAATAGAGCAAGCCAGAGGAGATTGTGATAGCGATCCCGCCAGTCGTATTGGAGCTTTATATCAAATTCCGTCTTTTCCATCTGATCGATCTGCTGCATAATTGCTTTGAACTGGGCTGCGTCGGTCGCAAGTGCTGCTTTACCTGTTCCGGTAAGCTCCGCAATACGATCCAGAGTCACCATATCGAGCTCGATCTGGACTCTTTGATACTGGGTGCCAAACAGAGGGTGTTGAAATGGGAAATTTACGAGTCCGGTGCTGCCGACTCCGATAGGATATACCTTGATGCCAAAGGCTTTTGCCATCTGTGCTGCGCTGAGGGGATCGATCTCGCCTGAATTGTTTACTCCATCTGTGATCAAAATCACCAGGCGGGTCTTTGCTTTGGAATCCTTTAGTCTTGCGACAGCTTTTGCCAAGCCTAGGCCAATAGCTGTTCCGGATGCATCAATATTGACTTCGAGTTTATCAAGCTGGTCTAGCATTGCGCGTTGGTCAAATGTGAGGGGGCTTTGCGTGATTGCAAACTCAGAGAAGGCAATCAGTCCAAAGCGGTCGTTGGGGCGTCTGTTTACAAAATCGGATGCTACCCGGACAGCAGCTTTGAGGCGGTTATCCGGGGCAAAATCCATAGCCAGCATTGATCCGCTTACATCAATTGCTATTACTATATCTACGCCTTTCTGGCTGATATCCCTGATGCCTCGTCCCCATTGGGGTCTGGCAAGAGCAAGTACCAGAAACAAGATCATCAGGCAATGGAGTATTGGAAAGATGAAGCGCCATAGCTTCTTATCAGCTTTTAGCTGCAATAGGATACGCAGTCTGGCAAAGGGTAGGCTTAGGCTTTCACGTTTGCCAAATTGGAGATAGAGGTAGAGGGGTATCAGCAGGAGACCCAGAAGATAGATTGGATTAGCCAGACGAAACACTGTCATCTCCCTCTTTACTGATACTGATTCTGCTTTTCAAGGGATCCTGAGCGAGGAAATACTCTCTCAGCCAGTCTATACGTTTGTCCAAGTCTTGGGAGTTCGTGCTCCCTTTGGCAAATTTGATAATATCGCAGGCTTGCAGAAACGCTCTGATCTCCTGAAAGCGTGATACCTGAATCCGATGTAGGCTTCTAAGTGTCTCATTAGTTGTCATCTCGAGGGCAGGGAAGCGATAGACCTGTTCCAGATAGGCTCTTAGGATTTGGGCTAGACGGAAATGGAGCTCAGTAATCTGTCCTTGTTCTGCCAGGTTTAGCGACAGGACTTGCTCCAAGCGTTGCAAAGCTAGCTCCCAAGGTTCGAGAACGCGTTCTACAGGCTTGGTCTTGGGAACGTCGATTACACGGACAGGCTTCTTTCGGCTAGCCAGATAGCTGCTAAGCTGCCAAATCCCGGCAGCAATTGCCATTAACAAGGCAGCGATATATATCCACCAAGCTTTCTGCCAGGGATAGCGTTTGGGTGGCTTGATATCCCGCAGTGTCTCGTCTTCCCTGGCGCGTACTTCCAACACGTTTATCCTGAATCTATCGGTGCTGAATGTCTGTCCGGCAGGCACTACAGGCTCCACGACAAGAGGAGGAAAGCTAAGGGCACCAGTTTGTAAAGGCACGATGCTAAGTTCTACATAGGGGAAATCTGCATTTTTGGTGATACGTTGATTGCTGATTACTTCAAATCCACTTAGGCTGTCAGGAATCACTACTCGATTGATAGCAAAATCTGCCTTCACGCTCAGTTTGAAGCGAGAACCCACTGTAAGCGAATCTGCGTCTTCCAGCGTTTGGCTGATCCCAGCTACCATAATGGCAGTGTAAAAGAGCATCACTAGTATCAGGACTGGCTTCCTCATCTGCGGCTACGACTCCTGCGCGCACGTTTCTCAAAGAGCTTACGCAGTTCATCAATATAGGAATCACTGCTGCGGATTAGTACGTGTTCTACCTTCATCCCTCTCAGGCTTTGGATCAGTTTCTCCTGTTCTATGGCAGCTTGCTTCTTATATGCTTGTCGGATATAAGCTGATGAGCTATTGACCGTTACTATATTGCCGGTTTCCGGATCCTTGAGTCTCAGGATTCCTGCATCGGGAAGTTCCAGATCTGCATCATCCAGGATCTGCAGGGCAATCACATCGTGCTTGCGTGCCAAGATTCTAAGGGGTTTTTCATATTCCTGGTCAAAGAAATCTGACATAATGAAGATGATAGAGCGCTTCTTCAGCACTCTCGCTGCATACTCAAAGGCTCCACTGAGAGAGGTGCCGTGTTCTGATGCCTGATGATAGAGGATTTCTCTCAGGATCTGCAGCGCGCTGTTTCTGCCCTTTCTGGCAGGGAGATATTTTTCCAGCTTGGTGGAGTGCATTATCAGCCCCACCTTGTCGTTATTGGATAGAGCGGAGAAGGACAGCACGGCTGCTATTTCTGCAAGTCTCTCGCGCTTGAAGGCAACCTTGGTGCCAAAATCAAGCGAGGCACTGCTGTCAATGATGAAAAAGACCGATAGTTCACGTGTTTCTTGAAACTTCTTGATATAAGGGATGCCAAATCTAGCCGACACATTCCAATCTATACTCTTGTAATTGTCCCCGGGTTGATACTCCCTTACTTCGGCAAATTCCAAGCCCTGCCCACGGAAAGAAGAGTGATACTCCCCACTGAATAGTTCATTCACTATCCCGGCGGTTCGTATCTCTATCTTGCGTATTCGCTTGAGGATTTCCGATGGGCTTTGGGTTTGCATCAGGGGACTTCTATCTCGTCAAAGATCCTGGCTACTATTTCTTCTGTATTGAGCTGTTCTGCTTCTGCTTCGTAGGATAGTATCACTCGGTGCCGCAGAACATCTCTTCCCACTGCCTTGATATCATCAGGGATAACATAGCCACGGTGCTCGATATAAGCATTGGCCTTGGCAGCTCTTGCCATATAGATCACGGCTCGGGGTGATGCTCCATACTCGATCAATCCCTTGAGCGAGGTCAGCCTGGGATAGCGCTCCGGATGACGGGTTGCCTGCACCAGGTGGAGTATATAGTCTTTGAGCTTGGCTTCCATATAGATATTATCGATCACCCTACGCATCTCGATCAGCTTCTCAGGCTTGAGTACAGGCTCCAGCTTGCGCTCTTCTTCCACGACCATTCGATCGAGGATCAGCCTCTCTTCGTCCATTGAAGGGTATTTGATCTTGAGCTTTAGCATAAAGCGATCCACCTGAGCTTCGGGCAGGGGGTAGGTGCCTTCGTGCTCGATGGGGTTTTGAGTAGCCATCACAAAGAAAGGACTGGGTAATGGGTATGTGGTATCGCCAATCGTAACCTGGTGTTCCTGCATCGCTTCCAACAAAGCTGATTGCACTTTGGAAGGAGCTCTGTTGATCTCATCAGCGAGGATAAAATTAGCAAAGATAGGACCCTTCTTGGCGCTGAATTCACCTGTCTTTTGGTTGTAGATCAGCGTCCCCGTGATATCTGCAGGAAGCAGATCGGGAGTAAACTGGATGCGTTTGAAACAAGTGTCCATAACCTGCGCCAAGGTGCTGATGATGAGTGTCTTGGCAAGCCCGGGAACTCCCTCAATCAGGACGTGTCCACCAGATAATATGCCTATCAAAAGCTTGTTGATGATGGCATCCTGACCTACCACCACCTGCGCGATACTCGCTCTCAGCTCGTCCAATACTGCTGAACTATCCAGTACCCTGCTATGTATTTCTTCTATCTGCATGACTCCACCTTAATTAGCTTATACGCAAAAAACGGGAACAGAGCTAAGCACTATTCCCGAAAACCAAGAGCATCAGTCCTATCTGAACTATGCTCGTTTAAAAATCAGTCGCTAAAGACCGCCTAGTAATTATTAACCGATGGCTTTGCGAACTTTGTTTGCCTTGAGGCAACCGCTGCAGAGCTTTACCTTTTGCACCTTGCCGCCGATCAGGGCGCGAATCTCGTGCAAATTGGGGTAAAAGCGACGCTTTGTAGCATTAAGAGCGTGGCTTCGGTTGTTGCCTACTTGGGCTGACTTTCCGCATATATCGCATATTCTTGACATCTTTCACCGTCCATAAATTCTATAAGTTGTACCATAAAATCCAAGGGCGCTTTTTTGACAAGGAATTATTTGGCTATCTGCGGGATGCGAATGTCAAAACGGCTGCCATGAGGCTTTACGGGTATGTATTCCAGCCTGCCTTTATGCTCTTGCACCAGCTTCTTACAGATCGCAAGTCCCAATCCTGTTCCATTGGGTTTACCATCTGAAACAAAGGGCTTAAAGAGATTGTCTTTGATCTTATCTGAGATGCCGGGGCCATTATCGATCAGGCTGATTTGCAACCAGTTGCTGCTAAAATTTGTCGTGATCTTGATCTCTCCGCTGTCTCCCATTGCCTCGGTGCTGTTCTTCAGCAAATTGAGGATTACACGTTTGATCTTGGTCTCATCAAAATGTACGTAATCACGGACATTGTTTTCGATGACGAAATCTATATTGCGCCCCTGCATAGAGGTGCCATAAGTGCTCTTGATGTCCTTGAAAAACTCGTCCAAATCTATCTTTTGGATCAAAGGCTCGCCTTCGTTGCCCTTGGCAAAATCCAGGATTTCTCGCACCAATTGATCCACAATCTTGGTCTGCTTGATGATACTATCGGTAAATTCCGAGCTATTGGGATAGATGTTTTCCAAGAGCTGAGCAGTCAGAACAATCACAGTAAGGGGAGTCTTGAGATCGTGGATGATCTTACTGGCTGCCATTCCAATAGCTTCGAGCCGGTTTTTGCTGATCATCTGATTCATCAGATCCACAAACTTGTCATTTGTACTGCGCAATCTTCCGCTGATCGTGCGGATCAGATTGAACATCACCATCGGATAATCAAAGGATATATCCAAAAATACTTCCCGCGGGATCACCAAAAGCTCTACATCCTCGAGCGCAACAACAGATGCGGAACGTGGGGCATCATTGATGATCGACATCTCTCCAAAACTATCCCCCGGCTCCAGAATCGAGAGCTGCGCAAAAGGCGTTTCCGGGCTGGAAAGACCCTTGTTGATCTCCACTTTACCTTTGCATATATAGAAGAGACTATCACCGTGAGTATGCTCCAGGATGATCGGCTCTCCCTTGGGGATCTTGATACGGATCAAATCTTTGGTATATTTATCTACTTCGGCTTCACTCAGGCCATAGAAAAGACCAACGTGTTCGGCATTGGCGACTTCATTCATAATTTCCTCGATACAGACTCGTCTTCTTTTTATATCTAATCTGCGAGCCTCAGGATGTCAATCATTATTTTACTTATTATCTTCGGGCAGGGCTTCAGGAGCCGTTTTCTTCAGTTTTACCATCGCGAATCCACCCGATACGATCAATATTGTAATCAGGATGCCTGCCAGGCTGGCAACCAGACTTTTTTTATACGATTCAGGCGCAAAGACCATTTCCAAATTATGTTCTCCGGCTGGGATCTTGACGCCCCTAAGAATGTAATTCACCGGATAGATTGTGATTTCTTTGCCATCCAGCAGAGCCTTCCAGCCTGCCGGATAATAGACTTCCGAGAGTACCAGGAAGCCAACGCCATTTGCTCGAAGCTGATAGCTCGAGCTCTGCATTCCCCAGGCTGTCTGCGCCACGCTGCCATTGGCAAGGCTGTCCGCCCCGGCTACTATTGCATCCTTGCTTTCGAGCAGTGCTGTCCGGGCAGGATCAAAGTTGCCCCTGGATAGCGCTGCATAGACCGAATCCGCATTTGCTAACAGCCTTTGCTCTTTCACAAACCAGGCTCTGGGCAGAGCAAAGTTGTTCTTGTAAATGTGCATATTCTGCTCACCGGCAAAGACCGGATTGATCCTTTGGAAGTACTGTGCCATCGGCAGTGAATCCGGCAGAATGATGTATTTGGTGGAGAGCATATCCAGGATTGGCATACTTTTCTCGATCCCGCCTTCATCAAAGATGCCCGTAAGATAGCGGTAGAACTCACCGGATCTGCCAGTTTTGGGATCTCCATAGATCAATTTGAGTATATCATCATAGCGCTTCAGCTTGGCAGCGGAATAGCCATCTATAGTCTGATGGAAGTATGCCCATTCACCGGCAGGGCGTATCCTGGTCGTATTAAAGGGGAAGATGCGATAATTTGTTTTGTCCTGTAGCAGGAAATCGTCGTAATTGGTCATTTCAAAACGTCTGTCGTGACCGTCCCGGCTTTCCAAATTGCGCAGATGCTTCCCAGTATAAATCCACAGATCGATGAAGATAATGCCGGTCAAAAATACCAGTAGAGCAGTCTTCTTGAGCTTCTTGATCATATGCAGATAAGCCAGCCCCATACTGATTGTCAAAAGCAACAAACTGATGATCCCGCTCTTGTAGAGCAAATCCAGCCTTTGCATTTTGTATTCATTGGGCAGTTCTGTAAGACCTTGTTGCTTGAGCTGCTCCAGCGTACCTGCATTTACAAAAGGCAGTCCCTTAAACATTGGCTTTGCCAGCACCAACCAGGCAACAAAGACGATTCCACAGATCCAGAATACTCGATACAATAGGCTCGTAAAGCGTTTATTGTCTTTCTCTTCCGCATAGCTAACGATGGTATCCGCACCCAGAGCTGCCAGGATTACTCCGATTATCTGGGTCATCGTCAGGATCATCGAAGGCACTCTGAATTTATTAAAATATGGTAAGTACTTCAAAAGAAGATCGCTGATAAAGGGCGCGAATTCTCCAAAGGACATAACCGTAAAGATCGCAGAGGCTATCCAGAGGAAGATTGCCATACGCTTGTGCTTGCCTGCCAGAGCCAGAAATCCCAAAGCCAGCACGACCAGCCCAAAGTAGTTATAAATCTGGGTAAAGGGCATATAGCCCCAATAGTTCTCATTGATGCCGCCAAAGAAATCCGGAATCACAAAGCCAAGGATTTCGAGAGGATGGAAGCTCCAGTTTTGTGCATAGGACTTCTCCAAGCCGGCTTCTCCGCCCCGCATTGTATAATGGCTGTACTCCATCGTACTCATATACGGATTCATCACCGCCAACACAGTAAGCCCAAAGGCAGCGATCAAGAGAATGGTAAAGAGACCAAAGCGCTTGCCCTCTTTGGCTTTGAGGCTCTCAATCAGATTGAAAATCCAGTACATACCGATAAACAGATAGAGGTAGTAACTTATCTGCGGATGGTTTTCCCTGAGCTGTGTGATCAGGAAAGTCGCCATCAAGCCAAGGCTAAGGACATCGCGCTTGTCACGCAGCCTAAACATTGTCCAGATCACCCAGGGGATATACATTATAGCTCTAAACTTGGTATTGTGTCCCACCTCGATCAACCCTACCCAATGGCAACTGAAGATGAAGGCAATAGCACCCATAAAAGCGATCCAGGGATCCATTTTCAGGTGCCTGAGTAGCACAAAGATACCCAATCCACCTATGATCAGGAGGAAGATACGCCAGTTTATCACAAAATCCGTAATCTTGGTGATGCTCTCCAGGAAGGGATAACGATTTGGAAAAGAGATCATATAGCTGGGCATTCCGCTGAACATATATGGCGTCCACAGGGCATTATCGCTATTCTCTTTGTTGTAATCGATGATCGCTTTAGCTGCACCCTGCCACTGCGTAATATCCGATGCTATCGGAGCTTTGTGCTGGAACGCCACCGGGAAATAGATCAGACTCACGGCAACTACTAACAGTGCCGCAAGTATCCAGGGGGTGTAAGCAGGAGGAATTACCGGCAGGCCGTTAGACATTGTGCCGTAGGGGCTTGCCTGCTTTGTCATCACTGGTTTCTTGGGAGGATTTATCTTTGCTTTGGACATCTTTTCCTCTAAAAATCATTTTTTTGCCATACTCCCACATCATCGGGATTGGTCAAGAAAAAAGTCCATTCGGTCATTCCAGTCCATATTGCCCATAATGTCCAATTTGCCCACTGATAATCCCTATGACGCGTTGCTTTCCCCTCACCGGTAGCCCCATTATCCCTTGTATGTCTTCCCGAGATCAAGTCGAAATCAAGAGCAATTCAAGTCGAACCGCGTTCGACTTGATTTCGACTTGATTTGCTTTTGATATCCAGTTGATCATTTGCAAGTATGGAGTGGGATGACCATACAAAATGGAGCCAATCTCATCAGAGACAATAAATACTTTATGAAGAAAGACTCCTGCCCAAGTCGCGGTAGCATTTCTGTAGCTAGATCCGGTTAACTGCATAATCCTACAAAGAAAAAACTTGTAATGGAACACAAATTGATACATAATAATAGTAAGGAGAAGATAAAAAATGCTCGTATTCAGCGAATCCGCCTACAGGCTGGTATGCCGTAAAGCGGACTTGTATAGATCGCAAAATCGCCAGCCACGGCTTGTGTTGCTGGCAAAATCTTGCAGCGGAGCCCGTTTTGCCCTTTGTTACGACAAAGAGGCAGAGGGGGATCTACATATCAGATACCGGGATCTGGATATCTTGCTTTCGCCCGGTCTGATCGAAGAATACGGTGGTTTTAGCTTTTCCACGGAGCAGTTTTTCTTTGCACCCCGGCTCCTGATCAAACCAGATCGGGATTCCAAAACCTGTGATTGTGATCATAAATGTAATAAAGAGGTAATTCATGAGGCTTTATAAGCTCTCAATTCTGGCGGTATTGTGCAGCCTTTGGGCACTCGCCTTTGCCGCTCCACACAGCTTTCTGCCCCTGCAATTTACGCAGCCGGATGGAAGCGTTATCGACATATATGCATCGGGAGATGAGTTTCATAACTGGCTGCACGATGCTGAGAACTATACGATTGTCAAAAATGACCAGGGATTTTATGTGTATGCGGAAAGCCGGGGTGACAATCTGGTTGCAGGGTCATTGGTCGTAGGAAGAGATCTGCCTTCCCAAAGATCCCTGGCACCCGGCTTGATGATCAGTCAGGATGCAATTAGGCGTAAATACGATAGATACAATGGAACTATGCGTGATTATTCCAATGGACGAAGTCCGCATACAGGCCAATTCAACAACCTTGTGGTCTTCATTAAATTCGCTGATTCACCGGAATTCACACAGCCGATTACGAATTATGACAATATGTTCAATAATGCTAATCCGGGTGCGAACTCAATGAAGAACTACTTCCAAGCTGCCTCATATCAACAGCTTAACGTTGATAGCTTCTTTTATCCTGCTCCCAATGGAACGGCAGTAGTATCATGGACGGACACCAATCCGCGCGGTTATTACAGCCCGATCTCCGGTTCAAATCCGATAGGTTATGATCCGGATGATGACGATGAACGTGCCTACCGTGAGTTTACACTACTGGCAAATTGTATCGCTGGGATAGCTCCCAGTATCCCGGAAAGCCTTGTCTTGGATGGCGATAGCGATGGTTATATCGACAATGTTTGCTTTATCGTACAGGGTTCGCCGGACGGCTGGGCGGAGCTACTCTGGCCTCATCGCTGGGTGCTGTATGGGGCTGATGCATATATAAATGGAGCGTTGGTCTGGGATTTCAATTTCCAGCTTGAGAATTCTCTGAATTCCAGCGGTGCCAGCGTGCTCTCGCACGAGATGTTCCACTCTTTGGGAGCTCCTGATCTATATAGATATTATGATAATACAATCAATCCTATAGGTGGCTGGGATTTGATGGCATCCAATGCCAATCCGCCTCAGCATATGAGCGCCTGGATGAAGTACCGTTATGGTCAGTGGCTCACTGCTCCTCCGATGATTACACAGAGTGGAGAGTATTCACTTTCTCCGGTGGCATCAAGCTCTACTAACAATATCTATCGCGTACCATCCTGGCGCAGTAATGAGAGCTATATACTGGAATATCGTAAACCCGGTGCTTTTTACGACAATAACTTGCCGGGATATGGACTTCTAGTTTACAGGCTGGATGCCCGGGAAGAGGGTAATGCCAGCGGCCCTCCGGATGAACTCTATCTTTATAGGCCTTATGGCACCAATACCACCACCAATGGAACGATCTCGATGGCGGCATATTCAGCCAATGCAAACCGCACTGAGATCTCAGAGGTAACCGTTCCCAATGGCTTCCTTGGCAATAATGGCGCGGGTGGCCTGAATCTCTATGATATTGGTTTTACAAACGATACAATCACCTTCAAGATCAAGATATCGGATCTGCAGCTTACCTATCCTCACGGAGGAGAGACTTGGTTTTACGGCACAAACAAGACCATCACCTGGAAAGCAAAGAACTCCACCGGAAGCGTCAAGCTGGAGTACAGCACGGATGGCGGAGCGAACTGGAGCACTATCGTTGCATCTACCCTAAATACCGGAAGCTACGTCTGGCAGGGTGTGCCTCTGGTCGATAGCGCCACTTGTCATGTCAAGATTACTCATCTGACATCAGGACATCACGATAGCAACTACTATGCCTTCCGCATTATCAGCCAGTTAGGCGTGCCGGAGCCGTTGTCACCCATGGGCGGCGATATGGGATCTCCCACCAATCCCCTTTTAAGCTGGACTGAAGTGATCGGTGCAGTAGGATACAATGTGCAGCTTTCGACTGATCCTGGATTTGTAAGTAATGTGGTGAATCTTTTGGGACATCCCACCAATAGCTATCAGGTTAGCGGTCTGCAACCATATACGCAGTATTGGTGGCGCGTAGCTGCCGAGGGCGAGCAGGGCGAGGGTCCTTTCTGCCCGGATCAGGCTTTTACGACGGGTAATGTCTCCGAACTTCCGGCGGTGCCGACGCAGGTGTCCCCGGTGAATAACACTACAAATGTGCCTCTCAATGTTACTTTGCGCTGGAACTCAGCATATCTGGCAGATGAGTATCACGTGCAGGTTTCCGCCAGTCCCTACTTTGGAACTATGGCTTATGAGAACACAGCAGTTTCAGGCACCAGTGTGGTTTGCGATCTCTTGAGTCCCAATACGAGCTACTATTGGAGAGTAAGATCGGTAAATCCTGCAGGATTCAGTAATTACAGCGGGAATCGCAGGTTTACGACAGGTACAGCTGTGGACAACGACGATGAGGTCACGAGTCCGGCGATCAACTCACTGGCTCAGAATTACCCCAATCCCTTCAATCCCACTACGACTATCAGCTTTACTGTCAAAGATCCTGCCGGCCTGGTGGATGTCAGCATCTACAATCAAAGAGGACAGCTGGTACGCAGGCTCTTTAGCGGCGTGCCTCATAACAACCTGATCACCTTGGTCTGGGATGGTACGGATGATATGGGTAGCGCAGTCGGCACCGGTTTGTATCTTTACAGGATGGAGACCGTTGGCTATACTGAGACACGTAAGATGATAATGATCAAATAGATATACCTCAACAATCAAGCATATTAGCAGTCGCGATAAGCGACTGCTAATTTTTTGTTTGCTTTTCTTGAGGCTAGCATTATAATATGGGTAGATACTAAGAATTCTAGGAGGTTCAAAATGAAACTCGTACCTTATCGTAAGACAGACTACCGTCCAATGAGCAATATGCTCAGCTTGTTCGATGATTTCTTCAATCGCTTCTATGAAGAAGAGAGCACGGATGATAACTATCGTGCTATGGCCATGGACATCGTGGAGCAAGACAAAGAATTTGAAATCCTTGCCAACCTCCCTGGCTTTAAGAAAGACGATATAAAGATCTCTGTGCACGAAAACCAGCTTCTGATCGAAGCTACTTGCGAGAAGAAGAATGAGGAGCAGAAGGGCACTATATACCGCTGCGAACGCTATAGCGGTGCTTACAGACGCAGTCTGCTTCTACCTGAGAATGCAGAAGTAAGCAAAATTGTTGCCAAGATGGAAGATGGAGTGCTCCGGCTCACAATCCCCAAGAAAGAGCCGACTCCAAAGAAAGAGATTGTAATCGAGTAAGCAAACAATGAGAGAGCGTCCATATAGGGCGCTCTCTTACTTTATAGACCAGGATAGCTATAGCTTGAGCAGCTTTCGGGTGGCGGTTTTTTGGGGACTACGCATCACCATAATGTATAATCCACTGGGCAGAAAATCCAGATCCAAATCCTGTCTGTAAACTCCCGCATCACGTTCATTGTTGCTTGAATACACCACTTGCCCCTTTACATTGTAAATAGTCCATTCAATAGTGCTCTTTCTATCTGTCGAGTAATCCAGCCTGATCTGAACAGAGAATGGATTGGGGTAGGCAGCAGTGAAATCTGTGACCAGGTTCTGAGGAGGAGGGTTCTGAGGAACTCCATCAGTTGCCAGGCTAAGGTGGATTGATCCATGAAAACTACTGGTGCCATCATAGGAAACTGCTTCCAGCCAGTAATATAGATCCTCTAAAGAGTAATCTGCATAGTCGCGGTAACTATAGCTATGAGATTCAGAGCTGGTTCCTGCTGCTTGGATTATCAGTGGATTGATCTTTGTAGCTGATGACAAGTCTGCCAATGGTGCGCTGTAAACATTGAAGCCCATGAGTTCAGTCTCGCTGGAGGTGGTCCAGATCAGTAGAGGTTGATTGTCCAGAACTGCGGTGAAGGAGCTAAGTTCCACAGGTAGTGTTACATCCTCAGCTTCAAAGAAAGCCATAATCTGTGCGATGAGGTTTGACCTCGTAGAAGGGAATACTCCGTCCACCAGTTCTCTAAGAGCATAGCTAAAGACAAAGCTGCGTTGATCATATCCACCTGCCGAGATTATAGCTACGTTTCCGTATTCACTTTCCACAAATGCTGTTCTGGACTGCGCACGTAGTGGCTCGAACGTATCTATTGAGGACATATTGGTCTGTGTGCTTGAGCCAAAGAGCATCCCTGCAGTGGGTAATGATGATTCTCCTACCAGTCCGTTGATGCTATTTGTGGCTCCATCCGTTGCGGAACTTATCCCCAAGAGAGGCCAGAGGATTTCATTGGCATCCTGTCCGCCTTCGATATCAGGAAGGAAATATCCCGGATCAAATCCTACTGCATCTCCTCCCTCGATATATAGCCTTCCTCCTCCTAGAAGGTATTCTTTTACAGCAAGATACATCTGAGGGGTGGCAAATCTAACCACATTTGATCCAGGGTTGCCATAGCTCAGAAAGACTGCTTCAAAGCTCCTGAAAGAGGCGGGGAATGTAGTCCCATAGGTGACTTGATAACCCAAGCCCTGCAATGTACTACGGATGAAAGCTCCACTCATATCTCTGCCACCTGCGATCCCTTCCCAGACGAAGACACCACCATTCTGAATGAGCACTTGAAAAGTCAGGCTGGCTCCGCTGGCGATGGTCTGATCTGCTGTGATAGAGAGGTTAAAGCTCACATATTGGGAGGCAGCAGTCGGTGAGACTGTGACCAAAAATGCATCATCCAGATCAAACCAATCATCTGCCGGGATATCACGCGAGTAGCTGTTGTTAACGATTGTCACATTAGGATTTGTAGTGCTTAGGGTGAAGTTCGCCGTACCTGCCGCTACGCCCCAGGCATAGTTCCTGAGCCTGAGATCTAGCGAGAAGCTTTCACTCGGCTCGATAGCCCGGTTATTATTGGTATCATTGGGTGTTCCTACTGAGAAAAGACCCAGGTGAAGCTCCTGATCAACCACAGGATCAATGTCTGTCAATGCTCTGTAGGCGTTTAACTTACCTTCACCCAGTAGATTCTCTTTACCCGGATTCATCAAGTCAATATCGTCGCAACTTGCTTTAAGCTGGTTGATGACCTGTTCCTGGGTCCAATCTGGATGGTAAGAGCGAATCAAGGCTGTCAAAGCAGAGCCGATGGGAGAGGCGTAAGAGGTAGTACCGCTGATAGTTGTGTATGAAGCAGTACCGGATGTTGACTCTGTGTTTTGATTTGGAGCACCGACATCGATGAAACCTCCGAAGCTTGAGCTGCTCCATTTGGTGCCGTCGTTGGCAAGAGATGCTACAGCGACAACATTCTGATAGGCAGCAGGATAGACCGGGACAGTATTGTTTGAATTGCCTGCAGCAGCCACGATGATCGCACCCAGTGAATATGCGTAGTTCACTGCAATCTGAGCAGCTTGTGAGTAGGTATTACCACCCCAACTGCAATTGATCACATCAGCACCTTGTTCGGCAGCGTAAATGATTGCATCATAGCCTCTAAAGATGCTGGATGGTTGCCCTGCATAACTGCACGAGATCGGTAACAAGATAGGATTCCAACTCAATGAAGCAACCCCCACAGAATTATTCGTCCTGGCTCCTGCCAAGCCCGATACGATTGTACCGTGACCACTTGCATCGGATGGATTGTTGGCCTCATCGCCCAGTGAATTGGACATAAAGTCCCAACCGATCAGATCGTCAACTTTGCCATTGCCATCATCGTCGATACCATTGATATCACCGGTGTCCATCACCCAGGTAGAGCCGTTGAAATAAAGTGTATAACCATTGGAATTAGCATCTTCACCCAGATTGTTCCAGATATTCGGAGCCAGATCAGGATGCATCCAACTTGTTCCTGTATCAACAATTGCGATGATCACATCCTGAGTACCATCTTCGCACTTGTGAATATCCCAGGCTGCTTCTGCCTGCATCGAGGCAAAGTTCAAGCTGGTAGGATAACGCGGATCATTAGGGACTGCAAAGATCTGATCTATGTAAATAGCTTCTGTCCAATCTATTACAGGTTCTCTTGATAGTGCATTGACGATACCAAGCGGACTGATGCTTGGATCGAAACCAAGCTCCAGAATCCTGCTAAGTTGATTTGCATAGCGATTGCGAATAAGGGGATTATAGCGCTTCTCGATTGTTGTAATCCCCAGAGATCTTAGCTTAGCATCCAATTCCGGGATTCCGGTAGCTCCTGAGGATACGGAAAGCCTGCTCGAGAAATCTTCCTTAATAGAGACAAGCACTCTTCCCTGCAGGTAACTGCCTGTATCAATGGCAATTAAATATGAGATCGAGACTAAAAACAGAACAAAAACAAGGTAACGCATAAACGCTCCTAACTTATTTATAGTAAATCGCTTATATACTCCCTCAGACCTCTCTTCATTTGACCACGCATTTGGTCACCGCTGTAACGGGGGATGATGTGAAGGTGAAAATGATCGATTGATTGCCCTGCGTGTCGTCCGCAGTTCATTCCAAGATTGTAGGCTGAGGGCTGGTAACGCTCATCCAGCCAATCCTTTGCGCGGATAATGATCTCCCTGAGAGCAGCCATCTCAGTCTGTTCAATAGCAAAGAAATCTGCGAAATGGCGTTTTGAGATTACCAATAGATGCCCCCTGGTTACAGGGAATTTATCCTCTATGACCACAAACAAGTCATTATCGAGCAGGACTTTAGAGCTATCCAGGGAACAAAAAATACACTGCATTATCTACCTCACTGAAAAGATAATCTGAGAGTAGTGCCGGGTCAAGTCCTATTGCTTTCCCTTTGGAATCCAGCTTGTATCCTGCTTGCATCCTGCTTGAATCCTGCATGAATCCTGCATGAACAGCCAGGAAACAGTTATCTTGCAACGACTTAGTAATGTGTTATCAATGGAGAGGGTATAGGCTCGTCAGAAATATGCCGGGCAGATGTATGTTTAGTCAAGGCTAAAAGGGTACTGCAGAATGATCTGACGATAAATCGCATCAAAGATCAAATCCTCAGTGAGTTGGATATTTTGGGGCTCGAAGCCGAGATACTTTTGCCACTGCCCGATCACATAATCGTGGCTGACTACTTTGTAAGTCCTAATGGGATCAAGTATTTCTGTCCCCAGATCGTACTCCGGTTCGTGCATATGAAGATGCCAATCTTTGCAAATATGCTCGATCCAGCCGGGAGCGCTGGTCTGGCAGATATCATAGGGTCTCATCATCATATTGGTGCCGTTAAGTTCTAGAAATGTAAGCAGATCAGCGCCGGTACAGGTAAAGAAACCTACATAGTTCTCAAAGGGCAGCATCTCGTGCAGGGCTCGCAGCGTGACAGGTCCAGCAGGGATTGTGGTACGGAAACCGCCATTGTTCAGGATTGCAATATCCGGAGCGTAAGATGCAGCGTACTCTGCTTTTAGAGATTCAGCCATCCAGCGTGAAAGTACAGTTTCGCGGTATTTATCGGGAACCCAATCGTTGGGTATCACTGCGATTACCCGGTCAAGCTCTGCTCTGATCTGATCTTCGATCTCATTGACATAGGCGGTCAGCTCGGTATGGTAGCCTTCAGGCGGGGTAGTGAGCTGGATTAAGTGATTGCTGAGCGATACTATACGGTCGTTTGCAATCTCAAGATCAAGAGCTCCGAGCAGCGCAAGACGTGAAGCGGCTGTGCAGATGTAAATACCATTGACCAGCATTGGCTCAGGCAGCCAGTCGTGGCTGTGTCCACCGATGATAAGATCAATGCGGTCATCAAGTTGTGTTGCCAATAAGCTATCTGCAGGAAGCCCCAGATGTGTCAAGAGCACGATCAGATCAGTCTGCCTATCCAAACTGTCCAAGTGCATTTCTATTGCCTGCTTGTAGGTCAGGATGTCCAAAGCGGCTGTGTTCTCAGCTTTTACCTTCTCGGGCAGCTCTGTCAAAGTAAGCCCCAAAACGCCTATCTTCAAAGAATCCTGCTCCAGGATCACATATGGACTATCGCCAAAGTAATCGCCATTGTCCTTGCGGATAAGATTCGCATTGACAAAGGGATAGTTCGCAAGACGCATCAGAGCCTCGGTATTGGAATTGGGTGTGTCAAATTCATGATTGCCAAAGGTCGTAGCATCCAATGCCAGACGGTTGAAGATATCTATGACGGCTGCGCCAGTGACCCCATCAATGCTCTTTGCGGCAAAAGCTGTGCCGGTCTGTTGATCCCCGGCATCGAGATAGATGCTGCGGTGATCTTGACTTCGACTCTGATTGAGGTGGTATTCCAGAGCGGCATAACCGCCCAGAGAAATGCTCTGATCTCCATCCCGATACACGATGGGCAGCGATGCTCCGTGAGTATCGTTTGTGTAGTGAATCCTAAGAGGTACGGCAACAAGGTAAAGGGCTGTAAGCAATAGCAGAACAATATAATACTTTTTCATTGGAGGTTCCTTAGATTGAGTATGGCTTCTACTACCGGGAGATCTTGCGGACTATCGATCCCTATCCCTTGATAATCGGTGGGGATCATCCGGAGTTTGATACCATTTTCCAGAAGTCTAAGCTGTTCAAGCTTTTCGACCTGTTCCAGTCGGGAAGGGGGAAGGTTGATGAACTTCAGGAGGCTGGCTTTTCGATAGGCATATACGCCGATGTGACGAAAATAGCTTGTGGAGCAGTTGTCCCGGTTAAATGGTATGGTGGAGCGGGAGAAATAGATGGCATCACCCCGGTAATCGGTGACTACTTTCACGACGTTTGGGTTCTGCAAGTCCTCAGTCTCGGTGATTGCTGTCTTAAGCGATGCTACACCCACATCCGGATCACTAAATGCTTGCAAGAGCTCAGCCAGACAAGTTTGCTCGATCACAGGCTCGTCTCCCTGAACGTTGACAATGATCTCTGCATCAAGGCTCTGAGCTACTTCTGCAATCCTGTCTGTGCCGGATTGGTGGTGAGGGGAGGTCATACGGCAATCTCCACCAAAGGAAGCTACCGCCTGCATAATCTCTGGGCTGTCGGTGGCAACTATGGTGTAATCAAATAGCCCGGAGCTTTGGCAGGCTTCATAGACCCACCGGATCATAGGTTTTCCCAGGATCAGGGCCAATGGCTTGCCCGGGAAACGGGTGGATGCGAAACGTGCCGGGATAATAGCGGCTGTCTTCATATAAACCTTCAAATAATCTCTCGTGATGGACGGTTCTTGCGTAGCCAGATCAGTAGGGAAGAGACGTCAGTGTAGTTGACTCCGGGGATTCTGAGGGCTTGTCCGACGCTGAGAGGTCTGATCCTCTGCAGCTTTTCCCTGGCTTCATAGGCGATGGCATCAATCATCATATAGTCAATATCCTCCGGCAAGAGAGAGTTTTCCTGGCTGCGAAAGCGTTCCAGTTCCTCGCTTGCACGTTTCAGATAACCTTCATACTTGATTTCCAGCTCAATCCTGCGAGCAACATCTTCAGAGAGATCATCCGGCCAGTCAAAACCATAGGCAGGCAGATCACTAAAGCTGATCTCTGGACGCTTGAGCAATGCTGCAAAGCGGATAGGTTCTTTGATCTCTGCATGCTTGGAGCAATTGGCAGAAAGCAAGCTCTGCATAGTTCTTTCTTTGATCTGAAGCATCTCCTGGAACCTAGTCCAGCGCTGGTTATCGATCAAGCCGAGCTTATAGGCCAGAGGCATCAAGCGCTCATCAGCATTATCCTGACGCAGTAGGAGACGGTATTCTGCCCGGGAGGTAAACATTCTATAGGGCTCATTGGTGCCGCAGGTGATTAGATCATCCAGCAAGACTCCGATATAGGCTTCACTCCGATCCAGCACCAGAGGCTCTTTGTTATCCAGAGCCAGCACCGCATTGATCCCTGCCATCAAACCCTGAGCTGCGGCTTCTTCATAGCCTGAGCTGCCATTAATCTGTCCTGCCAGATATAGTCCCTTGATTTTCTTGGTTTCGAGACTGATCTTGAGCTCTTCTGGTGGTACATAGTCATATTCGATGGCATAGGCGTAGCGCATAATACGAGCAGTCTCCAAGCCGGGTATGGAGTGGATCATCTCTTCCTGTACATAAGCCGGAAGACTGGTGGAGACTCCATTCACATAAGCTTCATAGCTGGAAAGTCCTTCCGGCTCGATAAATACCTGATGCAGCTCCCGGGAAGGAAACTTCACAATCTTGTCCTCGATCGATGGACAATACCTGGGCCCAATACCCTCGATCATCCCTGAATAGAGCGCTGACAGCCCTATGTTCTTCTGAATGATCTCAAAAGTCTTGGGGGATGTATGTGTGATATAACAAGATACTTTGTTTTCGAGCTTCACATCCCTGTAAAAAGAAAAGCCCTGCGGATCATCATCTCCCGGTTGCTCCTCAAGAAGAGAGAAATCCAGGCTACGTATATCCACCCTGGGAGGAGTGCCGGTCTTGAATCTTCCCAAACTGATGCCATACTTTGCCAGGGATAGCGAGAGTTCATCTGCAGCAGGTTCTCCGCTGCGTCCTCCGGAATACCGTAGGTTACCTACGTGGATAGTTCCTTTGAGAAAGGTACCTGAAGCTATGATGACTTTGCTTGCGTAGTACTCTCGTCCGATCTGGCTACGAACGCCAATAATGGAGCTTTGCTCCACCAGCAGTTCTGTGATCTGAGCTTCAATGACCTGCAGATTGGGAGCAGCTTCCACGTGCTGACGCATAGTGTGAGCATAGAGATGACGATCGTTTTGCGCCCTGGGTGCCCAAACAGCCGGACCTTTCTTACGATTGAGCATTCGATAGTGTATCCCGGTAAGATCTGCCACGAAGCCGATTTCTCCGCCCATGGCATCCACTTCCCTCGCCAGATGTGCTTTGGCAGGACCTCCCACTGAAGGGTTACAGCTCATTCTGCCGATAGATTCCAGCTTGATCACAAAGAGAGCCGTATTGGCTCCCATCCGGGCTGCTGCCAAGGCAGCTTCCACCCCGGCGTGACCACCTCCGATCACGATTATATCAAAAGTATGATTGTTGCCCACTATGGTTGTAAACTGATCTCGTGAATCCAGCTAAGCAGCGGCTCAAAGCCGGTATTATTCAGTGCTGATACAGGGAAAACCGGAATCTTATCCACACCGAGATCTTTCGCCAAGACCTGTGCCGTCTTTGCGATCTTGGTCTTGGGGATCTTATCGCTTTTGGTTGCCACGATACAATGCCTGATATTCCTCAGGCGCAGCATCTCCAGCATCAGGAGGTCTTTTTTATCTGCGGGATGGCGGATATCAACCAGTACCACGATAGCACGCAACTGCGTACGCTGTTCCAGATACTTGGCAATCATCTTGCGCCACTTCTCCTGCTCGCTCAGGCTGGCCTCGGCAAAGCCATATCCCGGCAGGTCTGTAAGCTGGATAAAGCCCTGTAGTTCACTGGGCTCCTCCTTATATCGGGTCAGAAAGAAATTCAGGAGCCGCGTCTTTCCCGGATGACTACTGGTCTTGGCAAGTCCTTTGCGATTGGTTAAAAGATTGATCAGAGTTGACTTGCCGACATTGGACTTTCCCGCAAAGGCAAATTCCGGATATGCCGAAGCCGGGTAATCAGCAGGCTCTACCGCGCTCTTGACAAAGAAAGATTCTACCAGCCTAATCATTGGTATAGACCACCGAACTGCGTTCAGACTCAAAAATCTCGACTTCTGCCACCTTGCAACCGGGCTTGGTGATCTGCTTGGAAAGCTCCATAAAGATATGCCGGGCAAGGTTCTCAGAGGTTGGATTCATCCCGTTCAGAGCCTCTAAATCGTTCAAATACTGATGGTCGAGAGATTCCAAAACTTCTGCCAGTGCTTTCTTAATAATCCCATAATCCAGTGCCATCCCGATCTCATCGAGTTGGCTGCAAGTAATGGCAATCCGGACTTTCCAATTGTGTCCGTGCAGGTTTTTACAAGCGCCTTCATAGCCGCAAAGCCGGTGAGCGGCAGAAAAGCTGTCAGTAACGTTCAATTTATACATAGTAAATCCTTTTAGAAGTATTTCTTGCGGATAAAGATCAGCACCATAATCAGCGAAATCATCCCTGCCGTTCCCATCACGATCGCAAAGGCATAAGGATGCTCTTCAAAGGGCAGATGCACATTCATCCCATAGATACTGGCGATCAATGTAGGAAGCGAAATCACGATGGTAATCGAGGTGAGAAACTTCATCACGACGTTGAGGTTGTTCGAGATAATCGAGGCAAAAGCATCCATCATACCGCTCAGGATGCTGCTATAGATGTTTGCCATTTCAATGGCTTGTTTGTTTTCAATAATCACATCTTCGATCAGATCCTCCGCTTCAGGATCGTTTTGCAGCCAGCGGGAACGTTGCATTCGTTCCAGGATGATCTCATTGGTCTTGAGCGATGTATTAAAGTAAACCAGGGACTTTTCCAGGCGTAAAAGCCTGATCAGTTCTTTATTTCGCATCGATTGATGCAGTTCGTTTTCGATCTTGGAGGTACGGCGATTGATCTCTTTGAGGAATTTCAGATAATATGTGGCATTACGCAGCGCAATATGCAGGATAAAGCTTTGCTGGGTAATATTAAACGGACGGTGCTTGCCTTCCAGATAGAGAGTGAGCACCTCATTCTCATAAAAGGAAACCGTTATCAGCTTGTCCGGTATGGAGATGATACCCAAAGGCGAAGTGGCAAAAGGCACTGTCGCACCCCTGTGTTTGTAATAAAGCGGCACCCTGATAATGATCAGGAGTGCTCCATCATCGTATTCCATACGGGCATTCTCGTCAGTATCTTCCAAGTCTGTAATGAAGTCAGCTTCGAGATCAAAACGTTTTAAAACTGAGGAGATCTCCTCTGCATTGGGATTCTGCAGATGTATCCAAAACGCATCGTCCATAGTAACCGATGGCTCGAAGCGGTTGTCTGATACTTTGAAATACTGTATCATAGCAATCTCCTTCAATTTTGTATTTGGAGTCATTATTTACAGGTCTAAATATATGGCAACAGAAAAGTGATGATGAACGGCTCTGTTTGTAATGTGTAATCAATTCTCTCTCCTACGACTTGCCGATGATCACCGGCATATCACCAGCAAATCAAGCCGAAATCACCTCGAACCACGTTCGAGGTGATTTCGGCTTGATTTCGACTTGATATGCTTTAGATATCTGCAGAGAAGGGTAGGAGCAAGATGGAGCAAGATGGACGAGATGGACAAGATGGACAAGATGGACACGATGGAAACGATGAATACAGTGGAGGATCCTGCAGTCTCAGCCCAATGTCCATAAAGTCCATTATGTCCATATCGTCCATTGGACACCCACTCCCCAAAAAAGCAGATTGACGAAATCCACCACTCCAATAATCAGGAATAGTTTTACAGGAAAGATGATCCCGGCAAGTATAAGAATGTGAGGTTGATATGAAAGAAAAAGATCGCTGCACCTGGCCCGGCAATGACACACAGATGTTGGCATATCACGATGAGGAGTGGGGCACACCGCTTCACGATGATCGCAAGCTCTTTGAATTCATAGTATTGGATGGCTTTCAAGCAGGCTTGTCCTGGTCTTGCATATTACACAAACGCGAAAACTTCCGCAGGGCATTTGATGGTTTTAAGCCTGAGATCATTGCCAAATACAACGAATCCAAGGTGGAAGCACTTATGCAGGATAGCGGTATCATCCGAAATCGTCGCAAGATCGAAGCAACGATCGGCAACGCAAAGGCATTTCTGGAGATTCAAAAGGAATTTTGCAGCTTTGATAGCTACATTTGGCAATTTACTGATGGTATGACCATCGATAAAGCTTGCCGAGATAACGCCGATATCCCAGTCAGTAGCCCAGAATCGGACGCAATGAGCAAGGATTTGAAAAAGCGAGGATTTCGCTTTGTCGGCACCACTATCTGTTATGCCTTTATGCAAGCGGCAGGAATGGTAAATGATCATTTGGTGTCTTGCTTCCGCTACAAAGAGCTTAATAAGCGATGAAATATACGTTCACCGGTGGAATCTTGCGATTTCGCTTGACAGATGCTGAGATTGACAAAGAATTGTGTGACCTTGCAGTCTGGGGACTTGGGATCAAATCCACGGTACTGCGAGATAAAGACAGGTTCAGAATTATTCATAGCTCAGGGAGGAGCTTATGCCGAAGTCTTGGATAAAGACAATGCGGATATTTGTTATACTGGGACTAGCATTGCTCAGTTTGGCAGGCTGTTCGCGCAATGTAATACTCTATAAGGAAGCGCAGAAGCAATACAACCGCGGGAATCTGGATTCCGCACTCAATTACAATATTCAATCATTACGCCTCAAGCCAGGCTATAGCAAGGCACAAATCCTGATCCTTCAGGTCTATCCTGATCTGATTGCCCAGAGAGAAGCTAATGTGGCGCGTCTGATGAATTCGCAGGATGTGACGCGTTGGGCACGAATGATTGAGGAATACAGCGCTCTTGAGGCTATCCAGGAACAAATCAGGACTCTACCCCGGCTTGTGAATCCTGAGACGGGTCTGACTGTTACTTTTGATTTTCGCGATTACAGCGAAGCTCTTACGGAAGCCAAGAATAATGCTGCCGAATACCACTATCAGAATGGACTAAATCTGTCCCGCCAAGGTACTGATCTGGAGATACAAAAGCGCGCGGCAATAGAATTTCGCAATGCACTCAATATCGTGCCCAATTATAGGGATGCGGAGCAACGCTTTGCCCAAGCCAGAGCTAATGCAATCAAGCGGATTGCAGTGGTGCCTTTTGAGGATTTATCCGGGACAAACCGACGTTATGGGGATATCTCTTCTCAATTGGTAGATCAGATCATCAGCGCTGTGATGAGCGATCCGGAAGCTACTGAGTTTGTCGAGATCATTACTCGCGATCAGCTCAATCCGGTGCTTTCAGAGCAGAGATTGGCTGCCTCGGGCTTGGTCGATGAAAATACTGCCAGCCAGATTGGCGTATTGGTCGGAGCTCACGAGATACTTACCGGCAAGATCACTCAGATTGCTTATGTACCGGCAAGGGTTACCAGACAAAACGAGACCGACAGCCGCAGGATTGTGACCGGTCGTGAAGAATACGTCGATGATCAGGGAAATACTCAGACCAAGGACATCTATGCCGAAGTAGAATGCAATTGGACCCGTTATACAAAGACGGTTAGTGCCCAGATCACAGGTACTTACAATATAATTGAGGTCTCATCCGGTAGGATTAAACGCCAGGGAACCTACACAGCAGAGTATCCCTGGAACGATAGCTGGGGACGCAAGGAATCCGGGGATGAGAGAGCTTTGTCAACAGCTTCGGCTGCTCTTTGCCGCAAGACTGAGCCACTGCCACCCGCTGAGATTGAGCTGGTAAATCAGGCTGTATCACGCCTGAGCACATATTTCATTACAGAATTCAAACGCTATATCCAACAGTGAGGATAGCCGGGTGAAGAGTGTGCTAAGATCGGTATCAATAGCTCTGGCAATGCTGCTGCTATTGGGTGCATGCGCGGTCAATAAAGCTCCGGATTGGGCAAGAGATCAGATCTCGGATCCCAATTTTTACAGTGCGGTGGTTTCAGTATCTCGCAAGATTCCCAGTTACCGGGATTATGCCAGAGAACAGGCTTTGAGACAGATTTCCTCCCAGATCAATGTGACCGTAAGAGCCGAACTGGAGACCCGGGAGCGCGAGAATGCCGGCTATATCTTTACCGATCTGGCAGGCAGAATCCAGAGCTCCAGCGAGACGATCTTGCAGAATGTGGAATTGGTGAGATTTAGCGAAAACTCTTCCCAGTATTATGCCTGGTACAGGATAAGCAAGCTGGATTATCGCAGGCAGCGCGAAAGCCGGAAGCAACAAGCAATGAATCTGGCTCTGGGTGCACTTGGCAGATACGACGATACTACGACAGATCTGGCAAATGGGATCACAGGTCTGCTCCAATCGATAGAACAGCTCGAATCCTTTGCCGATCTTGATCTTAGAGCAGAGTATCGGGGCGGGATTGTTAATCTTTATACCGTAGCATTATCCAGATTGAGGGAACTGCCGGGGCGTCTGCAGACTGAATGGGAAGTGCCTCAGATCAGGATAGTGGCGATGATGAATGCCAATGCCGGGATAAAGGGACTCATCCAGTATCGTGTAGGGGATATGCTATATCCGGCTCAGAATCTGCCTGTAACGATGCGTTTTAGCCGCGGAAGAGGCAGGTTGAGCGGCAGTACGACCACTAATACGGATGGCAGTATCGACCTGGTAATCCAAAAGGTCTCAGATCTCGATCCAATGCAAGAGATAACTCTGAGTATAGACAAGGGACGCTTGGCACAAGCGGTGAATAGCAGTACGCTGAGGCAAACGATCAATCAATTGGCTTTTTCTGAAGCGAGACTGCGTATGGAAGTCTCCAAGCCGTCAATCTATCTGGATCTTGCCATCAATGAGAAGGAAGATTTTGAATCTTATCTTCAGCTCAAAGGCAGGCTGCTGGAGCTTGATCTGGAGGTTACCAGAGACATCCTGGCGGCTGATTATCGGATGCTGGTTTCAATTACCAGCAGAGCCGGCACCTATATAGATGCTTTGAGAAATTATACTACCAATGCTGATATTCAGACCAGCCTGGTCGATATAAAGACCGGCTCAACAGTCTCGGCAGAAACATATCCCAATGTCAAGGGCGCTGGTACGACGCAATCCACAGCGGATTTGCGGGCAAAGCAAGCTGCCTTGAGGATTTTAACCAGTGAGCTCTTGTATCGATCGCTACAAACTACTCTTTTTACTCCTTAACCTGCTGCTGATAAGCAGTCTGTTTGGGATAGTCGGAAACAGCTTAGAGCTGAGTAATCACTTCAATCTGGGGGCAGAGCAGACTTGGCTGGAGGGTACTCCTGACAGTATGCTCAAGCTGATGTGGCAACCGGAGATTGATATAGAGCTGATGGGGCTGGATTTTGTTACCAGTGCTCAGTTCTATACTATGCCCTTGCAGGATTCTGCGTCAATGGGCAGCAAGCTCTACCGGCTGTGGTCTGGTATCGACGCCGGGACATGGAGTATCAGAACCGGTTTGCAGAGATTGAACTTTGGTACTGCCCAGGTAATACGTCCCTTGCAGTGGTTTGATCGGATTGATCCTCTGGACGAGAGCCAGGAGACCGAAGGCGTAGTATCTTCGATCCTCAATATTGGTCTGGGGGAACAAGCCGGGCTCAAGCTCTGGGCAATGGTCAAGGGAGATAAAATCTATGGTGCCGAGATATTCCAGTCGCAAGGAATCGAGACCGGTGGAAGGCTGGATTTTCCTTTATCGATACTTAATCTGGGGCTTAGCTATCATCATAGAAACTTGCTCGAAACCACTATTCTGGATGAGGGATCGGAAGACCGTTATGGATTGGATCTACGCTACGATGGAGCTATTGGAGTATGGACTGAGACTTCCTGGGCTTCCTTTGATCTTGAGACGGTTCGAGGTTTGACCGAACTGACTTTGGCTTCTGTAATCGGTACGGATTATACTATTGGTATCGGTAATGGGCTGTACATTATGCAAGAAACTGGATTGTGGCAGAGCAGTCCGGATACCTTTGGCGATCTCACCGCTGATAAAGTTGCTACATCCATACTGGCATCATATCCTCTGGGATTGATCGATAAGCTGCAAGCTCTTGCGATGCTTGATTGGACAGAGGAAACTCAGCATCTGACGCTCCAGTACGGCAGGGTTTACGACTATTGGAGCATAGATTTTAGCATCGGGCAGCAACTGAGCAAAGACGCCTATCCGGCACTGCGCCTAAGTATTAGTTACGATATTTGATTGAGGTAAGATGGAAGATAAACTGGTAGTAATCAGCAAGATGAGTAAAGCCTTCCCGACCGGGGAAGGAGACTTTCTGGCATTGAAGAACATCAATCTAAGCTTTGCAAAAGGAGAGTTCAGCGGGATAGTTGGCCCCAGTGGTAGTGGCAAAACCACTATGCTCAACATCATCGGTTCCCTGGATAGTCAGACGGAAGGTGAGGTCAAGGTGATGGGATACGAGATCAAAGAGCTCAGTTCCAAACAAGCTGCTGACTTGCGTAGCAGACACCTGGGCTTTATCTTTCAGACTTATAACCTGCTGCCGGTTTATACAGTTTACGAGAATGTGGAGTTTCCTCTCTTGCTGCTCTCGATGAGTAAAGAGGAAAGACACAAGGCTGTGATGCAAGCATTGGAATGGCTTGGTTTGACGGATAAGATCAAGAGCCGTCCGGCACAGCTCTCCGGTGGACAGTGCCAGCGTGTGGCTATTGCCAGAGCAATGGTGAAACAACCCGGCTTGGTGCTGGCGGACGAGCCAACTGCCAATCTGGACACGGAGAACTCCCTGCATATCCTGGATATGATGAAGAAGCTCAATCAGGAATTGGGCACCAGCTTCATCTTTTCCACTCACGATCAGAAGGTGATAGATTACCTTAGGCGAGTGATCAGGCTCGTTGATGGAGAGGTTGTCTCGGATGATACTAAAGCTCGCTAATCGCAACATCATAGGCAACGGCAAGCGCAGCCTGATCAATATGTTTATCCTTGCGATCGTGCTGGTGGGACTGCTATGGATGATGTCGATGTTTTATAGCTGGATAAATCTCTCCAAAACACAGCTTAAAGAGTGGGAACAAGCGGAAGGAATGCTCTGGCAAAAGGATTACGATCCCTACGATGCCTTTAGTTTTGACAAGAGCCTCGCTCCGATCAGCACTGATCAAGTATCTGCGATCAATGCAGGCAAAGCTGTGCCTATTCTGCTAAGCCAGGCCGTGGCGTATCCTCAGGGCAGGATGATGCCCACGGTACTCAAAGGAATCCCTTACAGCCAGAGCTTGCTCAAGATCCCCAGCAGTTACCTGAAAGACACCGGAGATGGACTCGTTCCGGCAGTCATTGGAACAGGCCTGGCAAAGACTATGAAGCTCGAAAAAGGCGATATTCTGACCCTTAGGATCAAGGATGTCTCCGGAGTATATGATGCTTTAGATCTTAGCATTACGCACATTATGCGCAGTCCGGTTCCTGCGATCGACAACGGTGCTATCTGGATCGATCTGGATACTATGCAGCAGTATATGGCTGCTCCCGGCTATGCTTCCCAGATCGTACTCGAAGACAGCTCTTTGATGAGCCTGGCTGATGAAAACTGGCTCTATAAATCCCGTAGTGTACTGATGAAAGACTTCAATGAAGTGCTGCAAACCGAGCTTGCTTCACAATCCCTGCTCTTTGGACTCTTCCTGTTTCTGGCTATGATTGCCATCTTTGATACCCAAGTCCTCTCTCTCTTCAAACGCCGCAAAGAGATCGGCACGCTCTCGGCTTTGGGGATGACGCAGCAGCAGATTATTGGTCTGTTTACCGTGGAGGGCTTGCTGTATATGGTCTATGCTGTCCTGATAGGCATAGTACTTGGCTTGCCGCTCTTTCTCTGGTTTGGCATCAAGGGCTGGGTTTTGCCTGATTCATATAGCGATTTTGGTATGATTGGTTTTACCGAGACGATTTACTTCAAATATCCCATCTGGATCATCCTGCTGGTTTTGGGGGTGATGTTTGGAGCAACAGCTCTGGCAAGCTGGCTGCCAACGCTGAGAATTGCCAGGCTCAAGCCCACAGACGCTCTGCGTGGGAAGCTAAAATGAGGATATCTTGATGTTTGATTTCATTCTCAAAGGCATCTTCAGAGACCGCAGCCGTTTCCTCTTTCCGATCATCATCATTTCTGCCGGTGTCTCGCTGATGGTCTTTTTCCTTTCCTTTATGGATGGCTATATCGAGAGTATGATCCGTCAAAATGCCCGCTTTGAGACCGGACACGTCAAGATCGTTACCAAGGCATACAACGAGCTGATCAGTCAAAAGCCTTATGATCTGGGCTTTTTGGATAATCAAGAGGAACTGGATGTCTGGAAAACCGAGTATCCTCAGTTTGATTGGGCAGAGCGGATTACTTTTGGAGCTATCCTGGACAAAGCAGATTCACTGGGCAATTCGCTCAGCCAGGGCCAAGTGATGGGCTTTGCCCTCGATCTGATCGGGGGCGATTTGGAGATCAGGAATCTGCGGCTCAAGGAGACAATGGCAAAGGGCAGGCTTCCTTTGGCTCCCGGGGAGATACTGCTTTCGGATCGTACCTTTGAGGCAATGCAATTGCAGCTTGGTGACAGCCTGATGCTATTGGGCAGCACTGCTGATGGCTCGATGGCTTTTGCCCAAGTCGTGATCATTGGAACAGTCGTTTTCGGCTATGAAGCCCTCGATCGGGGCGGGATTATTATGGATTTGGAAGATGCCCGCAGCTTCCTCGATATGCCCGGTGGCAGTGCAGAGGTCCTAGGCTTTCTTCGCTCCGACTCTTACAATGACAAGGAGATAAAGAAGCTAACAACTGCTTTTAACGATAAATACTCTACAGAGGATGAATACTCTCCGTTGATGCTCAGTCTCTCGGATCAGAATGGCTTGGGCTATATCCTCTGGATTACAGATTTTACTTTTTTGATGATGAGTCTTGTATTTATTCTGATTCTGGGCATAGTGCTGTGGAATTCCGGCTTGATGAGCGGCATCAGGCGCTATGGTGAATTTGGAATCAGGCTTGCCATCGGAGAAGAGAAGAAGCATATCTACCGCAGCTTGATACTTGAATCCCTGTGTATCGGTACCATCGGTTCTCTCATAGGACTGCTGCTGGGCTTCATCTTCAGCTATCCGCTTTCAATCTGGGGATTGGATATGTCTCAATACGGAAAAACTTCCACGATGGTATTTGAGAATGTGATCCGCACCAAGCTCAGCATTGGGATCTTCATCACCAGCTTCATTCCGGGTATATGCGCATCTCTGCTGGGAACAGCTCTGGCTGGAACAGCGATCTACAAGCGGCAAACATCCCAACTCTTTAAGGAACTCGAACAATGAAAAAGCTACTTATCCTTATTCTGGCAGCATTTGCTCTGGCTGTGCAAGCCCAGAATCCTACTCCACAGCAAATCCTACGGGCAATAGATCAAAACCTGACCTCCACCACCGTGAAATCCACATCGCGGATGGTGATCAATTCCAGGCGCAGCACTCGCACGGTTGCATCCATCAACTATTCACGAGGGAATACGGACTTTTATACGGAATACACATCTCCACCGCGGGATAAGGGCACCAAGATGCTCAAACAGGGCAATAGCCTCTGGATCTACGATCCCAATACTCAGCGCACTGTCCAGATTTCCGGTAATATGCTCAGACAATCAGTGATGGGCAGCGATCTATCCTATGAAGACTTTATGGAGGAAAGCTCGCTCCTGGAGCAATACACCGCCGCTCTTGAGGGTGATCTTACCTATGAGGGACGCGATTGCTGGAAACTGCTGCTTACAGCTAAGAGCAACCGCATTTCATATCCCAGCAAACGCATCTACGTCGATAAAGCCCGCAATGTTCCTTTGTATGAGGAGTGGTTTGCCCGTAGCGGACGCCTGCTCAAGACCATCAAGGCATCAAACGTAACCCGGATAGGCAGCCGTTGGTATCCACGCAGAGTAGTCTTCAAAGATGAGTTGAAACAGGGACGCGGCACAGAATACATCGTTGATTCGATCGAATTTGACGTTCCTATTCCTGCCTCAATTTTTTCCAGAACGCAGTTGGGCAATTGAGCAGCGCACCTATAATCATTATTGGCGCGGGACCGGCAGGTCTCCTGGCAGCAATAGCAGCAGGCAAACAAGCCTTGGTACTGGAGCGTAATCCCTATCCGGGAAAGAAACTGCTGCTGAGCGGATCAGGCCAATGTAATTTTACCAATGCTTTGGACAATGACGATTTTCTCTTTCATCTGCGCAGTGCCTCGCATTTTCTCAAGCCAGCCCTCTATGCCTTTGATAAGGATGCCTTTATTGATCTTCTTGCAAGAGAGGGCTGTGGTAGTGCCAAGCGCGAAGATGGCAAATACTTCCCAGAAACAAAGCACTCAGCCAGCGTAAGAGATGCTCTCTACCAAGCCGCCGTAAAGTCGGGCGCAAAATTCAGCTTTGATACCCACGTAAGCTCTGTCTCCAAACAAGCCGGGGGCGGATTTGCTGTTAAGACGGATAAAACTGTAATCTCTGCCGATAGAATTATCCTGGCAACAGGTGGAAAGAGCTATACGCAGACCGGCTCGGACGGCTTGGGATACGTGATTGCCAAATCCCTGGGACACAAGATAGAACCCCTTACCCCTGCTCTGGCATCGGTTGATCTGATCCCTGCATCCAGATTTACCGATTGCGCCGGCATCTCCCTGAAGAATGTCCCGATTGCCTTTTGCTCTCCACAAGGCAGGATCAAAGATCGCGGAGATCTGCTCTTTACTCATACAGGCCTTAGCGGTCCGGTGATCCTCAATAATGCCTTTCTGATCAAAGCGGGATCCTCGATTGCCATTAGCTTTGTTGAAGGTGGAGCGCATAAACTGCAGGATTTAGTGCTCCAAGAGCCAAAGAAATCATTGCAGACAGCTCTCAAGGCCTTTGCTCTACCAACTGCTCTGATAGCCAGAATATTGGGTTATTTGGCTATAGATGGCTCGCAGCAGCTAGCTCAGCTCAAATCAAAGGATCGCAACCTCCTGGGAGCATACCTGCAAAATGCCGTCTTCCATGTAAAGTCAGTGGAGAGTTTTGAGACTGCGATGGCAACTGCCGGAGGTATCGATCTGGCAGATATCAGAATCCGCACTATGGAATCACGTATCTGCCCCAAACTATACTTTGCCGGAGAAATCCTGAATTACCACGCTCCTACGGGCGGATTCAACATCCAGCTTGCAGCTTCAACGGGCTGGCTGGCAGGCAGTTCCGCCGTGCTTCCTCCTTCATAGGATGCTTGTATCCTGCTTCTATCCTGCTTGAATCATGGATGAACAGGCAGGAAAGAGCTATCCTGCAATGTCTTAGCAGGTATCCATTGAAAGAGCGGGCAAAGTCTGTAAGTGATAACAGGTAAATAGACAGATACCAGATTTTTGATAGAAAAAAAGCTGATAGAATAGTGAAAAATACAGGAGGATTGTAATGCAGAAGAATTGGTTTTACGTTGTACTGGGCATACTGGCAGTATTGATCCTGGTTTTGGGTACCCTGATCGCGATCAGGATGGTGGGCAAGAATAGCTCCAAGCTGAGCCCGGAGTACAAAATCAGCATCGATCAGATCCTGATGGATCAAGCTAGCGATCCGGCAGGAGCAGATCTGAAGTATATGGGCAAAGTGGTTCAGATCAATGCGATGATAAAGAACCTGGGCTTTAGCGGACCAAAGAAAGCTACCCTGATTGTCATTGGGATGGTCGGTAATGATGAGAACCAAGCCATTAGCTGCTACTTCGAAGGCAAAGAGAATATGGCTATTCTGCGTGCCTGGACCAATGACAAGCCTGTGGAAGTGATAGGCAAGATCTCCGGTAAAGATGAATTTGGGAAATATGTTATGAAGCCATGCAGAGCCCTGCCTCAGACTGCATCCAGCCCTGATTCCACAAGTGTTTCCGTTGAGATTCCGATGGGAGAGCCGGTGCAGCGCCTTGCCCTGCCGACCAGTTCTGCAGCCCTGCCGGTGCTCTTTGATGAGGTTAGAATCAGAGAGTATCCTTCGCTCAATGGCAAAATCATCGAAACCGTCAATACAGGTGTGATTCTTACCTGGAATCCCGGCCCGGAGGCAATCTCCGGCAACAGCACTCAGGTAGTCCTGAGAGATGTCAATTACACTGCCAAGTGGTACAAAGTCAAGACCCCGGAAGGGAATCTTGGCTGGATCTATGGTGCAGCGGTGGGTTTGTACGATTCAATAGATTGATAATTCTATGACCCATCTTCTAGCGGGACGTCGGCTTACACTTGGCGTCCCGTGTTTGGTTATCAGCACATAAGTATCTGATATTAATAGAGCTTGTAGCAGAATTCCCCTGCCGTTAGGCTGCATTCGGGACTTGAGGAAAATTTGTTGATCGGGAGCTTTGGAAATCCTTTCTTGAAAAGGACTCTGAATACTAAGCAGATAGTTTGCTTTTTCATTGACTAAAAAAGGCAGTTGCAATAGTATGTAATAATCTGCCATAACTGTATTCTTAGATATCTAAGAGCGCTTAGGCGGTAGATAAACAAATAATAACAAAGAAGATACAATGTGGAGGAAAGATGTTGCAAGGTTCATACGTTGCACTGGTGACGCCCTTTAAGAATGGCGAGATAGATTATATCGCGCTCGAAGCTTTGATAAATTATCACTTATCAAATGGGACGATTGGCATTGTCCTGCTGGGGACAACCGCAGAGACAGCCAATTTGGCATCGGATGAGAAGGATGCTCTCTTGCGCTTTGCGATGCAGAAGATCAACAAGCGTATCCCTGTGATGATCGGTACGGGGACAAATAATTACCACCAGAGTCTGGCTGCCACAAAGAAGGCCAAAGAGCTGGGTGCGGATTATGCCCTGGTAATCACCCCCTACTACATCAAACCCACTCAGCAAGGGATGTATGAGTATTTCAAAGCTATCGCCCAGAAAGTTGATATCCCGATTGTGATCTATAATGTGCCGGGAAGGACAGGAGTAAATATCAACGCTGCCACTACCGTCAGGCTCGCCAATGAATGCCCAAATATAGTGGGAATCAAGGAAGCCAGCGGTAATATTGTGCAAGCCACAGAGATTATCCGTGATGCACCGGCTGGTTTTTCCCTGATGAGCGGTGAAGACGCACTCAATATGCCTCTAATGGCTGTCGGTGGCAAGGGTACTGTCTCTGTCACGGCAAATGTAGCTCCCAAACTGATGAGCGAGCTGATCGCAAGCTGTCTGGCTGGCGATTATGCCAAGGCAGGGGAGCAACACAGGGCTTTGATGAAGCTCAATAATATGATGTTTATCGAAACAAATCCGATCCCTGCCAAGGAAGCTCTGGCGATGATGGGTTTGATAGAGCTGGAATTCAGGCTTCCGATCTGCCCCCTGATGGAGGCAAACCGCAAGCTTTTGAAAGACTGTCTGCAAGAATACAAACTGGTTTAGGAGTTTTTTAGAACAATGAAAAAGGCAAATCACGGCTTCATTCTGAAAAGAAGCCAGGAAATCGCGGAGATCAAGGCTACAGCTTATCTGTATGAACACGAGAAATCCGGCGCAGAGCTGATGCATCTGCCCTGTGATGACAACAATAAAGTTTTTTGTATTACCTTTATGACCTTGCCTCAGGATAGCACGGGATGTCCTCATATCCTTGAGCATTCGGTATTAAACGGTTCCAAGCACTTCCCTGCCAAGGGTACTTTCAATGAACTCACCAAAGGTTCGCTGAATACCTTCATCAATGCGATGACCGGTTCTGAAGCGACTTATTACCCCATCGCAAGCACCAATGCCAAGGACTTTAGGAATCTGATGCACGTTTATCTCGATGCCGTCTTCTTTCCCAATATCTACAAAGAGCCGGAAATCCTGATGCAGGAAGGATGGCATTATGAGCTGAAATCGGCCGATGATGAGTTGGGTATCCGGGGCGTTGTTTACAACGAGATGAAAGGTGCTTTCTCATCTGTAGATAGGCTGGTAACAAATAAATCTATGCGCAGCCAGTTTCCCGATACGCCTTATGGCAATGAAAGCGGTGGGGATCCGGAAGTAATTCCTGATCTCAGCTATGAAGCTTTCCTCGATTTTCACAGAAAGTACTATCATCCCTCCAACAGCAGGATTTTCCTCTACGGCGATCTGGATCTGGAAGAGGCGATGAAGCTGATTGATAAGGAATATCTCAACAAGTTCGAGCGCATAGATAGACCTGATCCAATACCTTTGCAGCAGCCATTTGCACAGAGGCTGGAGCTCAAGGTTCCATATCAGGCGGACGAGGGTCAGGATTTGGATTCAGGTTATTATATGAGCCTGAACTACAGCTTTTCGACCGTAAAGGATCTCGAGCTGGTCAATGCTGTGGGCGTTTTGGGAGATCTGCTGCTAAATAATACTGCAGCTTCTCTGAAACGCCTGATAATGGCAAGCGGTTTGGCCGGCGATGCCTATTGTGCGGTCAATGATGATATGCTACAGCCTACAATCTCGTTGATCTTCAAGCGAATCCACAGGGATAACGTTGAGAAGCTGGAAAAGTTGGTATCTGATGAGCTTCACAGATTGGCAGTTGAAGGATTTGACAAGCGTTTGATCGAAGCCTCAATCTCCTTTAGAGAGTTTTATCTTCGTGAAGGGCAGACCAATTATCCCAAAGGCCTTTTCTACCATTGGTACAGTGCTTCGGCTTGGATCCTGGGTGCTGATCCCTTTGCTGTCCTTAGCTATGAGAGCTCGCTAAAGAACCTTAGAAAGGGGCTTACAGAGCCTTACTTTGAGGGCTATCTGAAGAAGATGATCCTGGAAAACAAGCACTGCAGCCGTATAATCTTTGAGCCGGATACCAAGATGCTGGCAAGGCAGGAAGCAGAGCTGAAGCAAAAGCTGGCGGAGTACAAGGCCGGTCTCGATAATAAAGCCATTGATAAGCTGGTGAAACAAACTGCGCATCTGGCGGAGTATCAGAATGCTCCTGATAAGCTGGAAGATATCAAGAAGATACCTTCACTCGATCTCACCGATATCGATTCCAAAGCCCAGGAAACTCCCAGAGAAGTTGAGGAAAGCAAGGATTACACCTTGATCAGGCATCCGCTTGTGACCAATGGCATCGCTTATTTGAAGGTCTATTTTGATCTTTCTCACGCCGCAGAAGAAGATTTGCCCTGGTTGCAGCTCTATGCCTCTCTGGTAGGGGAGATTGATAGCGAAAACTATGGTTTTGTCGAACTCAGCAACGAGATCGATATCCAGACGGGTGGACTCTCACTGGGGCTGAATATGCTCAATGACTACATTGATGCTGATTTGATTCATCGCAAGTATATGCTGTCCGGCAAAGCAATCAAAGACAAGTATCCCAGGATGCTCTCTTTGATGCAGGAGCTGGCATTGAAGCCGGTCTTCAAGGATACTGACCGCATCCGCAGCTTGGTCAAGATGCTACGTAGCAGGTGGGAATCCTATATGATCCGCAATGGCGTAACCGTCGCAATCACACGAATGCTGCTGCCATTTTCCCAAATGCATCACCTGAGCGATGTTTACAACGGACTGGGTTTTTACCACTTCATACGGGATCTGGACAATAACATAGAGAGCAGAATGGCTGAGCTGCAAAAGAATATGCAAGCAGTCAAGGATGCTTATTTTACCAGACGCAATCTCAAGATCAGCCTTACGGCGGATGAGGAGATTTTGCCGGAGCTCAGTGCACAATTGGATTCCTTTGTGCAGGCGATTCCAATGCTGGAGCCGGAAGCTGTGGAGGAACACTTTACCAGCCGCGAACATAACGAAGCGATCTGCGCTCCGGTCAAGATCCAGTTTGTCGCCAAAGGGGGTAATTTCTTCCGCAAAGGTTATTCCTATACAGGCAAACTGAGAGTGCTGGCCAATATCCTGCGCAATGAATTCCTGCACAAGGAAGTTCGCGTCAAAGGCGGTGCTTATGGTTGTATGAGCGGATTTAGCCCAAGCGGTGCTCAGTACTTTGTCTCCTATATGGATCCAAACCTGACCGAGACTCTTGATGTCTTTGATCGTGTGCCGGATTATTTGAGGAGTTTTGAAGCAGACGATCGTGAGATGGCTAAGTTCATCATCGGTGATGTCTCTTCTCTGGATTATCCGCACGGACCGGAACGCAAAGGGGCAAGCTCGACTGAGGATTACCTTACCGGTTTTACTCAGGAAGATAAGCAGCAGATCAGGGATGAGGTTTTATCCACCCGGGTCGAGGATATCCGTGGCTTTGCCGAGATGATCGAAGCATTGATGAGCAAAAATCATTATGCCGTCTTTGGAAATGAGCAGAAGATTATGGATAATAAGGATCTGTTTGATCAGATCACACATGTGTTTTAGCTATTGAATGAAACAAAAAGATAAGAAACGTAGTATTCGCCAATCCGGCAAGTTGACTCAGCTTAACTTGCCGGATATGGACGTCCTGGATGATCTTGATCCCGAAAAGGGCTACAAGACCAGACGCAGTGGACACAAAAGCGATGTTTCTTATAAACGGGGGATGCAGCTCGAGAAAGGACGCATCCGCGAGATCAAATCAAACTACCAGAATATTGTAGAGCTCGGAAAAGAACTAATAGTGGCAAGCCTCTCGGGGAGATTGAAGCAGTTTCAATTCGAGACTCATATCCTCTGCTCCGTGGGAGATTATGTAGAAGTGGATGTCTCAAATGTCCCTGATTACCGGATCGAGCATATCCTCCCACGACGAAACACTCTGTCGCGCTATGGCGGTGGAAGCTATCAAAAGCAAGTGATTGTTGCAGCGAATATAGATCAGGTGGTGATTACCGTGAGTTGGCGCCAGCCTTTGATCAAGCCGGGACTTATAGACCGTTACCTCTGTATTGCTGCTATCGATGGGCTGGATCCTATCATAGTGATCAACAAGATGGATCTCTGCGAATTTGAAGAGGACGTTGACGAACTTACACAATATTATCGTAGGATTGGGATTCCGGTGGTATTGTGTTCTACCATTACAGGCAGAGGCATTCCAGAGCTCAAGGATTTACTGCGCGATAAGGATTCAGTCTTCAGCGGACAGAGTGGAACGGGTAAGAGCTCCATTATCAATGCACTGGAGCCGGATTTGGAACTGGCAACCGGAGAGATTAGCAATTTTAACGAGAAAGGACGCCATACGACTACTCAGGCAATCCTATTACCTTGGAGCTTTGGCGGTCACCTGCTGGATACTCCCGGACTCAAGACAGTAAACCTCCACTCCGATAGCAAGAAGCTGATTCCCTCTGTGTTTCCAGGTTTTGCTGAATTTGCTGCTAAGTGTAGATTTAGAGATTGCACACACACTCACGAAGAGCAATGCGGGGTATTGGAAGCCTTGGAGGCGGATCTGATCCCGATCGAACGGTATGACTCCTATCTGAGGCTATATGAATCGCTTTGAGGTACAAACTTGAAGAATCTGGGTGTTTACATACATCATCAGTTGAGAGACAAGCAAAAGGTCTTTGATTTGCTCCGGGAGCTTAGGGAAGACTATCATTATAGATTCATTGGCGTAATGGAACAGAGGGAGCTTTTACCGGATTTTGTAGAAAGCCACAATCTTGAAGATCCTGCTTTCCCTGTTCTCGATGCCATTCTGGTTTTTGGTGGTGATGGAACCATCCTCAGAGCAAAAGCTATAGCCTTGGCGACCGGAGCCCCAATTCTGGGCATCAATCTGGGATACTTGGGTTTCCTCTCGGAAACTACTCTTTCCGAGATCCAAGCCTCACTACAGACACTCCTAAAGGGCAAATACAAGATCTTAAAAAGAATGCTGCTTTCTTGCCGCATCAAGAGACAAGGGAGCTTTATCTACAGCAATCTGGCCCTTAATGATGCAGTGATTTACAAGGCAGATACTCCCCGTTTGATTACCGTGAGGATATACAACAATCGCAAGTTCGTCTTTGAAACTCGTTGTGATGGGGTGATTGCTTCCACTCCCACGGGCTCTACGGCATACTCTCTGGCAGCAGGTGGGCCAATTATGTCTCCGGAGATGTCTGCAATGGTGCTTGCTCCGCTCAATCCACACTTACTCAGCATCCGCCCGATGGTCTTTCCTGCTCAGGATGAGCTAATGATGAGAGTAGGGAATCTGGAGCAGAGTGCCTGGCTGCAGGTAGATGGAATCAATTGCCACAGCCTGGAAGAAGGTGATGAGCTCTATATAACGGCTTCAGACCGCTCCGTAAGCTTTATTAAGCTTTCAAACCGCGGGTTTTACCGTATCTTGCGTAACAAGCTACATCTGGGTAAGTAAATGCTAACCGAGCTTTATATCCGCAACTACCTGTTTGTAAAAGAAGAACGGATATCTTTCAAGTCTGGGATGACCATCATATCCGGAGAGACCGGTGCCGGAAAGTCTGTATTGGTGGGCGCCATAGCTCTGATCTTTGGTGACAAGAGCATTGATCCGGAGCCATTTGACCCAGCCCAGCCGATCTATCTGGAAGCCAGCTTCAATCCTGCTGAGAATTCAGAACTGAGGACATACCTTACCAATGAAGGCTATGATAATATCGATGAGCTGGTCCTTGCCCGGGAACACAATCTATCCGGACGCTCCCAGTACTTCCTGAATGGACGCAAGATAGCTCTATCCTTTATGAGGGAATTAAAGCCTCTGATCATCGATTTTCATCATCAGAGAGACCAACAAAAGCTACTGGGATCAAGCTATCAACTGGAACTACTCGACAGCTATGGTGACATAGGGGATCTCAGGGAACGCTTTGCAGATTCATACCGCACGCTGCGCTCAATGCTACACAGATTGCATGAGCTGAAGCGACAGGATGAGTCAGATCGTCAACTCCGAGAGCTATATCAATATCAGTTTGAAGAGCTGGACAAGGCAAAGCTCCAGCCGGATGAAGACAAGCTACTACAGGCAGAATTTGATCTGCTCTCACATTCGCAGGAAATTCGCGAGCTTGCCGTAAATGCCATCGGAGAGCTCACGGAAGAGGATGGCAATCTCTATGATCGCCTGCGCTATCTGATCTCCAGGATGAGCTCTTTTGGGCAGATAGAACCAAAGTTTCGCAAGACTTGTGAAGCTCTGGGTGAAGCACAATTGGCAATCACTGAAGCTGTGGCTCAGCTTGATGAAATCGGCTCCAAACTCAGCCAGGATCCCTCCAGGCTCGATACGATACAGACCCGGCTGGATCTGATTAACGGCCTGATCTACAAGCACAAAGTAAAAAACATCACCGAGCTCAACGAGCTCTTTGCTCTCAGGCAGAGGCAGCTCGATGCGATGGATGACAATCAAAACCTGATCAAAGAGCTGGAAGAAAGCAGCTCAAAGGCCTTCACCACTATACTTAGTCTAGCCGATGAGCTTAGTGAGCAAAGGATTAGAACAGCCGCCAAACTCAGCAAAGCCCTGTTGGCTCAAGTGCGCGAGCTTTCGATTCCCAAGGCAGAGCTGCAAATACAAATTGACAAAAAACAGTTCGATAAAAATATCATGCAAAGCAGTCTTGCCGCAATGGATGAGACAGGTCAAGATAGCATAGAGCTGTTGTTTTCCGCCAATCCCGGTGCTGCGGTGAAGCCTCTGGCTTCGGTGGCATCCGGTGGAGAACTCTCTCGTGTGTTGCTAGCGATCAAGAAAGTTCTTTCAGAGCGCATACCTTGCCGGTTGATTATTCTCGACGAGATAGATTCCGGCATTGGTGGTAAGACGGCTGAACAGGTTGCAAGCTACATTTCCCAGTTGGGGCAAAGGCATCGAGTGCTATGCATCACGCATCTGGCTCAGCTTGCTGTAGCCGCAGACAGTCACATAGCGATAGAAAAGTTTACAGAAAACAAGAAGACACTTGTGAAGATTATTAAACTGGCAGATGAAGACAGACAGCGCGAAGTTGCCAGAATGCTTTCCGGCAGCATAACGGAGCTGTCCCTGCTGCATGCCAAAGAATTAATAGAAAAAAGAGGTAATAAGTGAGTAAAACACACGGTAAATCCAGAGTCAGAGGAATCGCTGTATTTGTTGTTTTATTAGCCCTGGCAATTTCAGGCTATCAGACCTACAAGTTTTCCGGTCAGAAGACCACAATCGATACCCGGACTCCGGATGATATCTTCAGGACAACCTCTTGGATGTACAAGAGTAAGTTGATTCTCAGTGCCAATGAAGCAGGAGCAATCCAAAAACTCAGCACAATTATGAACGATTTTACTCGCGATGTCCCTGTCCATAGTCGCGAAACAGCCAAAGCCGGCACCTATATCTTCAAAGTGGAAAACAGCAGGTTGCCTGAGCTCAAATCCCAGATTTCCAAGATAGCCTCCATCACGACCAGCGAAAGTTTCACTGATTCCAGCCTCGTATCCACCAATGTCGATCTGGAAGAGCAACGCCTGGAATCATATCGTAATGAATGGGCAACTCTCGATGCCATCAGACTGCGTTCTGAAGTGGAAAATCGTCGTATGGACCACCTCAACCAGATGATCCGTGAGACCATCGACAAGCTGGAGCGTCTCCAATCTGCAGATCAAAGCCTGCTTTATGTCATCGTAAGCCCTGCCGGGAGCAATGCCTCGCTGACCGGTGTTATCATATACTTCGTAAAGAAGTTTGCCATTTATCTATTGATACTGGCTGTCGCAGTGATGATAGTTTACTTTGGCGTTCGCTTGTTGATGTATCTCCTGGCGATGCTTGGAATCAAGGGCTTTGGTCTGGATAATGCCCTGCAAAACTATTCATATCGTGGTTATGGTGGTTACGGCTCCTATACAGGACGCTATAGTTATGGCAACCGCAGCCGTAAAGTAAAACGGATATACAAAGATAAAAGAGCCAATTCCGAGGACGAACAAGAGGAGCCTCGGGACTAGGAGTAAGGATGACAATGCAAGCCTGGCACATTTGGATGGCTTTGGGGATCATCTTCGCCATCATCGAGATAGTTGATCCCGCTTTCTTCTTCCTCTCTTTCGCGATAGGTGCGATCATCACCGGCCTGCTATGCTTTCTCCCCTTTATCGGGGGAAGCGTTCCGCTGCAAATACTTACCTTTGCCATCTTCAGCTTTGTAGCCTTTCTGTTTATGCGCAAGCTTGGCAAGAAGGTGCTTAGCAATACCGGAGGTGCTACCAACGTTCAAGCGCTGATCGGTAAAGCCGGTATTGTTACCAAAGATATCTTGCCGGATGCCAAGGGCTATGCCAAGATTGGCAGTGAAGAATGGTCTGCCATTTCCGAGGACAACAGCCTGATTGAGGTCAATGTAAAAGTGATCGTACTGGCAATAGATGGCAACAAGGTAATCGTTAAACGCCAGGAAGCCTGATAAGGAGTTTCTCTGAGCAGAAGGCCTGCCTTTGATATAGATACTGTAATGGAAGAGCTGGGAAAGCACTTCCATACGGTGCAGACGCCCATAGTCGATCTCATCCAGACGCAGACCCAAGATCCCTTCAAGGTCTTGGTCAGCACGATTCTCAGTGCCCGCACCAAGGATCAGACCACTGCCGCAGCCGTAACAGACCTTTTCAAGGTCGTACACAATCCCGCTGATCTCGATGCCATTAATGCAGATGAGTTAGACCGGATCATCGGCAAGGTGGGCTTTCACAGGGAAAAGACCAAGCATCTAAAAGCCTTGCCCAGAGCCTTGAACGAGCTCTTTTCCGGAGAGATTCCCTCCGAGATCGACGATCTCGTCAAGCTCCCCGGGGTAGGCCGTAAGACAGCCAATCTCGTGCGTGCAGTAGCCTTTGGCTTGCCAGCCATCTGTGTAGATGTCCACGTGCATCGCATCTGCAACCGCTGGGGCTATATCAAGACCAATAGTCCTCTGGAAAGTGAGATGGCACTCCGGAAAATCCTGCCTCCAAAGCACTGGCTGACAGTCAATTCTTACATTGTAGCTTTTGGGCAAAACCTCTGTACTCCACTCAAGCCTCATTGTGCAAGCTGCCCTATCAGTTCGCATTGTGCCAGGATTGGTGTTCCCGCACCCAAATCCAAAAAGGATAAAGATTCCTGATGTGTGGACGCTTTGCTCAGGTGATCAAGTATGAACAGCTTAAAAAGCTGATCAACGAATTGAAGATCAAAGACCTGAGCGAGCAGATTGAGATCAACTATAACTTAGCTCCTACTCAAACAACCGTCGCCATCCTGACAAAGGACAATCTTCGTTATCCGGGATTCTTCCGCTGGGGCTTGATCCCCTCCTGGAGCCGGGAGATAGGCAAGTATAACCTGATCAATATCCGCAGTGAAAACATCCTCGAGAAGCCAACATTCAAGACCGGACTCTCACGACGACGCTGTCTGATTCCTGCTAATGGCTTTTACGAATGGCGCAAGGGTGACAAAGCTCCCTTTTTTATCCATCCGACGGATAGTGGCCTGCTCTATATGGCTGCGATTTATGATAGCTGGACCGCTCCAGATGGCTCCTATATCCCCAGTTGCGGGATCATCACTACAGCCGCCAATCAGGACATCTCAGCTCTGCACGACAGGATGCCTGTAATACTTTCAAGCTCCGCTGTCGATGCCTGGCTCAATCCCCAAAATTCCGATCCCATAGTCATCAGCACTCTGCTGAATCCCTTGCCGGAAGGTATGCTAAAGCTGCGCCCGGTATCCAAATATGTAAACAGCATCCGCAACAACGACGAACGCTGCTGGCGGGAAGAGACTGCCACAGATACCATTTTCTGATGTATAAACCATACAGCGACAACTTTGACAATCTCGATACCGAATCCGGAGTGTACCGCAAAATCCTGATCATTGAAGATGATCTGTCTATGCTGCGTTGCGTACAAACGATGCTGCGGGAACTACCCCTGACCGAAGTGCTCACAACTTCATCCCCTGAAGATGCTTTAAACATACTATCCAGCGAACCGATCAGCGTCGTAGTTTCGGATATTTGTATGCCCGGTTATAGCGGAATCGATTTATTGGAACGAATCTACAAGTTCAATCCCAATATCCAGGTGATTCTGATGACAGGTATGATGGAAGCATCAGTAATGAGAAGGGCTATCCAGCTCAATGCCTTTGACTTCCTGCGCAAACCTTTTGAAGCTGCGGAGCTGATGCTCACGGTGAAACAAGCACTCAATAAAAATCAGCTTCTGGTGCAAAACACACTCTATCAAAACAAGCTGGAGATGCTGGTTGAGAAAAGAACAGTTGAGTTGCTCCAGGCAAAAAGCCAGCTCGAAACCCACTACCTGAATGCTATCAATTCTATGATCAATGCCATAGAAGTTTCTGATGTCTATACGGTTGGCCACTCCGAGAGGGTCACCACCATCAGCCTCTTGTTGGGACGCTTGCTCAAGCTCGATGCCGAGGAACTAAGATATCTCCGTATTGGCGCTATGCTGCACGATCTGGGAAAGATAGGCAGGATAAATGCTCTTGTAACGAAGAACCACCGCCTCAGCCGGGATGAATACGACCAGATCAAACAACACCCCGTTCATGGGGCAAAGATCATCTCGCCCTTGGGGCTGCCCAAAGCTGTAAACGATATTATTCTTCAGCACCACGAGCGCCAGGATGGTACAGGCTATCCCTATGGTATAAAGGGAGATAAGATCAGCAGCTATGCCAAGATTGTTAGCGTCGCAGATTCCTATGATGCTATGACCAGCCGCCGGGCATACCGTACCAATCTCGAGCCCCGGGCAGCCGCGGAAGAATTGCTGGAAAACTCCGGCACTCAGTTTGATCCCATTGTTGTGCGGACATTCTACCGTGAATTCGATCTGATTCTAAAGACTATATCCAGCAAGACCAGCCTCAACGAAGAGCTCTTTAGCAGTATCTAAGACACTGCTAACCATATATTTATCCTAAATTGTAAGGTCGATCTTTCTTCAATATGAGCTATCTTGTTGTATAACAATTCTTTTCTCTTTACCTCCCATTTGTCATTAAGATATCAAGAGCAGATCAAGAGCAAATCAAGTCGAACCCGGTTCGACTTGATTTGCTCTTGATCTGCTGGTGATATGCTTTAGACCATAGGGGAGAGCTAAGCGAGAATGTAGATTCTTTGGAATACAAAAAAGCGGTGCAGCCAAGCTACACCGCTGTAAACGGGAAGTTCCTACTTTGTTACAGGGCTTAAAGTAACGATGCCCAAGCTGCGGCTCGCACCTGAGGCAGGGAGCAGAATCTCTGGATTTATAGAAAAAAATGGAGCGATCCACAGAGTAACTTCTTGCCACTTGCGGATCGCTCCGGATAAGGGTCTATGATTGTTTAGAGCTTGATCGTGGGAACTGACTGAGGGATAATTAAAGGTGCATCAGTGGCTTTTACCACTTCTTCAACGCTGAGCCCTTCGGCAATTTCCTTTAGGATCAGCCCATTGGGGCTTACTTCCATTACTGCCATTTCTGTGACGATCAGGCTTACTTTCCCTTTGGCTGTGAGCGGGAGAGTGCATTCTTTCAATATCTTGGAATTACCATACTTATCAGTATGCTCGGTTGCCACGATCACCTTCTTGGCACCGGTTACCAGATCCATTGCACCGCCCATACCGGGTACGATCTTACCGGGAATCATCCAATTTGCCAGATTACCGTGTTGATCTACCTGAAGAGAGCCAAGGACGGTGATATCGATATGACCACCGCGGATAATGCCAAAGCTGGTGGCACTATCAAAGTAAGCTGCTCCGGGTGTGCAGGTGATAAAGCCACCGCCGGCATTGATCATATCTTTGTCCTCAGTACCGGGATCCGGGCAGGGACCTACGCCCAGCATACCGTTTTCGGATTGGAAGACTACGTGGACACCTGAGGGTATGTGATTAGCAACTTCGGTCGGTAAACCGATTCCGAGATTGACATAGTCACCATCGCGGAGTTCCTGGGCGATACGTTTTCCGATCATTACTCGCTTATCCATTAGAGGCCTCCTTGTGCAATACGAGGTGACTTACAAAAACTCCCGGAGTGATTACGTCCTCGGGATCAATATCACCTATTTCGACAATCTCATCTACTTCCGCGATTGTGATGGGGGCAGCGCTTGCCATAATAGGATTTGAATTACGAGCGGTTTTGCGATAGATCAGATTGCCCATCTTATCAGCTTTGTGAGCTCTGATGATGGCGACATCTCCACCAATGGCGGGCTCCAGCAAGAAATCTTTGCCATCCACGCTGATCACTTGTTTGTTTTCCTGGACTACGGTACCCAGTCCGGTGGGAGTAAGTACTCCACCAAGACCAAAACCATAGGCGCGAACGCGTTCCATCAGAGTTCCCTGGGGTACGAGCTCAATCTTAATCTCGCCGCTATTCATCTGGTTTTGAATCTCTTTGTTGGTACCCAGATGCGATACTTGGGCACTTTTTACCAGACGGTTTACAACCAGCTTGCCGATTCCCCGGTTCTCATAATCCGAGGCTATCACTACCATATGCAAATCCTTTACTCCCTCATCGACAATGGCGTCGATCAGGTTTTCAGGTGCGCCAACTGCGAGAAAACCGCCGATCAGAAGACGGCATCCCGGCTTGATTAGTTTCGCAGCATCAGAGGCACTAATGATCTGTAGCATTGTAACTCCTTTATTCTATATAATCTTTGATTAGATGTCTGTCTTCTGCGCTGATAGTGATCTCGAGGTAAACAGCGTCGTCGCGGTAATCCTCGACGTGGATCTTGGCAAGCTCATGCAGCTTGGCAACCAGAGCAGTATTGTCATAAGGTATATGCAGGGTTATGATCTCCGTGTGAAAGATCATATCCTGGGCTTTCTGCAGCAAGTCATCCAGGTTTTCCTGAAGCTTCGCGGAGATAAAGATGGCATCGGGATATCGCTTTGCCACAAATAGCCTAAAGGTCTTTTCCAGAGTATCAGCTTTGTTCAATACCAGTATCTGCGGGATTTTATCGGCTCCTATCTGAGCAAGCACGTCGTTGACCTGATCAATGTAATAATCCATCCGATCGTCTCCACTATCGACTGTATGTAGGAGCAGATCAGCATTCTGGACTTCCATCAGGGTGGCTTTGAATGATGCAACCAGATGGTGCGGCAGCCTCGAGATAAAGCCTACTGTATCGGAGAGCACGACAGGTGCGCCGGTATCAAGTTTTAGCTGGCGGGAGGTGCTGTCCAAGGTGGCAAAGAGCTTGTCCTGCACCAATACACCTGCGTCGGTAAGTGCGTTGAACAGAGTGGATTTACCGGCATTGGTGTAGCCAACGATGCAGATTTTGCGTACATTATCACGCTGCTTACGTTGGGTCTCCTTATGCTGGACTACCTGATCGATACTGCGTTTGATGGCTCTGATCTGGCTACGAATCAAGCGGCGATCTATCTCGATCTGCTTTTCACCCATACCGCGGGAAGCACTCCCCCCCCGGCTACGAGCTGAGCCTCTTTCTTTATCAAAGTGTCCCCAGAGCTTGCGCAGACGAGGTAGCTGATATTCCAGCTCAGCAAGCTTGACCTGAAGTTTTGCTTCACGGGTCTTGGCGTGATCGTGGAAGATTGAGAGGATGACCTCTGTTCTGTCTATCACACGGATGCCATAGCTTTTGTCAATATTACGAGCCTGAATAGGGGAGAGCTCTTCATTGATGATCAGGATGTCTGCCTTGGCTTGGAGCATCCTTTGGGCAATATCTTCGAGGAAGCCCTTGCCAAAGAAGGTGCTGCGTTCGGGGTTTGCCCGCTTTTGCTTGTAACGGCCAAGGGTCTGAATCCCGGCTGTTTCTGCCAGTCGCTCGAGCTCGTCCAGGCTGGTTTCGGTCTCCATCTCTGTCTCGCCCTGACGTATCAGATGGGCGAGAAAGGCGGTCTGTTCTGTTGATTCCAGCTCTTCCCAGGCTTCGTCTTCTATATCAAAATCTATCAGTTCATCGTATTCTTCTTCGTTTCGATTGGGCATTTGTACCTACCTTATTACTGCGATTTGTCCCCTCTTAGTTTCACCATCCATCTCTATCACATAAAAGTAGATACCGCTGGATATGCGAGACCCTCCCTGGTTGATCAGGTTCCAGCGCCAGGTGATGTTATTTGTAGCCACATTGAACGGACCGATAGCGCTACTGTAAACAATGTTGCCACTGGTGTCAAAAATAGCTATCCGACCTTTCTTGCCAGCGGGGAAATTGATAAATGTAAGCCAGTGCTGCTCTCCTGCGTTGATGGGATTTGGGTAGATCTTTACTTTGGATAGATCCCGGATATCATCCAGAAGAAAACGTGCAAAGTTATATTGTGGTGATATCAGGTTTCCGCTAAGGTCTTTTAATCCGTTTATCTCCAGATAATAGGGCTGATTTGAGTACTTCAGCTTACTATGGAAAGTGATCAGGATGCTGTTATCCTGCAAAAGTGCACCAATGATGCGGTTCTGCTGGTCTGTGGCGGGCAGAGTCAACCTGTAATTGCTAAGGTTTCCAATTCCTTCCGGGCTGAGTGACTCACTGAAAACAACTAGTACAGATTGGTGTCCGCTGTTTGTGACAGCATCTACAATCCTGGGAGAAGTAGTATCCACGACATAGCTGAATGTATAGGTGTTTTGGAGCGGGGAGACTCCTGTCAAGCCACGTAGATTTTGAAACTTGATTGTATAAGTCCCTACGCTTGAGCTAAAGGGTCTGCTGAAACGCAAATGAATACCCCAGTGGTTCTCAATCAGGTTCACCGAGCTGGGTGTGCCGATGGCCTGGTCAACCCAGTAGTAGCCGGGATTGATGGCATCTGGAGCGAGGGCTTGATTAAAGATCAAACGCAGTTCATAGGGACTGATCATATTTATGGATGTCACTGCCGGCTTTCTGTAGGGAATTACTCGTTCCCAAAGGGTTGGCACGCTCTCACTGGGGCTGTAGCTATTGTGTACAGCCGAGATTCTGTACTCGTAAGGCTGGCTTTCAGAGAGACCGCTATCCAGAAAACTAAGGCTGTCAGTCTGAGCAATCTGATGAATTGAGCCATCCGGATCTTTGCGATAAATGTTGTAACTGGAAGAGCCGTTATCGAGCCAGTTAATCTGAACTTCGTTCTCGTTTTGAGGTACCACGCCCATCAAAATGGGAGTTGGAGGTCCGGTAAAGGGAGTATCCTCTCTCCATTCCACTGCATAGGTAGAATCTGCCACACCTTTGGTATTTGTGAGGAATCTGATACTATTATCCTGGTCTGTCCAGCTTGCTATCTGGTAGGTCTGAAAGCTCTCACCGTAGAAAGTGGGCTTCCAAGTACCGTTTTCATACTTGATTGTATATAGGCTGGGAGAAAGAGCCAGGATGATCTCATCTTTGCCATCATCATCAAGATCAGCACTATGGATGCTGTTTTGGGATTGGACAGTGTTGAACATAATCGATCCTAAAGAGTTATAGGTGTTATTAGCAGTTCCGGTGAATCCTTCAAAGTACCAGAAGTTCATATCGGGATTTAGGATATTTGTGTAGTAACCACCTACGAAGAAGTCCTTGATACCATTTCCATTGTAGTCTCCTGTCGTAATCTGATATGTATTTGCAACCGGCATTCTGTGAGACCAGGTAAGCTGCTGGTTGTTGTGGTTTAAGACCTCATAGATCATTATATCGCCATCTGTATCAGCACAAAGGATATCCGGCAGGTTGTCATTATCCAGATTATCTACCAGGATCGTAGGGATAAAGGTATTTCTAAGAGAGGTGGTAGTAGTGTTTCTAAGGGTGTTTCTGGCTCTCATCACACCGGCATTATCTCTTTGATAGGCTTGGATTACGTTTTCTGTGGGTAGGTTTTTGACCACCAGGACACCTGTCGGCCCGCTGGTATAATTTGCCATTGTACCACCAGCTACTGCAGAATCTGCCCAAACTATCTCATTGGGATACAGCACAGTAGTCTGTGTCTCTCTCAGGTAAACTCTATCAGCTTTGAGCCCCAGCAGCTCTTGCCCTGAGGCATTGGTATTTCCAAGGGATAGAGGACGGAAGTTATCCTCAAAGTCGTGCATCGTCAGATGTCCAGCCGGTGAGGGTTCATAAGCTCTTACTCTGCCATAACCACTGGTTGGGAGATCCATTGCTATGTATTCTTTTATTCCATTGCCGTCAAAATCATGCACCTTAGACATCGGGACTCTGGCTGGACCAATGATCTCGCTTGTAAAGCCATGTGTTGGTATTGTCTCATACTGGACGTTTATAAAATTCGGATAAAGCTGGCTGAGGTATGCCAAACCTGAGAAATTAGTAGCACTGATCTGTATTCTAACAGGTCCGGGTGGTACTCCGACAGGGAATGCCCAGACCTGCAAGCTATCAAGATTGGTGGAGTAGCTATAATGCTCCGTTCCATCATAGGCGATGATACGTAGGCTGCTGCGCACCGGCTCGTTGAAGATAGCTGTGGCATAATACTTGGCATTCTGCCGATCATATCGCTTGAATCCAGCTAGAGTCTCAGCTTTTAACTGCGGAGCTGAATTGTCATAAAGCACAGTCCTGTAGTAGTTATAAGTATTACCGAGGATATCTTTATACTGGATCCTGATGATGTAATTACCTTCCGGCATATGATCGGGGATGTAATACTGTGCGATTGCTCCATCCTGTACTTGCTGGTAGTAGTAGTAAGGGTCGCTGGTATCGTCGTGGACATTCTTCCAATCGCTTGCTGATGGGGTAGCCTGATTGGAGCGCATTACAGTGTATCGATGGAAGTTTGTACCTGAGATTGTACCCCTGATAGTAAACGAGCCACTGATACCCTGCATCTCCATAGGATTGACAATCTCGATAATAGGAGGATTAGTGTTTTCCAATAGCTTGCGAACATTTAACAGACCGTGCCCATACCGAATATCGAAGCCCAAAGGTCCCAGATCGTCGGTCGAATTTAACAAGCGCGAACGCACTTCGGTGGGCGTGAGTTCAGGTTGTAGTGCTTTGAGTAGAGCAATTGCACCAGCCACGTAAGGTGATGACATCGAGGTCCCACTCTGTTCTATGTATTGATCAGGAGCGTCCAGCTTGTAGGTGCTCAAAACCAGTTCACCCGGAGCTACCAGATCCAGATCCACCCCATAGCTGGAAAAACCTGCAAGGACTCTGGACTTATTAACTGCACCGACTGAGATCACGTTTGATAACCTGGCAGGATATGAAAGCACAGGCACCGGGTCGTTGCCAGCGGAAGCTACCAAACTTGTTCCCTTGCGATGAGCATATTCACAGGCATCGGCTATGATTGGAGAGTAGTTTGGATCCCCCCAGCTCATATTGATCACTGAACTGCCCATATCTGCCGCATAGATCACAGCCGCGGCAGCATCGTCATCCTGAAGATAACCTTGGGATTGAGTCGTACGAAACCCCGCTCTTACTGCAAGTAGTTTTACTGACCAAGCCACTCCGCTGACTCCCGTACCGTTGTTGCCAACTGCCCCGACAATACCCGCAACGTGCGTACCATGAAAGTTCTCGTCCGTAGGGTCGTTATCAGGCTCCATAAAGTCTCCCAGAGCTTGATCTGCCAGTTCAGGTGCGTCACAAAAGTCCCAGCCCATATAGTCGTCGATATAGCCATTGCCATCGTCATCTATGCCATTATCAGGGATCTCTGCTTCGTTGACGAAGATGTTTTCTGCTAAGTCAGGATGGTTCAGGAGAACTCCAGAATCCACTATTCCTACTACAACAACTGGGCTTCCCGTGGTGAGATTCCACGCACTGGGAATGGAGCAGATATTGTGCAGCTGTCTCGAAAAGAGCGGATCATTGGGCTCGATAAGCATCTTCCTGAGATAATTCGGCTGGATATATTCTATTCCCTCAAAGCGGTACATCTCTCCGGAGAAATCAGCCGGATTCCTATCTGCAGGTATAGTGACGGAATAATACTGGGGCAGGTGCATCCCCTTGAGAGGTCTCAGATTGGTCGCTCCCAGATTATCCAAAAAGCTGTCGAAAGCACTTAGCCCGGTTCTATCTCCGCGCACAGTTATGGGTGCTTCTGTCTTGAATAAAAGCTGTCCGGGGCTAATGCTATCGGCTCCGGCAATCCCGATGCAGCAAAGCAGCAGGCTGATGATCAGCAGTGTGTAATATCTCATTCTTATCCTGTTTAAAAGTGATAGCTCAAGGCCAGTGAGTGGATGGAACTGAGCTCATCCACAGAATCCGCCCAGCCGTAATCCACACCAAAGTTCTGGTATCTGATACCCAAGCCTGCGCTCAGGGCATTTCCACTGTAGTTGATCCGGTATCCCGCTCTCAGATAGAGCAAATCACGATAGGAAAGCTCCGAGTGTACCGTTCCCTTCAGCTCTTCATCGATCGGCTTTGAGACCGAAGCTCCCACCAAGAGTCTTGCTTCGTTGATGCTGATACCCTTGCTGAGATCCAGATCTGCCAAGAGCGGCAGATCTATTGCTTCATCGTTCATCTTGGTGCTCAGGCCGATGTTCCTGATAGCCAAAGATAGCTTTGTATCTGCGATCGGAGGCAGCCAGGTATAGCCAAGATCGGTGGAAAGCCCAATACTGGAAGCCGTTGCCAACTTCTCATACAGTACTCCCGCATTTAATCCCAGATATTGGCTGGGAGTGATTCTGAGCGAGTAGTTAGCCATTACGCCCAAGTCAAGCGGGCTGTAGCTTCCGATAATGTTGCCGGCTTCATCTCGTTTCTCGATTGTACCATAGCTCAGATTCCTTAAGAGCAGCCCGAAGTGATTTCTCCGGGTCGAATAGCTATAATAGACATTGGTAAAATCCGTCTCTTGCAACCACTTAGTGTGTGAGACTCCCACGCTGCGCTGCTTGTCGATAGTGCTGATGGCGGGTTGAATCGCAAAGGCACTTGTGACGGAAAGCCCATCCGGGGCTCTACCAGCCAATGCTAAGGAAGCAGGATCCGTCGGGATACTGAGAAACTTGAATCCGTACTCACCGGAGCTATCTACCTGACCATAAGCCAGAGTGATCGCCAAGGTGATGATCGTCCCAATTAGAATTGCTTTATATCTCATTTTCATACTCCATTATTTCTCAATTGCAAAGCGAAGTCTCTTCACATCATTACCGGCTTTCACAGTTGCCAGATAGACTCCCGATGCCAGCCTGTGGGCAGGAATGTTGAAGATCTCTCGATTTCGCAGATAAGCTTTGGCAATTGCTCTTTGGCTAAAGACCAAGGCCCCGCTGACGTCATATATTTTGAGCTCTACCGGTCCATCCTCGCTTGTCATCACGCTGAGGCGAACCACTTGCTCATAGATTGATTTCAAGGGATTTGGGTAAAAATAGACCTCTCCAGGCACAAAGACTTGATTTGTAGCATAGATATTGGTCTGTGCAGGCGCTGTGTAGGAGGCTGTTCTTTGCAGATTGGCATACTCCGTAATCCAGAGGCTATCCATAATACCCGGAGCAAAATCACTCAAGTGTTTGCGATAGATCCTGCCATTATCGGTTGCGACCCAGGCATACCATAGATCGTCGTTGGCCTTGCCAAGCCTGGGCAAACCTCTTGAGGTCTCCGGGAAAGATACCGGATATCCGCTCTTTAGCCTAAAGCCATCATCCCAAACAGCAAGACGGTTGTTTGAGAAGTTGCCGATGATCTCCATCCTGCCGTCGTTATCAATATCCAGCACCATCGCACCAGAGCTTATTGCAGCAGGGATTGGACTGCTGAGTTCCGTCTGCCCAACCAGAGATCCCGATGCATCCAAAACGATCACACCATTGGCAGTACCCAATATAATATCCGGGCTGCTGTTTCTATCCAAATCTGCTATGGTAAGTGGAGCTGTGCAAGTACGATCGTGTATATAGGGATATCCCGGGATCAGATTCATCTGCTGATCAAAGGCATACAGGGATTTGAGCGTCTGCACCAGAAGATTGTAGGAGCTCTGGCGGGGATTCAGCTTTACTGTGCTTATAGCCACTATGGTAGAATCGAGCTCGATAGGAAGCGTGAACTGCTCCAACACCCCGGTATTTACATCCAGCAAAATTGCCAGATACATATTTCCGGTCGATCCGGTCAGCATCCAAAGCTTATCATCTGCATAGCTCAGATTGGCTACAACCCTCTGCTCAAGATCCACAAAAGGACTCATCGCATTGTTGGACTTCTCAATTCTTGATATCCGGGTACCCAGATTTTCATCCACCGGATTGAGGCAAACGATCAGTTCATCTCCGATGTCCACCGGTTGAGCTGCCCAGCGTGTATTAACCTGATTAAAGACTGTCTGCAGGCTTCCGCTCTCCAGCTTTCTCATCCTTGCCAGGTTTTGCACCTGCTGAGGCAGATAGATCGCCGCTCCACTCCCAGTATAATTAAGTGCCAGGCTATCTGCTTGCAGCGGGTATCCCTGCATAAGCTGTTCATTTTTCCAGGCATAGATACTGCCATCCGGCATTATATAGAGCAATTCCTGCTCAGAATCGTTGTCCAGATCGAGCCAGACAGCGTTAAACTCATTCTCGCCCTGATAAAATGTATCCAGCTTCCAGTCCAATCTTACCGAAAAGCTCATCTGCAGGGCTGATTCTGAGATATTATATACTTCCACCGGAGTACCGCCGTAATAGCTGGTCGCTGCCGGTAGTGAAAGCAGCCCATCAACGATATTGCTGCCAAAATAGTCATTATTACCACTTCGGAAGCTATCATAAGGCCCGCCATTCATATAAAAGTCAAACAAGGCTGTATCCAGATGCTCGATACCATCAGCTTCTTCCAGATCCACTCCCTTGTGGAGGGCATTGCCATTGACTCGGTTTCTCTCGAATCCAGGATCAAAGTTTGCCTCGATGATATTCTCGTCTATATGCCAGATCAGGATACCGGAACCATCCGTTACCATACTTTGATTTGGCAGCATAGGCCCACCCAAACCGGGCAACATAAAGTCCCACTCGCAGCCCTTATAACGATTTTCCATAAAGTTAAAGTAAGGTCTGAGCGGGTAATGCTCGTAATAATCCTGCTCTCCCTCTGGCAATAGCTTAAAGCTGAAACTTGGCTGATTGTCGTGTGGATCCAGGCTGGCATCGGGATTTTGCTGGCGGTTTTCCACCAGGAAGTACTCCCGGTTTGAGATCGGTATCTTGTAGATCGTGGGGTGGCTGGGTTCCGGATTGAGATAGTAATCCACCACCAGGTCTTCTGCATCCTGATTGATAATCTGCGGAGTATCCCAGCCCATATATGCCCTGCCCCAAGCGGATAGCTGAGCAGGCACATAGCCATTGGCATTCCAGACGCCGGTCCCGAGGATGCACCAATTGCCCACCCCCTGGCTCTGTCCGTTTGAACTGTCATTGTCAAAGAGTGTCGGCAAGCCGATCAGATGACTGTATTGATGGCAGAGCACACCGTATAGACTAAAGAGGTAACCGCTGGTATCAGGGCTATCCTGATAGTAATCAAAGTACTCCTGCTCCGGCACAATCACGATATTCTTCAGGAAAACTCCATCTGCTGTACTGATCCCCTGAAAGTCCTCATTTTCCGGATCCAGTGCGGCTTGAAGATTCTTTCGCGTTACAAAAGTGGACCAGATCGATTCTGTGGCCTGTCCCAAGATATCGGCTTCCTGTCCGCCTCCTGAGTGGAAAACGATTATTCCGCCAAATTGGTTGAAATCCACCTCAGGATCTGCCATTGCTGCCAGTTCCACCAGCATCTCTTCCAGCTTATCATCGATATTATCTGTGGTATCCCCACCGTAATAGGCGATTGGTCTGCTCATCGTAAAGACTTGCGGCCACATAGTCCATTCCAGGAGATAATTCCCTCGGGAAGCATCGGCATAGAAATCTGCCAAATGCAGCATCCAACGCTCAAAGAAAGCCTCGTCGTGCACCAGGCTATCCGGATAAGCGGCACTGTTTGCAAAAGCCAGATCAGGAAATTGAACTCTCAATACGAGTATGTTGTTCAGGATATCGCCTTTGGGAGATGAGATCCCGCCTTTGGGCAGCTCAGGCATTGTGCGCCGGTAAGCAGCAGGTACTTGACGATACGACGGATGAGGTGGCACCAGGGCGTTTGCCGTGCTTGCCGCCAGGATTAGCAAGATCAATACACTTGCGAGTTTACTACAGTTCATCAGTTCAAACCCCTTGGCAGTTTTCCGGAATACCGGTAGATTGGTAAAGATATAAATCCACAGCATCGGACTAGCAAGTCTGCCACGCTGGTGCAAGCTTATTGCCGGCATAACATTAGTCAATAAAAAAAACAGCTCCTCCCGCTTGGAGAGGAGCAGTAACTGGTCTAATCTGTTTCGATTGATCTCTTAGACGGTCTTTCCAGCCATAATATCTGCTTCGTTGCACTTGCAGATGGCTTGGAACTCGGGCTGAGGAACCCAGCCGCCGGTGGATTTCTTGTTCGTGATCAGCTTAATGCGCTTGATCTCGGTCTTGCAGACTTCGCACATCATCTTGCCTTCATTTGTCCTGTCGTGTGCTGTCTTGGCTTGAAAGCTTTTAACTTTTCCCATTTTATCCTCTTATCTCTTATTTATTCGCTCTTTCAACATACTGGCCGGTGCGAGTGTCGATCTTGACCTTTTCGCCGGCTTCTACGAAGAATGGTACCATCAGGCGCAGGCCGGTCTCTGTAAAGGCGACCTTGCCGCTACCCGAAGCTGTATTTCCTTTGACGTTGGGTTCGCATTCAGCGATGGTCTGAACCACAGATGTGGGCAGTTCCAGGCCCAATATCTCTCCGCTGGGAGAAGTAAGCACCATTACTTCCATATTTTCCATAATGAGCTTTTCGTTGTCGCCGATCTTAGCAGCATCCACCGTGATCTGCTCAAAAGTCTCACTATCCATAAATATGTAGAAATCTCCATCTCTGTAGAGATATTCTTTTTTGGTGCGTTCCACCCTGACGGTGGTGAGGACATCGCTGTCTCTGAATGTGTTTTCTATTACTCTACCGGTGCGTACGCTCTTCATCTTGGTGCGAACAAAAGCGCTGCCTTTACCGGGTTTTACATGCAGGAAATCTACTACTTCGTAGAGATCGTCCTTGAATTCAATTATCATTCCATTACGGATATCAGCCATTGCTGCCATAAGCTTTCCTTTAGATTATTCTTCTTATTGACACCACGATTTTGGATATGGCAATTTTGGCAAGTATTTTATCCATTTCTGTATGGCTTTCCACGGATATACCTATTGATGTAGTCTCTCAGGCCGATCGGGCTATCCGGTGATCGCTGGAGTCTGACAGGCTATTCTCGCGTAGAATTATTTCATCGTTTTTCCGGAGCTTGCTCCCTGCTTTGTATAGGTCTTCCGGATATCAAGAGCAGATCAAGAGCAATTCACCTCGAACGTGGTTCGACTTGATTTGCTCTTGATCTGCTGATGATATGCTTTAGATCAAAGGAGCTCTAAAGGAGTAGAATGGCGTAAATGCACAGTTTTTTTATGCAATAGCTACAAATCACCGGGAATATGGCTCAATATCTATTGAGTCCTGGGTCAGAGATGTGTGAGGAACGATTGTTCCACAATAAACAGTAAAAGTGGAGAAATTGTTCCACAGCAAAAGCTTGATGGCGAAAAAAGCTCTTGACATACTATGTAGTGTCCTCAGACTGTTGCCAAGTAATTCTCATAGTAGTGTTTTTATGGAAGCGGAAGCTGGGTAGCTTTGCCGCTGAAATACCATCAGGCTGGCAATTTCACAATTTTATCAAGCTATTATTGCCATTCGCCTGAGCTCGCTTATATTGTAAATATTAGATGAATACAGAAGGAGTATGATATGAAGACAAAGATTTTTCTGGTCACGCTGCTATTGATGGCCTTTGCGGTGGCAAATGCTTATACCAGCCCCGGATGGACTTATGGTTTTGATTTGGGCGCTTCCCTTGGCAACAACGCCGGAAGCGACGAAAGTGTGGGGCCTCTGCTTCGTGCAAACCTGCAAATGAAGATGTTTGAATTTCTCTCGATCAGGCTTGGAACCGGTTATACCCAGCTCACAGCCCCGGGAGTTTACACGACTAATCTGGTTTTGGCTGATAGCCGTGCTTATTTCCACCCTTATAACAATCCCAAATTCACCCCCTTCCTCTATGCTGGTTATGGTGCTGTCGTAGATTGGAAAGAGAGGCTTTTGGATGCAGTGCCCTATTATCCTGTGGGCGTGGGTTTCAAGACAGAATTGATGCCCGGGATGGCTTTGGAAGTATCCGGTGGATACAATCTTGCCAATTCGGACAATCTGGATAACAGAGTTCGTATGGATGGCGATGAGAATTGGCTTTCCGGCGAAAAGCAGGATGGTTATTGGACCTTTACAGCCGGCTTGGCTTTCTACAGCGCTCCCAAGCGTCCTGCCCCTGCTCCCGCTCCGGCTCCTGCACCAGCTCCGGCACCGGTGCCTGCTCCGCAGCCTCCAGTGACGCAGCGTCCCGTTACTCCTCCCGTAGTGACTCCTCCTGTAGTTGCCGCTCGAGATACCGATGGCGATGGACTTACCGACGAGCAAGAAACCAATCAATATCGCACCAATCCCGCCAATCCGGATACCGATGGCGATGGTCTCACCGATTATGCTGAGATTATGCAGTATAACACCGATCCGCTGGTAGCTGATACTGATGGTGACGGACTCAATGACGGTGCCGAAGTCAATACTCACCGCACCAATCCCCGACTTGCCGATACAGACAACGATGGTCTCACTGATTTTGCCGAGATCCGTCAGCACAATACCAATCCGCTGGTTGCCGATACCGATGGTGACGGCTTGAAGGATGGCGAAGAGGTCAATACTCACCGCACCAATCCTACAGTCGCTGATACCGATGGTGACGGACTGAAAGATGGCGCTGAAGTCACTACTCACCGCACCAATCCTCTCGTTGCAGATACAGATGCCGGTAGCAAAAACGATGGTGAAGAAGTAGCCGCTGGCACTGATCCCCTCAATCCCAGAGACGACGTCGTCGATCTGAGAGCCGGTGCTACTTTCAACCTGGAAGGAATTCTCTTCGAGACCAATTCCGCCAACATCTTGCCTGCTTCCACTGAGATTCTGGAGCGTGCTTACACTGCTCTCAATGCCAATCCCACTGTCAAAGTGCTGATCATCGGTCATACTGACAATGTCGGTAGTGATGCCAGCAATATGAGCCTGTCTCAGAGACGTGCAGCCTCCGTGAAAGCCTGGCTGGTCAATCGTGGTATAGCTGCGGATCGTATGAGCACAGAGGGTAAGGGCGAAAGCCAGCCTCGTGCTACAAACGATACTCCGGAAGGACGTCAACTCAACCGTCGTATTGAATTCCAAGTAGTCGAATAAGATACAGTTATAGACATATCGGGGGAGGACTTCATTGTCCTCCCCTTTCTTGTTTCCCCGGAGCAATAGATGGTACTTGGAGATAAATCTTGACATTTCTTTGTAGGGGTAGATACTTGCAGCATCAGCGATAGGATGGAGTTTGTATGAAGAAAATTCTAATGGCAGGATTGATAGTCCTGCTGAGTTTGTCCCTCTTTGCAGAGCGTAAAGCTCTGGTGATTGGGAATTCGAATTATGCGGGAATGACTCTGGCAGCACCCTCAAACGACATCAATGCAATGAGTACAGCATTGGGTTCCTGGGGCTTCAACGTAAGTAAACGTGCCAATCTGGCTTATGCTCCGATGCGAGCGGCAATTGATTCCTTCCTGGTGAGTCTGAGCCCGCAGGATGAGGCTCTGTTCTACTTCAGCGGCTTCAATGGCAGTGACAATTCTAATGACTTTCTGCTTCCTGCCGGGAGTAATCCCGGGACCTTGAGACCCTCTGCCGCAAATGCCATAGGGGTAAGATCTCTGATGGATTCCCTTGCATATGCCAGGAGCTCGATTGTGATCCTCGAGGCAAGCCGTACATGGGCTCCACAGGGCAGCAGAGCTCTCTCAAAGCCGCTGCATTGGGTAGGCAGCAAAGCTCCCACTAAGCAGGTCGTGGTCTATGCAACTGCTCCGGATAGGGTAGTTACAGAGCTCAATGTTGAGCGCAGCGTCTTCACTCTTGCCTTTATCAATGCGATGGAGACCACGGATAGCAACTTCCTAATGACAATGCCGGGGCTAATCAGCGAGATTATGCAAGCTACTCAACAGCGGCAAGTGCCCTGGTTTGCCGGCAGTCCGGGAGTTGATTACCGCCTGAATCCCAATATCTACAAGGGTCAGGGACGATATGACATCCTCGATCTGGAAGGTGGAGGCAGCCTTTCCTGGTAATTGCAGCCTTTTATTAAAAGAAAATCCCCGGTTTCACGCCGGGGATTTCTTTTATCTTTGTGAGTATTATTTCTTGATGAGATCCAGAGGTCGGGCAATGTAGCTGGTGTGAAGCAGCTTGTGTGCCTTGTGGGAATTGGGTTTGCCCAGGTATTCCTTGTAGAGCTTTTGGATAGAGGGATTGTTGTGAGATTCACGTCGCTCCATACCTTCATCCTCTTTGTAGAGGCCTTTGGCTCGGGCAAGACGGACTCTGTTTGTAGAGCGATAAGGCTGTCCACCGCCACCAACGCATCCACCCCGGCAAGCCATTACCTCGATAAAGTGATAAGGAGGTTCCAGCCCCTTTTCCTTGGCTGTTCTGATCTGGTTCATCACTTTGGTAACATTTCCAAGCCCGGATGCGACTGCGATCCTGATCTCATTGCCCAAGATGTTGATACTTCCGGTCTTGATTCCTTTGTGTCCGCGCAGGAATTCGATATTGGGATTGGGAAGCTCCTCGCCTGTGATAAAGAAATAGGCTGTCCTGAGGGCTGCTTCCATCACTCCTCCGGTAGCTCCAAAGATAGTGCCGGCACCGCTATATTCGCCAAGAGGATTGTCGGCTTCGCCATCTTCGAGCTTGGCGAGGTCAATACCGCGGGTCTTGAGCATTCTGGCTAGCTCGCGGGTAGTGATTGTGACGTTTACATCCTTGTAACCGGAAGCGTACATATCTTCCATACGCTCGATCTCATACTTCTTCGCGGTGCAAGGCATTACACTGACTAAGAAGATTTTGTCCGGATCCAGCTTCATCTTTTCCGCCCAGTAGGTCTTTACCATTGTTCCTACCATCTGGTGAGGTGATTTTGAAGAGGAGAAATGAGGGATCAATTCCGCGTGGAACTTCTCCAGGAAGTCCACCCAACTGGGACAGCAGGTTGTAACCAGCGGGAATCTATCGGGATGATTCTTGAATACATCGACAAACTCAGATGCCTCTTCCATAATGGTGAGATCTGCTCCAAAGTTTGTATCAAAGACATACTTGAACCCGAGCTCCCTCAGTGCAGAATACATCTTGCCTTTCACGTTTGTCCCTGGTTTATAGCCAAATTCTTCGCCCAGAGCTACGCGGACAGCCGGAGCTTCCTGCGCCACAAGGACGAGATCTTTATTGTCCAAAGCCTGCCAGACATCGTCACTGTCGTCATTCTCATAGATTGCTGCGACTGGGCAATGTGCCGAGCATTGTCCACATTTGACGCATTCGGATTCTTCCAACGGACGGTTGAAGGTGGGACCTACGAAGGTATCAAAACCACGGGCGGAATTCTCCAAGGCGTGGACGTCCTGAATCTCGCTGCAGACGTAGGTGCAACGCCCGCAATTGACGCAGTAGCTGGGATCAAGCGTGATTGAAGGCGAGGATTCATCGCGGCCTTTGTACTTCTTGCGCAGCTTCTTGAGCCCGGTGTGGCGGATGGCAAGATCTTCACAGAGTTTCTGCAGCTCGCAACGTCCGTTTTTGATGCACTCCGGGCAATTGTTGGGGTGTGTGGAAAGGATGATCTCTACCGCTTCACGGCGCAAATCCAAGAGCTTTTTGGTCTTGGTAATAATCTGCATCCCATCTTCACAGGGAGTGGAGCAGGCTCGGACGATGCGTCCATTGATCTCGACCATACATACTCCACAGTTTCCAAATGCGGGCAGATCTTCGTGATAACAGAGGTGGGGGACAGGATAGCCTGCCTTGGTGCAGGCGTGTAAAACCTTGGTATTCTTGGCAACTTCAACTGCTTTGCCATTGATATAGACAGTGATCATCAACGTCTCCTTGGGCGTAATTTCTCTTCTGAGCTAATTATTTGTTTTTGGATAAAGATGTCAAGTAGAAAGCTTCCCGAAAGCATACTGATCTCCTTAGGCCTCTGCTTGATATCCTGCTTCTATCCTGCTTCTATCCTGCTTGAATCCTGCTTGAACATACAGTAAACATCGGTTCTGCAATGTGTTAGCAGTGTGCAATCGAAAGAGGGAGCTATAAGAGCTCAATTCACAACTGCTTAGGCTTGTGAATCAATACAGCAAGAGGTAAATGGCAGACTAATTGCCGGGATCAGTCTTTGATATACTGCATACTCGCAGGACTGAGGATGTCATTGTAAATACCCCAGATTTCGGCATCTGAAAGTGTCCTGCTGTAGAGACCGACTTGATCTATCAGACCGAACATATACATATACTCGGAAGCTCCCATTGTGCTGAGAACCTTGATGTCCTTACGTCCGATGGTAAAGCCATTGGTCGTAGGGATGGCAGGGAGTGGCGAAGCAGTGTCCGATGTTCCCACAGGCAGTCCATTGATGTATGCTTTGAGTCTCCCATTGGCATAAGTGAGCCCAAAGAATATCCACTGATCACGGTTGTGAGGCCAACGTCCACGCGGAACGAAAGGTACAGAGACAGTGGATTGGACATAAGAGGTATTCACCGAGGAGAAATGCATCTGTCCCCCGCTGAACCAGATACCTGCGCTGGGTTTGTAACGCAGGTTTTGTCCCGGGTGACCGGCAGTGGGAGTCAAGGTATCCCAAGGATCCGATGGAAGCCAGATTATAGTAGCTGCCTGGTGGTTTTCCCTGATCTTGGCAAAACAGATCACTGTAAAATTGCTACTTACGACCATAGAGGGGTGCCCGGCAAATTCGATCCATCCTCCGGTGGAGCCAAAACTGGCACATTTCCAGCCATTGGCTCCCATTCCCATAGGGCGGGTGGAGATATCACCGTAGAACAATCCATGGTTCAGGTTTGCGGAGCTATCGATCACGTGGTTAAAACTTGGGGAAGGATTGAACTGGGGCTGATCCATCTCCAAATAGAAGCAATCAGGCTCTCCGAAGAGGCTGGAATTGGGAAAAGCAAATGCTATTTCAGCAGGATAGGTGATCTGAGTGCCCATCAGGTTTGATCTTACCCGGGTAACTGCTCTGTACTTTCCTGCTTCTCCTGCGAAACGGTATTCTACTCTGTCTATGATGCTGTTTCCGATGCGGTAATTGTTGTACACCACAGTCGTATCAAAGGCTGTTCCGACATTTGCCAAAAGACCTAGCTGGATGCTGTTTCTTACCGCCATACGGAGAGCATAATCACTCACGTTTTCTGCTTCTTTCTCGGCGAGTTGTTGCACTTTGATCTGGGGTAGGCTAAGCATCTTGTTCTGCAGGTGCAGCATAATACCGGCATAAATTGTCCCGATCAGGATGGAGATGACTAGCATAGCTTTGCCCATATCATCCTCCTGCCAAATAAGCGTTCATCAGATAACAGCGCATTTGCAGGCGTGTGTGTAAAGGCTCCGCCCCCACACTTGGTGCGTGGTGACGGAATGTGATCCGGTATTCTATTGATCTTACAGAGGCGGGGGTGGTAGTTACGTGATCGTCGATATCAAAGTATCTAAAGCCTAATTGATCTATCCACTGGATGTAACTCATTTTGTCCAGAACAACGTTGTCCTGCTTTACCAGCAGAGACTTGCCAACAGCCGTGCTATCAGCAAGCTCCAGATTGATGGTGTGGATAGTAGCGCTGATGGTATTGGTCGTATAATCCCATTTGGTCCGGAAAGCTAATCTGGTAGTACCTGCAGTGGTGATCGTAGTAGTTGGGGTCATACCTATCCCGGCAAAAGAGATGAGTTCATTGAGTTTGGTTGTAGACTTTTGCATATGGTCTATCATACCTGTCATGAAGATGGCTGCATCAGCAGTATCCTTTAGCTGATACTGGAAGGTAATCATCATCAGCATCAGCATACTGCCGATTACCAGAGCTCCCAGGATATCGATGATTAGATTCATCAGAGGTTAAGGTGGGTTTTGGTAAATAAACGGCTGATCTGGAGTGGCTCTCTCAAGCCCGACAAGGCTGATACTCTTACCGATACACGGGTGAAGATACTGCCTGTGATGGGGGTTGCCAGGGCTTGTCCGGTGGAATCCGCCTGAACTGCAGTGATGGCAAGAGTATAAGCTTCACCTACGTAATCCAGATTGACGTTTCTGTTTACATTATAATTGGTAATGATCTGATCAAAAGCGAGATCCTTGCTGAGTAGTTTCGCATCGATCTCATCCAATACACTGTGAGCCAGGACGGTTGCCTGAACGAAGGAATTGGCATCGTAAAGGCGTTCTTTCTGGCTCCAGGCTCCACGATTGTAGATCAAAGCCACGGATGTAAAGAAAACCATTGCAAACATCACGCAAACCATCTCCATCAGGTTCATCATTCCTCCGTAGTGGCATAAAGGACTTCTGCCACAGAAGTGAGCCCTTCTCTGATCCTGGCAATACCGGAATCACGCATGGAAAGCATACCCCGGGCTTGCGCCAGATTACGTATCCTTTCTTCGTCTATCTCTGTAGAATTGCGGATGATTTCAGCCCTGATCTCGGGATAGAAGTAGAGAGCTTCCGCTATGTTGATACGTCCACGGAAGCCATCATTGCACTTGTCACATCCGACTGCTTGAAAGATAGAGCCACTATCCAGCTCTTCCTTGGTGAGTCCCAGTTGCAATGCCGCAGGGTATTTATCCGCAGAAATCGGTTCTTTGCAGTGTTCGCATAGTTTCCGTACCAGTCTCTGTGCTATGATGATATTGATCGAGTATGCCAAAAGGAAGGGTTCTATGCCCATTTTGTAGAGCCGGGTGATCGCGGAGGGAGCATCGTTTGTATGGAGGGTGGAGAGCGTAAGGTGGCCTGTATTAGCGAGTTTTACGGCGATATCTGCGGTGATCTTGTCCCTGATCTCCCCGACCATCACGACATCCGGATCGTGCCTCAGGATGGAGCGCATAGCCTGGTCAAAGGTCATCTTGTGCCCGATCTTTAGCTGGCGGGCACCCTTGATTACGTATTCTACAGGATCTTCACAGGTAAGGACGTTGAGGGAGGGCGTTATTATGTTGTTCAAAGCAGCCATCAAGGTAGTGCTTTTGCCGCTACCGGTAGGCCCTGTAACGATCACAATCCCCTTGGAAGTATTGATTGATTTCACAAATTCATCCTCAGCCTGCGTCTGAAAGCCGAGTTTGTGGAAGTCAGTAATGACTTTCCTATCATCTATCACCCTGATAACGATACTTTCAAAGCGGCGTTCATACTCTGCTGATACGATAGGTAAGATGGAGACTCTGTAACGGATCAGATGGTCATCTACGATCCTCTGCGCATACCCATCCTGAGCTGAATCCCGCTCAAAGCGATCAATCCCAACGCAGCGGTCTTTTACTACTGCTGCCAAAGCTTCAGCCGGAGTACCTTCCTGCCTGTGCCAAAGCTGCAACCTGCCGTCAACCCTTAAATACAACTCCACCGCCATTCTACCAGAGGGAATGATGTGGATATCTGAAGCATCCTGTCTTACAGCCTCTATCAACACAGAATCGAAGATATCGACCAGGATACTACGATTGATCTCCTCATCTACAGCCATCTCATCCACGTCGTCTATGGTGCTGACGGCTTGGCTGATCACCTGGGGTGCTTCGTTTATTGTGTCGAGGAAGCTCTCGTGACAATTAGCTATCTTGCAAGTGAGGCTTTCGATGGCATTACGTTTGCTCCAATAGACATCTATGTGCTTGTACCTGGTGTCCTTGCTGATGCTTTGGATCAGTGGGTGCAAAGGATTTGCTGCCAGAATCTGCAGAATATCGCCTTTCTTGGGTAGATACCTTAATGGGAAGATACGGTTTTCCAGAAGCTGGCGTAAAAGCTCTTCATCAAAAGTCTTGTGCAGCTTCTTAATCTGCTTGATCTGGGAGGCTTGGATGGAATCCACCGGGATGTTCATTTCCCCAAAGGCATAATGCCTTGCCAAAGCGGAATACACCGTATCATAATCTATCTTGTAGTCTGTAACCAGTGCATTGGCTATGGCATCAGGAGTAGCATCTCCGCTGACGTTCAGATGATCACAGATTCTATTTACAATATCAGCATCTATCTGCTGGACATTGACCAGGTACTTGCCAAAGTTTCCGGTGATACTCATCTGTACTACTCCTTAGAAGCCCGTGGGAGGTGAGATAGTGGCTATTTCAGCAGAGATCACGGTGAGAAGTGAGATCACTACAGAGATGAATAGGGCAACCAAGGTCTGAATATACTCGATCAGGCTGTTCATCTTGTAGGTTGTTTCCGCTTCGTAAAAGATAGCAATCTGCTGGGCAGCCTGAAGGATGTTTCCGGTTTCCTGTCCTGTTTTGAGCCGGGTGATCACAGTCTTGGTAAAGACACCAGAAGCTTCCATTGCCGGCACAAATGCTTCTCCTTCTTTTAGCATCAAAGGGATAGTGATAGTCTTGATCTGTTTCTCAATCCAGGCATTGCGGCAGGCTTCGGCAGAGATACGGATGATGTCAATATTATCACCTTTGCCGTTATAGATAGTGGAAAAGACTCTAAAGTAGATCTCAATTGCCGACTTATGGATCAGATGGCCTACAATGGGTAGCTTCGTAATGGCTTGATCAAACCAAATCTTGCCTTTCACAGAGTTTTTCCATTGCCAGAAAGCCCCGATTCCCAGAGCTACAAGTATCAGGATGATCCAGCCAAACTGCTTCAGCCAGTGGCTTAGATCCAGTGTAGCGGTTGTCATTGCCGGTAGAGGCATATTGTAATTCAGGAAAAGCTCGGCAGTAGCAGGGAAGATCTCCTGAACATAGTAGCCAACTGCTCCAAGGGTTGCCAAAACAGCAAAGAGCGGTGATATCAGAGCTTTCTTGATATTGCGTTTGATCTCCAGATCACGCTCCATAAACTTAGCGGTTGCTTCAAAGATCTCTGCCATGTTTCCGCTGCGGGTTGCCAGACCCAGCATATAGGAAGGAAATCTGCCAAAGACGTGGCTGTACTGCGTAAAGACATCTTTTCCTTCAACGCCAGATTTGAGCTGATTCTCGATCTGGATCAAGGTCTCTCGCAGAGTCCGGTTGGTCTGCTCATCCGCAAGCATCTCCAAAATCTTACCAAAGCTCATCTTGTCTTTGAGCATTGTGGCGGAAAGCTTGATAAACATCATAATATCAAGCATCCCAGGCCTGAATCTAAAGTCAAAGAAGATGGGGCTGATCTTGAAGTTTGTATAACCCATCTTAGTAAGCACCGCAGCGAGCTCATCTTTGCTATATGCTGCCTGATGCTTCTGAATCGGCTTCCTTCCGGGCAGATAGACCGTGTATTGAAATTCTTTCTTACGCTCCAGTAGCTGAACCTGGATCTGATACTTGGTCACCAGCTTAGCCAGGTGTTGCCTGGCTTCCCGCAAAGAACCCACTGTAAAAGTACCCTGTACTTGCTTACCTTGAGGCCCAATGCCTATAAATCTGTACTCTCCCAACATATTCTTTTTTCCTTTTCGTAGTCGCAATAATCCATCACTATTCGGTTGTCGTCAACACCCACGGGCGTCAAAAACAGTTTCAATCTCATAGTCCGGAATCGGCATCACACCGAAGAGAATAAACGAGCATATCTTGTTCCTAATGTACTCTATCTGTAATGGCTTGTATCGTAGTGATTTAGCTGTATTATCCCTGTATTGATGGTGTATTTTTTGCCACAAATCCCCATTATGCCTGTTTTAGGGAAGAAACAGCAACTATCCTTGTTATCAGAGGAAATTGGCTTCTGACGAGGCTTTAAAGACGTGTGCAATATAGAATATTTAACCTTAATGATGAACAATGGTCGTAATACCAGAGTATAACATAAGATAAATATAAGACCTTCAAGAGTATAGCTTTGTCTATAGATTTCCACGAGGCAATTTGTACACCCTCGAATATTCTGATGCCGGCAGGTATAATGATATTGGGATCAATGAGTTATAGTGGTAAATGATCATACATTGAGACCAAACAAAAAAAAGGCTCCCGGTATGGGAGCCTATGAAAGTAACGGGAATTATCTGATTAGTCTTCGATCTGGAAATCAGGATTGACTCTGCCTTCCAGGACGTCCAGCATAAACTGTGCTGATTCGTGAAGATCGCCAGCGGGGAAGTCTCTCAGGAAGCTGCGGAAGAGCTCCAGAGCTCTGGGCTTGTCGTTCATTTCTTCCGAGATCAGGAAAGCCTTCATAAAGCTGGCTTTGTAATCATCTATGTTGTTCTTGTAGTTTGCAATGATCTGGTCGTAATAGACTATGGCATCGTTGTAGTTTCTCTGCTGAGCAGCGGAATTTGCCAGCTCAAACATTTCTTCTGCACTGAGCATTAAAGTGATGCGTTCCGGATATTTGCGCAGATGATACTCTACGCTCAGTTCCTGGATCACCTGATCTTGCTTTTCTTTTTCTTTTTGCTGTTTGAGTGTGCCCTGAATGCGGGGCTCAATCTCTGTAAAAGGAGTAGTAGTCACTTCGCTCTCTCTCAACACTCTAAAGAACACGATATTGCCTTGGGCAGTAGTAAAGACCGGGCTCAATCCATTGATTGGAGTAGCCCAGATCAGGCGGGAAAACTCCTGATCGGGTCCCACGCCTGTAACTGTGCCATTATTGTACTGGTTCTCGAGTACTGAACGTTCGGGTTGGGTAGAATAGCGTGTGATCAACTCTGTCATTTTTGCTTCATTGCGAGTGCGCAGAGCAAGGTTAAAGAGACTCCAGGCACGGTTTGCAGTTTCTTGTTCTGTAAACCACAAGACCTGGATTGCGCGATTGGGCGGGGTCTGATAGCTTTCGATGTTGGCATTGTAATATGCCATAGCATCGTCACTGGTCACCACTACTTGTTCGCGAACCAAGCGACGATAAGCGTTGCTCAATATGTGATATCTGCGCATTTGCTGATAATCAGGCGAATCCACAAGGTACTGCTGATAGTTTTGAGCTTTGGCTTCTACAAACAGCAGGTTGCGGATCAATTCCTGATCGATAAGCTGCTTTACTCCATCTCCACGTGTGTAAAATACCTGCTCCTGAGGGGAGACTTTGGAAAAAGCCGTTAGCAGATCTCCGATGGTCATCCGGATCTCGCTGTTACTCGCAGCAATCACAAGGGTATCTTTGATCGCAAGACTTTCATCGGGACGTCTTAAATCAATCAATGATACTTTGGTGGTATCGACCACTACATTATACTTGGTCATCAAACGGGCTTTCAAGGCATTCAGATTGTCCCTGTCCAGGATGGGACGAATGCGTTGCTCCAGCTCTGGTTCGACTTCTTCATAGGTCTTTTGATATCCGGGGATCATCTCTACTTTGCGCAGGATATGCCATCCGGTGGAGGTCTGCACAGGCCCGATATACGACGCAGAATTGGTCTCGGCATTGCGGATCAGCTCTTCAAGCTGAGGGTCGTTGCCAACGCCCGGGATATTGCCATTGAGGCGCACGTTGCGGATTCTGCCCTGCAGTCCGCGGGCATATGAATTAATATTCAAACTATCGGATACTTCACGAAAACTAATACCACTCTGTAATCTGGCAAGGGCATCACGAGCCTGGCTTTCACCGGCTGCCTGCATATAGTCGATAGTGATATTGGGCTGCACGAAGTACTGGGCTTGATTGTTTGCATAGTACTCACGCTTCATCTGATCCGTAATAATTCCCATTTCAGTGATGTTTCTGCGATAGAATTCCTGAATCAAGAATTGCTTTTCGGCAGTGGAGATCAGGCTTACAACTGCCGGATCCTGATCCATACCAAGCTCAATGGCTTTCTTGTAAAAAAGCTCTTCGGTGGCGATCACATCCAATACCTGGATCTGACCTTCAGCGGTCTTGTATCTGCCCTGTACCTGGGGTTGCAGCTTGCTGATCTTGTCGAGCAAGTCGCCCCGGGTGATCGTACCGCCATCAAACTCTGCCAGAATGTCGCTTTCATTGATTCTGTTTTCACTTTGAACCTGTATGGCTTGCTCCAGAGCAAACAAATTGCCCAGCATACTGATCAATAGCAGGATCGCCGTAACAGTCTTGAATGTGTATTTCATCAATGTCTCCTTGAATAATTCGATTTTTCCACTAAGGTGCAAGGAATGGGAGCAAAACTTATCCGTCAAGTCTTTTCCCCCAAAGCTGCGGCAGAAAACGGCTCCGGGATTAGCGAGTTCACGTGCTTTGGCAAAGAAACAGCATAGTGGATTCCTATTTGAGCTCTGCTTCCATTGTACCCCTTATTTACTACTTACCACTTACTGCTTTCCTGCAGTCTAAAGCAGATCAAGAGCAGATCAAGAGCAAATCAAGTCGAACGCGGTTCGAGGTGAATTGCTCTTGATCTGCTCTTGATCTGCTGTAGATCTATTGGGGCAAAAGGCGGATAGACCTGCCTATCTGATATATCAACAGAGGTTTATCTATCATTACTCTCCCAGAGAGAGGTTTTTTAGTGTATTCAGGCTAATCTCTTTGTCTGTAGTTGGTGAGTATGAGAGCTGGAGATTGTCTCCCACGGAAGTGATTGGCAGATAGCTGCTCAGATTGCTGGTTGCAATAAAGAGCAATCCCGGCTTTTCGGCAAGGCTGAAATAGTAGAAAGTCCTGCCATCCTTGATGTCGGAACCTATTCTGGATACTCTGCCGGTGAATGTCTCTGATGCCACCGGTCCTTCGGCAAGCGTGCCGACCCGACTGCTGGCAAGAGCCATTTGATAGCTGTCTCGAGCCGCTTTGATCGATTCACCCACTCCGACCAGGGAGAAGTCTTTGACTGAGACGAAACAAAACATCTTTACCAAGCCGGCACTGTCCTTGAGGGTCATAAAGTATGTAGGCTTGGCATTTAGATTCACCAGGATTGGGAAGGTAGCAGAATAGCGGAAGTTTTGGACCTTGCCTTCAGCAGAGCGCATAGCGGCATACTCGGTAGCGCCGGATACTCTATATAGGTGAGTGCTCTTGTTTCTGGTATCGATCAGAGTAAATCCGACCGTGCCTTCATCGGAGCCTACACTGGATAGTCCGGTATAGAAATAGCTACGCTCATCCTGCCCATAGATTACGTTGTAACCTTCTGTGATCATCAGCATATCGCGTTTTCCAAAAAGGGTATTCCAAAAGCCCCGGACGTATTTTCCCCACCAGGAGAGTTGTGGCATTACAAAGTATGATGGCTGCACCCGATCTACCCAGGCGGGAATCTTGCTGTCGTCATAACCTGCTGCGGTTTTGATCAAAGGATATTCTGCGATCTTACCGGTCTGAGCGTGGACGGTGACCAAGGCTGTGGCCTCCGGCGCCAATACACCTACCTTGTGTTTATATGTTGTAATGGTCCAGTATGGCTCGCCATTGTCGTCGAGCTCGAAAGTGTCTCCTGCCATTCCTATATTAGTATAACCATTCAGGTAGAGATGTCTGTAGAGATTTTGCCCAAAGTAAGCGTTACGTTGATATATTACATTGATGGGCTTGCCATCGATCTCTCTGATAAAACTTACGTCCTGGGGATTGGTCGCGGATACCATTATATAGCCGGGTGTGCCATTAGCACGATTCCCTAGCCACTTGAAGAATCCACTGTGAAGCAGGGGAGCCACCCAATAGAGATTGCCCTTGACCATCTGTATCGTAGGAGTACCCAGTTTCACTCTGCTGCCCAGGGCAAAGTCATCACCCAGTTTCTTATCGGCGAGCGACGAGGCAAATGCGAGATCGACTATGGGAACTTGATTGAGATTGACCGGAGATACCAAATCCGTAAAATTGGTGGAATCAACTTTCCCGATCATATTTCGGTAAGCCTTGGAATTGAATATGCCAGTCGAGAAAAAAGGCACAAAAATCAGCCAAACTATCATAAGGATGATCAAGTATCCGATGTATCTGCGAATGGCAGCTATCATAGTGAGAGGAAGCAGAATGATAATGAATGGCACTATCCACTGCGTAAACTTCAGGGACAAGACAGGCATTTCAAAGTAAAAGAAGAATCCCGCCAGGATGAGGCTGATCAGGATCGGCAGCCAAGCCTTCACGTTGGGAAGATTAAGCTTCAGGTCCTTGGTGATGATTACTTGTTGGTTCATTCCGACTCCTCAAATTTAGATATATACTGTGCGATACCCAGTCCGGCTCAGAAGCTGTCAAGTCCGATTCAATGATTCATTGATGGAATTGCGTTTCTGTTGTAGAGAATATTCAAAAGATACAAGGTAACTTGCTTGTATTGATAACAATCATCGAAGGCAGGGCAGGAGATTTTAGTTGGCTGTAAATAAAATCGGAATCGAGGCAAGTATTTAATAACTTGACAGATAAAGAGCTTTTTGTTCAGATGGACAGGATAGTTCAGAGGGAAAAATCGCTCTGATTTGGCACGCAATGTGCATATAAGAAAAGCAACGAGAAAAAAACACTTCCCAGGAGGAAAGAAAATGCTCAGTAAAATGAAGAACCAAAAGGGTTTCACCCTTATCGAAGTCTTGGTGGTCGTGATCATCGTTGCCATTCTGGCAGCCTTGGCCGTTCCCCGTTACCTTCGTTATGTTGAGAAGTCCCGTTCGACTGAAGCTCAAACCGCAATCAGCACCATTCGTAAATCATACGATGTCTATCTCCAAACCAACGGTACGACCGAAGGCTACAGCCTTGAACTGGCTCAGAAAGATGCCCGTCTTGGTGAAAGCACAGTGAAAAACTGGAAATTCGAAGTTATCGGTAACCCCCCGAAGAAGATCATTGCTACTTCCACCCAGGATTTCCCCGGCGGTGAAGGCAAGCAAGTTTGGTACGACATAGTTGAAGCGAAATTCCATGGCTACGGCGTGGACCAGTGGACAGATCCTGAGAGCGGAGGAATCGAAGCCGACTAATCGGAGGACGGGAAATTGACTATTCATGAATTACTCCGCTTCACTGCTGAAGCGGGAGCTTCGGACCTTCATATAGCCGCCGGCTCTCACCCGATGGTGCGCGTCAACGGCAAGATGAAACGTCTGAACCTGCCCATTCTCTCTGTAGAAGAGATTGAAACTCTCGTCTATGGAGTTATGAATGAAGTACAGCAGGAAATGTTCAAAAAAAATCTGGAAATTGACTTTTCGACAAAGCTCAGCAACGACGTTCGTTTCCGTGTCAACGCATTTCACCAGATCAATGGTATATCCGCGGCTTTCCGTGTGATTCCAAATGAAATCAAGACATACGATGAACTGAAGTTGCCCGAGATTCTGAAAAGACTCACCACCAAGGAAAAAGGTTTGATTCTGGTGACCGGACCGACCGGTAGCGGTAAATCAACTACATTGGCTACGATGATCGATAGTATCAACGAATCGAGATTCTGCCATATTATTACAGTTGAAGATCCAATCGAATTCGTGCACCGTAGCAAGAACAGCCTGATTAACCAACGTGAACTGGGTCATGACACCTGGAGCTTTACAGCAGCGCTGAGAAGCGCTCTGCGTGAAGATCCGGACGTGATCCTGGTGGGTGAAATGCGCGATTTGGAAACCGTATCGCTGGCTCTTACAGCCGCCGAAACGGGACACTTGGTTTTTGCCACACTACATACAGGTAGCTGTACAAAATCCATCGATCGTATTATCGACATGTTCCCCAAAGAACAGCAACAACAGGTTCGCTCGATGCTTTCCGAATCACTGGAAGCTGTGATCTCGCAGACTTTGCTGCCTACCAAAGATGGCAAAGGACGCGTGCCCGCAGTCGAGATTATGGTAGCCAATGCTGCAGTCCGAAACCTCATCCGTGAGGAAAAGACCTATCAGCTTCCTTCCGTGATCCAGGCCAGTACCAAAGAAGGTATGCAGACGCGTGACCAATCGCTGTACAACTTGGTGATGAACAACCACATTGAAAGAACGGTTGCTGAAGAAGTTGCCGAAAACCCAAAAATGTTTGCTTCTGGAGCTGGATTCTGAACACGAACAAATCCATGATAGCGAGTAACAATTCCGTTCGTTCCGGAAGCCAGGTGTTTGGTACACTGGGATCGCAGGATGGTTTTACTTTAATCGAGGTGATTATATCAGCAGTCATCCTCGCTTTGGTGGTAATCACTATCTATATAGGTATTATTTATGCTGAAAAGCAGATAAGTAATAATTATCGCGATCGCGTCGCCACGCTATTGGCTTCCGGTGAGCTGGAACTGCAGCACTACTATTATAAGAAAGTAAGCGGATTTCGCTTGCATTCAGGCAAAGACGTTGTTATCGACAAGCTGCCCAGAAACAGAACTTTGATGGGCAGGCTTACGGTTGAATTGAAGAAAGATTCCGAATTTGCAGGCGGTCAGCTATACGATTTTCGGTATCTATTGGTTACTGTCCGCTACAAAGACCCGGGAACCAAGAAAGATCGCTTTATCACAATGCGAGAAGATTATTATTAGGATATGGAAATGAGAAAACAGATACTGAATGAAAAGGGTTTTACCTTGATCGAAGTGATGACTGTGGTTACCATTTCCACTCTATTGATTTTGATCTCGGCAGTCGGATTGAGCGTGTTCTTTTCAAAGTACAAAGAGCTGAATACCTGGGTAGAGCTGCAAAAAGACGCCCTTGCCTGCATCAACACCATTAAAACTGGTGTATCAGTGGGTGATCCGGTTGGCGGCCAGTTCTATGGCGTTTCCAATGCCAAGCGTCTTGAGCTGATGGGCGGGATATTCAATGCCGATAGCGGATCAGGTATAACCTGCTACCCCCCAATTTCCGATGTATCCCAAAACATCGATCGCGCCCAGTTTTACTACGACGGTAGAGCGATACGTGTAAACTATGTTTACAAGGGTGTAGCCTTGGCTGCTCCCAAGTATCTTTTCCCGGATGAAGGATCATTGGATAAGATCGAAATAACGAATTTCAGGATAACCAGATTGAATCAATCAATCGAAACGATCGTGGTTCAGGTGGATTTATCTGCCAAAACAGAAATTCGGGAAGGTATTTACAAAGAAGTTAATTTCAGTACCATTATGGGAAGAGATTAATATAGTGGCTTACGCTAAGGAGCTATTATGAGAAAGGTTTTTTTGAACCAGAGAGGTAACATCTCGATCGCTATGTTGATGGCGGTAATAGGTATGATGAGTGGTCTTACTATGACCAGTCTCGCCATGCGCGACATAGTTGCCTATCATTGGGATTATGAAGGTCTGCAAGGTCTTCATTTCCTACGCAGTGAGGCATCACGCGGACAAGCCATTTTGCAACGAGCAGGTGAGATCGTGGGAACGGTCTATACACCTCAGAGATCTGTAGAGATGCAAGGCTCTAATATGAGCCGTACTTTTACTATGCAATCCAAGATAATCAAGGATTTGCAGATGGCTCAGGGTGCCGCGGTTGGCGGAAACTATTCCGGTGTGGCGATCACTCAGGGATATGTGATCAAATCCCTGATCAATGCCAAAGCCGGTATTGGCCAAGTTGCTTTCCTCAATTCCAGAGGGTCAATCGTAAGAAACTATGGTGAGTTCTTTTTGAGGAAACAGCGCTATTCAGAATTTATGTACTTCACCGATACTGATGAATCCACTAATGGTACTAATGTGTACTTCTACGGTCCGGACATTATTCATGGCCGTGTGCACAGTAATACCGATATTTGGATCAAACAGGCGGGTGGTGGTACAAACCAAGGTTGGCCCACATTCCACGATCTAGTGACTACTTCAGGAAAGATTAGAACTCTCAGTGGCGTGATTCCCTATGAGAGCGTTTTCTTGGGAGGATATCTGGAAGAGTATAAAAAATACGAATTTCCTGATGAAGCTACTACCATTCAGAATAACGGTCAAAGGGTAGGTCCCCTGACCTATGACCCCAAGTATATAGTGTATGTGGAGGTGGAAAATACTACCTACTCAGTGATGCTGGGAACAAAATCAGATCCATATATTGAGCATGCTTTTGTTTACAATAATTACCCCACTCCACCTCTGGGAACTCCATTGTATAGGAATACTTATGCTATTCAAGATACGGTATGGACAAGCGTACCTGGTGGTAGTGGCACCAATAAGTCTTTCTACGTGCCAAACGAACTATGGATTAAAGGAATGTTTGCCGGAAGACAAACTTGGGCGACTGGTGATACAATGTACCTTGTGGGTGATATCCTATTGCAAGGAACGCCGATTGGACAAGCTCCTGACGACAATCCGATGAATCAAAACGATATAGTTGGCTTGGTTTCAGAGAAGTCAATTCTAATCAAGTATGGCTACAGAGATCCAATAGATTCTTCACGAGTACATCCCAATTGCGGACCCAACGGTACTCCCAGCGCAGATTCCGGTATCAACATCTATGCGGCGCTATGCGCTTTGGGCGATGGCCGAGGAAACCCCCATTACGATGGTGTCTTCTCTTTTGAATATCAGCATCCGCATCCCTCGGTGCCAGATTTTCGGATTGGAAATGAAATCTTTACAAAAATTGATCTGCATCGCAGGCGCTACCCACAGAATGCCGGCAGCCCATGGCCTCCCAATATCGATTATCCCTGGTACAATCCTTTATGGCCGGAGCGGCAGCCGTATATGGAGCGCGGTGATATCAACCTCTGGGGATCCGTAGCTCAGAGACGCCGTGGATTCGTCCACCGAAGCCCTCTCGATTCAGAGTATCCCACCTACGGTGTATGGAACATCCCTATAGACGCCTGCGGTGGTACGAGCAATGTAAACTATGTCGATCCTGTATTGAATATTCAGATGAATACCAGGCACTATCCAGGTGCTTCCGGAACCGGTACCGGATATGCCAAGAACTATCACTACGATACCAGATTCTATTTTACCGCGCCAATCGACTTTCCGGAAGTTAACCTTCAGGGTGGATACGCTCCGATGGAAGCTGAGAGCTGGGTAATCAAGCGTCCGCCCCGAACCTTATAAATTGAATGTCATAGAATAAAGAGGAACTATGAAGAAGACAAAAACGCTAAAGTTCAAAGAGACAGTGGGTATCGACATCGGTTCTCATAGTATCAAGATCGTGCATCTGAAGAAATTGCACGATGGGTTCAAGCTGCTCAATTACGAGGTTCGGCCTACAGTTCCGCAAGGGATCGAGTACATCCCTTCCGACCTCCGTCCTGAACGCTTTGCCCCGGTAATTATCGAGATGCTCAGAACTCTGCATATCAACCCCAAAAGCATCAAGCATCTTGTTACCTCCATCGGTGGTGACAATACCAGTATCAAACAGATCAAGACGATCTTTCTTCCTGATGAAGAGCTTGAGTCTGCGCTGTTTTTTGAGGCCAAGAAGCATATCCCGATCAGTGGAAGCGATATGGTGCTAGACTATCAGGTAATCAGTGTTGAAGAGAAAACCAACAATATGAATATCCTGTTGGCAGCCAGCACCAAAGAAGTATTGAACGATCATACCAACAACCTCGTTTCTGCAGGTCTTACACCAAACTTGGTGGATATTGACTCTTTGGCGATTACAAATAGCTTTGCGCTCAATGCCTTCGTCGAAGACGGAGTCTATGTTCTCTTGAATCTGGGTGCTCATAGAACCAATATGGTGATTTGGGGACCCGAATCCAAGCTTTTCGCTCGCGATATACCCTATGGCGGTTATAACTTTACGCGCGATATAATGCGTAAACGCCAGATGGAATGGGATGCTGCTGAGGAGTATAAGTTTGAATGGGGACTTACCGATGCACCCGGAGCTTCGGATGTCAAGACGATCTCAATGCTCGATATCTCTGAAAAGAGCACCGAGGACGCAATCGTCGAGGAAGTACGCCGAGCTCTTCGTTTCTATGTGAAAGAAGCCGGAAACAGCGACTACAGAAAGGTGTATCTGATGGGTGGCAGTGCCAAGCTCAAGGGCCTTGCTGAGTACATTCAGGACAAAGTGAATATTCCTACCGAAGTGTTCATGCCTTTCATCAATGTTGAAATGCCTGAAAAATTCCAGGATAAAAAGGATCCCCAACTTGCTCTTGCCATCGGTTTGGCGATGAGAATGGAATAGGGGAGGAGAACGGATATGGGAACAGTCTTTTATTTCAAAATCAATCTCAATAAATACGGTGAAATAAAAGTTCAGGCAGAACGTGAGAGAAAGACCTTTCTAAATGCCGCGATCGTTTATTTAGTGTGTTTTGTTCTTCTAATAGCCGGACTGATTGTTGTAAACAACAAGCTGAAAGCCAAGGTTGAGACCCGCAGGGCCTACCTTGCGCAGACTCAGAAACAGCTCGATAGCTTCCAGACCAATGAAGATTATCTTTCCAGCGGAGATCTGGATAAATTGGCCGAGACCTTCAACAACAGAATATTCTGGGCCAAGAAGATGATCGCATTGGGTCAGGAGATCAATGACCAGCTCGCCGTTAGCAAGTTTTCCTTTAATAATGGAATTCTTACTCTAAACGGTATTACACCGGTCAATTCAAATGTCCAGGAATTGGATCTAATCAATAGCTTCATAATTCGCCTCAAGAGCAATCCAGAAATAGCGAACGATTTTCCGCAAATCAAATCAGGACAGATCAGTCGTCAGATAGTCAAAGATACTGCTATCCTGGAATTTGTAATCGAGTGCTATAGCAGAGAAACTCAGAAAGCACCAGTGGTGGGGGAACGATGAAAGAACGCTATACAATAATGGTTCTGGTGATATTGCTGACTGCAGTGATCTTCTTCACGCTCAGTAGCAATATGCTCAAGTCCAGCTTGGACAAGATTTCAGATTATGACAATCGGATCAAAACTGCTCAAGAGAAGCTGAATAGCGCCAGGATTCTGGAAGAACAGCTTTCTCAGTTTGCTCTGATTATTGATAACAGTCTCACCAAAGAGGGAGCTTTCTCTTTTGATGAGATCAATGAATTCAAGAGACGTATCGGTGAGATGGCTCATCAGCGCTCCATTTCGATTACCAGGCTTGCGGATAGCAACAAGTTTTCCCTGCCCGGTCTGATCGAGACAACCTACAATATGGAATTGGAAGCTACCTATATTCAAGTTGGCCAGTTTATATCCGATATCGAAGCGATGGACAACCTTATCAAGATCCACGCTTTGGATATCAGCCCAGCTCAGGTCAGCAATTCACAAAGAGATCAATCTACCGGTGGACCAAACCGCTACAGAGTGACGCTCGAGCTTTCAATCTTTAAGGTTAAAAGGGAGGTATAATGCAAGCAAGATTCGTTAAAGACTTCGCAATTGCATTGATCGTGATCGCCCTCATCGCTATGGGAATCAAGCTGTATTCAATGTACAATACAATGTCCAAAGTGCCGGCACGTTCCATCCATACGGAAGAATCTGTCTCTGATACTCTGCTCAACCGGATCAAAATGATCGAAAATTCGATCCAAGACCGTAAGAGCTTCGTCTTTGGTACAAACCGCGATCCGCTCCGTCAAGGAAACATCATCAAGGATCAAGTGGATAGGATGAAGGAATTTGAGGAAATGGTCCGCAATACCTTCCGCCTCAGTACCACAGCAATTGATGAATTTGGCAACAAGATTGCCTACGTTGAGTATCAAGATCAGATCCACGGCGGAAGAGTCGGTGATGTGATCGAAGGCCGTCGCATCGTAAACATTGGTGACAATACAATGACTTATTATTATGGTGGCAGCACCTACACAACCACAGTGCAGCCCAGGCCTCAAAGACCGCAGGAGGATCTGAACAATACCTCCTCCAATCTCGATAATTACTAAAAACAAAGGAAATAGAACATTGGGAGTTAATATGAAAAATATGGTAAGCTCTAGAAAGTACCTGAGCATTATCTTGCTGGCTGTGATGCTTTTTGCAATCAGTCTAGTCTTTGCTCAGAACAGATCACCATTATTAACAAGAGTTACCTTCAACGCAGACGACGCAACTCTCTCCTCAGTATTGAACGCTCTGTCACGCCTCAGCAACACAAATATTGTGCTTGCTGTTGATCAGGCCGGCAGCGGTCAGCGTGAAGAAAGACGTGTTACGATCAATATTAAGGACGTTCCTATCGAGAATGCGGTTGCCTTGGTAGCCCGTGCAGTAGGTCTTTCTTATCGTGTGGTAGGCGAAAATACATTCTTGGTCGGCGAGCGCCAAAGGATCACAGAAGAAGCCGGCGAACGCAGCTATGTGATCTATCTGAACAATCTTGATGCCGCTTTAGTCGGCAAAGCCCTGGAAGGAACCGGTGGCACAATCGTTCCGATCGAAGGACAAAATGCCATTATGTTCTACGGAAACCCTGAGAGCTACAACCAGTTAGTAGAGCTTATCAACGGTATCGATGTCGAACAAAAGCAGATCGAGATCAGAGTTCGCTTGATCGAAGTACACCTTTCCAATGCCAAGAAGTATGGTATCGATTGGTCAAGACTCAATCACCTTACTACCATCCTGGCAGAAGATCCTGTCAATGGTGACGGTGTGGGTCTTCCTTACAATTATAACGACGAAACCGGTTATCTGCCTCACGGCGATCCGACCGATTTTGGTGTAGTTCCGGATCAACAATACTTCCAAAGAATCAATGGATTCCATGATATCGGTCACTTCAGCCGTCAGCTTACGGCTCTTGACATCACTATTGACTGGCTGCTTGAAAACAATGCTGCCAAGCTGCTCACGGATACCCGTGTAACAGCACTTAGTGGCAACGAAGCCGAAATTCATATCGGTGAAGTCGTACCTTTTGTTGTCACCGATAACGATCGTCAAATTCAAGTCGAGCGTGAAGAAGTTGGTATTATGCTCCGCGTGACCCCCACAGTCAACGCACAGGGTATGATCACCGCTCACATAGCTCCCGAAGTTAGCAGCGTAACAGATCTCGTCGGTGGATACGTTCCCCGCACCAAGGTCCGCAGGATTTCCACCCGTGTCACTGTTCCCAACGAACAAAGAATTATCGTGGGTGGACTGCTCAATTCCACTATCAACCAAAAAACCACAAAACTTCCCTTCTTGGGCGACCTTCCTTTCGTCGGAAAGCTGTTCCAGCACCGTTATGAAATGGTCGAGAACACTGATCTGATTATGGAGATCACTCCCAGATTGATTTCTACTCATCAATCCAGCCCCGCCCCGATCGTTGACGAGCGTCTTACTCGCAACCTGATTGAGTTTGAGGAAGAAGAACAGGCTCAGGAGGAACAACAATGAGAAAACTTCGTTCCCTTAGTCCCTTCTTTATGCTATTGCTTTTGGTGCTGGTAAGTCTCTCCAGCTCCTGCGATAGACGTAATCCGCCTATAATTTTGCCGGATGTACCGCCACCACCACCTAATTCACAGGTCAGGATCATTACCAAGGCTGTGGCCTCTCCGGACACGATTTATTCTGATAATAACATCACTTATTCCACTATCAGTATTACTGTGAAAGATGGTGAGGGATTTGCAGCCACAAATCAGATGGTGCAGTTCAAGACCGATCTTGGCCGTGTGCTGACTAATGTTGCTACTGATAGTACAGGTGTTGCCAGATCAATATTCTGGGATGATGGTGATGTAGGTACTGCCTCAATTTATGCGATAGTACGCAAGTACCACGATTCTGTGGCCGATAGTATTGTATCTGCTGATACAACGATGGTAAATGTCGAAATCGTTGATGTGCCCCCGATCCAGAGCCTTTCTTTGGAATTCCCGACACCAGCTTCGATTGGACCTCAACCGATGACAGTAACACAGGCGATTACTATCCGTGCCCGTGCTATCAATATCTTGGGCAATGATGTACCAAACAATACTCTGATTACCTTTGCCACTACCCGTGGTAACTTTATGGATGCCGAAGGAAATCTCCTGGGAGATTCCGTCGTTGTTCAAACTGTTAACGGGAGGGCGTCTGTACAGCTACACGCGGGGACTATCGCCGGAAGCGGTATGGTAACAGCGAGATTGGCTGACAAGAGCGCTCAACGTGGTATCATCGTATCGCCCGGAAGACCTGCTAACTTGGAGCTCAAGAGCTTTGTTCAGGTTGATGGGACTATGGTCGAAGCCGATACCAGTTTTGTGGGCAGTCCCAATCCGATATTTATGCAAGCGAAACTGACTGATATGCATAATAACCTGTGTCCTACCAAGCCGGTTAAGTTCACGACGAACCTGGGTACCTTTATTAATACTACTCAGACTGTTACAATGAACTCGGATATCAATGGCACAGCTACTGTCCGGTTCACCCCCGGTCTGCAAGCCGGTGCTGCCACAATATCAGCCTTTGCCAATGGCGACACACTTACAAGCTCTCTGATATTCAATGTTTCCAGTGATGATATTCACTCTATTCAATGGACACAGGAAGAGCAGATTACGCTTTCAGTAGCGAATACCGGTGGTACTTCATCAGCTATCCTGCGCGTCAAGCTCAAGGATATCAATGGCAACTTGATCGATACTCCGCAGAATGTGTATTTCAAGATTATGAATACCAATCCTCCTGCCGGAGCCAACCTCAATAACCAACCTGTTCAGGATAGCGTATTGGTGGTTTCCAGTGGCGGTGAAGCGCAGATATCTGTAAATAGTGGCACTACAGCCGGCGTGCTGACTGTCCGTGCCTCTTGCACCAAGAATGGCAAGTATGTGTTTGCATCCAAACCCAATATCATTATTCAGGCTGGTCCTCCCCACACAATCGTACCCTTTATCGGTGGATTCAACACCGGTACCAATATGGGTGGCGGATTGTGGAGAGTGATAGCTGGTGCAGTGATAAAAGATCAATGGGGTAATCCTGTGGAACGCGGTACAGCAGTACGGTTCTTCCTGCCAGGTGATACATATAATTGCCAGATTGTTGCCGATGCATTCGTCGGAAACGTAAGCGTAAATGGTGATTCCCTTGCCGGTGTTGCCTATACAGTGCTTACTTATTCCGGAACCTATACCTATGAGCCACTTACCATCAGAGTCGAAACTCTCAATGGTCAGGGTGCCAGTGTATATGGACAATCCATCGTGATACTGCCTTTGCAGGATCCGCGTTTCGAAATGCAGGCAATCCCTGGTCTTCTGAACTTTGGACAGGATGCCCCTGCATTCAAAGAAGCGGATATCTATAGCCTGCTAACGGATTCACAAGGAAACTTCATACACGATGCCAAGATCATGTTGGTCTCGACCCGCGGTAACTTTGTACAGACCGCCGGAACCAATAACGATCCAAACGATCCGCCTTGGCAGATCACTACGGATTGGAATGGCCTTGCAATTGGTCGAATCAGGTTCTACGTAGTGGAAATCCCGCTACCGGATCCTCTCACCGGTACTCCCGGTCAGGCCAGCGGTGCTATCGTGGGACGTATCCTAGGAACTAGCGTAACATCTGATACAGAAGTTCAGTTGTATCGTTATCCTTTGGTTAATCCTCCTTTCTAAGAAATGAAATATCGGGATGGGGGACCACGAGTCTCCCATCCCATAATAATAAGTAAAGGGAGTTGATATCGGTTCAAGATTAGTCTCAAGATAGAGATTCATACTTTTTTAGAATAAATAACGAGGATACAAAATGAGCTTTAACCCTGAGTTTGCCCGTCTTGGCGAGATCTTGGTACACGAAAGATTCGTCACCGAAGACCAAGTCAAAGAAGCCTTGATCAAGCAGTCGAATTTTGGCCTGAAAATTGGTGAGACTCTCATCAAGCTCGGCCACTTGGAAGAATCCCAGCTATTGGCAGCCCTTAAGATGCAACTGCCCTATGACATAGTTAACGATTCAGAACTCGTCGATCTGGACGTCAATGTCGTATCGATGATTCCAGAACCATTTGCAGTCGAGAACCATGTCATAGCCCTCCGCAATGAGCCTGATGGAGTAGTAATTGCTACTACCGATCCTGAAAATCTTACTGTAATCGATAGCTTGAAAAAGCTGCTTGGTAAGAATGTCAAACCTCTATTGATCGGAGATACAGCTCTCAGAGATACTATCGAGAAATATTACAAGAGCATTCGTACTACTACCGAAGTCGAATCAGCAGTCGGTGGCTTTGACTTTGTCGCAGTTGATGATGAAGAAAATGAGATCACAATAGCTGCTGCTTCCGGTGATGCTGATGCACCCATCGTTAAGCTTGTTAATCTGATTATCAACGAAGCTATCAAGGCAAATGCGACAGATATTCACATCGAACCTCTTATCAAAAACACACGCGTGCGTTTTCGTGTGGACGGAGCACTGCGCGAAGTAATGACTCCGCCTATCGGAATGCATGCCGGTGTGATCTCTTTGATCAAGGTTATGTCCAAGCTCAACATAGCGGAACGCAGACTTCCTCAGGACGGTCATATCGCGCTCAAGACCTCTTTAAAGAGCGTTGACGTTCGTGTATCCATCACTCCTACCGTGCTCGGTGAAAAGGTCGTGATGCGTCTTTTGGACAAGGGTGAATTCGGATTCAAGCTTTCCACCCTTGGTTTCGAGCCCGAAGACATGATGATCTTTAATAAGATCATTCGCCGTCCTTATGGTATCATTATCGTTTCAGGTCCCACCGGTAGCGGTAAATCAACTTCATTGCACGCAGCCTTGAAGGAGATTGAGGATCCCGAAACCAATATCATTACCGTGGAAGACCCCGTGGAATACCGCCTCGAGGGTATTACTCAGATCGAGACCAAAGAGCAAATCGGCCTTACTTTCGGTTCTGCTCTGCGCTCTGTCTTGCGTCAGGACCCGGATATCGTGCTAATAGGTGAAATTCGTGACGAGGAAACCGCAGATATCGCTATCAAGTTCTCTCTGACAGGTCACCTTGTGTTCTCGACACTGCACGCCAACGATGCTCCCGCCACAGTTACACGTTTGATCGATATCGGTATCAAACCCTACCTCGTCGGTTCATCTCTTTCCCTCGTGATGGCTCAGCGTCTGATGCGTAAGATCTGCAAACACTGCAAGACAGATTACAAGCCGACTGAAGATGAGATCCGCGATGCTGGTATCACTCCTGAAGATGCTTCCAAGATAACCTTCAAGCATGGCACCGGCTGCGTCCACTGCGACAACACCGGTTACTCCGGACGTACAGGTATATTCGAGCTTCTCACTGTAGATCCTGCAATCCGTAAGATCATTTATGATGGCGGAAATCAGGATCTGATCCGCGAATCTGCACTTCGTTCCGGTATGCGTACTCTCCACGATGCCGCTATCGTCAAGATGAAGCAAGGTCTTACCTCCATTCGCGAAGTGATCAAGCTTACAGTCATAGATTAGAAATAGAAAAGGGATAAAAGGTTTAGCCTATGCCAAATTTCTCCTATATCGTAAAGGATGCCAAAGGCGCTAGAGTCGAAGGTATGATCAAGGCCGACACCCTTGATATGGCCGTCGATAAGCTCAGCAAAGAAGGCAATACTATCATCGCGGTCAAAGCTGCGGCAGAGGGTGCTTATAAAGGCAAGCTCTCCCTCTTTGACAAGCTGATGCTCACAATCTACAAAATCCGCACCGGCGTTTCGCTGAAGACTCTGGTCTTCTTCACACGCCAGTTGTCAACGATGTTCTCTGCGGGTTTGACCATCGAAAAGGCCATATCCGACCTGGAGAAGATGGAAAAGAACGCCAAGTTTGCCAAGGTCTTGCGCAAGATCTCCGATGATATTCGTAAAGGGTTCTCCCTTTCCGAAGCTATGGAACAGCATCCTGGTGTTTTCAATCCGCTCTACGTAGCTCTTGTACAGGCCGGTGAAGTATCCGGTACCTTGCACACAGTGCTAAATGAGCTGTCCGATTATCTGGAAAAGATTGAAGATACTCAGCGCAAAGTGAAATCAGCTATGGCTTACCCGCTCTTCATTATCGTCTTTTTGGCCTTTGCTACCTGGGCGATCTTCTACTATATCGTACCCCAGTTTGAGCAAGTTTATTCAAACTTCAATGCAGATCTGCCTGCGCCTACTCTTGCGGCTATCGCAATCAGTAATTTCATCACAGGGAATCTATTCCTGTTCATCCTGCTACTGATCGCTATGGTAGCTGCTATCTTCCTGTTTTACCTTACGGATCGCGGACGCTATATAATGGACACAATCAAGCTGAAAATCCCCGTTATTGGTGGTGTGATAAACAACTCCATTATGAGCAAATTCTCCCGCACTTTCAGTATTCTGATGACAGCGGGTGTGCCAATTATGGAGACTATCGAGCTCACTGAAAACGTCGTGCAGAATGCTGTGGTTGAAGGAGCCGTTCGCAAAGCAAGAGTTCTTGTCAAAGAAGGTTATGGCGTAGCTAATGCCTTCCGTAGAACTGGGGCTTTCCCTTCGACTCTGCTTCAGATGATTGCAACCGGTGAAGAAACCGGTGATATGGACAAGCTACTTGCCAAGTCAGCCCAATTCTACGAGAAGCAAGTAGATGCTGTGATCGATCGTCTTACAACCTTGATCGAGCCCCTGCTCATCATATTGATGGCTGCAGTGGTCGGTAGCGTAATCGTTGTGATCTATCTGCCCATCTTCGATCTTGGTGAAGCTATGAGCCAAGGCTTCAATTAGAGCTCAATCCTATAGAGATAGAATAAGTCCGGGATTATTATATCCCGGACTTTCATTTTGTATAGAAAAAACTCTGCTCTAGAGATCGCGATATGCTCTGAAGTTCGTGAAATTCAAGGGGATCTCCTTGAATCCACCTTTCTCATAGATACGGGCGGCATTGGGGGCAGCAGTATAAAGATAGAGATAATTATCGCTGAGAGATTTATGATACTTGATCAAATGGTCGATCAAAGCGCTTGAATAGCCCTTTCCACGATGGACAGGATGTGTCAGGACGTCATCCAACCGGGAGTATCCGGCAAACAAACTTACTGAAGCCACGCAGACCAGTTCGTAATCAATGAAGCCACCGATGAGATGATAAGAAGGGTGGTGCAATTGTTTCTGAGCGACTTTGATCAGCCAATCTCCTCCACCTCCTGCGATGATCAAATCCTGAAGGGCTGGATCAACAGAGTGTAATCTCCTATACTCCATATCTGGATTTGGCATGATGTGGCTTTCTTCTTCGTGCAGGTAATACTTGAGCGTTTCCATCGGCTCTACGATGAATCCGTGTGCTTCCAAGTGAGGTTTCAGCATCTCGTACTCGCCATCCTTTAGGGATGGATAGATTCTGGGGGTGATGCCTTTTCCCTTGTAAAAGCTCAATATCTGTTTGATTGTCGCCTCTACACCCAGATGGTCTATGATAATAGCGTGATTGCTGTCATGAGAGCTCTTGTTGCCCTCGTTCCAAAATAGTAAGCCCCAATCCTCTGTTGTCATGTTGGTGAATCGGGAAGCAAAGTGCAGTTCCGTGTCGATCATTCGTTTAACGTTAAAGATCATAATTCCACCTCTAGGATATATATTACCCGATTGTATAGCAAAGGCAAGTGCTAATAGTTTCGATATATTAACCCTATTCCATTGTTAAGAAGAATTAACCGATTTCCAGCGCTTTTTGCTTGTCAAAATGCTATGCACGCTAAGACTAGGATTCCAAAGGAAGCAAGGAGTGAGAATGAAACAAAGCATCTATCTGGTCGAAGATGAAACAGATATCCTGGAACTGCTTATCCTGAAACTGAGCGCAGCGGGTTATCGTTGCCGCGGCTTTGAGAAAGCATCAGCTATGCTGGAAAAGCTCGATCAAGAGCTGCCTGATTTGCTGTTACTGGATCTGATGCTCCCTGATATGGACGGGATGGAGCTCTGCAGGTTAATAAAGAGCGATCCCAAGTTCTCATCTCTTCCAATCATAATGTTGACTGCCAGAATTGACTTGCAAGATAGAGTAAAAGGCTTGGATTATGGTGCTGATGATTATATAACCAAGCCCTTTGAAGGGGAAGAGCTACTAGCCAGGATACGAGCTGTACTGAGACGTAGTCTGAGCCAAAAGGATAAAAACATCCTCATCCTCAAGCCAGCCCTCAAGCTGGATTTCAACCGTTTCGAAGCCTTTATTGACGATAAAAGGATAGATCTTACTCTCACCGAGTTCAAAATTCTGCAGATCATTAGCTCTCGTCCCGGCTGGGTCTTTAGCAGATCCCAATTATTGGATCAGCTTTGGGGAACGGACAAGATTGTAGTTGAGCGCACTATCGACGTCCATATCAAGAATCTGCGCGATAAAATCGGAAATTATGCTGCATCGATCAAAAACGTGCGCGGACTTGGCTACAAATACGATCCCGGAGATCTCACCAATGCCCAAAGCTGACAAGCAAAGTCTGAACCGCCTGCTTTTTTTCAGTGTTACACTGCTCTTGGCGATCCTGATAGGTTTGCTATATACCAGGCAAGCTCCTTACATCGTCGTAGCAGTGATGGGTCTGTCAATCAGCGCAGTTCTGCTCCATATCAGCAGAAATCTCAGGCATCATTACCAGATGATCAGCGAAGTCGCAAAGCAAATCGCACGGGGGGACTATAGTCTCAGGATACCCAGCCTCGAGCTGGGTGAGATCGACCATCTGGGCAAAAGCTTAAACGATATGCTGGGAGCCCTTGACAAGACGATCAGCCATTTGGCAATTCATAGGGAAGAGCTACGCTTGGTTCTCAGCTCAATCGACGACATCCTGTGGTCGCAAAACCGGGACGGTAGGATAGTCTGGGCTAATCGATCATTTGGCAAGCTTTTTCCGCTCTATGACCCGGAGAAACGCCAGTACGCACGGGAAGTCCTGGATATCTCCCTGACAGAGCTAATTGATCAGTGGAAGACTGAACAGCACACACGCATCAAGGAGCTTCACTTGGGAGAGCATCATTATCTCTTGAGTGGCAATCGCAATGATGCTGCAAACCGCACTGTTTTCTTGATGCAAAACATAGATACCATCTACCAGGCAGAGCAAATGAAGAAGGAATTCATTGTAAATCTGGCTCACGAGCTACGCACTCCGCTTACTGCTATCAAAGGTTTTTCTGATGCGATGGAAGAATACGTAGTACCGGAGAACAAGCGTTACCTGGCGATTATCCAAAATCATACCCAGCGCTTGATCCACCTGATCAGAGATTTGGAACAGCTTATTCGCCTGGAAGCTATCTCCCAAGCGGATTTGCACCCCACCAAATTGCCAGTGTTCTTTGAAAACCTGAGGTTGATTCTGGATCCGATGGTAGAGGAGAAAAGCTTGGAGCTTACGATAGCATTGGAGGATCACCTGCCAATCTTTGAATGCGATCCTTTCCGTTTTGAGCAGATCTTTATTAATCTGGTGCAAAACTCTCTGCGTTACACTAATCAGGGGGGGATTACAATTGAATGCAAGAGGCAAAGCGATGCCATATCATTCACTGTCTCAGATACCGGAAGTGGTATTGATCCAGTTCACTTGCCACGTATATTTGAGCGTTTCTATGTGGGAGATCCCTCGCGAAACCGCAAGCTAACCGGAACCGGCTTAGGGCTGGCAATAGTAAAGCATATTGTCCTGATGCATGGGGGTACGATTTGCGCAAATAGCAGCCCGGGCAAAGGCACTTCGATAGAGATGAGTTTCCCCCTTACAAATACCTATGCCATCGAATAAACCAATCATCACGGACGAACTGCTGAATCAACATCGTGGCTTGGTAGGCAGCATTGTAAAAAGCTATAGCGGAAAAGGACTGTCGGATGATGACCTTTTCCAGGAAGGGATGATTGGCTTGATGAAGGCTGCGCATAGCTATGATCCTGATAAGGGTACGCAATTTTCCAGCTATGCAGTCTATTGGATCAAAAAGTACATACTGGAGGCCTTGGCCAGGGAACAGCGGACATCACTGGGAGCAGTGGAGCTAACCGAAAAGATTATATCCTCCAGCTCTGCTCCGGCAATCACGCAGGATAAGCCGCAACTGCTAATTCCCTCCTCTTTTCCGCCTCTTGAGGCTGAGATTTTGAAGCTATCCCTGGAGCAGCAGCTTAGCCTAAAGCAGATCTCACAAATACTGGATATCAGCGTAGAGCGGTGCAAGCAGCTAAAACTCAAGGCACTCAGACGCTTCAAAGTATGGAAGACTTAGTAAGGCTGTCTATACTCGATCTATGTACCAAGCCATAGTCATTCATTGGTGCCTGCCATAATCCGTCTGCTTTTCCTTTATTTGTCCAGCCAAAACACTAGGATATTTCCTGTCCCTATTTAGGGTTCTTAATAGATTTCTCCCAGCTGTCTCCCACGATTCTCCCACAAAGTGGGTGAATTGTGAGAGCAGCCTTGGGTAGTTCTGTTGTGGTCGCTTAGAGGAGTGTGGAGCCGGTAGTGATTTAGGGATATGGTTTTCAATTATCTGCAATGGAGGAGTTTCAGTATGCAATTTTGATTAAAGACTGATTTCTTGAATACGCTAAGCTCCTCAAAGACAGCCTTATAACTACAGTATCTTGCTTCATAACCATTATCAGTATTGATTTTCTACAAAAATATCTTGACTAAATAGAAAAGTTTTCTATCGTATGGGTCAGCACGTAAGAGATTATCTTAGAGGAGAATGGGAAAGATGAAGAGATCATTATTACCAGTGCTTTTTCTATTTTTAACGTTGCATCTATTTGCCGGGATCGTTAGCCCGGAGCTTGCAATCCGAGTGGCTGAGAACCTAATGCTGGAACGTAGCGGTAAGACATACCTGAATTCTACAATCACCAATCTTAACTCCACAAATCAGCAAGGCGTAATCTACTTTGTTCATCTCAATCCTGCAGGATTTGTGATTGTATCGGGCGATGATGCTGCCAATCCCATCCTGGGTTATAGTGATAGTGGACGCTGGGGCGAAGCTGATTTTCCACCCCAACTGAGCTATTTCATAAGCAACTGGGCCGAGCAAATTGGACAGATCAGATCTATGAATCTACCGCAAGACACCAAGATACGTGAGCTTTGGCAACACTATGCCCAGCCCAAAGATCAATTTCAAGTTCAGCGTGATCTTCGTGCCGTCTCACCTTTGATTACTTCAACCTGGGGACAAGGCTCACCATACAATGCTTTGTGCCCATCCAATACCCCGGTCGGCTGCGTTGCGACCGCGATGTCGCAGATTATGCGCTATTGGGCATACCCTACGACCGGATCAGGCACCCATAGCTATTATCATCCCACCTATGGCACCCAGTCAGCGGATTTTGGTAATACTGTTTACAACTGGGCATCAATGCCCAATTCCACCTCATCGTCAAACTCAGCAGTTGCGACTATCTGCCGCCACACAGGTATCTCAGTAGATATGGATTATGGTCCGGATGGTTCTGGAGCTTATAGTTTTGATGTACCTGCTGCTCTTACGACCTATTTTAAATACAAAGATACTGCTTCCTGGAAGCAGAAATCCTCCTACTCCGAAGCCAATTGGGAAGCTCTGATGCGGGGAGAGCTGGATAACTACAGGCCGGTCTATTACTCCGGTTCCAGCACCGAATCCGGAGGACATGCCTTTGTGATGGATGGTTATTCCGGAACAAACTATTTCCACATCAACTGGGGATGGTATGGCTATTACAACGGATACTTCTACCTGAGTGCACTCAATCCGGGCACAGATAATTTCACCAGTTCCCAGCAAGCTGTGATCGGCATCCAACCCAGAGAGCAATTTACCAATCTTACAGAAGGTTTTGAGGGGACTACATTCCCGCCCATCGGATGGAGCAGATCGGCTACGACTTGGACAAGATATGCTACCAATCCGATTACCGGTACAGCTTCAGCCTATTACACTGGAACTGCAAATGGTGTAAGGCTGGTAACCCCAAAGCTCACAATCGATACCGCCAGCACTCTGTCTTTCAAGGCCAGAAGAGCCAATCTGAACCGTTATGAATACCTCAAGATCCGCACCTCCACAAACGGTACTACCTGGACGGATTACTATTCCACAGCAGCTCTCACATCAACTGCAGCTACTTATACGGTAAACTTTAATACACTGACCCCCGGTGACTATTATCTCTGTTTTGAGGTAAACTCCACCAATAACAACTCTCAGGGAAAGACTATATACCTCGATGACATCAATGGCCCACAACTCTGGGTAGATCCCAATCCCATTGCCAATCTGAATCTCAGTTCCTGGGCTGCGGGCTCTGTCGCCCCAGGTAACTCAGCTAGTAGCGGAGCGATCTTTAGCCTTACAAACATCGGACAGGGAGTGCTTACTATCAGTTCTGTGACCAATCTCTCCACGACTGAATTCAGCAGCACTTTAAATACCAATATCGCCCTGGTAGCTGGGCAATCTCACGAATTTGGCTTTGCCTACGATCCAATTGATTATGGATCGGACAACCAGAGCTATGTTATCACCACTTCCGGAGGCACAGTAACTGTCACTCTCAGCGGAACGGCTCCGGCATCTGTCTATTCGGATGGATTCGAGACTTATACTGATTTTACTCTGGATATCAGCCCCTGGACGCAGTACGATGGTGATGGCTCTACAACCTATGGGATTACCGATGTCACCTGGGCAAATTCTGGATATACCGGGTCATTTATCGTCTATGATCCAACCGCCACCGTTCCGGCAATCTCAGGTGCAGAAGCTCACGGAGGTTCTCAATATGCAGCGTGTTTTGCCGCTACGACTCCTCCCAACAACGACTGGTTGATCAGCCCCAGATTGAGCTTTGGGGCAAATCCCAGAATCAGCTTCTGGGCTAGATCCTATGTGGCAGATTATGGCTTGGAACGTTTCAAGGTGCTGGTCTCAACCACTGGAAATAGCTATTCAAACTTCACGACCTATCTGGCTGGATCTGCCACTACCTACATTTCTGCTCCGGTCACCTGGACGCAGTATAGCTACAATCTGCCTGCTAATTGTGCTAACAACTCAAACGTCTATATTGCCATTCAATGCGTCTCTAATGATGCTTTCTTCCTCTTGATCGATGACTTCCTGGCCCAGGATGACAGTGTGCCTCCACCTCCCCAATTGGGACACCTCAGCGGTTATGTTTACCGCTCCGGGACGAGCACTCCGATTGCCAATGCCCTCGTGCAGATTGGCTCCAAGACTGCCTACACCAATACAAGCGGCTACTATCTGATCAACAACATTCTGGCTGGAACATACAGTGTAACAGCCTCAACCCCGGGAGCTTTCTATTTCAATTCGTCCGCATCCGGTGTTGTGATTTCAAACAACCTTACCACGAGCCAGGATTTTTACCTTACTTGGGCAGAGATGCAGACCAATCATAGCTCTTTTACATCCAATCTCTATCTGGGACAAAGCGAGAGCCAGGTACTTGCGATCTCCAATCCCGGTGGCACAGCCAGTCTGCAGTATGCTCTCAGCCTGAGTAAAGCATCCTCATCCGGCAGCCTTGACAGGTCCTTCAGCAAGAAGCTCCCTCCGGCTAATGCTACGAGGATAGCAGCACCCCTTGCTCTTCCTCAATCCAAAGATTCTGTTACCGGTTGGATCTCCTATGGCGATATAGCTGATGTGTCATATCTTTCTGCCTCAGTTACTGAAAGAGCTACCAAATTCTCCATCGGTGATTTTGGAATGTGGAGCAACAGCGGACTTACTATCAGCCAGTTAAGGGCATATTTCTACGAAGCTGCTGATGATCTCTGGGGTACTGAAGACACCTTCCAATTCAAGATATATGCCGCAGATGGCGTTACCGTACTCCATACGTCCGGCTGGATTACTGCTCTAAAGCCAACTACAAGCTGGACTGCGACAGATTACACCTTGCCCACACCGATCACTGTAAGTGGTGATTTCTGGGTGGCAGTAGTACCTGAAGGCACTACCAGCGGCAAGCCCTATACCGTAGCTGCAGATTATGACTACGGTACATCCTTTTATGGCTCTGCCGGCTCCTGGACGGCTATGGGGATAGAGAACATCTTCAGTGCCAATATCTCCGGAAATCGCTGGATCAGTGTAAATCCCACCAGTGGCACAGTAAGCCCTGCCGGTACTGCTAACGTCAATCTATCCTTTGACACCACAGATTTAGCAGCCGGGGCATACAATGCTTATCTGACTATTTACAACAATTCAAATTATATTGCTCCCAGCGGAAGCCTCAAGGGAGACAATATGGTGATTCCTATTACCTTGAATGTAACAGAAGCCAGCGAACCTCTCGCATCCCTCAATGCTAACTACTGGCAAGGTGTAGCCCCGGTCAATGGAACTACTTCCTCCGGGAGCATCTTCCAGCTCAAGAACATTGGGACGGGGACACTGACCATTACCAGCGCGATCTTATCAGGCGCAGCTTTCACGACTACTTTCAACAGCTCAGTGACCTTGACCGCGGGTGCCACGCATAACTTTGGCTTTAGCTTTAATCCACTTGCCAAAGGGATTCAGACCGGAACTTTTGACATTGTAACAAATGGTGGCAGCTTCACGATCAATCTCAAAGGTTACGGTGATTATCAGAACATCGATTTTGAGGGAGCGACCTTCCCGCCAACTAACTGGACAATTATGGATGTCGATGCAGATACCTACAACTGGCAAAATCTAGCCAATGCGAGCTATGCCCACGGCGGTAACAATTGCGCGGTAAGTGCTTCCTATATTGCCTCCAAAGAGATCACTGATTCCTCTAAGGGACAAGGACGCGGGGCATTAACCCCTGATAACTGGCTCATTTCACCTAGAATCAGGATACAAAGCGGAGATGAACTCTCATATTACATCGGTGCTCTCGATCCCGCCTGGCCTGCCGAGAAATACTCGGTGATGATCTCCACTACTACAAATCAGCTCTCCGCATTTACTAATACTCTCTTTACAGAGACTATGACAGATGGCTCCTGGCATCTGCGCACGCTCAGTCTCAGTGCTTTTACTGGTATGGATATTTACCTCGCCTTCCGCCATTATGACTGCACTGATCAGTATATGCTGCGTTTGGATGATATCCTCATTCCCGGTTTAGCACCCAATAGTCCATTACCGGCGATCAATCCGGAACCGGCAAATGGGACTACCGTTTATAGCTTTACTCCGGGAGGAGTGACTCTCGCCTGGCAGGCCAATCCCAGTGGACTACAGGCTATCGGATACAAGCTATACCTTGACGAAAGCCTTGTCGCAGCCAATCTCACTACCCCTGGCTGGACTACCCCTACGCTCAGCTCAGGTATCCATACCTGGAAAGTGATTCCCTTTGATGGCTCCAAGGGAGGCACTTCTCTCAGATCACCCGCAGCGGACAGAGCAGATGCAACTGATTGTCCTACCTGGACTTTCACTTATACCCCCTATGCGATTATTCCCGAAGATCCCACTGTGATCGATCCCGATGCGGTACTTTCACATGATGGAACTGATCCATTGATCTATAATTCAGAGATAGTGCCTCCAGCCGGGATTCCCGCAGGATTCCAATCTATGCTTAGTTTCAGCCTGAGCGGTACCGGTACAGTCAATATCTCGATAACGACTGCTTATACTGATGCAGCGGTCTATCTGGGCAGTCAATGGCATCTCCACGAAGCCGTAGATGGCGTGATCAGCTTTGTCTGTGATCTGGATGCCAAGGGCGAAGCTATCATAAGCTTGGGTAATTATGACAATACTCTGCCGGTGGAGCTCTCTGCCTTTACTGCCACGATCAACGCCCAAAACAAAGTGATGCTGATGTGGATCACGGAGTCGGAATCAAACTGCCTGGGCTACAATATCTACCGTAATAATGAACTCGATTTGGAGACTGCGCTCAATCTGCAAGTCCTAATCGAGGGGACAAACACATCCCAGCAACAATCATACGTTTACGTGGATCAGGACCTCAATAGCGATGGACTGGTGCATTATTGGCTGCAGAGCTTGGAAATGGATGGCTCGAGTGCCTTCTATGGCCCGCTCTCAATCGAGTATTATCCCAATGGTGGCAATCAGAATCCTGCTCTTCCTCTGGTGACTCAACTGATCGGTGCCTACCCGAATCCCTTCAATCCCTCTACCACGATCAGCTATGCCATCGACCACCCCTGCGTTGTTCGCCTGGAGGTATTCAATTCCAGAGGACAACTGGTGCGAAGCATCACAGAAAACCACAACCAGCCCGGTTTCTATAGCAAGATTTGGGATGGCAAGAGCGATCTGGGTGTTTCTGTCGGTAGCGGAATCTACCTCTATCGTATGAGCGCTGGAAGCTTCAGCTCTACCAAGCGCTTCATTATGCTAAAGTAATATCACCATATAAGATCTGTGAGAGGCGAGGATATCGCCTCTCTTTTTTCTTCGCCTGCTCTACAGGAGATCACCAGCAGATCAAGAGCAAATCAAGTCGAACCCGGTTCGACTTGAATTGCTCTTGATTTGCTCTTGATCTGCTGGTGACTATAGGGAAGCTATTGGAAACAAAGCCGATGGAAGTCTGTTAAGCATTCTTAATCTCAAGCTTATAAAATCTTAACAATCAAAGCGTATAATGAAGCAGAACCAAAAAGGAGTTAAGATGAAAAAACACGCTTTGTTGTTAATGCTGCTGATCGCAGTGCTCAGTATGTCGCTTGTTGCGCAGGAGATCAAGATCTCGGGTGAGATGTGGAATCGCTGGACTATGGATAGCGGAACCACAGCCGCAGATACGATGAATACATCAATTCGCAGCAATACGCTTTCTCTGGAACGCGGTTACTTTGGGCTCGAAGCCAAGTTCACCGAGACGGTCAAGGGACGTTTTACAGTTGATATGTTTAGTACAGATGCCCTCAAAGATGGTGCAGGGCTAAAGCTTAAGTACGCTTATGTCGATTTTGCCAATGTCTTGCCTATTCCTGATTCAAAGATCACAGTTGGCTTGCAAAAGGTCTATTTCGGCAGTATCTACGATTGGGACTATACAATTATTGGTAAGGCTCCGACAGACGAATACAAGATCGCCAATTCCGCGGATTATGGCATCAGCCTCAATGGTTATCTGCCCTCCGGATTGGGTGACTATGCCCTTGGTATCTACAATGGCGAGGGTTACAAGAACTGGGGGCAAAACCTCAAAAATAATACCGAGCTTGCCTATCTTGCCAATGTGAGACTGACTCCGATACCCGGTCTTAGCTTGGGTGGGTCGTTTATGACAAATAGTTCCGAGCGTGAAGAAAGCATCACAACCGGCGCTGCCAATGCTGCTTACAACCGTCAGATGCTGGCTGATGGATTGGCAAGGATTGCCTTTGGTCCGCTGGATCTTTGGGCAGAATACATCTCCAAAAGTGTCGAATATCCCAACGTTGCAGCCGGAACTGCTGATTACAGCGCCAATGGTCTGATGGTGATGCCGATCGTTTCTCTGAAGAATTACCTCGGTAAAGACATCCAAATCCTGGGTCGTTGGGATCGCTGGGACGAGACAGACAATAGCGCCAATCGCAATCTCTCCGAAACCGTCACAGCCGGTATCAACTATAACTTTATGCACAATGAATCTGCAGTTCCTGCTATGCAACTGCAAATGAACTATAGTAACCGCACTTATGATGCTGATGAATCTGCTGCGTCCTATGCCAATGGACTCAAAGACTATGCTCAGCTTATGCTGCAGCTTAAGTGGCGTTTTTCAAACACAATAAAGTAAATGGAGACCACAATGAGAAAGTTTTATACACTGATCCTGCTAAGTTTTGTAATTACCGGCATCTTTGCCCAGGCACGCATCACCTGTTCCGGCTCAACCACTGTCCTTCCGGTTGCACAGGCAACAGCGGAAGCCTATATGGATGCCCATCCCGGAGTTAATATCTCGGTGCGCGGCGGAGGAAGCGGCGTCGGAATCGCAGCTCTGCAAAATGGTACTGTGCAAATAGCAAATTCCAGCCGTCCGATGAAATCCTCCGAGATTTCCCAATCTCGTTCCAGAGGGGTTAATCCTACACCTTATGCGATTGCCAATGATGGTATTGCTATTGTGGTGCATACTTCCAATCCTGTGCAAAACCTCACTATAGCTCAGATCAAGAGGATCTATACCGGGCAGATCACCAATTGGAACGCTGTGGGTGGACCGAATCTACCCATTGTAGTGATCTCCAGAGACGTTGCATCCGGTACTTTTGAAGTCTTCAACGAGAAAGCTCTGCAGGGCGCTAGAGTAGCCTCAACCGCCCAGATGCTGGCTTCTAACAACGCAGTGGTTTCGACCGTTGCCTCTACTCCCGGAGGAATTGGATACGCAGGCTTGGGCTATATCACAGAGGATGTCAGAACCGTTAAGGTCGAAAACATCGCAGCTACAGAGACGACAGTCAAAAACGGGACTTACCGCTTGGCTCGTAAGCTATATATGTACACCAATGGCAGAGCAACCGGAGAGGTCGCCAAATATTTGGTCTTTATACAATCTGCTGCCGGACAGGCGATAGTGCGCCGTGAAGGCTTTATCACACTGAACTAGGACTGCATAAATACAGCCGGAAGCTCCCTGCTCTGTTTTGCGGGAGCTCCGGCAGCTTATTAGGAGACCTCAATGAACGATCTATCTATAATTGAAGAATCAGTAAGGCCTGCTACAGCGGACAAATGCTGTCCCAATCGAGAGCCCCTGCGGAATGTCGTGTTTAGGATACTGGTTACATCGACTGCTCTGATCACAATAATCTGCCTGGCGGGGATTATTTTTAGCATATTTAGGGAAGGTTTGCCCTTCTTCAAGGTTTATTCACCTCTTAGATTGATCGGTGGAACACAGTGGTATCCCACGCATGGCAGCCCCGAATTTGGTGCATTTAGCCTGATCATAGGCTCTATCCTGGTGAGTATCGGGGCGTTAGTATTTGCCTTGCCTTTGGGATTGGGCTCTGCGATCTTTATCTCGGAGATCGCAGGAACCAGGCTCAAGGAGATCGCCAAGCCGGTGATAGAGCTATTGGCAGCAATACCCTCAGTGGTTTATGGGCTCTTTGGTATGGCTTTTCTGGCGCCACTGATCCGGGAGACATTTCATCTGGAGACGGGCTTGAATCTCTTTAGTGCTTCGTTGATCCTTGGTTTGATGATTGTGCCTATCATAGCCAGTATGAGTGAGGATGCCTTGGCTGGTGTGCCCAGAAGCCTCCGTGAAGCAGCTTTGGCACTGGGCTCAACGAAGTGGGAGACCATCAGCAAGATTGTGGTGCCGGCTGCAGGACGAGGCATTATCGGCAGCGTACTGCTTGGTCTGGGCAGAGCAATTGGTGAGACTATGGTTGTATTGATGGTCGCAGGAGGAGCTACAAAGCTTCCAGATTCTATCTTCAGTCCAATTCGCCCACTTACTTCAACCATTGCCGCAGAGATGGGGGAGACCGTCATAGGAGACCTGCACTACCGCTCCTTGTTCGCTCTGGCTATTATCCTGTTTCTGATGACCTTTACTGTAAATATGATAGCCAATAGCATAGTGCACCGCAGGAGGAACTAATGGTGTTCAGAATGATCAAGAACAAGATCGGTTTAGGACTCTTAAGCCTGTGTATGCTCTTCAGTGCTGCATTCCTGATCCTCTTTATTGGCAGGATTGCTGTAATGGGAAGCTCCGTTATCAGTTGGGAATTCCTAAGCTCTCCTCCACGAAACTCTATGACCCAAGGAGGCATCTTCCCGGCTCTATTAGGCAGCTTCTGGCTTACTGTCCTTTCTATAGGAATCGCTTTACCTTTGGGAGTGCTCACGGCAATCTTTCTGTTTAGTTACGGAAAGCCGGTCTGGCTGGTGAGACTCGTCAAGCTTGCCATCGACACTCTTGCCGGGATGCCCTCGATTATTTATGGCTTGTTTGGTATGGCTATCTTCGTTGGGGCAATGAAGCTGAATGTCTCAATGCTGGCAGGTTCTTTGACCCTGGCTGTGTTAGCTTTGCCTATCATCATCAATGCTGCTGAAGAAGCACTGCGCAGTGTTCCAAATGACTTTCAGGAAGCATCCCTGGCACTGGGGGCCAGCCAACGTCAAACTATACAAAGAGTCCTGTTGCCATCTGCACTCCCCGGGATACTCACCGGCTCGATCATCAGCATCGGCAGAGTAGCTGGAGAGACAGCCCCCATAATGTTTACAGCAGCTACATTCTATTCACGCCTATTGCCCCGCTCTCCAATGGACGAAGTAATGGCTTTGCCCTATCACATCTACGCTCTAATGACCGAAGGCTCGCACGCCAAAGCGCAAGTCCCGATTGCTTATGGCACAGCCCTGGTCCTGATTATGATGGTGCTGGGCATCAGCGGGATGGCAATATACATTAGATATCGAATCAGGAGAACCAGAAAATGGTAAACACTCAGATCAATAGCTCCGGCTTGAACCTCTACTTTGGTGACAACCACGTTTTACAAGATGTGAGTCTGGATATTTACAAACACAAGATTACCGCGATTATTGGGCCCTCAGGATGTGGTAAATCCACTCTTTTGCGGTGTTTTAACCGAATGAACGATCTCATTCCCAATACCCGTATCCATGGCAATGTCTATCTGGATCAGCAGGATATTTATGCTCCAGGCACCGATCTCAGCAGGCTGCGTGCCAGTGTAGGGATGGTCTTTCAAAAGCCCAATCCCTTCCCAAAGTCGATCTTTAACAATGTTGCGTATGGCCTGCAGATCCAGGGACGCTACAGCAAATGCGAGATACACACCCGGGTAGAGCAAAGCCTGAGAGCCGCCTGGCTCTGGGATGAAGTGAAAGACAGGCTCAACTGCTCCGCTATGTCTCTATCGGGAGGTCAGCAGCAACGCCTCTGCATCGCCAGAGCATTGGCAAACAGCCCCAGTGTGATCCTGCTTGACGAGCCCACATCAGCTCTTGATCCTCAGTCAACTGCCAAGATTGAAGAGCTATGCATCGAGCTTCGCAAGAGTGTAACCATCCTGATCGTAACGCACAACATAGCCCAAGCCGGCAGAATTTCGGATTACACCGCCTTTATGTATCTGGGAAAACTGGTGGAATTTGGCCCCACCGAAGATTTATTCACAGTACCCAAAGATAAACGCACGGAATCCTACCTCACCGGCGTATTTGGATGATAAGGAGATATTATGTTAGCAGATAAAATATATGAGCTCAAGCAGTTACTTTTATCCCAATCCAGCTTGGTGATGAAGATGCTATCTCTGGCAACAGAAGGTCTCTTCGATGCCGGATTCTGTTTTCTGGACGATGTAATGACCTTTGAAAAGAGGGTAAACCAAATCGAAATCGAGATAGAAAATAAATGTATCTCGCTTATTGCTTTGCAACAACCGGAAGCCAAGGACTTGCGCCAAATCCTGATGATCTACAAGATCAACAACGACATTGAGCGCCTGGGAGATCAGGCTGTAAACATCGCTGAAAGCAGCTGCGCTCTCAGCGGAAGATCGGGAATCGAACAAGTACCCGAGCTTACAGAGATGAAGCTCGCCACGACCAAGATGCTGCGTGATAGCTTACAGGCTTTCAATCAGGAAGATAGCGCTCTGGCGCAGGCAGTTTGCAACGATGATAACATCGTGGACAATTACAATCGGCAGATCATCTCCCATTTGATTATGTTGATGCAGAAAGCTCCTGAAAAGATCCAGGACTATCTCCATCTGATGAGGATTTCGCGGAACTACGAGCGTATTGCCGATCTCTCCACCAATATCGCAGAAAACACGATTTATCTTGCTCAGGGCAGAGTGATAAAGCACAACATCGACGAAAGATTGTCATAAGTATATGCAAAGCCTTATGCTATACAATGATGCGTCTTAACTGCTTGATAAGCTGTCAGGAAGATAACGAATCCGAACTTTTCTCTTGACAGGATGATGCCCTCTCAGAAGATGGCAAAACCTTGACGCGAGGTGGAGCAGTTGGTAGCTCGTCGGGCTCATAACCCGAAGGTCGAAGGTTCGAGTCCTTCCCTCGCTACCATTTTTTACATAGAGAGTTCATTCTCTCTTTTTTTTAGAAAGATGTGGCGGCGTAGCTCAGCTGGTTAGAGCGTCGGAATCATAATCCGCAGGTCCGGGGTTCAAATCCCTGCGCCGCTACCATCAAATAGGCGCCAGTAGCTCAGTAGGATAGAGCAGCAGCCTTCTAAGCTGCGGGTCAGGGGTTCGAATCCCTTCTGGCGTGCCAGCTTTCAATCGTGACTATGATAGAGTGATAGTATCAATGTAGTGGTGGGTGTAGTTCAATGGCAGAGCACCGGATTGTGGTTCCGGGCGTTGTGGGTTCGACTCCCATCACCCACCCCACTAATATACATTTCGTCAGGCCGGGCATTCAAATTACCTCCAATACATCCTTTGACCATCATTTTCTCACCTGTTTACTTAGTTTACACTTCATACTTCCCCTTGATCAAGCCGATATCAAAAGCAAATCAAGAGCAATTCACCTCGAACCGCGTTCGACTTGATTTGCTGGTGATCTGCTGGTGATCTGCTCCAGAATGTAGGTGGGCAACGAGCATCCAGTCCAAACAGAACTCGCAAGCCAATCCCGGTTGTTGATCTATGAATAAACTGCTTTGCTTTTACATCAAATGGACTACACTATCCCAATATGATCTGTATATAGACGAGCATAGTTCCGATTTCGCTGGTGTATCGACACGGAAAGCACCAATAATAGCGAGAAATGATTCAGATATTCAAGAAATTGGCAGAAAAAGAGGATGGTCGGAACGGAACTTGCATATTGATATTGGCATAAAGTGAATATGGAGAGGATACAATGAAAAAGGTGATAATGATCGGTTTGGTGATCAGTATGATGCTGATCGTGACAGGCTTAGTTGCCTCGACCCGCGTTCCTACGCTGGCCGGTTTTGAAATCAGCCCCAATCCTATGCAGAATCATACCAATATCCACCTGGAGTTCAGTGGGCAGTGCTATGCCACAGTATACATTGAAGAAGAAGGCGGTACCATCATCAAGCATCTGTACAGCGGAATCGTAAGCAAAAACCTTGTACTTGGATGGAATCGTATTTCCGACAGCGGAATCTACGTACCCACTGGTGCTTACAGCGTAGTAGTCAATTACCAGGGACGCTATACATCCACAAAAAAGACCCTTATATTGAAATAAAAACAAATCCATATATGAGAAATCCTGCCGAAAAAAAGTCCTTCCTGGACTTTTTTTCTTTTGCCGGGACTGCTTTGCACGAGGCTGCCCACCTCAAGGGTAATAGCCATGTAAGCCTGATGGTGATAATGCGCCAAATCCTGTTTACCGGTTATGAGGCATTGCCCCTGATCAGCTTCATAGCTTTGGCGATTGGCGGTTTGGTGATTATGCAGGGTTATAGCCTGCTTTCCACTTTTGGACAGGGTAATTTGGTTCATATGATCCTGGTAACAGTGATAATCAATGAACTAAGCGCCATCATTACTGCTTTGGTAGTGGTTGCCCGAAGCGGTACGGCTATTGCGACGGAGCTAGGCAATATGGTCGTAAACCGGGAAGTTGACTTGTTAAAGAGTTATGGTCTGTCGCCCATCTCCTATCTCGTAGTATCCAGAATCTACGGCGTAATGATCGCAATGCTGATCCTGACAATCTACTTTAATATCATCGCGGTATTCGGTGGATGGCTCTTTTCACAGATTTTTAGCAGTATAGAATTCAGGTCGTTTATGGGTGATTTCTTTATGGAGCTGAAACTCGGAAGTATCGTGATGATGCTCTTGAAACCGCTTGTTTTCGGGCTCCTGATCTCGCTGGTCTCCAGCTATGAGGGGATGAGCGTTAGCCACGCCACGACTGAGGTGCCGCAGCGTACGATTAAAGCAGTTGTAAACTCGATTACCTTGGTTGTTATCAGCGATATCCTGATCACCTGGATCTTTTGGATGCTTAAATGATCCGGATAGAGCTAAAGAATTTCAAGACCAGAGCTGAAGCCCCGGTTCTAAACAGGGAACTGATCCTTGATCCTGTATGTGTAATCAGGACAGAGGATAACGATCTGGCAAGCTCGGTTCTTACCGCTATGCTTGGTATGGGTAGGGAGCACTCGGGAGAGATCCTGATCGATGGCATTGCTGTGCAGGAATTGATCCTGTCAGAACCTCTCCCCAGGATTTTTGGCTATGTCTTTGCGCATGGGATAATGCTGGCCAATCTGAGTCTGCGGGAGAACCTGCTCTTGCCTTACAAATTAATCAAGGATAACTCGGCGGATGACACCTTTGAAGATGAACTGGCAATCTGGATGGAGCGTTTTGAGCTAATAGTGGATTTGAATCTGCGTCCCTCAATGGTAAAGCCCTCGGTGATCAAGATACTTAGCTTGATACGGGCTATGCTGTTTAACCCCAGGATTCTGCTTTTGGATGATCCATATTACCTCTTGGATCAGAAGCAACGGAGACGGATTTTGACTGTTCTGAGCGAACTTCGGAGCACACAGCATATGCTGATCAATAGCTCGGACGATGACTTTTGTATAGGCTTTGCAAAGCACAGTGTGGAGCTTTGATACGATAAATATTTGGTGGTTTGTAAGCTATTCCTTGACAAAAAACGATATCCCAGCTTTTAATGTAGCTTTGGGAGAATAGTAGATTATGAACTATAAGATCAAGCATACCAAACCAGTAGTGATCACTTTTGTCATTATACCGGCACTTGTGTTGATCCTGGCTCTAATCGCGATTGCCATCAGGCAAAATCTCTTTGTGAAAAAATTGGAGTTTTATACTACTCTGCAGAATGCGACCGGTATATCTACTCAGACCCCCATCCTCTACAAAGGTTTCGAGATTGGCAGGATCAAAAACTTTGAGCTGAGTAAAGCCGGTAACATTAGAATTGAGTTCTACGTCCTGGAGACCTATACCAAATCAATGGTGGATCCTTCGGTAATCCTGAGACAAACAAACCCGGTTACCAGCAAAACTACTCTCGAGCTGATCCCTGATCCTACTGCAACAAAGCTTTTAAAAGAAGGTGCGACTCTTCCTTGCACAGATTTTCCGGATGGCAAAGCCCTTTTGAAGCAGATCTCACCTGCACATAGCGACCCAATATCAGGGATTATCGAGGATGTGGCTTATCTCACCAAAGAGCTCGGTAGAGATCAGAATCCCGATGCGGGTACGATCTTCAGGATTCTCTATAATGCTGCTAATGCTACCGAGAAAGTGGATTCCAGCTTGATCGAGATGCAGAGCATTATGGCTGAGCTGAACCGCTTTATGGTAAATATGAATCGTGATAACAATGCTGATCAGGGAGCTCTCTTCAGGATTCTGGCAAATATGGCGGATATCACGAGCAGCATCGAAAGCCAGATGGGGGAGATCGAATCTATTATGCAATCTGCCAATATCGCTGCCCGCAATTACTCCAATCCGGATAGTCTGGTAGTGCGGATGATAGATCCGGGTGGAGATCAGATTATCAAACCGCTCAGCAATGTATTGGTGACGCTCAATGCCAGCCTCAGGGAAGCTCAAAGCATACTCCAGGTTGCAAACAGGAACAATCCGGAGATCCTGATGATGATTAATAATTTGAATGAAACGATGGCAAGAGCAAGCCAGACATTGGAAGCCTTGAACAACAATCCGATCCTGCGAGGCGGGATAACCACGACGCAGCCCAAAGCCTCGACAGGAACTGTGAGGATAAGTGATCTCCCGGGTGAGTAAACTGCTGCTTTTGGCGGCTCTAGCGCTTATAATGGTTGCTTGTTCCAGCCTGAAACAACCCTTGCAACCTCAGGCGAAATTCAATGCGGACAATGCTTTGAAATTGGCTCAGGATTACGAGCAACAAAAGCGTTTTGCCAATGCTATCGATACCTATGTCTTTGCGCTGGATCTGTATCGCAGCTTTGCCAATACTGAGGGGCAGATGTACTGTCTATCGGGCTTGGCGCGGATCAAGCTGGAGCAATCCGATCACGATGCGGCAGATGAGTATCGTTATGAGATGCAGGAGATTGCGGAGCAAATTGATCCGGATAATGCTGTGATTTTGTTACTCTATGATTTGCACAAACTGCAACTGGACAGGAACTATCAAGAGATATCCATAGTGGCTGTTGCTTCGGAAAAATATACAGATTCACAGAAGATGCAGGTCTTATCTTACAAGATTCAGGCAGATGCCTATCTTGAGAATACAGATCAAAGCAAGGTTCGACAACTGGAGCGCCTGGCAGCGAAACACTTTCGCAAGCCACTGCGCAAAAGACAGATAAATCCACAAATTCTTTCGCAGGCAGCCTATTCATTGGCATATCATTACTATGTTGCCGGGAATTTGGACAAGGCTGATTACTACTTAAGAAGATCTGTAAACTTGGATTACAGCTATGGTAATTTTGCTTCTCTGGGCTACAGCTTGTGGCTTCAGGCAAAGACTCAGATGGCACGTGGTAAGAATGTGGAAGCGCTATCGCTATTGTTAAAAGCGCGTCAGGTCTTCCAATCTTATGCCAATCTGGAAATGATCAGCAAGGTTGAAGCTGATCTTGATAAAATTGCAGTTACGGGAGAATAAATGGACTTGAAAGGAAAGAAAGCCCTTGTGATGGGCGTTGCAAACAACTACTCGATAGCCTACGGCATATCCAGAGCCTTGGTGGATAGCGGAGCTGAATTGATACTGTCTTATGCGTCTCCTGCGCTATTAAAGAGAGTTCTGCCGCTGGCTGAGGAGCTTGGAGCGAAGCACTGCATCGAATGCGATGTCTCCAAAGATTACAGCATTCGTGAGCTCTTTTCTCAGGTTGCCAAGCTTTGGGATAGTGTAGATATCATCGTCCACAGCATTGCCTATGCTCCCAAGGATGAATTGAACGGAGCATTCCACGAGTGCAGCCGTAATGGCTTTCTCACGGCGATGGATATCAGCGTCTATTCCTTTATTGCTACTTTGAAAGAAGCAAAGCCTCTGCTCCATCCCGGCTCTACGGCGCTTACTCTTACCTACTACGGTGGAGAAAAGGTAGTGCCCCATTACGGAGTAATGGGTGTGGCAAAAGCTGCTCTGGAAGCAAGCGTACGTTATCTGGCACATAGCTTGGGTTCGGATAATATCCGGGTAAATGCTATCTCTGCCGGTCCTATTAAGACCCTGTCTTCTGCTGTAATCGGTGGCATCGGGCAGATGCAAAAGCGGATTGAGAAGACAGCGCCACTGGCGCGTAATATAAGCTTGGAAGATATAGCCAAGACTGCCCTTTACCTGCTCTCGGATTATTCCTCGGGAGTGACTGGTGAAACGATCTATGTCGATGCAGGAATAAATATTATGGCTTATTAATATGAAGAAATTTATCAATGCCCTGTTACCAACCTCATCGAATGCCTTCAAGCGGGTGGAATTGCTCTTTGATGAGAAGATTATCAAGATCTCCGCAGACGAGATTGCATGCGAAGATAGCTGTGAAATCATCGATCTGAATGGTGCTATGCTGCTTCCCGGAGCGGTGGATGCCCACAGCCATATCCTCTCCGATAATGATAGTGAAGCCAAGCTGATTGGTAAATATAGCCAGGAGGCTATCAAAGGTGGATGGACTACAATCGCCGAGATGAGCTTTCGTAGCAAGAAACCTGTCTTCACACTGGATGATATGAAGCATTTTGCAGCTTTGGTCGAGGAAAACAGCTACATAGATATGGCTCTGTGGGGGAATGTGAATATCAATGACTATCCCTATCACGCAGAAGCTGCACAGATCCTCTGGGCAAAAGGTGTGGTGGGTATAGCCCTCTATAGTCCGTCTCCCAATCCGGCATTACAGGAGATGAGTTTTAGCGAGATTATGGATCTCTTTATGGATATCTACGAATCCGATACCGCTTTCTCCTTCCAGGGATACGATACTGAGAGTGATAGCCAATACACCTTTGACTCGCAGCGTGAAGCCATCAAGAAGCTTCTGCGCCGTATGCAGGAAAATCCCATCCACATTCCCAGGGTATCGGCTTTTGAGACAGTGGAATTCATCAATAGCATCTCCAAACGTTCTGATATATCATTCTCACTAGCCATGGCAGATATGATGGAGCTCTTTGACAACACTGTGAATCCTGCAGGCTATGAAACGGATCTCAAGGGCTATTCTGCAGAGCTTTACGAGCTGCTCAGAACCAACAAGATCTATATGATTACCAATAATAGTACAGATAACAGCGACAAGTACGGGGAACTTTATAAGGGACTGCCGCCCGGTCTGCTGCGTTATAGCTACACCTGGATATTATCCGAGCTGTGGAAATCACGCAAGATTCCTCTGGCTCATTGTCTGAGGATGATCTCGGAGAATCCCGCAAAGAGACTGGGCATCTATCCTCAAAAAGGATGCTTAGAAGCAGGCAGCGATGCTGACTTTGTGATCTTTGATCCTCAGGGAAGCACTGAGTTCAAGCTGCCGGATGGATCCACCAAGAAGCTCTCTGGAAATATCAAAGCAGTATATTTACGGGGAACCGAAGTTTTTAATGGCAAAAAGATTGCCAAGCCGAGCGGGAGCTTTGTTACAAGGACAAATAATCCTAAGCGTCGGCACAACAAGACTACCTGGATTTAGGAGTAAAGAATGAAGCAGTATTTATCCCACATTCTGGCCACTCTTTCAGCGCACAAAGAACTGAAGTATGTGATCAGCGAGAAACGCTGGCAGACTGATTTCCTGCGCTTTTACCACAGCCAGACCAATTACAACATCAGCAAGGAAAGCATAGCAATGGATATGACGCTCTACAAGGGCAAGAAGTCGTATTCCTTTAGTATAGACGATCCTAACCTGGAAAAGCTTGATGTAGCACTGGCAGAAGCTATGGGCATCATCGACAAGCTGCCGGAAGATCCCGATTTTGTAGATATTGAGAATGATCTTACAATTGCTACTCCGCGTATCAAGCCGAACAATATCGAGAAGATCCCGCTTGAGACCAAGACCGCGATACTGGCGGAGATAGCTCAGGCAGTAGATCCGCACAATTTTGCTATCTACGGCACCTTTATCTGCAACTACGAGCAACGGGAGCTGATCAATAGCAACGGACTTCAAAAGAGCTGGGAAAGCTCTCCTATCTATCTGGAAGTAAAAGCTGTGCACAACGAAAGCCAGATCACTGTGCTCGAGACCTTTGGCGGAGAGGACTTTGGTCGTTTTGACAAAGATGTCTTCATTTCCCGCCTGCTCACCAAGATTGGCTATGCTTCCAATGAAGTGGTAGATGTTGAGCCCGGTCAATATGACGTAGTACTGGCTCCACGCTGCATAGCAGAGTTTATCCAATATCTCGGCTATGGGATGAGTGCCAGAGCTCTGGACCAACACTCCAGTTTCTTTGATGGAAAGCTCGATCAAACTGTTTTTCCTGAGTACATTACAATTATCGACGATCCTACGGATAATGACCTGATTACCTATGATTACAACAACGAAGGCCATATCTACAAGCCACTTACTTTGGTGGAAAAGGGCGTGTTCAAGGCTTTTACCTGCAATAACTACTACCATCACAAAACCGGCTTGCCAAAGAATGGCAATAGTATGAGCTGTATGAAGCTGGCTCCCGGAGATCAGATCTTGGGACACCTACTGGGCAAGCTCAAACGGGGGCTCTACATTTCCAGCCTGCACTATATGAACTTCATAAATCCCAAAGAGACATCGCTTACGGGGCTTACCAGGGATGGAACCTTCCTGGTGGAAGATGGTAAGATCACCAAGGTCGTAAACAATCTCCGTTTTACCGAGAAGATCGAGCGAATCCTCCGCAATATTGTTGCCCTCGAAAACCGTAGCGAGACAGTGCCTTTCTCCGAAAACTACTCGTTCTTTGGCATCGATGCCGCCAAAGCACCGCATGTATTGGTAAAGGACTTCAATATCACTTCCTCTACCGGGACCATCTAAGGAGAGCCAAATGGAACAAATGATAAAAACTATTATAGAGAAACTCGGCGGTAATGGCATCACCTTTGCCGACGTCCGCATTACCAAGACAGATATTGAAGAAATCTACTACCAAAACGGATTCCTAAGAGCCTACAATTCTGCGATGGATAGCTGGGCGATCGGGATCAGAGTCTTGATCAATGGCTGTTGGGGCTTTGCCGGAAGCCGCGATCTGAGTGTCGACAACATCGATAAACTGATTGCCAAAGCCCGCTCCAATGCCATCCACGGCTCGCTTTTCCAAAAAGAAGCAGTGGTATTCCCTGCGTTAAAACCTACCATTGCCAGCTATCACCACAAGCCAAAGCAGAATCCTTTTGAAATGGCAAAGGAAGAAAAGCTGGATTTCCTGGGGGGTCTTGCAATAGCGATCAAACCGCAAAACAAGATCGTACACTCCTACGTAGGTGGCGAGTTTATGCGCCAGGAAAAGTACTATGCCAATACAGAGGGTTCTTACAGCCATACTTCTTTCTACAACACCCTGCCGGTTATGAGCGTTGTTGCCGCAGATGAAAACGGTATCCAGAGCCGCACCTGGCCAGGCCATATGAGCGCCGGACGTGCCGGTTTTGAGCTCTTTCACAGCCAGGAATTTGCCGCGAATACCGAGCGTATAATGAAAGAAGCCACCGATCTTCTTACTGCTCCCACGATCCAGGAAGAACGCTCTGATATCATCATCGGCAATGGCCACCTGGCTCTGCAATTGCACGAGTCAGTCGGTCATGCTACCGAAGCAGATCGCATCTTTGGGATGGAGATATCCTATGCCGGCAAGACCTTTATCAAACCCTCAATGCTGGGCAATTTCAAGTATGGCAGTGAGGTAGTGAATATCTACAGCGATAGCACAGATCCCGCCGGACTGGGTTATCATCCCCTCGATGATGAAGGCGTTCCCGGACGCAAAATTGACATCATCAAGGATGGTATCCTGGTCGATCAACAAACTTCGCGCCATATAGCCCATATGCTGGGACTGGAACCTTCCTCCAATATGAAGGCGTCTTTTGCCGACGATTTCCCGCTGGTGCGTATGACCAATTTCTGCCTCGCTCCCGGAAAAGGCAGTCTGGCTGATCTGATTGCCGACACAGAGAATGGCTATCTGCTCGACTTTACAAAGACTTGGTCTATAGATGACAACCGCAACAACTTCCAATTTACCACTGAGATCGGCTACAAGATTAAAGATGGCAGAATCACCGGTATTGTGAAAGAACCCACCTACTTTGGAATCACCAAAGACTTTTGGAACGCCTGCGACCGCATCTGCGGACCTGAGGAGTGGGCATACCACAGCACCTTCCATTGTGGAAAAGGCGAGCCCGGACAGGTGATGCAACTCTCCCACGGGATTGCTCCTGCACGCTTTAAAAACATCAACGTCAGCGTTAAAATATAATCCCTCTTCCGATGGTATCGCCATTGTGGTGATACCATCGGCTATCCTAAATAAAGGAGTCTGTGATGAAGAAAGCTCTTTTCTTTGCATTTATGTTGATAGTTATCACTCAGGCATCGGCCCTTCAATTTGCCCGTTGGCACACCTCTATGGGCGATTTTACCTGCAAGCTCTATGACGACATAGTCCCAATCACTGCGGGTAACTTTGTCACTCTTGCAAACAGCGGTTTTTACAATGATCTGATCTTCCATAGAGTAGTTGCAGGCTTTGTGATCCAGGATGGCGATCCTCTTGGTACAGGCTATGGCGGTCCCGGTTATACAATCCCTGATGAGTTTTCGCCTCTTTTAAACCACAATCAAGCCGGTACCCTGGCGATGGCTCGCACTTCAGCCCCAAATTCTGCCGGATCCCAGTATTACATTACCCTGGCTCCCACACCTCACCTCAACGGCAGCTACGCTGTATTTGGGCAGGTAATCGAGGGTCTGGATACTGTCCTTGCGATTGGCACAGTGCCTACAAATACCAACGGACTCCCCGTGACTCCTGTCAATATACATACGCTTTCCATAGTCGATCTCGATATAGGAAACGTTACTCCAGCCATAGAAGAGCCTGTAGTGGCTACTGCGGGGGAGACCGTGATGTTCATAGTAGAATCAAGCTCAAACAATGGTCTTCACACTTACAAGTGGTTTGCCGGAACGGAAGAACTTGTAGGCCAGACTGATTTCCTGCTGGAAATAGCACTCAACCCTACAACGCCCCAGACTATCACTTGTCGTATCAGCCAGGGAGATTTTAGCTATGACACCATCTGGAATATCTCTTTGTCCACTTCCAGTGATGATGCCCTCATCCCCAATCCCGTTCCGGGGCTCACTATTAGCCCCAATCCTACCGGTGGAATGACCAGCATCGGCTTTACCAGCCGCAAGAGCGGCACATTTTCCGTAAGCGTCTTTGACCTTCGAGGCAGAATTATCCGCGAAGAAGAAGGCATCCAGTCGTATCAGGGTCCAAACACCTGGAACTGGGACGGTTGCGACAACAGTGGCAAGCGCCTTGCTCCGGGCATCTACCTGATCAAACTATCTACGCCTGATGGAGTACAACATGGCAAAGCAGTTATCCAATGAGTCGATTAGCCATTGGCTCGAGCGCAGACTACTGCTGATTTTGGCAATATGTCTGGTCTGTATTAATCTAGCTGCCCAAACTAATCGTGATCGGAACCTTGATCTGGCGATTATCGCCACCCAGCCCGATACTTTGATAGCCTTGGGAGAACCCTTTACTCCCAAGTGCACCATTGCCAATTATGGCAGCTCAACCGTTACTGCCTACACGACAATGAACATCTTTCGTGGATCCATTATGATAGAGAGCTGGCCCGGCTTCAACACAAACTCACTGAATGTAGGCCAGGAGCTTGAGGTCAGTTTCCCGGACTTTTATCCCAATATGGGGAATACCTATTACAGATTTGAATTCACGATCGATGCCTTCCCCTTGATTGATGATAATCCTTCCAATAATGGTGGATACTCTATAGCAAATGTCTGGTCTGTACCCCGCCAGAAGGTTTTGATGGAGCTCGCTTCGGGGATATATGGAGATGTCTTTGACGATTCCTATGGGGCAATCCTGGCAGTGAATGCACTCGATCAGGAGCACATAACAGTACTGAACCACCAGAGCTTTCCACCTTATGATTGCGATGCATCGCTCTGGCGCAGGGAGTATTATAATATCACAGATTATCCCACTGCGGTTTTTGATGGTACTTGTATCGTTGATTCTGCCAGCACCAGCAGCAGCCTTTTGCCATATTACAATCCTGCTCTAGATCAATGCCGTGCCACTACCAGCCCGGTAGAGCTACAACTTTACGGCTCCAGCATAGGAAATATATGGGATTTTCAAATCCGAATCAACAGGATAGCCCTATTGGACACACTCGACTGGAGATTGTTTGTGGCGGTCAGAGAAAACAACCTGCCGATCTCCTGGATGGGGCTGAATCAATTGGACAAGGTTACCCGTTATCTGCTTCCTGATCAATACGGCCTCCCCGTAGAAATCAATCCCGGCTCTCCGCAGTATCTGGATTACGATTTTATGTTGCTGTTTGAGGATTATGTATATAGTAACAACTGCGATCTGGTAGCCTGGCTGCAAGATCCTCTCACCAAGCGAGTGATACAGGCTCAATCACGATCACTGATCAGCCTGCCACAACCTCCTGTCAGTAATGATGAGCAATATACTCCTGCTCTGGCAGATCTCAAGCTATGGCCCAATCCCGTGCACGATAGCGCCAGCTACCGCTACTATAGCAAAGCCCCCGGCAAGCTGATTACCCAGGTTTTCAATCTTCGGGGTCAGGTTATACTATCAACTGAAGACGATGTCCAAACCGGGATGATCCAAAGGCAACTTTCTCTCTCTGAATTGGAAACATTCGGCACAGGAGTATATTTCATACGGATCAGTAGTAATGGAGAGCAAGCTACCAAACGCTTCATCTATCTAAAGTAATATCTGTCTTATTCTTAGAGCTTATCTAAGGTTATATATCTGAGCCCTGCCTCCGCCTATATCGGTGGCGGGGCTCACTAATTTGATAAAAAACTATCGAATTCGCTTTTCTTGCTTGACAGGAATCCCGCCTGTGAGAAGCTGACTTCAGCCTACAGACCCTACATAGAATGCCCTCCGAGTCGTGGGGACACCGCCCGGTGCTCCCCACGGTATTTTTTATGGGGTGAATATTGAGTGGTAATCAGTAAGCTGTAATTATCTGTGCGACAATGTGAAGCGCTCCATTGATGTCTGTGCAGACTATTTCGTTCATAGTGTACATCAGGTCCATCCCCCTCCAAACTCCTCTCCAATTACTTTTTACTATCCGCATAGTCATCCCGATATCAAAAGCAATTCAAGCCGAAATCACCTCGAACCACGTTCGACTTGATTTCGACTTGAATTGCTGGTGATCTGCTTTAGATCATAGGCAATCAGGGAGAAAGATCGTATCGGCAGTCTGTTTACAGAGTGAGAGCTACCTTCAGATAAGCACTTGCCATATCCCGACGGAACTGCCCCAGGGGATCGGAGATTGTGCTAGGCTCCATCTGGCTTTGTTGGGATTTTAGCCCCATATAGAGGAAGTAACCCGGCTTGAACTCGTATCTCAAATTACCGTAATAAGATAAATTTGCATATCTGCCACCGCTTTCATAGGTGGAGAGCCCCATCCCACCTGAAAGGCTAAGGGCTTTGGAGTGGTTGTAAACCAAAGTTAAGTTGTTAACGCCATACTTGTTATCGAGTATCAAAGGGATTACAACGCCACCGCCCAGATCCAGCTCATTTAGCTCGGGATAGCCCAGGAAATTGAAGATACCATTGTAATTTACCCTGAATTTACGAGCCAGGTTAATCCCGCAAGAAAGTAGCAGAGCTGTCCGGTCGTGCACCTCGTTGAGGGAATAGATCAGGCTTTCGCCCTGGCTGACGCGTACCCCGAAATTGAGCTGGCGTATTGGCTCGTAGTTAAACCCGGTATTGAATGTCCAGGTGCGGAAGATATCTCGATCTGTACCCAGATCCGTGCCTGATGAGATACTGGTATGTAGAAATAGCTTGCGTTTCAGCCATATATAGGCGTAAAGAAACTGGTTGTTCAGATCATAATCACTTTGGCTGAGGGTGGAGCGACTAAGAGAAAATGATCCATTGATCCCGCGGGAGTTAATGAAGGCTTCCGGACTGATCTTATCCCAGGCAAGATCGAGATTCCAGCCGTCATAGTCGTTCTCGGTAATGTAGCCGGTGTCGTGTACCAGATCCGCACTGACCACAATATAGGCGAGTGTGCCGGAATAATCCCCCTTGTTGTAGCTAAGCTTGTTGGTACTTATGACACCCCGGTGTTGATCCGGTTCATTTTGCTCTTTCTGGATAGCAAAGAGGTTGTCTGTACTGACTGTGAGCCAGGGTACCGGCATATAGCTGTAATTGCCATAATATCCGTGATTGTAAAAACCATCACCTACGCGACTGATCAGAGAATTGCTGAGATTGAACTTTTCCCAGGAGGGATTGATACTGATTGCCTGATAATAGTCAGCTCGATTGATCAGAACCCCCTCGTCGCGGATTTCTTTGTCAAGAGCCCCCAAGATACCCCAATTGATTCTACCGCTATTGCCTGTGAGTTTGTAAGCAAATTGAGGCTGGGCGATATTACGGGTGTACAAGTAATCTCCCAGGTTAAACACCTGGAGGTCTTCTGTGAAGAAAAAACGGTTTTCAGAATAATAGGGCGGGAATTTGTTGTTGTAATCATCTGATGCGCTATCCATCGGGACATCGGAGAAATCGGGATTGAAGCTAAGCTTTAGCCTTAGTTTCTGGCTGGGAACAAATGCGACATCCAAACCCAGATTTTGAGGATCAAAGCTATCTGTATGATTCACAAGATCGTAGGACTTTACAAAATAAGGCTTTAGCGTGACAGGAAAATCCCTCGTAATCTGTCCGCTCAGGCTGATCGGATGAGAGCTCATAAAGTAAAGATTCATCTGGTCTGTATTTGCATAGGGACTGCTATAGGTAGCGCTGTTTACCTCATAGTATCTGGAGAAGATCACTCTCCAATTATATGGCTGTTCCTGGCGAAAACGCAATTCTCCCAAAGGTATGCGAAAGGTAACACGCCAGAGATCGGCTGATATCTCACTTCTGTAACTGTAGTGACTGTCCCAGGAATAGTCAATACTCATATCTTTTTTTCTGATACCATCGGCAAGATTGCCCAGGGGATATGCAACATAAGCATATGCCATATATGACTGTGGCATAGTGACAAGCTGAACACGAAGCATATCTCCGCTGGCATTCTCGTCTCTACGACTGTGGTTACCTTGCTCAAAGGTGGAATCAATCTCGGCTTCGGCATAGACTACCAGATCGTTTCCATCCTGCCAGAGCCAAAACTTGGTTTTGAGGGATTCCAGGAGACTGTCATCCGGGTCGATACGTACCAAAGATCCGAAGACATTATCATCGGTAAGAACAGCTTGGTTTGATATGGGGATTGCCGTTGCCCACAGACCGGTTACGGCGATAATACAGACTGACAATAAGATGATGATTCTCATCAATTCCTCCAGAATTCATATCGTGATGCAATTGTTTCTCTGTGAATATGGCTGTCAAGCCTTATTTGCCTGGTCGTGTTTTTTTTTGCAAGCATAATGCCTGATCAAGGTGAATCTGCTGCAAGGTAACGGTAATGTCTCACCGAGATTTATTAAAATATTAGCGAAGATTATGTGCGGCGGATGAGGGGCTCAAGCAAGATTCATCTCTGTAATAAAAGTAAGAAGCGGGATTTCACGTCTGAAATCCCGCTTCTGCTTCGGTTGAGATAATTACTTGACTATTGTTGCTTTACGGTTGAAGCTCTCGCTTCCCACTCGCAGGATGAACAGATAAAGTCCGCTGGACACATATCTCCCTTGGCTGTCCATTCCATTCCAATAGATGCTATTTGGACCTGCAGGCGCATTCGTGATCTGGAAATCACGCACCAGTTGACCGCGCTGGTTGTAGATTGACAGGCTTCCACTGCTCACTTCTTTGAGTGAATACTTGATGGTCGTATCCGGATTGAAGGGATTGGGATATTCCACTGTAGTTACAGCCGAGGAATTGACATCGATACCATCAAAGGTGATGTAATCACCACCATGAACTATCAATCCCGCATCAGTGGTCCCGGCAGTTCCGCTGGGTCTGACCTGTGGATAGGCATTTGTCCCGGATTTACGGAAGACAATCTGATCATCAGCGGTACCTGTGGCTGTGATGGCTGGCAGGTTCTCCGAGAATACGGATCCAGAAACGACGTTGAAGATCACTCCTCCGGCTCCTACTCCGTTGGTGTTCAAGGCATTGATTGCACTTGTGAAGGTCGTGTAATCCCCACCCGCTCCAATGCTCAGCTCTCCCGTTAGCGCCACAGCAGAAAGTGATACTGAGGTCATCACTAGTAAGAAAAGTAGTGATACAGCGAACAATTTTGCTAGATTCATGGTTAGTTCTCCTCTTTATGGGATGTTTTTCTTGGGTTTTTCTTTGGTTTGGTGGACAGGAAGCTCTCCCTCAGTTCGCTCAGTAGCTCGATTACCTCCACGCGATTGGTATCTGTATACCGCATGGATATGTTTTCGAAACTGCCATCGGTTTTACCCACGGTAAAACCGACAAGTCTGTGCCCGCTTGAACCTAATTTGTGTTCAAACAACAGGCTAACCTGGCAAACATTCTGCGAGAGTTTTGCTTTCTTCATAACAGATCAGAAAACGCACAAAGCGCGCCATGATGGTTGCAGTTGGTGAATTGTTAAGTGCCTACAAAGTCGAGTCTTTGTGTCTTTCCTACAATTCTAGAGTGAGATTTATTTCAAGATTTCGGGAAAAATCATTGAGTCTGCAATTTCAGATATGAAATTTAGGCCAGATCACACATAAAAACATCTTGTTTCAGTGCCCCTTTCTGGTGTAGAAATCCAGCTTATACTTTCCTATTCTCCAGAAAGAGTGCTTTCCGATGTTCCCAGTAGCTTAGCGGCATTTTCTGCCTTCCGTGTTGTTGAATCCCCTTACCTTAGCTGATACAAAGCGCCAAATTGCATTGGGAGATAGCCGCAGAATCACCATCCTCGATCGCTTGTTGCCTGATCTCTTTCATAATATCCCCAGTACACCGGGTTGTAATAAGGGTCCAACTTCTGGATTCCCTCTCATGATAAGACTAATTTTACGAGTATAGTGTCAGATAGGGGGGGGGGATTCAATAACGAGGTATCTGAAAAATCAAGAACTTAATGCTACATTTACTTGACAATCTTTTAAATGCAATTATTTTATCTCCATAAGGTCTGTACCGGGATCAGACCGGTTTTTATGAGATAGAATAGTTTAAGTGCAAGGAGGCTTAATGGCCTTACTTACGAAAGGTTCAACAATTTACAACCAGCTTAGGAGTCTATTATGAAACGACTGATTCTACTCACGCTCGCACTCATACTGGTGGGCAGTATTTTGGCTGATACATTGAAGCCGGCCTGGGAACCACGTCCGGTCGAATCTCCTCAGGGGATTCCCAATCCCAGACACAGAATTACCCCCACCTTTGAGTTCTCCGTTACCCCCACCTCACTACTCACCAACTATTATGACTATATGATAGGTGCTTACAATGGCTTTCCCCTGAGAGTCATCCCTGATGTAGCCGGGGGAGGATACTTTATGACCTATCATGCCAGAAGGCAGCCTACTGCTACCAGAAGAGTATTTTATTCCTATCTGGATACGGCAGGCAATGTGATCAACAACAACGAGATTACGGATACTTCACTTCACGAAGGATTCTCCTCGCTGGCGATTGATCCTGTTTCGGGTAAGCCCTTTTATGCCTGGCATGTGAATGTCGATGCAGACACCAATAACGAGACTGTTTTGGTTTACGATCTGTTTATAGAGGGTATAGCCGGTGTCTGGGGACCCCTCCATACCATTGGCAATGCTCCCACAACAATCGATCCTCCAAGTTTCCCGCCATCTACAGATAACGAATTTATCTGGCCTACGGCAGTGATAGGACCATCACCAATCGATGGCAAGCGCCGTATTTATGTTGCAATGCGCAATTACGTCACACATAGCTCTGCTCCTTCTGAGAATCCCTATATTGCCTATGCGGATTTCAATGAAGCTGATATTATGGCAGAGACAGTTTTGAACTTCACGGCAGTAACAATTCCGCAGATGGACGATTGGAACAATGACCCCGATAACTGGCGTCGTCCCTTTATGGCAATAGCTGCTGATAATACCGGCAAGCTCTTTTACACAGGTTATCACTACGCCCAGGATGTCGATGGTAATGATATTGACGAGCCGGATATCGATGTATATGTTAATAGTAACTACGGAATGGGCGTCTGGGATCACGTTGGCAGGTATAGCAATCTGCCTACCTGGAACCCGCCGGAAGCTCCCGGATCTACTATCGGATACTTCTCCAATGCCGATGAGGTTCCCTATGCCGATGAAGATCTTAGCTGGAATGTAGCAAATTCGAGCCACCTCAATGCCATTGTGGATAATGACGGCAAGCTGCATTTCCCGGCAATCTGGGCTCTCAGCACAAACGAAGGTACATACTATCCCAATATCCAGTTTATGAAAGAACTGGTCTTCAACCCGAATGATGAGAGCTTCCAGGTAAGAGAAGTCTATCCTGTGAAGGATCCTACTGATACCTTCAACCAGTACTTTACGCCGTGGGATATCGAAGCCCCTTGGGGTGAGGTTGATGAATACGGTGGAAATGCCACGGATGGATATTATCCTCTGATGGTCACGGATTGGCCTTTCCCCCTGTGGGATGAGACCGCGCATACGGATGCGATGATGTTCCATTATAACAACTACAAGATGACCGAGCCCAATGCACAGGGTCAGATGGCAGCCTTGTGGCAAAACTCATATCGCGCCAGGCTCTTCAATTCCTTTAGCGATGCTGAGTATTCCGATTGGGCTAATGTCCCAGAGATCTTCATTTCAGTCTCCCGTAACCAGGGACAGACCTGGAGCGAACCCATCGTATTGAACAATATCGATGTACCTCAAATGGCAAATATCAAGCCGATGTGGGTCTATCCAGCGGACAAGATGATCTATGTCGATCAGTCTCATGCCAAGCTGGGTGTGATGTTCTACGACGACTACACCTGGGGTTCCTTTGTGCAGACTCCTTCCTACCATCCTACCAATGATGGTGGCAGGACGATGTTTATGGAACTGCTGATCGATTTCAATGGTGGAGCTTCAGACGATCCCTCCAGTCCTGCACCGGTTAATGTCTTGCATCAGAACTATCCCAATCCCTTCAATCCCTCCACCACTATAAGCTTTGACCTGCCCAGAGCGGGTCAGGCGAGATTGGATGTCTTCAACGTAAAAGGACAGCTGGTCAAGACCTTGATCAATGGAAATCTTGGTATGGGTAGGACCAGCGTAATCTGGGACGGCACCGATGCTGATGGACAAGGTGTCAACAGCGGCCTCTATTTCTATCGTCTGAACGGAGCTGGAATAAACCAGACTCGCAGGATGATGCTAGTAAAGTAAAGAAGTCCATATAAGATAGTAGGGGAGAGTCATTTGGCTCTCCCTTTCTTTTTTTACTTGGCAAAAACAGCCGGTTTTTAGGATGGCATCCTCATAGCATAAGCTTAGATTATCAGATGGATGTGAATTATGAAAAGATATACATTAAGCCTTATCATTAGCGTTTTAACCATCAGCCTGGCTTGGGGTGCAAACCTCATCAGCGAGAATATCCAAAGCTGGACACCAAGAGGATCATATGGCTCCTATACTCAGGAGATACCAGTAAATGGATCTACCGGTACAGTCAGTATGACCAGATGTATGGTCTCTCCTGGAGCAGCATTATCGGGAACCGGTTCGATGGGAAGAGTCCAGATGGAAGCAACAAATGGGATATTAGAGCTTCCCCAAACCAGTTCTGCCGGAGCTATTGAGTTTCATTTGGCAGCAGGTTCAACCGATCGCTCAGTCAAGCTTCAAAGCTGGGATGGCTCTGCATGGATTGAGCTGACTACCTTTAGCGGGATCAATACTATCGGTTCTACCCATATCTACAACCTGAATAATCCATCTGCTACCAGGCTACGTCTTGCCAGCTCAAGCCATGCCTTGTATGTTCACGATATAATAGTCACTGACTTTCAGGGCTTGGGCATACCCACAGTAACGACAGCGACAATTAGCTCGATTACTGCAGTATCTGCTATCTCCGGTGGTAATGTAACTGCCGATGGAGGCTCCATTGTAACAGCAAAAGGCGTCTGCTGGGCTACTAGTCCCAATCCAACTATCAGCGGGAATCATAGTAATGACGGCTCAGGCACAGGGAGCTTTGTCTCCACAATCTCCGGTCTGGCAGCACAGACTCTCTATTATGTAAGAGCTTATGCTACAAATAGCCAGGGAACAGCATACGGAGAAGAGCTTTCTTTTACTACCAGCGGCACCGATCCCCCAGCTATCCCCACCGCGACTGCTGCTACTGCCATCACAGCCTCATCCTTTGTGGCAAACTGGAATCCCGCAGTAGGGGCAAGCAGCTACCGCCTGGACGTCTCCACCTCATCCATCTTCGCATCCTTTGTAAGCGGCTACAACAACCTAACGGTATCAAATACTTCCCAGACAGTAAGCGGTCTCAGTCCGGCTACTACATACTACTACAGAGTGAGATCTGTAAACGTCAATGGCACCAGCGCCTCCTCAAACGTAATCCAGCTTACCACCGTTGCCAGCGATCCCTACAACGGCTATTACAATCCTGTACTGGGTCTTACCGGGATGGCCCTGAAGACCGGTTTGCACGATCTGATCGATAACAATACATATTCCAATTATGATGGGGCCAAGACCTTTCTGTTCCAAAGCCTCGATAATACCAATGGTGTAGTGAGATGCGTCTATACCGGGCAGGATTATTCTATCAGCAGTTCTTACAATGGTAGCTCAAATCCCAATACCGAGCATAGTTATGCCCAAAGCTGGTTCGGTTCATCCGAATCTAGCATCAAGAAAGCCGATGTACATCATCTCTTTATCACTAATTCCAGCGTAAACTCCTCCAGGAGTAATTATCCCTTTGACGAAGTTGTAGATGTCACGGCTACCTATCCTTCATACAACGGCTACGTTAGCCTTAAAGGCACCAATCAATCGGGGGATACTGTCTTTGAACCTGCGGATCAGCACAAAGGTAATCTTGCCAGGGCTATGCTTTACTTTAGCGTTCGTTACAATATGACCCTAAGCCAGGGTGGCGTCGATATGCTGGATACTTTCATCACGTGGCATTCTCAAGATCCTGTTGATAGTGCAGAACTAGCCAGAAACGCAGCAGTTTATAACCACCAGGGTAACCGCAATCCCTTCGTTGATCATCCTGAATACGTTAGCTACATCTGGGGAGGAACCACTCCCAATACAATCGTCCAATTCAGCCCTGCCAGCGCTATGGTCGATGAGGATGAAGGCACTGTAACACTTACCGTTACAATTACCAATCCCAGCCCGACCAGTGCTACCACTGCTCAGATAGTGCTCAGCTCAGGAAATCCAGCAGATATCGGGAACTACAGCACTCAAAACATCAGTTTCCCCGCAGGGAGCAGCAGCAACCGGACAATCACAGTAAACATCACTGATGACAGTCTCCTCGAGGGTACGGAGATCTTGATCTTCTCTCTTGTGAATGTCTCGGGAGGTAATTCTGCATCTGCCGGAAGCTATAGCAGCTTCAATCTTGAGATTCTGGATAATGACATCCCCGCAGTTGTTGCGACAGCTCCGATAAACGTAGGCTATTACGACTTTATGGCAACCTGGCAGCCCGCCCCCGGGATCACAGATTATTATTTTGATCTCTCCACCGATACCGGTTTCACCAGCTTTGTAACCGGTTATGAAGATTATCCCTGCACAGGCAACAGCCTCTATCTTATGGGTTTGGATGACAACAAAACCTATTATTACCGTCTGAGAGCCGTCTATAATGATAGCCCCGGAGCTTATTCCAACGTGATCTTTGTCACGACCGATGAAGTTATCATACTTGATCCGCCCCTTGCCTATGAGGCTACAGCAGTATCTCACGAAGGCTTCACAGCCCGCTGGAGCGAGCTCTATGGCGCAGAGAGTTACTATCTCGAAGTCTTTAGCGCGGGTAGTGCCTTTGCCTCAGATCTGATCATCAGCGAATACGTCGAAGGCTCTTCAAACAACAAATACATCGAGATTTACAATGGCACAGGCAATACCATCGACCTGAGCTCCTATGCTATCAGATTGTACTCAAATGGAGCTTCAAGTCCAAGTAGCACCAGCAATCTATCAGGCAGTCTGGCTCACGGACAGGCTATTGTTTACAAGAACTCAGCCGCAACGCTCACTTTACCCGCTGGTGTCACTGCCGTCACCCTCTCTGCGATCAATTTCAACGGAGATGACGCAGTCGAGCTCTTCAAAAGCTCGACAGGCACCACGATCGATATCTTTGGAAGGATCGGAGAAGATCCCGGAACAGCCTGGACGGCCGATTCTTATAGCACCTTAGATAAAACTCTGCGTCGTAAACCCGAGGTTTTGGCAGGTATTACGACAAACCCCGGCAGCGGTTTCCCGACCCTGGTAAGCCAGTGGGACGTATATCCCATAGATACTGCGGACGGCCTGGGGACTCACCAGATTGCCGGTGGTTCGATTCTTCCGGGCTATGAAAACTATGCTCTGTCAAACACCGTATCCCGTATCTCCGGGCTTGATCCTGAATCATCCTATAGTTACCGAATTCGTGCCAGTAATATTGGTGGAACCAGCGAGTACTCAAATCTAATCCAAGTACAAACTACCGGCGTAATCACAGGCGTTGGTGCCAATACCAGCATAGCCGGAGCTTCAATCTTGATAGAAGCCGCGGATCTACCCGGATACACGGACAACACTGTCACCATCGATCCGATCAACTCACCAGACACTGACTTTGCAGTGCTTGTGAGCACCATCACCGATGGCATCAGATACACAATAAATGCATCTGAAAGCTCTTCCTTTGCAGGCAACTACACTCTGCGTTACAACGGGCTCGGTTTCGTTCCGGCATATCTGGCTTATAGCCTGGGAACGACTACCGGGAGCTACACCGGAAGCTTTGGCTCTACCGAGACAAGCCTGAATATTCCAGCAGGTAGCGGAACCTTGGTAATTGATATCCTCAGAGAAGATCCTACCATTCCGCCAGTCCTGGATAGCCCCGTTGTCGTTATCAGCTATTCTGCAGGGCAGATTAGCCTGTCTTGGAGCCCCATTACCCACGCGACTGCTTATCTCATAGAGGCCTCAGACAATCCCATTACAGGCTTTTCCCAGATCGGGCAGACCAGCACCACAAACTGGACCGATAGTGCCCTTAGCAAGCGCTTCTACCGTGTAAAAGCCCTTCACGAGTAAAAGACTCAACACTATCATAAGGGTCAAATGCAGATTCTGATTGACAGAGATGGCGATACAGGCTGCTATGTCCCTCTGTGTCCATATTCTTACAAATGGAGAAAGAAATGAGTATTATAGTCAGGGAAGTCAAGACCAAGGCTGAGATGAAGCAATTTGTCTATCTGCCGGAAAAGCTAAACGCAGACCGTCCAAACTGGGTACCGCCATTTTACGCGGATGACGCCCGCAGCTTCGATTCCCGGCGCAATCCTTCCCACGCTTATTGTGATATGATTTATGCTCTGGCATACAAGGGTGATAAGGTCGTAGGCCGCATTGCGGGAATCATCAATAAACGCTTCAACCAGCTTTCCAAGACCAATAACGGTCGATTTGGCTATATTGATTCCATCGACGACAAGGCAGTTGTCAAAGCCCTGATCGAATTCGTCGAGAACTGGGCAAAACAGAAAGGTATGAGCGGTCTGGTAGGCCCAATGGGCTTTACAGAAGAAGATCCCGAAGGCTTGATCATCGAAGGATTTGATGAGACCCCTACGCTGGCTTCATTCCAAAATCGACCCTCGATGCCCTCTCAGGTGGAAGCCTTGGGCTATGCCAAAGAAGTGGACTACGTAGTATATGAGGTAGAAGTCGCCAAAGCGATGACAGAGATGTATGGCAAGATCTTCGAGCGTATCAGCCGCAATAAAGAATTCAAATTGCTGGATTTCAAGACCACAAAGCAACTCAGGCCATATATCCTGCCTCTGTTTCGCTTGATGAACAAGACCTTTACCCATCTCTATGGCTATTCCACCTTTGAAGAGCACGAGATGGCTGATCTGGCGGATCGATACATACCGGTGGTCGATCCCCGTTTTATCAAGTGCGTTGTGAATACCAAAGACGAAGTAATCGGCTTTTTCATAGCCATTCCCAATATGGCACCCGGTATCCGCAAAGCTCGTGGTAGAATGTTTCCCTTTGGCTTTATCCACATCCTGAGTGCTCGCAAGAAATCCAAGATGCTCGATCTCTATATGGGAGCTACAGATGAGGATTATCGCGGCAAGGGAGTTGATGTCCTGATGGGATACTCGATGCTACGTTCCTGCAAAGAAGCCGGCATAGAGCTAATGGATAGCCACCACGAGCTCGAGGACAACAAACAAATCCGTGCCGAGATGGAGCGAGCAGGGGGGCGTATCTACAAACGCTTCCGAATATATCGTAAAGCTCTCTGAACGAGCCTCATACAATAGATTATCATTAGCCGGCGTGATATTGTTCACCCGGCTTTTCTCTTTGACTGGCTTTTGACTACAGCATATCACCAGCAGATCAAGAGCAATTCACCTCGAACCCGGTTCGACTTGATTTGCTCTTGATCTGCTGGTGATATGCTGTAGATCATCCGGAGCGAATGGGGGTGACAATAGCTAATAAACTCTCATCCAATGGTTTAGTAGATAATGCTGATTTGAAGAGGAAGAATCCGGGTTGGTAGTATCCATCAAACAGAGGCAAAAAAAGGGGATTCGGGTGAATCCCCACAAAGATAGCTTAATTATCTTTAGCTGATGGCAGGACGAGTCGGTTGACGCAGGCTCTGCAAGCGGTTCATAATAACTTGTTTTTGTCGGTTGAATTCATTCAATTGCTGGGCATTCAGTTTCTCAGCTCCGACCATCTTGAGATTGGTAGGATTGATGAATTTACCTCCGCTGATCAAGCCGAAATGAAGGTGAGCGCCGGTAGAGCGTCCTGTGCTGCCTACTCTGCCGATTACTTGTCCCTTTACCACTCTCTGACCCTTCCTTACGCTCATCGAGCTCAGGTGGGCATATTGAGATTCCATCCCGCTGGAATGCTTGATCTGGACGTTGTTTCCCCAGCCACCGTGATAACGGGCTTCCGTAACCACTCCATTGGCAACCGCATAGACAGGCGTGCCGCCACGAGCCCTGTAATCCACACCTTGGTGATTGGCTCCGCGTCCGCTAAAGGGATCAGCACGACGGCCAAATTTGGATACTACGTGGATACTGGCGAGAGGGAAGCCCACTCCGCTGGTGCTATTGGCCTTGCCATCCTTGTTGTAAAGACCATTCAAAACAGATTTGGGATCGCTCTCCTCAAAACGCCACAGTTCCTTGGCTCCGGTGCGTTCTCCCTCATACTTTACATAATAGACAGTGCTTCCGGGCAGAGGCTTGTTCTCGAAGATACGCTCTTTCACCAAGACAGTAAAGCGATCACCGGAGCGGGCATCCCGGGAGAAGTTGATCTCTGCTTCGAGTCCGTTGTTGATCTGCTGTTTTGAGGTGGGGGGGAGACCGGCAGCCAAAAGCGATGCATCCAGAGTGCCATTGACCTCGCCTTCCACTACGCGATACTGCTCGGTAACAGGCAGGGATTCCATCGAGTATATCAGTGAATCAGGGACAACAGTGAAGTTATGCCTCGTGGTGGGCTCTTGGACAAATTGCATCTTGGTGATGCTTTGCTTGTCTTCGCTAAGCTTGATCTTGAGAGTGTCACCGGGTTGGATGGTAGTGACGTCGATATACTCGCCCATACGATACGAGACCAGGGCAACGTGGATTCCGGGGAGACCTTGCTCTCCCAAAACGCTGTAAAGACTGCCTCCGTTCGGGATAATACCGACGATCCATTCTGGTTCGGGAGGAATGATGCTGATCTTTTCAATCGGTTTGCGTGAGGCATTTAAGGGGATTATACAGAGTAGTGAGAAACTGATCAGGACGAGGATGACGAGTGATAGTAATATGTGTTTTCCGTAATTCAAATGTTGTCTCCTGTGGCTTTTATCGACGGATGGTAGTGGATGTTTACTTTGGAGAGGCCTGAGCCGAAGTGATCAAAGAGCTTGGCTTCAACCTCATCGGCGATCTTATGTCCGGCAGATACAGATATCGTGCCTTCCACTCCAATCGTCATATTGACAATGTAATGTGGACCAAATCGATGAATTCCCAGCTCTTCAATATCGCGGACACCCTCGATTTTGAGGGTGACATCGCTGATCTGAGCTCGGAAATCTTCATCCGGAAAGCTATCCATCAAGTCGCCGGAATTCTCGAGAATGATCTCGATACCAGTCTTGATGATGAAGATTGCTACGATTGCTCCCGCGGCAGGATCCATCCAGTGCCAGCCAAATTTGCCCAGGACGATACCAATGATCACAGCAAGAGAAGCCATAATATCATTGAAATGGTCGTTGGCAAGAGCTTTTAAAGTAGGATTGCCTGTCTTACGGGTATTAGTGCGAGTATAAGTATAGAGGAATATCTTGAGTGCAAATGTGCACACAGCGATTAGCAGAGCCCAATAGGAAGCAGCACGGCCGATAGCAGTGCCGGAGGCGAGCTCATAGACAGTATTTATCGATTCCCAAAAGATGGCGATACCGGTAGTGAGGATGAAAGCACCCACTACTATTGCCGAGATGGATTCCAGCTGGCGATGACCGTAGGGATGTTCTTCGTCTGCCGGCTTGCGGGCATGGCGCATAAATATCTTCACAGCAACGTAGTAAACTACATCAGAGCTGGAGTTTATGCCATCGGCTAAGAGGGCAGGACTGTGTCCGAAAATACCTATGGTGGTCTTCAGGATGGAGAGGATGATATTGGATATTAGACCGAGATTGACGGTCAGGGAGGTGCGTCTATCGCGCTCGTTCATATCAGTTCCATTGTATCAATCAGGTTTAAACCCGGGAAGCTGGAGCGAACTTCAGCGCGAAACAGCTCTGCATCTTTTTGATGCATACCCGGAGCCCAGGAATTGAGTGCGATTCCCTTGATACGGTGAGGGATAAGGGTTTGAATATCAGAGGCGTTCAGCAAGCTCTCCAGTTTGGGAAGGCTTAGCTTTATATTCTCCGGGTGACGTATGATCAGGCTGCGGCCATTGAATAGACTTTGCAGCTTGCTATAGCCATTATCGGTGATTGCTCCGGGGATATAGATTGCTGCTTTGGGGCTATCTTGGACTAGCTTTCTGAGGGCAGCTTCGGAGCCAATAATGCTGCTGATCCCGGTACTGCGCCAGCGGTTACCTATTTTTAGAGCTACTGAGTCGAGCTCGATCAGCCTGGATTGCTGGTAGTGACTCAGGTCCGTGCTCTGGGGGATACCCTTTAAAAACAGGATACGGCGTAGCTCAGTCTTTAGTGCTTCTAGATTGCCATAGCCTGCCCCGATTGCCAAAAAGAGAGCATCGACTTTGCTACTCAAAGCGATGGATTTGCGATCCAGCGAACCATCGATCAGGATTCTCTCAGCTCCGGCTTTCTTGAGTGCTTTACAGCAAGATACCTGTAACTTTACGCTGGAAGGGCCTGTTATACGGGTCTGAACAGGAATGATTGCTTTCACCAGCCAGAGCTTGCGGTTAGCATGGCTTCCCGGCGCATAGCCCAGTATCTCCAGGTTTCCGCTTTGTTCATCCAATCCTATCTTATCCGAGATATAGACTGAGCCTGCTGGGAGAATAAGCTTGGGCTTGGAGTGTTTGAAGACAGTATCTGTATCCTCACCATCGATACCAGTACTCATTACGCCGTAGCGATGGTGAGGATCAGATTTGATTATGTGGTTCAGGAGTGTGGTTTTTCCGGCATTCTTGCAGATACCAACGATTGCGGCGATCTGAAAGCTGGAGATCCACTCCTTTACTGGCATAAAGCTTAATGATTGCGACGCTGGTTACGTCTGGTTTCAGCCGGACCGATCGAGACCTTTTTACCCCTGAGCAGGGACATTATCCCCTCTGTGCTCTTACGTTCCTCGAGGCAGAGATCGCGATACTTGCTGTCATCCATTGGGATATATTCAGGCTCGGTATAAGCTGTGATAAAGCCTTCATAATTGCGTAGGATGGTGCGTCCGGGCATCTGAGAGATGATATAATTTGGCATTACAGGGATCTTACCGCCGCCGCCTGGGGCATCTACCACAAAGGTAGGAATGCAGAGTCCGGAGGTGTGTCCCCTCAGGGATTCGATAATCTCGATACCTTTGGAGACGGGTGTACGGAAGTGCCCAATGCCTTCAGAGAGGTCGCATTGATATATGTAATAAGGGCGAACCCGGTTTCTCACCAAGCAATGCACTAGCTGCTTCATCACATCGACATTGTCGTTGATGCCTTTGAGCAGCACCGACTGATTACCCAATACGACACCGCTTTCAGAGAGCATAGCAAGGGCATTGCGGGCTTCTTCGGTCATCTCCTGGGGGTGGTTGTAATGGGTGTTGAGCCAGACAAACTTGTATTTCTTGATCACTTGCAGAAGCTCGGGGGTAATGCGTTGAGGCAGCACTACAGGGGTACGAGTGCCGATTCTGACGATATCGACGTGATCTATCTTTGCAAGCTTGCCGAGGATCTCATCGAGGCGTGCATCGCCCAATGTAAGGGGATCACCACCGGAGAGTATAACATCGCGGATTTCCTTGTGCTCGCGGATGTATTCAATAGCTCTATTGACGTTATCCTGAGGCATCGGGGCATCGTGCTCACCTGCTTTGCGACGACGTGTGCAATGACGGCAATACATCGCGCATTGATCCGTAAGCAGCAGCAATACGCGATCAGGATATCGATGCGTCATCCCCGGAACCGGTGCATCTGCATCCTCGTGAAGCGGATCTGCCATATCGCTGGGATTGACAAATGACTCTGCTACACGGGGGATAGCCTGCATACGCACTGGATCATTGGGATTGCTGTGGTCGATCAAAGAGAGATAATAAGGAGTGATTGCCATTCTAAACGAGAAGGCATTATCCGCAAATACCGCCTCTTCTTCTGGAAGCAGCTCGATATACTTGCGAAGCTCATCAACAGTCGTGATGCGGTTTCGCAGTTGCCAATGCCAATCTGCCCATTCCTGAGGACTGGCGATTGTTTTGATATCAGTAATCATTTATCCTCCCGGAGATTAATCCGTGTAGCGTTCCTGGAAGAGCTTCATAAGAACCGGATTGCGACGCAGCAGGTCTATCGAGATAGCTGCATGATTGTGTGCATAGCCATTACCCAGGATCATATCGACATCAGCTCCGATGCCTTCAGCACCCAAAGCTGCACGGGTAAAGGAAGTAGCCATACTGAAGTAATAGACGATCCCTCTGTCACGACACGCCATCACGCTAGGAAGCTCTGTGTCTTCAACGTTTACGACGTTGATCACGACATCTGCCATTTTTCCATCAGTAAGCCGGGCAACTTCTCTCTGGATCGTGATTGCGTCTGTAGCATCGGCGATGATTACTTCGTGGCAACCGGTCTCCAGGCAGGTGGGGATGTAGGACTCTTTACGCACGATCCCGATCACTTTGCCGGAAACACCGACACGCTCGCGGGCTACTGCATTGCAGAGAACGCCACTCTTGCCGTTGGCACCGATGATCACAACAGTATCTCCGGGTTTGCACAGGCGTTCTGCCTGAGCGGGGGCACCAGCTACATCGAGCACGCTGAGAGCAAGATTCTCGTCCATATCATCCGGCAACTTGGCATAGATACCGCTGCTGAAGAGGATGGCTTGACCATCGATCTCGACTTGGTCTTTGTCCAAAAGCACACGCTTTACGCTATTGATCTTGAGCGGAGTGAGGGAGAGGGAGACCAGGGAAGCGACTGTGTCACCTACCTTGATCTTGTCTTTCATTTCAAAATTTGGTCCGATGGCGGCAACTCTGCCGATCAGCATTCCACCGCTGCCTGTATCTTCATTCTTGTGCTTTCCGGTTCTTGTGGTAAGATCAATTGCATGATCCGCAAAAGCTTTTTCAAGATCGCTGTGACCCTGGGCTATCAGCTTATTTTTGATTTGATGAAAGGAAGCTGAATCCACGTTGAGACGGATAACATCGAGTAAAAGCTCGTTGTCCCAAATCTCGGACATATCATTGTCTAACACACGGGCAGGCTGTGGGAGCACTCCCTTGGGTTCAATCACGCGATGCGTTCCATATCGGCATCCACCAGTTTTCATTCGGATCCTCCAGTAATTACTATATTTTACAAGATATTAGTCTATAATCTCTGATCTTCCCAGTTTTTTTGGCGGCAGAGCTTTGTCAAGCTTGATTTAACAATAGAAATCCAATGTTTAAACTACGCTCACCAAAGCCTTGCTCTTTGCATCCCCATAGTCATCCTGAGATCACAAGCAAATCAAGTGGAAATCAAGCCGAACGTGGTTCGAGGTGAATTGCTCTTGATTTGCTTTTGATCTCCAATTGACGTGCAGAAAGCAAGGAGGATCAAAAGCGAAATATCAGCTTGCTTTGTGCTCGACCCTAACCCGGATCATTCTGGCTATACGCCGATCGAGGACATAACGGCTGTCCTGCACTGCCACAATCAGGTTTGGCTCGGTAAGTTCATTGCGGTAAACCTCCAGGCTTGCACCGTCATAGAGACCGCGTTCGATGGTTCTGGTATCATGATTGCGCAGCACTATGGCATTGGAGCCGGAAGGAAGCTCAGAAAGCGGCATACAATCTCCATTGCAAACACTGCAGCCTTGCCTCTTTCCCATCATCCTGCGCCCAAACTGACGCAAGCGTACCCGATTACGCTGATTCAACATATTTATCCTTCTTTCCTAAATACTTCAAAAACAGATAAAATCCTAGCCCCATAGCCACCACAAGTCCTATCCACAGGGGAGTCTGGGGATTGGGACTGGCAATCTGATAGATCAGAGTCGCTATCATCCATGCCAATGCCGTAAGATAGCCAAAACTAAAGAGAGTCCACTTGAAGCCATGCTCCTTCCAGAGCATCGCCAAGGCAGCCGCACAGGGTGAATAGAGCATTACAAAGAACAGATACGCCAGGATGGCCGGTAGAGAGCCAAATCTGGTCCTGATCGTATTTGCCAGCTCTTCTTGATTGCCATTATCCTGGTACAGACTCTGCATCGAGCCCACAATCGCCTCCTTGGCAAAAAGCCCTGAGATCAGGGAGACCGATGCCTGCCAGTTATCGCGATCTATTCCCATCGGAGCTAGGAGCGGGGTAACAGCCTTTCCGGCTACCTGCAGGACTGTTTCCTTCTCATCCGGTTCGGAGGCAAAAGGACTGGGCACATAGATCAATTGCAGGATATTGATGAAGATGGTCACCATCAGGATAGTCTTTCCGGCTCTCAGGACAAAGTCCTTGAGCCTGTGCCAGGTATGCAGGAAGATTCCATTGAAGGTAGGCAGATGATAGGGTGGGAGCTCCATCACGAAATTACCCGGCTCTGTCTTAAAAATCGTCTTCTTGAGCAGCAGCCCTGTAAGCAAAGCCATCACCACTCCTCCAAAGTAAAGCCCAAAGATTAGCAGATCAGCTCTTTTGGCAAAGAACATCATCCCCAAGAAGGTATAGACCGGTAGCTTTGCACCGCAGGACATAAAGGGAGCCAATAGAGAGGCAAATATGCGATCACGCTTGCTTTCCAGAGTACGGGTCGCCATAATCGCTGGAACGGTACACCCAAAACCAACCAGGAGTGGGATAAAAGCTTTTCCGGGCAGTCCGATCTTGCGCATAAACTTGTCCGACAAAAAGGCTGCTCGCGCCATATAACCGCTATCCTCAAGGATCGAGAGGCTTACATAGATGAAGAAAATAGGCGGGATAAAGGTTCCGATCGTGGCGATACCGCCTCCGATTCCTTCGCTCAGGATGAAATGCAGCCACTGCGGAAACCCCAGCATCTGATACAGATTGCCTGCCTGCTCCACAAAGAGCCAGCCCAAACCCATATCCATCAAGTCCACCAACGGCTGGCTAAACCTGACCGCGATCAGAAAGACCAGATACATCACAAAGAAAAAGATTGGCATCCCCAGAAAGCTATTCAAGACCACCTGGTCTATACGATCCGAAAAAGTGTAGGGGCTGCGTCTTCTACGGTGCATTACGTCCTTGATCAAGCCACGTACAAAGCCATATCGATCATCCGCGATCACTGCTCTGGTCGGCTGTCCGCGATGCTTGCTGATTGCTTTGATGTGCTCCTGGATCTTTTCCAGGCAGGCTGGATCAATCTCTTTTTGCACCAGTGAATCTTCTTCTATCAGTTTCAGAGCCGTCCAGCGTAGATTACCGCTTGCCTGCTGTCCACATTGGATCAGGCATTGTTCTACCAAAGCGAGATGCTTTTCCACCACTTCGTCGTATTTAATCTCAATCTGCTTTTGGCTTTGATGCAAGCTGAGCTCGATCGTATCCAAGAGTTTGTCGTAATCCTGCTTGCGTGTAAGCTGCAGTGGTAAGACCTCGCAGCCCATATGCCCTTTGAGATGCTCCAGCTCGATCTCGATATCATTCTGCTGAGCGATATCAATCATCGAGAGCACAATCAGCATCTTTACCTTCATCTCCAAAAGCTGAGTAGTGAGATAGAGATTGCGCTCCAGATTGGATGCATCAACGATGTTTACTATCAGATCGGGTGCTTGTTTGAGAATGAAATCACGGGAAACTTGCTCATCAGGAGAGCTGGCCGATAGTGAATATATCCCCGGAAGGTCTATTACCTCCAGCTTTTGTCCATTGTGGATGTAGTAACCGGATTTGTGCTCAACCGTAACTCCAGGCCAGTTTCCGACTGTCTGTCTGGCTCCAGTAAGAGCGTTAAAAAGGGTGGTCTTACCTACATTGGGATTGCCTACCAATGCGATTACGTGTTGCTTGCTCATTGCAAATTATTCTCACTTTGCTTGCATTTCCAGCATAACCCAATTACATTCAGCTTGATCTCTCTCAGCTCAAACTTAAAGCGCTCGGCATCACTCTCCACGATTGGTTTTACTTCATCCAGATCACTCTCGATCACAGCACCACAAGTCTCGCAGATCCAGTGGATATGCCTGGGATGCCCCAGAATATGCTCAAAGCTATCTCTGGAACTGCTCCGCATTGATTGTTGCAGCAATCCCGCCTCTATCAAGAGCGGCAATGTACGGTAAACAGTAGCCAGCGAGACCAGCGACGATTCTGCCTTCACGAGGCGGAATAGCTGCTCCACCGTAAAGTGATGATGCACACTGAAAGCTGCATCCAGGATAAGCTTTCTGGGCTCTGTAAGCTTCAGACCCCGCCTTTTCAGGAAGTCTCTGAAGATCTTTTCATACTCTTGCATTAAACACTCCTTTGAGAATTGTTCTCAAAAAGTCTGAACAGGGCTAATTTGTCAAGCTCTTTCGAAACAACCCTTCTACTCAAGGGAGCGTTATAGGGTTTATAGCGAATATGCAACTCAGACCTGATCTACCCCAAAAAAAAGGACGGTTCAACGACCGTCCCAACAAGATAGAATTATGGGCTTATTGTTTTAGCATAATTATCTTTGACTCACCGCTAACGCTTCCCTGTTCCCAGTGGACAAAATAGACTCCGGAGCTTAGTGATCTACCAAAAGTATCTTTGCCATCCCAGAGGATCTCTGCCTCAGTCCTTTCCAGGGTCAGCTTGCGAACCAACTGTCCTCTCAGGTTATAGACCAGTAGATCTGTATCCTCGATAGCTTTCTCGGAAAAGCTTATTCTGGCAATGTCCCGCACAGGATTAGGAGAGATGCTCAGGTTTGGCCGGATCGCGGCGACCACATCCTCCGTCTCAGAAGATGCTGAGAGGATAAAGTTCGCCGAGCCCACTGAAGTGATCGGCATTGTATTGAAGAAAAAGACAGAAGGCACGACCTGCGTGACCGCAAGGGAAGGACCGTTGCCGATAGCCCGGAATTGAGCTTTGATAATGGCACCGACACCAACGAACTCAACGTCGCTATCGCAGGATACAGAGACTGTCCCGGGACTCACGAGGGTGACTATCGGTTCACAGCCCTCACTCAAAGTACCGGTTTCGTCCATCCCAACAAATTCCAGCTTGGCGGGATCATAACCGAGGTTAAACTGATAGTGCGTCACGTTCCAGGATGGCAGCAGATAGGTGGTGCGTATCTCAGTGGTTCCCACTTGCTGATATCCCAGATGCATCACGTTCTGCAAGCTGATATGGCTCTCACCTAGGCTGGCGACGGGGGCTATCACATTTGCCATCAGATAATTAACATTGGTTACTGGGCTGCTGTTTAGCATCATTCCACCGATATCAAAGAGAAACTCGCCAGCATCGTTGGGTATAAAATTAAGGTTTATCAGGTCACCAGCGCCTATGAGCTTGCCTGTGCTGTTCCAAACGATGGAGAGAATTCCGGGCTCGGATTCCAAGACAGTGACATTTCCGCCTGATGCGATTGTACCGCCGAGGTTTGCACCGCTATAGCTCAGGAACTGATGATCATAAAGCAGCTGGAATTCGTAGTGATTGATGTTCCAAGAACCAAGGATGGGATTGGTGCTGACGGTGAGGGCCATGTTGTCACCCACACTAGCTATATCTGAACGCATCTTAATCCTGGTATTGGCGATAGAATAGTTTTCTGGAATGCTGTTGACGATTGCGGACTGCCATTGGTTAAAGTCAGAACCTCCGGGATTGATATTGCTGGTGTAGAAATAGCCGTTGTTGTAACCGCTCCAACCAAAGTTGAAGTGAAAGTAACCTGCCGTATCATAACCGTCTATCACAAAGGCATGACCACCGCCTGAGCCTGATCCGCTGTAATACATTGGGCTACCATTGTCCACCTGAGCCTGCAGGAGAGTGGTCCAGGCGGAGTCGGTGTAGCCCATCTTGTTCAGGATCTGGGCATTGGGATAGCGGAAATAATCATTCATTGCATCTGCTGCGTCAGAGCTCTGCGCTCCTGAGCCATCCGCTGCGTAACCCATTTCTACTGCGACTCCACAGTGATAAAGCAAGGTAGCGACCGGGATATTTGAAGAACCTACAGAATTGGGCATCTGATCCCAAAGGTAGGTTGTCGCGCCAAAATTGGCATTCTGATAGCCATAACCATAGGCGTAGTAACTTTTACTGCCTACTCCCGTGGTAGGATGGTTCCAGTACTTCATCACCATCCCCATGGCAGTGGCAACGCAGCCGGCATAAACGTGTCCGCCTGGTCCTGCGGCATCTGCCGGACATAGCTCATTGTAAGGCCAGCCCTGATCCCAGGTCAGAGATAAAAGGGGTTGTACCGCACGGTCTGTCCTGGTGTCAAGCCTGATTTCTCCGCGAAGCATCTCATTCCATTGTCGGGTGTAATCAGGTAGTTCAATCCGGTACTCTTTTATAGCGTCGATCTGTCTGTCGTAATTGGCTACCCAGGTTATAAACTCGGGAGAATATGAGCGGAATTCCCCTGCCGGAGCGACTGAATATCCCAGCACCGGAAGAGCGTTGTCATCCGCAGAAAGCAAGACGAAGCTGCCATCATTGTACTTTACCAGATAGATGTTTGGGAGGTCAGCTGCGGTCTTGTCGTATGATGGGTTGCAAGGCACAAAGGACGTTCCGGTGAAGCGCTCGACCTTGAATCCTGTGGTTGTGGCAGATGCGCCGGATGGATTGTATCTTTGCCAGGTATTGGCGACCTGCACCGCCATATCAGGCTGGATAAAGGCTGCTGTCAACGGCAGGGCAAATAGACTTAGCAGCATACACAATGTCTGCAGTTTAAACATTTTACGGATAGTCAGAACGCTCATGGTTCCTCCCTTGATTATATCAAGAGAAAAATAAACAAGAATCGTTCCATACTTTAGGGTTAAATACGAAGCCAATCCCTGCCTCCATGCTATAAGTGCTATGAGACTGGCTTCATCTATTCTTCATTTCTGTAGGTAATATATATATCCGCTATTGATACTATCCCCAGCCCACCGGATGCCGCGTATTAAATGAGGATCTGGCTTATGCTCGCTGTACGGAATATCTAATAAAGCTAGTACAGTTCTCTAACAATTCTTTAATCCGATTAGAGAATCATTTCAGAGTCATTAAAGATTCACTCCAGAATCTAGTAAGAGAGCTAAAGGTAATCACTAAGGAACTGCAAAGATTAAATCTTAAGTATTGAATTACAACAAACACTTGACAATAAAAAGAACAGAATTCTATTATATCCGTTGAGGTTTACCTGTGGGTAGGCCAATCCTTGGACTGAGGAGATGATATGTTTAAACAACTGTGGTGTTTAGTGCTGTTAGTGCTGCTATCCGGTATCTGCTTTGCAAGATCTATATCTGAAAATACCAGGGTTCGTAATCTCACGGCCTTTACCCGCCTTTGGGGATATGTCCGCCACTGGTATCCCTCCGATGAGGCACAAAATTTCGATTGGGATCGCTTTGCCATCTACGGTGCCAAAGAAGTATCAACAGCACGCAATGACCGTGAACTCAAAGTCAAATTGTATGATCTGTTTAGGCCGCTAGTGCCTCAGTTGCAACTATATAGTAATAATGTCCCGGAGCCCGTGCCCAGTGATCCAGTGCCCGGTCGTGTAAAGGCATTCTGGCAGTACTCCGGATATGAGAATACCGGCAACCCCTCAGTATATATGAGTATCAGGACCAATCGCCCTATTAAAATTCGTAACTATGAAGACTACGATCTTGCCTGGACAACTTTGATGCCCAAATTAGCCCCAATTACAGGCAACGAGCCTAAGCTTAGGATCACCTTCAGAGTACGAAAGCTTGCAGCAGACAGCCTTACTACTTATCTATATGCTGGATTTGCCGGAAATGTTGTAGAGGACTCTCTCTCTTCAGAGGGCTGGAATGTCAAAAGCTACGAACTTGTCTCTCAGGGCGATAATCAAGAGCCACTGTGGTTTGGTATGTCCTATTTCAACTGTCTCCAGCTCGACGATATCAAGATTGAGCAATGGGCGGAAGATACCTGGCAAAGCCTGTTTGAGACTGGTTTTGAGGATGAATCACCGAGTTGCTTGCCCCGTGGTTTCAATCTGAACTATTTGCCCAATCGCGGTGTTCGGGGTCATAGGGTGGATATAGCAGTGGAAGACAGCCCGGAAGGCAAGCTGCTCTCCATCCACAAATCCCCTCCGGATCAAGAATTCACTCTTGGACTCATTGACAGGATATTTGAGGAAGAGATCCCCTGGGGCGAGTTACTGGATAAACCTCTGGTTCGCGGTCTCAACTGCAGCTTCCCGCTGGTTCTGCAATGTGATGATAAACGTACATACCCAATATGCGATCCCACCGCCCTCAGCGATCTTAGTACCAAGATGACGAATATCGATATTGATGACCGTGGTAACCGCTTTGTATGGCTGGCTGGGATCATAAAGTATTGGAACGAACTCCAGTTCTTTTTCCCCTTATTCGAGTATGACTATCTCGATTGGGAGGCGGAACTGCCAAAGACCTTAAAGGCTTGCATTCGCGCGACAGACTGGCAGGATTACAAGCTGGTCCTTCGCAGACTGATGTGCAAGACTGAAGACGGCCATGCCTTTCTGACCGATAGATCAAACAATGGTGACAGACCGCCCTTCAACGCCATATTGCTCGATGGTAAATGGATTGTCTCAAAAGATGTGAGTGATCCCCCCGCAGTACCTCCCGGCTCAGAAGTGCTCAAAATGAATGGTAAGCCATTTGCCCGGCTGATGCGTGAAGCATTGCCTTATTACTATTCATCCAATCGTGAAACAACAGCACTGCGCCTCTTTCAGAGCCAACTGAGCCCCTATCCGGATTCTGTGGCGACCTTTACCTTTCGTACGCCTGATAGAAGGCGTCTCGAGCTCAGCTTACCATTCGCCAGATACGAAGGCTGGGAATGGACTGTACCAAACCAGAGAGTAGTGGATCATCGCAACGGAATCCTCTACCTCAATCTTTGTCTGCTTTCGGACGATGAACTCGCAGCAGCGATGCCCCAAATCCTTGCAGCCAAGGGGCTGATCCTGGACTTGCGCTATTATCCTTCGGTCTCGTACGATATCATCAGCCAGTTACTCACGAAGCCAGACTCACTGGCAAATACCTATATCAAGCGCTATATCCGACCCAACGAAGAACTGACCAGACTCTATGAAGATACACCTACTTGGGGTTTACAACCGGCAGAACCGCACATCTCTGCTAAGGTGATTGCTCTCTGCAGCCGCCAAAGCCAAAGTTACTGCGAGTCTTTCCTGGCGGCGTTACAGCATAACAAACTGGCTACATTGGTTGGTCAACCTACTGCCGGAGCTAATGGAAATGTAGTCATGACCCGCCTGCCGGGTAGGATCAATGCTTACTGGACTGGTATGCTGGTTCGCAATCCGGATGGTAGCCGTTTCTTTACCAATGGAGTACAGCCTGACATCCTGATTCAACGCGTTCTTGCTGACTACGTAGAAGGCAAGGACCCAGAGCTGAATAAAGCGCTGGAGATACTAAATGCTAACTTGTAAAGCTCTGGATACATAGTAACAGGTTACCTCAGTACTACAAAGCGGATGACTGCCTCCTGGTCTTTTGATGCTTTTAGCCGGCAAAAATATACTCCGCTGCCCACTGGGTTTCCCCGGTCGTCGCAGGTATCCCAGATTGTCCTGTAATAGCCCTTGGCAAGTGTATAGTCCACCTGGGTTCGCACTTTTTGACCACGTATGTTAAATACTTCGAGTAGTGCGCGTCCTGTAGCGGGTATGGAATATGCCACCTTCGTACTTGCCATGCAGGGATTGGGGTAAACCTTTAAATGTGCCGTATCGTAAAATCCTGCCGGATTGCTATCATAACTAATATTTATGGGAATAGTAAGCATATTGTTGCCATTGTAGTAGATTTCCAGGTCGTATGCAGCACTGTCTGGGATGAGTAAGTTTTGGTTTGCCCTCATAGTGATTGCAGATGTCCTTGTATGACTCACCCTGCCTTCATTCTGTAGCAAGTATAAGCTCTCCATCTGTTCATCACCTCTGGAAAGCTCGATTGATCCTTCAAAGCACCGCTCTAATCCCTCCGTATCGCGAGTATGCACCTCATAGGGCATCACCAGGTGGCTAAGATTGGCATCTATGATCAGCCTGAAGCCACAGCGCAGACTATCCGCATTGCAGCCTTCTTCGTTGAACCAACTGAGCCTGGTAAGGCTGCCAATGTCTCCGGTGAACAGCAATGGCGTTTCTCCCGGCAGATTAAAACTGCCAACGCTGCTGGCGATTACATCGTCCGGCAGTTCAATATTGATCTGATACACGTTAAGTGTCTGATCGCTGTTGTAGAGCGAGATCAGGTACAGATCTTCGCTGCCTGCCTGGAAGGTATCCTGATTGCATACCAAGCTGATACTCTCAGTTGCTTGTTTGAGGCTGTTCGACTGGCGTAAAACCGCAATATACTCGATACTCTTGCCATCCTGAGAATGCAGATCCAAGGATAAATCACGTATCTCTCCGGGAGCAAGGCTGATCTCAAGCTGTTCATATTCGGGCACCAGGATGGCATTGGAAAACAGTACACCAGGTGAAAAAATCAGATTATCAAGTCGGAAGATGCTCCCAAAGCTATCCCGGGAGGGGTCACGAGTACCAACCCAGCGTAAGGTATGATACCCCCTTTCCAGAGGGATTGATATGAAACGCCAGTAGTCGTTGTATTCATGATCTGTCACAATGCTACCATCCACTAACAGGTTCCATTCATCAAGGCAGTTTGCCTCACGCTCAACATCGTATCTGTACTTTATATTGCTAAAACTGCGAGAGTAAAAGCTGATGCTCAGCCACACCCCGGACGTCCCTCAGCCAATAAGGCTCGCTAAACCTCACCGTTTCAGAAGGGGAAATGTATCCTTGCGGAATCGGTACATCGAGGAGTTTATGCTGCTCTGTTACATTGACCAAATAGTCCCCGGTAGGAGGCAGAGCAAGATGAAACACCATAGTGGGCACAATACCTTGTCTGACAAACGAATCCAAGTCACCCGGCAGCATTATCCTGCCCCGGGTGTCAATCGAGATAGCACTTAGATTTATCTGTAATTCTATAGCTGAGGAGTCATTTCGAATGATCCGGGCGTAGCTGTCACCGGGCTTTATTGGAACTATTATAGCGGGCAAAAAGCTTACAAAAGCAAGGATAACAGCTATACAGGCTAGTTTGTTCATACATCCTGATTTTTTTTGCGACAGGCAGTGCGATCCGATTTCCCCGGTCGCCTGTACCGCAGATACTCATGTAAACAGGTCAATGCTCATTACAGTCAAGTAGTATTATCGCTCTTGCGGTAGCTGTCTGTATAAATTATTCACAAGGGGAGAGCAAGGAGCAACGCATTTCTGGAAAAACCCCACGGAATAAGTTGCTGCTTTGCTCTCTAGATTTGCCTGTCCAATCTCTGCCAATCATATACCTGGGGCAGCAAGCCGGCTTCGATCGCACTTTTTACGCTGATGCAGGGCAGATCTGCCGTGTAGATATCTTCACGGCTTAGCGTCCTGAGATCGATGCCGGGGCTTTCTTTTGCCATCTGGCGCATCAACTTCAGATAGAGATTTACCCAGGATCGTATCTGTTTGTTTTCGTATCCCTTGAGCTTGTTGTAACGGAATATATAGATCCGCATATCTTCTTTATAATCTTCGGATGGTCTTATGGAATGCAGATTTGCTGTCACAGAGCCGAGCTCGTGATGATGTTCCCGGAGCGTAGGATAGACCCGCTCTCGCATATAGACCGTGCCGCTGCGTTTATGATGGCAAAAGACCACGTCCTTCAGTTTGCCGGAATAGGCTCCGACTCCATAGCCAAAACTGACCTTCATATTTTTTATTTCTCCTATATTCCTATCTCTCTGCCGGATAAGAGCTTATGCCGCACGAGAAGCCTCAATGGGCAAAGCACCAATCCTGCTCTAGACAAGATAGTCCGGTATAAGCGCACTGCAAGGAATATCTAATAATGCTAGTATAAATCTCTAATGATTCTTTAATCCGATTAGAGAATCATTAGAGAGTCATTAAAGAATCACTATAGAATCTCTTGAGGGGGCTAAAGGGGGCTTATACTGAATTTGCAGGCGAAGTGTCAGAATAAAGTGATAGCGCTAGGCCCCGGTAAATGATGATCATGCAGTGCCAGTGGTATATCTATGTAGTTTGGCTGCAGGAGGATAAGAAAACAAGGTGAGTACCAATATTACTCACCTTGAGGCTGGTGAAGTTCAGGGTAACATATAGGGGTATTCGTAGTTGGTGGCGGGCACGAAATTCTCTTTGATGGAGCGGGCTGAGATCCAGCGCTGCAAATTGAGTGCTGAGCCGGCTTTGTCGTTCGTGCCGGATGATCTGCCACCGCCAAAGGGCTGTTGTCCGACCACTGCTCCTGTGGGTTTGTCATTGATATAGAAATTGCCCGCGCTATAGCGCAAGATGTTGTAAGCCATACAGATTGCATTGCGATCCTGGGCAAAGATCGAGCCTGTAAGCCCATAGGGTGAGGTCTTGTCGCAGATAGAAAGAGTCTCTGCGAATTGATCATCCGGATAGACATAAACCGTCAATACGGGTCCAAAGATCTCTTCTTGCATCGTTTTGAAGAAAGGATCGCTGGTCTTGATCACGGTGGGCTCAATGTAATATCCGATGGAATCGTCGCATTTGCCGCCAAAGATAATCCCTGCATCGGAAGACTCTGCAGCAAAATCGATGTAAGCTCGGATGGTATCAAAGCTCTTTTTATCGATCACAGCGTTTACGAAATTGGAGAAATCGCGTACATCGCCCATCTGAAGTGTGCCAAGCATCTCTGCCATTTCATCGTGCCACTGTGCATACAAGGATTGAGGGATATAGAGTCTGGAGGCGGCGCTGCACTTTTGTCCCTGATACTCAAATGCACCGCGCAGGGAGGCGACTGCCAGGGTGCGTGGATCAGCGGAGCTGTGCGCGAAGATAAAGTCCTTGCCTCCGGTTTCTCCTACCAGCCTGGGGTAGGATTTGTAAAGGTGGATATTGTTTGCAGTGCGTTGCCATATTTGGTTGAAGACGCCTGTGCTGCCTGTGAAGTGGACGCCCGCCAGCTCTGGAGAATCCAACACCAGATTGCCAATCTGAGAGCCTGCGCCGGGGATGAAATTGATCACGCCATCGGGCAGCCCGGCTTCCTGGAGAATTTTCATAATGTAATATCCGCTATAGACGGCTGTGCCGGCAGGTTTCCAGATTACAGAATTGCCCATCAAGGCAGGAGCAGTGGGCAGATTACCGGCAATCGCAGTGAAATTGAAGGGGGTAACCGCAAAGACAAAACCCTCGAGGGGACGGTATTCGGTGAAGTTCCATTCGCCTTTGGGCGAGATCAGAGGCTGCTGTTCATAGATCTTTTGGGCGAAGTAGGCGTTGAAGCGCCAGAAATCTATCAATTCGCAGGCTGAATCAATCTCTGCCTGATGGACGTTTTTGCTCTGAGCAAGCATTGTGGCGGCATTGAGCAGAAAACGGTATTTGGTGGAGAGCAATTCAGCAGCTTTGAGGAAGATGGCGCTGCGATGATAAAAGGGCATCTCTTCCCAATCCCGGTGGGCTTGCGTGGCGGTTCTGATGGCTTCCTGTATCTCGGGTTGCCTTACTTTGTGGTATTTGGCAAGGTGATGGCGGTGTTCGTGTGGGCTGATGCAATAATCGGTATCACCTGTGAAGACCTCTTTTCCGCCTATGATGGCGGGGATTTCTATCTCCTGGGTGTAGAGATCGTTGAGAGCTTTTTTGAGCGATTCTCTTTCCTCTGAACCGGGTCGATAGCTGAGTACCGGCTCGTTCTTTGGGACTGGAACTTCGAAAAACATATATTTCTCCTTTTCATATTGTGCGTGAAAAGGAGGGACGCATAGAAAAATCGGGACGCTGAATCCTCGATGCGTGCCAAATCACCTTTTCACACTGGAAGGCATTGCTGTTTCCGGCAATACCCTGTCGGCAAGCAGCCGTGGCTCAGAAAAGCTGTAGGACTACTTACTCGGCGATATTACTAGCATATAAAATGGCTCTTTCCTGTCAAGCCATCAATAAGCGGGATGCTTATCTTTGGAAGGGCTATACAGATCTCACTAATCTGATGCCTATGTAGTGGCTGGCATAGTTTGCAGCGTTGAAGCACCTGAATGATATTGCGCATGTGCTGTCGCTGTGCACCCAACTGCCACCCAGGTGAACGCGGTTTGTGCCACTATGGATATCCCAGCACCACTCCCAAACGTTTCCGCTCATATCAAATATACCCAGCTCATTGGGTATCAATGCTCCAACAGAATGGGTACTGAGATGTTCTTGTCCCCAGTTGTCCCAATACCATCCAAGCTCATTTAAGTTGTTACCACCGCTGAAAACATAGCCATTTGTGAGGAGTCCGCCACGGGCAGCATAAACCCATTCTGCTTCTGTAGGCAAGCGATATCCAGTGTTTTGGCTGGAGCAATGAATATTGGTATGGTTTGCTGCGTATAGGAACCACTTTTCTGGCCAATCGTCAGGATTACTGCCCATGCTACCGTAGGTATAACATGGATTCAATCCTTCAAGAATGCTACGTCTATTGCAGTATTCGATGGCTTTCAACCACGATACTCTTTCCACTGGTGCGTTTTCAACAGACTGGAAATATGACGGATTCTTACCCATAACCTCAGTATATGGCGTCTGGGTGACTTCATATTTAGCCATATAAAAGCTATTTACAGATATACCTGATACATATCCCCCCATAACGGTTACAAATCCCTCAGGAGCTTGAAAGTGAAACCGGTAAGTTCCGCTTCTGATGGGGCTGTCCGCCATTCCCTCTTTCATACAAATGGCTTTGAGCGTCAAATCACAATTGATCAGGATGGGATTTGAGTATTCCATTGAATCTGAGTTTGGGGTACTGCCATCGGTTGTATAATAAATAGTAGCACCTGGAGTAGCAGTTGTGATTATCACGCTTTGAGGAGTAGTGAATGTCCCCTCACCGGGACTAAAATCAGGCTTTTGTACTCTGTCATCCGGGCCTGTGGTGCTCTTGCATCCAGATAAAAAAAGTAGCAGTAGCAATGCAAATGAGAACAGCTTCCTAATCATTGATTCTCCAATTGTTAGATTGTTTGCGTGAATCAAATGTCGCATCTGCTGTCTGGCTATTTTACGGGAAATTGTCAAGCTTTATTTGCAGTAGTTACTTGCTGATCTTGCTGCTCATGAGTTTGAGGGGAATACTACTACCAACAGCATCTTGTAGTCCTCAGTGGCTTTGACAGCGTGGGGGATAGCGGCTGGCATCAGGATGGATTCGCCTTTCTTCAGGGTGTGAATACCAGAGCCAATGGTGATTTCAGCAGAGCCATCAAGAGCTGTGATCAAAGCATCGCCGTGAGATTCGTGCGTGCTGATCTCTTCTCCGGCAGCAAAGGCAAAGATAGTGATGCTGATAGCTTTGTTTTGCGCCAGAGTCATACTTACGATCTGGCCGGGATTGTAAGAAACCAACGCAGCAAGATCGAGAGCTTTTTCTGCAACGATGTTTTTGATGTAGTTGGGCATAAGAGCTTCCTTCTTAGCTTTTTATAGATATACTAAGCAAGGCTGTGGCACAAAGCACACAAAATCTGTAGGCATTCAGCCAAAGCTACAGAGTCCCGGAGGTGTCGGCGATCTTACTTTGCCAGTATAATCCTCCTGGAGGCGATGTAATCACCACTGATCAGCTTGATGATATAGATCCCTGATGCCAGGGGATTGCCACGGGAATCAAGACCGTCGATGACCAGCCTCTCCTGGGTATCAGCCGGGATATAGCCCAGATCAAGCTCGCGGACTATCTGAGCGCGGCTGTTGTAGATCAAGACTCTGGTACTGCCGCCAGTTTTGAGGCAGAAATCCAGGCGTGTGCTGGGATTGAAGGGATTGGGGTATATACTCTGGATGCCATAGCGGTTGATCGGGGGCGTTGGGGGCTCCAGATTGGGAGCGAGACAGATCGAGACAGGTCCATAGTAGCTCTGCTCACCATCTATTTCCAGACACTCCAGCCAGTAGTAATAGCTGGTGTTTGGCAGAGCATCAGAATCGATATAGCTGTAATGCTGGGTGGTGGAGCTATTTGTTGCCTCGATGATAGTGCCGTTTACCCTGAGGGCATTATCCAATTGCTCGCTTTGATTGCGGTAGAGATTAAAGCCCAAAAGAGCTGTCTCCGAGGCTGTGATCCAGTTTAGCTGTGCGAGGTTGTTTGCACTGGCAATTGCAGCAAAGGATGAGAGCTGGACGGGTAGGGTAGAGCCGTTGCCGTCGTTGATAGCAAATTCCTCCGTTCCTCTGCTGGTGGAAGTATATGTAAACGAGACCGTTCCTGCTCCAAAGGTGGCAGTACTGCTCAGATCATCCCAAGAGCTGCCGTTCCAGTGGAGCAATTCACTGGAAGTAGTCGCAACCTGATGATTGAGAGAAATCTGCATCTGGATGTTCTGGGGCAGTTTGATCGTGAAGGCGCACAAGCATGCAGCCGGATTTGGCATGGTATTGAATGATTTATCCATTAGCTCGACAGTGGTGGTGTAATTTGTAAGGCTGGAGCCCGGGATAAAGACAAAGGCGGGATACACGGTAGAGCTCAGGAGATTGATCGATGGCATCCCGATATAGTAGGATGAGGTGCCGTTCTGCGTATATTCGTCGTAAACTACCTGGCTTGGCACAAGGCCTGCTTGTCCTGAGGCAGGTTGCGCCATTATCCCCAGGCTGCGCAGGGGAGGATTCTGGCAATTGACTCCGGCTCTGCTCTGGGCAATGATCTGCCAGGTACAGGTTTGTCCATAGTTCAGGGATATGTGCTTTGCGTAGATTTGATCCCCAATGTACTGGGCAGTGGAATGCAAAGAGCCATTGATATAGATCAGAAACTGGCTGGGAGGCGGGTAATTACCGGTATCAAAATCCCAGACCAGAGTGAGATTGGGAGGAAGGTTGCTAGCTTGATATCCGGGATAAAGAGTAGTGGGATTGGCAGGAGGGACAAGACTATCGAATTTGCCAAACCAGACATCGTCGCTACTTGTGCCTGTAAGTGAGATCGAGCCGAAGGTGGCTGAGCCGTAGAAGCTGCCTCCCATATAAACATAGCCCAATGCATCGGTAGTAAGAGCATAGGCATAGTCTGAGTTGCTACCTCCCGCAGCTCTGGCATCTGCCCAACCGCTGGTGGCAAAGCTCCTGGCATAAAAGATCTGGTAGTTTGAGCTATTGGGCAGGCTTGTAGCTCCAAAGGCAGGAGTTCCTGTGTAGTAGCCGCAAAGATGGCAAAAGCTATCCGCTCCAAAGGCTATATCAGTGGCAAAGTCATAGCCCGTGCCGCCTGCTCGGAGAGCTCCCAGCCAGTTACCGCTGCTATTGAGTCCGGAGAGAAATACATCATCATTGCCTACAGTGCTGAGGAATGTGCTTCCAAAGCCGGCAGTGCTATTGAAATGTCCGGTGAAAAAGATATTGGTATTGCTATCTTTGCATAGGGCTGTAGCCTCTGTAGTGCCTGTAGCTCCTGCTCCCCGAGCCCAGATTACACCACTGCCTGGAGAATGTCTCATCACGAAAGCATCCCTCGAACCACTCAGGTATAGTGTACCAGAGCCATAATTTATGTTTCCGCTAAAGGCACCGCAAATATACTGCTCGTAATTTGCAGCGGTGACCACATCATAAGCATAGTCCATACCGCTGGAGCCGTACTTCCATGAAGCGCTCCATCCTCCTGACTGAGCGAAGATTGCGATGAAGATATCGGTACCGCCTGAAGCAGTATATGAACTGGAGCCGAAAGTAATCTGCCCCATAAAAGCTCCCACGATAACGATATCATTGGCTGTATTGACTGCTATGCCGTAGCTGTAGGCATAGTTGTTGCACGTGGCTCTATAAGCAGTAAGCCATGAGCCATTTGGACTGATCTTGGCAACGAAGAGATCCATTCCACCGCTACCGGAGAGATAAGTAGAGCCAAAGTAAGCTCCATTCAAGTACTCACCAGTGATCCAGACATCTCCATTCTGATCGATGCAGATATCCCGGGCAATGTCATTGTAGCTCCCACCGGCACGGGCTGCCCACATTACTACACCAAAGGGATCTACTTTTACGACAAAGACATCTGTCCCTCCTGCCGAATTCATACTAAAGCCGGTGAACTGGAGCTGGGCAGTGAAATAGCCGGTATAATAGCTATTTCCGGCAGGATCGACTACGACTGCATTGGCAGCATCCTGTCCTCCCGAACTGCCTTTACCTGCCCAAAGCCAATTAGCTTGGGCATTGGCACTTACACACAATAAACAAAAGATAAAGATGATAAGAAAACTTCTGATACTGAACATGATTCCTCCTTAGTTAAAACCATGGTGATCGATGCTTTTTTGGTTAAGAGAGTGGGGGCTAAGACACAAGAGCCGTGTTCCCCCTAAGCGGATAAAACCGTGAATTGATACGAAGCAGGAAAAGGACATATTCTCTCCTTTTTCCCCTGCTGTCAGAGGCTAAAGTGTTTATACTAATAAAGCTAGCTACCGGGAGGCACTTGTCAAGACAGAATGAAGAAAAAAGCCTCGCAGTAGCAAGGCTTTGTGGATGAAAATGGTCAATTGCCCTCTGATGTCTTCAGGGCATTGATCTTGGGCTATTGACTGAGTTCCAGGACTCTGATCTGTACCCAGTAATCACGATCTATCTTCCTGATTTTAAAGAGAATACCTGGTATGCTGCCCAATAGATGCTGCAATTCGCGGTAGCTATAGAGGTAGAGCGGGCAGCGCTTGCGATAACGCAGCTTTCTTTGTTTTGCCAAGAGGCCCGCAGAGGACGGGAAACTGAGCAAAACGCTGTTCTTACAGAGGCGGATAGCCTTTTCTACCACAGCCCGAGGCTCGGCTATGTAATCCATAAAGCCCATCAGGATAACGTGGTCAAATTGCTCTCTTTCTTCCATATCCATAAAGTCGGCAAGGGAAAACTCACATTTGTCTATGACTGCAAAAGCTTCCGCTTTGGCTTTGGCAATCTCGATCATAGCCGGGGCAAAGTCTATTCCAAGCACGCGGCTGGCGCCATCCTGAGCCAAGGCAACCGAGTAGTGACCGGGACCGCAGCCCACATCCAGAATTGTCTTACCCTGGGCTGGCTGGCAGGCAGCAAGGCTGTACTCATAGCGCAGGCGCATACTTCTGCGAAAGATGCAATTGATCATATCTTGGATCAGTCCTTTGCGAGTACCGTAGATATCGTTGAAATCCGCTGCATAACGGTGAAAGAAATCGGATGTAAGGTTCTTATCCAGGTCAGTTGCCGTATCTGGCATAATATGCTCCAAGTGTGGTATAATCAGTGAGATTCAAGAGAGTATCCAGTTTATCCGGAACACTGCTCATATTTATATAGCTCTTAAGCTTACGTAATGCATTCATCTCAATCCTGGGATGCCTCGGATCGAGTTCCCGGGGGTGGATGTAGATCAATAAGGGACGTTTGGCAAGGGTCGCTTCTGCCATTTGCTTTATTAGTCCTTTGGGGAAGAAGCGTAGATAACCACCGCCAAACATACTGATCTTGCTTCCGGGAAGATCTGCGACTCCGATAGGGAATTCCAGTATTTTGCCGTTATCGGTATGGATGGGAAAGGGCGTTGGCTCGGCATTGAGCAGGCTGTTGTGGCTCATACGGTTTGGCACAATCGAGGAATCGTATTTATAGCCAGCCTCGATCAGTTTCTCAAAGAACCAGGGAGTGGATCGGTTGATAGAAAAGCCTGCACTACGCCAGCCTATAACTTCCACGCCGCCAATATCTTCCAATAGCTTCTTGGATTCTGTGGCATCGAGGTAAAACTCGTCCTGTTCTTGTAATCTTACTTCCCGGTGATACATCCCGTGCGAGGCAAGCTCGTGCCCTAAAGACAGTGCTTCCCTTACAAGCTCCGGATGTCTTCGGGCGACATAGCCCAGGAAGAAGAGAGTAGCTTTGGTCTGATGCCTGTCCAAGAGCTCAAACAAGGCACGCAGCCCCTTATCCACCCGGGAGGGGATATTGTCCCAGCTCTTGACGGGTGGCGTACCGCTTACACCGATGATGTGGTAGTAATCCTCCACATCTATCGTGAAAAAGCCGGGTTGTCGCTCTATATCCTTGCTATGCTTATCCATAATCTCAATTCACCACAAACAAAAGACGCGCTTTGATGTCAAGCCCCAAAAGGCAGCAGCCACAATCTTCTTGACAGAGGGAGCTATCCCCATCGGCTATAACCAAAGATAAATATAGCTGATCAAGGAAATAGGAAAACGATGGACAGACCTGTTATCGGGCTTAGTATGAACTATATGCAACTGGGACAGTATCACCAGTTTCACATCCGTGACAAATACATAGATGCAGTGAGGGCTGCCGGTGCAATGCCGCTGGTGATTCCCTGCACATCTGATGCTGCAGAAATAAGGCAATACCTGGCGCTAACCGGAGCTTTGATAATCATTGGCGGTTTGGACTATCCGCCCGATCTATATGGTCAGGAGCCACATCCATTGGCAGATTTGGCGCATCCTCGCAGAGCCGAATCCGATCTGCTCTTACTAAAGCTGGCTATCGAAATGAAACTGCCTATTCTGGGCATTTGTGCCGGTATGCAATTGATCAATATCTACTTTGGCGGCAGCCTGATCCAGCATATCGATCAGCTTGACAATCATCTGGGCGAAAAGTACCACGAGATCGAGATCCTGGGCGGAAGGTTCTTAGCCCAGATCTATCAGGATAAGGCAGTGACCGTAAACTCAAACCATCATCAGGCAGTCGATCCCAAGGCTCTGGGCAAGGGTCTCAGGATTGTGGCTATGGCAGAGGATGGCATCATAGAAGCGGTCGAAGCTGATTGTCCCCAAATGCTGCTTGGCATCCAGTGGCATCCGGAGCGCATTGCCGACCCGAAGATTGGCCTAAGAGTCTTTGAATATATGGCAGAGCTTGCCGGGAGAGGCAAATGATGTCGCGTTGCGGAGTGATCTGCGCTACAGATTGCAGGGCTTACAAAAGCGAATGCGAGGGTTGCAACGAACTGGAGGGAAAGGTATCCTGGGCAGTGTTTTACGAGCGGGATGATTGCCCGATCTATGCCTGTTCTATCGCCAAAGGCATCTCCTCCTGCGCCCATTGTGGTGAAGCTCCTTGTAAACTATGGTATGACACGCGTAATCCGGACGCCTCAGATGAGGAATTTACCGCTGACCTAAATAACCGATTGAACAATTTGAACAAAGTAAATAAGGAGCAGTAATGGCATCAAAGCAAGCAACAGTGGACTTTCTGGTGGAGCAAATCCATCTGCCGGGTACGGTGCGATCAAAGAAGATGTTCGGCGAATACGCTATTTACTGCGAAGAGAAGGTGGTCGCCTTTGTCTGTGATGACCAGCTATTTATCAAGCCTACCGATGCCGGACGAGCCTTAATCGGGCAGCCTGAAGGTGCGCCACCCTATCCCGGGGCCAAGGATTGGTTTCTGATCTCTGAGGAGAAATGGGACGATGAAGAATGGCTTACGGAGCTGATCAGAACCAGCTTGCCGGAGCTTCCTATTCCCAAAAAGAAGCCACAAAAGAAATAGCCTTCATCTACTCCTTTTCTATAAAGCTCTCTCGAAGCAAGGTGGGGTGCATCCCCTGTGCATCCCCTGTGGGACAGCAGATACACTGCTGCTCTACAGGCGCTATACAGGTGGCTGCTTTAAGAGAGAATGGATCTTGCTCCCTGCTTGACAGGATGCTTGTATCCTGCTTCTATCCTGCTTGTATCCTGCATGGACAAGCAGCAAAGAGCTGTTCTGTATGCTTTTATGAAATGTCAATTGAAAGGGCAAGAAAAAGCTCAGGATAGATCATCCTGAGCAAGAAACGGATCAGTAATCCCTTATTCAGCTTCGGGTGGATTCTCTGTGGAATCCGGCGCTCCAAAGGGATGGAATAGCGAATCGTAGTTTGAATCATAATACAAGACTGTAAGCTGTCCGCCATCCAGATAGACCATCGAGGCAAAGCGCTCCGGCGTGAGAAACCACACGATCTGTCCGGTTTCTTCATACTGCTTGAACCAATTGCTGTGGGCTTGATTGAGGTTTTCAAAGACGAGATTGTCTTCCTCTTCGGTGTTGTTTGGGTTATAGCGGATCAACCAGCCCACCAGAGTATGATTGACGGGCTCGACCACGATCGTAATCAGCTCCACCTTATCATTGTTTTGGGGTGCATAGGAAAACATAGTGGGGCTAATCGCTTCATAGGGCATAAATCCCTGCTCGATGAGGAGAGAATCCGCCTCAGCCATTGGAGCGTCATAGGAGAGATAATAGAGCCCTGTTTGGGCAAATATGGCGAGACTTGCCAGGAGCAGCAGGATGATGAGATAGTATCTTTTCACTTAGTGCTTCTCTTTGCAGAGCTCGATCAGGACGCCATTGGTTGATTTGGGGTGTAGAAAAGCGATGTCAGCACCGTGGGCACCGGGGCGGGGCTCTTTGTCGATCAATCTGATATCTTTGTCTTCCATTTCCTTGAGGGCTGCGGGGAGTTCATCCACTGCAAAAGCGATATGCTGGATGCCTTCGCCTTTCTTTTCGATGAACTTTGCGATGGGGCTTTCAGGATCGGTCGGAGCGAGTACTTCGATGCGGGTGTCTCCACAGGGGAAGAAAGCGACCTTCACCTTTTGGGAAGGGACTTCTTCGATGGCTTCCAGAGTGAGTCCAAGTTTCTCGTAGAAAGCGATACCCTCTTCGAGATTGCTTACTGCGATACCTATGTGGCTTATGTGTTTGATCATATTTACTCCAAAGAAATAGGGACGAGAGCCCGTGTGGAGCGTCCCGTCCCTAAACAGGCTTTACTTTTTATACTGCTGAGCGAGCTCGAAACCTAGTTCCATTGCTTTGAGATTGAGGCTCACAAAGGCTGGTTTGACGGATTCTTCGATCGCTTTTTTGAGTGATTCGGGTTTCACCACTCCCGTGATCTTCACGAGGAAGGAGAGGGAGATGATATTGGTGGTGATGGGGCTGCCGAGCTTCTCCTGGGCTATATCGGTGAATGGTACTTCGTATGTATTGTCCGATACCAGGGAGAGGTTTTTCACGAAGGTGGTATCTACGATCAGGACGCCTTGTTCCTTGATATCAAAGATATACTTGTCGCAAGCTTCCTGAGTGAGAGAAAGCAGGCAGTCAAAGGAAGTGGCTTCCGGAAAGTAGATCTCGCTATCGCTGATGATGACATCTGCGCGGGAGTATCCACCACGGGATTCTGGACCATAGCTCTGGGTCTGGGTGGTGCGGCGTTTATCGTGCACGGCTGCTCTGGCGAGGATGATGCCTGCAAGGATGAGGCCTTGTCCACCGGAGCCGGAGAGACGGATTTCATAGTTCTTTGCCATTATTTCGCCTCCTTAGCCTGGACACGCTTGACCAATTTGGCATATTCATCGCAGTACTCGGGACGTTCATCTCTGCGCAGGATGCCACGGATGATCTTGCCTTCCACCTTTTCGGGAGGGAGCTTTTCGACTGCGGCAAGCGGGATGGAATTATCACGCATAGCTTTCATCATATCAGGAGCTCCGCCTTTCTTGTTTAAGCGGCCAAAGATAACGGGGCAGGCGCTGATCACTTCCACCATCGAGAAACCGGGGTGGATGATAGCGTCCTTGATCATATTCTGCATCTCTATTGCGTGGAAAGCGGTAGTCCTGCCTACAAAGCTGGCTCCTGCACCCATTGCGAGATTGCAGATATTAAAGTCCGGCTCGATATTGCCATAAGGAGCAGTGGTTGCGATGGCTTCGTGCGGAGTTGTGGGGGAGCACTGACCACCGGTCATACCGTAGATGTTGTTGTTGATCAGTACGACTGTCAGGTCGATATTACGACGGGCTGCGTGGATCAGGTGGTTTCCGCCAATTGCAGTGCAATCGCCATCACCGGTCACCACTATCACCTTCATATGAGGCTTGTGCAGCTTGATTCCTGTCGCATAAGCGATTGATCTGCCGTGCAGGGTATGCAGAGTATTGAAATCTACATAAACCGGCATACGTGAAGAACAACCGATTCCGGAGACCATCATAATGTCATCTCTATCGAGCTGCATATCGGCAATAGCGCGGATAATACCGCCCAGGACGATACCATTTGAGCATCCGGAGCACCAGACGTGCGGGAATTTCTTATCGTGGCGCAGGTATTCGTGGATAATCTTTTGAGGGATGTTAGCCATTAGCACACCTCCTTGATCTTGCGCAGGATGTCATTGGGAGTAATCAATCTCCCGTTGACTCTCTGGATGGCTATCAGGTTGCTATCGCTCTTGTCCTTGGTAAGGCGCTGGATCTCGTGGATCAGCTGCCCCTGATTGAGCTCGGGAACTATCACTGTCTCTACATTGCGAAGCATCCTGCGGACAGCATCATCCGGGAAAGGCCAGATGGTGAGGGGACGCAAGAGACCTACCTTGATGCCTTCGGCACGGGCGGCAGCGACGGCACTCTTGGCAGCGCGGGATGTGATTCCTGCGGCAAAGATAGCGATCGTGGCGTCTTCCATCTTGTGGCTCTCAATTTGGACGAGATCTCTGATATTATGGCTGATCTTCTTGCGAAGACGCTCCATCATATCGGCAGCTTCGCTGGCTTTATTGGTCGGGAAGCCGTGAGAATCGTGGGTGAGCCCGGTGACGTGGAACCTGTAGCCTTCGCCATAGCTGGCGAGAGGGGAGAGGTACTTCTGGTTTTCGTCGTAGTGTTTATACCATTGTGGTGGAACGGTCGGTTTGATCCGGCTGATCACACGGACGTTTTCGATATCGGGGAGGGTGACAGCTTCGCGCATATGGCCGATCACTTCATCCAAAAGCAGGATCACGCAGGTGCGGTATTTCTCGGATAGGTTTACCGCTCTGATAGTGAGCTCGTAGCTTTCTTTTACAGAATCAGGATAAAGCACGATGGCAGGTGCGTCTCCGTGAGTACCCCATTTGGCTTGCATTATATCACCCTGTGCAGGTGAAGTCGGCATACCTGTGCTGGGGCCGGAGCGCTGTACATTGACGACGACGCAGGGTGTTTCGGTTATCTTTGCAAACCCGATGCCTTCCTGCATCAGAGAGAATCCCGGGCCGCTGGTGGCGGTGAGAGTCTTTGCTCCTGCCAGGGAAGCGCCGGTAATGGCACAGATAGAGGCAATTTCGTCTTCCATTTGCACAAATACACCATTACGTTTTGGCAATTCCGCAGCCAGAATTTCTGCAATTTCGGTACTCGGAGTGATGGGATATCCGGCAAAGAAATTGACTCCTGCATCCAGAGCACCCAGAGCCACCGCTTCGTTGCCTTGCATCAGCACTACTTTGCGGTTGTCTTTCTTGGGGCTTTCCTTGATCGGAGCTTCTTTGACCGCAGCCACTTTGGTCTTTTCAGTTTTTGTTTTTGGCATCTCGTCTCCCTATCTGTCCTTGGCACCGGTTATGGCGAAATCCGGGCAGAGCCTGTCGCAGGTTTCGCAGTGAATACACTTTTCGGGAGCTGCCACATAGGGCGAGCCATCTGCCTTTCTTCCAAGGCAGCCCGTGGGACAAAAAGCAACGCAGATACCGCACTTCTTGCACCATTCGTAATAGATCAGCACTGGCGAGTCGTCATCCCCGGGAGCTTTGACTTCGGTGATCTCCACCTCCATCTTCTCGAGACTGTCTTCCTCGCGAATGATCATGCCCACTTTGTCTTTTTCGACTTTTTTGGACATCATTCCTCCACTTATGTATTTTGTTTGTTTATAAATATCAGTATTACTTGCTAATGGCTTTCTTCATAAAGCGGCCAAGTCTCTGGCAGCCTTCACGGTTGTTTTCCTCGGATTCATAGGAGAAATTGAGGCGCATTGTATTCTGTCCGCCACCATCGCAGAAGAATGAGGTTCCTGCCACGTAAGCGACGTTTTCTGTCTTGATGCAATCAAGCAGCAAGGCATTGGTATCTATGGACTTGGGACCTTGTGCCATCAAGAAGAGACCGCCCTCTGGATGAGTCCAGCTAAATTCTTCGGGCATAAACTCTTTGAGAGATTCCAGCATCACCTTTTGCTTGGATTGATACATCTTGGAGATCTCGGCAATCTTGGGATCGAGCAGGCCTTTCTCGATGTAGCGGGCAGCAATCCTCTGGGTAAAGGGAGGCGTGCAAAGATCTGTGGCTTGCTTGCCGACAACGATCTTGTCCAATACGTCGGGATGACCCAAGACCCAACCTATCCGGAAGCCGGGGCAGAAGATCTTGGAGAATGTACCCAGCAGCACGACGTGCCCTGTGCCATCCAGTTCATAGATAGTCTTCTGATGCTCGCCTTCATATCGGAGCTCGCGGTAAGGGCTGTCTTCGATAATCAGAACGTCATACTTGTGTGCCAGAGCAAGGATCTCTTTGCGGCGTTTCTCGCTCATGGTTACACCGGCAGGATTCTGGAAGTCCGGAATCAGATAGATAAACTTTGGCTTCTTGCCCATAGCAGCGAGCTTCTTGAGCTCATCTTCCATGATCTGGACGTCTTCGCCTTCCTCATCCATTGGGATGCCTATCATCTGGGCACCATAGGAATTGAAAGCGGAAAGACCACCCAAATAGGAAGGCAGACCCACGATCACATAGTCGCCACGATCGATAAACATCTTGGCAATCAGATCCAGGGCTTGCTGCGAAGCTGTGGTGATGATCATATTCTCGACGGAACAATCGATACCGTCTCTCTTATAGCGCTCCACCAAGAGGGTTCTCAGCAGGATATCGCCTTCGGTTGCCCCATATTGCAGAGCATAAGCACCTTCAGTATCCAAGACCTCTTGGGTGATGGTCTTGAGATCCGCGATCGGGAAGGAAGCAGGAGAGGGAAAACCTCCTGAAAAGGAGATCAAACCGGGTTGTCCGAGATACTTCAAAAGCTCACGGATGGCTGAACGCTTCATACCCTTGATATTGGTCGAGAGGGCTTCATTCAAATTGGTGATCATTGTGATCCTCCATCTATCTTATTTTTATCATATACCAGGACTTTCTTGTTGGCTTTGCGCCATTCGCGGTAAGCTTCTTTGATCTCGATTTCCCAGACCAGGCGCTTATCCGTATCTTCAAAGGTGACAATATCTATATAAATGGTCTTTTTGGTCTTGCCTTGAAAGCTCTTGCGGGGAAATTCCACCACCAGCTCGCCCTCTATATTCAGCAGGGTCACTTCATTTAGAAAAACACCCTCTGCGATCTCTATGATCGCTCTGGCTTCAACACTGCCTGCCTGAACATCTCTGAAATGTATTTTCATATATACTCCACAAAAACTAGTTAATAACTACATTAGGATATGCACGAATTGGTCAAGGACTTTTTTGCTGATACCGCTGCCATTTGCCTGAGCAGAGGGATTATCATACCAAAAATCGCTTTGCACTCTATTCCGCCTATTGGTCATCCCGATATCAAGAGCAGATCAAGAGCAAATCAAGTCGAACCGGGTTCGAGGTGATTTCGGCTTGAATTGCTCTTGATCTGCTTTTGACTAAAGGGAAGGATGGGGGAAACTGCCTGGTAGGATTTGGACGATATGGTCGGTATGAATGGCAGAACAGATACACAGATCTACCACTGATGACCACTGTTTTCTGACTGCACAAAAAAAGGATTCTCCACCTGGGAGAATCCTTATTGCATTAAGTCTGTTAAATCAGGCTTGATCCGGCTTCATTTGCGGGAAGAGGATCACTTCCTTGATAGAATCGTTTTCTGTAAGCAGCATCACCAGACGATCGATTCCGATGCCCTGTCCACCCATAGGCGGCATACCGTATTCGAGGGCTTCGAGGAAGTCTTCGTCCACGACATTGGCTTCGTCATCGCCGAGATCTCTGAGCTTTGCCTGGGCTTCCAGGCGTTCACGCTGATCGAGGGGGTCATTAAGCTCGCTAAAGGCATTGGAGAACTCTCCCCCAGCGATAAAGAGCTCAAATCTATCCGCAATTTCAGGGTTATCCGGCTTGGCTTTTGCCAGAGGCGAGATCTCTTTGGGGAAATCACAGACAAAGGTCGGCTGGATCAGCTTGGCTTCCACAAAGTGCTCAAAGAGCAGAGCGATCAGCCTGCCTGAGCCTGCTCCTGCCGGTATCTCCAGCTTGTGAGCTTTGGCAAAGGCACTGAGCCTGTCAAAATCCCAATCTGAGAAATCTTCACCTGTATGGCGATTGACCAGCTCTGTCATCGAGGCACGCGTCCAGGTGCCGGCAATGTTTACATCGTGACCGTGATAATGATAGATATCCTTACCTATAATATCCTTGGCCAGGTGCTTAAAAAGCCTTTCGCAGATATCCATCATTCCTTGTAGGTCTGAATATGCTTCGTAAAACTCCATTACCGTAAATTCCGGATTGTGCGTACGATCCATCCCTTCGTTGCGGAAGTTTTTGCCAATCTCATAAACCCGCTCAAAACCACCCACGATCAGACGCTTTAGATAGAGCTCTGTAGCGATTCTGAGGAACAGATCCACATCGAGGGTATTGTGATGAGTAGTAAAAGGTCTGGCATTTGCTCCGCCATACAGCGGTTGCAAGATCGGAGTATCGACTTCCAGGTATCCATTGGCATCCATAAACTTACGGATGGCAGAGATAATGCGGGAGCGTTTCTCAAAGGTCTTGCGATGCTCGGGATTGAGCAAGAGATCAAGATAGCGCTTGCGATAACGCAGCTCGATATCGGTAAACTCGTCGTAACGCACCGTTTTGCCGTCTTCGATCTTCTCTTTGACAGCCGGAAGGGGGCGGAGGTTCTTGCTCAGCAGAGTGATTTTACTCACTTTAATCGAGTATTCACCTGCCTGAGTGTAAAACAGCGTCCCTTCGGTTTGCACGAAATCACCCATATCACAGAGCTTGAAAACTTCATAATTTTCTTCTCCGGTGACATCTTGCTGCACGTAGATCTGAATCTTGCCGCTATCGTCTTCGATATTACCAAAGCCCAGCTTGCCCTGCCGTCTCATTGCCACCAGCCTGCCCACGAGGGTCACGACTGTTTCATCGGCTATCCAGCGGTCTTTATCGACCAGGACTTCACCGATTTTATGGCTGCGGTAGGATGCGATGGGATAAGGCTGAATACCGAGCGCTTTGATCTTCTCAAGCTTCTCACGGCGAAGCTTGACCAATTGGTTCAGGTTTTGTTGCATTGGACTCTTTATAAATCTCTGAAAGGATTATCGTCTGAACTGGGCTTTTGATTGGCATATTTGCGCCATTCATCGTCACCACGTCCACGACCACCGCCTCTGCGCTGTCCACCCTGATCACCTCTGCCACCGCGGGAGTCACCATAGTTTCTGGGTTCGCGGGGCTCGGAGAACTGGCGGGTTTCGACCACTTCATCCGGACCACGATCAATGTAATCCAAGGTAATGCGGTGGCTATCGCTATCTATAGCAGTGACCATCAGGGTCACTTTGTCACCACTCTTGAAGTTATCGGTTTTACGAACTCTGGAGCGGGGAAGCAGCCCTGTGACACCTTCGGCGATAGAGACAAAGACGCCAAAATTGGTAGAGCTTTCGACTACGCCTTCAAAGGGAGTCTCGAGCTGGACGATCTCATTTATCTTGTCCCAAGGATCTTCCTGCAGCGCTTTGAGCGAGAGGCTGATCTTTTGGGTATCTTGATCAATACGTAGGATCTGAACCTGTACGTAATCGCCTTCCTTGAGGACTTCTCTGGGATGAGCAACGTTGCGGTTTCGGCTCATTTCCGATACGGGAATCAGACCTTCAACACCGGGCTTGAGCTCGGCGAAGGCACCAAAATTGTGCAAGCGAAGGACGCGGCAATTTACCACATCACCCTCTTTGATCTCGCTCATAGCTTGGGTAAAGGGATTCTCTTGCAGGGCTTTCATCGAAAGACTGATCTTATCGCCCTTGATATCGAGGATCTTTACTTCCACTTCCTGATTGACCTTGAGGTTGTCCTGAGGCTTGATCACGTGGAGCCAGGAAATCTCGGAGACGTGCATCAGGCCTTCGACTCCACCCAGATCGACGAATGCGCCAAAGGAAGTCATACGGACGACCTTACCGGGCACAATTTCGCCTATTGTGAGCTTGGCGAGGGCAGCTTCACGCTTCTCGGCATCCTGTTGTTCTGCCAGTTGACGGTGGGAAACCACAACGCGGCGGCAGTTTTCTGAACATTCAATGATCATAAAATCAAGGGTCTTGCCGATGTAAGCACCAGTATCTTCCACTGAATGTGTGGAGATTTGTGAGATTGGGCAAAATGCTCTGGCACCGAGGATATCAACATTGAATCCTCCCTTGGTGACGGAATAGACTTTACCTTGGGTCGGGATTTTCTTTTCAAAGGCATCCCTGATGGACTGTTTGTCCATATGCTGTTTGGTAAGGCTCTTTCCGATCACGAAACCCTGATCATTCTGGTCAACGATATAACCCTTGAGGTTATCGCCAACCGCGAGGTTCAGATTACCTTTTTCATCGGCGTATTCTCCGATTTCGGCATAAGCATCAAACTTACCGCCAAGATTCACGATAATGTAGTTCTCATTGATCGCTACAATCGGAGCTTCGACGACATCGCCCTTTTTAAATTCTGTTGTGTTTTGAAAGGATTCTTCGAGCATTCGAAGATATTCTTCTTTCAGTTCTTTCATTGCAGCTTTGCTGCTGTTTTCACGCACCTTGTCTGACATAAGTAACTCCTAACGACTTTTCAAAGCGCCAATCTTTCTGTAAGCCCGATTTTGTAAAGCACTATTTTATCAATCTCTAATTTAGCTCTTAGTCACAGGGAAGATCGGGGACTGTTTTTCTTTGAATCAGCCCCGGTTCGACTTTTCTTTAAGAAGCAAGCTAGTCCGTCAAACTCCACTTTCCCCGAAAGCTTTGCCGGGGCAAAACGAGCTCCAGGCCGGGAGATTCACAGGCCTATGCCCGGGGAAGGCCCGGGAATCTCCCGCCCATCTCCCGGCATTTCTTTAGGAGACAATAGAGCCTGGCTTCTCCTTGATAGGATGCTTGTATCCTGCTTCTATCCTGCTTGAACCCTGGATGAACATCCATCAAAGAATTGTATTGCAAGGTTTTAGCAATGTTCGTTCAAAGGGGAGCGCAGTGCCGGAAGCCAAGGCTCAAAATATACACTTGACTAAAGCAAAGCTATCTCCCAAATGTTACCTTAGAGATATGTGGTGCAATTACGAGATAGTGGCAGCACCTCCAAACAGGGGACTCAATGAAGAAAAATGAGCAAAATATCGATCTGAATAGACTGGAACAAATGGCAGAAACCGATCCTCCGGGCTTTCTCAATATCTATGAAAGTTTGCGTGATCAAGCCGACCATATCCAGCAGAACACACTGGATTATTATCAGGCTATAGCATTGGTCACGATGAACCAATTGGAACAGGCTGAAACGCTGGCTCTGGAATTGCTTTCCTCTGCTCTTGGCACTGCCAATTATCTGCAAATTGCCCGCTGCAATCTGATCCTGAGCCGATGCTATTCGGTAGGTGAAGATCGCTTCAGGGAGAAAGCCTTCCTCGATAATGCTTATGAAGCTGCCCTCAAATCCAAAGACGACTTGATTATCGTAACCTCTTTGATGCATCTGGGCTCGTATTATCAGCGTAAGCGTGATGCAGCCAAAGCTCTGGAAACCTATGCCAAGGTAGCGCGGCATATTGATGAGCAAGATCAACCTCTGATACAAGCAAAACTCAAGCTGGCAGAGGGAACTATCCATTATCACCGGGAAGAATACGATAAAGCTCTGCCTCAGCTCCTTAAAGCTCAGGATGCAGATCTATACACGTAAGGGGAAATAAAGCTAGTCTCTGCTTTGGCTATGCAAAGCAGTAATTTCACAGAGAAATTTCAGTATATCTGCTATTTCGTGCCTATAATGAAATATTGGAGGTTATTAGAAACCTGCAAGCTCATATCTCTATGATAGGCAGTATTTAAGCACAAGCGCCAAGTGGGCTGGCAATTGGCTCTTACATTGCGTATATGGAGGGTTATGAGATACGCAATTAGAAAACAAAGCTTACAAACAGTGATCAGCCCGATATACGAGCGCTGCCAATCCGATATAGGCATTGGTCTGGTAGGATTTACTGTGCAAGTGCCCTCCCAACCATTTATGAATCATATCCGTTTTTACAACAGCGACAACCGGCTGGAGAAGCTATCCGAACTGATTCAATTGCGCGAGCAACTGCTGGATATGCTAGATGAAGCTACTGAAGAATCGATTTGCAGATCAGCCGGACACTATCTGTGATTTTTTACCAAAATATATCCCATGTGCCCAAACCCAAAAAGCTACCGAGCGGAGTTTGCATCTTGTTTGCTCCGCCGGTAGTTTCTCAAACCCCCGTAATGTTGTGTTGATGTACTGACCAGCCACTCACAAAAAGATCTCACTCTCCAAACAAGCCCAGGCAACCCCCCGCCGGGCTTGTGTTTTTTGGGGATCTGTCTGCTGGCAAAACCAATAACGGATCATTGTAGTGCCGGTATTATATCCTCTTAGTTTAGCTTGTATTGCTTTTAGGTAGTTGATTTGGGCATTTATCTTGACAAGAGGAGGCTATTGAAAAATACTGCCATACTGGAATAGAACTAATGAAACAGCTATTGGCTTTTGTCCTCTTATCTTGCTGCCTTTCGGGCTTGCTGCTATGGTCACAGACCACAGCAGAGCTTGTCAATTCACCACAAACGGCAGACACCTTGGACCTGGCTCGGCTTGTTCTGGATTCGCTGGATACCGGTGAGGCAAGGCTGGATTCGCTTTTCTATAGCGCGGATAGTATCTATTTCGACAATGCTTTGGAGCGGCTTTATCTCTTTGGCTCCACAAACGTTAGATACCTTAGCTCCAATATATCTTCAGATTCACTATTCCTGGATATCAATGCGGAAAGGGCTTATAGTTTTGGACCTACTGTGATGCAGGATCTGGATCAGGTGCTCCTGGGGCGCAATGTCCGCTTTGATATCGAGAGCCAGGAAGGTATTTTGGAAGATGGCAGCAGCCAGATTGAGAAAGCCTTTTATACCGGGCAGGAGATCCGTAAGGTGGGCGATGACATCTATGATGTTGATCAGGGTAGCTTTACCACTTGTGACGATATCGATCCCTGCTTTCATTTCTCTGCGGCACAGCTCAGGATCTATCGGGGAGACAAGATCGTAGGCAAGCCCGTGATTGCCTGGGTAAACGACTTTCCTGTCTTTTACTTTCCCTTCTTCACTATTCCCATCAGGCGAGGCAGGCATCCAGGCTTTCTGATTCCGGAGCCGGGCTACAACAGCTTTGATGGTAAATATATCAAGGATATCGCCTGGTATTACCCTTACAAAGACTATGCGGATCTGACCCTCTCGCTGGATCTCAAGGAAAAGACAGGATGGAAGCTGAGCCTGGATAGCGATTATATCCTTAGATACAAGTTCAATGGAAATTTCAAGGCTTCTTACAATCGTAGCATTATCGATGAGGTTGTAAATAACGACTGGGCTATCAGGGCAAATCATCACCACGAATTGGGCGAGAAATCGACTCTGGATGCCAATATTGATTTTATCACCAACAAAAGGATTTGGGAAAGCAGCAGCGATATCAATGAAAGCCTGGTGCAGAGACTATCCTCGTCCTTATCCTACCGCAAGCCCCTCTTGAGCAGCTATCTGAATGTTGGGGCGACCTATACGCAGGATCTGATCAATGACAATGTCTATCTCAGCTTGCCCAGTGCTTCATTCTCGATGCCCAGCCGTCCGGTCTACGAACTTTTCTACAAGCCGGAAAGAGCTGTTGATGCCTGGTGGTCAAACTTTAGCTGGAACTATGCAGTGAGATTGGATCATACCGGATATGTCAACGATCCTTCACCTGGTTTTGAGGATCTGCTATGGTCAAACAGACTAGATCCAAATGATTCTACCAGAGTCATTACCGAGCATCACGCCGGTATCAATCATCGTCTCGGCTTGTCCTACAACTGGAAGCTGAGAGGGTGGTTAAACTTCCGCCAGGGCATAGATTACAATGAAAGCTGGTACGATCGCGACAAGAATGGAGAGAAGTGGGTGAGAGGTGCGAACTACAATACCTACTTCAACACCAGCTTTAATCTTTATGGCACAAGGAACTATGCAGAGTCCTACATACGTTCCATCCGCCATATAGTCACTCCGACTCTGGGTATCAACTACACTCCTGATTTTACTGATAACAGCAGGTTTTACAGTTTTGGCGGTATCTCCAATAGCAGCGGAGAAGAAGCAGCCAATCTCAGCCTTGGGATAGACCAGAAGTGGCAGGTCAAATACGGTCGCGGTGACAATGCAAATCTCAAGAAACTCAATGATATCCTCAGTCTGTCCAGCCGGATTAGCGCTAATCTGCTCAAGGAAGACAAGCCTCTGGGCACTATCAGCCACTCCCTGGCTCTGCGTCCCGGATCATTTGATCTGGGTAATCTGAAGCTCTCTCCTGATTTTAGCTTCCAAGGCTTGAAGCTGGCATATTCAGCATCCTACAGCCTTGCCCAGGATCCTTACAAAGTAAGCTGGGGCGATGCAGCATTCAGAGGGCACTACTTCTCTCAGAGCATCAGCCTGGGAGCATCGGCCCCGTATATCGACTATTTCCCGCACACCAAGAATAATCTATTTGATGCTTACCTGGTGCAGGATACTACGCTGGTGGAGCCTGAAACGACTACAAAAGAAGGCAGTGACAACTGGAATATCAGCCTGGCTCATGATCTCTATGCTGCTAAGCTGCCTTGGCATCCTGACAGTCATAACCTAAGGATGAATACGACCTTTAAGTTCTCTGATAACTGGGCTTTGACCTATAATAACTATATAAACCTCAAAGAGGGTGATCTGATCTCTCAAAGCTTTGGGCTGATGCGTAATCTGCACTGCTGGAAGCTGGAGATCACCTATACTCGGCGTAACGACTATTGGGAATACAAGGTAGCGCTCTTCAACAGCGTGCTACCGGATGCCCTGAGATTTCAAAATCGTGATAGTGGAAGAAATTAAAAGAGCGGTCTTTCTAGATCGGGATGGCACTATCAGTTCAGACGAACTGGGCTATAACAGCGATCCGGATAAGTATCATCTTTATCCCTACACCGGAGAAGCACTCAGGCTGATTCAAAGCCTGGGGTATCTGCTTATTATTGTAACCAATCAATCAGGCATTGCCAGATCATACTTTACCATCGAGCAGCTCAACACAGTGCACGATAGGATGAAGGAATTGCTCTTGGCAGAGGGTGTTTTCCTGGATGCTGTATATTTTTCTCCCTATTGGAAAGATGGCATTGTAGAGCCTTACAACGTGGCTCACGAAGACCGCAAACCCGGGATCGGGATGTACAGAACGGCAAAGCAGGACTTTGGGTTTAATACCGCACAATCCTGGATGATTGGAGATCGCTATACGGATGTGGCTTTTGGCAGGAAAGCAGGGCTCAAGACCGTATTGCTGCTCTCGGGTAACGGACGTGAAGAACTGGATACTGCTTTTGAGCGAGAATACAAGCCTCACTTCATAGCGGATAATCTGCTTACTGCTGCCAAACTGATCGAACTGAGCCACACCAAGCTGCCCGGGTTTACTAAATGAGACCTGATACACAGAGGAATCACCAGCGCGACGACAGTCCACTCTGCTTTGCCCAAGTAGCAGGAAGCCTGGAATGGGTGGCACGAAATGAGCTCGAAGAGCTGGGAGCAAAGGTCATCAGGGAGATCCCCCGCGGACTCTATATCAAGGCAGATAAGAAAGTCCTCTATCGGATAGTCTATGAAAGCAGGATCGTGCAGAGACTGCTTTTCCCCATCAAAAGCTTCCCCTGCCACAGCGAGAAATACCTCTATCAGCAAGCAGTTAAGAACATAGATTGGCCGGCTATATTCGGTCTTGAAGACAAGTTTTCCATAGAGGCTAATGTCTCCGGCTCTGCCATCAAGCACTCCCTCTACGCCGGGCAAATCCTCAAAGATGCCATCTGCGACAGCTTCCGCGCTGTCAATGGCAAAAGGCCTGATTTCTCTGCCAAAGAGCCCGATATAATCTTTAACCTGCATATCAAGAACAATCAGGCGGACATCTCGCTGGATTTGGGTGGTGGCAGCTTGCATCGCAGGGGTTACAGGACCCTGGCAGGAGCAGCTCCTTTGCAGGAGACGCTTGCGGCAGCGATCATCAGGATAACAGGCTGGGATGGAGAATTACCCCTGCTTGACCCGATGTGCGGCTCCGGAACGCTCCTGGCAGAGGCTTTGATGAGCTATTGCCGGATACCTGCAGGTTATCTCAGAAAGACTAATGGCTTACGCTACCTGCCGGATTACGACGAAAAACTATGGCTCTTGGTAAAGCGTGAAGCTAATGCCGGAATGAGAGAGCTCAAGCCGGGCCTGATCAGAGGATCAGATATCAGCCAAGCCAATATAGAAATAGCAATGTCCAACCTTACGAGCCTTCCCTGGGGAGGAGAAATCCTGCTCAAAGTGAGCGATTTCAAGGCCTTGGGAAAGCAAGCCGTGCAGACAATTGTCACTAATCCACCTTATGGAATCAGGATAGGTGAGAGTGAATCCATCAAGCTGCTCTACAATGACCTGGGAGCTTGGCTGAGGGAGAACTGCACAGGCAGCACAGCCTATGTCCTGTGTGGTAGTGCGGAACTGGTCAGCGAACTCAAGCTTCGCAACAGATGGGTAAAGAAGCTCAAGAACGGTGATTTGGAAACTGCTTTGGCGAAGTTACTGCTCAAGGAGAGTAAAAATGCTTAGCTATTACAATCGGATCGAAGAAGCACTGGCAGAGAATAGAGCTCTCTGGCAGGCAACTATCATAGAGACAACGGGATCCAGTCCCGCCAAAGCAGGTATGAAAGCCTGTATTGGGATAACCGGAGAGTACTTTGGTAATCTGGGCGGAGGCGAACTGGAGCACGGCATCATCGCGATGGTACGAGTGATGAAGCCTCCACTGCCACTAATGCAAAGCTTTAACCTATCCGGAGCATTGGCTGATGCCGATGTCCAAACCAATATGATCTGCGGAGGTAGCGCAAAGGTCTTTATCGAGCCTCTGCATTTGGCAGAAGAGCTGTATATTTTTGGAGCAGGACATTGTGGCCGAGCCTTGGCGGAGCAAGCGATCAAATCAGGCTATTTCACACACTTGATAGATAACCGTCCGGAACAATTGGAACTCTTTCCGGAAGTGCAGGGAAGCCACAAGCAGCTCTCGAACTACGAGGATATCGCTGGCTTGATTAAAAACCCGCAATCTGCCTGGGTAGTGATTATGACCCATGGGCATCTTCACGACAAAGAAGTGCTGGAGCAATGCCTGGAACTACAGCTTAAGTATCTGGGGATGATAGGATCTTCCACCAAAGTAGCAGAGACATTTAAACGACTGCGGGATAAGGGGATTGAACAATACTTGCTGGATCAGGTGCATGCGCCGATTGGGCTTCCCATAGGTTCGCAAACTCCACACGAAATCTCTATCAGTATCATGGCTGAACTGATCAGCATCCGCAGAAACAGGATTTAGGCGCCTCGTGGCTTTTTGCTTGACCATCCAGCCACAGAGAAAAACATATACCATATAAGCTGAAATAAAGGGGATAACGACTTGAACTTTCTACAGATCATTAACTTCTTTGGCGGACTTGCTCTCTTCCTCTTCGGAATGAACAAGATGTCCGACAACTTGCAGGCAGTTGCCGGAAATGAAATGCGCCGCATCCTAAAGAAAATCACAGACACACCATTCAAAGGCGTTTTGGTCGGCTTGGGGGTAACAAGTATCGTTCAAAGCAGTTCTGCTACGACTGTGATGCTGATAGGGCTGGTTAATGCGGGCATAATGACTCTCAACCAAGCAGTGGGAGTCGTGATGGGTGCCAATATCGGTACGACAGTAACAGCTCAATTGATCGCTTTTAACATCGGCAAATTCGCCTGGGCAATAGTGATTATCGGCGTCTTCTTCCTCTTTCTGAAGAAAAGCCGTGCTATGGAGAAATGGAGCTCGATCATTCTGGGCTTTGGTCTGCTCTTTATCGGATTAAATGTAATGTCCGGTGCTGTAGAGCCTCTCAAGAACTCACAAGTAGCTCGTGATATTATGACCAATGTGGCAGGAAATCCCTTCCTGGGCATTTTAGTCGGCACCATCTTTACTATGATAATCCAGAGCTCATCTGCATCGATCGGTATTGTTATCGTCTTGGCAGTGAATGGCTTGATCACCTACGAAGGAGCACTCTATCTGGTCTTTGGAGATAATATCGGTACTACGATTACCGCCTGGCTGGCTGGTTTGGGCGCTAATCACGTAGCCAAAAGGGTCGCCTTTGTACATACGCTGTTTAATGTAATAGGCACGGTCATCTTTGCTACCCTGACCCACTTGGGGTGGTACAAGTACTTTATCAATTACATTACACCGGGTAACGTCTATGCCGGCGAGAATATGGCAAGGCACATCGCAAACTCGCACACCTTTTTCAACGTTCTCAATACAATCGTCTTCCTTCCCTTCACCGGTTTCCTTGCCAGAGTAGCCACCAAAGTCATCCCAAAATCAGGTGAAGACACACTTTCACTAGGTGAGCCTAAACACTTGAATTATCATCTTTTGGGAGATGCCGATCTTGCGATTGATCAAAGCCTCAAAGAGATGCGTGAAATGCTGAGGCTGGTTCGTCGGGCGTTGGTGCTTTCTTACGAGGCATACAAGGAACACAACTATAAAAAGCAAAACAAAGTTGCCAAGATCGAGAATGCCATAGACAGTCTCCAAAAAGAGGTGACCCTCTATTTAGTGTCCCTGAACGAGCGCAGTAATGCCGATAATGTGATCCGCAAGATCCCCTCGCTCCTTCATACAGTCAACGATATCGAGAAGCTGGGTGATTACACGGTTGAGCTCAATAACATCCTCAATGTGCAGATTATGGCGCAACGCAACCCAATGAGCGATAGCTTTAGCAAGATGATGGACGATCTCTACGATAAGATGATGTATATGCTCGATCTATCAATAGATTATCTAGCAGAACTTAAAGCAGATTATATCTTCAAAATCATCGAATTGGAAGGTAGAATCAACGAGCAACATCATACCTTGCGTAAGGAAATTCTTACTTGTATACAGGATGCCAATTGCGACCCCAGCAACGGCTTGAATACAATTGATTATATCGACACGGTGGAGATAATCGCGGATAAAATGAAGAATCTGGTCAAGGCAGGTTCGCATGGTTTTGTTTACGATCCTGTCGAAGAGCCCAGACTTCCCGATGAGTTTGAGGAAGATGACAACTAAGTAATTAAACAGCAATAGCTAATACCAGATTGCATCTGGCTTTGATCCCGGTGGCATTACTTTCACTCCCACCGGGTTCTTTTTATCACCTGCAGGTCACCAGCAGATCAAGAGCAAATCAAGTCGAACGTGGTTCGAGGTGATTTGCTCTTGATTTGCTCTTGATCTGCTTTAGACCTATGGAGGGAAAGAAGTACTGAGGATACCTATCTGAATCTAAGATATTCTCCTGCATCAGTTAACGATCCTGAATCAGCTATCAAACTGCTTTTTTGAGCATAGACTGGGAAAGAGCCTGAAAATTCCTTTTGACAAGAATGGAGCTATGCAGATAAATTGCTCCAAACTAAAAATAGGGAAGAAGCGTGTTATATGAAACTCTTTGAAACTCATGCCCACCTTGATCTGCCGGATTTTGACGATGACCGCGAATCGCTGATCAGTAAATGCTTCAACCAGGATATCGAATACATCATCAACATCGGTTTCAACAAAGAAACCTCGATTAGTTCCTTGGAACTAGCGAAAAAACACCTGCATATTTTTGCCACGGTTGGCTTTCATCCGCACGATGCAACTGATTTTGATGCGGAATTGGTCAAGCGGCTGGCTCGGGAAAAGAAAGTGGTGGCTATTGGCGAGATTGGGCTGGATTTCTTCCGGAACTTGTCGCCTTACACTGTGCAAAGGGAAGTCTTTGCCAATCAGGCACATCTGGCTGTGGAGTACGAGCTTCCGGTGGTAGTGCATGATCGCGAGGCTCACCAGGAATGCTACAAAATCCTCAAGGATCAAGGCGTCAAAGATGCTGTCTTCCATTGCTTTTCCGGTGATATCATCTTTGCTCAGCAAGTGCTTGATGCCGGGTGGATGATGAGTTTCACTGGATCGGTAACCTACAATAATTCCCAGCTCGAAAACGTCGTGCGGATCGTGCCGATGGATCGCTTTATGATAGAGACGGATTGTCCCTATCTCCCTCCGCATCCCCATCGCGGTAAACGTAACAGTCCCTTGTTTTTACACCTGATTGCCAGTAAGATCGCAGAGATCAAGGGAATCAGTCCCAATGAAGTGGCAGAGGCAGCTTTTGCCAATGCTCACAAGTTCTTTAGAATACCTCCAGATCCGGTGAAACCGGCTCATCATAAAGCAGGACATAAAAAATGAAAAAAACCTTTCTAATCCTTGGCGTGTTAGTAACGCTAAGTGGTCTATTCGCAGGGAATTCTATCTTCTCATACGACGGTTATCCGGTGCAGTTTTGGGGCAGGGATATCTACAGTATGGGGATGGGTGATACCGGTGCCAGCGATATGTTTCGTATAAACAACGGCTATGCCAATCCGGCTATGCACAATGATAACAACCTGACTTATTTTTCCACCGGACTGATCCTGGGATACACCAGATACAAGTCCGAAACTGAGGCTCAGGGCAAGCGGAGCTTTACGGATAATTCACTTGATTTGCCGTATTTTAGTATGAGTGTCCCGCTCAAGAAGCATAGGATTGGATTCCAGTTCAATTCTTACGCCTCCGGACTGGTAACCAATCAAACCAGTTTCTACGATAGCACTCTGGCATCGACAATTACGGAGCAGCAGAGTATGGATCGCTACCTCTATCGCGGTGATCTGGTTTACAGCTTTCGTCACGGTGGCTGGAGTATGGGCGTAAGTGGGAATTATTACTTTGGTCACGAGACCAGAAGCTTTGTTCAAAACAGCGGTTCTGGCAACTTTGATACCCGTGAGCAACTGATCAAGAGCTACAAGAATCCTACAGCTACATTTGGGATCATACGGAGCTTTAAAAAGCTCTCTCTGGGAATAAATTACACGCTCCCTGTTACACTCAGGGGAGACCAGACCAGGACTTCGATCCACGAGACGGAGACATCGGAGAATGCATCTTTTGAGCTGCCATCTCAACTTTGTGCCTCGTTAACGGCTTTGCCTCTCCGGCATATCAAGCTTTCCACAGACTTGAACTATGAGGATTGGAGCAAGGCAGGGGCTAATTACGGCGAGGCTTACAAGCTTGGTCTCGGTATCGCTTATGAGCCTGTCCAGGAAGAATTTGACGCGGGTTGGGGCAGACTGCCTTATAGAGCAGGCATCAGCTATCGTAAGCTTCCCTTTAAGGATAGCGATGGCAATGAGATAAATGAACTGGGGCTTAGCGCAGGCTTGACCATTCCCCTCAAGAACAATGGCAATCGCTTTGATTTGGGATTTCAGTACACAAAGCGGGGATCACTCGGGACTAATGGATTGGAAGATCAAGCATTTATGATGCTCTTTGGCTTTACCGGATTTGACGTCCTTTCCAAGGCTCCGGATCGTAAGGCTCCACGAGAAATTCCTGAAGCAGAGGAGATCACGGGATGGTAAACCGATGGAAGGTACCGGCAGAAGCTAGTCCTGATCTATTGGGGCAGATACTAAAGCATCGGGGTCTGAAATCAGACGAGTTGGGCTTGAGCTTGAAGGATATGCCCGATGAGTCGCTATTGGCTGGTATTGAGGAAGTTGCAGAGCGCTTGAGACGAGCCCTCTACAAGAATGAAGCTCTGGTGATCTTTGGTCACGATGACCCGGATGGAGTAACCAGTACCTATATCTTGTATCAGTTCCTCAATTCCTGCGGTTATCAGAAACACCGTTACTACATACCAAATAGAAACTTGGAGCCGCATGGGATCCAGGCCTCTGTGATAGATTTTGTGAGGCAGGGTGGCTACAAGCTGCTGATCACGGTCGATAATGGGATCAGTGCCTGGGAAGGCGTTACAGAGCTCAATAAGTTGGGCTGTGAGGTTTTAATAACAGATCATCATTTGATACAGCCGGATCATTTACCCCCGGCATACGCCATTCTCAATCCGCAGTTGCCTCATTGCCAATATCCTTACAAATCACTGGCAGGAGTAGGAGTTGTGCTGCTTCTTATCAGATATCTCAGCAGGCTTTTGGAGCACGAAGTGCCTCATGCCAGTTACTTTTGGGCAGCGGTTGGATCAATTGCGGACAAGGTGCCGATGACGGGTGTTAACAGATTGATAGTGCGAGAGGTTATCGAGAATTGGGACAAAGTGCGGGATTATACGATAGACTTTCTCCTGCGTAATTATATGCGGGTAGATTCTCCCTCGACGATCTTTAACTTCATCCAGAATACTGCAAGATTGATAGCCAACGGACGCGAGCCCGGAGGTGAACATACAGCGATACGCTTTATGTTGCAGGTCTCCGACGAAAAAGCAGATCTCTTTCAGGAATTGGAGCAGCAGAAGAATCTCTGGGAACAGGAACTCAATAAGGTCTTTGGCTTTATGGACAGTCTGGTCACAGACTTTGTGGGTCCTGCTTTCGTCTATTATGACGATGAAGGTGTAATACCCTACAACCTGCTGGGAACTGCCGCGACTTATGTAGTAAACAATCTGGATATTCCCACGATTATGCTGAAGATGCACAATGGAGCAATGGTCTGTGAAGGCAGATGCAGCGATGGTTTCAATATGGTATCGGCGTTTACACATTGCCGGGATCATTTAATCCAGTATGGTGGCCATGCCAAGGCAGCCGGCTTTACGATGGATCCGGTAAAATATGATGCCTTCTTAGCATGCTTTAATGAGTTTCTAAATGAAGCTCTGGCCAATGCGGAAGAGCCTCAAAAAATAGCGGTTGATGCCCGTATTAAAGCCAAAGACCTTAGTCCGGAAAACTGGGAGAAGCTGGAAGTTCTATTGCCCTGGGGAATGAAAAATCCCGAGCCACTTATTATGGTTGATGAGACCAGCTTGCAGGATTTGCAGTCCAGATTTATGCTCGATAATGGGGGACAAGCAGTTAAAGATCAGCGTGCCAATAGTTTCATCATTAGCTGGAAAAGTCCCAATCTAATCAAGATCTTGGATCACTATGAAGCGTAGAAGTTGGTGATTGATGGCTTTCTTCAAGAGCGAGACCATCAGGAAGTCAATTCATATCAGTTCGTTGGTGATTCCCTTCACATACAGGTATCTGCTTGGAAACAAGAGACTACTGGGATTTACTCTGCTCTTTGTGGCGTTCTTGGTTTCTCTGATCATAGAATTCAGCCGTTTTTGGCAGAAATCATTTCGCAAGAACTTTATGAGGCTCTTTGGCTTGATACTCCGCAAACACGAGTGGAAGGATTTTACCGGGGCAACCTATCTGATCTTTTCCGGTATGTTAGCGGTGGCTTTCTTTGAGCCCACTATAGCGTTTTGCTCAATGGCTTTTCTATCCATAGGCGATACCTTTGCGGCAATTATTGGGATCAATTTTGGCAAGCGTAAGTTCTTGAAAGTCAAGAAGTCTCTGGAAGGTAGTCTGGCTTGTTTTGTAAGTACTTTCAGCTTTGGCTTGGCATTCTTTTGGGAGCGACCTGCTATGGCTCTGGTTGGGGCTTTGGCTGCTACTTTTGCTGAGCTTTGGGATGTTCCGGTGGATGATAACGTCAAGATTCCGCTAATCTCGGGGCTGGTCATGACACTTTTTTCGATAGTGATTAAATGAGGTTTAGATGCTCTTAAGTTTTGTGATTCCGACCCTTAATGAAGAGGATTCAATACGCATCCTGGTGGATGAAATAATTGCGAATGTGGGCGATAACACCTATGAAATAATCTTTATCGATGATGGCAGCAGAGACAAGAGCTTTGAGATTATGAACGAACTGGCTATGGCAAACCCTGCCATCAGGATAATCAGGTTCAGGCGTAATTTTGGCAAAGCGGCAGCGCTGCAACAGGGCTTTAATTATGCTCAGGGTGAGATCGTCTTTACTATGGATGCTGATCTGCAGGACAATCCAATCGAGATACAGCGATTTCTGGTAAAGCTGGACGAAGGTTATGACCTGGTCTCCGGATGGAAGAAAAAGCGTCACGACCCCCTGCATAAGACATTGCCTTCCAAGCTGTTCAACTATGTAACTGCAAGGACTTTCGATCTCAAACTCAAGGACTACAATTGCGGCTTCAAGGCTTATAGAAAGCCCTTGGTAAAAGAGCTGAATCTCTATGGAGAGATGCACAGATACATTCCGGCTTTGGCAAATTCCTTGGGATATCGGGTCGGTGAGATTGACGTGGAACACAGAGCCAGAAAGTATGGCAAATCCAAGTATGGTTGGGAGAGGTATCTGCGAGGATTCTTTGATCTGATGACGGTCAAGATGGTTACTCAGTATGTCAAGAGTCCGCTCTATCTTTTTGGCAGGATTGGGCTTGTCTCGGCAATGGCTGGCTTGTTCCTTAGCCTCTACCTGGCAGTACTCAAGATCTTTTACGGTTATCCTCTCAGCAACCGTCCCCTTTTGTTTCTGGGGATGCTCCTGATTATTACCGGTCTTCAGTTTATCTCTCTGGGCCTGATCTCTGAGCTGATCGTAAACAGGATAAATACCGGCCGGAATCTGCCTTTGTCGATCGAACGGTATGTCAATATCGCTTTGGAGCACAAAAACGAAGAGCAGGATCGTGAATAAGCTGGAGCACTTCTTTCTACAGAACTACTTAAAGCATCCAAAGCGCACACTGATGCGCTTTAGCTTTGTTTTTATGGTCTTGGGAATCATTCTGTCAGTGGCGATACTGAGTGCCGGGTTAAACCTGTTCGAAGGCTATGAGCGCACTCTCAAGACGGTTTTGCTGGATTCATTCTCCCATATTACGTTACAGAGTCAACTCAATGAGTACCTTAGCCGGGAGCAGGTTGACGAAGCTGCTGCCAAGCTTTCAAAACGCAAAGAGATAGCCAATATATCAGCGAATATATCGTACTCAGCTATGGTGCAGGACGGTGAATCTATACGGGGTGCTCTGATCCGAGCTTATTACCAGCCCACGGGTGCTATCGAGCCGTACAAGCGATACCTTGAGAAAGGATATACAGATCTTGAGCCCGGTGCTGTCTATGTGGGTTATTACATGGCAAAAGAGCTGGGAAAGACGGCCGGTGACAGCCTCAAAGTAGTGTATCCTCAATTGGAAAGAATAAGTATGCTGGGTTTATTTCCGAGTGAGCATTGCTATAGAATTGCCGGGATATACCGTTCCGGTTACTACGAGTCAGACAGATCGATCGTGATAATGACACCTCAAGATGCACAAGCGCTACTCCTGATTGATGATAGCTACTCCAAGCTGGAGCTGCGCCTGGTGCCAGCTCAGATTGATAATGCAGTCGGTCTTGGCGAAAGTATGAAGCAGGAACTGGGTGCCCGTTATGAGGCAATCCCATGGAACTATAGCAGCGAAAGCTTGTTTAGACTGATCAGAATGGAGAAGTGGTTGATCTTCATCATCTTTAGCTTCCTGATACTGATAGCCGGGTTAAACGTCGTAAGCGCTGTGATAACCATCATCTATGACAAAAAGAACGAGATAGCTGTACTGAAGACCATCGGCGCCGCTACCCGCAGTATCAAGCATCTATTGTTCTACAGGATAGCCATGGTAGGAGTAGCATCGGTCCTGCTGGGACAATTACTCGGTTGGCTCCTCTCGCTTTTCATTGTAAATCAGAACTTTTACAGCCTCAAGGGAGAGGTTTACTTCATTGATCAACTAACGATTTATGTATCTCCAATTAATCAATTGATCATCCTGGGGGTATCTTCCCTGATCATCTTCTCGTGTATTCTGATACCACTCAAACGAATAGACCGGATGCAGATAATGGATCTGTTAAGAAACCCATAAGAGGAATGAATGCATATACTCGAAGCTAGGAGCCTGGTGAAGACTTATCAAGACAGCTTGCAGAAGATTGAGGTACTCAAAGGTGCATCGATCACTATTGATGAAGCAGCATTGATCAGTATCACGGGAAAGAGCGGTAGCGGTAAAAGCACTCTCTTGCATATACTTGGCTTACTGGATTCTCCGGATAAAGGAGAGCTGCTCTATCTTGGTGCCCCCGTATCATCGAGCTCAAAGAATGCCCCTCAGTTGCGCAATAAAGAGCTGGGTTTCGTCTTCCAGTTTCACTACCTAATAGATGACCTAAGCGCAGAAGAAAACGTGGCACTGCCGCTTATGATTGATGGGCAGAGCAAAGCCATGAGCTTATCGAGAGCGCGTGAACTGCTGAAGAGCTTTGGCTTGGAAGACCGCCAGAAACACTATCTAAACCAGCTAAGTGGTGGCGAACAGCAACGCGTATCTCTCGCCAGAGCACTGGCAAACCATCCCAGATTGGTCCTTGCGGACGAGCCAACAGGCAATCTCGATCCCGAAAACAGCCAGGAAATCTGGCAGACGATCTTAAAACTGAACCGTGAACAGGGGCAAGCCTTTGTGATCATTACACATGACAAAGATTCAGCCGGGCTTGCCAAAAGCTCCTACTCCTTGCAAAACGGGGTACTTGTCCCGCAGTAAGAACGACTTATGCGAAAGCCTAAAAGGTTCCTAACCCTTGTCCTGGTGCTGCTTTTGATAAACAGCATCTTCTTCATAGCCTGGTATGGCTTTGATCTGCAAGGCAGGGTGAAGGATCTGGCAGTCAAGGAGATATCCAAGGCGCTCGGAGGTAAGGCCCAGATTGGAGAGCTTAGCATCGGAGAGAGGCAACTAATAGCCAAAGACATCGTATTTGCCGCCACTGACAGCAGCTTGGCTTTCAATGTGCAGCAGCTACGAGTACGCTACAATCTCCTCAAGGTGATCTTTAGCGGATTCAAAATGCGTAAGCTTCTGGATGATGTCGAGATAAGCTCACCTATAGTCAATCTAAGGATCAGGCCCAAAGCAGGCGGAGAGCCACGAGCCCACAAGAAGTTTGAGATTCCCGACCTGACTCCATATTTCCATAAACTCAAGCTCACAGACGGCAGTATTTCCGCTGATATTGGCATCGAATTGACCATTATCAATAGCGATGTATTACTTTTACAAGAGCAGCTTAGCAATTTAGAAATACAAGCAGTTAACGATAAGCAAACCAATGTTAATCTGAATGCGCGTTCCTCCAGCGGAGGTAGTATCAAAGCAGAGCTGAGTTTGGATAAAGGAAGGTTAGCTTTTGGCGAGGCCGAGATCACCAATCTCAATCCTTCCTACGCATACCACAAGGACATAAAGGACTTCAGAACCGACCTCAATCTTTCCGTTACTGCCAGCCAAACCACAGCAAATGCACCGATTAAATTGCAGGCCAAGGCCTTCCTTTGGGCTACAGAAGCTTTACTCTTGGATAAATACAGCCTCACTATACCCTATCTGGCTGCTTCAGGTGACGAAAATAATATAAGGGCAGAGATCTCTCGGCTCAAGCTAGATAACAGCACATTAAATGGTTACGCATCCATAACTGATCTCTTTGGCATTCCAAGTCTGGATGCCAAGCTCGATTTCCCCAGCTTGGATCTATCCACGCTTGATCCGAATCTGCGGGGTAGTTTCAAGGGTGAACTGGTTGCTCAAGGTCCGCTCAGCGATCCAATAGCCGAGTTGAGAGCATATTCTGAGAGCCTTGCCTATCAAGCATATAGCTTATCCGCCATCAGCCTGAGCGCCATTTACGCAGATAAGACACTGAGTGCCAATCTCCTAAGTGCACAATGGGAAAACCAACTCGTCCAAGCCGAGGCAGTTTACAATCTAAAGACCGGCCTTGCCAAGGGTTCACTCACGACTAATCCACTGGGAACTAATGGAACTGATCTTATTGCTTCGGGAACAGTGCATTATGATCTTGATTTGAACTCCGGCCTTCCACTCGGAGAGCTGCTTATTGATGAGATCACCTTTGATTATCAAGGACTACACATCAGTGATTTGAGCGGTCTGATCAAGCTAATTCCGGGTTCATCCTCTCTGCAGCAGTCCTATTTCATTGATGCAACTATCCACAGTACAGAGGGTTATAGCATCACGGTGCTAGGCGATCTGCTCTCGCGAGATCTATTACTCGATGCTGATTTTACAGAGTTTAACTTAGCTGATCACTACGACTTGAAGCTGTTTCAGGATCTCTCTCCACTCGTTAGTGGAGCAATCCGGGCATACTTGGATAGGGATCAGATAGTTACTCGCAGCACTTTAAATGTCGATTTATCAGGATCTTTCCAATACAACACAGATCTTATGCTGATAGGCGCATACAACCTTAGAACAGGTGATGCTGTGCTCAATCTGGATAGTGAAAACGGACTATTCAATGGCGAACCACTTGATCTAAGTCTTACAGCAGATCTGCGAGATAAACTGCTCAATGTGTACGCTTTAAGAATTAGCGACCTCGTATCGCTAAGTGGTTCAATGCTTACAAACAATATCAAAGACTTTGGCTTTGATCTGGCTTTGAACGATCTGGAACGAGCTGATCTAGCCCAATTTTACCCCGCATTAGAGCTGTTTCTTCCTCAATTCTCCGGCCTTAATCTCAGAGCAAGTTACAATTACCATCACTCTGATCTGATCGATGCCAAGCTAAGCCTAAACGAACTTATAATCAGTGGCTTGTACCCCCTCTCCGCTGAACTGAGCTTGAGTGGAGTACCTGCTCTGGCGCAGTTGGACGGAGCAATCAGCAATACCAAGCGAGAACTGGTAAGCCTTAGCGGTGAACTCTCGATTGATGATGTAGCCGGACTTGTGGCATCGGCGCGGATTATGAATCTCAGCCCGGTTGATGTACTGGCGGAAAGCCCTGTTACAGGAACTTTAAATGGTCTGATAACAGCATCTTTCAAGGATTTGATCCACCAGATTGCCCAACCTGAACTGACTGTTGATCTGCAGGCTAATCAAATCAGTGCTTTTGGACTGGAGCTGGATCAGGTTGATCTCGTTGCATCTCAAAAAGATGAGCTACTCCAGATTGACACTGTCTCAGCCAGAAAACAAGATCTTTTGGCTTTGACTGGATCTGGAGCCTTGGGATACAATCTCTTAACAAACCGCTATTTCGAAAATGACTCCAAGCTAAGGCTAAATCTTGAAGGCGAGCTATTTACATGGCTGGATAATAACGTTGATTACATACTGGATGCCCGCGGAAGATCTCGCCTGGATCTGGTTGTTGGAGTTTCTGAGGATCAGTTTAGCCTTGAAGAAGGCAATCTTACGATTACCGGTGGCAGCCTCAAATTGGTGGATCAGCCCGAAGAGATCAAACAGATTACCCTGAATTCTGTGATCAGGGATAACCGGCTGATTATACAGAACTTTACAGCCAATATGGGGCTGGGACAACTCAGGATCAACAACCGCTTTACTGATGACGAAGGCAATCGCTTCCAAGCCGGTATGCTTGATTTGGGTGTCTTTGAAGTCAGCATCGCCGAGCCCGGAATTCAGGGTAATATACCCTATTTTACTCCGCCACGCTCACTTAGCACTGTCGTGCTGAGGGGGCAAAACGCTCCTTACGCCACGGTGATGGGTCCTTTTGACGATATGAAGATCACTGCCCAAGCTGTACTTTCCAATGCCTCAGCGGTTTACCCGCCCAATACAGAAAACCTGCTGCGCTTGATCTACACTTTCAGGGATGCCGCTTTCAAGAAAAACACTCCTGATCCTGCTCCGTTGCCTTTCAGTCTGGACCTGCTTATCAGCTTGCAAGACAATATAAATTATGTCACTTACCCTACGAATCTGAAGATCGAGCCCGGCAGCTATCTGCATATTATTTACGACGGTCTGACCTGGCGTTTGGTGGATGCCTCTTTCAGCTCGGAGCAAGGTAGCATCGATATCTTTGGCACGGTCTTCAATGTAGATCGTCTGAATATCGATATCCTGGAATCACAAGAGCTTATGTCCATTGAGGGTATGTTTATCAAGCGCGCTCCGGATGGCACTCTGGTAAGTCTCAATGTCACGACAGATCGAGATAACACCAAGTCCTTGCTGGAGCGATTGGAATTTAATCTTTCCAGCGATAATCCCTCGGATCGCTCTGCCACAGAGATCCTGTCGCGGCTCAGATACAACCAGTCCGTGGATGAGTTATCCAGCACTCAACGGCAGAACCTGCTCTCCGATGAAGCAATCAGCCTGATCTCCGGTAACCTGAATGCATCTCTCATCTCGCCAATACTTTACCCGGTGGAAAACAGCATCCGTCGCTTCTTCAAGCTCGATGCTTTCAGCATCAATGTCGGCTTTATCCAAAACCTTGCTACGGAGTTTACAAACGATCCGGATAATCTCGCAAATTACACTGATATGAGGCAGTTCAGCACAGATATTGTTCAGTTTAGCTCTTCAATTTTGCTAAACAATCTATCCCTTTCTTTGAGCAAGTATCTGGGCTCAAAGTTCTTCCTGGATTACCAGCTTAAGCTGCAGGAAGCTACTGACCTGCAAAAGAATACGGTGATGTTGATCTCGCACGACACTTCCCTGCGGCTGATGTTGCCCTATCGTCTGCGGCTTTCTTACAATTTGAAGTATGAGGCTACAGAGAATACGCTGAGCCACGGACTTATGTTACAACGCTCCTTCCGTTTCCGCGGACTCTGATAATCCTCCTCCTAGTTTTCTGCTTAGTCAAGAGCATATCACCAGCAGATCAAGAGCAATTCACCTCGAACCGCGTTCGACTTGATTTGCTCTTGATCTGCTGGTGATATGCTTTAGATCATTGGGGAAAATGGTGGGGGTGGATGAGAGTAAAGTAGGTTTGATAAATTGAAAGGGCTGGATGAACCAGCCCTTAACTGCTATTAGAACAATGTATTAATTGCCGATTGCGATCACTCTGTAGAAGATCACATCGGAGTTGATCGGAAGGCTGATTTCGGTTTGTCCGGTATTGCCATTGGGCGCATCCTGCCATACAGCAGCGTAGGGATCGACGGAGTATTGCACCTTGTACAGACCTGCTCCGGCTACGCTGTCCCAGCTAAGGATTACGCATTGGTTGATGCTATCCACTGCCATTGCCAGGTTTTCAGGCGTGCCCAGTGTACCCTGGAACTCCTTGCAGCCGAGATCGATATTGATCCTGGGATTGTCTTCGATATCTGTGGCAATGCCATTTACGATTGTAGCCGCGAATCTGGCTGGCGAGCCAGCGCTGAGATTGTAGGATTCTCCATCCAGGAGCGGATCCGCAAAGATTGAGAATTGATCGCCGGTTGACTGATTCCAATTGAATGAGCTGTTTATCACGGTCGATCCAAGCTTAACTTTCTGGCTGCCAGCGCTGTAATAGAGATTGTGATCCCATCTTTGGGGCTCAAAATCTGCCAGTTGATTAAACTGAGCAGCCAAACCCAGACTAGTTTTTACGATGTTGTTTACAAAAGCCAGCCCCGTGCTGGATGAGCCGTGATAAAAGCCCATCGCATAGTCATAATTGCCGGTGCAGACGATAGTGTTGTAGTAGAACTTCAAATTCGGAGCGTTGTTTACATTGACAGCCACAGTGCTGCCCGAGCCACCACGGAAGTAGTTGTTGTAGATCATATTATCAGTGCTACTAGTTCCAATATATGAGATTGTCATGGGGATACCGGTACCGGTCGAAATCTGATTTGCCCAGATGCGCATACCCGATATTCCGGAGCTAAGATTGATTCCATTGTATCTGGCTTCCTGGATCTGATTCCTGCTGACCTGCGGAGCATAAACATATCCCAGGTAAATGCTTGAGAAATTACCGCGGATCTCATTGTTGTCTATTACCAGACCGCTGTTTTGCACGTCTGTCTGATTCACGCCCCAAATACAAATCCCATAAGGATTATTGATGATGTGGTTGTTTACGATGTCCCAATCCTTTATCAGGGCATCATAAGCGTAAATAGCAGCGCTATATTGGCTTGACTGCGTATTTACACCTGTATAGATACTGCAGTTATTGATCTTTAGATCCTTGGTGAATCTGGAGATATCAAGACCCTTCGAATACACCGGATTAAGGCTTTGGAAGGCAAGGTTCTCGAGGCTAAGGTTATTGGTATTCCTCAGCTTGAGTATAAAGTTGTTATCACTGCCGGTGGCATTCTTTTGGATCACGGGAGCTGCACCGGACTGGCCTGTTAATCTGAGGCTATAGAGGTGGCTGTTGCCGACGTAACCCAGAATCGTGCTTACAGTGTGATTTCCGGGCAGGACTCTCAGTTCCAGGTTTCCACCCAGTCCACGCTTCATCAAAGCGGCAATCGCAGTATCCAGATCAGCAAAATCTCCGCCTGATCCCACTGTAATGAACCCGCTCAGAGGGCTTCCCTGATCTGCGATGACGGCAGCACCGATATCGGCAAGACTGCCAAAGCTGTTGTTATCTATATCGAGTGTTACAGTGCTGGAGGCAGCTTTGTCCCTTAGTATGCCACTCTGGCTATAGCCTTGGGAATTGAGCAGGGGATCGGCAAAGATGCCATCGGCATCCATCAAACTGAGGAAATCCTCTCTGCCATAGCCGGTATTATTGATGCTTGCCATCTTCATCGCGCTGTTGTAATAGGCGTTGTGGCTGAAGTAGTAATCCGTGCAGTTATTGATCCTGAGGGCATAGCCATTAATCGGGCTGCAGAAGATGTTGTTCCAAAAGCTGGAGAGGCTCACGTTGCCAATCTCCATAGCACTGCCGTATTCATTATAAGTCGAGTTCTCTACAGAGATAGTATTGTGTGCCATATAGATATGGCTGGATTGGCCAATGATGATGCCGGTGGCAGCTTGGACGATATTGTCTGTCAGATGTACAATATTATCGATGATCTGGAAAGCACTTTCCAATGCTCCGTTGCAACTGTATAAGCTGATCGGATTGGCTGAACTATATGATCCAGTGAAAGATCCGGTAAGTACGCGGTTACGCCGGATAGCGCTGGAGCCGCTGATGTAACTGAATGCCATCGCTTTGTTTACGCCTGTGAACTGATTTGCGATAATTGAGAGGTTCACAGTTTTGCTGATCTCCAAGGCACTGGAGCTGCCCTGGAAGCTGCAGGAGACTACACTCACGTTGTCGTAACTCTTTGTAGCATAATAAGGACCTGCGATATAGAGTCCATAACCTGCTCCAATGAAGTTGCAACCTGAGATGCTTAGCTGGTCGCCTTGGCTATCCGGTGTATTGATTCCGGTACTGTATCCAGAGTTTGAATTGGTGAAATCGAAATCACAGTTTGTGAAGCTGATGTTTACGCATCTACCGTTCAGGACAATGTAATTGCTCTGTCTGGTGCTTTGCGTGCTGCGCATCTTGATGCCATTGAAGCTTACGTTGCGGGCACCGACCAGCCTGAAGAAGAAGTTTTCATAGCCGTAGGTCTGAGTGGGAGTGATTACAAAGTCGCTCTGCTCCATCGCGTTTATGCTGAGTGCCAGACCAGGAGCAGTCTTTGGGAAGTCTCGGATTGTGTAATATCCGGTGTAGGTGCCGGGCAGGATATTGATTGTTACATTAGCGGAGATACCACGCAGCATTATATCGTTGATACAGGTATCGAGACTGCTGTAGTCGTTGCCAATTGTTCCCACTGTATATACTCCTGCCATTGGGCTGAGAGTAAGGGGTCCTGTCTGTTGATCTGCTCCAATATCAAAGCTATCTCCTCTGGGTTCTCCATCCATATCGGTAGTGATCTCAGAGCGTACGAGGCCTGCGTTTCTAAGCCAGGGACTACCCGTGTGCATATCAGCTGTGAAATGTGGCAGTAGTGATAGAGAATGTTGGTTGTAATCCGGGTAAGCTGCCTTCAGAGATGCCAGATCGCCGTACTCAGTACCCATCTTGACAAAGCCGGTTGCCTCAGAGTAATAGCTATTGTAATCCACAACTTTGCTGGAGGCTGGGCTGAAGTAACCAAAATCCATAGCCAAGCCCTGATCTACCGCAAAGATATTGTTTACGACATCGATATATGTGCCCAGTTCATAGCTGTACAAGCCTTTTCCATTGTAGCCATAGACTCTGCTGCTGTTGTTGATCACATTGATTCCGGAGCCACTGATGGCGATACCATTACGGGAGCTTCCATCGATACTGATAGCATTGTTAGCGATCAAGCTGCGAGTTCCTCCGGTATATGCTCCTGCTCCAAAGTAGATACCATTACCGCTGCCGCTAATCCTGTTACCAAGGATGCTGCCCAGATTGGTCTGGTTGATGTTTATTGCATAAGAGCTTGATCCGATGAACTGGCTGGTCTCGATTCTGATGTCATTTGAGCTTTGTGTAAAGCAGCCTGTTCCACAGTTTGTAAAGATAGCTCCATAGATATCCCATCCATTGCCATAGACCTCTATTGCAGTCCCCAGATTATCAAATTCACAGCTAAAGATATCTATACGCTTGGATTCAGAGCCATAGGGACTTCTGATGCCATAGCCGCTGGAAGATGCCGGTGCTAAAAGCTCAGAATACTGTACAAAAATATCGCTGTTTGTGCCATTGAGCAGGATATGTGTTCCATTGCCGGTAGTTTCAAAGCTCAGATTTGAGAGCTTCAGATAGCTTACGCGATTGAGCTTCAATATAAAGGCAGAGCTTTGGCTCAGGTTGCGGATAATGCTATTTGCCTGATTGTAAGAGCGGATCGTAAGCAGCGCTGCTTCTCCGGCTCCCGGGATCTTATTGAGGTCGTAGCTACTGGTATATAGCGCATCAGTCAAATAGGCTGTGGTATTGCCGCTGATACCCCTTAGAGAGACTGCATCCAGGAAGGCAGTCAGGCTGGTAAAGGCTTCACTGCCCCCCACCATATAGGTGCCGCTCATAGGAGTGAGAGCGGGATCAGGGCTAAATTCAATTGCTCCGATATCGCTACTACTTACATTGCGTAGAGCACCAGTAAAATCCTCTGTGACTACCGTGGAAGGATAGAGGTTGTTCAGCCAGGGCGAGCCCGGTGTGAGGTTGATTCCCGAGAAGTGAGGGTATTGACAGCTATTCTCCACGCCTGCGATAAAGTTAAAATCCTCTATCTGATTGTAACGATCGTTTGATACCTGAGCGATGGCTATGTTGTTTGAATAGAAATTGTTATGTTCGATGATACTACGTTGAGAGTCTGTGGGATTGATGGAATAAGCAGACAGGGGAGTAGCACCACCCAAACAGACTACATTGTTCTTTTTGAATTTCATTCTTGTGCCGGATACTTGAACTCCGTATCTCTGATAGCTCTCGATAGTCGTATTGAGGACGGTATTGTGAAAGATATTGAGGTTGTTGCCATTTACTGACAAGCCGGTGCCGTTGCTCACACTGATAATGTTGTTATAGACATGAGGAGCTGTGGGATCATCAACGGTAGCATAACTGATAACGATGCCATTCTGACAATCGTCGATCTTGTTGCGGCTAACATCAAGCTCGCCCTCTGAAGTGTTGAGATCTATTGCCTTTGTCATTGAGCCAAAGCTACCGCTTTCGATTGCCAAATCCTCCATTCGCATAAGGTATAGCCCTACGTAGCCATTGCTGTGGGCATTATTGAGTATAGTCCAATCTGTAAATTTATCGTTGTAGCTGCCGCTATTAACCATCAGATGGTAAGATCCATTGTAAAAGCTATTGAGTGCGATATGGACATTGTCTGCATCGCCCGATCCGGAGGCACGGAAATATATGCTCTCGGAATTGCTGGTGGGTGCGTTTAACACTCCGGAAAAGCTATTGCTGCTGATCACCAGGTTATCGCAATTGCCCTCGATATGCAGAGCCCGCGAATAAGAGCCCGCTTGCTGAAAGTAAAGCCCATTGAGAGTAACATTTGAAACTGCATTCAGCTTCAGGATGTAGTTATTGGTGGCTGAAGCAGCGCTATTCATCAGGATGATCTGCTGGCTGGGGGCTGCCCCCCCGGTGATAGTAAGCCTGTGGCCATTACTCTGATGCTGAAGCTGATAAGCTCCATTATAGGTTCCGGGATTGAGTGTGAGAGTCAGATCTCCATCCAATCCCTGGCTATTCACAGCTGCCAATGCCTCTGTGAGCGTATTATAATCAGCTCCGGCTCCACCTACGCTAAAGCTTCCCGAAAGACCCGCCAGGAGGCTCACCGAAAAGGTCAAAAACAAATACAGGTACAGTTTCATACATATATCCTTTACAAGATTAATCTCTGCTTGCTGCCGGCCTATAGCATTATGCCCAGGCTAGCCCAACAGCTTTGGAAAACAGCTTTTCCCAAGCAAGATAATGTCAATCTCAGATCAGGCTTTTATGTGATGACCTCTGTTGATAATATTACTCGATTCTTATGAAATAAAGCTAACTAATAGTATCGTATGCAGATGCTCAGCTCTGACAAACAGGGCAAAAGTAACACGCTCCACCCAGATACTGCATCGTCTGGATGGCTGCACTGCAAGTGGGACACTCCTTTCGCTTGGAATCCATCAGGCGAATATAGCCTCCGGGCTTGCCAAACAGATCTGTTTCATCGTATCTGCCGCCCAAGTCTTTGATCTCTCTTACTACGGAAAGGATACTATGGTACAATCTCTCAAGCTCAAGCTTTCCAAGCTCTTGCAGGTTGCGCCTGGGATTAAGCCCGCTGCGAAACATTATGTCTTGCGCCACGGCATTGCCCAGCCCAGGGATGGTTTGTTCCTGGGTAAGCAAGCTCTTTACACTGCGCTTGCCTTTGGCGGTAATACCTGCCACCAGATCGAGGAAATAGTCCTGGCTAAAGCCCGGGTCAAGCGGAGTGGTTGCCATTCCTTTGATATAAGCCCGGGAAAGCTCGTCTCCCTGTTTGTACAGCTCCAAAGCGCCCCACATCCCGATCACGACAGTTAATGCCATTCCATCTTCAAATTGCAGCAGCAGATGATACCTTTTGGGGATTGCTTCGCCTTTGGGATGCAGGATTATCTTACCGCCCATTTCTCCAAAGATCATCCGGTATCTGGGCTCAAAATCCAGCCCAAGCCACCTGCCCATCAAGCGTGCATTACCGATTCTCTTGCCCTGGCAAAGCTCTGCGAATTCCTCGTGACTGCGATTGTACCAAACAAACTTGTGCGGGCTGTTTCCCAGCGAGCCCTGAGCAATGACCTTGCCTTTGAGGCTCGTCTCCATTTGTGCGGCTATCACACTAAGCTCTGATATTTCAAACATTACTATCCTCCCTTGCTAAAGATCATTCCCTGTTTTGTATGGCAATTGTTTTGATCCCTTGTCTTTGGGTCAAGTGCTTTTTATCGTCTTTGTGCCGGAATTATGCATCCAAGGTTTGATTGATCTTAAAAAGAATAGACCGGATATGCGGTAAAAAGCCGCAAGTCTATGAATATGAGACAGAAGCACCAATATCCAGAGCCCTGTCAGATCTTTGTATCCTAAGCCCAGGAATCCTGGTGATCAGGGATAATCGGAGGCAAAGAGATCAGCAACTTCCTGGAAATAGCTATCTGAACTTATCTTGTGGCACAAACGCAGGAGGTCTATATGGATTTGGTGGTAGGGACGGTTTTTACCCCGATATCTGAGGTCGTAACAACTGATATCTCCTTCATTGCGATAGAGCATCACGTGGTCTTTGAGGGTGGTAAGTTCACGGCTGAGCAGAGTCTTGGATTTTCTATCGCCAAATACCCACCAGTGGTCATAGAGCCCCATAGCTCCGATAATGGAGCCATTGAGCACATAGACCCGCGTGGGGTGGGGGTATTCATCTACCCAGTAGTAATCCTTATCCAGCCCCACCCCGTCTGCTTCGCTGATCATCACGGGAGAATAGGGGGAAGCATAATCGGTCATCGTATAGAGTATTGAATCAGCCACAGCCTTGTAAAGATCATTATTTGTAAGGCTGTAAAGCCTGCTGTAGCAAGAGAGTAGCATCCCTTGTGCCATTCCCGAAAACCAGGGCGCTTGAACTGCCAGTTCGGGTTTGCTGAGAATCTCATAATCAAAGGTGTAAGGAAAGTAAATGCCTTTCTTCAGACGAATGGCTCTGCTTCTAAGGGTTTCCAAAGAGATAATAGCGCGCTGCATATAGACAAGGTTGTTGGTTAGGCGATAATCGCTTAAAAGATCAAGACTCCGATGTGCCAGTTGCACCGGGTGATAATGCAAGGTGTTTTCCCAGAGGAACATCTGAACCCCATTGCTATCCGCAGGTGTAGCCCAATAGGCATTTGTCAGAGTGGAATACTGATGATACAAGTCATCGTATGAAAGAGTCTGGATATTGAAGTTGTAATCCCGGACAGGATCGATCTCTTCATCGAGCTTATCACAACTTGCTATGCCCAAGGCTAAGGCGACAAGGCATATCAGAATCAACAGCTTCTGCATAAGAATCTCCTTTAAGCAATTGTGACAAAGCAAACTAAGGCGTAGATATCTGTCAAGAGATTAGTGGAAGTCTTTTCATTACCCAGTTATAAAGTCTCACCGAGAATTGCAAATCGTATCAACAAAAATTGCAAAGGGGGGGGAAGGCTCTTTCTAAGCCATTAGAAAGCAGTCAGTATAATCTGATGCCCTGAGGGTGAGACTGAACAAGAAATCTCGGAGATCATGCAGGACGATCCCCAATACATCACTCCTGATCTTCTTGGCAAGACCAGCGATCTTACATAATATGACCGGGTCGGAGAGCGTATCATTATCATCAGACATAAAGCTGCACGAGAGGAGAGACTATACTTAACAGATTGTAATAAAGCAAATTACCACCCCCCCCCCCCCCCC
>PHBP01000001.1:0-109186 GCA_002842035.1 Candidatus Cloacimonetes bacterium HGW-Cloacimonetes-2 | reverse complement strand
AATAATAGTAAAAAAACTATGAATTCACATATGGAGGAACCCATGAAAACAGCAATGCTACTCTGCATCCTGTTTATGTTTGGCTCCGGGCTGCTAGCGCTTACTGGCTATGGCACCACGGCTCCGGTTATCAACGACACTGTCGATCCCACCCTTTCCATCACCGCCCCCAATGGCGGCGAAGTATGGTACATAGGCGATACCCGTGATATCACCTGGAACGCCTCGGATACCAATATCCTGTCCAATAGCGTTAATCTCTGGTACAGCCTGAATGGCGGTACCGATTACACCAACATCATCGAGAATACCAATAACGATGGCATCCATCCCTGGGCTGTGCCTTCCGTGCAGAGCTACAATGCCAGGGTGCGGATCAAAGTCTCCGACAGCTTTGGCAACTACTCCCAAAAAGCCAGCGCCAGTCCATTTTCCATTACCTACGTTCCGCCCCTGCCCCCTGATGGAGTAGCCGTGAATACCAGTAACGGAATAGACGCAGTAATCACCTGGCAGCCGGTTACGCAAAACATCTATCACAGTCCTCTCACTCCGGATGGATATATAGTTCTCTATAACGAAACCCCCTATGAGGATGACCAGTATTATTACTTCCTGGGCCGTAGCTACACCACTACTTACACCCATCAAGATGTAGCGGAATTCAGAGATCAGATGTTTTACAAGGTGCTGGCATATAAAAACTATCGTGGCGATGTGGATAATGTAATTCAGGCCGCCCTGGCTAATCCTGATGCCAAAATCAGCCTGGCGGAGCTTAAAGCTGCCCTCCGCAGTTACACCGTGGGAGGTGACAAATGAGAAGGATGAATTTGCTGCTCACGCTCATAATCCTGGCTATCAGCTTCCCTGTATGTGCCGAAACCCTTGCCCTGCAGAGCTTTGAATCCAGTGCGGCGGACACCTGGAGCTACACTGCCAATCCCACTCCCGATGCCAGACGCATCTGGTGGGGTCCCACTTCAGAAAGCATGGGTGGTGCCACTGCATATAACGGCACAATGTATTGGGCGGGCTGGGATTTGGACAATGTGGAAAGCACCGTAACCTTCCAAACCCTTACCTTGCAGGCGGGCTATACCTACAACGTAAGCTTCTATTACTTCACCAAAAACCTGGCTACCACTAACGACTATTGCCGATACAGTGTTAAATACGACGACGGCGCAAACTGGGATAACTGGGTAACAGTAAATAACAACAGCAATGCCTGGACAGCGGTCTCGGTGGATGTCCCTGCTGGCAGCAACTACCTGCGGATGCGCCTATCCTCCAAGTTCGATGGCACCACCAAGTACGCCCACTGGGACTATATCAAAGTGGAAAAAACACCCATTCCCAATGCCGCACCTGTAGTAAGCAATGTAACAGCCAGCCAGCGCACGGATGGCAGCAAGATTGTGGATATTTACTATGATCTCTATGATGCGAATGCTGAGCTTTGCGATATCACTTTCAAGCTTAGTGCCAATGACGGAGCCAGCTATGATATTATCCCCAGTCCCGCCAATCTGAGCGGGGACTTTGGTGATGATCTACCCAGCGGCACCAATAAACACATCATCTGGAATGCGGTTGCGGAAAGCTATGGCCTGGATGGCAGCTATCTGTATCGGGTTTATGCGGATGATGGCAGCAGTCCACCCATGCCGGAAAGCTTTGTCCCTGTGGCGGGTGGCACCTTCAACAACGGCACTTCGGATGTAACCATAAGCAGCTTTTATATTGACAAGTATGAGCTTACTCAGGCGGATTATCAGGCCGTGATTGGGGTAAATCCCTCTTCGAGTTATGGAGTCGGAGATAACTATCCAGTGTATTATGTATCCTGGTTCAATGCGATCGAGTATTGCAACCGCCGGAGTATTCAGGAAGGGTTAACGCCCTGCTACAGTTATAGCAGCTATGGTACTAATCCGGCCAACTGGCCCGGGGGCTGGAATTCCACTTCCAGCAACCACACCAATGTAAGCTGTAACTGGACAGCTAACGGTTACAGACTTCCCACGGAGATGGAATGGCAATTTGCAGCCCGGGGTGGAAACCAGACGCACATCTATACCTATAGCGGCAGCAATGATCTGAACGCTGTGGGCTGGTACAATTCAAACTCTGGCGACACCACTCATTCCTGTGGTACCAAAGCAGCGAATGAGCTTGGCACCTTTGATATGAGTGGCAATGTGTGGGAATGGGTGTGGGATATTTATGGTAGCTATCCAAGTGGTTCACAAACTAATCCTACGGGAGCAAATAGCGGGTCTGACCGTGTGAGACGCGGCGGTAGCTGGCACAACTATGCCGACTACTGCACCGTTTCCTATCGGAACTACGACGATGCGACTTACAGCAGCCCCGATATAGGCTTCCGCTGTGTTAGGGTTTCCCCTTGATTTGTGGTTTTTTTCCTTTTGGTCGCCGAACCGCCTATGTATTTCTTTCACAAAGGGCGCTACGGCGAGCGCCCGTACCGCCTATTTTCACGGCAGATCATAAAAGGGAAATCCAGATTTCTATCCTGCTCCCGAAGAGGGACAAAGAGAAGCGATAAGCTCGGCTTGGTAGGCATTTTGCTCGAAGAGCAGGGTTTTAAGTTTTTGTCGACACATGACGCTCTGAGAATTGTATTATGCCGGTCTCAGATTGTAGAGAATTCGTTTTCGGATCGAAGAGCCTGAATTATAGATCAGGATCAGGATTTGGGTAGATTTCAGTTTTGGAGTTTTGTTACTTCAGTTGCGGCTTTTATAATTCGATAAATTCTGAGCGAAACCCCAAAGTCCATAAATAGTCCAAAATCAGCGCAATTTGATTTATCGGTGATAAAAGAAGGTCCAGAAACGTCCAAAATCTCAATGTACAAGTCCAAACATAGTCCATCATATCTACTCACCACATAAGGCTTTATCCCAGTCTATCCAAGTGAGACTGGTTTGCAACTTTGGGTGAGACTTTATACCAGTTATGGTTTCAAAAGTCTCCCCTAAAGAATTGCCGGATCAAAGGCGGGTGATTCCCGGGAGATTCCCGGGCCTTTGCCCGGGAATCTCCTGCCATAGGCCTTGCTGATACCCCGCAGTTCTTTGGGTGACAAATGGGGAACTATCCTTATCCTAGTCATTCTCCCTGCTTGATAGGATGCATCAATCCTGCTTGCATCCTGCTTGAATCCTGCTTGAAGATCCACCAAAGAGCTGCAGTACAAGGTTTTAGCATTGTCTCATCGAAGGGGGGCGTTTAGGGGGCTTAAATATATGAAAACTTTAGGATTAACAGAAGAAATAACTTGACATAGATTCAATACTCAGAATATCACATATATATTAAACCAAAGGAGGTGGTTATGAACAAGATAGCAATAGTGCTATTCCTGATAGCCTGCCCTCTGCTTGCATTGTCGATCAGCAATCTGCAAGCAACTAGCATAGCCGATACAAATCCACTCAATCCTCAGGACAAACCATGTGAATTTGTCCCTTATGATGATCCTCCCAGACCTCTGGAGCCGATCAGCCCTGTATATCCTGATTCTTCCAGAGCAGCAGGGATACAGGGAACGGTAGTCCTGGAGGCAGAGATATTTGCCGATGGCACAGTTGGCGAGATCAAAGTAAGACGATCAATACAAGGTGGACCTGGCGGATTGGACGCTGCTGCCGTTGAGGCAGTGAGAAAAGTGCGATTTGAGCCGGGCAGATCTGACGGCAAGCCGATAAGTACGTTTGTCATCATACCGATCGAATTCCGTCTGAACTGAGAAAGACCGTCCCTAAGCACTCTATCAGGATTGGCAGAGTGTGGATTTGCGCTCATTGTTGAAGACAATCCTGATCAGTTCTATACAAATACTTTGACAAAAAACAGGCATTTGTAATTCTTGAAAAAAATACTGATTTTCCCTTTAGGAGGAGATAATGGCTGATTTACAAAAGAAGCCTGAAGCCACAGAAGCAAAGCCGGAAGTAAAGGCTATGGAGAGCGGTCTGCAATCCAGAAAGAAGATTGGACTGGTAGAAATGATGCTGATCCTGATGCTGGTCGGTTTGGTCTTCATCTTCATCTTCCCATTACAACAACTGAAAGTAGATAAAGCTCAAGAACAGCTTGTTCAGCAAAAGGTTAGCCCAATATTCGCTACCTTTGACCGGGTAGTCGAAGCTATGGAGCAATATCGTGCCAACGATCCCTTTGGCGAGTATCCATTTACGATCGAAGAGCTGAATCTTACCAATATGAATACAGATGATTTTAAGTTTGAATACGATTCCGAGAATAAAAACGTGATCGCCAAGACCACCGAAGCCTTTGGCAAAGCCGGCATCGGTATCGTCTATAATTTGGAAGCAAAGAGCTATACCCTGGATGATCCGGCTCCGGATAAAAAGCCCATCATCAAGGAAGATTGGCTTCCCTGATTGCTTTACCTTGAATAGACCTTTGAGCCGGAAGAAATTCCGGCTTTTTTTATAAGTGAGACGGGGCAAGGCTTTAGTCGATCAGGGGAGCATTTGAGAGCTTACAAAAGCAGATATAACTTGACTGTTTGGCTAAATGCCGTATCTTGTCTAAACGTACAGTTTTGTTGATGGTATTGTCCCAAACCAGTCAAATTACTTGCTATTTTGCGATTTTTTCCTGAATTCGGATTGCCATTTGCTTTAATAATATGGTATAGAAGTGCGATTAACTAAATTATAAATAGATAAAAGGAGTGAACATGAAGAAACACCTGATCATGTTTACGTTTCTGCTGGTTGTAGCCGCGTTGGCTGCCGTGCAGGGAACGATCAGATTGTCAAATGCTTCGAACGCAGCCGAGCTGATTCGCAGCACAGATGATGGCATTAGCCTGCGATACGGCATCGAAGCCATCGATTACAATGAAATTGAGACAGCTCAAGGTAGCTTTACCGAGCTAACTATCAAAGATTTTGCCCATACAAACAAGACCGGTTTCCCGCGTCTGCCCCTGCTGCGCCAGCTTATTACCGTGCCGGTGGGTGCCAGCGTAGTCGCAGAGATCACCAGTGCACAGCGTCAGACCACCAGCCTCAGGGCTTATGGCCTGCAACATCCGGTGCTTCCTCGCCAGGAATCGATTGCCAAGTGTGAAGATATCTCCGCTGCGGAGTTCGTGATCAATCGTGAATTCTACCAGGCTCGCGGATGGACAGATTACGATGCCATCAGCGTGGAAGAGATTGGATATATGCGTGGAGAACGCCTTTTCGCAATAGATTTTAGCCCGGTGCGTTACAATCCCTCCACCGGCGAGATAGAGATTATCAGCTCTGCTGAAGTGAGGGTGGATTTTGTCGGCGGCGATATTGCTGCGACTCAAGCTCTGCGTGAACGCACCTATTCCCCCGCCTTCGCAGGAGTCTATGGTAATACCGTAGTAAACTACCAGGCCAGCTATCGCGCTTCGCTCAATCGTTATCCGATGAGCTATGTGATCATTACTCCGAATAACTTTGTCAGTGCTTTACAGCCCTTTATCGATTGGAAGAAAGTGGAAGGCTTTAATGTAATCCTTGCCACCACAGAGACGATCGGCAACAGTGCTAATCAGATCAAGACCTATCTGCAAGGACTTTGGAATAATGCCACCGCAGATAACCCCGCTCCCAGCTATCTGCTGATCGTGGGTGACGTCGCACAGGTTCCTTCGAACAACGGCCAGACCTCCGGCGGCCATATCACGGATCTCACTTATGTACGTCTGCAGGGCACAGATTATGTCCCTGAGATGTATTTTGGCAGATTCTCCGCCACTACAGCCGCAGAAGTGACCAATCAGGTCAACAAGACTTTGATGCACGAACAATACACTATGCCCAGCGATGCTTACCTCAGTGAAGTTGTGATGATCGCCGGTGTCGATAGTAGCTGGAGTCCTACCCATGCCAATGGTCAAATCAATTATGGTGTCAATAACTACTTCAACGCAGCCCACGGCATCACCTCTCATACTTATATGTATCCCGCCTCCGGCTCCTCCGATAATGCTATTATCCAGGATGTGAGCAATGGTGTCGGCTATGTAAACTATACTGCCCACGGTTCTGAGACCAGTTGGGCTGATCCTACCTTCACGGTCAGCAATGTAAACAGCCTGCAGAATGCTAATGAGTATCCTGTAGTGGTAGGCAACTGCTGTCTTACCAGTGCTTTTGATACGGGTGTGAGCTTTGCCGAAGCCTGGTTGAGAGCTGTCAACAAAGGTGGAGTCGCCTACATTGGTGGTACAAACAGCACCTATTGGGACGAAGACTATTGGTGGGGAGTGGGTCACAAGCCCCCGGTGGTTGGTACGGGTTCACCCTTTGTAGCCAATCGCACCGGTGCTTATGATGCAGTCTTCCACGATCATGACGAGCCGTTTGCCGATTGGGCAGCCACAACCGGAGCTATGACCTTTATGGGTAATATGGCTGTGGTGGCTTCCAACAGCACCAGAATCAACTATTACTGGGAGATTTACTCCGTGATGGGCGATCCCTCCCTGGGAATTTATATGGGCATCCCGCCTGTAAACAATGCAAATGTGCCGCAGACTACTTTCATTGGACTCAGCTCACTCGAAATGACGGTCGATCCTTTCACCTATGCAGCTCTTTCAATGAATGGCGTGCTCAAGGGTGTGGGATTGGCAGATGCCAGCGGTCAGCTTACTCTTAGCTACAGTCCCTTTGATGCTCCCGGAACAGCACAATTGGTGCTTACCCGTTCACGCAGAAGACCTACCTTTATCAATATAGATGTAGTGCCCAATGCGGGTCCTTATGTGATGGTGAGCGCCATTACTGTAAACGATGGCAACAATAACATCGCCGAAGCCGGTGAAAACGTTAGCCTCGATCTGAACCTCAATAACGTAGGTATTCAGGATGCTAGCAACCTTACCGCTACAATCAGCACAGGTAGTCCTTATATTACATTCAATGCCACCAGTGCCAATCTGCCCAATGTGAACTCCGGCGCTAACTTGAACGTTACCGGCGTCTTCACTGCTCAGATCAGCCCGATGATTCCGGATCAGACCAATGTACAGCTTGATTTCGTGATCTCCGATGGCACAAACAACTGGAACAGCACTCGCTATATGATGGTCTCTGCACCCAACGTAGAGCTTGCTTCCACCACCTTTGCCGATAGCAACAACAATGGATTCAATGAGAGCGGTGAGACAGTAGTAGTGACGGTAACCCTTCAGAATACAGGACATATGGTTGCGGAGAGCGGTAGCGTTGCCCTTCAACTGAATAGCCAGTATGCGACTCTCGAGAACAACAGCTTTATGCTGCCCTCAATCGGCATCGGCAATTCTGTTCCCTTGAACTTCACAGTTACTCTGGGTGCAGGTATCCCTGATGGTACGATCATCCCGATCGGCTTTGCTTATACTGCCGGTATGCAGATGGTCAATCATGCCATAATGCTGCCCGTGGGTGTGATTGCTGAAGGCTTTGAAGCCAACAACTTTACCACCTTCCCCTGGGTAAATACCAGCGCTAATCCCTGGACTATCGTCTCGGGTGGTACAAATGTGCATAGCGGTACTTATGCTACCAAGTCCGGCACAATCGGAAACAATGCCAGCACTACCCTGCAGGTGACCCTCAATGTGGGTTCTGATGGCAATATCAGCTTCTGGAGAAAAGTCTCCAGCGAAAACAACTACGACTGGCTGAAGTTCTCCATCGATAATACTGAGATGGGTAGCTGGTCTGGAACACAGGATTGGGCACAAGTTACTTATCCTGTAACAGCCGGCACCAGAACCTTCAAGTGGACCTATTCCAAGGACGTGTCCTATGCCAGTGGCAGTGATTGCGCCTGGATCGATGATATCGTCTTCCCGATGAGTGGAAATGCCAATGTCCCGATGATCTATCTCCCCGTGACAAGCTTGGCCTATGGCGAAGTCAATAGCGGTGAAGAGGTCAGCGAAGACTTTGTTATCCGTAATCTCGGCAATGTTTCTCTTACCGGTAGCGTTACAGTTCCTGCGGCTTTCGAGCTCAGCAACAATGGCAGCGTCCTGCCTGATAGCTACAACTACAGCATCCCTGCCGGTGGCACAATGCTCTTCTCGCTGGGATACTCTGCTAGCGCTCCTGCCGTAATCAACGAAACGATTACGATCACTTCAAACGATCCTGCCAATGCGGTAAGCATCATCAATATCAGCCTTCAGGTGGTTGATAACGACGATCCTTCAGTGAGCCCGATGATTACCAAGCTCGAAGCAAACTATCCCAATCCCTTCAATCCAGAGACGACTATCCGCTTCTCCACCAAAGAAGCCGGTATCGTAAGCCTCAAGGTCTATAACCTGAGGGGACAGCTGGTGCGTAACCTGGTAAGCAGTAATCTGCCTGCCGGAAAGCACTCGATTGTCTGGAACGGACTGGATAACAATGGCAACAGCGTCTCCAGCGGAGTATATCTCTACCGTATGGACAGCGCTAATTACTCAAAGACTCTCAGGATGATCCTGATGAAATAAAGGAATCAGGTTTGGGCCTGCCATTTGCGCAGGCCCAAGCCCCTTTTTTGGAGTATGCTGAATGAATCTCGCAAAGACTACCAATGCCAAAGCCGGGTTCATCCAAGATATACCAAATAAAGACAATATCCACTGATGGAGGATACCATGAAACGTTTAACGCTGATCCTTGGGCTCCTGTTACTGCTTAGCGCGGTGCTCTTTGCCGAGGATATGACCGTGAGTACTTACTCCAACGAAGTAAGACTCATCAGCAGTTCTGCAAACAACATTATTGCAGAGCTTAGCCTGGGCCAGTTTAGCCGGGAAGCCGTCCAGATCAATGGCAGCACCTGGTACGAACTGTCCTTAAAGAAAGCAGGCCTTACGCTGGAACCGGGGTTGCCCCAAGTACCTGTGATGGCAGGAAGCTTCATTATCCCGGGAACAGCCCGTATGGAGCTCTCGGTGCTCAATACCGAGTATGTCGATCTCGCAATGCCTATTGCTCCTTCCAAGGGCAATCTTACCCGCGATATTGATCCCGCAAGTGTTCCTTACACCTTTGGTGAATTTTACAATACCAGCGGAAGCTATCCCGAGCAGATCGCCTATATTACGGAACCTTTCATTATCCGTGATTACAGAGGCATCACTGTACGCTTCCAGCCTTTTGTCTATATGCCTGAAACTCAGACCCTGCGTGTCTTCACCAAGGTAAGAGTCGCTCTGAACAATACAGGCACTGATCTTACCAATTCCATTTCCAGCCCCAGGAACACCTACAGCAGATTCTTTGAAGAGATATACAGCAATCTGTTCCTGAACTTTGGTGACGCCAAATATCCTCTGCTTGACGAGCAGGGACGCATCCTGGTGATCAAGCATTCGATGTTTGATACCACAATCCAGCCTTATGTGGATTGGAAGCGTCAAAACGGCTACACAGTAGATGTAGTAGATGTTTCTACCGCAGGTCCTACCGCCAATCAGATCAAGACCTATATTCAAGGTCAATACGATTTAAACAATGGACTGATGTTTGTTCAGCTTGTAGGTGATGCCCAGCAGATCCCGACCCTAAGTTCAGGTGGTGGTGGATCTGATCCTTCTTTTGCTCTTACTGCCGGTGGCGATAGCTATCCCGATATCTATATCGGCCGCTTCTCTGCTCAGACGGTTGCAGAGCTTGAGACCCAGATCCTCAGAACCGTTCAATACGAACGTGACATCCAAAACGGAGCAACCTGGCTGCAAAGAGCTATGGGCATCGCTTCCAACGAAGGTGGCGGTTCTCAAGGCGATATGGGTGAGAGTGATGCCACTCATATGAATCTGATACGTGATGACCTTCTTGGCTATGGATACACCTCTGTCGATCAGATGTACCAAGCAATGGGCGCGACAGCTGCCGGTGTAGCCTCGAACCTTAATCAAGGACGCGGATTTATCAACTACGTTGGTCACGGTTCGGACACCTCATGGGTGACCACAGGCTTCAACAACAACAACGTGAATGCCCTGGTCAATGACAATATGCTGCCCTTCATCGTGTCAGTCGCTTGCGTGAACGGGAACTTCACAAACCAGACCTGCTTTGCCGAAGCCTGGCTGAGATCGGTCAATGAGAGCACAGGAGCTCCTGCAGGTGCAGTAGCAATGTATGCTTCGACCGTTAACCAAGGCTGGAATCCCCCGATGCGCGGACAAGATGAAGTCACCGATCTACTGATTGCGGATACCCGCAGAACCATTGGCGGGCTCTATTTCAATGGCTCCTCCAAGATGATCGAAGTCTATGGCACCAGTGGAATCAGCGAATATAAGAACTGGACGATCTTTGGCGACGCTTCTCTTCAAGTGCGTACAAAGGACCCGATGCTGATGAGCCCTTCCTATATGCCCGTCCTGATGATCGGGATGAGCACTATGAGCGTCCAAGCTCCTCCTCGGGCCAGAATCACTCTTAGCGGTAATGGCATCGTCTATGGTACTACCGTAGCCGATCAAGCCGGCAACGCAACTCTCACTATGGCCAATCCTCCTCTGGAACCGATGGATCTTAGCCTTACCATCACTGCCTTCAACTACCAGACAGGGATTTATCCCATCCAAGTGCTTCCTGCCCAAGGACCTTACGTAATTGTTGAAGACTTCACCATCACCGATGGTAACAACAACCAAGCCGATTTTGGCGAGACCATCAACCTCAGCCTCTCGCTCAACAATGTTGGTGCTGATCCTGCGGTTGGCGTCAATGCCACAATCGTTTCCAGCGATCCTTATCTTACTGTTCTCACTGCGGAAGAGTCCTTCGGTGATATCGCTGCCAATCAGATTGGTAATTCCACTACCGGATTCAGCTTGCAGATCGGCGCTAATGCTCCCGATCAGCACGAAGCCGGCTTTATGATCCTGATCAGTCTGCAGGATGGTACTACATACGAGTATCAACGCAGCATCACGGTAAATGCCCCCAATTTCTCCTGGGGTGGCTTGCAGGTCTCTGAAGTAGAAGGCAATGGCAATGGAAGAGTCGATGCCGGTGAAGTGATCACAGTCACTATTCCCGTCACCAACAACGGCCATGCCGGTGCCAGCAACCTTGAAACCACACTGATGGTGGGTAATGTGCTCGCTCTGATCGATCCGATCGTGACAAATATCACCGAACTGCCTGCCAATGGCAACGCTCAGTATATCTATCAGATCAGTTTCAGCTCACAGATTCCCGTTGGTTCCGTAGCGTCACTTACTGCAATGCTCTACAGTGGAGCCTATACTGCGGTCAATACTTACAACGTTACCATCGGTATGATGATAGAAGACTTTGAGAGCGGTAACTTCACCGGGTATCCCTGGACTTTCACCGGTGGAAACTGGACAACAGCTCCCGGATCATACAACGGATCAAACTCAGCCAAATCTGCTACTATCACACACAACGGCAGCACAGCGATGACCGTTCAGATGGATGTGCCCCAGGGTGGAAACATCTCTTTCTGGAAGAAAGTATCATCAGAGCAAAACTATGACTATCTGAAGTTCTATATCAATGGTGTGATGAAGAATCAATGGTCCGGCACTTCCGATGATTGGAGCCAGGCTACTTATGCCGTACAGCCCGGACTTACCACTTTCAAATGGGAATATGTAAAGGATTCAATGGTCTCCAGCGGAAGCGATTGTGCCTGGATCGATGATATCATCTTCCCCAGTATGGGCGGAACAGCCGGAACTCCAGCCATTGCCGTCAACGTTACTACTATTGATTTTGGTAGCATCGAGACCGGTGAAGAAAATATCCAAAACCTGATCATCACCAATAGCGGTACAGCTTCCCTGCTGGTTTCTGCAGCAGTGCAAGCTCCCTTCTATCTTAGCCAGGGTGAGAATCTGACATTCAATATGTCGATCCCTGCCGGTGAAAGCTATAATCTGCCGGTGATCTTCAGACCTTCTGAAGGTGGATTATTCTCCAGCCTGCTAAACCTTACCAGCGATGATCCCAATGCACTGCACACCGAGATCGCGCTGATGGGTCTTGCTTCGACCGTCGATAATGATGACAATCTGAATCCGATGGTGACAGCCCTCAAAGGCAACTATCCCAATCCCTTCAATCCTACCACCACCATCGCTTTCAGCCTTAGCGATGCTTCTCCAGTCAAGATTGAGATCTACAATATCCTGGGTCAGAAAGTGACGACCTTGGTGAATTCTCAGCTTGCAGCGGGACAACACAACGTAAGCTGGAACGGACGCGATGACAACGGTCGCGGTGTTGCCAGTGGAGTCTATTTCTACAAGATGTCCGCCGGACGCTATACCAGCACCAAGAAAATGATAATGATGAAATAACCATCAGTGTAACATACAGAGCGGGATGGCCTTGTGCTGTCCCGCTCTTTTTTTATGATAGATTGCATCATCCTCGCTGCAATGTCTAAAGCAGATCAAGAGCAGATCAAGAGCAAATCAAGTCGAACCCGGTTCGAGGTGAATTGCTCTTGATTTCGAGGTGATATGCTGTAGATCACCTATTGGAATGCTGCATCAATCTTGCTTGTATCCTGCTTGCATAATGGATGGAGGACCAGTAAGCGGATATTCTGTAAGCTTTTAATGGATTACTACTGAAGGAGAGGTGGGAGAGTGGCGGATATGGATGCTTGTGGGAGCGAGATCCTGTCGCTCAGAATGGTGTCACTAACTATCTCTTGCGGATAGTGAAGTAATCCTGATAACGGGAATTGCCCCAGCCAAAGTGGATTTTGTAGTCGCCTTTCCCGGCAGGGAAATCCAGAGTAAGAGTGAAGCGGCGGTTCCTTTGCCAGCGTGGAGCTTGGAATTCCGCACCTTGCAAGAACTCATTCTCTGAAACAAAGTGCTTCACCGAGGGATCGGGATAGATGATAGTGGCTTTGAATCCCTGTGCTGCGCGGGGGGAGAGATATTCAAAGCTGAGAGTGAGTCTGCGCTTGCGGGTATCCAGGATGCTGGGGGAGATCAGCTTTACAATCGGTGAGGCAAAGTTTTGCGTGGCATAGCAACGATCCCCTTGAATTACTACGCCTACGCCGAGATGAGTGTAATCACTAGCGAGGATATTTGCCCTGTGCCCGGGGGATTCCATCCAGCCCTGCACCATCTGGGCAGCAGTAAAAGTTCTGCGGCTATCTGTGATGCTGTAGAGATTTTCTCCTATGCTGGAGACCATAAGCTGGGGATAATATCGGTCTTTTCTGCGGCTCACATCCAGACCCTGGGGATCGGTGTGATCGAAGAAATTGTTGCGCATCATATTACGGCTATGATTACGCGCCAGATCAGCCAATCCGGGCTCTTGTATCAAGGCAGGGAGATTATGGCGGGCACGTTGCTGATTTGTGAGAACAAGTATCTCGCGTTCAAGCTGACTGGCTATATTATTGGAATATAGTGCACAAAGGCTTATAAGGCTGAAGGCGAAAAGCAGAAAGCGTTTCACCGGATACCTCAGAACTCTAGCGAGAGGATGATTTGCTCGCCATCGAATTTCATATGGATGCGGTCTCGTTCACGGTCAAAATCGACCAAGTGCGCATCAACCCAGGCATCGATAACCGATAGCGCTGCCGTGATGCCCATCCACCAGAAATCACTGCGCAGCTTGTCCGAGTAATCTTTGGCAAGGATATCATAGTACTGCTGGTCAAAGGGATCGGAGGTGCTGCTCGCCAGGCTGCGATAATCATCACGCTTGTTATCGTGATGTATGGCAGAGCCGATCAGAAAGCCCTGTATCCCGATCACCAGACCCGCTTTGACAAATTGCTTGTTATAGATCTGGCCACCGCCCGGTAATACCGCGGAGAGAGCTCCCGCCTTGGCAGGCCGGGATAACTCCCAGGCTGGCAGAGAGCTCATCGCAAGTAGTATCAGCAGGATCAGCAGATAGCGTTTCATTGCTTAGTTTGAAAGACCTCTATCGGCATTCTTGACAAAATCTATGAATACTATCTGCTCGGGGCAGAGATCGGTTAGCTCTTCACAGACCTTGAGGGCTTGGCTGGTATTCAGTCCCTTGCGGTAGAAGAGGTTGTAAATATCCTTGATTTTGGCGATGGTCTCGTTTGAAAAGCCTCTGCGCATCAGTCCGACGCTGTTTAGGCCAACCGTCTGGTAAGGATTGCCCTGACCTCTGGTGTAGGGTGCGATGTCCTTTTTGATAGCGGAAGCACCGCCCACAAAGGCGTGAGTTCCAACGTGGACAAATTGATGCAAAGCAGTCTGACCGCCGATGGTAGCATTGTCTCCGACGTGGATATGACCTGCCATCTGGACTGCATTGGCGATCACGCAGTTGTTGCCGATCTGGCAATTGTGAGCCACGTGCATATATTCCATCAGGAGGTTGTTGCTGCCCACGACAGTATCTTCTTCCATCTGGTTTGAGCGGTTGATTGTGACAAATTCGCGGATTGTGTTGTTGTCTCCAATCCTGAGGCGGGTAGGCTCTCCACTGAACTTGAGATCCTGAGGATCAGTTCCAATCACTGCATAGGAGAATATCTTGTTGTTCTTGCCAATTGTGGTATGACCGTCGATAATGACGTGTGAGGTAAGCAAGTTGCCTTCACCGAGCACAACACTAGCGCCAACAATGCAATAAGGACCAATCTTGGTGCCGTCGCCAATAACAGCAGTTTCTGCGACAATGGCAGTGGGATGAATGTCTATCATGTGTTTCGCTCCTGAATCATGGCCAGGAAATCGCCTTCGGCTACCTTTTCTCCATCCACAAATGTTTCTCCGTGCATCTTTGCCAGGCTGCGTTTGAGCGAGATAACGGTAAGTTCATAACGCAAAGTATCACCGGGTAGTACCGGTTTGCGGAATTTGACGTTATCAATCGAGGCAAAGTAAGCTACGTAGTTCTGTGGATTTTCCAGCTGGTTGAGCAGCATAATACCGCCGGCCTGAGCCATACCTTCAATGATCAAAACGCCCGGCATAATGGGATGCCCGGGGAAGTGTCCCTGAAAGAAAGGCTCGTTGATGGTGACGTTTTTCATACCGACCAGGCGTTCACCGGGAGTAAATTCGGTAATCTTATCGACCAGCAGGAATGGGTAACGATGGGGGATAATGGACATGATCGCATTTATATCAAAAACTAGGTTCTTCTTCTTTTGCTTCTGGTAGATCTGCTGCAGTTCGTTCTTTTTCTGTATCTGGCGCAGCTTCTTTACAAGCTCGACATTGGTCTTGTGTCCGCTACGTGCAGCCAGGATATGGCCCTTGATCGGCATCCCGAGCAGAGCGATATCTCCCAGCAAGTCGCAGACTTTATGGCGTACAAACTCGTTGTGATACCTCAGGGGATGGCTGTTTAGGATTCCTTCCTTGGAGACTGTGACCGGTTTGTGATAGCCAAAGATATCCTGCAGGTGCTTGAGCTCTTCTTCGCTCATATCGGGCTCACCAATCACAAGTGCATTCTCCAGAGAACCGCCTTTGATCAGCCCAACTTTCTTTAGGTAGAGAACTTCATTAATGAAGCAGAAGGTGCGGGCACCGGCAAATTCCTTTTCGTAGTAGTCCATACTGGGCAGCCACGTGTATTGAGTGCCCAGATAGGGGTGCTTGTAGTCTATCATAAAGGTGACTTTGAGCTCATTGGAGGGCACGATCACGATATCAACATTGTCCTCTTCTGCCGAAAAACTGATGGGAGAATCCAGCTCAAAGAAGATGCGTTCGGAATCTTGCTGGACAATGCCAGCTTGCTTTATCAGATTCAGGAAGACAATGGGCGAGCCATCAGCTACGGGAGCTTCGGGGCCGTCTATCTCAATACGGATATTATCTATATTAAGACCCTTGATCGCAGAAAGCACGTGCTCGATAGTACCGACAGTGGCGTTCTTGATGCCAATGGTAGTGCCGCGGGAGATGTCAACTACGTGGTCGATATCAGCGGGAATCTCCGGCTTATCAGGTAGGTCCACACGGATAAAGACGATGCCTTCGTCTTTGCCGGCTGGTTTGAAGCGGATCGTGGTGATCTCACCAGTGTGCAGCCCTATCCCTGTATAGGAAATCTCCGAAGCTATACTGTGTTTATATTCAGTCATATTTACTCCCTTCAATCACCTTCTTTCTTGAGCGAACGCCGATAAGCTTTGTACATATCAGGCAGGCTCATCTCTGCTGCCATAATACGCTTCATCAGGCCTGCGTCTCTGGCTGGATAGCCAAGACATCTGGCATCCTCGGGGATGTCGTTGCTGATGCCTGATTGTGCACCGATCATAGCTCTATCGCCTATCTTGATATGCCCTGCTGCTCCTACCTGGCCAGCCAGATAAACATAGTCTCCTACGATAGTGCTACCGGCAAGGCCTACTTGGGCACAAAGGATGCTGTGCTTACCGATCAAGCAGTTGTGACCTATCTGCACCAAGTTATCAATCTTGGTGCCTTCACCGATGATTGTAGAGCCAATGGTGCCTCTGTCTATGCAGGTATTAGCTCCTATCTCCACATCGTTATTGATGATCACATTGCCGATCTGGGGTATCTTAACTTGCTTAGCTCCATCCAGGAGGAAGCCAAAGCCATCTGCTCCGATCACAACACCGCTATGCAGTACTACTCTATCCTGCAGGACACAGTCTTCATAGATTGTTACTGCAGGATATAGATGGCAATTTGAGCCGATTGAGACATTTTTGCCGATCTGGCAGCCGGAGGCTACTATAGAGCCTTTGCCTATCTTTGTGCCTGCTTCTATCACTGTGTAAGCACCTATAGTGACGCCTTCAGCTATTACTGCCAGAGGAGAGATAATAGCTGTTGGATGAATCTCTGCTATCCGGGAATGTGTTTCCAGATGCAGCCAGATGCTTACCAGCTTCATCAGGGCAAAGTAAGGCTTCTCAACCAGCAGGAGATTGTGATTACCAAGCTCTTCCGCATAAGCTTCGGTGCAGATAATGAGACCTGCATTTGAGGCGGCAGATACCTGAAGATACTTCTCCTGATCCACAAAGATCACAGACTGCGCATCCGCTTCGGCTGCCTGGGCAACACTCTTAATCACAAGGGATGATTCGCCCTTGTAATCTCCCCCTATAAGCTGAATAATCTCGGCAATACCCAGAGGCTTTGCGAAAGTCCTCATACTTACTGTTTCAAGCCTTCTTCAAGACTTGCGCCTCCAAGCGGAGCTGATGTATTGGGATCGCGTGTTTCTGCGGGAATCTCGTCTGTTACAGGGGCTACAGTATCCCGATTGAGCTCCAGCAGCACCTGTTCTGTCAGGTCTATACTGGGCATTGCATAGAGGATTACGCCATAGCTGGTATCAAAGATCATCGAGTAATTCTCGTCCTGAGCAATCCTATTGATGATATTCTGCACCTTGAGTGTGAGAGGCTCTAAGAGCTCGCGATAACGCTGTTCCTGACGTCCACCTTCACCAAAATACTCTTCAATAAAGCGTCCGACTGCAGCTTTCTTCTCGTCAATTCTGGCCTGAGCTTCACGCTTGGCTGCTTCATTACGAGTCAATGATTCTATCTCAAAATTACGCTCCATCTGGCGGACTTCTTCGTCCATCTGACGTAGCTGAGTACGCCAGTTCTGAATGTCCAGATTAAAGAGCCTGGAGATCTCTGCGGCTTCATTGCTTTGCGCAAGTACTCTATCCGTATCGACATAACCCAGCTTCACAGCCTGAGCATATCCAAACGAGACCAGTCCCAGCATTATTATCAGTATCAGACTTATTTTTTTCATTCTATCTCCTGTATAAACCCGCTCCGCTCCTTTGGGGAGCGGAACAGAATCAAATTTAACTTAGCGGGTATTTCGTCAATCTTTTATCTCAAAACGAGGATCCAGCACCTTCACGGCACGCACGTCATCGACTCTGCGAACCGGTGTGGTGAGTGGTGCTTCGTGCAGCATTTCAGGATCTTTCTCACATTCATCAGCTATAGCTATCATAGCCTCTGCGAAGGCATCCAGAGACTGCTTGCTTTCGGTCTCAGTCGGCTCTATCATCATCGCTTCCGGAATAATCAGCGGGAAATAGACGGTGGGTGCATGATAGCCTTTGTCCAGGAGTCGCTTGGCAATATCCAGGGTACTGACTCCATTGAGCTTCTTCTGCTTGGTACCATCAGCCACAAATTCGTGCATACAATACTCTTTGTGCTGGATATTGTAATAGGGCTCCAATTTCTTCATCAGGTAGTTTGCATTGATAATGGCATTCTCGGAGACTCTGCGCAGTCCCTTGGCACCGAGCATCTTGATGTAGATGTAGGCTCTTACCATTATGGCAAAGTTGCCGTAGAAACTGTGTACTTTGCCGATGGAAGTGGCTTCATTGCGATAGTCAAAGAAGTATCCTCCGTCGTTTTTGGCAATCATTGGCACCGGCAGATAGGGCAGAAGCTTGTCCACGACACCGACCGGACCACATCCTGGACCTCCACCTCCGTGAGGGGTGGTAAAGGTCTTGTGCAGGTTAAAATGCAGGATGTCAAACCCAATCTTTCCAGGCTGGACAATGCCCAATAGTGCGTTCAGATTTGCTCCATCCATATAGATCAGGCCGTCCACGCTGTGGATCAGCTCGCTGATCTCGACTATCTGAGTCTCAAAAAGTCCCAAAGTATTGGGATTGGTGAGCATAAAGCCGGCAACATTATCATCGATCACTGCTCTCAAAGCTTCCAGATCGACTCTGCCTTCGCTATTTGACTTTAGCTCTACCACATCAAAGCCTGCCAATGTACAACTGGCTGGATTGGTGCCATGAGCGCTATCGGGCATAATGATCTTCTTTTTGTGAGTATTACCTTTGGCTTTGTGATAAGCCTCGATAATCTTGAGTCCGGTAAATTCGCCTTGAGCACCGGCTACGGGTTGTAAGGTGACATTTGCCATACCGGAGATTTCAGCCAGATCAGATTGCAGCTCATAAAGCAGTTCCAAAGCACCCTGAAGAGTCGATTCCGGTTGGTAGGGATGGATATTGCCAAAGCAGCTATGACGCACCAAAGCCTCATGCAGCTTGGGATTATACTTCATTGTGCAGCTTCCCAGCGGATAGAGTCCCTTCTCGATGAAGTGATTCAGATGACTGAGAGCAATAAAATGTCTCATAACGTCCAGTTCGCTAAGCTCAGGAAGCTTGGCGATGGACTTGCGGTGATACTTGGCGGGGATAAACTGCTCCAGAGGAGTATCGATCTCGCAGGTGGGGAGGGTAAAGCCTTTGCGGCCGGGGCTGCTGAGCTCAAATATGTTCTTAGGCATGGCTCACCTCCTTCAGGGCTGTGATCAAGTCTGAGAGCAGTTCTCTATCTTTCTTTTCTGTAACTGCGATCATCAGTTGATTGGGCTTGCCAAATCTTGCCATATCGGTACCGGGATAGATTCCGCGTACCTGGCAGCGCTCGATGATGGTAGCCGCCGGGATAGGAGTATTCACTACAAATTCCCGGAAATAAGGCGCATTGGGATGTGCCATTGTGAAGCCATCCAGCTTGCAGATCTCGGACGCCAGCCAGTGAGCTTTCTTGGCGGATTGGGAGGCGACTTCGACCATCCCCTGTCTGCCCATCAGGCTCATATAGACTGTAGCGGCAAGCGTGCAAAGCGCTTGGTTTGAGCATATATTGGAGGTGGATTTGTCTCTGCGAATATGCTGTTCACGAGCTTGCAGAGTGAGAGCGTAGGCACGTTTGCCTTCTTTATCGAGAGTTCCGCCTACGATTCTGCCCGGCATTTGGCGAGCCATATCAAGCTTGGAAGCGAAGAACCCAAAGAGCGGACCGCCCATATTGATGTTGTTTCCCAGAGCTTGGCCTTCGCCGACCACGATATCGGCATTGTATTCAGCCGGAGCATTGAGGATAGCCAGGCCGATCGGATCTACACAAGCGATCAGGAGAGCTTTTCCCCCAGCGTGCACAATCCTGTCCATCTCAAAGCCATCTTCGAGATTTCCGTAGAAATTGGGGCTCTGCATCACGACACTTCCGATGGTCTCATCCATCATAGCTTCCAATGCACCCAAGTCGATCAAGCCATCTTTCTCCGGAGCAAAAACCAGCTCGATACCTGTGCCTTCAGTATAGGTGCGAATTACTTTTACAAAGTCGGGGTGCATAGTTGCCGGTAGGATTGCCTTTTTGAGGCGGTTCTTGCGCACTGCCATCAGGATGGCTTCGGCAACCGCACTGGCTCCGTCGTACATACTGGCATTAGCGATTTCCATTCCGGTGAGCTCGCAAATCATTGTCTGAAATTCATATATGTACTGCAGCGTGCCCTGACTAACCTCTGCCTGATAGGGCGTGTAAGCTGTAAAAAACTCCGGGCGGGAGACGATAGTATCCACTGCGGCGGGAATAAAATGGTCATAGACGCCTGCTCCCAGGAAGGAATTGGCGGATTGGCTGCATACGTTTCTGCAGGTCTTTTCTTGAATCTTGCGAGTGATTTCCAGTTCACTTTTCGGATCGTCAAGCTTGAGATCGCCCTTGATCCTGAGCTGGGGAGGCACTGCCTGGATTAGCTCATCAAAGTCTTTGACGCCGATAAGTTTCAGCATTTCAAGCCGTTCGGCATCGGTATTAGAGATGTAAGGCATTTCTAACTCCTTTATTACTGCGAAAATTACTATTTTAGACAAGTCTCTGAGCTTTGCCAATTATGTCAATGGAATTGTCTGGTTTTTCACAAGCAATTCCACTATTAAGACATAGAGCTATATCATTCCCTGCATCCTTTTAGTCAAAAGCAGATCAAGAGCATATCAAGAGCAAATCAAGTCGAACGTGGTTCGAGGTGATTTCGGCTTGATTTGCTGGTGATATGCTGATGATCAAAGGACAGCTAAAAGATGACTTGACACGATAAGGCATTGTGCTGGAATTTACCAATGCTCTAAATACTAATATTATCAGGAGATTATAATGGATTACTTTTTAACTGAAGATCAGATTGAAATGCGGGATTTGGCTCGCCGGATTGCACTCGAAAAAATGAAACCTCTATCAGAAAAATATGACGAAGAGGGTATCTTCCCCTGGGATATCGTTGAAGTGATGAAGCAAAGCGATCTCTTTGCCATCCTGATCCCTGAAGAATACGATGGCATCAGCGGCAAGGTCGTCGATCTGGCAGTCGTGACGGAAGAGCTTTGCGCAGTTGATGCAGGCATTGCTTTGGCTTTTGGAGCTACCGGGCTGGGAATGTATCCTATCCTGATTTCTGGCTCCGAAGAGCAAAAACAGAAGTATCTCAGCCAGATTGCGGCGGGTGAACAGCTTGCTGCTTTCGCGCTTACCGAAGCCAATGCCGGCAGCGATGCCAGCGCAATCGAGACTACAGCTCGCAAAGAAGGCGATTATTATATCCTCAATGGCACCAAGCAGTGGATCACAAACGGCGGAGAAGCCGGTATATACACGGTTTTTGCTATGACTGACAAGACCAAAGGTCCGCGTGGCTGCTCCTGCTTTATAGTGGAAAAGGGCACTCCCGGCTTTAGCTTTGGCAAAAAAGAAAACAAGATGGGTATCCGTGCATCTGCGACCAGAGAACTGATCTTTGAAGATTGTAAAGTTCCTGCAGAAAACCTGCTCGGTCGCGAAGGCACCGGTTTTATCACTGCTATGAAGGTCTTTGACAAGAGCCGTCCGATGGTGGGAGCCCAGGCAGTGGGTATTGCCAGAGGCGCTTTTGAAGCCGCGGTGAAGTATTCCAAAGAGCGTCAGCAGTTTGGCAAGCCGATCTCCAGCTTCCAGGCTGTGCAGTTTATGCTGGCTGATATGGCGACTCAGATCGAAGCTGCCAGAGCTCTCGTGATGCAGACCGCCAGAATGGTCGATAGCGGATCAAAGAACTATTCCAAAGAAAGTGCAATGTGCAAGTATTATGCATCCGACGTTGCTATGAAAGTCACCACTGATGCGGTTCAAATCCTGGGTGGATATGGCTATATGAAGGAATATCCTGTCGAGAAGATGATGCGTGATGCCAAAATCCTCCAGATTTATGAAGGAACCAATCAGATCCAGCGCGGTATCGTGGCAGCCAATCTTTTGAAGGAATATTGATGCACGAGTGGATCAAAGAATTTGACGTGGCGATTACTGTCTGTGATAAGGACGGGATCATCACGGAAATGAACGACAAGGCAATTGCCACCTTTGCTGCTGATGGCGGTGCGGAACTGATCGGCAAGAATCTTTATGATTACCATCCGGAGCACTGCAATGCCAAGATCAGGGAACTGCTCATTACGGGCAAGGCAAATGCTTATACTATAGAGAAAAACGGGCTTCGCAAGCTGATCTATCAGCAAGCCTGGCTCAAGGATGGCGAGATCGCCGGATTGGTGGAGATGTCCATCGTTTATCCCGGGGAATTGCCGCATCATGTCCGCAGCTAAGATCCTATTGCACACGTGTTGTGCGCCTTGCCTGATATCGCCTTATTACAAGCTTCGTGAGGATGGATATGAGATTACTGCCTTTTGGTACAATCTCAATATACATCCTTACACGGAGTATCGCAAGCGTTTGGATGCCCTCAGGGAATTCTCTCAAAAGGAAGCTATACCGTTGATTGAGATCGATCAATACGGGATCGACGAGTTTGTGACCGGGATTGACGGCTCGATTGAGGATAGGTGTGAATTCTGCTATCGTCACCGTCTGGAAGCTGTTGCCAGGACAGCCAAGGAACGAGGCTTCGATGCCTTTAGTACTACCTTGCTTTACAGTCGCTATCAGAAGCATGAGATGATCAAAGCTATAGCCTCTGAAATGGCAATGCGCTATGAAGTTGACTTTTATTACGAGGATTTCCGTCCTTTGTGGAACAAGGGGATAGAGCTTTCCAAAGCAGCCGGGATGTATCGTCAGCAGTATTGTGGCTGCATATTCAGCGAACGTGACCGTTATCTCGGGAAACCAATCAAGGAGTCAGTATGAGCCGTTACAAAGAGATAAATCTTTTTGATATAAACGTTTACTCGGTAAAAGACCGCCCCAGCAAGGTCGAGCCCTCTGCCTATGCCAGGAAAGGCAAGGTGGAGACAGGAGCTTTTCTGGACTGTCTTCCGGACATCCTGAAAGCATCTGATTTCAAGGAGTTCATCGCTCGCTGCAAACAAGCTATCGAGATGAAGAAGCCAATTATCATCGGGATGGGGGGTCACGTTATCAAGTGTGGCTTGGCACCTTTGTTGATCGAGATGATGGAGCAGAAGCTGGTATCTTGCTTTGTGATCAATGGTTCGGTCGCAATCCACGATTATGAGCTTGCTATGTTTGGCAAGACTTCGGAGGATGTCTCCAAAGCTCTCGCTGATGGTAGTTTCGGGATGGTTTTTGAGACAACCTACGGTATCAATTCAGTGATTACTCAAGGCAGTAAGGATGAGCTTGGCTTTGGTGAAGTCTTGGGCAAGGAATTGCTTGAGAAGGCACCAAATCCGGAGAACTCCCTGCTGGCACAGGCATATAAGCACGAGATTCCGGTTACTGTGCACGTCGGGATGGGGACAGATATCGTGCATCAGACACCCTGTGCGGATGGTAAGGCGATAGGTGATTGCTCGCACCGGGACTTTCGTATCCTCTGCAATCAGCTATTGGAGCTGGACGAAGGCGGTGTCTTTGTCGATCTTGGTAGCGCAGTGATCATCCCGGAAGTCTTTCTCAAAGCACTCACTGTGGCTCGTAACATTAGCGGTAAACTAAAGAACTTCACTACTGCAGTCTTTGATATGAATATGCAGTACCGTGCCTTGGAGAATGTGACACGGCGTCCCGTAGAAACAGGCGGCAAGGGTTACTACTTCATCGGGCATCACGAGATTATGATCCCACTCTGGATCAAGTCTCTTACCAGCTAGAGCAGTTATAGATAAAACGAAAGCCGGAGCATATAGTTCCGGCTTTTGCTTTGTTAAGAGTATTTTAGAACAGGTTATAGGAGAATCCCAAGCCCATTGTCTCTTTGAACTGCAGCTCTGCTACTTGTTCCTTTTCGTAGAGCAATTGCAGGTAGAGATTGAGTGATAAAGCGCCGATCAGCTTGAGTCCAAGGGTGTGTTCCCAATTCAGATCGGGAGATTTCCATTCCTCGTGCTGATACTCGTCACTGCGGCTGTTGAATAGAGCTTGATAAATCTGTAGCTTGTTGCTATAGCTTACATTTGAGGGAGCAAAGACGTTCTTGTATTCAGAGACGAATTCCAGACCTCCATCCACAGTGGTTTGCAGTTCGCGTTCTTCCGGGAGAACGCTCACCAATACATCACGATTGAGGTTTTGCCTGAAAGCTGCGCCAAACCTGGCAGTCCAGAGCTCGTTACCTCTTTGGATGAAGTTACGTGTGATACCGGCAGATTCGGTAAACTTGATCGGATTGATGATCCTGGTAAGGGAGGGATCAGACATATCCAGAAACTGACTCTCTGCCCTCAGCCCCATAAAAGGATTCACAAAGGTCTGCATAGTCATCTTCATCAAGGCTTCGGCATCGATCTTATCTGTAGATTTCTCCGGATGAGCCCAATAGCTCTCGGTATTGCCGAGGATATCAGTACGTTCTTTTTGCTGATGTGTCTGCCCAAAAGCAAGCTTCAGAGTATTGATATTGAAAAAGAGTGGAGATAGCTGCTTTTCAGCACTCATATTTGAGCCGGCAACCCAAGTGATCGATCCATTCTCCGTGCCTGCCCAGTTGTTGCTGTAGGCATTCTGTGTCGCTGTGAAATTCACATCACCTTTCAGTGTCCAATTCTGAGCACCAAGGATACTAACTGACAGGATGATAAGCGCTGCCAATACAGTGATTTTAGTCTTCATAAACGTCTCCTCTGTTTTTAACTATTTCCTATAATGATAATCAAAGATGCTGCCGAAGCAAACTGCAGGACCCGGCTCGTTCGGGATGAACATCCTAAGACGAGCAAAGCTCCATCCCCAAAAAGAAGCTTGACAGATCAGTTTATCACGCTGTAGCAGTAATACTCACTCAAGATAGAAAACTGACAAGAGGTATAGATGCGACTCAAAATATGGTCTTGGAACGTAAACGGACTGAGGGCTGTGATGAATAAAGACTTCATCGACACCATCCAAAAGGAAAGCCCTGATATCATTGGATTGCAGGAGACCAAGCTGCAGGAACACCAGATTCCACCCCAGATGGCAGAGTTGGATAAGTATCAGCAGTATTACAGCCACGCAGAGCGCAAAGGCTATTCCGGCACAGCTCTACTCACCAGGATTGCTCCGATCAAGGTGGAATACGGCATCGGGATCGCTGAATTTGACAATGAAGGCCGCATCATTATCACTGAGTACGACAAGTTTATCCTCTTCTCAATCTATTTCCCAAATGGAGCGCAGAGCGATGAACGCTTAGACTATAAACTACGCTTTTACGATCGCTTCCTGGAGGTGATGGAGGAAAAGCGCAAGACCGGCAAGATGGTCTTGATCAGCGGTGACGTCAACACCGCACACAAGGAGATTGATCTCTCAAATCCCAAGGAAAATGAGAAGATCTCAGGATTCCTGCCCATCGAAAGAGCCTGGATTGATAAGCTGGTAGCGCTCGGATGGGTCGATACTTTCAGGCACTTCAACCAAAATCCCGAGGAGTATTCGTGGTGGAGCTACCGTACAGCAGCGCGCTCCAGAAACGTTGGCTGGAGAATAGACTATTTCTTTGTTAATCAAGAAGATCTGCCCCGGGTGATAACTGCAGGAATCCGTCAGGACATTATGGGCAGCGACCATTGCCCGGTCTTTGTGGAAGTCAACGTTTAGTCTTTGCTATACAGCCCCTTATCGATGGAAATATCATAAAGCATTGTAGGACAGTCGTATCATTCTTGTTCATGCAGGATTCAAGCAGGATAGAAGCAGGGTAGAAGCAGGATAGGAGCATCCATTGAAGCGGCGAGCATAAGCAATCCGATTATAAAAAAAAGCCCGGAGAAAAGTCCGGGCTTCACTGTTGCATTATAGATTTACTTCATCAGAACGAGCTTTCTGCTGCTCTGATCAGTGCCTTGTTTTGCCCTGATAAAATAGATTCCGGTGGCGCAAGCTCTGCCCAAATCATCACGACCATCCCAGCTCAAGAGGCTCGTCTTGGTGGTCAAGAGGTCATTCAGGATGGTCTTTACAAGCTGTCCACGCAGGTTGTAAATACCGATATTGACAGGGCTGGAGCTATCTTTGGAGCTAATGGAAAAGCTGGTAGTTTGTCCAAAGGGATTGGGATAGGCGGTGCTAAGCGACAGCATCGGCGTGGGGGAGAGCCCGGGATCGTTGTTATCCGTGCTTTCGCCAAAGATGTTTGTAAAAACGTGCTGGACAAGGGCAGTCGCCTGATCTTGCATCATATAATAAAGTGGGAAGCTGAGGGTAACTACCTCGCCCTCACCATACTGCTTATGCAGTCCCACGGGTAGGCCATTTAGCTGTCCCTGAGTCTGCTGGTCGCCATAATCTGAGCCAAAGGTGAGTAAGGTATTTGCGCCGGCAGCAGGGATCATCCCTTCGACTCTAAAGATATGTCCATTCATACTGGCTGGAGCTTTGAGAGGATCAACGCTGAGCGAGGGGATTCCCGGGGCAGCGCTATTGGCATACTTAAAGCGAGCTGCAGTGCTGTAATCCACTCCGGTAAAGCCCATACAAGCGCTTGAGAAGGGGTCGTTTCCGGCATTGGGAGTGACCAGGGAAGGGGCGATAACGCTGAATAGTATATCTCCACCAGCCGCTACATAGGCTTTTAGCTGGTCTTTGACGATATTCACATAGTCCATCTCGCTGGCGTCATTGCCATGCCACAAGATCGAGGAATATACACCAATATCTGCCAGGCGAAGCAGGGGCTCAAAGCTCTCGAGGTCAAGCTGTTGGCTGGGTAGATCACCCAAGCAGGCGAGATAGAAATCATCAGCTGCCTGATCCGGTATCTGAAAGAGATTTTCGGTCGTAAAGTTCTTTGTTTCGTCTATGATCAGGACTCCTCTGTCCAAGGTGATGGGACGGCTGGAGACGGTTGCTGAATAAGGCGAGGGATTCCCGGAAAGATCCAGTGCGATCACGGTGTAATAGTAATAGCCATCCTGGCTGTTGACATTTGTGTCTGTGTAAGTAGGCTCAGTTAGCATTCCAGTATGGGCAGGAGAGCCAATCTGTCCGGGAACCAGGCTGCGGTAAAGAATGTAGCCGGCAAAATCTGCTTCCGTATTGGGTGCCCAGTCTAAGCCGATACCGCCAAGGATGGGAGTCTCGTTGAATTCAGTAGGCATAGCAGGGATGACTTGGGGTGTCCCGGTGCGGCTAATGCGGTAGCTTTCCGTGCCTACAGCATCAACTGATGCTACCTGAAGAGTGTACTCCACGCCCTCAGTGAGGCCGCTGACTGTGTAGGAATTGTCTGTCACAGGAAAGGGACCGATGGCGGGGTTACCCTGGGTGAAGTAATAGACGTTGTAATAGCTGATGTCCGTATCCGTGGATGGATTCCAGCTTATGATCAGTTGGTTGCCGTTCCCTGCATCTACGAGTTCCACGTTTTGCGGTGTAGCAGGCATCATCGAGTAACCTGCTGTGCTGGCGATTGAGGCTCGGATGACCTCGGCACAGTAGGTGGGATTGAGATTGGCGGTGATATCCAGATCACTGTGGTAATATGGGCAGAATTCATATTCAAAGAAATAAATCACCGGATAGCCTTTCTGCCAGAAAGGATAGCTGTCGCTGGAAGCGCTGTTGGCAGAGCCAAAGACGGCATTGAGTGTGGTAAACTCTTCGGTTTGTTGCACCGCATAGTCACTCTGAGGCATCGATCCCTCATAGGGCATCAGTCTCACGCGCCAGGTTGCGGGGTTTTCATTGCTGTTAGCTATCATATCGTGATTGACCATCAGGCGGATCTGCAGGTCGTTTGCCTCGGCGTGATTGGCATAAGCCTTGGCTCCCCAGAGCCCAAATTCCTCTGCGGCAAAGGTCATAAAGCGGATGCTGCACTTGGGCTGGAATCCTGTTGCCATCATTACCCGAGCCATCTCCAGAGCAGCTACGGAACCACTGGCATTATCGTCTGCTCCCGGAGCAAACTGGTAGGGAGTAGTACCTGTGATAGAATCGTGATGTCCGCCTACGATGATGTATTCATCGGGGTTAACCGTGCCGGGGATGGTAGCGACAACATTGTATTGATCGGTGTTGTTCCAGGTAAATGGAAACAACTCAGCATTGCTGATCCCAAAGCGCAGGAATTGGTTTTTGATCCAGGTGGCGACTGCCAGGCGGTTGTCCGCCAAAGCATAGCGGGTCTGGAAGTTTTGCAATGCCTGGATAAAGGCAAGCACAGAGTCTGCACTTACTGCCTGAGTCATTTGCAGGATAGAGGTCCTGGTCTCTTGTAAGGTGGCGGATGGAACTGCTTCCGAGCGGTTGAACTTCATCGGAGCAAGATCGAATACTACAAAGGGATGCACAATCTGTCGAGTGAGTGCTTCTTCATTGAGAGTGCTTCTGATCAGGACTGATGAACCCAGATCGAGCACTATATCCAGCCCTGTAGGAAGCTCCCGATCGGGAAGTTTCGTGACGAGATACAGCCTTTCACTGCGTGAGGGGCTGGGAATTCTGGTTGAATTTAGCTCGGAATAGTCCTGATTGAGCTGGGGATTTAGCCCGCAGATCATCGACAATTCGTTGTAATAGTATATCTCAACTCCGCGGGAGGAGAGTTGGCTGGCTGTTTCGTAGGGGCTGGAACCGCCCAAAAAGCGGCTAAGTTCCTCGGTCCGGAAGGCTGTGATTTCCAGAGCCATCAAGCTATAGCCCAAAGCTAGCAGGATAAGGATCAAGTATAGTCTTTTCATCATTCTATTTCCTTAGAAACTTGAGTATTCTTCTGTCTCTTTCAGATGCAATATGCATTCCTAAACTGGATTATCATGGATATCGGCACGATCTCTCAGGAGAAATGTGTCTTGTCCCATATATGGATCGTAAAATAGCTTTCAGAATGGCCAAACCGATCCCCCCAATAGCAAAAGTCAAAATTTACATTGACAGAGTACTCAGATAAAGCTATATTGACTATAAATGACAAGAACCATGGAGGTTAGAATGAAGAACGTATTTATTATGATTATTACTCTCTTAGTTTTGGGATTGGTGACTCCCGCTTTTGCCCGGGGGGAAAACCCGATGCTGGTCAGCACAACCCAAAGTCAACCCGGATATTTCGGTATTTATCTCGATGATATCACAGAGGATGACATAGACGAACTGGAATATCCCAATAATTATGGTATTGTGATCCGAGGAGTTGTCGCAGATTCTCCTGCTGAAGTATATGGTCTCGAAGCAGAAGACATAATGATGAGCCTGGAGGGTCAGAGAATAGCCGACAAAGCTGCTTTTATGCAAATGACGACGAACTACCTTGCCGGTGATGAAGTGGATATCGAGGTCTTCAGAGATGGCGGGATTCAGACTATTTCGATGATGCTTGGTGCTCCGATGCAGATCTCTTCTGATATGGATGACGCAGAGAATCAAGCTCCCAAAAGAGCCTACGTAGGCTTTGGCGGCGGTGGCTGGATTCCGGCTTATTATATGCAGGATTTTGATGACATCAACGCTCTGATCGGCCAGATGGGTTTTGATCCTCTTCCCGAGAACGGTATCCTCCTGCAAGGCGGAGCCGGTAAAGGTAATGTCGGCAAAGGCATCTTCATCGGTGGAATCGGGATGGGATATAATTACAAGCGCACCAAAGCCGATCCTGATCCTGCTTTTGCAGGCTACAACACCACGATGAGGTATTCCCTCAGCTTTGGTGGAGTTACTATAGACAAGAGAATTCCGCTTGCCAAGAATTTCGTCGGTTCACTTGGCTTGATGCTGGGTGCGGCAGACCACTCCATCAGCATTACACACTCCAATGGAAACTATAACTGGGGTGATATCAATGGCACAGTCGTACAGACAGCCAATTCCAGCGTTAGATTGAGCCGTTCATTTCTGGCTGTGCAGCCCAAAGCTGAACTGCTTTATCGTGTCCTGCCCTGGCTCGCAGTAAGAGCCGAGGTTGGCTACAGCTATGGTTATGCTCCGGAAGATGGATGGAAATTGATCGATGGTAGCGGAAATGACTTTGATATCGCTGCTTCGCCCAATACTCCCCTGCAGGGATTGCACTTCTCGATCGGACCCTGGTTCGGTTTCTAATAGAACAAATTGTCTTGATAAAGGGGATCGTGGTATCCCCTTTTTTTATTGCCCGCTGATTGCTGTCCAATAATCAAGCCGATATCAAGAGCAGATCAAGAGCAAATCAAGTCGAACGCGGTTCGAGGTGAATTGCTCTTGAATTGCTGGTGATCTGCTGTAGATCAAGGCAAAGAAAAAGGCAAGAACAACCGATGTTCTTGCCCAAGAATCAGATAGTGGTTTATTCGTAACGCAGGGCGTCGATCAGGTTGAGATTGGCAGCTTTACTGGCGGGATACCAGCCAAAGAAGATGCCTATTGCGCAGGAAAAACCTACGGAAAGCATCACTGACCAAGGGGTAACCTCTACTGCCCAATTCATATACTTGCCGACTATGCCTGAGGCAAGAAAGCCCAGGCCAATGCCAATCAATCCACCAAAGATGCTGATGGTGACGGCTTCGATGATGAATTGCAGCAGGACGTCTTTCTTGTTTGCTCCCACAGCCATTCTGATGCCGATTTCTTTGATGCGTTCGGTCACGGAGACCAGCATTATGTTCATAATACCGATACCGCCTACCAAGAGGGATATCCCTGCAATGCTGGCGAGCAGGATGGTCATCGTGTCCGAGACAGAACTGGCTGCTTCTGCGAGATCAGTCTGTGTCCGCACGTAGAATTCCTCGCTTGTGGTGCCGCGATGACGGCTTTGTAAGAGATCGAGGATGTCTTGCTGAACTATATGAATGCGCTCTTTGGATTCTGCTGAGACCATAATCATCATATTGCGCCAGCGCTGGCCTAAGAGCCTTGCGTAAACTGTAGAATAGGGCGCAATCACAGTATCATCCTGATCCTGGCCCATAGAGTTTTGTCCCTTGGCCTTGAGGACTCCGACCACCTTGAAAGGCACATTCCGAATACGGATGATCTTTTCCAGAGGGTCAGCTTCGCCAAAGAGATTGTCCGCTACAGTCTTGCCGATTACGCAGACTTTGGTGCTGTTTTCTACATCTGAGGGGTAGAAAAGATGCCCCTGCTCTGCCTGCATATCGCGGATGTTAAAATAATCAGCATCGACTCCCATCACGCCGGTACGCCAGTTGTTGCCTTCAAACTTGAGCTGTCCAAAGGTGGTGAAGACGGTTGAGGCATAGAGAACGCCATCGATTCTGTCACGGATAGCTTCGGTGTCTTCCACCTCCAGGAGGTTACCGCTGCCGGCTGCGGATTGCACAGTGGAGCGCTGGGAAGAGAAGTTTGAACTGATTATGATGACGTTTGTGCCCATACTGTTGATCTGGTCGTCCACAATCTTCTTTGCACCCTGACCAATGGCGAGCATAGCGATCACGGCTGCCACGCCGATCATTATTCCAAGCATAGTGAGGAAGGTGCGGGTCTTGTTGCGTCCCAGGGACTTGATGGCTATTCTGAGAATTCCGAATATATTCATTTATTCCTCCTCATCCAGTTTGGGCAGTCTCGCCAAGTCGGAGAGGGCGTCTTTGGGATTGGGGTTCGTTGTATCTGCTACGATTTTGCCATCTCTGAAGGTAATGTTGCGCTGTGCATAGGAGGCGATGTCCTGCTCGTGAGTCACCAAAACGATGGTCTTGCCCTCTTTGTGAAGCTGCTGAAAGACAGCCATTACTTCCAGGCTGGTGCGTGTGTCAAGATTACCGGTGGGCTCGTCTGCCAGGAGGAAGACAGGTTCGTTTACGATGGCACGGGCAATGGCAACACGCTGCTGCTGACCTCCTGAAAGCTGATTGGGAAAGTGGTGCATCCGGTCTTCAATGCTGACCTTGCGCATTGCGGATATAGCTAGCTCGTGACGCTGGTGATGATTGAGTTTATTGCGGTAGAGCAAGGGGAGCTCGACATTCTCCATCGCAGTAGTACGGGGTAACAGGTAAAAGGACTGGAAGACATAGCCAATCTTTTGGTTGCGGATGCGGGTGAGCTCTGTATCGCTGATAGCGTGGACATCAGTACCGTCCAGCCAATATGTCCCACCCGATGGGTGATCCAGGCAACCCAGCAGATTCATAAAAGTAGTCTTGCCGGAGCCGCTGGCGCCCATAATGGCAATGAATTCACCCTTGTGAATCTCTAGGTCAACGCCACGTAGAGCATGCACCTTGACTTCGCCCATCTGATAGGTCTTGGTAAGGTGTTGAGTCTTGATAAGTAATTCAGGCATTGCGATTAGAACCTTCTGCCCATACCGGGACCACCGGTGGGATTGGTGACACTACCGGCTGCTGCTGCCTGTTTGGCGTCTTTATAGTTCACACCGGTAACCAATGTTGTCCCCGGCTCTATCCCTTCAATCACCTCAATATAAGCACCGTCCGAGATACCTGTGCGCACTGGAACCGGTTTGGGCTCTCCATCCTTGAGTACCCAGACCAAAGCAAAACCCATTCTACGGGTAGGCATACCGGGGTTTGCTCCCGGTGCTCCACCAAGACGGGTGGAATCCGCTGCTGCACCACGAGGTCCTCTTCCGCGAGGACCATGGGCTCTGGAGCTATCAGGACGCACTCCACCGGGTCTGCCGGTTTGGGGAGTGGGGCTGCCTTGAGCCATCGAGGGAGCAGCTCCGGCACCTGAACGTCCGCCTCTGCGGGCAGAAGACAAGAGATCATCCGACCACTTGAGTCCCATCTGCTCCCAAATCTCTTTACTGGGACGGAAGCGTGTGGCTGATTCAGGAATACGCAGGACGTTCTCTTTGGATTGGATTACAATGGTGACATTGGTCGTCATCCCCGGAAGCAGCATCTGGCGTGGATTAGCTGCGTCTATAATCACAGAGTAACTCACTACGTTCTGCTCAGTATCAGGATTGAGCCTGATCTGCTGGACGCTACCTTCAAAGTTCTCGTTGGGATACGCATCCACAGTGAATTCCACCGGCATACCTATCTTGATCTTGCCAATATCGGCTTCGTCTATTGCTGCAGTAATCTGCATTTGAGACAAGTTGTTGGCAATCTTGAAGAGCGTGGGTGCATTCATACTGGCAGCTACGGTCTGCCCTTCCTCAATATCGCGGGAAACAATGATCCCATTGATAGGGGACTTGATGTAGGCATTCTGCAGGTTCTTTTCTGCCCTTTGCTTGGAAAGCTGTGCAGTGTTCTTGGCTATCACAGCCTGATCATACTTGAACTTGGCAGAGAGCTTCTCATACTGAGATGTCATCCCTCTATTAAAGAGTTCCTGAGCATGGTTATAATTCAGCTCTGCTTCGTCAAGTGCAGTCTGAGCACGCTGCAGATCGTTGTTTGCACTTTGTAAATTGGTCTGAAGTATCTCTGTATCGAGCTTGGCGAGGAGTTCACCCTGCCTTACCCGATCGTTAAAGTCTTTGTAAACTCGCTCTATCTTACCGCTTACTTCCGTTCCCACTTCCACCAGGACATAGGGATTGAGAGAACCTGTTGCAGTCACTACCTCGCGGATTGAGCCTTCTGACGTAGAATCCGTGCGCCATTCAGGTTTGTTCTTGTTTTTGGTGCAGCGGTTGAACACAATCAGAGCTGCCACTATCAATAGTATTATTACGCCTATGCGGATTATTCTTTTCTTAGTCAATTTTTTGTCCTTAAATTGCCTTACCAGATTCCCAAAATGCGCTGCGAAAGCAGATAGTTCAATTCTTCTCTTACCTGCAGGATTTGATACCTGTTTGCCGAGTAGTTGATATCAGCGTCAATATAAGCTGTACGTGTCTTGTCCAATTCCAAAAGCTCTATCAAGCCCAGGCGATAACGCTCTTCGGCGATACTGATCTGTTGGCGGGATTGCTCGAGCTGTTCCAGATAAAGCTCATCCAGTCGCTGCAGGTATCCCAGCTGGCTGTTTATCCTCTGATACTGGCTGTTGATTCCTGTGATGCTACTATTGAGATTAAGCTCTGCCATCTGGTTGTTTATCCTGTTGCGGCTATAGCTTTCCTTGTTGCGGAAAGGTGACCATAGCGAATAAGACAGATTGAGCGAGAGACCGTGCACAGTGCTATATGTATCAAAATCAAAGTCATCTCCTCCCACGCTACGACGGAAGTTGTATGCCAAACTAAGATTGGGGAAATAATCCAGCTTGCTTTGCAGCAGCCCGATATCGTTTCGTTTGATGCTCTGTTTGAGCATCCTGATACTCTCGATTTGCTCCGGATCAACAGCAGGAACTGTGTATTCATCCGAGAGCCCGATATCTTCCAAAGGATAACCCTCATCTGCTTTTTGGATCAGATCAAAGAGACTCCTTCTAGCAGTCTCAATCGTATTCTGAAGCTGGATAATGGCTACCTGAGAGCTCATCACAGCGATCTCGGATTGCTTTACGTCAAAGTTTGTATTCCTGCCCAGTTCAAAAAGCACCCGGCTATGTTCCAGCACACGGGTTTGAATATTGAGATTCTCCGTAAGCGAGGCAAGCCTCTTCTGGGAACTCAGCACATTGAAATAGGCATTCACGACGTCGTAAGCATACTTGCGTCTGGCTGAACTATACTCCATCTCTGCAGTTTCCCGGTCGAGACTGGCATAACGATACTGAAAATAAGCGGCATCGTTTAAGCTGATTGTCTTGGAAACGCTAAATCCGGCAGAGCTTGAGAGGCTGCTGCGAGGTGCCGAATTATCAGTAAGATCCTGATCAATCCCGGCAAATACCGAGACATCAGGCAATAAGTTCCATTTGCTGCTGCGATATGCGGAACGGCTGCTCTCGAGCCCGAGCTCGCTTTTCTGCATATCCCAGCTATGCTCCAAGCCATAATTGACCAAGTCCTCAAGCTTGTAAGTTTGCCCTGCCAAAGCCATTGGCAGCAGCAACAAGACAAAAATAAATCTTTTCATTTCCCCTCTTTCAAAGCGGTTCCAAAACGGGACACGCCCCTTCTATATAATCTTCTATACTTCTAATACAATCTCTTCCTGCATAAAAACAGAGATTCTGATCACTTTTTTTAAGCTTTGAAAAAAACACAAGCTAAAAAACCTTGCCCTTTAAACAGAAGATAAAATTATGGCACCTATAAAGAAAATAAAAACCCATAAGGAGTTCACAATGCCAGTAAATCTCAGAAACAGACACTTCCTGACCTTGATGGATTTCACCCCTCAAGAAGTAAAATTCTTGCTGGATCTTTCGCTTGATCTCAAGAAAGCCAAGTATGCCGGAACAGAGCAGCAACGCCTAAAAGGCAAAAACATAGCTCTGATCTTTGAAAAAGACAGCACCCGTACACGTTGCGCTTTTGAAGTCGCAGCTTTGGATCAAGGTGCCCATGTTACTTATCTTGGCCCTACCGGAAGCCAGATGGGAAAGAAGGAATCCATTGCCGATACAGCCCGTGTTTTGGGTCGTATGTACGATGGTATAGAATATCGTGGCTATGGGCAGGAAATTGTGGAAGAGCTTGCCCAGTATGCCGGAGTGCCCGTTTGGAACGGCCTTACCGATCAAGACCATCCCACCCAGGTTTTGGCTGATTTCCTCACTGCTATGGAACACCTCAACAAGCCTCTCAATGAGATGGTTTTCGTGTATGCCGGAGACGGACGCAATAACGTCGCAAACGCTCTGATGATCGGTGCCGCCAAGACCGGTATGGATTTCAGAATTGTAGCCCCCAAGACCCTTTTCCCAGATAAGAAATTGGTCGCCAAATGCGAAAAAGCAGCCAAAGAAACCGGCGCAAAGATCAGCTTTACTGATGATGTTGCAAAGGGTGTCAAAGGCGCAGACGTGATCTATACAGACGTTTGGGTCTCGATGGGCGAGCCGGACAGCGTATGGGAAAGCCGTATCAAATTGCTCAAGCCCTATCAGGTAAACAGCGCAATGATGAAGAAGACCGGCAAAACCAGCACTATCTTTATGCACTGCCTGCCCGCCTTCCACGATCTCAAGACCAAGGTAGGCCGCGAAATCAACGAGAAATTCGGTCTCACAGCTATGGAAGTCACCGACGAAGTCTTCGAAAGTCCAGCTTCCGTAGTCTTTGACGAAGCCGAAAACCGTATGCACACAATCAAGGCTGTGATGGTTGCCACCTTAGGTAGCTGAGCCTCAAGACATTACTATTCAAACGGACGGATCAACCGATCTGTCCGTTTTTCTATATCTAAACGCCAATATCGCCAAAGCTGTCCTTCTCAACACAATAGCCACAATCCCACTGCGCTCCTATTCAGTGAAACAATGCTAACCGCTTATATGACAGATAGATCATACTTGTTCATACAGGATTCAAGCAGGATACAAGCAGGATAGATGCAGGATATCAAGCAGAGCGAAAGGGGCTCAGAGCATTTTTTTGTGGACAAAGAAGTCAAGGTTCCAAAACTGGATCGGGATCGGCTGTTTGGGTAAACAAAGCTGATCAAAAGGAAATAATCACGATGAAAAGCGAAGCTGAGACTACTCTGAGCCTGATCCGAAATATCGGGATCATGGCTCACATTGATGCCGGTAAGACGACAACGACCGAACGTATCCTCTTTTATACCGGATTTTTACACAAGATGGGCGAAGTCCACGATGGAAATGCCTTTACAGACTGGATGGAGCAGGAGCGTGAGCGCGGGATTACGATCACCGCTGCAACGGTTTCGTGCTTTTGGAAAGAACACAAAATCAATATCATAGATACACCCGGACACGTCGATTTCACCGCAGAGGTGGAACGCAGCCTCAGAGTTTTGGATGGAGCGATTGGCGTTTTTTGCGCGGTCGGTGGGGTAGAGCCCCAATCCGAAACGGTCTGGCATCAGGCGGATCGTTACCAGATCCCCAGAATGGCATATATCAACAAGATGGACCGCACCGGTGCGGATTATGACCGTGTGATCCAGATGATTCACGAAAGGCTTACGGCCAAAGCAGTCCCGATAAATATCCCGATCGGACGCGAAGATCATTTTGAAGGTGTGATCGACCTGATCACGATGACTGCCTGGCACTTTGATCCGCTAACCTACGGACAGGAGACCAAGGCTTCGGAGATTCCCCACAATATGCTGGAAGAGGCTAAGGAGGCGAGGGAACATCTCCTGGAATCGATCTCAGAATTTGATGATGAACTGATGATGCTCTTTCTGGAAGGTGAAAACATCCCGCAGGATCTGATCAGACGTGCAATTCGCAGGGGAACGGTGCAGAATGAATTTGTGCCGGTGCTTTGCGGAAGTTCGCTGCGCAACAGAGGCGTGCAATTGCTTCTGGATGCGATATGCGACTATATGCCCTCACCGCTGGATATTCCTCCGGTCGAAGGTTCCGACCCAGAATCCAAGACTCCGGTCATTGTGCGTTCCGATCCCAATGCTCCCTTTGTGGCGATGGCTTTTAAAGTGCAGGTCGATAAGTATGTGGGTAAATTGGTTTATGTACGTGTCTATTCCGGTACTTTGAAGAAAGGCGAAAGCTTTGTAAACCAGACGAATGGCAAGCGCGAAAGGGTATCGCGGATGCTTTCGATGATGTCCAATCGCAAGGTCGATCTGGATAATCTGCATGCCGGAGATATCGGCGCATTCGTGGGTTCCAGATTCCTGATTACAGGAGATACCATCACGGATGGCAAGCTGGAAGTTCATCTCAGCAAGATGCATTTCCCGGATTCTGTGATCTCGATTGCCATCGAGCCCAAGACCAAAGCTGATCAGGAGAGCCTCAAGGAAGCACTCACCAGGCTGGAAGAAGAAGATCCCACTTTCAAGGTTCATATTGATAAAGATTCAGGCCAGACCCTGATCTCCGGGATGGGCGAGCTCCATCTGGATATCATTGTGGACAGGCTCAAACGAGAGTTTAATGTATCGGCAAATGTCGGTAACCCCCAAGTTTCTTACAAGGAGACGATTACCAAAGAACTGATTGCGGAAGAGACATTTGTGCGCGATATGAACGGCAAAGGCAATTTTGCCCAGGTGAAGTTCCGGATTAGTCCGATCAGTCCGCAGGATTTACCGGATGAGGAGAAAAACCTCTTTGTGAATAGCATTTCACCGGAAAAGATACCACAGGAATATTGGAAGGCAATCGAGGAAGCCGCGATGAATACGCTCAATGACGGGCCTCTGATCAGCGGGGCTATTGAGCGCGTAAAAATTGAGCTGATCGATGGTGCTTTCAATCCGGTGGATTCCAATGAGCTGGCCTTTAGGATCTCGACATCGATGGCGATCGGCAAGGCTCTGCGAATGGCAGATCCGGTAATTATGGAGCCGATTATGCTGCTGACAGTGCTTTCTCCGGATGATTTTGTGGGGGATATCATCTCTGACATCAATGCCAAACGCGGTAAGATCGAGGTTATGCGTCGCCATAGTGAAATTCAGCAGGAAATCATCGCGGATGTGCCGCTCTCGGAACTCTTTGGTTATGCTACCAGAATACGCTCTCTCAGCCAGGGCAGGGCGATCTATACATTGGAATTTAAGAAATACGAGATCAGTCCAGCGAACGTGCAAACAGCCGTCCTGAAAAAGATCCGGGGTTATGCAGATTAATCTGCTTGACAAAGTAAGCTCTGGCGTTTAACTTAGGATAAAAGGCCATTTCGGAAAAGGAGTAAAGTTATGACTATTGATCTGCAGATTAAGAACAACGTCGCGACAATGAAGATCGAAGGTATCTTGAATAGCGAGAATGCGCATCAACTTCAGGAAAAACTGACCGAGGTTTACAACTCTGATGCCACGCTCTTGGAGCTGGATCTCTTTGAGTGCCGCAACATCAGTTCGACCGGTATCGGCAAAATACTTTTGTTTTACAAAGATTTCATCGGAAAAGGTGGCGAGATTGAGGTGGTTCGCAGCTCAAACAGCGTCTATGAGCTGTTCTCCATGCTCAAGCTGAATCAACTCTTCACAGTCAATTTGGGTTAGAATGCACGATAGCCCGGCAAAGATACTCGTTGTTGACGATAGCGTCTCTATAGTGGACAGCCTATGTAAGATACTGCAGTTCCACGGGTTTGTAACAGATTCAGCACACAATGGTACGGATGCCCTGGGCAAGCTGCACCAGAATAGCTACGACTTGGTGATCTGTGATATTGAGATGCCAGGTCTTTCCGGATTGGACTTTCTGGAACGCCTGCAAAAGGATGAGAGCAAAGATATTGATGTTATTCTGATGACCGGTTATCTGGATCAGGATTACTTTATCAAGGCAATCAGGCTGGGTGCTGCAGATTTTATCAGCAAACCTGTAGATTCCAATATGATGCTTCATTCCATCAGAAGACTCATAGAAATGAGGCGAGCCAAAACAGGTCTCTCTGATTTCTACAAACATATAGAGTCCACTCGCCTCAATCTGGTGATAACCCCGCTGGAATTCCCCAATCTGAGTCTATCCCACGTTGTGTCATCCTTTATCAATAGGAAGTTTGATATTCCTCAAAAATTGCTTAGTGAGATCCTGGTCTGTGTAGATGAAATGGCTTATAATGCGTTTATCCATGGTACTTTGCAGCTCTCACGAGAACAGAGGCATCTCTGCCAGGACAAGCTAAAAGAGATCATAGATGAGAAGCTGACTGATCCCCTAATGGCAGCCAAACGTATCCGCTTTGAGCTGGAAATACTTGGTACTGAGCACAAAGTGAAGCTCTCTATGGAAGACGACGGGAATGGATTTGACTATGAAAGCTGGGTGCAAAAAGTGCAGGACGAGCCAAAACTCAATGTGGATGAGACAGGCAGGGGTATATCGCTGCTTTATCACTTCTCGGATCATCTTAGCTTTTCCAAAGGTGGCAGGAGAATAGAGCTCCACAAAGATCTAAGGCTTGGCTCTTTTACGAGCAATGACCCTAGCTGAAGCCAAGCAACTGGCCAGAGAGCTGGCAACCCAATCAGGACAAGCTCTTGAAGACTACCTTTACATCCTTCAGGAGACTTTGGAGATCAATCCTGCTGAAATGAATCTGTATAGCTCCAGGGAGCTTAGCTCTCAGCAAAAAGACATCGTATTGGATTACTGGGCAAAGCGTGGCAACGGCATCCCTGCTCAATACATCCTTGGTTATGCTTACTTCTACGGACGCTGCTATAGTGTCAATCCTTCCTGCCTGATTCCGCGTCCCGAGACTGAAGGCTTGGCAGAACTGGCTTTGCAGCGGATCAAGCCCGGCAGTACCGTGCTGGATATCGGCACAGGCAGTGGAGCTATCGCCATTACGATTTGCCTGGAGGCTCCTGAATCAATTGTAACAGCCAGCGATATCAGCGAGGCTGCACTCATATCAGCCTCTGCCAATGCCCAATCACTGGGAGCAAAGCTTAGTTTTCACAAAGCTGATCTTTTTCCAAATACCTCAAGCAACTACGACCTGATCATCAGCAATCCACCCTACATCAGTCCATCAGACTACGACAAGCTCCCTGTACATATCCGCCTGAATGAGCCGAAGAATGCTCTCTATGCAGCGGAAGAAGGCCTATACTATTACCGAAGGATACTGGAAGCAGCCCGGCAATATCTGAACCCCGGCGGTCAAATCCTGTTTGAAATTGGCTCTAACCAGGCAGATGCTATAAAATCTATTGCCAAAAAACTGGACTATGCTTTTGTTGAAATCAGGCAGGACTTGGCAGGTCTGGACAGATACATCATCATAGACAGAGATTAAGAGGATAAAATGGATAGTTTTAAGATCGAAGGAACTCGCAAACTGAGCGGAACAATCTACGTTTCTGGCGCAAAGAACGCAATATTGCCCGTGATGGCAGCCTGCCTGCTGGCACCCGGCAAGTCCATCCTGAGAAACGTGCCAAACTTGATAGACCTGAAGACAATGTCTCACCTCTTGCGAGTACTGGGCGCCCGAATCGAGCACAACGGCAGCACAATGAGTATAGACGCCAAGGATGTCTGCTTTATCGAAGCGCCTTACGAACTGGTAAGCAAGATGCGTGCTTCGATCTACGTCCTCGGGCCGCTACTAGCCAGGCTCAAGGAAGCCAGAGTTTCCTTTCCCGGTGGTTGCGCCATCGGCACACGCCCGGTAGATCTTCACCTCAAAGCACTGGAAGCCCTGGGTGCAGAAATCACCATCGAGCACGGATATATTCACGCTAAAGCCCAGCAGCTCAAAGGGGCAGATATCTACTTTGAAAAGTCATCTGTCGGCGCTACAATCAACACTCTGATGGCAGCAGTTTTTGCCAAAGGCACCACTCGTCTCCTCAATGCAGCAATGGAGCCTGAGGTTGATTCCACCATTGATTTGCTCAACAAGATGGGAGCAAAGATCAGCGGACAAGCCACCACGACTTTGACCATCGAAGGCGTGGACGATCTTTTCCCGGTCGAGATGACTATGATTCCCGATCGTATTGAAGCAGGCACCTTCCTGATTGCCGGAGCCCTCAGCACTGACCCTGTCACGGTAAAGAACTGCCTTCCAGAACACCTCACATCCGCTCTGGACAAGCTCCGCGAAGCCGGTTGCGAGCTTGAGACTGGGGAGGACTTTATCACTGTAGCAGGTCCAAAGATTATCAAGCCTTTCAACCTCCGCACACTTCCTTACCCGGGCTTCCCGACGGATCTCCAAGCCCAGTTTATGGTGCTGGCAGCCTTTGCGGATGGTGTAAGCTTCATAGAAGACACCATTTTCCCCGATCGTTTTATGCACGTAGCAGAGCTTAATCGCCTGCAAGCTGACATCCGTCTGGAGCGCAACCTCGCGACCGTCAAGGGCGTCAAAGCCTTCAGTGGTGCAGAAGTGATGGCGACCGATCTACGCGCCAGCGCTGCCTTGGTACTTGCCGGTATGGTAGCAGATGGAATTACGACAGTCTCCCGCATCTATCACATCGATCGTGGTTACGACCGCATCGAGGAAAAGCTCAATTCCATCGGCGCTAAGATCACCCGCGAAAATGGCTGATCAACTGAAGATCCTGGTTACCGGCGCCGCTGGATTCATCGGCTCTCACCTCTCGGAAAGACTGCTCAAAGAGGGTCACCGGGTCTATGCGCTGGATAATTTCGATAGTTTTTACGATCCCAGCATCAAGCGCCGCAATCTCTCAAACTGCCTGCATCATCCTCATTTTACCCTGATTGAAGCTGATATCAGGGATAAAGACAGGCTCAAAGCTATCTTTGAACTGCACGATTTTGATCAGATTGCTCACCTCGCAGCAATGGCCGGTGTGCGCCCCTCCATCCTCAATCCCGGACTCTATGCCGAGGTTAATATCCAGGGCACGCTAAACCTGCTCGAGCTCGCTGCTCTCAAAGAGATCAAGCCCTTTGTCTTTGCCTCTTCATCCTCGATTTATGGCAATAACAAGAAGCTTCCCTTTAGTGAATCCGATCCCGTGGACACTCCGATCTCTCCTTATGCCGCAACCAAGCGGGCAGGCGAGCTGCTCTGCTATAACTGGCATCATCTCTATCACTTATCCGTTGTTTGCCTGAGGTTTTTTACTGTCTATGGCCCCCGACAACGACCTGATCTAGCCATCCATAAATTCAGCCGTTTGGTTATGGAAGACCAAGCCATCCCGATCTTTGGCGATGGCGCTACCAGCCGGGACTATACTTATATCGATGACATCGTCGATGGCATCATCTCTGCGATCAAACTCAGCCGCAGCGCTTGCCATTACGAGATCATCAATCTGGGAGAATCAGAAACCATCAGCCTTTCCGCAATGCTTGCATACCTCCAGGCTTTATCAGGCAAGGAGATCAAACGCACTACCCTCCCGCCCGTGGTTGGGGACTTAGCCCACACCAATGCCGATATCAGCAAAGCCAGACAAGTCCTGGGCTACAACCCGCAAGTGCCTTTTAGCAAAGGTATCAAGCAGTGGTGGGACTGGTTCAAAAAGCAGTAAATACTTACTTGGGTCTTTTGACTGGTGCTGCACACTGACTGAGCACACAAAGATAAACTATAGATAGTATCCTGCGAATTCCCTCGCTATCGATAGCGCTATCTCCGGCAACGACTTACCCAAAAGATACACACAGTATTTGTCCACCTCTATACTTCCTATTCAATTGAACATTCCTAAAGCATTGCAGGATAGCTCTATATTGGATGTTCAAGCAGGATTCAAGCAGGATACAAGCAGGGTAGATGCATCCTATCAAGCAGCAAGCAATGCAAAGCCTTACTCTAAGCACTCACCTGTAAAGCGCCTGCGCGGAAGCTGTCTATCTGCTGTCCCACAGGGGATTCACAGCAGAATCACAGGGGCTGCACACCACCTTGCTAAGAGTGAGCTTAAAGAAATAGGTCTTTCACAGTCGAAAGAGCCAAAGCCGTGCAGACTAGTCAGGCTCGAAAACAACAGATTTTGCAGTGCATTTTGCGGCTGGGGACAATCTGAGCAGGCTTCCCAAAAAAAGACTTTACAGAATTAGCAATTCGAATTAGTTTGTGAAAATAGCGAAAGAAGGTGCAAAACCTTTGTATAGCGCACAAGGAACAGCTATGAAGAAGTTTTTGATCATGTTTATAGCCCTGTTTGCGATAGGGCTTTACGCCCAGAAGGTCGATTTGAACACGGCTTCTCTGGAAGAGATCATGCGTCTGCCAATCTCTGAGATTCAGGCAAATGATATCTATAATTACCGCACTTATATCAGCTTTTTCGAGAGCATTTACGATCTGAGGAACATCGCTTCGATAGATCAGATCACGATGCTGAGGATCAGGGATCAAGTCGTGGTGTCGCTTTATCGCGAAGAAGATGAAGTGACGGCTCGCCGCGAGGAGATTATGGATCTCTTGGAAAGGTTGGATAGCAACGAAGGCGGCTCAGAAGGAATGAGCGACGTCTGGGAAGACTATCTGATGACACCGCAGAATGTTAACAAGATGCATTTTGACGATTTTATCAGCTTGCCAAACGTCTCGCCGGTCGATGCGGTTGGAATCCTGAAGCGTGTTGCCCGTGGAGATACCATAGCTGATATGCGAGACCTGCGAAATACAGTCGGTCTCTCGCACTATGGCTATACAAATCTGCGGTCCTACGTTTATTACAGGAATCCGCCGGTTCGCAACAGGCTTTACTTTGACGCTCAGATGCAGTATTATACCCGTTATTACGAGGAAGGCGCATACGATATGTATCACGAGCCCTTCCTGAGAGAGGATTACGGCGTAACGACTGTTGTGCCGCAAGATAAACGCCTCTCGTATTGGGGTTATTTTAATCTGGATCAGATCGATCCTGACTATATAGTCAAGCTTAGGGCGCGTTATGGCAATCACTTGAAGATTGGCTGGATGCACAATACCGCAAAGGGCGAGGATGATATTTGGAAGAGCACGGGTGAAGATCTGATCGCTAATTCAAAGTATTATGCCGGATACGAAAACACTGATCTGGCATTCCTTCCGAGGACATCACTCAAGCTTTACCTGGGTCATTATAGAGCTACTTATGGTGAAGGTCTGGTGATGGAAAATACAGATTTCTACAGCGCCAGAAAGACCGGATATGGCTTTAGTAAACGTATCTTGGGTATCACTCCTGATCTTTCCAGAACGCAGCTTTATGCTCTGAGAGGTGCCGCGATCGAGCTCAATAATCCCTTGATCGGATTCTCTGCCTTTGTCTCACAAGACAAGAAAGATGCGATCGTTTATATGGAGAGGGAGACTGATGATTCAGGCAATCCTACGAATTATATCACGCCTGTTGTGGGTGCTGATGGCAAGTATCAGGTGCTTTCTTATGTGAATCCGACCATCCGTTGGGACGAGGATGAACTCCGCGAAGCTGAAGCTCACTTCAATCAAGAGCTTGTGGCAGGCGGAGCTTATGCTGTGCCTTATATCAACCTTGCCTATCGCAAGAACTTTGTAGATGAGACGATCTGGGGTACACACCTCCAGGTAAGCCCTCTGATCGGTACCAAGCTGGGATTTACTACCTATACGGCTTTGTATGATAATGCTCACTTTGTGGTGCCGGATTGGAATACCCTGAAGCTGGATTTCATCAGAAACTCATACTATCATAAGGTTTTCAAGATAAATGATTCCGAGATAGCAGGGCTTTATAGCACCAGCACTGCCGATTATGTGCGCGATTATCGCAGAGTGATCGGTTTTGACGGACATACCGTAGTGGGTAATGTATCGGTGCAGGGCGAGTATGCAGAGCTCTCCGTGAGGGGTGAAGATTTCAAGCTGGGAGATGATCCCAAGGCTTACTTGGTGAGTGCTTATACTCAGTATGAAAATTTGTATTTTCTGGCTCTACTCAGGCATTACGATGTCAATTTTGACAATCCTTATAGCAATGCCTTCTCAGAGCATGAGAGATTCGATGATACCGTCCTGGAAAAGTACATATATGCGCTTACCAATCCTACACTCTCGGATATTTATCAGAATGCCTCGCAAGCCCAGCCGGAACACGGTATCTACTTTGAAACGAGATACAAGTTCAACAACTACTTTACGGTTGGTCGTAGCTATCTTGATATCTGGGAAAGACTTTCCGATGGTCGCAGAAGCGCAAGATTCCAGAGTGAATTGGAGTTTCGTCCCCTGTATCAGGTTGCTATGAGATTGCGCTATAAGAACCAGGTAAATCGTTACGACGATACTGCCGAGCGTGGAGTCTCAAAGACAAACGAATATACTCTTAGCTTTAGGACTTTCCTCTCTGCGAGGGATTTCCTGGAGTTTGAGTATCGCTACAATACAGTCTGGGGACCTCCCTATACCTCGCTCACCAATCCTGCTGCAGGCGGTAACAACAGTATGGCTGCTGCCAGTACCTTGATGCAGGGTGATTACATTGGAGTCAATTATACTCACAACTTTAGTCCTTCTCTCAAGCTGCAGGGTGCCTTCCTCTATTGGTATGGACACGGCATTTCTCACTGGGATTGGGAAGATATGGAAATAGATTTTATGGGAGAGAAAGGCGCCAAGGCATGGGTAGCCATCCACAGCCGAATCTCTCAGAACCTTTATATGACGCTGAAATTCAGAAACAAGACTTATCAGGACAAGGAACTCAGGATTCGCGAATACAATGTTGACCTGCCTGCCAATAGTTACTGGGAACGAGTTCAGCACGTTGAAAACACCATCCGCTTATCACTTGATTATCGTTTCTAATGGAGGATAAATGACTTCTTATAAATCTTTCAAAGCGCTTTTCCTGACTCTCCTGATCCTTGGCGCGGGAATCAGCCTCAATGCCTGGTCGATCACTGATACCTACTTTGGCAATAAGATCGGCACAATGGATCCCCGGGCTTTCGCTATGGGCGGTGCAACTGTCTATAACGACATACAGCCCTTTGCCATTGCCACCAATCCTGCTAATCTGACCCTGATGCGCAAGACCTTTGGTCTCCAAGGCACAGTGGGTATCAACCGCAACGAAGACAACCGTGCCATCCCGCTATATAATAGCTTTGATGCCTATATAGACGATGCAGTAATCAACTCAAATATCAATGCTTTTTACGATTACGCTGGCTCCGGCTATGCCTCGATGGGCATTGGAAAGTTCCGTTTGGGTGCAGGTCTGTATTATATGCCGATCAGCAACTTCGATGGTAAATACCTGGAAGAGATCCGCAACAACCGTGGCACCGATAACGATGGGTATCCCGAGAAGATAGCAATCAACAGCATTGAAAACGAAGGTCTGCTAAACAAGGCTGCCGGGCTTGCCTCTGTTGGTTTTGCTATTGCTGATGGTTATGACCTGAATCTTGGTTTTGACTTTGGTCTTGTGAATGGCGATGTGACCCAGATGAAGACTATCCGTTGGACAAAGTGGTCCGAAGATCAGGTTGGAGCGGATGTATTGCCTGATTCTACTTATACCAACGAATTCAGCCTGGAAGGCAACCAGATTAAGGCTGGTCTCAGTATGAAACTTGGCCCTCGCTTTGGTCTTGCTGCTGCCTATACAATGAAGAGCACTCTTGATTGCAGCGGAACCAGCACTATCCAACAGGATGCCTGGCTGGGACACGCTGCCGTTGATGTCGCCAATGACTACGAAGTTGATTACATTATGCCTTCTGAGATCAGAGTAGGTATCAATTACCAGCCCAGAAACGTGGTTCGTACCTGGTTCAATCTCGATATCGAGCGCGTGCAGTGGACTGATATCTCAGATATGTACGATGATGTTTACAATCTTTATGCCGGTGTGGAACACCATATCCGCAACCGCATCCCCTTCAGAATCGGTTTCCAAGCCGTCACCAACTGGAGACTCGAAAACGAATCCCAGACAGTTGCAGGCGTAGTTGTTCCCCTGACTTTGGCAAAGAAAACCCTCACTCCGATGATCACAGCCGGTAGTAGCATTGCTCTGGCAGAAGGTCTTAGCCTTGATATCGGTCTGGGATATGCCTGGCGCGAGTATGAGAGTCTTGATCTCTTTCGCGACAGCTATTACAACGACAAAATCTACACCGGTAGCAGCACTTATGCGCTGTGGCCGAATTCCTATATTAACCTGACCGATCGTGGCTGGGACAATCCAGACAAGGTTTCTGAGAACTTTATTACCCTGATGACCGGTCTTAAGTTTGTATGGTAATCCAATGAAAAAAAACATAGTATTAACGCTGCTTAGCCTGGTGCTGATAAGCCTGTTGGCAGCAGAAGATTTCCGCTTGGACATCCTATGGTCAAACGATGTCCACGGCGGTATCGACCGGGCAAAAGCAACCTTTATGAACCCGGAATTTCCTCCCCAACTGGGTGGAGGTGCTTCCGCGGCGACCCTGATAAAGCACGTGCGCAGCCTGAAAGGTCCCAATCGAGACACCTTGCTCTTTGATATTGGTGATTTCTTTCAAGGACGTCCCGTAGGAACAGTGACCAATGGTCGTGCTGTGATGGATTATATGAATGCCATTGGTTATGACGCAATGACCATTGGTAATCACGAGTTTGACATCAGTCCGGCTGATCTGATCGAAACCCTGCGTATGGCGCAATTCCCAATTGTTTCCAGCAATGTGGTTTATACAGACACAGGCGAGTTTCCTGATTACCTGCGTCCTTACACTATAATCGAGAGACTCGGTGTAAAGATCGGTATCGTTGGTATGACCACTACTGATACAGAAAAGATGAGTTTCCCGGAGAATATCCGTGGGATAGACTTTCTCAGCGAAAAAGAGGAGCTCACGAAGTGGGTCAATCACGTCCGCAGAGTGGAAAGAGTAGATATCGTGATCGTTCTTGGTCATGCCGGCCTGCCTTATGATGTCGAGGAGACTTATCTTACACGCTATGACAATCAAGGCAATCCTCTCTTCGCAGAACGCACCGCGGTCTGGGGTTATGATGCCCAGGAGATAGCTCGTGAAGTTCCCGGAATCGATATCTTTCTCGGTGGCCATATGCACCGTGGCGTACCAAAGCCATGGATTGACCCCGTGACTCATACTATGGTAATTCAAGGCTATGCCTATGGCTCAAACCTTGGCTGGATAACCCTCAAGATCGATCCAATGACCAAGACCGTCAGCGGTTATGAATCCCCGGCAATTCGTGAAGGCTCGATGATTACCCTCTTTGAAGATCAATTCATTCCGGATGAGGAGATAAGCGAGATCATAGAAGCTCAGGTCGCCATCGCGGAGCGAGGTATGGATGAGATCGTCGGCAGTGCCGGGCTCTATCTTTCACGTACCAATGTCGATGCACAAAGCTTGATGGGTAATACAGTGGTTGACGCGATGAGAGCAGATGTCAATGCAGACTTTGCCTTCCTCAATCTCGGTGGTATCCGTGCTGATATCGCTGCCGGCCCAGTGACCTATCGCAGTGTCTTCGACGTTATGCCTTTTGATAATATGGTAGTCAGCTTCCGCTGCACCGGTGAATTCCTGCGTCGCATCATAGAAACCCGTGTAGCTGGCGGACGCCACGGTCTTGTAGTATCCGGTGTAAACGTCGTTTACTCCAAGAAACTGCCAGATATGGAGCGCGTTACAACTCTCCGTATTGGTGGTCAGCCTTGGGATCCGAATAGGATTTATACTGTAGCAACCACAGACTTCCTAATGCAAGGCAATGCCGGCCTTACTCTGCTCACGTCCGTTCCTGCGGAAGATATTACCTATCATCAGATTAATCTGCGTGATTCGATCGTAAGATACTTCCGCAACAACAGCCCGGTAAGGACCAGAATTGACGATCGCTGGGAGCGTAATGATAATGCCAGACCCAGCCCGGAGATGATTAGATGAAGATACTCGTAGTTTTCCACTCCAAAACCGGCAACACTCGCAAGTTTGCCAAGATGATTTCTGAACGGCTTATAGCCGAAGGGCATCATGTCGATAGCCACGAGCTCGAGACGGTAGAACCGCTCAATCCCAAAGCTTCGCCGACCTCGATGAACTTTGAGCTGCGCAATGCACCAGATCCCAAAGATTATGAAGTGGTGATTGCGGGTAGCCCTGTTTGGGCCTTCAGATCCGCTCCACTCATACTCAAGTACATCAAGGAAACCCAGTCAATGAAAGGCGTAAAGCTACTGCCTTTCTTCACAATGGGATTTCCTCTCAAGGGGATGGGCGGTACAGGTGCAGTCAATCAGCTATTGAGATTTGCACTCCCTAAAGGTGCTATTCCGCTCAAAGCTTCGATCATCACCTATATGCTATCAAAGCCGGATTTGCAGATGGAACGCGAGACAGCCCGCATAAGCGAGCTGCTAAGATAATAAGCAATTCCACACTATAGATGGCGCATGAATCTCCTTGGTTCGTGCGCCTTCCCTTTTGGATGGATGCTTGTACCCTGCATCAATCCTGCTTGTATCCTGTATGAACAAGGATGAATCAATTGACCTGCAATGTGTTAGCATTGTTTCAACGAAAGAGGGCGGATAAGGCAAAGCAATTAAAGCCATTTAGAATGGGTCTAGCGCACAAAAAGCTGATCTTTCGCTTGACAAAAGAGTTCCGGTCAGACTTTAGTGACGGACCACGTAAGTGTATATAGGATAAGGAATATGAAGTTTGAAAATGAACTCAAGATCATAAAGAAAGGGGTTGAGGAAATCATCCCTTTGGACGAACTGGTCAAAAAGCTGGAGAAATCAGAGAAGACCGGAAAGCCGCTGCGTATCAAATATGGTATCGATCCCACCGGATTTGACGTACATATCGGGCATTTGGTGCCGATCCGCAAAATGCGAGATTTTCAAGATATGGGTCACACCGGTGTCATCATTATCGGTGATTTTACCGCGCAGATCGGCGATCCTACCGGCAGAGACGAATCGCGTCCGCCGCTTACCAAAGAACTGATTTTGGAAAATAGCTCAAAGTATATGGAGCAACTCTTTACCGTGCTCGATCCTGCCAAGACAGAGATTCGCTACCAGACAGAATGGTTTGGCAAGATGGGGATGACCGATGTTATCAAACTGATGGGCAAGTTTACCCTAGCGCAATTTCTGGCTCACGACACATTCCGCAATCGTTATGAACAAGGCCTCCCCCTCGGGATGCACGAGATTATGTATCCGATTCTGCAAGGATATGATTCTGTGGCTATCGAAAGCGATATCGAGCTGGGTGCGACTGAGCAAAAGTTCAATATCCTGGCAGGACGCGATATGCAGAGATATTTTGGACAGGAACAGCAGATTGCAGTTCTATCTCCTATCCTGATGGGAACTGATGGGATCAACAAGATGAGCAAATCGATGAACAATTATATTGCCGTCTTTGATCCGCCCAACGAGAAATTTGGCAAAGTGATGTCCATACCGGATTCGCTGATTGTGAATTACTATAACTATGCCACGACCCTTCACCCGGACGAGATTGCAGCGATCAAGGCAGAGCTTGAAAAGGGCACCAATCCGATGCTGATGAAAAAACGTCTGGGTTGGGAGATTGTAAAGCTCTACCATGGGGCAGAGGCTGCGGATACCGCGCGTGAAGCCTTTGAAAAGCAGTTCTCCCAAAAAGAGCTTCCGGAAGATATCCCATTATTCAAAGCCAATGAAGCCAATATGAAGCTGATGCGAATCCTTACTGAAGGTGGTCTCTGCGAGACTAATGGTGAGGCAAAGCGATTGATAATGCAGGGTGGCGTCTCCGTCGATGGAGAAAAGGTCACTGCTTTTGATAGCGAACTGGTGCTCAAGGACGGGATGGTTATCAAATGCGGTAAGCGCAAGTATTTGAGGATAGCCCTCTGATGACAGATGCACAGCAAATGCTGATTCGTTATAGCTTCAATGCTGTAGTGATTGGCATAGTCTTTTTCTCGATCATTATCCACGAAGTGAGCCACGCCTGGATGGCAAATTGGCTGGGGGATGATACTGCCAAGCGTCAGAACCGGCTCAGCCTGAATCCCCTCAAGCACGTAGATCCTTTTGGAACAGTGATTTTGCCGATATTGCTGTATTTTACCGCGGGCTTTGTCTTTGGTTATGCCAAGCCGGTTCCGATCAATCCTTACAATTTTCGTGATTTCAAGCGAGATAGTGGATTAGTAGCGTTGGCAGGGCCTGTCTCAAACATCCTGATAGCAGTGCTTTTTGCCCTTGTTTATCATCTAAGTCCGGAGCTAATTATTGTAAAGAGTCTGGCTTTCACTGTGATTCTGATGAATCTGCTCTTGGCATTCTTCAATCTGATCCCTGTTCCACCTTTGGATGGCTCCAAAGTCCTGGGGATGTTTCTGGGAGATCAGGCATATTACAAGTGGACGATGCAGGAACGTAAGGGGATGATGATCCTGGTTGCTGTCCTGATCGGCTCGCAGATCCTCAGGATCAATATTGTAGGGAGATTGGTAGTCCCAATCGTTTATTGGGTAATGCGCCTGTTGGGCATTGCCATCTGAAAGTTTTAAAAAATACATACGGAGTATACAATGGACACGAAACAAATCAAAGCTCTTATCGAAGAGAATGAAGTGCAGGCGATTGACCTGAAGTATTGCGGACTGGATGGCAAGTGGTATCACATTACTTTCCCGGCACGCAGGCTGGACTTTGTCCTGGAACACGGTGTTCCTTTCGACGGCTCTTCCATTCCAGGTATGAGGGATGTGGAAAGCGGTGATATGGTGCTGATGCCGGATTTGGCTACAGCAGCGATCGATCCTTTTTATGAGACATCAACGCTCAGGCTGATCTGCTCCATCTGCGATGCGGAAACCCGGATCGGAGTAAAGAAAGATCCTCGCAGTGTAGCTCACAGGGCTCACGAGTATTTGCTCTCAACAGGTATAGCCGATAATTCCACCTGGATTCCTGAGCTGGAATTTCACCTATTTGACGGAATGGAGACCAGCTCAGATAGCTTCTCCTCCGGTTATAATATCACCAGTTGTGAGAGTAAGGATGCTCTGCCGGAAGATTGGGACGATGGTGATAATATGTCGCGTCAGGATATCAAGGCTTATCACGCTGATACTCCATTTGATAGATTCTATGAGATTCGCCAGGAAATGGTCGATCTGATGGAAGATATGGGTATCAAGATCCGCTATCATCATCACGAGGTGGGTATATCGTCTCAACAAGAGATTGAGACCGAGCTTTTGGCTTTCCCCAAAATCTGTGATGATGCAATGGTGATGAAGGATATCATCCGTAGAACTGCTCTGGAAAATGGTGTGACAGCGACCTTTATGCCAAAGCCGGTTTATAACCATGCCGGTAATGGTATGCACTTTCATATGATGTTGCACAAGAAAGGAAAGAACGTATTCTATAAGAAGGGCGGTTATGCAGATCTGTCCAAAGAAGCTCTCTGGTTCATCGGCGGTATCCTGAAGCATGGTCGGGCATTGGTAGCTTTTACCAATCCCAGCACCAATTCCTTCAAGAGATTGCTGCCCGGTTTTGAAGCGCCTGTCAAGCTGTTCTTTGGTCTTGCAAACCGTTCCGCAGCCATTCGTATTCCAAAGTATGGTAATACGGAAGCGACCAAGCGCTTTGAATTCCGTACCGGGGATGCCACCTGTAATCCCTATCTGGCAATGAGTGCTTTGCTGATGGCTGGCCTTGATGGTATCAAACACAAGATTGATCCCACTAAGCACAATATGGGACCCTTTGATGATAACGTCTTCGCCTGGAGCGAGGAAAAGAAGGCGACCTTGCTGTCCATCCCTGCTAATCTTGAGGAAGCGATGCAAGCACTCAGAGAAGATCACGCATTCCTGCTGGAAGGTGGTGTCTTTAACGAAGAACTGATCGAATCCCATATCAAGATGAAGCTCGCCGAGTACAAAGCAGTAAACGATCGGCCTCATCCGTATGAGATGGCGCTGTATTATAATCTCTAAAAAAAATTACTGGGGCTGCTTGACAGCCCCTTTTCATTGGATTGAAGCCACTCACCGCTATGTGGGCTAAAAGCTTGCAAAGATATGGTATTGTTTGGGAACAATCCTTGCATAAGTGTCTAACATTAAGTCTTGATAAAGGTTGAGGAAAATCTTATGAAGAAGTATGCCCTATTGCTACTTGTTATTTGCTTCGGTCTGCTCTATGGAGTAGCCGGATCAGAGACAGCGCAATCGCTTAACCAAGCGTTTCAGATCAGCTCCAAATCTGCCTCCGGTATGGATATCAGATTTGAGATGCCCCAGTATAGTCTCTCTGAGGAGACGATTGGCAACAAGACCTACCAGCATATCGTGCTGCCCGGTGCTGCCTACACCATCGAGCAGGGAATGCCTGAGTTGCCGATCATTGGCACCTCAATCATCGTCCCTGCAAGAGGATCGGTTAGTGTAACACCGCAGTCTGTTCGCTCGGTAAGCCTTGGAGCATTCACACCCTATCCTGTCCAGGAATCAGTGGATCTGGAAAGCCCCAAGTCCTTTGTTGTCAATGAAGATTACTTCAATGGCGGCGGAGTCTTCCCGGCTAATACCATCGAGTATGGCCAGCCCGTAGTCATGAGGGACTTTCGTATAGTTAATATCCAGATCAGTCCTTTCTTTTACAATTCTGTAACCGGTGAATTGAACCTGAGGGAAAGCATAGACTTTCGCGTGGACTTCACTGCCGAACAAGGTGTAAACGAACTAATCAGTGAGCCTACTGAAATCTCTGCAGCATTTGACAAGATGTACAGTATGGCACTCCTAAACTACAATGATTACAGAAATCTGATTCCGGTGAACAGCCCTGTAAGATATCTTTTGCTCTATGGTAACAACACCGAACCTGCCTTTGTCCAAGCTCTCGATGATTACGTGCTTTGGAAGAGACAAAAGGGTGCAGATGTCCGGGTTGTCAGTACTTCAACAGCAGGTACTTCTACCACAGCCATCAAGACTTACTTGCAGAATTTGTACAACGATCCCACCACCAGGCCTGATTTTATCATCCTACTGGGTGATACTGCCGGCTCTTATGCCATACCTGCTTTTACAGAAAGCAGCGGCGGCGGAGATTATCCTTACACTCATCTGGCCGGTGCCGATGGGGTTGGTGATGTCTTTATCGGACGTATCTCGGTCGAAAACATCTCCCAGCTTCAGGTTGTGCTAAACAAGATCTATCTGGTTGAGAAGAACCTGAACATTGCCACTGCATCATGGCTCAACAAGATGCTCCTGGCAGCAGACTGGACTCCTTCGGGTATCTCGACTGTCTATATGGCAAAATACCTTATGGAAGCTTCCCAGCAGATCAATCCTGATATGACCTACATTGAGGTCTATGGAGCGGATGGCCTCAGTTCAGGAATCAATTCCGGTTTGAACCAAGGCGTGGGATTCTTCAATTTCCGTGGCTATATCGATCTGGCAGGCTGGAGCCCTTCTGAATCCCTGATCAATGGATTCAAGCTTCCCCATACCTCGATCATCACCTGCGGAACAGGTAATTACAACGGCGGTTTGGCAAAGACCGAGACCTTCATTCGTGTGGGTACGGTAGCAGCGCCCAAGGGTGCTGTTACATCGATCGGTATGTCCACCTCCAGTACTCATACCACTTTCAACAACGCCATCAATGGCGGTATCATTCACGGTATCTACCAGGCTGGTATGCGCACAATGGGTGAAGCACTGCTGGCAGGTAAATTTAATATGCACCAAATCTTTGGTGTTTCATCTCCTTCAAACGTTGTAAAGTTTAACCACTGGGCAAACCTTATGGGTGATCCTACGATGGAAATCTTCACCGGGATACCCAGCCAGTTCACAGTGACTGTTGACACTTCCATTCCTTTGGGACTGAGCCTGCTTGATGTCTCTGTAGCTGATACTGCCGGTGTAGTAGTCGGAGCCAGCGTAACCCTCTCACAGGGGATGCAAGTGATTTCCCGAGGCTTTACTGATGAGGAAGGCAATGTAATCTTGGTGCTTCCAGCCGGTATGACTGCCGGAAACGCAGTGATCACGGTGAGCAAGCACAACTATCTGCCCAATCAGACTACCATTACCGTAGTAGAAGAGACTACCCTCGTGCCCGGTGCTGTCCTCTTGGATGATGACAACTTTGGTGCTTCTCAGGGTAACAACAACTCTATAGCCAATGCAGGCGAGACCATCGAAGTTTCTTTTGGTCTCCAAAACACCGGCACAACAGCGATCAATGGTATCAGTGGTTACATTACCACCACCAGCCCCTATGTTACTATCGCTGATTCTACTGTAGTTTATGGCAATATCGCCGGCGGTAGCCTGGGCACATCCACCAATCCTGTCGTGATGAATATCTCCAATTCTGCTCCTCATGGAACTATGCTGCGTTTGCATCTGATCCTGACGGATAATCTTGGCGGTACTTATGATGTATCCGAATTCATCCCGGTTGAATCTGCAAAGTTCAATTTCAGCACGGTTGCTATCCTGGATGGTGGAAACAACTCTCTCGATCCAAACGAGACAGCTCCTCTTACCGTCGGTATCCAAAATATTGGTCCGATGGGAATCACAGGTCTATACGGCCGTCTCTATACCCTGAATGATCTGGTAACCATCAGTGATAACATCGGCTTCTTTGGTGATATCGCTTCCGGTGCCACTGCTACGACTGGTACTGATAACTTCACAGTCTTTGCCCGCGAGCAAATCCTTCCAGGGATGGTTATTCCTATGCGGGTCAAGCTCTACACTGATGCCGGTTATGAGCAGTTCATAGATTTCTCGATTACAATCGGTGTCGTAGGTGTGCAAGATCCCCTGGGTCCTGATGCCTATGGATATGTAATCTATGACGATGGAGACTGGAGCTACGAACACCATCCCACATTCGAGTGGGTCGGAATTGCTCCGGCTGAAGGCGGATTGGGAACTCTGCTTCCTCTCGCTGATGCCTATACCTCCGGTGACGAAGGCGACCAGGTTGGTTGCACCTCGATCGTTCCTGTTACACTGCCTTTCCCCTTCCAGTTCTATGGTATTGTTTACAATCAAATCTCCGTTTCTTCAAACGGATTCATAGCCTTGGGCAACAGCGCAAATGGTGAATTTCGTAATTACCGCCTGCCTGGTCCAATGGGCCCCAGCCCTATGATCGCTCCCTTCTGGGATGATCTTGCCACTCATACCGGTGGCGGAGTCTATACCTGGTACGATCGCAATAACAATGCTTTCATAGTTGAATGGTACAATATGAAGAATGGTAAGAACGGCACTTCGCTGGAGACCTTCCAAGTGATCCTTTACGACCAAGCCGTTTATTCAACCTCACTTGGTGATGGACCTATCAAGATCCAATATCAGACCTTCAACAACGTCGATTCCCAGAGCGGTGCCAACCATGGTAACTTTGCTTCCATTGGTATCGAAGACCATACAGGCACACGCGGTCTGGAGTACAGCTTCAACAACGTTTATCCCGTTGCAGCCTCACCCCTGGGTAATCAGAGAGCCATCTACATCACAAACGTCCCTGTCTATCACGTGGAAGCCCAGCTCATTCTGGCTCAGACCTTCATAACCGATGGCAATGGCAATAATATTGCCGAACCAGGTGAGACCGTCCAGCTCGGTATTCAGCTTAGCAATATCGGCAACGCTCCCGCAAATGGCATCAGTTCTGTCCTGACCACTACTGATGAATTCATCAACATCACCCAGGGTGATTCGGAATACTATCCGCTTCAAGCCGAAGGTCTTGGCGTAAACCGCGATGCTTTCGTCTTTGAAGTTGCAGAGGATTGCCCGGATGGACACGTAGCCGAATTCGTCCTGACTGTGGTCTCCGGTGAAAACCAATGGGTACGTCCCTTCAGCATCCGTATCGACGCATCCCAGCTTAGCCTCCAATCTTATCTGATCAATGATGAAGGCACCGGCTACAACGGCGTGATCGATATAGGCGAGACCGTAAAGCTCGTGCTCAATGTAAAGAATCCCACCGCTGTCGAAGCTATGGATGTAGCTGGAACACTCTCCAGCACCTTCCCTGGAGTTAGTATTACCAATCCTACCATCACAGTCGGCTCCATCAAAGGTAGCTGGGTGATGCAATATGTTTACAACCTCCAGTTCACAGGCGAGACCGGCAGTGGTACATATATCCCGATGAGCCTCAGCCTTGCTTCCAGCAACGCTCTACCATACGAAACTGAATTCTACATTCCCTACAATATACCCAATGAATTCAGCGACTTCGAACACAATAATGCGGATTTCGAAAGCGAAATCGGCTGGACTTGGGGTGATCCTGCCCAGGTCAACGCCTTCTCCGGCGAGAAAGTCTGGGCAACAAACCTTAGTGGCAGCTATCCGGATTATGTGGATTACAAGCTCTATACACCTGCCTATCTGCTTACCACTCAGAGCCAGCTTACCTTCAAGCATTACTATGCTACAGAGGCAGGCTTTGACGGCGGAAACCTTAGCATCTCCACCAATGGCGGCGATACCTGGAATATCCTTACTCCTCAAAGCGGATATCCTCACAACAACATCGCAGGTCTCCAGGGACAGGCCGGTTTCTCCGGAAATAGCAGCGGTTGGCAGACTGCATCCTTTGATCTGGGTGCTTACAACGGCCAAAACGTGATGTTTAGATTCCGTTTTGGTGCTGATGGCGCCACCAGCAATCTTGGCTGGTTTATCGATGACTTCCAGCTCAGTGGCCTGGACAAAAAGACCGGAAAGCTTTATGGAACAGTCATTCCGACTTCCGAATACAACCCTGCTTTGGCAACTGTGGTTTGCAGCAACAAGTATGCAGCCCATCCTTCAGCCGATGGCAGCTTTGCGGTATATCTGAAGAGAGGCACTTATTTCTCCGAGGCTTCGATGTTCAATCATCAATCCTCCACCTTTGGTCCCTTCACTCTGGATGCTGCAAGTCTTGCCCGTTACACAGAATTCACCCTGATCTATCTGCCCAAGCCAATGACACCTACTTTCACGATCAGCAATGAGACCGGTGAGCTGGTGATCAATTGGACAGAGCCTTACGATCCAGTTCTGCCCGTGATGGGTTACAACGTGTACAAACGCTTTGATAATGGTATCTTTGCCAAAGTCTTTGAGACTACAGGCACGACCTATACCGAGACTATCACCCTCGACGGTCTCTACCAGTACTACATCAAAGCCAAATATATCAATATTGAAGGCAGCCCCAGCGATCTAGTCTCCTTCCGTTTCCCCTATGATCCTTCGGATGGTGAAGAGCAGATTCCCGGGCTGGTAACCGCCCTGCGCGGCAACTACCCCAATCCCTTCAACCCCACTACAACCATCTCCTTTGATCTGGCTTCAGCCGGTTTTACCAGCTTGAAGATTTATAATATCAGAGGACAATTGGTGAGAAACCTGTTTAGCGGTGACAAAGCTGCTGGCAGACATCATCTTAATTGGGATGGAAGGGACGAAGCCAACCGCAGCGTTTCCTCAGGTGTCTATTTCTACAGACTCGATACCAAGGGTTACAGCCGCACAAACAAGATGCTACTTATGAAGTAAACGCTTAAAACAGCGTAACATAAAGCGGGAATCACTGGTTCCCGCTTTTTTTGTACATACTCCATTGCTCCCTTTTGAATGAAAACCTGCTAATACATTGTTAATCAGATGGATGCTGCCTCTTCATACAGGATACAAGCAGGATACAAGCAGGAATCAAGCATCGTATCAAGGGGAAGAGACTAGCCTTACTCAATGCAAGCTCCTGTCCAGCGCCAGCTTAGAGCTGAGAATCCCCTGTCCCACAGCGGAGTCACAGGGGCTGTACAGGTGTTAGCTAAGAGATAGGGTAAAGATACAGGAATTAGTGCTATTTGCATTATCTCAGTTTTGCTTTACACTATTTGTATATGAATGTCAAAGAACAAAAAGGAGAATAAACAATGCAAAACACAATGGAAAGACCCGGTATGCCTCTTTTGGGAGATCGTTTCCCGGATATGAAAGTCCAGACTACACGTGGCGAAAAGAACCTTCCCGGCGATATGGCCGGTAAGTGGTTTGTGCTCTTCAGTCATCCTGCAGATTTTACACCAGTCTGCACCACAGAATTTGTAGCATTTCAAAATCTCTATCCCAAGTTTAAAGCGCTCAATACAGAGCTGATCGGAATGAGTGTTGATCAGGTCTTTGCCCATATCAAGTGGGAAGAATGGATCAAGGATAATATCGGTGTAGAGATACAATTCCCTATCATCGCCGATACCGGAGCCGTCGCAGACCGCCTTGGTCTTATCCATCCCGGGAAAGGCACCAATACCGTCCGTGCTGTCTTTATCGTGGATGATAAAGGCATAATCAGGATTATCTTCTACTATCCTCAGGAACTGGGACGCAATATGGAAGAGATCCTGCGTGCAGTCGAAGGAATGCAGTTCTCAGACAAGAATTCCTGCGCGATGCCTGCGAATTGGCCAAAGAACGAGCTTATCCAGGATAGAGTGATTATTCCGCCCGCCAAGGACGTCGATGCCGCGATGGATCGTAAGGCAAAGATCGAAAAAGGCGAGATGGAAGGCTATGACTGGTGGTTTGCCCATCGCAAAGCCTAAGCTCTATATCTGGTAAAACAATAGCGCTGCCTGAGGGTAGCGCTTTTTATTTACCGGCAGATTGGCAAATAGAATACGGATTTTTAGGAGATGATGTCGCCGGCAGCGTAGCCTTTGTCCGGCATCACGCTGTGCAGCACGATCTGGATTTCACTGCCGACTCGGTTATCCGAATCTGTATGCAGCAAGAGCCTTTTTTGCCAATCTATCAGTTCCACTACAAATCCACCTCTGACTGGCTTGATGATAAAAGCGGAAAGAGGAGTCTCGAGGTAGCTTTGCTTCAGTAGTTGCAGTAGCCAATAGCGGTCGCTTGCTTGGATCACAGATCTCAGCATTATAAGTCTTGTCTCGATCATCGGGATCAAGTCATCCAAGTCTTTCGCGCTAAAGGGGGCTTGATAGCCCAGAATAGAGCTTAGCATCTGATATTGATTGACCAGGTCTGTAAAGCGCCTGATCGGTGATGAAGCGTGGACATAAGCCTGAGAGCCAGTGCCTGGATGATAGTCCGCGGTGGTAGAGAGGAATGCCTGGCTATTCTGTGGAGCATCGCCTTCCGGGATGGGGCTTACATTGCGAAAAATCAGAGCGAGTCCATTATTCATCGCATAGCGGGCAAAATGGCTGTTGTAGAGCACCATCAGCTCTTCAATTAACTGCCGTGCCGGGCTGCTGAAATCAATGCGCCTAAAGCGAAGTTGGTCTCCGCTTTTCTTGATATAGTGAACGATTGGATTGTATGAAGCATCATCTTGCTTGCCTCTGGCATTGGCAGTAAGGCGAGCCAATCGCTGTAGAGTCTGGTAAGGTTCTTGGTGGATCAGCCTGTCAACATCCCTGTAGCTGTAATTGTTTTCAATAAAGACTTCTGTCAAGGCGAAACGGCTGTTCAGGATACTGAGCTTATTATCCAGATCAAGGATCAGGGAGAGGCATAAACGCTTGCTATCCTTGATCAAGCTTAGTTCTCCTCCTGAGAGCTCTTCGGGGAGCAGGGGAGTGGTGCCCGGAGCGAGATAGATCGAGGAGATACGCTCCTGGGTATGGGCAAAAAGCTCCGAATCCTGTGCTATCCTGGCTGCCACTGCCGAGATGTGGATGCCCAGGCTGTAGCCGGTATCGGTCTTATTGAAGCTGATCGCATCGTCAAAATCATTACCATCGCCTTCGTCTATGCTAAAGGCAGTGTAGCTTTCAGTAGTGGGGAGGGGCTTGATCAGGTCTCTGGAGAGGCTGGTGGGGAATAATACAGGCAGTCCGGAGCGTTCCAGCACAGGATCAGTATCCCCGGAAATGTCACCAAGGGCGATTCGCAGCTTGTGGATTTTGTGCTCCGTGTCATCACCTGAGTCTATATTATTGATGTGGCGGATCAAGTCGTTCATAGTGCCGGAGATCAGATAGGTGCGCAGTTGAGCAGTAATCTGATCTGCTTCAGGGATGGTAGCATAGGCTTTGTTCAGTAGAATAGCCTCCAGAGCGGGGCTGATGCGCTGTATAAAGCTGCGCTCTGCGTCCTCTTTGGCTTCCATCCTGATATACTCTACTTGTTCCATAGGACTGCGCAGGCGAAGCTGGTCTTTTTTCCAGAGGAATAGCGAGGGATTCTCTCTAAGGTAGATGTAAAGCGCAAAGGCTTGCGAACCATTACCGGGAGCAAGTCTTTCATTTAGTTCGCTGAAGCTAGTCCAATAATCACTATCGAGAGCTGCTCGGATACTATCAGGATCGGGCTGGTAATCAGATATCTCTTTTATGAAACCCAGCAAGGCAGGATACAGATCATCAGACGATAAGGCTGGGCTGATTAGTTGGAAGCGGTTGATAGGTAAGTGATAAGTATTCTTATCCCTGTCTATAAGATCGGCATAAGTCTCGGAGATTGCTGTGATGATGCCCAAGATCAGTTCTCCGTGATTGTAAAAAGCTACTACACTGCCGGTCTGAATAGAATTCATACTTCTCTACTTTATGTAATAATGGTGCCCCAGAGATGAATCGAACATCCGACCAACGGTTTAGGAAACCGGCGCTCTATCCCCTGAGCTACTGGGGCACACCGTTTCCACGATTGATAAAGCGCTATTTCTGTCAAGCTTGGCTTTTCTCAGGTCTTGGGAGTGGTTTCAAGATGCTTGACAATTAATCAGTCTGTTAAACAATGCCTCTCTGTGAGCTATGCTCACTCAAAACAGCTTAAAGGATATATACAATGAAGATAGCAATTGTCGGTGCCACTGGTGAAGTGGGCAGGATGATGATAAAATGCCTGGAGGAATTTGAGATTCCGGTAACGGAGCTTGATCTCTTTGCGTCCCAGCGATCTGCCGGGAAAGAACTCTTTTACAACGACCGTCCTTACAAGGTGCAAGAGCTAAAGAACTCAGCCTTGCTGGCGCATAGGGACTACGTGCTCTTCTCGGCTGGAGCGGGCGTGGCAAAGAGCTTTGCACCGATTGCAGCGGAAGCTTGTGATGTCGTAATCGATAATTCCTCAGCTTTCCGCAAGGAAGAGAGCCTGCCTTTGGTAGTGCCGGAAGTCAATGGAGACCTGTTGGGAGGCTATTCCGGAATAGTGGCGAATCCAAATTGCTCCACCATCCAGATTATCATCCCCCTGGCTGTACTTGACAAGCTTTTTGGCCTGAAGAAGCTGATTGTCTCAACTTACCAATCGGTTTCAGGGAGCGGTAACAACGGGATACAAGCCTTGATGCAACAGCGTAGGGGAGAGACCGATAAAGGTATCTATCCCGAGGTCATAGATCTCAATGTTATCCCTCAGATTGGGGCTTTTCTGGATGATGGTTACTCTCAGGAAGAAGAAAAGATGCACCACGAATCCCGCAAGATACTGCGTTTACCGGAGCTTGAGGTATCTGCCACCTGTGTAAGAGTACCCGTGATTTACGGGCACTCGGTCTCCGTCTATGCAGAATTCAGAGACAAGGTTGATCTTACAAGGGCGGAGGAAGCGCTACGCAGTGCAGAATCCATCATCTATAATCCTTTCTCCTATATGACTCCCCTGGGCTTGGGATCGTCAAACGACAGCTTTGTCTCGCGCTTGCGTCCCGGCACAGATGATCACTCGCTATGCTTTTGGAATGTGGCAAACAACGTCCGCTTAGGAGCTGCCACCAATGCTGTAAGAATCCTCAAGCAGCACGCCAAGCAGGCAGGTAGGCTCTGATGCCCTGGAATCTGGCTCAGATTCGTCAAGATTTGCACCGTATCCCGGAGCTTGCCTTTGAAGAAGCAAATACTTCTGCCTATATCCTGGCTAAACTCGCAGAGCTAGAGGGTATCACTATCCAACGCTTTCAAAACAGCCACGGCATCCTGGTGGAGTACAGCCATAGTAGCGGTTCTTACAAGCTCTTCCGCGCCGATATGGATGCCTTGCCAATTATGGAGACTACTGCTTGCGAGTATCAATCTGGCAATCCCGGGATGATGCACGCCTGTGGACACGATATTCATATGACTATCCTGCTGGGTTTGATAGAGCGGATATGCTTGCAAAAGCCACAGGTGAACCTGCTATTTCTGTTTCAGCCTGCTGAAGAAGGCAAAGGTGGGGCACAGTCCATCCTGGCAGAGGGCTTGATCCAGAGCTATGATGTAGCCAGCGTCTATGCTCTCCACGTGGCCAGCGGTATGCCGGTCGGTACTGTCTCCAGCCGCGCAGGGATCTTCTTTGGCATTCCTCAGGAGTTTGATGTGATCTTCCGCGGCAAGGCGGCTCACGCTGCTTATCCGGAGCAAGGTATCAATGCCCTGGATGCAGGATTTGCCTTTATCTCTTTGATGAATAGCGATATGGACGATCTCAAGGCTGAGCACAGGGTAATCTTTCATATCGGAAAGTTGGAAGCCGGAACGATCCGTAATGTAGTGCCTGATCTTTGCAAGATCGAGGGAACTCACCGCAGCCTGGAACGGGATGCCCACGCTGCTATGAATGGATTTATCCGAGATAACGCTTCTCTTGCTGCAGCTCAAAACGGAGCCACAGCAGAGGTCGATCTGCTCTGCAGTTACGACCCGGTGGTAAACAATCCGGAGCTTGCCGAAAAGCTACCCGGCATCTGCAAGAAGCTCGGAATAGCTTATGTGCAGGCTGATCCTGCAATGACCGGTGAAGACTTTGGATTCTTTACCTCGCTTTATCCCGGCTTGCTCTTCTGGCTGGGCAGCGGTTCGGACTATCCCCTGCATTCTGACAAGTTTTTACCCGATCCAGCCTGTATTGAGCAGGGCATCAAGGTATTTGAAGCCCTTGCCACACAATAATAAAAAGCGCCACCTGATAAGTGGCGCTTCTCATATATAGTTTATCTTAGATTTTGATCCACATACTGGGTCAGCTTGCCCAGACAATTCACATAAGACCCCAGTTCATTATCATACCAGCCAAAGATCTTCGCATGCGTCACAGGCAGGCTGATATCTTCCAAGGGATTGAGTCCGGAGCTCTGCAATATCTCTTTTGGCAGGCTTAGAAAGCCGGTTCTGGTATGAGTCTCGTGAGCTTCCATTGTAATAGCCGCCAAGGATCCGATCAGATCTGCAGACACATTTTGACGCTCGCTATAGATCAGCAGGTCTTTCTGGCTTCCCAGGGAAGCTTCTTTGTAGATGCTATTCAGGAAAGCCCGGCTTACTGTGGGTTCTCCGGCTTTATCGAGTTGGGAGTGGAAAGTAATATTGAGGATGATCAGCGAAACTGTGCTGGTGGGCACTCGCACCGAATCTGCCATAAAACCGATCTGTGAGATTTGTGGCATCACCTGCTCCAAAGTCTTGGCTGCGCCTGTCGTGGAGAGGATGATATTATTCAGGACGCTGCGGTTCTTGCGCAGATCACTTGCTCCGGCAGATGGAACACTATCCAAAATGCTTTGGGTATTGGTGGTGGCGTGGATTGTGGACATCGAAGCCGTAACGATTTGTCTGGTGGCATGATGTTCAAAGAGTGGCTTCATCATATGTGCCAAGCCGGTTGTGGTGCAGGATGCGGCGGAGATGATCTGATCTTTCAAGGGGTCAAACTTGGTATGATTGATCCCGTAGATCAAGGTTGTAGCGTCATCCGCACTCTTGCGAGCAGGATCTTTGAATTTGAAAGGTGCTGAGACGATCACCTTTTGCGCACCAGCTTCGATATGGCCGCGCACACTGCCCTTGGGATTGTCCACTTCCGCGCCCGGATCGAGGAAAGTCCCGGTGCAATCGACCACTATCCGCACACCTTCCGATGCCCAGTTGATGTCCTTGGGATTACGTGCTTTACGCAATATCTTAATTGGTACGCCATCCACCGATATGATCGGGACATTGGCATCGATCACCTTGATCTCGGCTTTTCTGCCGGTCATTCCGTAGAGGAACTTGTGAAGAGAGCCATAGGTGCTATCGGTTTCGATCACCTGAATCAGGTCGTCGAGGGTCTTTCCGACTTCACGACCGCAATTCACTACGTAAGCTTCGAAGTGTCCTAGCATCAACTGATACCACAGATTGAGCTTCCCTATCCTGCCCAGGCCGTTAATGCCCAGCAGGTTTTTGTTCAGCATGACAGTGTCCATTTCAGGTCTCCTGTATCTATTTTTTGTTAATATCAAGTTCAGCCGGCAATCATAGATTGGGAGCTAAAGGCCGGATAATCCGACTTAAAAGTAAGCAGAAAAAAAGTCAAGCAGCAAATTTGCCAAAGGCTGGTGGAGCTCTATTTGTATACAGTTTGTGTGATTGTCCTGCCTGCTCCTTGGACAATAGCATATCAAGTGGAGATCAAGAGCAAATCAAGTCGAACCACGTTCGAGGTGAATTGCTCTTGATTTGCTGGTGATATGCTGTAGATCTCCGGGATGAATCTGGGAATGGGGATTTGGGAGGGAGGAGATATAGGGCTGGTGTATCAATGGCTCACGCCCTGTGCTATGGCATACGCATACCGCCCTTTGCATACGCTCCGGGCTTGGTGGCGGGGGACGCGTAGAAACGATCTCAGCACCTTGCGCAGCACTAACTTCTAACTACCTAACTACTAACTGTATGGAAGCAGCCCTGGCACTGCACGTAGCGCAAACATCCTAGCTTACAAATATCTCCTCTATCTCGTAAGTTCCCAGGTAGATGGAGCCATTATGTCCGTCGATGGCAATCTCATCTCCCAGATTTAGCCGGGTGGAGCCTATCCGGCAATACTTTTCCTTATCAAAGACCAGCAGGTTGCGGCAATTGACCACCCCGATCTTATTGAGCCGGGTGGCTGTCACCGCTGCATGTGAGCTAGCTCCGCCCCTGGAAGTGAGCAATCCGCAGCATTCGACTATCAGATCGATATCGTCCGGAACGGTGTCGGGGCGTACGAGGATCAGGCTTTGAGCCGGATAATCGGCTTTCATTGCCCTGATATCTTCTTCATCAAAGACAATTCTACCATTTAGGACGCCGCTGCCGATCCCTATGCCGTGCCCGATTTGCCGGGGAGCTTGATGCTCAAAATTGAAGACCTTGAGCATCCTTTCCTTATTGATATTCTGATCCCTGATCTGCAGGATATACAGATCATCCTCGCTATCGCCCTGGAAAGTGAATTCGATCTCCTGATGTGCATAGCCAAGATCCTCTACCAGCCTGCGGGCATAGCGGCGCAAACGGGCAAAGATGTTTGGGAAGTCCTTTTCCAGTGAGCTATCCAGAGGCTCAGCGGCTGCCAATCTTTGGTTCTCGGAGATCGGGAGAGTATAGACCAAGCCCGCTACGACGTCCTCTCCCTGGCTGCAAATTGTGAAATCGCCGGTGAGATTGATCCCGGGAGTTTTGGTGGCAGGATCGTGGGTAAAGACTACTCCGGAGCCGCTTCTGAGGCTGATATTGCCAAAGACCATCTCCTGGCAGACTACCGCAGTGCCCCATTCATCGGCTATCTGCATAGTTTTGCGGTAAAGGATGGCGCGGTGGGTATCCCAGGAATCGAGCACGGAGACGATTGCGCTTTTGAGCTGGAGGAAAGGATCTTGCACGAGCTCTACCCCGTGACGTGCCAGCACTCCCTTGTAGTCAAAGGTCATTTGGCGCATCTGCTCATCGGAGAAGGAAGTTTTGAGGTTTACCCGGTGACGCTCCTTGTAGTCGATCATTATCTGGTCAAATTCGTCACGCTCGATCCCATGGCTCATACCCCAGCTCTGTAATAGCCTGCGGTAACAATCCCAGGCTGTCCAGCCGAAATTGTGTTCTCTGCTGAGAGCTTCGGTGATCTCGTCGTTGAGCCCGATATTGAGGAAGGTATTCATAGCCCCCGGCATCGATATTGCCCCTCCGGATCGAACAGAGAGCAAGAGCGGTTTGCGCGGATCGCCAAAGTAGCGTCCTGTGTAATTTTCCAGCGCGCTCAGCCTTTGCCGGATTATCCGATCCATCTCTTCGCTCATCTCCGGATGCGAATTCAGCGCTGTCCTATGCCTGAAAAGCTCTGTGGTAAGCACGAATCCTCCGGGAATGGGGAATTGTAACTGGGAGAGTTTCTTCAGGAAATAGGCTTTTGCGCCCAGGAAGACTTGATTGTCCAGACGGCTGTCCTTTTTGTGTAAAAGGGTGCTCACTTGGTCGGGATCGTAATTCATCACCTTGATCAAGAGTTCCGGCTTGAAAAGCTGTTTCATATTTCTCAGCGAGACCAGGATGCGGGAGATAAAATTGTCCAGATCCTGGATCAGGAAAGCGGAAGAGAGCATATTGCGATAGAATTCCTCGGCTTTCTTTTGGTAGGCGGCGCCCTCGCCGGCATTGGGATCGAGCTGGGGGATAATGATGTGCAATTCTCGATCAAAGCTGCGGTAGAAATACTCTGAGATGATCTCCTTGATATTCTCTTCCAGGAAGCTGAAGATGTTGATATACTGATCTATGGAAAAATTGGAGCTGCTGATTGAATAGCGCAGCATCTGCAGATCGCTCTCAAAGGCTTCATTGGAGATGCCATCCAGCTTGAGACCCAGATTAAAAAGCTCCAGAGTGCGGATGATCCTCTTGAGGCTGCGGGCTGTGATATAGCCCAGATTGATATTGGCGATATCGCGCGACATCAGGCTGCTTACGACTGCTTCGAGCCGGAAGATCAGACCCAAAGCCTCGAACTTGTTTTCCCTGTATTGACCGTACATCGAGGGTATTCCGGCTGCGATATGGCGCTTGTAATAGATGTTTTCCCAGCCCTGGCTTTCTTTGGGGCTGCGCACCAGAATCGTGAGCTTCTCTATCATCGACATCAGATAGCGGATGCTATTTTCAAAGTCGTTGTGATTGAGCAAACGGCGCAACTGCTGCACCTCTTTTGGTGCAAAGAAAGTGTACTTTTCGAGCTGACGGCAGATATCCGAGGAATGGAAGTAGTACTTTTCTCTCAGGAGGTCGTGCAGGCGCAGTATACTCGAGAGCTTTTTCAGAGGTATATCATCGGATAGATCTATACCCCGGAAAATCGGCTCGATCTTGTCCCAAGACATTTCAATAAGCTGGTCAATTGTATATCCACTGTCTCTTTCAAAGCGCTGTAGGGCGTTGATCATACGCATCGATTCGAATTTGGCAGAGCCCTCCTGATCTGGATCAGAATCAGCGAGTTCAGAATAAACATCCGCAGGCAGGATGGCTAACAGTGAATTAAGATCGGAATCTTTCCAATAGCGCAAGATCTTTTCCACCAGGGTGATGTGAGTATTGTTACTCTCGGTGTGGACCTGCTTGCGCAGGAAGTGGATCAGGCGGTCCCGACGGTGAGTAAGCTCATCCATAGCTGTAGTAACATCGCGGATTTCGCCCTCGGCGCCTATCTCGCTGAAAAAGACAGGGAAGAGGCGTAGCAATTGCTGCACTTGCTTCCAGTGTTGTACAGCGCGGGAATTTAAGAAGGCGGAAACATCCTTCTGAAAGAGGTCTGTATCAGCGATGAAGACCCCACCGACCCTCAGATTGACTATCAGTGCTGCCATCAGCCGCATCGAATGGCGTGGATCGAGGCTGATCAGGTCGAGCCAGATACGGATGTTTTTTACGTGGTTTTTGTCGATCTCGAGCTGCCAGTCTTCTCGGATGCGAATGGGGGAGGGGTGGACGAAACCAAAACTGATCAGGGATTGAAACCAGGCATCCATCAGAGCTTTATCGGCAGAATCTGCAACGATCTTGCCAATCGTCCAGAGGCAATCCAGGATGCTATCGCGGTGGCTTACCTTATAGGGCTCGATCTGGCGGAAGAAGGTGCCCAGGAAGCCGATCAGCTCTGCCGGGGCGAGCTCGCTGCTGATCTCCCTTAGCAGGCGGTTCAGGTCGAAGAGCAGGTGCTTGTAGAGGCTTGCCATCCCGGGCAGGGTGAGTAGGAAGAAGACGTATTGGATACGCTGAGTATCGGATGGGAAGGCAATCACAGCTCTTCTGTATTGATCGGCAAGTTCGTGGTAGGCTGGAATCTTGGAGATTTGCTCAAATCCGGCAGCTTGATCCAGCTTTCTATTTAGCTCTGTGTAGAAAGCTCTATCAGGGATCAGTTCCGATAGGGGCTTTGGGATACCAGTCTCTGCCAGCCATTTGTCCAGATCAGCAGTCTCTTGCCAATAAGACAGTGTATCAAAGAGCAATTGGCGGATTTCTGCCAGGTCTTTCGGATCTTCTACACTGGTGGAATTGTCCCGACGCCAGATCAGATCACGATAAATGCCACCGGCGCGAATAAAAACCGGGCGGGAGCTCTTGTTCCAGTCGTGGAGAAACTTGATCAGTTGCTCCGTGTAGTCCTCGGCAGGCTCATCCATTTGCATCACTTTTCCTGTGTATTCCAGGATTGTAGTAAGGAGTAATTCGCCCTGTTCTGGGCTAAGATCACGGCTAGAGAGTCTGATAAAGATATCTAGTAAAAGCGGGAAAGCCAATGGACGATTGTCTTCACGGCTGAAAAACCAGAAATCGGAGAGAACCAGCTCGCGAAGCATTGCTATCGTGCTGCCGCTATTGGAATAGGGATGGTTCAGCTCATTGATAAAGTCGCTTGAGCGGTTGTTGATGCCGAAATAGCTACCGCTCAGATCGATAAACTGCTGATCCTTTTCGGGTATCTCGATCGGTAGGGCACGGGTTTCTGCAAGGTTTACATCCAGTGCTTTGGACTTGATCTCTTCCATTTCATCCTCTGGTTTTTGTTTTGATTTAGTTCTATGGATTCTAATGTATTTCATAAAGGCAATTCTCTAGCTTTCCGTCAAGCAAAAGCTGGTAGGTGTGTGGAATTTATCCACTACTTAAGGAGGGTTTCATTGGATACTTGACAAATATTGCAGACTCGCTGAGACTGCGCTTAGCCTCTTTTTAGGGGACTTTGATAGAAATGGGAGACATAATGCAAGACAAACTGATAGACTTTATTCGCGATGAATTTCTGGATGATCCTGATACCGAGCTCGACATCGACACCAAGCTTATCTCCAGCGGGATGATCGATTCCTTTTCGCTGGTCTCGTTGCAACGCTTTATAGAACAAGAATTTGGCAAGAAGATACCGGCTCCCAGAATCACAGCACAGTCCTTTGATACCGTACGGCAGATGATTCAGATCATCGAGCAGTTTTAGGAGATTATTACTATTAATTCCATTTGAATTGCGGAATTGTGAATCTATACTTGGATATCTCCAAGTGATTCTTAACTGTTTATAACCTGCGGTCTCTCGCTGCAGGTTTTTTGATAATATGTATATCAAGTGTAGCTAAACAATATATCCACAGCGGGATACAAACGTTGTAATGAGCAAGGCTAATTATTGTATTTGCAATATTAGTGTGACTGATTATGCTATGGATAAGACCAGGACTCTAAGGTATTGTAGCGTTACTAGCCACCAAAAAAAAGATTGACAGATCAGGAAAGCCAAGGGAATCTGCCTTCAACGTCAAACAAAGGGAATTTGAGAGAGATTATGATAAAAGCACGGTATGACAAGCGGCTTGAGGTCAAGCCCTTAGAATTGCTTTACGCTCGAGTAAGTAACTCTCACTCGCGTCGGGACCAAGTAACTAAGACTTTTACAAAACGACTATCAATTCCCATATTATACACAATCAATGTAGAAATAAGCCTACAGCCATAAAGCATCTTAACTGCCATGTACCGCAATGGCTTGCATGATTGTAGAAGTAAGCCATGGGGCGGAGCTTTAAGTATAATGAATCTTTACTGTACAATTCGATGTAGCACCTAGGAAACTATAATATGCTATCTGTTGGTTGATTATTGATGGATTAACTGTAAGCGAAGATGCACAAAGTAGAAGCCCTTAAAGAATAAGGATCGAGGTATGAGAATCATTAACAAGGTTAAAAGCATATTGGAACGTCAATCAGAACTGGTTTTCTTTTTGCGGTATATAGCATTGTTCACATTACTCTTAATATCTCTCGCATCCATGGCACTCAATAGGATTATAGTTTCAGAGTCGAATCCTTTCTTTTATGCAGATTTCTAATATCATCCTAAGAATTATATATGGAATATACTAGAGCCAATCATAGAAATCCTAATTCGGTATTATACTTTTGATCACGTTAGAATTCTTCGGATTGCTGATTATCTCAGTAGCCTTATACTGGGCCATACCTAAACAAGTCATCAGAAATTTGCTACTTACTCTGATAAGTCTGCTTTTTATCTATCTTATGGATAAGTGGAGTTTAGTGCTTGTCATAGTATTGTCAGTGACATCGTTTATATTCGGGATGCTGATTAAGCGGAAACCAAGTAAGACCTGGCTCCATACTATTGGAGTGATCTTTATCTTGGGTGTTTTAGTAGCTTTCAAATATTTAGGATTCTTGAATAGTGTGTTTATGAGTTTGGCAGATTTTGCCCATTTTTTACCAAGATTCGAGATTAGGAAGCTTCTCTTGCCATTAGGAATATCATACATAGTATTTAAACATATCAGCTATTTAACGGATATTAAATGGGGCTTGGTGAAGCCAGGTAGATTTGTTGATTTTGTGCTCTATAGTAGTCTGTTTACAATATTTGTGGCTGGCCCTATTGAGAGGTATGAACGTTTCAAACCTCAGATTGAGCAATCTAGGATCAGTTTTTCGTGGAATAATATTGATAAAGGATTCATACGTATTGTATTCGGGTTGTTTAAAAAACTTGTTCTGGCTGATTGGATTGGTTTCTTCATCAGCCCTGTCTGGACAAGTCCTAATCAATATAATACTTGGATCAGACTGCTGGCATTAATTGGATACTCCTTACAGATATACTTTGATTTTGCAGGATATAGTGATATTGCAATTGGCTCTTCAAGATTATTTGGAATAAAAATTATGGAGAATTTCAATAACCCATATTTATCTCCTAGTATTAGTCAATTTTGGCGAAGATGGCATATATCTCTATCAGACTGGATTAGGGATTATCTCTTTTTCCCATTGTCAAAGGTAAGCTCAAAGAGTTTATGGCAGTTTCTCTTTGTTCCTGTGATATCAATGGCGATTTGTGGATTATGGCACGGTCCGGCGTGGCACTATGTTTTGTGGGGAATTTGGCACGGTATCGCTCTTAGTTTATTTCAATTATGGAATCAATTTAAAAGAAAAAACAAGAGAATAGCAAAGGTAACCAAGTCAATGTTGTATCAATACGCCGGAACTGTTCTTACCTTTACCTACGTATCCATTGGGTGGCTGTTGTTTCGATGAGAAAGATCGTTTTGTTACTAATAGCTCTGGTAGCATCATTATTGGTTACCGAGGTAGTATGCAGGATGCTGATATGCTATCCAAGATACCCGTATAAAGAGCGGATATACGAGTTCATGGGAGCCAAGGGGCATTATCGATATTTTGTATGGCATCCCCGTTATGGCAAAATATGGAGTGTAGAGGGTGGCAATAAATCAATATCGATGAACAATATCGGTTTACCAGGTTCAGACATCACCCAAGCTTCTAAATCTAAATATGTTCTATTCCTTGGTAATTCTTTCATACGTGCTCTTCAGTATGACGGGGACAAAATAGCGGCAGGGATACTACAGAAGAGAATATCCAGTAAGGGCTATCAGGTGATAAATGCCGGTAGCTCAGGTTTTGATCCATATGTTCTATGGTTTTCTGCTAACCTCTTTGAGAGATACTACGAGCCAGCAAAAGTAGTATTAGTCTATGAGACATTTAGTCGTCTAGAGAAGCATATGGGTAGGCACACCGAACCATTAGATTTTAGTTTACCAAGAGGATTTGGTACTCAAATACGACCCTCAAAAGCGAGACTATATTATAACTACATAAGGGGTCACTCATCCTATTTCAACCTTATTGGTACACTTAATACAAACCAAGAAGGAGCAGCGTCTCCAATAGATAATTCGGGGAAATCACTTATTCACCCTAAGGATCCCCTGGCTCTAAAGACACTTGCACTATTGCAAGAGACTCTTTTAGTGTTTTCGAGCAAGTATGGAGATAGATTCGTGTTTATATCCCTCATGAGAGACAACCCATATAGCGATCAATTAGCTGATTACTGTGATAAAAACGATATCAATTATCTTGAGAACCTTGATATAACTCGTCCCGAAAACCTGATAGACGGCAAGGGGCATTTTAACCTAAGAGGAAATAAGTTGTTAGCAGATTATGTAGCTTTTGAAGTAATGGGTGTTAGTGATTAAACGCTGTAATAGGCAAAGGATTAGTGAGTAAAAATGAAAGCAGTAGTATTATCCGGAGGACTTGGAACAAGATTAAAACCATTCACGGAAGTCATCCCCAAGCCTTTGTTGCCAATAGGGGAGAAGGCTATCTTGGAAGTGCAGATTGAGCGTCTTCGTAATAGCGGTTTTGATACTATTTATCTGGCAACGAATTATAAGTCAGATTACATTGAAAGTTTCTTCGGAGATGGATCTCGATATGGAGTGAGTTTAAAAATCAGCCGAGAGGAATTTCCCTTGGGTACTGCTGGTCCGCTCACCCTATTGAAGGACCAGTTAACAGAGCCTTTTTTGGTGATGAATGGGGATATTCTTACGCTGTTGGATTTTGCGGCTTTCTATGAATTTGCTCTATCAAAGCATGCTCCATTGACTATCGGCATCAAGAAGGAGATATTGCCTTTTGCCTTTGGTAATATCTCTTTTGATGGGGATTATGTTACCGACATCCAGGAGAAACCCAATTTTGAGCTGTATATACTGGCAGGAATCTACATTATGACTCCGGCAATTTTTGATATAATCCCTGCAAACACATATTATGGGATGGACAATTTAATCAAGGACTTGTTGGCTTCGAATGTCAGAATACCTAAATACAACATTTCCGAGTATTGGCTGGATATTGGGCGTCTTAGCGATTATGAGAAGGCGCAGGACATATACAAAGAGCATTTCTCGGGGGAAGACCCCAGATAAAACAATCTTGAGAGAGAAAAGTATGAGAATATTGGTAACCGGTGCAGATGGATTTATCGGATCACATTTGACCCAGATGCTCTTAGCTCTGGGATATCAAGTGCGTGCCTTATCGCAATATAATTCATTCAATTACTGGGGCTGGCTGGAGGATATCCCATACTCAGATGCCCTGGAGACAGTTTGCGGAGACATACGTGACCCAAACTATTGTATGCAGATTACCAAGGATGTGGAGATTGTGTATCATCTGGCGGCGTTGATCGCCATACCATACTCCTATGTCGCCCCTGACAGCTATTTAGATACGAATGTACGTGGAACTTTGAACATTTGCCAAGCCGCATTGACGAATAATGTAAAGCGCATTCTTTGCACTTCGACAAGTGAAGTATATGGTACGGCACAATATGTTCCAATAGACGAAAAACACCCTCTTCAACCACAATCTCCCTATAGTGCCAGCAAGATCGGAGCTGATGCCATCGCTATGAGCTTCTATAATGCATTTTCTTTACCCTTGACCATTGTGCGTCCTTTTAATACCTATGGCCCCAGACAATCCGCCAGGGCAGTGATACCATCCATAATAACGCAGATAGCCAGCGGGATGAAGACAATCAGGCTTGGTGATACAACCCCAACCAGGGATTTCAACTATGTGGAAGATACCTGCAGGGGATTTGTGGAATTGGCATCGTGTGATGCAGCGATCGGGGAGGTCGTGAACATTGGCTCAAACTATGAGATTTCTGTGGGTGACACTCTGAATCTTATTCGTGAGATCATGGACTCAGAAGTGAGATTTGTTACCGATGATCAGCGCATCCGTCCTAAAAGATCTGAAGTCTTCAGGCTCTGGTGTGATAATAGCAAAATACGGGCATTAACCGGGTTTGAACCTCGATATAGCATTCGTGATGGTTTGATAAAGACGGTCGATTGGTTTGTGAAATCTGAAAACCTGGCAAAGTACAAGCCTGGATTGTATAATCTATGAGCATGGTACTTTGATAGATTGTTTTTGCTCTTACTTCTTGTAAAAGAGCTGTTATAAGAGCTGACATTAATCCAAAAGCGGGATATTGTGATTGTGCACTTCGTGTGTTATAAATCATAGTTAGATTCATCTGGAGAAAAATTGGGATACAAAATACCTTTATTCGATTTAAACTTTGACGAGGCAGAAGCCTTGGCCGCTTATGAAGTGATAAAAAGCGGATGGATATCCACTGGACCAAAATGTCTGGAATTTGAGAATCGCTTCTCATCGATGTTGAATGTTGAGCATGCAGTATCTCTGGCAAACTGTACTGTGGCGCTGCACTTGGCATTGGAGATCGGAGGTATTGGGCCAGGGGACGAAGTTATAGTACCATCTCTAACCTTTGTGGCTACTGTTAACGCGGTTCGCTATACAGGAGCTACACCGGTTTTTGCAGATGTGATCTCTGCTGAAAATCCGACTATTGATCCTAAACAAATAAAGCTGCTCACCAATGAACGTACTAAAGCAATAATCGTCATGCACTACGCTGGATTTCCGTGCCAAATGGATGAGATTATGGAATACGCCCGGGATTGGAATTTATTCGTAGTGGAGGACGCCTGCCATGGCCCATTATCAGAATACAGAGGCCAAAAGCTTGGAACGATAGGTGATATCGGTTGTTTTAGCTTCTTTTCGAACAAAAATATTAGTACCGGAGAAGGCGGAATGTTGGTTACAAATAATACGGATTATGCCCAAACAGCGAAACTCCTACGTTCGCATGGCATGACAACTATGTCATATCAACGAGCTTCAGGACATGCTACGGAGTATGATGTATTACGCCTGGGTTACAACTACCGTATGGATGATATCCATGCCGCCATTGGTTTGGCGCAGCTAGACAAGATCAAGGCTGACTTAGAAAAAAGAGCCAAGGTAAGGCAGACTTACTTGGAATACCTGGCAGCTTTCAGCGAAGTAACAGTGCCTTTTGGTGAGCATAAGGAGTTTTCCTCTAACTACATTATGCCGATTGTTATCAATGGGGTAGGAAAAGAGCGTAGGGACACTATCCGGGAAGCAATGCATGCAAGAGGTGTGCAAACCAGTGTGCATTATCCAGCCGTACACCGCTTTTCCATTTATCGCAATGAAAAGATAAAATTACCTATGACAGAAGCTATTACTGATAGCATTTTGACGCTGCCGTTCTACGCGAACTTAAGCAATGACGAAGTTAGATTTGTATGTGATTCCTTAGCAGAGACATTGAGATGAAACTGTATTCGGGAGACTTTACTTCTGAAATTGGGCAGGAATTGATCGCATTGGTCGAAAGTGGAGTATTGACTCCAATTTATCGCTACAGTGAGTTCCGATTATTTGACCAAGATAAGCTATTTGAATTGTTTATAGGCGAAATGCTATTAAAAGTTGATGGAAACTATCAGTATGTAAGGGTACAGGATGGAGATAATCGAGAAGCTTGGGCGCTGATTTCGGAGTCTGTATATGACAGTTCAATTTTTGGATTTAAGGTAGGGACAGTAGAAACAGCGATGGTGGCGGAAGGATTTTCTGGCGGTCATAACATTCTTTTTACATCAATAGTAGGATTCGCAAAAAAGAACTTTTACAGATATCTTAATTTGTCTTTAAATACTAACGACTCATCATGTCCGCAATTTGTGAATGCTGCAGCAAATAGTGGGTTTTATTATATCAACACATTGGTCACTTTCGGGTTTACAAAGCAGACCTTTAGCGACCTGAACCTGGATTATAAGATAGATCCTGAGATAAGTGTCAGGTTCTCAACTCCCGATGATTTTGAGCCTCTCTATAGACTTGCTGCCAAAGCTTATAAGATAGATCGATATCATTTGGATAACAACCTTCCAAAACACCATTGTGACAGAATCTACTCTGAATCGTTGCGTAATTCGTTCTTCGATGGCTTTGTGGATGGAATATTGGTAGCGACATATCATGAAGAGCCTATTGGATATTTCAGCGGAAAGTACCGCCGGGTGGAAGAGCTTGGGATCACCGCCGGGACGGGTGTCATCAGCTCCGTATCTCCCGAGCACAGGGGGCTTGGAGTGTTTCAGGCAATGAATAAGGCACTCATAGAATGGCTGAATCAGGTCTCAGATTTTTCAGAATACGGTACCTATATAAACAACCATCCCGTGCACTCTGTCTATATAAAAAGTAGAATGAGGATGGTAAGAGGTGCTTTACAAATGGCGCTCTATTTGCCGGGAAATTAATCAATCGGAACCTAGCATGAGAATCATACTTATTGTATCTAATTATAACGAGGAAAAGGCCATCATCAACACACTAAATGATATACGCAGCAATGCTTCTGTGTCTTGTGATGTTCTGGTAGTGGACAATTGCTCCACAGATGAAAGTGTGAAATTAATCAGGGATGCCGGGGCAGACTATATCAGACATCCGGTGAATACGGGGGGGAGTGCCGGTGTAATCAAAACCGCATTCACATATGCATACTATCATAATTATGACATATACTGCCATATGGATGGAGATAATCAGCATATGGCCGCTGAACTTCAGAAAATCGTGAACCCCTTGGTGCTTGGAACTGCAGATGTCGTAACGGGCTCACGCTTCATAGCCAGGGAAGGGTTTCAATCATCTCGTTCAAGGAGATTGGGGATCTACATCTTTTCTTGGCTGTTATCCTTGTTTACTGGTAGAAGATATACAGATATCACCTCAGGTTTCCGTGCCTACAACCGAAGAGCAATAGAATTTTTTGCGAAGCGGTTCAAGCAGGAGATAGAGACCGTGACCCAGCTCGAACTGGCGATGCACTACGGCGGATTGACTGGCGTTGAAGTTGCTGTCACAATGCGCCCGCGCACTAGCGGGAAATCAGAGATCAACATGATCAATGCCATAAAATTCCCGGTGTTCAATATCATCAGTCTATTGGGTACACTTATCCAGATGCGTAAGTTGAGGTAGAGATATATGCCGATATTTATCAGAGTGTTGTTAGCTATTTTCAGTGTCAGTTTTTTTGTAGGATTTGTTTTATTGGTTCGGAACAAGTCCGTGAAACCGATTTATTCATTTCTATGGCTGATGGTAGCATTGGGAATGCTTAGTATCGTGGTGTTTGAAAAGTTCTACAAAAGCATTGCTACGTTGCTTGGAATCACGGATGCATCCTTCATGGTTATTGTGGGTTTGATATCATTTCTGCTTGTTTACGTATTTTACATCTCAATCAAGTTGTCGGAAATGAGTGACAAGATCCAAGAACTGATCTCGTTTAGTTCAATGCTCGAGCATGATATCCGGGTCTATAGGGAGAAGCATGAAGCTGACTGATCTGATATTGGTAGTGTTTACCACGATGCTTTTAACCGCTAATCAGGTGTTACTCAAACTGTGGATGGGAAAATACGCTGAGCAGATCACTCCGTTATCCAATTTTAGAGTGTCAGTTTTTTTTAAGCCGGAACTGATCTTTTGCGGACTGGCTTTTGTCGTTGCCGGCGGAATCTGGGTCACAATGTTAAAAAGGTTGGATTTCAGCTTATTGTACCCCATGATCAGCATGAGCTATATCTTTGGTTTGATAGCCGCCAAAGTGGTGTTTCACGAGCAGGTGTCGATAGTACGATGGCTTGGTGTGGTTGTGATAATCGTCGGATTAGTACTGATATCAAGGACCTAGTTTTGAAGAAGATTAGTGTGTTACAAACAAATCTGCCAGATAAGAACTCTAGTCTGGAAGCAGTTTGGCTCTTTATCCTTGCGCTATTGATCCGCTTATCTTACGTGACATATGTCTATATGACCGATCTGAGCAGGCATTTTACCGATGATGTTTTCTATCGCAAGATGGCACTGGACATAGTGAAGCAGGGGCGGATATTATACGACCTAGCTGCGGTAGATGTACGATATGACTGGCTGGGACCAGTTTTGCCATGGATTAATGCGATAACAGCTTGGGTATTCGGTGGGGATTGGTTAGGCTTCTTTATAATTACATCAATTGCTTCAGCTTTGATCACTTTTTACATCTACAGGTTGACTTTGCTGGTGTCATCCAGGCGAGCCGCACAGATTGCCGGAATTGTATCTGCAGGGTATTTTTACTTCATTATGTTCAGTGCCGGCGTGGGCAAAGACATTTGGATGATCTTGGCACTTGTAGCCACAACATACTTTCTTCTGAGGGCATTTATCCCAAGTGATCAGAAAACGATAGAGCATACTACTCGAATCGATTATCAAGCTTTAGGCTGGTTTGCTCTTATCCATATACTATCTCTGCATTTGGACGAACGTTTCGCAGCACTCAGTCCGCTTTTCCTGCTCTTCATCTTGTTTAGCGGAGGGCTAATGACTGCTAAGTTCAGAATTAAACCATTTTTGGTTACAGGAGCCATAATGTTGGCTCTGATGACCCCTTGGCAAATACGAAACTTTCAACGCTACGGTAAGGTTGTAATACTGACCAAGCGCACAGAGCACATCACAGACAGAGTATTTGGTTATAAACAAGAGCATTATGAATTGGACAGGGTAATGGATTTTTACCAGAGTTTAGTGATTTCACCTGCTCAAGTCGATTCCTTTGTAAATGGGTCCAAAATGTTAACAGATGGTGGTTTTGAGATTTCAAAACCGCAGCTGAAGGCAATGCGTAATGGTATTGTTCCTCATGCCTATTCCTCAAGAGAAGCACTTTATTCGAGATTCAAAATAATGCTACAACTTTGGCAAAAGAACGGCGAATACACGGTGAATGGGTTTTATTATTATGAGCGCTCATTAATGAATAACTTGGTTTCTTTGTTCTTTTATGGTTTTGCTTTGCTCTTTGGTGTTATCGGACTCCTGATTTTACACAAGGATAGTGCTTCATTTTGGTTGTTTTTAATGATCATTATTGTCTATCTTGGCTTGCACGTGCTCATGGTGCCATACACAGTTTGGCGGTACCGTCTACCGATAGATTCACTTCTTCTGGTTGGTGTGGGTATTGCGCTAGACGCTATGATGAGTAAGCTAGCGAGGCTATCTCGTGTCTAAGAGTTTGAAACAACAGACCGTATCAGGCTTGTTCTGGAGTATAGCGGATAAAACAGTGGAGCAGGCGAGTAGATTTATAATTGGCATTATTCTTGCGCGATTGCTCTTGCCTGCAGATTTTGGAATCATCGGCATGGTCACAGTGTTTATGGTTGTCTCTCAGTCATTTATTGACAGCGGTTTCGGACAAGCCCTGATCCAAAATCGAGATGCCAAGCAGCGGGATTTTAGTACTGCGTTTTATTTTAACATAGCAATAGCATTGATCATGTATTCCCTGATTTACTTGAGTGCCGATTTTATTGCCACGTTTATGAAGAATGAATTGGTCGGTCCTGTATTGAGAGTAATATCAATCGCTTTGGTAGTCAACTCCTTTGGGGTGATACAAAGAGCAATACTTATAAAAAATATCGATTTCAAAACTCAATTATGGATACAGGTTGCATCGAACCTATTTTCGGGAGGGCTGGCAATCCTGTTGGCTTTAAAAGGATATGGGGTTTGGAGTCTTGTTTGTAAGCTTATCGCAAAGAGTTGTGTTGATACAACACTGCTTTGGGTTCTGAACAGATGGAGACCAACTTGGGAATTTTGCTGGAAGTCGTTTAGGCAGATGTTTGCATTTGGCGGCAGAATATTGGTAAGTGACGTGATCAATAAACTCTACCGAAATCTTTACTACTTCATTATCGGCAGATTCTTCTCCGCCTCTGATCTGGGTTTTTATAGCAGGGCAGAGCAGTTTGAGCAGTTACCTTCGAATATTCTCACTCTTACTTTACAGAGAGTTACTTATCCGGTACTGTGTAAAGTGACGGATGATGGCGATAACCTGAAGCTGAAATTTAGATTATTCTATAGAAATATTGCATATATCGTAATTCCATTGATGGCCATCCTAGCCATTGTGTCAAAGCCACTGATAGAGGTCTTGATTGGTTCCAAATGGTTACCTTCAGTACAATACCTGAGATTGCTCTGTATTGCCGGAATGGTAGTACCCTTGTCATATCTGAATATAAACCTCTTGAAGGTGAAGGGAAGGACGGATATCTTGCTCAAGCTGGAGATAGTTAAAAAGCTATTGGCCGTCCCCATAGTAATTGTATCAATGCGCTTTGGAATAACGGGTCTGATCTACGGATTGATACTGGCCTCGATAATCGAATTCAGCTTAAACTCATATTTTTCAGGAAGATTGATCCGATACCATATACTCACCCAAGTAACTGATGCGATGCCCTTTGTTTTTGGTGCGGTGTGCATTAGTCTTGTTGTTTATGTTTCAGGCTTGATCCTCCCAGCCAATATCTATATACAACTGATCGTAAAGACTAGTTTGGGTTTGATCATGATGGCAGGCTGGGGCAAAATGTTGAAGATGCAAGCCGTCGATATATCGATACATTTCCTGCAACGAATAGCTTTGAGTGCTAAGGGTATGTTCAAATGAATACTCTGCAAAAACTACCGATATGGATATTGATCTTTTACCAGTTGGTAGGATATTTTACTATAACTCTGATAGAAGAGCCTCCTTTCTATTTATTGCTGTTGGTTACGGTTTTTTCATTTATTCTTACCATGAGCAGCAGAAGAATAACAAAGCTGCCAGGTTATCTGGTGTTTTTATTCTTGAGTAGTTTTTTCGTATTCTTCTCTGTGTTTGTCTATAATAAAACTCCTTTTGCTGCCAATAAGTATCTAACCGTCACCTTGACCTATGTGGCATCCTTCTTGCTTCTCTTTCTGATTAGCTCATATGATTTTGATCAGAAGTTTATCCGGCGTATGATAATAGCTATGAGGTATACAATTTTCCTGGCCGCAATCGTCAGCATAATCCAATACTTCGTTCCGGATTTTATGGTAAATACAGGAAAGTACGTCGGGATTGATCTGCAGACAGAAGGATATGAGCGCAGGATTACGTCTATGTTCACATGGGGCGATGGCATCTTTTCCCAATATCTGGGGATTGGGTTACCGGCTATGTATGCCATATTGTTATTCGAAAAGGACTCAAAGAGAAAATACACTCTCTACGTCGCATTGGCGACAGGAGTTACAATATTTCTCTCTCAAGCTCGGTTTGCGATGGTTAACTACATTATGGTTACTCTGTTTTGGATCGTGACGACACTCCCCTCTAAAAATCGTCTGAGCGCCGTAGTAATGATTTTTGTTATGATTATTGCGTTTAATGTCGTAATTGACGCTCTGGACTTTGATTTTGAGTACTTTGTTACCAACAGAGTCGAATCAGAGACCTATATGACTAGAATCGACGCATTTTATGCGGCAGCAGACCAGATACCTCAGAATCTTTACTTTGGGACTGGGGGAATAATTACTGAAGGTTTGTACCGTTTCTACGGTAGGCTGACCCGTATCCACAACGGTTTTCTTGGAATATGGTACTTCTATGGAATGTTCGCTGCACTGACATATTACTTTTTTATCATTCTGATGACCCGACAATTGTTGATTGGAGCGAGGAAAACTCATTATTGGGGATCTGTAGTGGCTATGTCTTGCTTTATCTTTTCAAATTTCACAACGGATAAAACCAATTTCATTGAACCCGGCCTAATTCTGATGATGGTATTTCATTATTATTATATGAAAAAACATCACGCTGAACCAAGGTTTCTATATCAATTCTCGGAGGTTGAGAATGAAATTCCGGCCAATAAGTAGACTATTGAGGCAAATATATGCCCTTAGACCCCAAATTGTTATCTTGAACACCTACAGATTGAGAATTGACCATGAGATTGATTTGCTGACCAGAATTGATGATTGCTTCTATATCCGCGGATTGGATATAAATGACGCTACGTATCTGGAGCAGGCATATTCCGGACGTTCAAAAGGGTACTATAAGCGTAATGGCTTACCGCGCCTTTCAGATCCACGCTGGTTGGGATTAGCAGTCTTTGATGTAAATACGGATAGAATTGCCTATGTGGCGTGGATCATTCAGAAGACTGTATCCTATCTGGAAGACATTAATCTCGTACTTGGTGATAACCAGCGATTCGTAAAAGATGGATATTGTGTTCCAGAGTACAGACACAGGGGGCTACACACAAGAATGGAGCATGAGAGGATTAATCGCTGCGTTCGTGATGGAGCCAAAGAGATTTTTATCCAGATAGCGGCTGATAACCCTAAAGGGATTAAGTCTGTTACAGAGAATGGATACGAGTATTATCAGACTAACAAGTACTTGGTGATAACCGGTTTGGGTGTTTATCGTGAGATCAAGGCTTTTTGTCGGTCAAAGAATCTCTTTGGGAGAAGATAATCAAACTAGAAGTTCATGAGATAGACCTAAACCAAAAGAGCAGGTGGGACGAGCTATTGTTTACGTCCCCAAATGCATCTTACCGTCAATCCTTTGAGTATGAATACTCCGGACAGGAAAAGGGTCGGAGGATTGCCAGCTTTGTGTTTTCTATAAACAACACGGATGTAGCCGGAGTTCATTACTCGCTTCGGACGAGTCCGAAGATTCCCATAAAAGTGGCAGATATTTTAAATGGTATCGTCTTTAGGTCGGAACCTGATCTTGATGTACTTGACCAAGTTATTGGTCACTTTTCTCTGTGGGCTGTCAGTCAAGGTGCGGCTATAGCACGCTACTATCCCTGGCTGCCTGTTATTATTGGGTCCGATGTTTGTACAGGGTCTGTTGCTGTAGCGAACCGTTTAGAAAAGAACGGTTTTAATTGCATGCAGCAAGGAAGACACACATATTGGATCGATATTACGAAATCTGAGGATGATATCTTGGGATGCATGAAGAAACAAACAAGATATGATGTGCGCTCAGCTATCAAGTCGGATCTAGAGATCATAGAACATAAGGACTTCCAGGAAAGTACTTTTGAACAATTCTGGGGCATGTACTCAAGCTTGGCTATGGAAAAGCAGTTTGAGATGCTCAACAAAGAGCAGATGCTAAACGAGATGCGTCCACTGTTAGAATCAGGCTTTGCTACGATCTTTTTAATCTACTTCCATGGAATCCTGATGAATGCAACCATTGCAAGCATGATTGGACAGGGTACCTATCTCTATGGAGCAATTAATCCTGCTGCCCGAGAAACGCCTGGATGTCCGCCGATTGGCGCCGCAGCACAATGGACAATGATCAGTGCGATGAAACAAAGAGACTTGAAGGTTTACGACATGGGATTTTGCCCAGGACCGATTCCAATAAAGAATGATCCCCGCTATAATATTTGGCGCTTCAAGCACGGTTTTGGGGGCGCTCATGTGCAGTTTATGCCGGTGTATGGAAAGATTCTCCGAGGCTTAAGCGGCAGAATTTTCAAGTGGTATCGTTATGGCTTTGCTAAGACGAGTTAGGAATAAACTTGTGCGGTCCCGCTACAAGCTATTGGAAAAAAGATTGTTCCGGGCCATCGACTTAGGTAGTGCCTTTGATGGGAATAGCAAGTATTTATTTTTATATTTTGATTATGAGCGTGAGTACAGTGGACATAAAACAGATATTACTGATACGGATGTGGAGGAAATTGTAAAGCTATTAGCCAGGTACCAATTTGTATCCACTTGGTTTATTGTGGGTCAGGTTATGGAGAAGTATCCTGATTCAGTCCGCAATATCCAGTCCTATGGTAATGAGATAGGTTCACATACTTATTCCCATCTAATACTTCGTGAAGCCACTCTGACCCAAATAAAGAAAGATTTTTCAGCTTTCGATTCTCCCAAGTTTAAAGACCTGAATATTAAGGGGTTTCACTCTCCAAGAGATCAATGGGATGTAAGGGCGCTTTCTTGTTATGCCAATTATGGCTATAAGTATGATCTCCTAAAAACCGGTCTTATGGATAGCCCAATCACCTTCCGATTCCCCCCAAAGAATAGGTTGGATTCCATGGTTCGTTTCAGTTCCGTCATAGATGATTGGGATCTTTTTCATACAGAGTTGGAACCTGAAGATGTGACCAGATATTTTAGTAAAGCCTTAGATGTCTTTCAAGCGGGAACAATCGCCGGGATAGGTTTTCATCCGTGGCTACTGGTATCCGATCGTAATATATGGGAAGGCTTTGTTGGCTTTATCAAGTTGCTGTCAACCAGAAAAGACATTACAATAAAAACCTGCGGTCAGTATGCAGAGATACTAACCGGGAACCTGTAAAAATGACCTATCTTCCAGGGCTAGCCTTTATTGTTATTGGCCAAAATGAAGGGTGGAAATTGGGATTATGTTTGGCAAGCATTTTTAAAGCAATCAGAATTAATTCCATAAAACAATATGATGTTATCTATGTAGATTCAGATTCTCAAGATGATAGTTTGGAAACCGCACTGAGTTTCCCTGAAGTATCCGTTTACAAGCTTAGCGGAGTGTATAATGCTGCGATTGCCAGGAATACCGGAGCAGAAGCTACGAATCTTAGTTCACTATTCTTTGTTGATGGAGACATGGAGATCGAGCCGGATTTTTTGGGATCTGTTATTGATTCTGAGGGCTTGCTGATCTATGAATACGTCTCAGGGCAACTAAAAAATCTGAACTATAACCGTGAATGGGAAAGAATTGGCGAGTCTTGGCAATACAGTGCCTTGATCACAAGTGATCGCAAGATGTCAACTTGTGGTGGGATCTTTCTGATAGAGCACTCGATATGGGATACCACAGGGGCGATGGATACACGTTTCAAACGTGGCCAGGACCTCGATTTTTCGCTCAGATTATCCGCACGGGGTAAGTTGTTGTACCGTAAAAAGGAGCTTATCGCATGTCATCATACTATTAGCTATACGCATGTCGACAGGATTTGGAGGACTATTGTTTCCGGAGATATTTTCTATTCCAAATCCTTGCTTTATCGCGTACACTGGAACAATAGCGCGATGTACAAGAAGATGCTTCAAACTGACTATAGCATGTTATTACTCATTGCGTGTCTCCTGTTTATGTGCGCAACAAGGTCGGTGTACTGGGGGGTGCCATATATAGCCATAGTATTGTCAAGAGTGTTAAAAAAGAAACACCAAAGCATAAAAGATATTGTAAATAATCTCGCTTTCGTTCCGGTTAGAGATTCACTGACTCTTGTTGGATTTATTGCTTTTTTCCCCAAAAGACCAAGCTCTTTTGATTACAATATTGAGCTGATCCGTCATGTTAGAAACTGATGTTAAGGTAGGACATTATGAATGAAGTTGCATATATCACATCTGGGAAAATTGGCTTGCATCGCTTTACCTACAACGAGCTTCTGGAGCTGGAAAAACTGGGAATACCTTTCATCCTGTGCCTTACTCAGCTAAAGAATGGTCCCTGGATGCCCGAAGATCGCTGGAAAGTACTCACAGCTTCCAAGGTTCAGGCCATCAAGGAATCCTCCCTTCTGTTTATCCACAGACGACAATTGGCACTAGAACTATATCATCATGCCAAGGAAAACAACGTTGTAAAGTACCTGATGATGGCTCTTAGCATGTATCCGGCGTTAAAGGCTAAGAAGATATCCTCCTTACATTGCCAGATGGGCGATAAGAAGTTATATATTGGCTTTTACCTAAAAAGGCTTCTGGGCGTTCCTTTAACTGCTACTATTCACGCTCATGAGTTGTATCAGAGAAGTGTTTATGATAAGCCTCAAGAGATTCGCCAGCTTTTCTCTGCTTGCGATGAGGTGATTACCATCTCAGACTTCAACGCCAAGTTAATATCCGAAAACTTAGGTGTGGCTCCGTCTCGAATAAAAGTAATGCGCTTGTTTGCTGAGATTGATTATCTACATAAGGTGATAGATAAAGCCAAAATCTTGATAGTGGCAAATTGGGCGGAAAAAAAGGGATTCCGTGTCTTAATTGACGCAGTGAAAGGGATGAAAAGAAATGATTTTGTGGTATGGGTTGTTGGCGGCACGTATTTTTCTGATAACTCAATAGACGTCGAGCAGATAGTAAAGGACAATCAGATAGAGGAGCGCTTTGCTATACTGGGCAGGATCGGCGGTGTTACGTTAGATATAGTTTTTTCAAGCTGCGACATATTTTGTCTGCCGTCCTACACCGAACTATACAGCGATGGAAAGCCGGCTGAGCGCGAAGGTATTCCTGTGGCTCTAATGGAGGCTATGGCTTGGGGGAAACCTGTGATAACTACCCGACATGCCGGAATACCAGAACTAGTTGACCAGATTCTTGTGGAAGAGCGAAGTGTGGAGCAGTTACAGGAAGCCTTGAATTATATGCTGGATAACCGCGATAAATGGGCGGAGATGGGGAAAGCGAATCAGAGCAAACTGGCTGAGAAGTTTTCCAAGGATAACGTGAGGATTCTGGGGGATACATTTCGCCAATGGCAAAAATGATATATTTTTGTGGAGCGGATGGAAGTGGGAAAAGCACATTCTTACGTGAGATTGAGCATGAGTTACATCTCAGAGGGTACAAAACACAATATCTATGGATCAGGTCACCAAAAATTCTTAGTAAGCCCCTTATGTTGTATTGCCATTTGGTGGGTTTGACAAAATATCATGTAATAGATGGTATTAAGTTCGGCAATCATGCTTTCGAAAAATCACCGCTGGTACGGGCTATGTTCCCGGTGCTTCAGTTAATCGATTTTAAAATCAGGTGGGCTTTAATGATTAGCAAAGTACGTGATGCAGAAATCCTGCTACTTGATAGATTCGCGTTGGATACTATGATTGATCTGATGGTGAGTACTAAACGTTTTGATCTTGATAATACATGGGTTGGCAAGAGCATATTGAAAATGCTGCCTCAAGATTCCTTGATTCTATGTTTCGATGCCATGGCAGGGAATATCAGGAAACGCAAGCCAGACACGATGTATGATACTAATCTGGAACTCAAATTAAAGCTCTACCGACAAGTTTGTGCTTTATTAGGGATTAAAGCTATTATTAACGACCATGGCTTCAACGAGACTAGAGATGAAGTGGTTGGGCGCATGAATGTATATCTGGAAAATTGATAGTATAAAACTACTACTTGAGGAAGAGAAAATGGCTAACATGTTTTTAAAAATTGCCCAAAATCATATGGGCACTGGGCATTTGGAGGCCAACAGCCTGAAAGAACTGATAAGAAATCTATTCTCCAAGATGCTCCAACCAATTGCTAGCACTCGGTATCCTGTTGGCTCAAGGTTTCGGGCTACCCTTGAACGGATCAGGGGTGTGAAAGTGGGTAAACATGTGTTTTTAGGAGGCGGTTGCGTACTCGATAGGGCCAAGCCACAACTGATAACGATTGAGGACTATGTATCCTTGGCAGGTAACGTGATGATTCTTACCCACTCAAATCCCACAGAGCCTCTGAGGGATATTTTGGGAGATGAAGGCACGAAGATTGCCCCTGTTCACATAAAACGTGGAGCATGGGTATCTGTAAACTGTGTGATCTTGCCAGGAGTGACTATCGGAGAGAATGCCATTGTTGCTGCAGGTGCAGTGGTGACTAAAGATGTGCTACCTGAGACAATAGTGGGTGGAGTACCAGCCAAGTTTATCAAGAAGATCAGATAAAACTTGGTAGATAGAAGGACCTTATGAACATCATTATCGGGATTACCCATCCCAAACACATCCATATGTTTAAAAATTTCATCTGGCAGATGGAAGCAAGAGGACACAAAACTCTTTGTTTAGTAAATGATAAAGAGCTGGTGTCATTCTTTCTCGATAAATACGGCTTCAATAGCATTTATATAGGAAAGAATATTGCTCGCTTTACAGGAAAACTGATGCAAGTCCCAGGCTTGCTAATTAAGACGCTGCTTATCTCTTTGAGCTTCAAGCCGGATATTTTTATTGGTCAGGCATTTATGCATTTTGCCTATGTAAGCCGTTTGCTTCGTAAACCATTTCTAATATTGGAAGATACCGAGGCTGCCAAGCAGTTGCATCGTTTCGTTATACCTTTTTCAGATGTTGTTTTCACAACTTCGTTTTTTCAAAGAAGTTTAGGAAGTAAGGAGATAAAGCTTAAGTGCAATTATGAATTGTTTTATCTTCACCCCCGTTATTTTAAACCAAATCCTGATGCATTGAAATATTTTAGTTTGAGTCCACAAGATAGATACACCATTGTACGTTTTGTATCTTGGGATGCCTACCACGATATGGGAATATCAGGACTAAGCAAGGAAAACAAGATAAAAGCCGTGGAAACGTTTGCCAGTTATGGCCGGGTTTTGTTATCTTCGGAAACTGAGCCTCCGGAAGAACTGAAAAAGTATCAGGTAACAATAATGCCAGATAAGATGCATGATCTGATGTATTATGCTACTCTATACTATGGAGAAAGTGCTACTATGGCTGCAGAAAGCTCTTGTTTGGGTACTCCTGCAATATATCTGGACGAACAGGGAAGAGGTTATACTGACGAAATGGAAGAGCTTTATGGCCTCTTGTTCAATTACAAAACCTCCTGTAAAGATCAGACGGACTCTATCGTTAAGGGTGAATCCCTATTAAGAACAAATGATATCAAGAGAGATTGGCAACAGAAACGTGATCGGATGCTTCAGGACAAGCTGGATATCAATGCATTCATGATCTGGTTTGTGGAGGAATATCCTGCCAGCGAGAGCCAATTGCGCGTAAATCCATCAATCCAAGACCGTTTTCTGAAACAATAATGATCCAATACAACATATGAAGGGACTGAAACGCAAGATCAGGGATCATAAGATTCTGCGCTGGAGTCTATTGATCAGTACTTGGATTTTTCAAGGGATGCTAAGGGCTGATGTTACGGAAAAGTGGTTCAAGATAGCTTTCTCGTGTATTTCCTCCATTTTGCTATCTTGCTTGTTGTGCATATGGTTGAGATTGGAATGGGCAATCGTACTTGGTTTTTTCGTTGGCCACACCTTGAATTGGGTTATCAACAACAACATTAATGTGCTACTTGTCCATCTACTCATGTTGAAAACAATCAGTAAGCATGAGATATTCAAGTATCTTGATTATTTACAAGCGCAACTTGTCGGTAAGGATTGGGTGTTATACGCGGTTGTGTTGGGTAGTATAAGTCGTGGGGACTTGAAACCAAGCTCTGATATCGATGTATCGATTGTTAGAAAACCTGGCATAAAAAACGCTTTTAAGGCAATTTCCTTTTCCATCTGGCAAAAGGGAGTATCCGATAAGCGTGGAATACCAATGGAGCTATATATCAGCGACAGAATTAGCAACTCAGTGAATCGCTATAAGGATGAGAATAAACCTGTTATCTTGGCCGGTGACATTACGATTATAACAGGACATTATCCACAATCAATGTTGTTGGATGAGGCTAAAAGATTGAATTCCTATGGCGATTAATACTGTTTTATTCATCACCGATTATTTTGCCCCCCCGTATGATGAGGGTATAAAGAAAACCGCTTACAATATATTTCGACTCGTTTCCGAGAGGTATAATGTAAAAGTCTTATGCCGAGATCACGATGATGGAGAATCAATCAAGAAGATCGAATGCAATAGGGTTTTCCTAAGTTTGAGCGTGTTCAAGACAATTAGATCACTCAAACCTAAGGCCGTGTTGTATCTTCCGTTTGCATCTTTTACTTTAGGTGGATATTTGAGAAATGTTATTCTGGGTCTAATGGGGCTTCGAGCCCGTTATTTGTATATAGGCTTGCAGCCTAAACCCGCCGGAGCTTTTCTAGTAAGTATTCTCGGTAGGTTTCAAAGGGGTGTAGGATTTACACCCTCTATTAAATTACATGAAACTTGGAAGAAGCTGGGCAAGCCATCTCGATTAGTCCCCCTTTTTACTGATTTAAAGAGATTTAAACCAGCCTATGACCCTCTAATACGGGAACAGCTTCGAAACAAATTCGGTATTCCACAAGATGCATTTGTGATTTCTCACGTAGGGCATTTGACCCAGGGACGAAATTTAGAATCCCTAATTCCGTTGCAACAGGCCGGATACTATGTTTTTATAGTTTGCAGTACATCAACTCCTGAGGAATCTAAAGCTCCGGACTCTCTGAAGAGCAAATTGTTGCATGCCGGTGTAAGGATTCACGAGGGGCTCATCAATGACATATCAGAGATCTATTTTGTCAGTAATCTATACATATTTCCCGTGTTAGATGATTGTAGTTCCATCGGATTACCTCTTTCAATTCTAGAGGCCCGTGCATGTGGAATTCCAGTATTGACAACAGAATATGGTAGCGTTAAGCTGTTCTTAAATGACGATAATGGAGGCGTGTTTTACTCAAGCCCCGAGTTTTTTGGCGAAGCTTTGCAGACCATAAAAGAAACGACATTAGATTCGAACGTATCAGTTGTTTCTGCTCTGAATTCTATATTGTCACATGAGTTATTCCAAGCTATTGATCAAGATGCAGTATAATTGGGCCAAGTTGTTAATAATTACTAGGCTTGTTTGTCGTGCCCAATGAGATATATTATTCCAATGAGCAATTATTAGGAGTGTAAATGAAACAGCTAGTCAGAAATGTAAGAATCATAGGAACGGGCTCATACACACCAGATACCGTATATACTAACAAGCACCTGGAAACGTTGTGCTCTACAACAGATGAATGGGTCTATCAAAATCTAGGTATACGAGAAAGACGCGTGGCTGGACCAGATCAACCAACAAGCGATCTAGCCACTCAGGCCGCTCTTAGAGCGCTTGAAAACGCTGGATTGAAACCTGAAGACATAGACTTGATCATAGTTGCTACAGCTACTCCTGATAGATTAGCTCCTTCAACTGCTTGTATAGTTCAGGACAAGATTGGCGCATACAATTCAGTAGCTTTTGATTTGGCCGCTGTTTGTTCTGGATTTCTGTTTTCAGTGTCCACTGCTGCCCAGTTTATCGCTACCGGAATCTACAACACAGCTTTAGTGATAGGATCTGACACGTTCTCAAAGATCATCGACTGGAGCAGGCGCGACTGCGTGTTTTTTGGAGATGGTGCAGGCGCAGCAGTCTTGACTCATGCTGATGATGGCGAAGGCTTTTTGGCATTTAGATTGTATTCCGATGGCCGTGGCAAGTGGAACTTTACTATTCCCGGAGGAGGCTCGGAATTCCCCATGAGCCAAGAAAATGTAGCTTCTGGGAAGAGATATTTCCAGATGGTTGGGCGAGCAGTTTACGAAACAGCAATAAAAGTATTGCCAATGGCTATAAACCAAGTTTTAGCTGATACCGGACTCAGAATAGAAGATGTGGATTATATGATCCCTCATCAACCCAGTATTCAGATACTAAAAGATACCGCCAGTATAATCGGTTTGCCTTTCGATAAGGTGAAGACTAACATGGATAAATACGCGAATACTTCTGGTGGTACGATACCGATTTTGTTGGATGAAGTAAATCGTTCGGGACAGCTAAAACGCGGGGATGTTGTATTATTCGCTGCTGTAGGCTCAGGCTGGACTTGGGGTGCATCAATCATTAAGTGGTAAGAAAATGCTGTATTTGATTACCGGAGCAACTCGTGGCATAGGCAAGTTATTGGCCGATAATCTGGTCTCAAGTGGTAACACTGTGTTTGGAACATACTTTTCCACTGCACCTGAGCAGAATTCACTTAATCATGAAGTAAAGTCTCAATTATTTCTGTCTCGAGTTGATATTCGTAATCCCGAGCAAGCAACCCAATGGGTTGAATCCATCACTAGAGACTCTGCGGATAACATCGTGGTGATTAACTGCGCCGGCGTAAACTATAATGCTGCTATCCAGAATTCTGATCCTATATTATGGCACGACGTCCTGGATGTGAATCTTTTTGGAGTATACAACGTTATTCGCGCAGTGATTCCCTATATGAGGAATATTGGTTTTGGCAGGATCATCAATTTGTCGTCCGTTGTGCCACGAATTGGTGTTTACGGTACTTCTGCATATGCTGCATCAAAGGCTGGATTATGGGGTTTAGCTAAGGCCGTTGCTGTAGAGAATGCAAAATACGGGATAACCATAAATACTATAAATCTTGGATATTTTGATATCGGTATGATAGCTGAAGTACCGAAAGATTATCTGTCTGACATTGTGAAGAAGATTCCACAGGGTAGCCTGGGAGATCCCATGGATATTTTAAAGGCTGTTCAATACTTGGTCTCAGCTACATATATAACAGGTGCGGAGATCAATATTAATGGCGGATTAGTTTGATGTTGTGATTAATGAGGTAGTTTATGGATAGAAACATTTTGGTAACCGGCGGTACCGGCTTCATTGGCAGCCATACAGTGGTTGAGTTGTTGGAGATTGGAGATAACGTTATCATAGTAGATAACCTATCCAATTCCAACCCCTCTGTCCTTGAGAAGATAGAGATGATCACAGGAAGAAAGCCAATTTTTTATCATTGCGATGTAACCGATAGAAAAGCATTGACAAACGTTTTTGCTTCCCACGAGATTCACACAGTGATACATTTTGCCGGATTGAAAGCTGTGGCGGAATCTGTCGCAGAACCATTGAAGTATTACCATAACAATGTCGTAGGGTCTATCATTCTAATGCAAGTGATGGAGCAGTTTCATGTGCATAATCTCATTTTCAGCAGTTCTGCAACAGTCTATGGCGGAAACAACATTATGCCCCTAACAGAAGCTAGCCCTACCGGTCCTGTTAACCCTTATGGAATGACGAAGCTGGCTGTTGAAAATATATGCAGGGATTTATGTAGTTCCGATCAGAATTGGCATATAGCACTGCTGAGATACTTTAATCCGGTTGGTGCTCATGTTTCAGGATTAATCGGTGAAGACCCCTTGGGTATTCCAAATAACCTATTCCCGATCATAACACAAGTAGCCATAGGAAAAAGGGACAAACTCTTTGTATATGGCAATGACTATCCTACGCAAGATGGTACCGGAGTGAGGGACTATATACATGTAGTGGATCTGGCTTTGGGGCATATCAAAACCCTTCCCTTTGTGGAAGAGAATCCCGGTGTGCATATCTTCAACCTGGGAACAGGAAAAGGGTATTCTGTCATGGATGTTATCAAAGCATTTGAAAGAGTAAACGATCTGACTGTTCCTCATGTTATTAGTTCCCGTCGTGCTGGTGATGTGGCAGAGTGTTACTCAAATCCAGATAAAGCGAATCGGATCTTGCGCTGGAATGCTAACCTTGGGCTGGAAGATATGTGCAGGGATGGATGGCGATTTCAGAAGCAGATTACTAATCATAAAGCTTAATCTATGCGTGATTTTACTATGCGGATGTACAGAGAATTGTGTCTAAGCTTGCTTAGAAACGGCTATGAAACGCAAACTGTAGCCGAGTTCTTTGAAAATCCTGCTTCCCGTGTCTGCCTGATTCGTCATGATGTAGACTCTTGGCCTAGTAATGCCCTGAAGATGGCATTGATTGAGTCGGACTTGGGTATTCATACAAGCTATTATTTCCGCAGATCACCACTCAGCGTTAATGACTCAGTGATAAAGGGCATAGTGTCTTTGGGCCATGAAATTGGGTATCACTATGAAGATCTTGCAGCAACCGACGGCGATTATGAAGCAGCTATTAAGAGGTTTAAACGTAATCTGGAATTCTTTAGGGGTTATTATCCAGTACAAACTATTGCTATGCATGGCAGGCCATTATCGCCTTGGGATAGCAAAGCGCTATGGAATCGGTACGATTACCGCGAACACGATATTATTGCCGAGCCGTATCTTGATCTTGATTTTAATGTTATGGCATACTTAACAGATACTGGCAATTGCTGGGATGGCGAAAAATATAGCGTTAGAGACCATGTGGTGTCACCCTACAAGTTTAACGTTCACTACTCAGATGATTTGATTGACCTCATTTCCGATGGGAAGCTTCCAGAGCAATTTATGTTGAATATCCATCCAGCTAGATGGAATGATATTTGGCTTAAGTGGATGATACGCTATTATGTGTTAACCGTCCCTAAGTACTTGGCAAAAAAGGCCTTGAAGCAGTATCGGCGCAAAAGGGACAGTATATGATTAAGGCAAGAATTATCCCGTATTATGTGCCCAACAAGAGCTTCGCAGAACAACTCCAAAAATCTAGTAAAAGACGAGAAACTGGGCGGTTTTGTTTCTTGATACAACGATTTCGCAATTACTTATTTCAGAGCTTGGCCTACAATTGCCCAATAAATAGTTGGCGAGTTCAGTTACACAGAATGCGGGGAGTCCGGATCGGCAGAAATGTGATGCTGGGAATGCATTGTGTGTTAGACAACGCACATCCAGAATACATCCAAATAGAGGATTATGCAGCTTTGGCTGGAAATAACTATGTAATCGCACATTCAAATCCATATATGCATTTCAAGGGTCGTATGCTATCCTATTTAGCGCCGGTAGTAATCCGCCGGGGAGCTTGGATTGGAGTTTCCTCTACGATTCTTCCTGGAACAGACGTGGGAGAATGCGCTGTTGTGAGTGCGGGATCAACAGCTCAAGGTGTTATCCCTGCTCATTCGATTGTCGCTGGTAATCCAGCCTCTGTGACCAAGCAGTTCAATGCAGATGAAGACGTTTTTTCTTGCTACGAATGATGTAGAACTTACTTCTATTAGGTTCAATAAACAGCGTAGACTTACTGGTGAGTATATTGTAAATGAAGGATTGCCAAGACTATTGGACCTATATGATCGCATTGGGGTCAGAAGCACGTTTTTTGTAACAGGTGACATTGCATTAGCTTTTCCTGTGATTATCAGGATGATAGTTGACAGAGGGCATGAATTGGGTTCACATAGTTATTGTCATGATGATAGATTTGCTCTAGACCAGCTGAATCTACAAGAGCAAACAAACCAGTTGAGCAAATCAAGGAAGCTGTTGGAGGATATATCAGGAAATCCAGTTGTATCGTTTCGTGCACCTGCCCTAAGGGTTAATAGATTTACTCCTATAGCTTTACATGATTCTGGGTATATTATTGATAGCTCAATATCACCCCAAAGAGCAGACATGTTTTTCAGTTTCGGTGCTATAAAGAAATTGAACAGACTCTGGGCTGCTCGTTATCCTGGATATGTTCAGAAGAACGATTTATCTAAAAGAGGAGATTATCCGGTCTTTGAGATCCCAATTTCTTCTCTAATAATACCTTATATCGGCACTGCAATGAGGATTATTCCTTATAGTCTCCAATTGTTACGCTCATTATTAGCTTGGGAGTCTAAGCTTACTGGTAATCCTATCAACTTTTTGATCCATCCTAATGAATGTATGGTGGAAAAGGACAACGATAGTAGAGCGAGACGCTCAAACAATCCTTTTGTATATATAATAGCAGAACAACTCAGAGGGTATATGAAAACAAAAAACTTGGGTGAATCAGCAATCAGGTTGTATGAACAACATCTACTATATTTCCAATCGAATGGCTTCGAATTCATAACATGCAAGGACTACTTTGAGTATTGGAAAAAAACTAAGGAGAACTAATGATCGATAGGCTTTTAGTAATGATTAATACTGTGAGGCAGAACAAAGGGCTAACCAGGCTTGAAAGTATCCAACCTAGTGATGATCTTCGAAGAGATCTTGAGTTAGATTCACTGGATTTAGCAGAGCTTACTGTAAGAATTGAGAACGAATCAGGAATCGATATTTTCGAAGATGGCTTCGTGAACAGCATTGGCGAGATTCTGATTAAACTGGGCAAAAGGCCAAATGGATAGTCTTTTTTTTGTTGCTAAAGACGGGGAAGAATTTACTTATTCTCGACTTATCCATGATCTAAATTCTTGCACTCAAGTCCCACATTATTGTAAATTATTGAAGACCTACGACATTTTCAAAACCATATTGAGTAGCATTGTTCACGGAATAGACATAGTCTTGTTAGATTCAGATTTTAGCGAATTAGAGTTAAAAAAACTCGCGATAGACTTGGATAAGGTTAACAAGTATAAGAATGTAAGCAAGAAACAGATTGAGAATAAGGCAGAATTGATATCATTAATCAAGCAAGCAAGAGATTGGCGGGTCAGTTTGTATACTTCTGGTACTACTGGAATACCTAAAAAAATAACTCACAGGCTAGATAATCTTACTCGTTTGGCAAGGATATCTGAGAAACATGCAAACGACGTATGGGCTTATGCATATAATCCGACTCATATAGCGGGTATTCAGGTCTTTTTCCAATCAATCCTCAATGGTAATGGAATGATAGACGTTTTCAAGCTTTCATCGGATGACGTTATGAAGCGGATTAATGGTTATAATATCACCAACATATCTGCTACTCCTACCTTTTATAGAATGCTATTACCTTTGTGCTCGGAGTATCCTTCTGTACGAAGAATCACTTCTGGTGGGGAGAGCTTTGACCCACATCTATCGGGACACTTAGAAAAAGCCTTTCCAAACGCAAAGCTTAGGAACATTTATGCCTCTACTGAGGCAGGATCTGTACTTGAATCCAACAATGACAAGTTTGTGATTACCTGTCCCGATCAATGTAAAATAGTTGATAACCGATTATTCATTCATATGTCGTTATTGGGTGTCGATGATGCAACAGAGGGATGGTATGATACAGGGGACTTGGTAGAAGTAGTAGATCCTGAGGTTCAAGAATTTGTGTTTATTGGTAGAGATAATGAGCTTGTCAACGTGGGTGGGCTCAAGGCTAACCCACTTGAGATTGAACAAGTTTTATGCTTACATCCTTCCATCTCGAAGGCTAGGGTATGGGGTAAAACAAACCCGGTTGTTGGAACTATTCTAGTGGCAGAAGTCGTGACCATGAATTCGTGTTCAGAGGCTGAACTCAGAGCGTTCTTGAAAGAGAATCTGCAAGACTATAAGATTCCAAGGGTCATTAGTTTTGTCGACAATATTGATTTGACTCGTAGCGGTAAAGTAAAGAGGATTTAGGATGAGAAACATACTCGTAACCGGAGTTACTCAAGGTTTAGGCCTTAGAACAACTGCTCATTTACTTGATAATGGTTATCGAGTATTCGGCGTTGCAAGGAGAAATGTGGAAGCCATATCTGATCTTGAAACAAAGTACAAAGATAGATTTCAGTTGATTATTGCAGACTTGATGGATGTTCCCAATTCTATGACAACAATCTTTCATGATCTAGTAGGATACGATGTGCCTTTACATGGTTTTGTGAATAATGCGGCAATGGCTTATGATGATATTATAAGCAATATGCATTATGACCTGTTAGTAAATATGTATCAGGTCAATGTATTCGCACCTATGATGATAACAAAGAATGTAATTCGTAACATGTTACTTCATAATACACAGGGATCGATAGTCCATATTTCTTCGATTAGTGTCCATACTGGATATAAAGGGCTCGCTATGTATGCCTCAACTAAAGGCGCTATAGAAGCTTTCTCAAAGAATACTGCAAGGGAGTGGGGAGAACGTGGGATTCGTTCAAATACTATAGTTGCTGGGTTTATGGATACCGCCATGAGCAGTACCTTATCCTTTGAACAGAAGGAAAGGATTTACAAGAGAACATCATTAAAGAAACCAACATCAATAGATGCAGTAGCTAGGATGGTAGAGTTCTTACTAAATGATACTAGTGAAACTATTACTGGAGCTAACCACTTTGTTGATTCGGGTACAATTTAATCTAGGAGTTTTTTATGATTAGTAAGTACTTCTATCTCAGTATGCTGTTGTTATCCGTTATAGTGCTATCAACCGGATGCAATAATTCATCACAGTCTAGTTCAGGCACTGTGTCAGGAATTGTAAGACTTGATGGGCAAGAAGTACATGCTGGGATTACCGTATCAATTTTTCGAGCTGATTTAGCTTCTCAGCAAGTATTAGAGATTCGTCAGCAATATCCTGATCTGGCCTTTCCCATTGATGACAAAGTCTTGTTTGATCATAGGAATTATAGTCCTCTACAAACTGTTTTTACCGATCAAAATGGTAGATTCAGCTTTTCTAAGTTGCCTTACGATAGATATATTGTAGCATATTATATGGTTGGCTGGGGTTTTAATTATATCTATGATATCGAACTGAATATGCCTGAACTTGAGGTTGCAAGTAATAGCTTATTACTTTATCCAGAGATTGAGCTAGAGGCTTATCTGGATAGTGAACTGATCTTAGAACAAGGGAGAAATTATGTTGTTAAGGAGGACATGGTTTTAGGTGAAAACTCAAGACTAGAATTCAGCTCTGATAGTAGGCTCCTTATAGATAAAAACGTAAGAATAAGTTCATATGGGCAGATATCTTCCCCGGGAAACAACATGCGTGCCTACATAACCTCATACTCCGGTTGTTACACAGGAAGCATTTCCGAGGCTAATCTGGGCGATGGTTTTTATATATATTCTGGGGCTACCGAACTAAACCATATGTCATTTTCTCACTTGAGAAACGCACTACAGGTTACGGTTGATGGTTTCTCGATCGAAAATTCATCTTTCATTAGGTGTCTATATGGTTTTGTTGCCAGGTCATTAACGAGTTTGAATGTGTCGAACAATTTTTTCTATGGTAACAAGAACATAAATGCAGCGTCTTGCTTCGTGAATAGTGTTCAAGGATATAACGCTAATAGCAATTTGTTTCTTGATAACTACATAGCGATGAAGTGTGAGTTGGTAACTAATGCACACATTAGCAATTCTGCGTTCCTTGATAACGATAGAGGATTTGTAAATCTTTGGGAATCTAGCTCATTATTTGAGTACAATACAATCCGAAACAACGATGTTGGTATTGAGAATTCTGGTTATTCCAACCTAACCATCTCATATAATGATATTGAATGTCGAGTTGGTATTAAGACATATCACACAAATAACTGGTACAATACAATTACTGAAGGCTGGACTAAGGTCAATTATAACAATATTGATTGCACTCAGTATGCAGTGGAATCTAGAGCTTTGTATTACTATAACGAGGGACCATATCCTTTAGATTTCAAAAATAACTGGTGGGGTACTACGGAATCTCTCCAGATTGATAACATTATTATTGATTACCATGATTTGGGATTAGTTGGAGGAGCTGGTGTTACTTCTGTTGTGAACTACATACCTTATAGAACTTCAAGAGTTGCCAATGCAGGAATACAAATCTGATACGGTACTCTGACCTTCAAGCAATAATGGACGAAGTTTATGAATAGAGATTTCACTGTTGTCAAGTACCAGAGACTAATGGATGCATTAATTTCTGCAGGTTATGCGTTTCAAACATTCGAAGCCTATTTGCAGAGCCCACTCGATAAAGTAGTTATACTTCGACATGATGTAGATAGAAATCCCGGGAATTCACAGATTTTTGCTTTATTGGAGCATCAAAGAGGTATAAGAGCTACGTATTATTTCCGTATAGTGCCAAGTTCTTTACATAATGATAAACTACAGGAAATTAAGAATATGGGGCACGAAATTGGATATCATTACGAGGATATGGATCGCGCAAAAGGTAATCCAGACAGTGCTATTGTGAGTTTTGAACAGAATCTTTGTATGTTAAGAAAGCTAGCCCCGATAAACACAATCTGTATGCATGGTAGTCCACTTTCCAAGTACGATAATAAAGACCTCTGGAAACATTACGATTACAGGAGTTATCACATAATTGGTGAGCCATATTTTGATTTGAACAATGAGAAAGTCTTTTATGTAACTGATACGGGGCGGAAATGGAACTACAGTGGGGCTAGTATTAGGGATAAAGTTAAAGGTCCTTTTCAGGTAGAACTGAGTAACACTGATAGCCTAATAGATATGATTATGAACAGCAAGACACCAGATCAAATGATGATCACAACCCATCCTCAGCGGTGGAACGATGATTTAGTACCCTGGGTCATTGAACTCATAGGGCAGAGCATAAAGAACCTATTCAAGAGATTATTGGTACAAAGACAAAACCCATGAAGATCCTCATTTACCTATCAAGGTCCAATCGACAATATTATAATCACAGTCGTGTGTTGGAATGGCAATCGATATCATCCCGGTAGGGTTTAAGTGAAATACAAACTCTCCAAATACTCCCTCTTCATCCTTGATCTGGCAATCATCACATTCGCATTTCTGCTGGCTGCCAAGATCAAGCCCGGGACTTTGCGCATTATCCAGACCTATTGGCGCAGTTTTGTCCCATTTACACTGATCTGGCTGTTTACATCGGTCTGGGGATCAAAGTACTCCATAAAAACCGTCTCATCAGGTATTGGCTATATCAAACGCATTTTTGCATGTAATTCTGTTGCGATTGCCGCCATACTTGGGCTGATGTACATCTTTGGAAAGTTCTATTACTCGCGTTTTATCGTATTTGGAACCATACTTACCAGTTTTGCCCTGGAACTCTTTCTGTTCCTGGGCTTTTTTTATGCCTTCAGATTTCACAAAGAAAACAAGGACTATGCCAGCACAAAGCTGGTAACCAGATCTGAGGCTCTAGAGGATTCCCAAAGCCCAAAGTTCTTTCTTCAAGAGGCTTACGAAATACCTGCGATATCAAATGCTGCTTATATCCCTCCCTTTTCTCAGGCTTTGGATCAAGACTCTATTCTAATGCCTCTATGGCAGAGATATCTTGCGGAAGTTCCCCTCTGGTTTGAGTTTATCAATGACTATCTTGAGCTAACCCGCTTTAGTAAAAACCAGACTCTGATACTCAATTCCGAAACCTACTTCAATATCCAAAATGAACCAGAAGATAGCCATCAGCTCTTTATAAACTTGCACCGCGTCAACGACCTTCGCCGCATAAACTACTACCTAATCCGGGTAAACGAAATGCTACTCCAAGGTGGAGTTTTCATCTGCTGCGGACAGACGATTACTCAGCGCAAGCATATGTTTTACCACCATTACACAAAAATCGGTGGTGCTTTCCTATATTTCTTTGACTTCTTAATCCGACGGGTAATGCCCAAGCTTCCCGTACTCCAAGGCTGGTATTTTGCTCTCACCAAAGGACGCAATAGAGCTCTCTCTGAAACTGAGATGCTTGGTCGTTTCTACTTTTGTGGCTTTGAGCTGATTCACAAACGAGAAATCAATGGACAAACAGTTTTCATCTTAAAGAAGACTAAAGAGCCACGTACCGATGCCAATCCTACTTATGGACCATTCATCAGGCTTAAGCGTAAGGGACAGGGTGGGAAAATCATCTATGTAAAGAAATTCCGCACTATGCACCCCTACAGTGAATACCTCCAGGATTACGTATATCAGACGAATGCACTTCAGGAAGGCGGCAAATTCCGGGACGACTTCCGCGTAACTTCCTGGGGCAAGATCTTGAGAAAGCTTTGGATTGACGAGCTACCCCAATTCCTCAATTTCTTCCGGGGGGAGCTCTCCATTGTTGGCGTTAGAGCACTCTCGGAACACTATTTCAGTCTCTATCCCCCTGATATGCAGGAGCTGCGACTGAAGGTAAAACCAGGGCTGTTACCGCCGTTCTATGCAGATATGCCCAAGACCTTTGAGGATATAGTCGAATCCGAACGACGCTATATCTTGGCCAAACTGGAAAGACCCTTCGCTACAGACTGCCGATATTTCTTCAAGGCGGCATGGAACATCCTGGTGAAAAAAGCGAGAAGCTTTTAACAATCGTGGTGTCGTGGCAACGTGATGGCGTGGTGACGACTGGCTGGGTGAAGCAGATAGAATATGACTTATAGAGATTTGGACGTATGGAAGCTAAGCTTGCACTTCGTTTCTGATGTTTACAAACTTACAGCAAATTTCCCCAAGCACGAAGTGTATGGTTTGTCATCTCAACTTCAAAGGGCTGCAGTCTCGATTCCCTCTAATATTGCAGAAGGTTCCGGACGAAAAAGCACAAAGGAATTTGTTCAATTCTTATACATTGCAAAGGGTTCGTTACTTGAGATAGAAACACAACTCGAAATAGCTAAGATTCTTAACTACATAGAAGAGATTGGTGTAAACTTGGAGACGATAAAACGACTAAGAAGTATGTTAAATGGACTGATCAATAAACTGGAGAACAATCAGTGTTAACTAGCAGAGATGTGGAAACTCAGAATTCGTTCCCACGACACCACGTCATCACGACACCACGTGTTATACATATCGTCGGGGCTAGACCCCAGTTTGTGAAGCTAGCCGCTTTGGTCCGGGCTTTATCGGGTGAGTGCGAGCAGAAGATTGTCCACACCGGGCAGCATTATGACAGCGCCATGAGTGAAACCTTCTTTGGTGATCTGGATATTCCCAAGCCGGACTACAACCTGGAGGCAGGAAGTGGTTTACAGGGAGCTCAGACGGCTCGGATGCTGGAGGGGATAGAGGAACTCTGCATCAAAGAGAAGCCTGATCTATTGGTCATCTACGGAGATACCAATTCGACTCTGGCTGGTGCTTTGGTTGGCGCTAAGCTGGGCATCCGAACTGCTCACGTGGAAGCCTGCCTGCGCAGTTTCAACCGCTCCATGCCGGAAGAGATCAATCGCATAGTAGCCGATCACACTAGCGATCTGCTGCTCTGTCCCACTCAAACGGCAATGGACAATGCCAAGGCAGAGGGACTCCTTTCAAAGAGCTACCTGGTTGGCGATATTATGACCGATACGGTTGAGTTCGGCTTAAAAAAAGCACTGCAAAGCTCCAATGCCCTGGATTTGCTCGCCAAGCATCTGGTGAATCCCGGAGAATACTACCTCCTTACCCTTCATCGTCCATACAATGTGGATGATCCTCATAACCTGATGCACATACTAAGTGGTTTGGATAGCCTTAATACACCTGTAGTATTTCCCGTTCACCCCAGAACAAGTAAGATCATCCGAGGTTTTGGAGCAGATACTTACAAGAATCTGATCCTGATAGAGCCTCAGGCTTACCTGAATTTCATACTCTTACATTCCAATGCTAAAGCTATGATTACCGATTCAGGTGGAGTGCAGAAAGAGGCATATCTCCTAAGGAAACCCTGCATAACCCTTCGTACAGAAACCGAATGGGTGGAAACCGTCCAAGCTAGATGGAACTTACTGCTTGATCCCGGCTCAAGCGCCTTTCCCAGCGCCATTCCCGGCTTTGCACCACCTGAAGCGCATCCTGATCTTTATGGCCACAAAGTTGCCGAGAAGATGGTGCGTTTGCTATTGAATGAATCTGTTAAGAATAAATAACTTGCCAAGAAACGACAGCCGCATATATCGGAGTCATTGGATTAAATTGTTAATACAAGATATACTTACGTAATTCAGGGAGGAATTATGAAACAGCTATTTCTGTCGATATTGATTGTCATCTTGATTGGAACTGCTTATTCTGCAGTACTATTAACTGATGACTTCACCGGAGTTGTGGGATCTAATCTCACAGATACTGCCAATGGATGGTCGGCTCATAGTGGTGCCGGTCAAACCCCGATGAAGATTGCTAGCCCCAGTTTATCCTATATTGGTTACTCTGGCTCGGGTATAGGGAATGCTACAACTCCATCAGGTAATGGAGAGGATGTCAACAAGAGTTTCTCTTCAGTGAATTCTGGAAGTATCTATTACTCATTCTTGATAAATACTTCAATAACAACAACTTCAACTGGATACAGCATGCATTTCATGCAGAACTCAACTACCTTTCACGGCAGATTATGGATTAGGCTGGTTTCTGGAAATGTAAATTTTGGATTGGCAAAGACAACAGCTGCAGCTACTTGGGATCCAACAAATTATTCAACTGGTACCACATACCATATAGTGATCAAATACACGTTTAATACTGGCTCTTCTACAGATGATGCTGTCTATTTGTTCGTTAATCCACCACTCGGTGAGCCTGAGCCTACGCCCAATGTCGCGATAACTAATGATACTGCAGCTGATGCAACATCAATTTCAATGGTTGGTATTCGCCAATGGCACGCTGGGACTCTTGCTACTTTTGATGGCATAATTGTCGGAACCGAGTGGGCTGATGTTGCTTCCGATGCGGGTGGGTCGCCTACAGTAGCCGCTCCTACTTTTTCCCCTGGAACTGGTGAATATATCACGGCGCAGTCAGTTCAGATTAGTTCAGCTACAGATGGGGCTTCGGTTCATTATAGCCTTACAAGCGAGACTGGTCCTTGGACCCTATATAGTTCTGCTTTGAATGTTTCAAGTAATACAACAATTTGGGCATATGCCTCAAAATCTGGTATGACGGATAGTAGTGTTTCCACTGCAATCTACACTTTCCCCACAATCACAGATGTATCCGATATAGCAAGCTTAAGGGCTGGAGCTACAGATGGAACGGTATATCGCTTAACTGGGGAATCAATCATCACATTCAAACACACTACAGGAAATCAGAAGTGGATAGAAGATTCCACGGCCGCTATAATGATCTACGATCCTTCGGGAAAGATTACTACGAATTACAATATTGGTGATGGAATCGAGAACATAGTCGGAACACTTGCTCTTTACAATCAACTGCTTGAGTTTATACCTGTTCTTGATCCTGGGATGCCTACCTCTACAGATAATCCAGTTATTCCCACTGTGAGAACCCTGGCAAGCCTTACCAGTGCAGATCAATCTAAACTAATTTTGGTTGAGAATGTTACACTTGGTTCCACCGGAACGTTTTCCACCTCTGCTCAAAACATCAATGCAACTCAGGATGTTACAACCCTTACCCTGAGAACTTTTGCCAATACTGATTACAGCGGAACCACCATCCCTACTACGCCACAGAATATCATTTGCCTGGTTGGTCAGTTTAATAGTGCTATCCAGATCTCTCCCCGTTTTCTGGCTGATTTTGCAAGTGCATTTGATTATCCTAATGGAACAACCGTCGGAACGGTGACAGTTACCGGTGGTAATGCCAACGACAGTGCCAACCAAACTATACCAGAGATTAACAACGCAAGCTTCACACCAAGTTATCAGAATGTATTCAATCTTATTGGCTCAGGTCCTTGGACCCTCACATTTGATTCTACCGCTCCCTATGGTGCTTATTATCAAAATGGTAGTTGGAATTCAGTGGCTGGAAATGGATCGCAGATCGTGATGAATATCTCTGCAAACAAGGATCTTGATTTGCCGGTAGTACTTGGAGATCAAGACCCCACCCTTCCTGTCGAGCTCTCTTCTTTCACCGCCACTCTCTCTGCCCAGAATCTGGTCAGCCTGATGTGGGTCACACAATCTGAGACAGGCGTCAGTGGATACTACATCTATCGTGGCATCGATACTAATGCAATGAATGCCCAGATTGTAAGCCCTCTGATCACAGCTACGAATACTTCCACAACCCAGTCCTATGTCTATGTGGATAGCGAGATCTATGAGACCGGTACCTATTATTACTGGCTACAGAATGTGGATATCGATGGCACCACAGATTTCCACGGTCCGATCAGGCTGGATTACGTTGCCGGACAAAACAACGGCACTCCCAATATTCCCGTTGTTACGGAACTGAAGAACGTCTATCCCAATCCCTTCAATCCGATTGCCTTCATCAGCTACAGCCTTGCCGATAACAATTCTGTTGCTATCAAGATCTACAACAACCGTGGTCAATTGGTACGCGTACTTGATAACGCACCTGCCACTGCCGGTAACCACCGCATCGAATGGAATGGTATGGACAATAGCGGAAACGCCTGCTCCACTGGACTCTACCTCGTGCGTATGACCGCAGGAAACAAGACCTTCACTCAGAAGGTAGTCCTGGTAAAGTAAACTACTAATATAGATTCAATCAAAGCCCCGCTTGCGGGGCTTTTTTTGTACTCCCAAACTCCCTCTATCAGCAAACCGGACCTTCATTCACCTTGTCTTATCAGTATGTCACAACCCTCATATTTGCCTTATGAGGATGGGTCAGAATATCGCGATATTATAGGCTTTGTATGGTATTCTGCAATATCAACCAAATTAGAACTTGACCAAAAACTGGCACTCAGAAATAGTGTTTGCTAATAAAGCGCTAATCGCTTATACTAATATATGAAATCGATACTACTAATTATGGAGGTTTTACAATGAAACTCAGACCGATTGAAGACCACGTTGTGGTGAAACTTAACCGCGCCAATGAAGAAAAGATGGTGGGCGGCATTATTATCCCCGATACAGCCAAAGAAAAACCTCAGATGGCAGAAGTAATAGCTGTTGGCACCGATGAGGATCTGCAGAAGATAGTGAAAGTGGGCGATCAAGTCCTTTATGGCAAGTATGCCGGCACAGAGATAGAGCTTGATGGCGAAAAGCTGCTCATTCTCTCAAAGAGCGATATCCTCGCTATTGTCGAGTAGATTATGGCTTTAATGGTAAATAGCCAGAGCTTCGAAGCCGAAGTTCTCAAGTCCGAGATCCCTGTCTTGGTTGATTTCTGGGCTCCCTGGTGCGGTCCCTGCAAGGCTCTCAATCCTATCATTGAGAAGGTTGAAGCTGAAGTAGAAGGTAAAGTCAAGATCGTTAAGGTCAATATCGACGAGTCTCCTGATATCGCCAGTAAGTACTCTATTATGTCCATCCCGACTCTCCTTGTCTTCAAGGATGGTGTTGTCGCAGACCAACTGGTAGGTCTCGTCCAAAAGGACAAGATCATGGCTAAACTGGTATAATAGAACACAATATATCCATCTTGCCCCGGATAATCCGGGGCTTTTTTTGTCCTGATGCCTGAAATGGGCTACGCTTGCTATCCTGCCTGCTTCCTGCTTGTAGCCTGCTTGAATCCTGCATGGAGATCCAGGAAACACCCTTCCGGTATGCGTTTGACGACTTTCAGATTAAGGGGAGCTTATTGGGAGCTGTTTTAGGACGTGCTTAGGCCATATTTACGCAATCATACACATAGTGTTTTCGCGATTTAAGGATATCAGGCTCTGCTCCGGAGGCTCCTCATGGACTGGTTGGAAGGCAGTAATCAAGTATATCGAAACCTTATACAAAGTTTTTTTACGATTTTCTAATGACATATTAGGCAGTCTTTTATTAAATACTTCTGTCTCCGTTATGAAGAAATCCTAAAAAAAGCTGTTGACAAAAAAACGGCCTTGTAGAAGATGACTAAACGCTTGCTTGTGATTACAAGATTTCAGGCAGGCAGAGATCTTTAAAAGAGTATATAGATGTGGAAATGCAAGTGAATGCGAGTCCAAATCAATTCGATTCGAAATCATAATTTCATGATGGAGAGTTTGATCCTGGCTCAGGACGAACGCTGGCGGCGTGGATTAGGCATGCAAGTCGAACGGTAGAGTTCCTTCGGGGACTTGAGAGTGGCGAACGGGTGAGTAACGCGTAGGTTATCTACCCTCAAATTGGGGACAACCCAGGGAAACTTGGGCTAATACCGAATGAGAGCATCTGT
>PHBP01000006.1:222510-249003 GCA_002842035.1 Candidatus Cloacimonetes bacterium HGW-Cloacimonetes-2 | reverse complement strand
CCGAGCGACAAGATGTCGCTCCCACTCCATCACTTCGAGCAATAAATGTGGGTGCGTCATCCTGACGCACAGTTATTCCGAGCGACAAGATGTCGCTCCCACTCCATCACTTTCCCACTGCGCGTAGCGCTTTGCGGAGTAACAATCTTTGAACAATACGCAGCACTAACTTCTAACTGCCTAAATCTAACTGCCAGGACGCAGTCCTGGCTCACCTTTTGAACCCCCCGGCAAATCACTCGCACTTTTCTGGTGATCCCCTAGTCGCCACAAGGGAATCACTAGGGGATCACCAGAGGATCTCCAGTGGATTCAAGCAGAGCGCAGTAATCAGTAATCAGATGTTACGGAATGCGCTTCGCGCTATTGATCAAATAGATTCCTGCCTACACGACTCCCCAAAGCATACGCTTTGTCGATTCGTTCGCAGGAATGACGGAGATGGTCGAGCCGGGAGACTGGTGACGTAGGAGCGACATCCTGTCGTTCGGATTGACTGTGCGTCAGTATGACGCACCTACAATCTGCGCTTTGTCGATTCGTTCGCAGGAATGACGAAGATGGTCGAGCAGAGTACTAAGCCCGAACTTTGCGGTGCTCTAACTTCCTAACTGCTAACCTCTAACTGTGCGAAGTACACAGCGAAGCGCCCCGCGCTCCTTACACGTACAGGCAATGATAGGCGCTTTGCTCGGCAAGCTGAAGCTGGAATTTGGCATCTTTGGCGACCACAAAGGTCTCGCCTTTGGTATAGATTCTCCATTCGCTTTCGCCGGGTAAGAGGACGTTCATAGCGCCTGAGATCACGGTCATATACTCGACTGTCGAAGTCCCAAAGGTGTATTCGCCTGCTTCCATCACGCCTACAGTGGATTTGCCTTCGGCATTTTCCAGAGCGATCGACATCACCTTGCCATCAAAGTAAGAATTGGTCTTTAACATATTGTACTCCATCGTTTTATTCTTTGGTTGCAGTTTAGTATCCACTGGGATATTTGTAAAGCAGCATTTATTAGAAATTATAATTGGCTCCCTATAAGGTATGCTATTAGCCTGATGCGCCAGTATCAGAGGCTTTGGTCAATTCGCGCAAATATATCGTGGACAATATGCAACAAATAGGAAATTGATGCAGTTAGCTATGGTCAAAGATGCTTGACAGGGATGAGTAACTCTTCTCCTATATGAATGTGAGTGTTTTTAACAAAGTTTATTAATATCAATTACTTGTCTATGAGAGCAATAGGAGGCCTTATGAGACGCGTGTTTTTGTTTTTTGTTCTTATCTCCCTGGCTCTTTGCGTCTTCGCGGAGACAGTTGTGCTGACTCCCGGCGAGAATGGCGCAAGAGCATTATCTTCCACGGCAAGCGAGATAGTACTGGAATTTCAGATCAGCTCGTTTGAACGGGAGTCTGTGAGTATCGACAATCAGGATTACAGCCTGATCAGGCTGCCCGGTGAGGGAATCAGTCTGGATGCCGGGCTGCCGGAGCTTCCGGTCTTGAACCGCAGCGTGATCATCGACGATCAGGCAAAGATGCGGGCAGAGATCTATGACCTGCAGTATCAGGATATCGAACTCAGGATTGCTCCTTCCAAAGGCAATCTGATGAGAAATCAGGAGCCTGCGCTGGTGCCCTGGACTTTTGGTGCTGTATATCAGGAGGATGAGTATTATCCCCGGCTACAGGTAGAGCTATCCGAGCCCTATATCTATAGGGATTTCCGGGGCATTACGGTGAAGACCAATCCCTTTGCCTACAATCCGGCAAGGGGTATCCTGAGGGTCTATACCTCTTACAAAGTGAGGTTGGTACCGGATGGGCAGGATACGATCAATACCTTCAATTCTACCCGGGGAGAGATCCTGAGGGATTTTGCCACAGCTTATGAACATCACTTTTTGAATTGGGATAGCAGTCGCTATACATCCCTCTCAGAGACCTTTGGCAAGATACTGATCATTTGTCACAGCGCATATACCGATGCGGCTCAGCCTTTGGTGGATTGGAAGCTGCAAAAGGGTATTGCGACTGAGATGGTAAGTACGTCTGTAACAGGGACTGCCACAAACTATATCTGGTCTTATATCGCCAGCTATTATGCCAGCAATCCCACGCTGATGTATGTGATCCTGATTGGGGATTATTCGCATATCAGCTCAATGGATTACAATGGTGGCGCGGCAGATCCCTACTACACTCTGCTTACAGGATCAGATAACTATCCGGAGATCTATGTGGGCAGGCTGTCATCGCAATCAGCCACAGATGTAACAACTCAGGTAAACAAGATCATCGCCTATGAACGAGATCTGGGCACGGGAGCTACTTGGATTTCCAAGGCTACCGGTATTGCCAGCGACCAGGGTCCCGGTGATGACAATGAATATGACTATGTGCATATGAACAACATCCGCACGGATCTGATCAATTATGGTTATACGACAGTGGATCAGATTTATGATCCCGATGCTTCGGCTGCCTCGGTGTCCACGGCTCTGAACAACGGACGCGGATTTGTGAACTATTGCGGGCACGGCTGGGAATATGGCTGGTCAACGACGGGATTTAACACCTCGAATATTAGCGGTCTGAACAACGGTGGTATGCTGCCCTTTATCCAGAGTGTGGCGTGTTTGAATGGTAACTTTGCCAGCTATACCTGTTTTGGTGAGGTTTGGCTGCGCAAGAGCGGTGGCGGTGCCATCGGGATCTATGCCAGCTCGACCAATCAATCCTGGAGCCCTCCGATGAGTGCTCAGGACGAGACTACCGACCTGCTGAGGCTCAATACCAAGATCACTATGGGCGGTATCTTCCTCAATGGTGCGCTCAAAATGATAGATGACTACGGCAATGCCGGTATCGATATGTATCGTACCTGGAATATCTTTGGCGATCCTTCGCTGCTCTATCGCAGCAAGACTCCCCAGGCGATGACTGTGACCCACGCCAATGTAATCAATTACAATACAACAAGCATAACGGTTACTACAGGAGTGGCTTATGCTTATGTGGGAATCAGTTCTGAAGGCACGATCTATGGCAAGGGTTATGCCGGGGCTGCCGGGACAGCTACAATCAGTCTTTCCGGATTACCTGTTACACCCAGAGTCTTGACCGTTACAGTCACAGCTCACAATCGCGTGACTTATGTCGGTAATCTCTATCTGGGACACATCTGGACGGGAGCTGCTACCACTAACTGGTCTAATCTTATGAACTGGAATTCCGGGGAAGTGCCGGATAGTGGCTACGATGTCTTGATTCCTGCCGGTGCACCCAGATATCCCAGCACTTATGGTGCCGCATCATATTGCCGTAATATCACGGTGGAAAATGGTGCCAGCCTGACAATCAGCAGCTTTAATCTAAACGTTGCAGGCAGTGCAAACTTCTACGGGCAGCTCAATATGACAAGTGATGCCGGAGATCTGTACGTTACGAGTACACTTACCTTCTCAACCGGGGCTACAGCCAATATTACTGCATCCAGCGCGGAGATCTACTGCAGCAACAACCTCATATTTTCAACGGGTTCTAATGTGCAATTTGCCCTGGGGTATCTTGAGTTTACCGGGACAGGCTCGGGCTATCTGGTAAATCACAGCAGCAGTACCCAAATCAACCACCTGAGGTCAAATAAGGATTCCTCTGCCTTTAGTGGATTTGCAGCTACCAGCTCTCAAGCTCTGACAATCAATGGTAATATCTGGAACTATGAAGGCTCCAAGTTTGTCTCGTATTACACAGGGACTGTATTTCTAAAGGGGAATCTCACTGATTATAATACAGATCCTGCTTATGGAATAATGCTTTACTCCGGGACTCTGAAACTCAATGGAAGCTCACAGAGTATCTCCTTGCAGGGTCCGGGTTGCTTCCTGAAGAACCTCACTCTGGCTCAGAGTGGGACAGTCAGCCTTCCCTACAATCTGATCTTAACCGGAAACCTGGTGATCGATAGCGGTACCTTCAATGCAAGTTCACGCACCATCACAGTTGGAGGTAACTGGACAAATAACTATGGTCATACAGCCTTCACGGAAGGCACCAGCAGAGTAATCCTCAATGGTACGGGGGATCAGGCGGTGAGCTCTGAGAACTTTAATATTTTAGAGCTGGCAAAGCCTTCCGGTAATATGCTGATCAATACCGGCTCTACTGTTACTTGTGTCACTTATGATTGGACATCCGGTGCCTATACAGTTAGTGGAGGCACCTTTACAGTGGCTGATCTGCATGATCCCGGTATCTTTGGTACTATCAACTTGGTTTCAGGGACAATCAACTACACCCAGGATACAGTCAGTTACATAGATCTGAGAGCCAATCTCACCATCACAAACGGTACTTTCAATGTCTATGGCGGCAACAGCAGTATGTACTTTTCTTACGGTGATTCTGCCACGCTTACGATGAATGGCCCCGGTCTCTTTGATGTGAAGAATGTGGGTATCTATATCCCGACCAGTCCAGTATTCAATGATAACATCACAAATGGTACAATTAGGACCACTGGAAGCTTTAGCTGTCAACAGGCAGGATTCAACCCCAGCGGTGGAATACTCACTATGTCCGGTCCAAACGATGCCACTATCTCAATGATAGCCGGCAGTAACCTGCACAAGCTCCGCATAGACAAAGGCGCCACACGTGCTGAAGATGGAGAAGACCGAAATTGGGAAGCCGATAGAAATGGACGTCGCAGAGAGCTTACCCGCAACAACAGCGTCTCAGCTGCGACCAATCTGGACATCAATGACTATTTCGTGCTTGCTGCAGGTAGCTTTACTGCTCCTTTAGAGATTACTATTGGTGGTTATTGGTACAACTACGTCGGTCCTGCAGGATTTATTGAAGGCACAAACACCGTGGTCTTTGATGGCAGTGGTCATCAATACTGCCAACAGAGTGAGGATTTCTACAACCTGACCATCAACAAGAGCGGTGGTGCCTTGCGTCTGAATGATGGCAGCATTACCGTTACTTGCCAGAGCTATACCTGGATTGCCGGAGCTGTGGATGTCCTGAGCGGCACCTTTACTGCTCTCGATCTCAGTCAAGCCGGCATCTACGGCAATTTCTACAACAATGCAGGCGGTACGATCAACCTCTATCAGGATGCGCAATACCCTGATCTGAATGGCTTCCTTTACAATTACGGAGGTACTTACAATCTCTACGGGGGAAACACAGATTGTTATGTCTCTTATGCTGCTGATGGAGGTATAACACAGACAGGTGGCATTATAGACTTCCACGACAAGGGACTACGGATTATGCCATCATCCTTTGCTTGCACAATAAACGTGACAGGCGGCACCATCAGGACGGTTGGTACATTCAATATTTCCAGAGAGAACACTGTCTTTGCCGGTGGTGATGTCGAGCTCTACGGCACGACCTTGTCTCCTATCCTGGGAGGAACCGGCTCCAGAATCTATAATCTAAGGGTCAACAAACAAGTCGCAACCCGTTCTGCTGAAAGTCCCGATCCCGTGGTCACCCGGGGAGATCCCATCCCGCCTCCGGACGATCGCGTCATCAATGCCTATCTTACCGGAAACTTCGTGGTATCAAACAGCTTGACCATCACTTCAGGCGAGTTTAGCCCCGGTGCTTATACTCTCGATATCTACAACGACCTCCTGATCTACGGAAAGCTAACTATGAGCTCAGCCGGCACCATCAATTGCTGGGACGATGTAAACTGGTACAATGGCTCAGTGGGATTGGTCTCAAACGGCACCATTAATGCCGGGTGGGATTGGTATTTCCATCCCGGTTGCACAGTCAATATGACCGGCAGTACTGTAAATATGGTTCCCGATTATGATGCCACCATAATGTGCAGCAGCCCCAATGCTACGTTTGGCAATCTCACCCTGGATGGCAATGGAGGCGGCGAGGGCAGCGACTTCTACATTTACGACCTTAGCATTGATATGCTGAGGGTAAACGGAAATCTCCAGATCAACGATGAGAACAGCCTCTACCTGGGCGAGATCTCTGCCAATGTAAACGCCAATCTCACCAGTATGGCAGGCTCCTATATCAGCGTAGGAGATGGCTCAACTCTCACGATCTACGGCAGCCTGACTCAACTGGGCAATATGTCCACTGGCCCTGGAACCATCATTGTCCACGATAACTACTCTCCGCAAGACTCTTGCACGCTAATCATCAATGGCGGTTCATTTATCAATGATCAGGCGTTTGTGGGTGTCATAGCCTTGAGAGGCACTATTATCCTGCAAAGCGGATTGCTGGAAATTACCTTCAATTCCGTCAACATCCTCGTCAATACGGATAGCCAATGGACCGGCGGAACTTTCCGCTGTGGCGCAGGCTTTAATGCCACCACTGCCGGTAACTTCCTGCCCACCGGAGGTACTCTGGATATGGTATCCTCTGTCAATCCTGTCCTCAAGGTGAACAATGGCAACCACTTGAACCACTTACGAATCTATCTCGGTACGAGCAATATCGTCTATCTGAACGATGCGATTACCATCAAGGGCAATGTGCTGCTGGAGCGTGGAAACTTGAACACGGGTAATTACGGCGTTACCATCCACGGTACTTGGAACAATCTCGTAGGTCCCGGCTATCTAAACGAAGGAACTTCCACCTTTACCTTTGCCGGAAATCTCGATAATACAGGCTTCCTCAGCAATGAGACCATCTACAATCTGGTGATAAACAACAGCTCCACAAATTGGGACAATTTCGAAGTAGCCGTCGGAAAGACTCTTACTGTCCTAAACGACGTCCTGATCCAAAACGGAACGCTGAATCTCAAGACGAGCGCCAATCTACTGGTTACTCGGGATATCATCATCACTGCCGGAGCAGGGCTCAATTGCACTGCCGGAGCTGGGATTATCACCAGCTTTGGCAGGGATTTCGTTGATAACAACACCAGTACTAATACCGAACGTGGTTATAGCTGCGGTAGTTCTCTGCTCAAGGCGACCGGCAGCGTTGCCTCCAGTATAACCTGCTCCTCTCCGCAGTTTACTGTCCACAACTTTGAGATCAACAAAGCCTTCAACGTTCCGGTAAATCTGATGGATAATCTCTATATATCCGGAAGCTGCAATATAGTCCAGGGAGTCTGGAATAGTAATGTCGCAGGATTGAGCCACACAATACTCTCCAGCCTGAGCATTGCCGGAGATGGTGCTATCAATTCCACCCAGGCTGATATCATATCCTTTGCCGGTGCTTCACCCAGCAATCTGACAGTCTTGGGCACGGTTAACAACTGCAGTATCTACATTGCCAAGAATAGCCCATCACTATCGGTTTATCTGCAGAGTGACTGCAATCTGCCGGGATTGAATTCACTGGAAGTGATCACAGGAATACTGAACCTGAATGCCCATTTCCTCGCAGTTGGCAGTGATGTGTTGGTAAACAACCTTGGCACCTTGTATATTATGATCGGTTCGTCCCTGAGAATGGCAAATGGAAAGACTCTGGCAGTACAGAGCGGCGGAACACTCGATATCCGCGGGACAAATACCAATCCTGCAATACTCACGCATCAGAGTGGATACTATACCTGTACCATTTACAGCGGTGGCACTATCCGCGCTGATCACGCCATCTTTGAGTATATGAGCGGCAGCGGGATCTACGTTACCAGCGGGGCTACGGTTGATCCCTCATATCCATTTAACTACTGCACCTTCCGCAATGGCAACGGTGGCAGCACCTTGCTCAAGATTCATACCAGCCAGAATCTGGTGATCAACAACGCTTCCTTCCCAGCCAATACCTGGGGCGGAACCTACAACGTCTCCAAAGCTATAGATGCGGGTACGCTGCAGTTCACCAATGCCAGCGGTGAATTTGCCGGTGCTGCATACGAACAGGATCCTTTCAACCGGATTAGCTGGGCTGCTCCTGATCCCATCAGCAATCTCCAAGTCTTTGTTGATTCGGTGTCCGGGATCGTAACCCTTTTCTGGAACTACCCGACACCCGGGACAGAATTTCGTATTTATGCGGCTGATACGCCAGAAGGACCCTTCCTGATGATTGGCAATACCTTCTCCCAAAGCTGGGGACATATCCCCGGAGAGGGCAAGAAATTCTACCGCGTCACTGCAAACAATTAAAACCCCAAGCTCCGATAACCCTAATCCTGGGGGAACCACCCGGTTCCCCCTTTATTTGTGCTATGCGCAGTGCTCCCCCCTGTTTTGACTTAAACAAATGCCTGTGCTATCTATCACTGATGAATCCCTTTCACCGGCATTTGTTTGAAATAAAACGAAAGCTTGATGCATCATACCTGATTATCACTGGCTGCATTGTTTTTAACTCGTAATCCTGCCGATCAAGACATGCCTGTCAATTCGAGACTGGCAAGGCTGTATTATAAGTCAAAACAATAGCGTGGCAGTCATTGCTGCCCACTTGTGGGTGCGTCATCCTGAGGCACAGTCATTCTGAGCGACAGGATGTCGCTCCCACGCTCCACCACTTCCCCACTACGCGGAGCGCTGTTCTCCGCTTTTCTCTGCTGTTCTCCGCTTTCTCTGTGGTAAAGAAAATCCCTCCTTTCTCTTTTACTCCTTGTTAATCCTTCCCCTTTGAACCCGCTGGCAATACCCACGCACTGCACTGGTGATCCCCTTGTCGCCACTAGGGAATCACTAGGGGATCACAAGAGGATCTCCAGAGCATTCAAGCAGGGAGAATTAGTAGTCCGGAGGCGAGGACTCCCGGAACGCAATTGGAACCACGCCTAGCCCCTCCTAAACCGACTCTCCTCTCCACAATCACCACAATCTCGCTTTCAGACCACCCCAAAAGGCTCTTTTTGCTTGACAAGTTCAAGCCCGGAGATAGTCGTGATATCTAAGAATAAATAGATAAACAAGGAGATATAGATGCTTACCATCGACTGGAAAGAGAGGCTGAATAAGGACACGGACGATTATTTGCAAACCAAGCTGCCAAACCGGGACTATGATTTTGAGATTATCTTTATCGCATATCCCGAACGCGTCAATGGTAAGATCCCCAACGAAGTGATTGTGCACGTGGCAAATACCATCCTGCAAAGGCTGGGCAAGACTCACGAGCAGTACCAGAGCTTCTTTCGCTATCTGTGGACCAAGAAGGGTGAATATGGCAAATTAGCCTTTACCCAGATGATGTCCAAGCTCTTGCCAAAGAAGCCGGGGCTCTATTTCCCGATGTTGGAAGAATATCTCAAGAGTGCTAATCAGCAAGAACTTAGCTCCGTGATGGACAAGGTGATGCTGCCGCTCTTGCGCAAATCTCCCGAGAAATATCTGGACTATCTTTACACTTGGAGCAAGGCAGATAATCCGCTCTTGCGCAAGCTCGCTATGAATACCGCGATCAAGCTGATCAAGAAGGTTCCGGAGCTTACGGGACAGGTCTTTATGCATTATCAGCATCAGTGGTATTACCCTCTGGGCGATATGCAGTCCGAGCAGATAACGCTGATCAAAGCCGTTGCCAAGCTCGACACTGAGCTTTATCGCAAGATCTTTTTGGAGCTCGAAAACAATCGCGATCCCCAGATCGTCGAGATCCTCTGCGCCTCTATTCAGGACTATGATGCCGATCTGGAACGCATCGTGGAAAACTGGACCAAAAGCGGAAATGCCAAGGTCAAAAAAGCCGCGCTCACCGCTCAGCGAGTACTAATAAAGAAGAAGGGCAGCAAGTAAATGGATCTGACCCTGTTTATTACCAGCGATGGTATGGAGAAGCTGCAGCGCCGGATTGCCTTCCTGATGAACGATGAGCGTCCCAAGGTGATCAAAGCTCTGGCGATTGCCCGTGAATTTGGCGATCTTTCCGAAAATGCCGAATACAAAGCTGCCCGCGAAAGCCAAAGAGCCATCGATGGCGAGATCGATTATCTGCGCCGTCGTGCCGCGCACCTCAAGGTAATCGACAGCAAAAACATCCCCAAGGATATGGTGCGTTTTGGCGCTTATTGCCGGGCGATCGATACCGAGACGGGTGAAGAGCTCCTCTATCGGGTCGTGGGGGTCGAAGAGCTTAGTTTTTCCCAGGAAGAGGGCGTGATGGCGGTCTCTGTGGTTTCCCCGATCGGCAAAGCCCTCCTGGGCAAGAAGATCGGAGAGATTGCAGCGGTGATGGCACCGATGGGTATTCGCCAGCTTGAAATCAAAGAAATCAAATGAATACGGAGATACAATGAAAAAGAAAGACAGCGTGAAAAGCAATTTAACCTATGAACGCAAGAATTTCTGGAAAGCTGCAGATGCTGCCGAACGCAAGGCTGCAATGGACTTTGCGGTAGATTACCGTGACTTTCTGGATAGATGCAAAACTGTCCGCGAAACCATTGCCTACAGCGTCGAGAAATTGAACAAGGCAAAGTTTGTGGCACTGCCCGCCAAAGGCAAGCAGAAACGAGTTTACAGCATATTCCGTGGCAAGACCCTCGCAATGGCGATCATCGGCAGCGAGCCGATCTCTGCCGGAGTCAATATGGTTGCCGCACACATAGATACACCACGTGTCGATCTGAAACAGAATCCTCTTTACGAAGATGGCAATAGCGCCATGGCCTGTATGCGCACTCACTATTACGGCGGAATCAAGAAGTATCAGTGGGTCTCGACTCCTCTGGCACTGCACGGCACGATCATCAAGAGCGATGGCAGCTTGCTGAATGTCTCTCTGGGAGAAAAGAAAAATGAGCCGGTCTTCATTATTCCAGATCTCTTACCGCATCTTGCCAGAAAAGAGCAATACACCAAGAATCTTGCCGATGCGATCGATGCCTCGAAGATGAATCTGATCTTTAGCGGTATGATGGAGCCCGAAGCCGAGGAAAAGGACGCTATCAAGGCGTATGCCATCAAGCTTTTGAACGAGCGTTGGGGCATTACCGAAGCTGATTTCCTCTCTGCCGAGCTTGAGCTGGTGCCGGCTTATGAGAGCCGTGATGCCGGTTTTGATGCTTCGATGGTCGTGGGATATGGTCAGGACGATCGCATCTGCGCCTACACCGGGATGCAAGCCATTCTGGATAATGCAGATAAGAAGATCAAACGCACGATGGTGGTCTATTTCAGCGATAAAGAAGAGGTCGGCAGCCAGGGAGCTACCGGTGCTCACTCCATCTTTATCCAGGATTTTATCAGCAGTCTGCTGGCGCAAAATGGCGAAGACAACGGCAGTGCCAATCTTCGTAAGACCTTTATGAACAGCCAGATCCTGTCTGCTGATGTGACGGTCGCCATAGATCCTAATTATCCGGGTGTGCACGAACGCCAAAATGCAATACTTTTTAATCATGGGATCGGCGTGTCAAAGTTCACCGGCAGCGGTGGCAAATCCGGATGCAACGATGCCAATGCAGAATTCATCGCCAAAGTGATCCGTATCTTCAATCAAGCCGGAGTCTTCTGGCAGAGCGGAGAGCTGGGTAAGGTCGATGAAGGCGGCGGCGGTACCATTGCTTATATCCTGGCAAATCTCGGTGCGGAAGTGCTGGATTGTGGAGTCGGCCTGATGGGTATGCACTCCCTTTACGAGCTCTGCTCCAAAGCTGATCTATATTCCACATTCAAAGGATACAAGTCGTTCCTGATTGCGGACTAATTAATTACAAGATACAAGGAGAGGAAAATGAGAAAGCTATTGATCCTGATCTTTGCGGTAAGTCTCATCGCAGGGTGCGTAAGCAATAGGACATTTAGGGCTGAACGCGAACGCATAGGCAGAATTGAATTCCAGCAGTGGAAGGACATCGAAAACCTCAATTACCTGAGAGAAGAATATATTGGCAGAGCAGATAGCCTGGACTATCTGATGGCTCAATTGGACAGCGAACTGGGACTTCTGAGGGAAGATCTGATCTCGCTCAATACCGGTATTATGGAAGTCCGTGGGGAGTTTGCAGATTATACAGAACGCAATGATGCTGCTCTGATTGCCACTATGGATCGTATCCAGACTACCGGGGACAGGATAAACCAGATTGACAGCCAGATGGCGCAGGTCAATGCCCTCACAGAAGCTCAGAGACAGGAGCTGGCGCAGTTCAGGCAGAACTATGAAGCTACAGCTACTTTCAACGAAGACGTGATGATTGATTTTGACCAGAGGCTGGAAGCCCTGCGGGAGAACCTTGCTGTCTCCCAAGCCAAGCTGGATACTATCGACCAGCGTTACACGGAATACGCTGCAGACTACGCAGAGCAGCTCAATACTACTCAGGAGATGGTCTCGCAGATGGAAGTAACCGTTCAGGGAGATCTCTCACGACTGTCAAGACTCCAAGAGACTCATAACCAGGCTGTTACCCAGACTGATACCAGAGTCCAGGGAACAGTCGAACGTATCGAAGCTCTCGAACGCCAGATGCAGAGAGAGCATCACTCCACCGGCGAACTGATTGCCATTGTCCAGGAGCTTGAAGGCAATATCAATCAGGTGCAGCAGATGGTGATGGAGACCAACAACCGTATTATGGCAAGTATGGATAGCAACCGCAACGAAACATCTGCTCAATTGGCTGATATGAACAACCGTCTGGAACAGATGCGGACTACCCTGGCAGCTACCCGCAACGAAATGAGCGGAGAGTTGGGAACTGTCAGCCGTCAGGTTAGCGGTGTGGCCAGTGAACTCGCAGTGGTGGCAAACGATCTCGAAGCAGTCACTTCCGGCACAGCCAGGGGACGCGCTCAGACAGATCGGGTGGTCAATAGCTACAACAATGCCAAAGCCTATTACGACCGCCACAATTACGAAGAAGCAATTGTGCGTCTGGAAGCCTTTGTCAATGCCAATCCCAATCACGATTATGTGCCCAATGCTCTCTACTGGATTGCAGAAAGCTATTATGCCGGACGCAATTTCCCCAAAGCTATCCGTGCCTTTATGGATGTTGTGGATCGTTACCCCACTCATGCCAAGGCTCAGGATGCCAAGATCAAGCTTGCAATGTGCTATTCACGCCAGGGCGACAACGAGCTTGCCAAGACCACACTTACCAGTTTCAAGACCGAATACCCCGCCTATCACAATATGAGGCTGGTCAACCGGATTCTGGAAAGTCTGAACTGACCTATTGATGCAAAGATATCTGCTCTTATTGATCTTAGTACTGATAATGCCTGTTTATGGGCTTCAGCAGAGGCAGGATGCCACCGAGCTGGCAGAAAGCCTCGCCAATCTGATCAATATCGAAGAGCCGATCTTTCTGGAGCTTAGAACCGGTGAGTGGACGAGTAGCCTTGATGTCTCGCTGAGAGAAGCTTTGCTGACCCGCGGAGCAGATCTCAGGGAAAACACCGGCAGCCTCCATTCACCGGTCTATCTAACTGATCCTGATGATCAGGAAGCTGCGGATACACAATCGCTTCTTGAACAATACAATCTCGAAACTGCCAGCCTGGTAAGCATCACAATGGATATCGGCTGGCTAACGGTTGAACACAAGGGCTTCCTGTCTTACCGGCAGGAGCGTAAACCTGTGTATAACTTTACTATCAAGCAGATAGAGCTTCCTTCAAACCGCCTGATGCTGATTCAAACCATCAGCTTTGAGCGCACCGGTACGGCTGTAGAAAGTTCCAGCCGCCTGCGCTGGTACGAGCCTGTCTTTGCCAGCCTGGCTCTTGCCTCGATGATCTATCTGCTCTGGACCACAGAATAAGCTAAGGACCACCTCTGATGAAGAAACTGATGATCTTGCTCCTGATAGCGCTTGCCTTGCTGGGAGCCTGTTCCCGCAATCGCGATCGCAGCAATCTGCCTGTCGAACAAAAGCTTGCTTTGGCAGATTCACTTTATGCCGCAGGGAAGTATGCCCGTGCCGCGGTGCTCTATGACGAAATCTCCTTCGAGCGTCGCTCCGGATCCTCTGCCCATGCCCTTATCCGCTTGGGAGAGAGCTATCTGGCTGTTAACCGCTGGGCTGATGCACGCCTGCGTTTCGAGCAATTCATCCGCACTTTCCCGGAGAACGCCCGCCTCTCCGATGCCTATTACAATATCGGCATCTCCTATTACGAGGAGTCTTTGCCCGCTCAATACGACCAGGCTCTCACCAATTCTGCCATCACTGCTTTCCGCAATTTCATCAGCCGTTATCCCTCCGATCCCCGCTATGCCGATGCCATCTCTTACATCCGCAAAGCCCAGTACAAGCTGATAGAAAAGAAGTACCGCAATGGCTACATCTATTACAAGATGAAGGACTACAGCGCTGCCCTGATGTATTTTAACGAGGTGATTGAGCTCGGCAATATGGACGAACTGGATCGCAATTCGCTTTACTACAGCGCAAAGTTGCATCTTGCCCAGGGCAATAGAGCCGAGGCTCGCGCCAGCTACAACCGTCTGGGCACTCGCTATCCCGAATCCAAAGAGTATCGCAAGCTGCGTCGCAGATTTGACTAATCTCAATGATTTAAGCGGCTATAGCGCCATTCTCGGAGGCAGTTTCGATCCCATTCATCTGGGTCATCTCCACATTGCGCGCCAGATTCTGGAGCTTAGCCCCATCTCAAGCGTCATCTTTATGCCCAATAACAAGCATCACTTCAAGAGCAACACGGGCAGATTGCCTTTTGAAAAGCGTGTCCTGCTGATGGCTAAAGCTCTACAGGAGATGCCAAACTGCGAGCTCTGGCTGGATGATGCCTGCGGGACAGGTTATACAGACGACCTGATGCGTGGGATCTATGCCAAGCATCCCAGCCGCCGGTTCTGCTTTGTGATCGGCAGCGACATTGCCTCCACACTGCCCAATTGGCACAATTACGAGTGGCTAAAGACAAACCTGAGCTTCCTTATCATCCCGCGTCCCGGAGCCGATCTCGAGCTTCTTGGATTGTCTGAATTGGATTACTGTATTCTCGAGACCGAGCCCTGCCCAATTTCATCCACCCGCATCCGCGAATTGATCCGACTGGGTGAATCGATCCGGGGACTGGTTTCACCTACGATTGAAGCTGATATCTATAACTATTACAGGGAATTATATGAAGCAAGATAAGCAGAGTTTTCTGGATCGCGTACCCCTCTCGAACAAGCAGAGCTTGGGCGAAGAGATCGCCAATAGCATTACCCACGGCACGGGAGTCGGCCTTTCGATTGCCGCATTGGTGATCCTGGTGGTCTTTGCGGCAAAGCAGAGTGACGCCTGGAAGGTAGTCTCCTTCAGCATTTACGGTGCTACATTGATTATGCTTTTCCTGGCTTCCACGCTCTATCACGCTTTCCCGCAGCCCAAAGTGAAGCGTTTCTTCAGGATTCTGGATCACTCCTCGATCTTCCTATTGATAGCCGGAACCTACACACCAGTAATGCTCGGCACGGTTCGTGGCGGCTGGGGCTGGACCTTTTTTGGAGTTGTCTGGGGACTGGCACTGATCGGCATCAACCTCAAGATCTTCGCTATGGGCAAGCTAAAATACGCCTCCACATTGATCTACATCTTGATGGGCTGGATGGTAATCATAGCGATCAATCCCATCCGTGAAGCCACCAATCCTGCCTTCCTGACCTGGATGCTGATCGGAGGAGCCTGCTTTACTCTCGGAGTGATCTTCTATGCCTGGAAGAAACTGCCTTACCACCACGCCATCTGGCATCTTTTTGTGCTGGGCGGTGCGATCTGCCACTTCTTTGCAATGTTGCAGTTGGTACCGTGATAAGGATATTACTAAGAGTGATTTTCTAAGAGCGGATATATGTATCCGCTCTTTTTTCGTGGACGGGATGGACATGGACTAAATGGACGGGGCGTATGATGCTGACAATGATGGCTTTCTACCCGGAATCCCCCCGCTTCCTGCATAGTCATCCCGATATCACCAGCAAATCAAGTCGAAATCAAGTCGAACGTGGTTCGACTTGATTTCGACTTGATTTGCTCTTGATCTCCTGTTGATTAAGGGCAGGGATTGGGTCTCTTGAATCAACACAGTCCATATCATCACCCCGTCCATTGTGTCCATTGTATCCATCTATTCAGATTAGTCCACCCCGTGTAAAGTGTTGCCCGGCTTACCCCACTTGTCACTCGTCACCAAAAAAAAGCCCGGCATAATACCGGGCTTTTCCAATGTATCTCAGCGCACTGCACTGATTATTTGTTCTTTTTGTGACGGTTCTTGCGCAGGCGTTTCTTTCTCTTATGAGTTGCGATTTTATGTCTCTTTTTCTTCTTTCCGCACGGCATAATCTACCGCCTCAATCTGTCTTGATATCTACGACGGAGGCCTTAAATTCGCGTGAGAATTTGAAGGTGGGGACGGTGCGGGCCGGTACTGGAACTTTCTCGTCGGTTTTGGGGTTGCGGCCAACGCGGGGCTTGCGTGTCTTCAGCTTGAAGGTGCCGAAGCCACGGATTTCGATGTGATTGCCTTTGATAAGGCTGTCTTTGATGGATTGAAGCAGAGAATCGACTACCACTCCGACGTCTTTGCGGATGATGCCGGTATTCTCCGAGATGATCTTTACTAAATCTGCTTTAGTCATTTCCTAACTCCTTTAGTTTATAATTTATGATACGCAGAACAAGCCGCGCTATAAATCAATTAAAGTATTCAAAATTATCAGCTTAGGATTATGTCAAGGAAAAAATGAAATTGCGAGCTCTCTGATACTAAGTTCAAAGTCCAGGAGAGGCTTTTTGAGCCTGATTTTCATAGCTCTTCTCATAACAAAAAGATAGTAAATGGGAGTAATGTGTTCTGCGTTGTGACTGGATATTGTCTATAGACTGGATGGACGCTATGGACAATACTGACGCTATGAACGCCCAGTTCATCTCTTCTGGTCACTTGTTACCCGTTATTTATCACTAAAAAAAAAGGAGCTGCCAACAAGGGCAACTCCTATCTATGTTTTCGCTTAGAGAGATCAGCTTTCGATCACTTCCACATTGGCACGCGGGATCATAAAGCGTGTGCCGTCTTCAAACTCGGCTTCCAGGATACGCACCAGGGTCTCGGATTCGACTTTGGTAAGCTCTTCCGGCAGGCCTACGACTTTGGCGATGCTGCCAAAATTGGGCTGACGGATGATGCGGATCAGGGCACCGATCTCGAGCACGGGAAGTTTGGCTTCCGGGACTACCAGCTCTTCTTCCTGGAAATCAAGCGGAATGATGATTTCAGGACGAATCACACCGGCACGGATCTGAGTGCGTCCATGCACCGAAGCCTTGTGTCCGTTGAAGCGTCCCAGCAGTTCGAAGGTCTTGTCTGCCATCTTGATCTGGCCAAATCCTTCGGTCACAACGATGGTGAGTCCGATCTTTTCGTGGCCTGTGATGGCGACACCGATGTCATAACCGAGCAGTTTCTTCAGGTCTTGATCGTCGATACCGCCTGTGATGATGGCGCGTACACCGTGGTGACGTGCTGCTTCGATCACGGGGAGGTTTATGAAGCTGCCTGCCACGATGATCTTATCCCGGCAGGATTCATTGATCTGGGCGGGAGCGATCACATCATTGGGGTCCTTGGCGACCATCATAATGATGCCGGTTGTTTCATCGGCGATACCAAAGATTCCTTGGATATAAGCGCTTTTGTTCTCGATGATTACGCCTTCTCCGGGGACGACTTCGCTTACGATGCCATCGATAAAAGCTTTAACCTGCACCGGGATGCGGGGCTCGCGCAGAAGCACCTGTCCGGTGACAGCGGAGATGCTCTCCACTTCACCTTCGACCGGGCTGCGGACTTCGTTTTTGAGGATTCCCAAGCCAAAGAGGCCTTTGGTCTCTGCGAGGATGGTATCCTTGGTGAGGGCCTGTCCGGGCTTGATTTTGATGTATTGTTCGAGCTGAGCGGGTGTTACGCCCAGTTTATTGGCAAGATTTAGAGGAACGACCTTACCGGGCAGGAGGGTCTGGGCAACGACATCTTCTGCTTTGACTTTGTCGCCTTTCTTGACCAGGACTTCTCCTTTGAGCGGGAGGATTCTCTCTTTTCTGAGGATGATGCTATCGGTTACGGTTAATCCGGCTGAATATGAGCTTCCCATTCTTCCTCCTATTGCAAGATCGTTTCGGGATATACTTTGAGCTCGCGCATCCACTTCTTGAGCATGGCAATGCGGGAGGGTGTATCGGTAGGCAAGCCGAAAGGCTGTCTGCCACGAGTGTCGAGCACTATGCCGACCACTCCGCCGTGGAGATCAACTGTCAGTTCACGGTTCTTGTCCTTATCGAGGATCAAGCCGCCGCGGGTCTGCAAGGTAGCCTTGGCGATTTCGCCTTCGGCACAGGGAATGAGGCGGACTTCACCGTAGGGGATATCTTCTTCAAAGATAGTGCCATCAGGAAGCTGCAGCTTGGCATAGAGAGCGGGCTTGCCGATCTTGCCTTTGCCGACCGGTGCCACGCAGGTGCCCATATAGATCATACAGTCTTTCTTAAAGACTTCGGTAGCTGCTTTGGTGCTGATCTCGGAGAGCACGCCCAGATGCGGCATCATAAAGATACTATCGACTGCCAGGCGGGTGATTCCCTCTGGCAGGAAGGCATCTATCATCATCATAACGCTTTGGTGACGGCGAGGTGCATGCGAGAGCACACCACCGCTACCCACCAGCAGATCCAGTGTCATCAGGTTTACAATGGTATTACCTGAGGTGGACTGGCTGAAGGCTTCGGAGATATCGCGCTGTCTCTGAGTTCCTTTGAGCGTCACGGCAAATTCCTTGTGCTGTTCAAAAGCAAGCCTGAGAGCTTCTTTGGCGATGGCTTGCTCCAATACGAGCTCTTCCAGGAGGCTGGGGATAGTGGTGGGACGGATCATCTTGTTCTTGATCATATTGCGCAGTTCGCTTTCGTTGATATCAAAAGGCACCCAGCGCAGGATGTTTTCGAGTCCGCTGGAAGCGAGCACGTTTGAAATACTATAGCTCATACCGAGGTTTGCGCTCACTGTGCGGTTGAAGACGAATTCCTCTGTAAAGACGGAGAAGACGTCCGTGGTAGCTCCACCGATATCGACACCAACGACTTCGATGTTCTCGGCTTTGGCGATTGCCTGCATAATGTTTCCCACAGCAGCGGGAGTAGGCATAATCGGCACGTTCTCGTGGTCCGGACCCACAGTCCACTCCATCAGCTTGTTGTAGCCGGGAGCTTGCTGCATCACGTGTTCCATAAAGAGATCGTGGATCTTGTCACGAGCGGGACCCAGGTTTTCCTGCTCCAGCTTGGGACGGATATTATCAGTCACGATCAGATCTACCTTCTCGGCAAGAGTATTCTTGATCTCGCCTTGAGCTTCCTTGTTACCCGCATAGATCACGGGGAGCTTGTAGCTGGAGCCCAGACGCGGCTTGGGATCAGCACCCGCAACCAACTCTGCCATTTCGACCACGTGCTTGACAGTACCGCCATCTTCGCCGCCTGCCATCAGGATCATATCGGGACGCAACTGGCGGATCCGCTCGATCTTTTCGTGGTTCATACGCTTGTCATTGCTGGAGATCAGATCCATCACGATGGCTCCGGCACCCAAAGCTGCACGCTCGGCGCTTTCACCTGTCATAGAGGCAACCACACCGGTCACCATCATTTGGAGTCCACCACCGGCACTGGAGGTGCTTACATAGGCATCGACTCCGATATCTCCCTGTCGGGGGATCACGAACTTGCCATCCACCATAAACTTGATATTGGGGTTGTTGTACTTCAGGCGAGCCAGCTCTTCCAGCTCCTGAGTAGCGTTTTCCACACCTTTGGTAACGTCGTTGAGGGGAGCCTCCACCGTTGTGGGAGCTTCACCGCGGATAGTTTGGCGAAACTCACCATCCACCCATTCGATCAGAATGGCTTTGGTTGTGGTGCTTCCACAGTCGGTTGCAACTATGCGCGTGAGGCGTTTTTCATCATACTGCATACATTCCTCCGCTTATTCAGCGTTTTTATTCTTATTAAATAGCTTATTAAAGAACTCTTTGCGACGGGCTCTTCTGCGCTTGCGCTTGAGGCTTGCCTCTTTTCTGCGCTCGCGGTTTAGTTCTTCGTCAAGTTCGTCGATTCTGCTGATCAAACGCTTCAGATAGGTCTCATTTTCGATCATCAGGGCAAAGCGCTGATACTTCTGCGAATCAAAGATCATCTCGGCAAAAGGCAGGACAAAATACATAAACTGGCTGCCAATCCCGTGCAATGGACGCACCGATTCGAGGAAGAGGATGCCTGCCGGGGCGAGGTGACGCTCCACGACGAAGCGAGCAACCTTATCCACCATATCATAGGCTTCTTCCTGAGAGATCTCGACTCTGATTTCCTGGTATTCTTTATTCATAATCTATGCTCTGGCTGCGGTCAGGACTGCCACTTTGGCGGCTCCTTTGTCCTTGAGCAGCTTTGATATTCTATCCACTGTGGTGCCTGTCGTAAAGACGTCATCCACGATAATTATATTCTTTCCGGCAAGGTCTGCACTACGCTTCAGGCGGAAGGCACCTTCCAGATTCCTTTCCCGTTGCTGCTTTGTGAGCCGGGTCTGGCTAAGGGTATAGAGCCTGCGGCTTACCAATTCCCGATAGGGGATGCCAAGGCCTTTTGCCAGCTCTCTGCCCAACAATTCGCTCTGGTTGTAGCCGCGTTCACGCCGGCGCACTCTATGCAAAGGCACGGGTATGATACAGTCAAAACCGCTATACTCATCTGTCTGGGCGGCTCTAGCGCGCATCGCACTGCCAAAGTATCCCGCAACCTTGCGTCTTTCATTGTACTTAAAGCAATGGACCAGGCTCTGCACCACATCTCCATAGCGATAGACGCTGCGATGCAGATCAAAACTATAGCTGTGCTCCGCGCAAGATTCGCAGATGCTATCCACCAGCGGGCTACCGCACTTTGTACAATAGTCCTCAGCAAGTAAAGCCACTCTTTCTTTGCATTCCCCGCAGATCGTTTCTTTGGCGTTATCCAGACGGCTGTGACACGCCAGGCATACGGGAGGAATCAGCAAATCAAAGAGCTTCAAAATAACGCTCAATCGCCTCTATGATCTTGTAACCATCCTGGCTGGTGACCGCCGGATTGGCAGCACGTTCCGGATGCGGCATCATTCCCAGGATACGTCTGTTTTCACTGCAGATTCCGGCGATATCATCGATAGCGCCATTGGGATTGGAGCCTCTGTTACCCTGGGCATCGCAATAGCGGAAGATGATCCGATCCTGATCCTGCAGATTCTTCAAGCCATCATTATCGATAAAGTAATTGCCTTCTTTGTGGGCAATCGGGATGTCCAAAGCTGTGCCGCGCTTGATGCCATTGGTATAGGGTGAATTCTCGCTTTCCACGCGGATATACTGATGCTGGCAGATAAAGCGCAGGCTTTCATTCATCAAAAGACTGCCGGGGAGCAAGCCCAGCTCGGTAAGTATCTGAAAACCGTTGCAGATACCCAGGATCATTCCGCCCGAGGCGGCATAAGCTCGGAGTGCGGCTGTAATCGGGGAGCTTCCCGCCAGAGCGCCGCAACGTAGGTAATCCCCGTAGGAAAAACCACCCGGGATGATCAGGAGATCGGGATCATTGAGGCTGGTATCTTTGTGCCAAATGCTCGAAACCTTGTGACCCCTGAGGGCAAAGACTTCCGCCGCATCGGCATCGCAATTTGAACCGGGATAGGTAATTACGCTGATTTTCAAGGCTTCTCTACCTCTACCAGAGAAAATTCATAGTGCTCTGTATTGGGATTGGCAAGCAGTTTGTCGCAGATATTATTGATGGTCTCGGTGGCTTTGGAATGATCAGTCTCATCCAAGATCAGCTCAATGTATTTGCTTACACGGGTATCGTTTACATTGGAATAGCCCAATTGATGCAGGGCCTGAGTTACTGCCTTGCCCTGAGGATCGAGCACGCTGGCTTTGAGCCGGACGAAGATCTTTGCTTTCAGCATTGGAGAATCCTTGTACAGTTATTCATAGTACAGGCAAAATCCTGCGAGAGGGGATATTAGTCAATAGAAATCTTGGGGCAGGGGATTAGAGGATAGTGATTTGTGCTTAGCGCATATTCTATTTCTAGGATTTCAGGATTTTATAGGATTGAGAGCTTTTCTTCCTGCTTGAATCCACTGGAGATCCCCTAGTGATCCCCTAGTGATCCCCTAGTGGCGACAAGGGGATCACCAGTGCAGTGCGTGTGGTTTGCCAGAGGGTTCAAGGACGAAGAATTTAACAAGGAGTAAAGGAGGAAGGAGTTTCCTTTACCACAGAGAAAGCGCTGGGCGCTGGGCGCTGGGCGCAGTGGGGAAAAGTGATGGAGTGGAGGTGTGGGAGCGACATCCTGTCGCTCGGAAGGACTGTGCGTCAGGATGACGCACCCACATGTTTTGACTTATAATTCTGCCTTGCCTGTCTCGAATTGACAAGCTGGTCATCCCCGGCAGGATTATGAGTTAAAACAATGCAGCCAGTGATAGCCGGGTAATATTCGCCGAGCTTTCGTTTTAACTCAAACAAATGCCACTTAGATTGGTTTGTCAGATGGAAGATGCAAAGGCATTTGTTTAAGTCAAAACAGGGGAGCGCTGGGAGCGGTGAAACGATCAGAAAACAGTGAACAGAAGTTACAGAATGCGCTTCGCGCAGTTGATAGAATGGATTCCTGCCTTCACGAATCCCCAAAGCTGGCGCTTTGCCGATTCGTTCGCAGGAATGACGGAGGGGGTCGGGAGGGGTTGTGGGTTCGCAGGAATGACTGAGAGATAAATGAGATTTTCACCACAGAGAAAGCAGAGAAAAGCAAAGTACAGCAGAGGGGGCGCTGCGCGCAGTTAGAAGTTAGCTGTTAGTAAGTTAGCACTCCGCTAAGTTTACAGACAGTCGTGCATCCTGAAGTATCCGTCATTGTTCCGCATCTACCACAAAACCCACCCCCGCCGTCATTCCTGCGAAGGCAGGAATCTATTAAAAAAAGAGAAGAGTAGTAAAAGGAGGATGTCTGCAAATGGTAATATATATACCCCACAGCGTACGAATCTCAGCCTGTGCGCTGCGCAAGGACGCAGTTCTTGCCGCGGTCGTCACTTTTCACAAAAAAAGCAAAGCCCCGGCATAAACCGGGGCTTTTGCTTTAACAAATCGTGAATTACTTCACAATGACCATTTTCTTGGTCTGGTTCATTGACGGGCTGGTAAGTCTGTAGAAGTAGATACCACTTCCGCAGGCGTTGCCGCGAGCGTCTTTGCCATCCCAATTGATGGTGTGTGTGCCCTGGCCTTTGTTGTAAGTCTTAACGACTTGACCAAGGATGTTATAGATGGTGACTGTGGCAGTCTCGTTCTCTTTCACTTCCAGAGCAATAGAGGTCTGGTTGCGGAAGGGATTGGGATAAGCATTGCCCAGGGTGGTCACGGTAGGAATATTGGGTGTAACGTTACCGGTAACCAGAATGGCGTTGGGGCCATAAAGGACACTGTGGCTCATATCGACTGCTTCGAGCCAATAGTAATAAGTGGTGTTGATAGCGACTTCGTTGTCGGTGATGCTGTAAGCTTGGTGAGTGGAGCTGTTTGTAGCTTCGATCATCACGGGGGTGATGAGGGTGGCAGCAGCATAATCATCAGCTTCGGCACGATAGACGCGATAGCCGAGCATATTGGTTTCGGATTCGGAAGTCCAGGTAAGCTTCACGAAGTTCTCAGCGGTCAACACAGCGTTGAAGGAGCTAAGCTCGACGGGAAGGGTGGGATCCACGGGACCGAAGACCATAGGAACTTCAGGGATGTCCTTGCCACCGGCAGGAATCACGAATGTGATCATTCCACCGACGTTCGGGACGACCATCCAGGCAGCGCTGGTGTAGCTGTACCAGGCACCCCAAGGCTGGGTGGTGCCAAAGCTGATGGTCCAGGGACCGGCACCCAGAAGCTGCATAACAGTCTGGAATTCAGGTACGAAAGCGCCATTGGGGATGGGAGGAACGCTTCCGGTAGGTACATCGTTACCATTACCACCGTTTACGGTGACGGTACCGATCACGACTACGACAGGGGTTCCTTCGGGAAAGTCATAGGTGGGGGCATCTTCTGTCCAGACAAATTCCTGATTCAGTACCCAGTTGGCACCATCAGCGGTCCAAACGGTAGCTGCATCGATAACCAATGATGCAGGTGTCCAGGTGCCGCCAGCGATGGGATTCGGTGTGTAAGTGCCATAGGTGGCTGTTACATCCCAGGTAGGACCAACGGTGGAAGGAGTGATGTTACCAGCAGGATTGGTGGTAAGGTTCACAGTGTAGGTGGGAAGAGCAACTAATTCAAACGCGATAGTTGCGGCATATTCAGTATGAACTTTGGAGCTTGTGTTTCTGGAACCAAGAGCTGCACCCTTGGTGACAGGAGCGAACATACCGGCTGTAACTTCGATCGGGTTCACAGCCCATGCAAATCCGGCAGGAGCTTCTGCGGCAGTGTACATACCAACAAGATCACCAACGACATCGTCGGTAGCTACGTAAGGAATTGTTCCGGCGACAGGACCTGTGACGGCAGTGCCGGCAGGGCCATTGATGTTAAGTGTGTAGTTACCTGTAGTTGTTTCGGTCCATACAAATTCCTGGTTCAGCAACCAGTTAGCGCCATCAGCGGTCCAAACGGTAGCTGCATCGATAACCAATGAAGCAGGTGTCCAGTAACCGGTAGCGGGAGCTGGCAGGGGAGTAGGTGTGTATGTACCATAGATGGTGGTAACATCAGTAACAGGACCAAGGGTGCTGGGAGTGATGTATCCAGCGGGATTAGTGGTCATGTTCACGGTGTAGGTAGCCGGGATGACTACTGGCCAAAGTTCCATCTCAACAGGAGTTGTAACAGTCCAGGCAGCACCGCTGTTATCAGGGATAGTGATCTCCCAGAAATCGGTCATAGCTGGGTTTACATTGTTGTTGATGATCTGAACGTGCAGGACGTCGCCACCAACCCACTGAGTGGTGAAAGTAGAAAGCTGTACGAACACGCGTGTGTCGTAGGGCATTGTAGTTCCGTTACCAAATCTATACAAACGAATCAGTGTGGGAATATGTGTAAGAGTTGATGTTACTTCAGCTGGTCTTGAAGCAATCCAAGCATTCACAACGTAACCGGGAGCTGTTTGGAGGGATGTGTTAACAACGTCCGGGAATTGCAGGTTGTTTAGTGCTGAATTAGGATCAACGACTTTCTGAGTGTAAGCCCTTGTAGAGGCAGCAAACAATCCTGCTACCAAAAGAAACATCAGGGCAATTATAGTTATCTTTTTCATAGTCTTTCCCCTATTTTATTTTGAATTTGACATTCTAACATTTCTTGGTCCGGCAGGCCAATCGAAGGCAGAGCCGGAGTTGATCAGCATTGGTGTACCAATGCTCAGCACAAACTCAGGATCCCAGAATCCACCACCATAGTTCACCGAGGCTTCCCAATCTTGAACAGCGGAGTTGTAAACGTTGATGGTGTTTACAGTTTCGCCATCACCCATTGTAGCTCCAGCGAGAGCAGTGCTTGCGAGATCTGATTTGTTAAGAGGGATCATTACTGTGTTGTTGCCGGCGATTACGCTGTACTGTGCATTAACGGCAGGAAGATCGCCGATGCTGTAATAAGTAACAGCATTTGTAGCATTGATAAGCATTACGCTACCAGTTGCGACCGCAAGTTCAGGATCCCAGAAACCGCCACCGTAATTCACAGAGGCTTCCCAATCCTGAGCTGCAGGATTATAGATGTTTATGGTGTTTATGTCTTCACCAAACTGGGCTCCAAAATCAGTCGTAGTAGCGAAAGGCTGAACCATGGGCATAGCAACTAAGTTGTTGCCGACCACGCAATCATACTTCACATATCCGACAACTTCGGAAGGTGCGGATTCCACTGCTACCAGCATTGTAATACCGAGTATAAGCAGCAGCGGCAATATTAATTTCTTCATAACATTCCTCCATAGAGAATGATATTTTGATAAAACTCTTTAGTCTGAGCCAAACGGCTCGCAGACCGACGTTTCGCTAATGTCCGGCAAGGGCTGTTCCACCCGGGCGCCGGGTTTGCTTTCGAAAGCTAAATTACACATTCATCGCACATTATACATTTACAAATTAGTTTCTTTTCTTACAGTCACCACACTAAGGGTCTTGTAAATCCTGTCAAGAAAGAAAAAACTATTTTTTCTGTAGGCTATCTTTTGCTGTGGAAATTGTACGACGATGGGGCGCGGAGCCGGAAGCGCTGTGAACAGTGAACAGATCTTACGGAATGCGCTAAGCGCAGTTGATAGAATGGATTCCTGCCTACACGACTCATCAAAGCTGGTGCTTTGCCGATTCGTTCGCAGGAATGACGAACCGATGTGCCATTTGTATATGATGAGGGTAGGGCTGTGAGACTGGTGACGTGGGAGCGACATCTTGTCGCTCAGAAGGCTGTGCGTCAGGATGACGCACCTACAATCGCCGCTTTGCCGATTCGTTCGC
>PHBP01000006.1:0-222450 GCA_002842035.1 Candidatus Cloacimonetes bacterium HGW-Cloacimonetes-2 | reverse complement strand
ATGAGGGTCGGGCTGTGAGACTGGTGACGTGGGAGCGACATCTTGTCGCTCAGAAGGCTGTGCGTCAGGATGACGCACCTACAATCGCCGCTTTGCCGAATCGTTCGTAGGAATGACGGCTTCTTATGGAATGGTAGGTATATTTGAACAATGCGCAGCCAATCACTATTAACTTACTAACTGATTAACTATTAACTGCGCGAAGCGCGCCGCGCTTTGCGCAAAGAAAAGCCCCCGGCCAAAAACCGGGGGCGATGGTATAGCTACAACTAATGGGTATTAGTTGCGGATGTTGTTGATGATTACCTTGGGGGCTTTGACTGCATTGCCGATGCTTCTGGTCGGAAGGCTGGTAGCAGTGCCTCTCACGATGGGAGATTCACTGTCAGCAACGACTTTGAAGAATTGCATTGCGCCGGTTCCACCATAGGTGTAGCTCAGCATTGTTGTGGTATCGAGCAGTGTCCAGGGATCGGCTGCGTAAGGATCAACAGCGCCATAGATTTGATAGCTGTTGGCTCCGGCTACAGCTTCCCAGGAAACTACAGGCTCGCCAAAGGCATTGAGCTCGACAGATACAACAGGTGTATCCAGAGCGAGGTTCATACCGGTGGTGACGTTTGCGCCGATAGCCCATGAGCCGGAATTGCTCATCGTGTAAAGGGTGGTACCCTGGAACACATAAGAGGTGCCGTAATCGTAGGTGCTATCAAACAGAATGTAATTACCCATCGGGACATCCAGATAGGACACGAAGAAGTAAGGGGTGTTGATCTGGACGTTGTAGGTGCTCAGGTCAAAGACTTCATAGGTCTGAGCGCCGAAGGTGACAGCGATGGGAGTAGTGAAGTAAGGTACGAGATCGGTGACGCCATCATAGGTGTAGATCTGCAGGTTGGCGGCATTTCCATAATAGGAAGATCCGTCAACGGCAAGCAGTTGCATTGCATTACCTGTTCCGTAGAAGGGATTCTCGTACATCACAGTGGGACCGAAATCGGTAGTAGTATAGCCAAGATAAGTAGTACCACCCTGATCGTACCAGATCCAGGTAGGATCGGCTATTGTAAAGGCATAGTTACTTGAGGTGGTCATATTATTGAGGCTGTCCCAGGCTTCGATCTTATAAGTGACGGTGGTTCCCAGTGCCTGTGGAGGAATGGCTGCATAGTATGTGGGAGCTACATCGAGAGTCATTGCGATAGGAACGCTCCAGGTGGTGCCGCCATCTATGCTGTAATACATATTGGCTCCGCCAATGGGGTTGTTCCAGGTAGCATCGTCTGCGATATCTGCTACTACATAATGCACGATATCTTCACGCGGGGTGTTGATGAGAGGCAGGTGAGTGATTGTGGGACCGAAGGTATCAACGAGCAGTTCATACACGCTGACATCATCGATATACCAGTCGTCGCCATCATAGCCTTGATAGTTGAAGGCGAAATAGACGGTTTGGCCGGCATAAGCGCTGATGTTTACAACTGCCTGGCTCCAAGCAGAAGCTGCAGTTCCCTGGCTCCAGATCTCGACCCAGTTAGGATCAGTAGGATTGTTTGTGGTATTCACTTTCACGCCATTGTAAACCATCCAGGTAGGATAGACATTGTAATTCCACCATGAGAGGTAGTAGTTACCGGCAGGTACCTGGATAGCAGGAGTGATCAGCCAGCCGTTCTGACCGGGATCAGGAACAGCAGTGCTGTAGCCGTGCTTGAAAGCATTGGGTGCGGAATGCACATTGGTAGTGCTTCCCACCCAGTTAGTTCCAGCGCCATCCACATCGGACACAGTCCAATCGGCAGGAGGAGTGAGGGCGAGATCGAAGTTCTCTACCCAAGGGAAGGTGGTGATTACTTGGGGAGCATCTTCGATTTGGAACCATCGTGCGGGTTCTACGACTGCATCGCCATCACCATTGACCGCTCCAACCGTGAAATACCAACGATCGAGATAATCAAAGGTGACTCCACCATCGACCACAGGATTGAAGTGGGTATTACTGGTTTCCCAGTAGAGGTCATCATACAGGGTTGTTTCATCCTGTGACATATATACTGTGTAATAATCGGGGATGCCACCGGTAGCAGCAGGGGTCCAGGTAATGTCAAATCCTTCAATGGGAAGGCCTGTGGCTTCATTGGCAGGATAGGTGATGGTTACGGGTTCTGGAGGACCAGAAGGCAGGGGTTGGAAGGACATATTCAACACGAAGTTGATAGTCGCGGGGCTTGGCCAGTTATCCACTATCAGATAATAATCCCCGGCTGAGACCACTGCATCGGTGATGTTGATGGGAGCCGTGCTGGCATAGGCCTGAGCCAGAACGGCAGCGGGAGAAGCCAGGCTGGGGATAGTGTTGACCAGGAATATACCGGGATAGTAGTAAGTTGTATCACCGGTGGGATTGGTCAGACTGACATCCAGCCATCCGGCTTCAGGAATGGTAACTTTTGCAACCCAATCCAGGCCATTTACATAATAGGTGCTGCCAAGACCTGTGAACATCGCTGAGGTGTAGTCGTTGGAATAGCCAACGGTTGTGCCAGCGTAATCTACCAATGGCAGGGTGACCAGATACGGATTCTCGCAGATTTCGCCAACTGGCATCACCACGCCGGTACCGTTCACCACGATACTGGAGTTTATCCGGGTGTCGTTGATCAAGAGGTTGTTGGTCAAAGCACCCGCAGTTGTGGGGTTGAAAACCACAGTGAAGGGAACTATTGGGTCAGCCGGGTTGATCGTCAGAGGCAGAGTGGGCAGATTGGCGAGCTGGAAGTTGGTATTATCACTCAAGGCGATGCTGTTAACGGTGAACGCGGTCGCGCCTGTATTATCCAGCGTGACCTGTGTGTTCTTGGTGAATCCAATGAAAGTACTGCCACATTCCACAGGGTTCGGATTGACAGTAAGAACACCGTTCAGCGGAGTTTCGCGGACTGATACATTGTCCACATAGACGTTGTTGTCGCCACCGGAAACAGTGGATTCACCGTAGAAGGCGATGTATTTGGTACCGGTGTAAGAACCCAGGCTGATGATATGATTCTCTCCGACATTGGAGATTGTATCATATACATAAGGGGAACCGGTATTGTTCCATTCGCGCAGGATGGTAGCGCCGGTCATCAGAGGGTTATCACTGATAAGTACTACGAATCTGTCGTCGGCCTGGGCACCCGGAGTGGGCGTGACTGTACCACTATAAGTGGTGTAAGCCAGGTCAAACTTGAGTTCGTGGTTGGCAGGGATAGCGACAGGAGGAGTTACCAGCCAATACTTGGATGTGGTCGACCAGATATTGAGGCGTCCGGAGTAATTGGGGGGAGTAGTAGCTACATTAGCAAAATCATCCTGAGCCCATGATCCACCAACTGTAAGTGTCTGACCGATCAGACCTGTCAATTGGCTCCAGTTCAGAGGCGGGAAGGTAGCACCTGTGCTGCCGAAATCTTCAACCCACGGGAAGGTGCTGATGGTAGGATTGGCACGGGTAGTGAAGCTGCGTAATGTGGCTTGAGGCCCTGTGCCGGCAGTATTGTAAGCTTCTACTGTCCAGTAGTAGGTTGTATTGTAAGCCAGCGGGGTTGTGTAAGTATATGTCAGAGCTGTCTGATCCGCCACCATAGTGGTGGGAGGATTGACTGTATCGACATAGAGCCTGTAACCAGTCGGTACGCCACCTGTGGTGGGGGCAGTCCAGGTGATGGTAGGATATTCATTCACATTGGTTGCGAGATCAGCAGGAGCGCTGAGAGCTGGTGCACCGGGAGCCTCGGGAGTGATCGCAGGACCGACTACAAAGTCTATGTAGTTTGTGCCTGCACCGGCACCATTCTGGAAGCCGAGATAGTAGTTGTTACCGGCTAGTGAACTCAGATCTATTGAATAGTTTACCATTGTATAGGTAGTGGTCGGAATGATATTTGCTCCGATCTGAGTCCAGGTAATTCTATCAGCAGAATACACAACTTGCAGGATAGAGGTTGTTGTGGAGCTTCCGGCAGCCCAGAAATTCAGAGTGCTGGTGGGCGTAATGGTAAGCTTTGGAGTGGACAAAACATAAGTTGCCGTTGTGGAGCCTGATTTATAGGCTCCGGCTGTTCCATGCTTGTAATACGTAGTTCCTCTATACCATGAGCCTGTATTTGCCCAACCGGCAGGCGGGAAACTCGTGTTTTCGAAGCTCTCCGCCAATTGGGTGGCACCCGGCGTCATAAAGCTCCAAATGGCGGAAGCAGGGCTGTCGCCGATCTCGTTTGATGCAACCACTTTCCAGTAGTAGGTAGTTCCGGGTGCCAGGGTGGGAGTATAATTTGTGGCAGCCTGGTTGTCGCTCACAAGCGGAGGATTGGCTGCCGTGCCGAAATAGACATCATAGGTATTGGCGTCAGAACCGCCAGCGGTGGGAGTCCAATAGAGCTTATCACCGGTTAAAGCCCAACCGCCGTTGAAAGGCGCGACCAAGGTCGGTGCCAGAGGAGCGGCGCTATTGGGGAAGACAAATTGGATCCGGTCGATGGTGGCGGTTCTGCTGGTAGCAGCAGGCGGAGCGGCAGGATCGGGGTTGACTGTGTCACTAGAGTAGTAGATACCGGTGTTGGCACCGCTGGTAAAAGCGCCCCAGCTCATGCTGGCATAGCCTGCGGTGTTTTCATCCACAGCCACGATCAGGTTACTGGTATTATTATAGGCGAAGGGAGTGGTGAGTGTGATCTCCATCCAGTTATTGGCAAGGGGTACCAGTGAGGTCACGTCGCCTGCGAACACCTGGGTCAGGTTGGCCAAAGGCTCCCAATCGGTGGTGGTGGCGAAAGTGGTCTTGGTGGTATGACCCATATAGACCACCCAGTCTTTGCTGTTGGTAATGGTTCCGGAAACATAGTAGAATCTAATCTTGGTAATGTTTCCTGCCACACCTATCTGGGCCTGGGTATAGATTTGCTGCGTGTAATTATAGCCATACAGTCCATAAATAGGCAGGTAAGAGCTTGTAGCAGTACCTGTGCCAACCTGGACAGTATCGGCAAAAGCCAGCCCTGTGATAAACAGAACCAGCATGATCAGTAATAATTTCTTCATATCAAAAAACTCCTTGTTTAGATGTTTTTCAGAAGATAGACTAATTATCAGTTTATAGGCACACCGCCTGTGTAAATCCTGTAGTGAAACTGTGGATATTGTGTGTGCCACGCTTGATTTTGAGGGTTAATTGTTTTTGCGGCTGCTGTCCCTGATCCGCCGCCTGCGCGATTATGTAATAATGTGCGACGATTATTCTGATGAATGCGCGTATGTAGGGGAAAAGGGAAGTGCCGGTACTGTGTGATTGACATAGAAAGTGTGGAAATTTTTGAACAGCAAAGAAGGCGGATTTGGACGGAGAATACCCGTAGAAGCCTTTATCGGCCATAAGCTTAGGCTTATGAAGAGGCACTCTCAAGAGAACAAAACTCATATCTGTCTCCCCTGTCCTGTGGAACAAATCCACCTATATAAAGTTAAGAAAATCCTGATTAGCTTGTGCCAGATTGTTACAAGCTAAATATATCAAAACTATTCAGTTTACGATTCCAAAAATAGGTCTCAATCAACCTGAACCCAAGCCAAGGACTATCTGAGCGACTTGTCAAGCTTCTTTTTTTTGTTCTTTTCTTTGGGTAGTTCACAAGGAAGATCGCAATTGTGAAGAGAGAAGAAACTCAGCGCATTATTTGAAACGAGGATTAAGGGACTTCAGGATTACTTAAGGTAGTGGAGTGGTGGCTGCGCCCGGCTCGAAGATCGTTTCTAGGCGTCACCCCTTCTGTTCACTGATTTCTGATCACTGTTCACTGATCTCACAGCTCCCAGTGCTCCCCCCCTGTTTTGACTTAAACAAATGCCTTTGCATCTTCCATCTGACAAACCATCTAATCGGCATTTGTTTGAGTTAAAACGAAAGCTCGGCGCAAATTCCCCGGCTATCACTGGCTGCATTGTTTTAACTCATAATCCTGCCGAGGATGACCAGCTTGTCAATTCAAGACAGGCAAGGCAGAATTATAAGTCAAAACTTGTGGGTGCGTCATCCTGACGCACAGTCCTTCCGAGCGACAAGATGTCGCTCCCACACCACCACACCACCACTCCTTCACTTCCCCACTGCGCGTAGCGCCCGGCGCTTTCTCTTTGGTGAAGGAAACTCCTTTCTCCTTTACTCCTTGTTAAATTCTTCCTCCTTGAACCCTCTGGTAAATCCCGGGCACTGCACTGGAGATTCCCTTGTCGCCACAAGAGGATCACTAGGGGATCACGAGAGAATCACTTTAGGATTGAAGCAGGGACGTATCTCGGTTTTGACTTATACAAATGCCCTTGCCTACAAGCACGGATAGTTTCCTTTTACCGGCATTTGTTTGAGTTTAAACGAAGTCCCGGCGATCAATGCTACGCTACCACTTGTTGCATTGTTTAAACTCATAATTCTGCCGATCTTGAATTTGTTGTAGTTCCAAGATATGAATGGTAGAATTATAAGTCAAAACAATAGCGCGCATATGCAAGGCAAGCGCAACCGATCTTCGAAGCTAAGCGCAGCGAATCACTATTAACTTTCTAACTGATTAACTATTAACTGCGCAACGCGCAAAAAAAAAGCCCCCGGCATAAACCGGGGGCGATGGTATTGCTACAACTAATGGGTATTAGTTGCGTCTGGTATTGATATTTACCTTGGGGGCTTTGACTGCATTGCCGATGCTTCTGGTCCTGAGCTGTGTGCCTCTAACGATAGGGGCTTCACTATTTGCTACGACCTTGAAGAACTTCATACCTTCAATACCGCTGTAGGTGTAGTTGTTGCTTGTGGTAGTGGTGAGCAGGGTCCAGGGATCTGCAGCATAAGGATCTGCTGATCCGTAGATCATATAGCTATTAGCTCCTGCGACCATATCCCAGACCAGGGTGGGTTCGCCGATGCCATTGAGCATCATAGATACAGCGGGTGTATCCAGGGCGAGTCCCATACCGGTGGTGACGTTTGCGCCGATAGCCCATGAGCCGGGATTGCTCATCGTGTACAGGGTGGTACCCTGGAACACGTAAGTAGTGCCGTAATCATAGGTTCCGTCAAACAGAATGTAATTACCCATCGGGACATCCAGATAGGACACGAAGAAGTAAGGGGTGTTGATCTGGACGTTGTAGGTGCTCAGGTCAAATGTTTCATAGGTCTGAGCGCCAAAGGCAACGGGGATGGGGGTGGCGAAGTAGGGTACAAGGTCGCCTACTCCATCATAGGTGTAGATCTGCAGATTGGCATTGAGAGCAGCATAAGCAGAACCATCAACGGCAAGCAGTTGCATTGCATTGCTTGTTCCGTAGAAGGGATTCTCAAACATCACTGTGGGACCGAAATCGGTAGTGGTATAGCCCATATAAGTAGTACCACCCTGATCGTACCAGATCCAGGTAGGATCGGCTACTGTAAAGGCATAGTTACTTGTGGTGGTCATATTATTGAGGCTGTCCCAGGCTTCGATCTTGTAGGTGACGGTGGTTCCCAGGGCCTGTGGAGGAATGGCTGCATAGTATGTAGGCGCGATATCAAGAGTCATTGAAATGGGAACGCTCCAAGTGCTGCCGCCATCTATGCTGTAATACATATTGGCTCCGCCAATGGGGTTGTTCCAGGTAGCATCGTCTGTGATATCCGCGACTACGTAATGCACGATATCTTCACGCGGGGTGTTGATGATGGGCAGGTGTGCGATCGTGGGCGGGATTTCATCCACGAGCAATTCATAAACGCTGACATCATCGATGTACCAGTCGTCGCCATCATAGCCTTGATAGTTGAATGCGAAATAGACGGTTTGGCCGGCATAAGCACTGAGATTGACAACTGCATTGCTCCAAGCAGTAGCGGGAGCAGCATTTGACCATATCTCGACCCAGTTCGGGTCGCTTGGATTGTTTGTGGTATTGACTTTCACGCCGTTGTAAACCATATAGGTCGGATAGACGTTGTAGTTCCACCAGGAGAGGTAGTAATTACCGACAGGAACCTGTACGGCAGGTGTGATCAGCCAGCCATCTTGACCGGGATCGGGAGTGGCAGTGCTGTAGCCGTGCTTGAAGGAATTGGGAGCGGAATGGGAATAGGTAATACTGGAAACCCAGTTGGTTCCGGCACCATCGACATCGGCAACTGTCCAATCAGCGGGAGGAGTAGTGGCAAGATCGAAGTTCTCAACCCACGGGAAGGTGGTGATTACTTGAGGAGCATCTTCGATTTGGAACCAACGGGCGGGATCGACGACTGCATCGCCATCAGGATTGAAAGCCTGAACTGTCCAATACCAACGATCGAGGTAATCGAAAGTGACTCCACCTTCGGTAACGGGATTGAAGCTTGTGTTGGTGGTCTCCCAGTAGAGATCATCATAGATGGTAGCTTCATCTTGTGACATATATACGGCATAATAAGTGGGTACGCCGCCTGCTCCGGGGGTCCAGGTAAGATCGAAGCCTGCTATCGGCAATTCGGTAGCTTCATTGGCAGGATAAGATAAGACCACGGGTTCGGGAGGTCCTGCAGGTACATACTTTTCGGGGCCGCTAACATCATCGATGATGCGATTGTTACCGCCTGTATGTGTGCTCTTGAAGGCAACATAGATATTCTGTCCATTGTATGCACTGAGATCTATATTTGCGAGCTGCCAGGTGGTTGTGAAGTTCAGATAATCTCCGGTCCAAACGGTATCGGTGAAATCAGCCGGGGCATTACCTGTCGTTGAGACCATCACGTAGGTGTATTCATCAACATAGTCCCAGACTGTGCTTTCGCTGTAGTCACGATACCAGAAATAGAGATCATTTGCATCTTCAGTGATGGAAAGTCTGGGAGTCATCATCCACCAATCGCCGGTTGTGAAGCCGGATTTGGCAGCTTTGGTGCCTGTATGGTAGTATGAGGTATAGCTCTGCCAGGCAGTCGTGGAGGTTGTCCAGTCAGCAGGCGGGAAGGTAGCACCTTCAAAGCCTTCATAGAGGGCAGTAGCGCTAAGTGCATTACCGCTGAGAGCTACATCGTAGTTTGTGCGGACTTCGTTGTTTACCACTCTAAGGGTGGCAGTCTTGCTTCCCTGTGTGGTGGGTGCAAAACGCACGGGAATCGTAACAGACTGAGAAGTAGCAAGCACGACAGGCAGGTTCACAGGGTCAAAAGCAAATTGATCTGCATTGGCACCAATCAGACTAACGTCTGTGGCGAGGATATTCAGATCTGTTCCGCCGTTGTTTGTGATTGTTACGTTCTGCCAGGGGCTGGTTTGCATTGCCTGCAGTGAACCGAAGTTCATAGTAAGCGGGGTAATGGTGAAGATGGGAAGGGCGTTTGCTGTGAGAGCAACTTCATAGCTGTTGCCATCATTTACGATTGTAATCGTGGCAGCGATGGGACCTTCGACGTTTGCATTCAGGCTTACGTAGATACCGGTTGACTGTCCGCCGATCAGAAGAGCGGGGAGGTTGCTGGTATTCAGTGTGAATGCATCGGCATTAGGACCTGTGATACTGATGTCGCCGGGGTTAACGCTCAATTCACCGCCACCAATATTGGTGATGGTGATGGCTTCAAGAGGGGTTTGGACACCTTGCATCACAGAGCCGAAGTTGATGCTCTCAGGGCTATAGCTGAAGATCGGAGCGGCAGGAGTCTCGCGGACTGTTACATTGTCCACAAAGAAATCGTTGTCGCCACCGGAAACAGTGGATTCACCGTAGAAGGCGAAATAGACTGTGCCGGTATAAGCATCGAGATTGATGATGTGGTTTTCGCCAGTGTTTGACACGTTGTCAAGGACATAGGGAGAACCAGTATTGTTCCACTCACGCAGGATGGTGGGGGAACTCATATTGGGGTTGTCATCGATAAAGACGATGAACTTGTCGTCCGCTTGTTCGCCGGCAACGGGAGAAACTGTAGCACCGTAGTCGGTAAAGGCTATGTCGAACTTGAGTTCATAACCCGAGGCAGGGATAGCGATCGGAGGAGTGACGAGCCAGCCGAAGTTGGCAGACCAGATATTCATCTTGGCTGCTTTGTTCAGAGGAGTTGTCACATTGGCGAAGTCATCCTGATACCAGCGGGTTCCGGCTACAAGTGCGGTGCCATACTGATTGATCAGTTGGCTCCAGTTCAGCACCGGCCAGTCTCCGGACACTGTACCAAAGTTCACTTCCCAGGGGAAGGTGCTGATGGTAGGATTGGCACGGGTAGTGAAGCTGCGGGCAGTTGGCTGAGCGCTGGTACCGGCACCATTGTAGGCTGCAACAGACCAATAGTAGGTGGTGTTGTATGCCAGAGGGGTGTTAAGGGTGTAGGTAAGTGCATTGAGATCAGCAACCTGTGCTACCGGCGGATTCACTGTATCCACATAGAGCTTGTAGCCTGTGGGTACGCCACCGGTAACCGGAGCAGTCCAAGTGAAATTGGTATATTCATTCACATTGGTTGCGAGATCAGCAGGAGCGCTGAGTGTAGGAGCTCCGGGAGCTTCGGGAGTGATTTCGGGAGCAATATACATATCAGTATAGAAGCTGGCAGATTGCAGTCCGGTGCGAACGCCAAGATAGTAGTTGTTACCGGCAAGTGAGCTGAGATCGATATTTGTTTGATACCAGGTATAGGTAGCAGCGTGTGTGATATTGCTGCCGATCTGGGTCCAAGTGACGCGATCGGGAGAATAGACAATCTGTAATGTACCTGAAGTGGTGGAACTGAGTGTCCAGAGGCTGAATACACTGGTGGGTGTAATTGTAACCTTGGGCAGGGACAGAACGTATTGGGTTGAGGATGAGCCATACTTATAGGCTGAAGCCACGCCATTCTTGTAGTAAGAAGTGCTGCGGCTCCAAGTTCCCGGATTGGCCCAACCGGCAGGCGGGAAAGTAGTGCTTTCAAAGCTCTCCACAAGCTGGGTTGCTGATGGAGTCATAAAGCTCCAGGTTGCTGTGGGAGCGGCATCACCAAATTCGTTTTTAGCTACGATATTCCAGTAATAGGTAGTACCGGCAGCCAAGGTAGGCAAATAGCTGGTGCTTGAAACGTTGGCGACAAAGGGAGGATTGGAACTTGTGCCAAAATAGACATCATAAGATGTGGCTCCACCGCCGCCACCCTGCCAGGTGAGTACATCAGTCAGCATTGCATAGCTGCCATTGGCTGGGCTGAGCAATACAGCAGGATTGGGGGGTGTTGTATATACAGGATAATTGATGTGGAATACCCTTCTGGCACCATCGGCAGCACTGTCAAGATTGGTCATAGCGCTGCTGGCAGGGAAGGATGTGGTTGTAATGGAGGTGGCTGCAACGTTCCAGGCAGGTGTGGTATTAATTGTCACGACCTGTCCTACGGAACCGGCAACGTTGCTGGTTGAAACATAGACACCACGGCTTTGGGCAGAGGTGCTCATATTCCACATAGTTCCATAGACGAACTTGATGTTGTTTGAGCCTTCATAAAGCCAGGCTTGCATGCGGCAGTAAGTACCGGTCTCGGCAGAACTGCTATAGTTCACACGCAGATCGAGCCATTCGACTACGAGCTTGCGGGCGGGAGCAGAACCAACGACTTTATAATGCAATCTTCCGGTAGCGCGGATAGCGTTGTCACCGGAAATAGGTGCCAATCTGGGGGTATTTGCAGCAGGAGCAGCAGCCCCACCACTGATGGCGGTAGCGCCAAGCTGCATCTGTCCGTTTGAGTTGGCGGAGAATTGTGTATAGGCTCCGGTGCCAAATCCGAACGTAAATCCAATATTGGTCACAGGGGAGGCTGTGTCATCGTAGTATGTACCGGCTGTCAGTAAGTCTGTGCTACCGGTCATATCTTCCAATGTGCCGTCTGTGGTCGTACTGAAAGTATATTCAGCTATGGTCTGAGCACTTAGAAACGTCAAGCCGAGAATCAGCAGGACGATCAAGAGTGAAAACTTCTTCATATAGGGATTACTCCTTGGTAGTTTGAAGATGCTTGTAACTTATTCTATAGGCTTCCTTGGTTTAGGGCTTGATGCGGGATGCCCATTGCTTGGTTTTGATTGGTTCAAGGGTCTTGCGGCTCTCACTCTTATCCGTGGCTACGGGCTGCTGTAATAATGTGCGACGATTATTGATCTGAACTCGCGTAGCAAGGGATGAATGGTAATGCCGTGATATATCTTGGTCTTGATATTGCAGGGGTGAGAAAGTGGGGCGATTGTATGGTGATTTGGACGCAATAATCTTGATTTCGAAGAATTCGCCGGGCTGCATTATGTCCGGAGCCGGCTGCCGGAATTGCGTACATACCATTTTTTATACCTTAATGCCTGCCGGTAGCAGTAGCTTTCTGATGCGCATACCAGCAGTTACCTTATACAGGTAAGCTATTTAGCAGAGCGCTCTCAGGGTAAAATCCGAGACCTCTCTATCTGTATGTGCATAAGCCTTGAAGGCAAATATCTTGTCAAGTATAAGATATCAATATTATTTTCTTGATTGCCTGTTTCGTGATGCAAAGTATGCCTGTAATTAAGAATAATAATGAAAGACAATATTTTCACTAATTATATAGTGTTATACCCGTGAGCAGTTTAGCCGGATGCGGTATTGCACCTGAAAGCCAGATTGCTGTTGATTTCTGACCACTCCCCTCTCAACGAGGGGATAAAAAAAAGCCTCCCGAAGGAGGCTTATATGGGCATTATGAGGATTATTATGGTCGGGTATATCTTCCGGGTGTGGCTGGGTCACTGGTGAGTTTCCTGCGTACTCCCTGAAATACATCTCCATCCGTCACCGTAGTCATCGGACAGAGACAGACTCCATTGAGCAGCCGAGGCGTTTGATACAAATAATATCAGGGACATTAACGCTATAAAGCGTTTCATAATACTCTCCCAAACAGGATTCATCCTTAGCTTACCTTTGTTTTGCGTAATTGATTTCCCGTAGAGCTATCTGCTTTTCAGCCTACGCGGTATTTCCTTGGTTGGGGCAGCTGCAATAACTATAAATAGTAATTAGCATACAAAATAGTCAATCTCTGTAGTATATTGGCTACATCAATGGAATTTGATTTGTCAAATCTTGATTCATTGGAGACGGCTCTCCTATCGTTACGCCTTATATAATGTTACAAAGCTTGTCCTTTGGAAAAGAACACCAATCAAGACATCTTAGCACCGGATCTCTCTGCTTGAATCCTGATGTGATCCCCTTGTGATCCCCTAGTGATTCCCTTGTGGCGACAAGGGGATCTCCAGAGCAGTGCCCCGGAATTACCAGTTCATTCAAGCTGGGAGAGTTAGGCTGCTGATCTCAGACGCAGTTGCTCAAAGAGATCCGCTTTCCCCAAAGCATAGGCTGACGACAAAAATGCGCGACCGGATAGAATCCCTTGCATTAAGTATCTCAGGCGCATCAGCATAAGCACTCCGGAAAATCCCTGTGGAATGGCTCAATATTTGCTTATTCTAATTACACCTACGCTTTTGCTTTATGGAGGTACTTATGAAAGTAAAGGTTCTGTCATTATTGATGATGCTGGCGGTGATCTGCGTCTTTGCGCAGGATTTCCCGATACGTCGCGCTTATAAACTTGACTGGCAAGGCTTTTCTATTCCCATAGTTGAGGATAGCAGCGATCTGGTCTTTTGGAAAGATTCTGCGTTGGGCAATCTGGATATTTACATCCAAAAGGTGAACCAATATTGCGTCAATGATTGGCCTGTCCCGCTCAGGATCCAGACTCAGGCTCCTCTATCGGAATTGCTGGGTGCAGTCAAAACTTCGGACAATTGCTACATTGTTGCCTGGCTTACGGCACAAGATCCGCAGATTTCTTTGTATATCCAGAAGATCAATGCCCAGGGTCAATTTCTCTGGGCTGCGGACGGCATTTTGCTCTATCACGGAGAGGATAAGATTACCCGCCCCAGACTGGTCGCAAATAATACAGGCGGTGCTTATCTGGCGTACAGCCCAAATTACGACGATTATCGGATCTTTGGGATGAACATCGATGGAAACGGCACAAATCTCTGGCAAGCCGGTGGGCAGCTTCTGATGAATGTCCCGTCTTATCTGAACTTGTTGAATGCCGTCTCTGATGGTGCCGGGGGGATCATTCTGGACTGTCGTGTTGACATCGAGCCGGGTGGTATGCAGACTCATCTGGTGCGCTTTGATGCCAATGCCAATGTAGTAGGGAGCAATCCTCTGGTGGCTTACAGCGCTTTCCCCAAGCCTACGTACACGATAGATGCTTGTGGTGATGGTAATTTCCTTTTGTCCGGCGATCCCTGGGAGAATGGCACAGCAGTATTTTGGAAGATCGACCCCCTGGGTAATCAAGTGGGATCGGCTGCCAGCCTGGACTTGAACTATATGTCGCAGTTTCGTGAGATGGATGTGGCGACGCGCCCGGATGGCGGTTTCTTTGTAGCCTGGCGCGGGCTCGACGGTGAAAACTATAAGACCCGCGTGAGAAGCTATAGCTCCACTATGCAAGAGGAATGGAGCTGCAATTCTATCCCTGCCTTTGTACAGACGCAGGATTATTACAACTTATCACTGAAGGCAGGCTCCAATGACAAGGTCTGGCTTACTTACATGGGAAAGCTCGCCTGCGTAAGTGAAACTGGACCTCTGCCGGTCAATCCGGATGCCATCAATTACTACAGTGCTTATGCTCAGGAACCCGTGATCTCACCTCGGGGAGACAAGGTCTCAATCTATTGGAAAGCAGAAGCCAATGCCAAGACCAGCCTGCGCAAACAGGTGGCTTATGAATCCGGTGCTTGCGCAAATCAACCGGGTGGGGCTCCTCTGGTAGAATATCTGGGTGGAAACACCGGTGGTCTTCGTAGCATTGCACTTGGAGATCGCTATCTGGTTCTTTGGCAGGACTATCGCAACGAAGGCGAGATCTATTACAAGATACTGGATCATTTTCTCCAGCCATGTGGCGAACCTAATGGATCTCCGCTCTTTCCGGGAACTGTGGCAAACCTGAGTATGATCGATCTGCAAAAGATCAACGATACATCTGTAGCTTTGTTGATGATCGAGTATGGTGATGGGATCAAAGCCCGGGTGCAAATAATCGATCAAAATGGCGAGCCTACCCTACCGGGAACAGGACTTATCGTGAAAGAGGGAATGCCTGCCCTGGATATCAAGATGGGTGTTAGGGATCAGAATATCTATCTGGGTACGATGTTCTATGGAGGGGGCTTTTATCAGCTTTGGGGACAGAGAATCGCCAATGGTATTGCGCTTTGGGGCGATGAAGGCACAGTAATCTGTCTGATTCCTCAAAACACTGGTGCTTATCTTACTGCGATGGCAGGCAATCACTATATCTTTACACTCGAAGATTATAATGCCAATAGACATACTGCCAGGACTATCCTTACCGATGAGTTTGGTGGAATAGCCCCCGGATTCGGACCCACCGGAGTGGAATTGATTCCTCCTGAAATGTATGATAACCAGTTGTGTTTGACCGCTACTTTGAAGGATAACTTCCTATATGCTTATGTGTTGCAGCCGGGTTGGCCCCAGTATCGGCACTTTATGCAAAAGATTGGGGGCAATGGATACCGCGAGTGGGGAGACATGGGTGTGGAACTGCATGGAGTGGCTGGTTATCTGGCGATGAGCGATCTGGTGGTGGATAATACCTTGAGTTTTGTCTATCGCAGGGACGATGAAAACAGTAGTCTGGTCTATCAGAGTATCACGCTCAATGGTGAACTCGTGTGCCTGCCCAGCGGTATTGTAGCTGCCGAAAGAGAAGCAGTCAATGAAGACTTTCAGCTCATAGCATTTGATGATGGCAGCCGTGCTCTGATCTGGGCGGATATAGAGGCTCAACCGGTCTTCAGTTGGGGAGGTTTTGACATCTTGTATCGCTATATCAGCCCTGAAGGCAATCTGCTCGGCAGTATAGGTTTGCTCTGTAATGCTCCTTACGATCAGCGCTGGATTTCCGCAGCATCGCTGGGAACCGGGGCATTGGTGACCTGGGGGGACGACAGGGCAGGAGTTTACAACGAAGATTATGCCTATACCTCGATTTATGGACGCGGTATTGCGATGGGATCGGTAGCAACAGACGATCAGGAGCTGCCGGGTGTACCAGGGATAGCCCTTGGGCAAAACTATCCCAATCCCTTCAATCCCACTACCACGATCAGCTTCTCACTGCCATCGGCTTCCGGAGTGAGCCTGGATATCTACAATATCAGAGGACAGCTTGTGAAGAGCCTGCTTAGTGATGAAGCAATGCCGGCAGGTAGATCCGAACTGGTCTGGGATGGTAGGGATGCCTCCGGGACAGCGGTCTCCAGCGGGATTTATCTCTATAAGCTGAGAGCAGGGGAACATATACTGGTCCGCAAGATGCTCTTGTCGAAGTAAACCCTCGGCAGTAGTGTGATTTAGTCCGCTCTGTCTCAATACAAAGAGCCTCCAATCCGGGGGCTCTTTTCTATAGGGGTAGATTCTACCTGGGGATTCCAGCCGCAGCGCTTGAGATCTACCCGCCACTGGCTCAGGAAGCTTACTCCTTCGGCTTTTAGCATCTCGGCTTGTTCTCTGCCGCCTGCTTCGGGAGCAAGGGCAATCTCACCGGAGGAGCGAAGGACTCGGTACCAGGGGAGATCGTGCTTGAGGGTTGAGCTGTGGAGGATGCGGGCGACCAGACGGGCACCACCGGGCAGCCCTGCCATAGCGGCAATCTGTCCGTATCCGGCAACCTTACCCGGGGGAATGCTGCGGATAAGCTCGATGATCAGGCTGCTGCTGTCTTGCATAAGATATTAGTACTCAAAGAGGGAACGGATCTCGTCTGTGCTCATTGTCTTGATCAGTTGCTGACCTTCTTCGATCACACTGTTAAAGAGCTCTCGCTTGCTCTGTTGGAGCTTGACGATCTTCTCTTCCACGGTGCCCAGACTGATCAGGCGAAAGACGTTTACCTTGTTTACCTGGCCCATCCTGTGGCTGCGGTCGATGGCTTGTTGCTCCACCATCGGGTTCCACCAAGGATCGTAGAGGATTACAGTATCGGCAGAACTGAGGTTTAGCCCGGTGCCACCTGCTTTGAGGCTGATCAGGAAGAGCTTGAGCGAGGGATCCTGGTTAAAGCGGTTTACCTGTCCCATCCGGTCTTTGGTCTGTCCGTCCAGATAGGCATATTCTATATTGAGCTTGTCAAATTCAGTCCGGATGATCTTTAGCATTTGTACGAACTGACTAAAGACCAGCACCTTGTGTCCACTCTGGATGGAGTCTTGCACCAGTTCCATCAGCATCTCCAGCTTGGAAGAAATACCGGGATCGGGCAGGATGTCCTGATTGGCGAGGTGAGGGTGATTGCAGACTTGGCGGAGCTTGGTGAGTGCAGCCAGGATGTGGATGTAGTTTGTCTCGCTCTGTTCTTCGCCGGGGAAGAGCTTCTGCTTTACGTTATCCAGTATCTGCAGGTAGAGCTTTTCCTGCAAGGGGCTCAGCTTGCACCAGGAGACTTGTTCCTGTTTGTCGGGAAGCTCCAGCAGGACTTCTTTCTTGATCCTGCGAAGAATGAAGGGGCTCACAGCCTTGTGTAGGTGGAGGCGGTTGGTCTCGGCATTGTCGCTGTGGATATATTCCTTCTTAAAGGAGGCAAGAGTCCCCAGGTAACCTGGCATCAGGAAGTCAAAGATCGACCAGAGCTCTGTGAGATCGTTCTCGATCGGTGTTCCGGAAAGAGCCAGGCGGTGATCGGAACGTAGCTTCTTGATAGCTCCTGTCCTCTGGGCAGAGACGTTTTTAATGTTCTGCGCTTCATCCAGCACTACCCAGTGAAACTGCATCGCCTTGAGTGTCTCGATCTCATTGAGCACCAGCGAGTAAGACATAATAAAGAGCTGTACGTTGGGAGTTGCCAGGAGGCTGCGTCGCTCCTCAGGCGGGCCTTCCACCACGAGGTAGCGGATATTGGTGTGAAACTTCTCGATCTCGGCTGCCCAGTTGTAGAGCAGTGTCTTGGGGCAGATCACCAGGGAGACCTTATCTTCCGGCAAGCTTCCCAGTATAGAGAGTGCCTGGACAGTCTTGCCCAAGCCCATCTCGTCTGCCAGGATACCATTGAGGCGGTAGCGGGAGAGCATCTTGAGCCAGGAGAACCCGGCTTTCTGGTAACCGCGCAGCACTGTCTGCAGATATACGGGCAGGCTTTCTTCGCGGGAGAGCTTGCGGGACAGCAGCTCTTCAAACATTTGCTTCAAGAAGCTATCACCCACCAGCCTGAGCTGAGGATTATCCTGCATCATCCTCTGATAATAAGGCAGATTCATCAGCCGCGCCCGATAGACCAGATCCTTGTCTTTTTCGCTACGCTTGATCAGGCGCTCCATATCATAAAAGACCTGTGGATTACTGACAAAGATCATACGTCCGTCTTTGGTCTCGAGGTAATCATCACCGCTCTTGAAGTACCGGCTCAGTTCATCGTGTGTAAATGCTAGATCTTTGTATCTGTAACGCAGCTCGTAATTAAACCAGTCTATATCCTCGGAACGTGAGGCACTAAGCTCCACTTCCAGATGTGCTTTATAGACAAAATCCCGCTCGATATCATCTGCAATCACGATATCCCAGTCAGTCTCGCTGAGCTCAAAGACAGTTGCTTTGAGTCTGTCTATGGACTGCTGATCCTCAAAGACCAGCTCAGAATACTGCTCCAGACGGTTCAGATCGGCTCCTGGCAGCTTGCGATAAAGCTCTTCAACCCGTTTAACCGTCTCGACCGGCACTCTAAACCAGTATTTTGTATCATCTTCACCTTCGATGGGAAAGCTCACCAGTGGGGCTCTGAAACGCACTACCGAGAGTGGTATCCTGCGATCACCACTGTATGACAGGTGACCTTTCAAGAGATAGGCAGCACCCGTCTTGCTGAGTTCCAGCGCTACTCGGGGTTCTTCGTCGATGATCACAGGGAGCTCTATCCTATCGTCAAAGTCCAGATATATATCCTGCTTGCGTAGCTCGTGATAGACCAAGGTACGGTAATAAACCAGATCCCTTTCATTCAGGATCAGTCCATCCCCCAAGACCTGGTCGATAATCTCATTTCTGAGGGGCAGATAAGCCCTATAGACCTTATTGCGAAAGAAGAGCCAGCTCGGATATCCCGCATACCAGGCAGAAAGCTCATCCACGATGATGGCGCTGAGCTTGTGGTGTTGCTTGCCCATTGGCTCAATTCTCAGGCTTAGCTGATAAGGGTGCGCTACAAAGCTGAGAGCTTCGCCGGTTTCTTTTACAAGAGTCCTGGCACCCAGCTTTTCCAAGAGAGTCAATGCCCCGGCAAAATCTGCCTTGTATATTGAGTAAAACTTACCCTTGGAGCTATGTGCCGCTTTCCGCAGATGCACAAACTGCCAAGTCCGGAGCTCGTCGTCCCCAAAAGCCTGTATCACCCTGGAATACTCCTCGATTTGTGATGCAGTCATCCCTTCCGGATGCTCTCCCAAGCTGATCCTGATCAGTGCCGGAATCTTCAGATCGCCATAGCTGCCATAGTAAAAGCGGATCTTATCCACAGCCGGATTGTAGATCCCTTCTAGTTCGATGACAGATGCCTGAAGCTGTTCCCACAGGCTCTCCGGAGCTCTCAAAGCCTCCAGATTGCAGGTCTCCACAATGGGTGCCTCAAAGATCTCCGTCTTCATATAAAAATAGGCATATCTCAAGACGGACAAATAGTGACGGCAGGCCTCTTCCTCGGGACATTCCGGGCACTTGTGGCTGAGGATCTTTTGCTCGATCGGATCGTAGATCAGATCCAAACTAGCCGCAAACTGCTCTTTACGGGCTTCCGAGGCATAGAATCTTAGGTGTATTTTATCCTCGCCATCCCGATACTTCCAATGCAGCAGATCACCCTTGTCCAGGGCAATCACCGCATGGTTAAAGAACCAGGAGGTCGAGTGTTCGTGATAGTCTTTGCTGAATAATCTTGCCATCAATTTCCTTTATTGAGCCGTTCTGCACAGACGTAAACCATTGGTGAGCGAGCCCTTGAAGGGAAAGTCATACTCGCGGTTACTGGCTTTGGCGCTGCTCGCGGGATACTTCCAGGAGCCTCCGCGCTGAACTCTATCCTCTCCGCCTTCTGCTCCCAGCGGATTATCCGAGGGACTATAGGAGTAGTAACGGGCATCGTACCAATCCCAGCACCATTCTGTGATATTGCCACCGATATCGTAAAGCCCCAGTTCATTTGGCTTGAGTTGCATCACAGGACGCATTGTAGCACCGCTGTTGCCAGAATACCAGCAGACTTCATTGGCGTCGTTGCTGCCCGGATAGCTGTATCCGCGGGAGAGGGTTCCACCCCTGGCTGCAAATTCCCATTCCGCTTCCGTAGGCAATCTGTAACCATCAGCAGTCCAATCGCATTCCACTCTTCCGCTGCTCCAGTTTCCCGGATTATCATCTCCGGAGATGCTGTAGCAAGGCTTTAGACCTTCAGCTTTGCTGCGTCTGTTGCAATACTCGATTGCATCGTTCCAGCTTACCTGGCTTACCGGCAGGCTTGGCCCCAGGATATTGGATGGATTTCTGGGCATCAAAGCATCCCACTCGGATTGGGTAAGTTCCGCTTTGGCAAGGAAAAAGCTATTTACATTCACCCGATGCACCGGCTTCTCATCCGCTTCCCGGCTGGAACTGCTGCCCATCATAAAGCTGCCGCCCTCCACCGTCACAAAGTAGCCCGGATCAATCCCGGTAGTGGCAGATACTTTTTCATTGCCCGGCTTCAAGACCAACAACAGGATCACTGCAATGATCACGACCAGTCCTGCTACTCCCGCGAGCAAAGCAAAGCCCGGGATTTTTTTCTTTTCACCCGGCGCTATAAATGGACGTTCTTGCACAGGCTTGGGTATCTGCAGCTTTCCGGAATGAGCCGCCGAGACAGGTGCCGGGCTGGGCATAGAGGGTGTTGAGACTTGTACAGGTGTGCTTGTCTTAGTTTGAGCGGCTACACCGATCTGCATCAGCTCCTCAATGATCTCCGAACAGCTTTGATAGCGCTTGTTTTCGTCCTTATCGCACATCTTATAGATGATCGGTACGATGCTATCCGGGATATGCGGATAAAAGTTCTTGGGATTTGGTAAAGCCTGTTCCACAATCTGTTTTTGAATGCTGTAATCGCTTTCTGTATCCGTCTGATAAGGTAATTTACCGCTCAGCATCTCATAGAGAGTGATTCCCAGGCTAAAGATATCCGTGCGGTGATCCAGCCGATTGGCGTGTAAAACCTGCTCCGGACTCATATACAGTGGCGAACCGATCGTGGTGCCGGAACGCGTCAGATGTTGGCTTCCGACCGCCTTGGCGATCCCAAAATCCATTATCTTGACCCGATCTTTGTTCTTTGGGTCGATCATTATATTGCTGGGTTTGATATCCCTGTGGACTATACCCTCTTTATGGATAAATTCAAGTGTCCTGAGTATCTGTAAGATGATCGGAATGCTCCGTTCAGCCGGGATGGGACCTATCTGGTGGATCAACTCTCTGATCGTGATCCCCTCGGCATATTCCATACAGAGCAGATAGCTATCCTCATAGGCAAAGAAGCCGATGATACTCACCAGCCCCGGATGCTGAAGATGTGCCTGCAGTTTTGCCTCTTGTAAAAATCTCTCCACCAGGCTGCTATCTGCCGCCAATTCCGGTGCCAGAGCTTTGATTGCCAGTTTACGCTGAATATGGACGTCTTCGGCTAGCCAGACCTCACCCATTCCACCTTTGCCAAGAGCTGAGATAATCCGGTAATCCCTGATCTGAAGACCTCGTTCGATACGCATTTTCCTACTCCTCTATCCAAATGAATCAAAAGTCTGAACTTTTTCTACTCTGTCAAGCTATAAAAAGCCATTTTACTTTTATTCAATGGATTTCTGTCTTCGTGGGGCAAATTCCCCCCTACTATCCTATGGGGGACAGATCCCGATTTTTGGGACAGATCCGGGCGGTTTTTTGGGGTAGGCAGAAAATTCTCCCTGCTTGAATGCTCTGGAGATCCTCTTGTGATCCCCTAGTGATTCCCTAGTGGCGACAAGGGGATCGCCTGGTCAGTGCAAGCGATTTGCCAGGGGGTTGAAGGAGAGGGCGCAGCGTGCTGCAGTGAACAGAGATCAGTGAACAGAGGGAATCGGAATGCGCTGCGCTCGGTTGTTTTAAATGGATTCCTGCCTACGCAGGAATGACGGAGGGGGAGCCAGGACTGCGTCCTGGCAGTAAGAAGTTAGGCAGTAAGAAGTTAGAAGTTAGTGCTGCGCATTGTTTGAAGCTTGTTTCTCCGCAAAGCGCTGCGCGTAGTGGTGGAGTAATGGAGTGAAGGGGTGGTGGAGTGGCAGACGAGCTTAGAATTGCGATCTGCGATCGCTGGGGCAATACAGGAGTTTGCCCCCCCCAGATATTGCGCAGCTTAAGAAAAAAAATCTCAATGCCCCAAGATATTTATCTGGCCTTTGTTTTCGCCCTAAGTTCCTGAACTGCAAGACAAATAATCGGGTTCAGCGTTAAATTTTCTTGACATAGGAATGCAATACGTACTAAAAGGAAATTGCTCGGATTTGCTGAATATATTGGGCCTTTTCCCTAGGCTGGTGATATGTGAATGTCGCTGATCATCAATGGATTAGCGTAAATGACAAACCAGTAATAAATGACTAGAAAAGGGGTTTTGATGCCTGTACTTGTAGTTGCCCTGCCTCCGTGGCAGAGTTTTTACCGGGGACTTACAGGAGCGCTGCATCAAGAATCCACACCAACACACCGCAATTTAACAAACAATCAGAGATCATCATCAAGCCACAGCTCTGCCCAAACATCCAGCGCATTCATCCGTAAGAATCGTCGCACATTATTACATTGGCGCGCCGGAATGCAGGCAGAACGGGGTTTGACATTCTTTTCATCTTCAAAACCAAGTATGGAGAACAGTCTTTCTCCCTAATTTGCTTTTAGCACAAACCCTATTCAAGGAGTAATAATGAAAAAACTATTCCTTTTGAGCTTGCTCCTGGTCATGATCGCCTTTGCCTGGGCCGATACGTATCCAATTGGAGCCTTGGGCACAAGCTCATCATCTACTTATGGACCAGTGAACGGGTTGTACGATTTTGGCTGGACCAAAACCATCATTACCGCTGCGGAAATGAATGCGGCAGGATATGACGGGACGGCCAATATTGCCGGTCTCGGATACTACGTTGGCAATACCCCAGCCAATTACCAGATAATCAATGTAAATTGCTTTATCCGTCATACTGCACTGACCAGTTACACAACAGTCGTGGACGAGACAGGTACGGCTATGCCTGATTCCACAGCCTTTACTCAGGTCTTTTCCGGAACGCTAACTTTTAATGGCGGCGGCTGGCACTACTTCGCGTTTAACACTGCCAGTTTTGACTGGGATGGCGCCAGCAATATTGAAGTCTTCTGGAAAAACTGGGATGGCGATTACGTAACCGGTTATCCGACTTATCGCTATAACAGCACCAGTCCTGATTACAAGTTAGTCTATAGACAACTGGATACTAATTGGCCGACCGGTGCAGGAACGAGATCTACAAGTCGGTCTAACATCACTATAGTAACACCTCAGACTGACCCACCCAATCCCGCCAACCTTGTTTATCCTGCAGATGGCGGATATTCCTTCCTGAATGCCAATCTCTCCTGGGCAGATGGCGGTGGAATGCCTACCTCCTACGACCTTTACTTCGGAACGGATGATCCTCCGACAACATTAGTGGGAGACGATCTCACAAGCACGGTCTTCACACCCACGCTTGCTGCAGGAACCACATACTATTGGCAAGTAGTTCCCCGTAATGACAATGGCGAGGCAGAGAATTGCCCCGTCTGGAGCTTCTCCACACCTACAGCAACCCAATTGGTCGAAAGCTTCGATGCCACGGCTTTCCCGCCTGCTGGCTGGGCAAATCCGGGTACTTGGAGCAGATCGACAACCACTCCGTTCTATGGTGCCGGTACTGCTTACAAATCTGCCAATACTACTCCGGCAATCCTATCCACTCCAATGCTTGCCATCGATGCGAACTCTACACTTGATTTCTATTACAGGACCAGTTCAACCACCGGTTACGGTTTATTGAATATCAAGTACTCCACGGACAGAGTTACATGGAACCAGATCGGAGCTACCATCTCCATGCCTACAACCACAGAATGGCGTAATGCCAGCGTGGCCTTGGGTGCTATCCCAGCCGGTAACTACTACCTGGCCTTCGAAGTATCTACTTCTACCTCAACTTCAAGTATATACATCGACCATATCTTTGGTCCTGAGCCTGCTGCAATCGCTCCAGATGCTGTAACTCTCACCGCACCGGCGGATTTAGCTACCAACCAAGCTATAAGGCCTACCTTCACCTGGACTGTCGCCGCTACCGGTGGAATTCCCACAGGATATAGAGTGTACTGCGATACCAATGCCAATCCCACAACCATGATTGGCGATGTTACAGCCCTTACATTCACTCCTGCGGCAGCCTTTGCCTACAGCACAACCTACTACTGGAAAGTGGTAGCATACAATGGCACCGGTAGTTCTGCCGATAGTGCTATCAGAAGCTTCACCACAATTCCTGATCCCACCATCTATACAATGCCTTGGATGGAAGATTTTGGCACAACAGACACTACCTTCCCGCCTACCAACTGGACGAGATGGAGCGGTGCTCTGGCTGATCCCAGCACGCTGGCTTCAGGCTCTACCGTATGGGGACAGGATAACTGGTTGAACGACACTACGGTGACTCCCGTGAACTGGTCTGCCAGAATGAATATCTATTCTACTGGCAGATATCACTGGATTATCACTCCCCCCATCCAGATGCCGGGTGTCGGATATCAACTGGAGTTTGATATAGGTCTTACAGATTATGCCAACAGCAATCCAATCAGCTCCGACCCTAATGGCACCACCGGTGTCGATGATAAGTTCATCGTGCTGATCGGTGATGGCGTCACCTGGACTCCTGCCAACATCCTGCGTCAGTATGACAACGCCGGTTCACCTTATGTTTACAACAACATCTCACATCTGGGTGATCACCTTATCTTCCCGCTGGATGCCTATACCGGTATCAAGCATATCGCTTTCTACGGTGAATCAACCGTCAGCAATGCTGATAACGACTTCTTCGTAGATAACGTGATGATCCGCCAGACACCTGCCGGAGCTCCGGAACACGTGACCCTGACAAGCCCTGTTGATGGTGCTACAGATCTCTACCCGGAGAATACAGTCCTTTCCTGGTCTGCCGCTCTTACAGGTGGTACTCCTGCTTATTACGAAGTCTTCGTGGGAGCTTCTCCTATCGATCCCGGCATTGGCTATTATGGTGAATACTTCTATGAGACAGAGAATACGAACTTGAATCTCTCTGCTCAGGGAGACATCGATCTGGGATTCTCAACCACCTGGTATTGGGCTGTATTGCCTTATAACGAAGGTGGTGAAGCTCCTGATCCTGATGCTCCTGAGTTTATGATCTGGGACTTCACGACAATCGCTGATCCCACAATCGTAGCACTGCCTCACGAGGAGTATTTTGATGGCGTAACAGCTCCTGCCCTGCCTTATGGATGGACCTCTGTAGTGCAAGCCTCCGTCACAACTGCATACGTGAATACTTATAGCTCCACTACATACTCTGTCAGCGCTCCCAATGTGGCCCGCCTGTACAATTCCACGGATGCTGCTGCAAATGTAATGTTGATCACACCGAATATCACGGTTCCGATCAATACCATCAAAGCCAAGTTCTACGCGCGGGGCAGCACGGCGGGACAAGTATTGTTGGTGGGAACAGTAAACACGGCTGACAATACATTCACGCAGATGGGCTCCATAGCCACTACTGCCGCTCAGGTGCAGTATGAAGTGTCATTCGACGGCTATGCCGGCACCGATACTCATATTGCCTTCAAGCATGGCCTGGGAGCTACATCCCGCACGATCTATCTGGATAATGTACAACTGATTGAATTGCTGCCTGTTGATCTGGCTGCCACTTCTATCGCAGGCCCCGGCATCCTTGAAGCCGGCAATCCTTATGACTTTACTGTCAGCGTCTTCAACGAAGGTACGACTACTATAAACTCTTATGATGTCAACCTGAAGCGTTATGGTGATGATATGCTTGCCTCCGTGGCGGTAACTGATCCCATCGCACCCGGTGCAACTGCCCAGATCACCATTCCCTGGACTCCCGCCATCGGCGGCACCTTCCAGGTGTATGGTGAAGTTGTAGCTACTGGCGATGGCAGCCCTGCAAACGATGAAACAGCTCTCAAGGAAGTCTATATACTTGATAATACTATGGATGTGATCGCGGTTGGTGATGATGCCACTACCACCAACGGATACTATCTCCCGATCAATATGTATTATAGAAACAACATCTCCGAGCAGCTTTATTTCACCGACGAGATGCACCTGCAATCAGGTACTATTACAGCTTTGGTGTACAAAAACACCTTCCTGAACGAACGGCTTGATAAACCCATCAAGATCTGGATGGCACATACGACTGTCACTGATCTCAGTGCCGGTTGGCTGCCTGCTATTGACTATACGCTGGTCTTTGATGGCACAGTAGATTTCCCTGCTGGCGTGAACTATGTGATCATACCGCTTACCACACCCTTCAGCTACACCGGTGGTACTCTCGCAACACGTGTGTACAGAGTATTCGATAACGGTGCACTTTCCAGCAGCGACAAGTTCTATTACACCACCAATCCTGCTCACACTACTCGCTCCAGATATCTGCAGAATGACTCAATCGTTTACGACCCGATGGCTCCCTCTGCTGCCGGTACTACTCTGAACTACTTCTCCAACACGATGTTTGTGGTTCAGAATGCCGTAATGCAGACAGGTGCAATTATGCAAGGTTACGTCTATGAAACTGACGGCACAACCCCCATCCAGGGTGCAACCGTAACCCTCACTGACGAGCGTTATGCCACCACCACCGATGCCACCGGTTTCTATCAATTCACCTTCTGGGAAGCCCATAATGTCAATGCTGTAGCATCAAAAGCCACTTACTACAACAGCATCGTCAATGGCATCGCCCTCACAATGGGCAATACCGTAAACCAGAACTTCATTCTGACCGCTATGCCCAGAGTGACAGTTAACGGTATGGTCAATGCCAACGACGCTGCCTTCCTGGCTGGTGCAACCGTTGAACTGAACGGACCTGAAAGCTTCGAACTTACCACTCTTGCCGATGGCACCTTCTCTATACCCGGTGTCCTGGGCAGCAACGCAGGTCTTGCTTACACCGTCACAGTCAGCAAAGAAGGTTACCAGAGCTACTCCGGAAACATCACCGTTTACGAAGCAAGCTACGATCTGGGCACCATCACTCTCATCGAGTATCTCTGGACCGCTTATGACCTGGTCGCTGCTCATGAGAATGGCAATGCCAGATTGACCTGGGATCCTGCCGGCGAACCCGATTACCTGTTCTTCGATTTCGAAAGCGACAACGGTGGCTGGGTTGGCAGTGGCTACGGCGACTGGGAATGGAGCAACAACTATCCTGCTGGAGGTACATTTAACTGGACAGATTCAGCCGCCAGTTGCGTTCCGCCCACAGCAGCCCACTCTGGAACAGGACTCTGGGGCACCAAGCTCTACACCAATTACTCGATGTCCGGAAGCTGGAGTTACCTGACAAGAACAGTTGATTTAGCTGGTTTTGCAAGTCCACAGCTCCGCTATTGGCGCTGGAACAATCTGTACTATACTTACGATTACTATTATGTCCAAGTAAGCACAGATGGTACGACCTGGACCCAAGTCCTTTCTGAAACAGCAATCGATAATAATTGGACCGAGAAAGTCGTTGATCTGTCTGCCTACTTGAATCAAACCATTCAGATCAGATTTGCCATGTATGCCACAACAGTGGTATCCTATAGCGGAATCTATATCGACGACATCTACATCGGCCCTGCTCCCAGACAGCAAGTAGCATCAAATTCCAGAAGCATCGGAACCCGCAGCTTTGAAGATTACGATCTATATCGTCTGCTTCCGGCTGATCAGGCTACCCCTGCAAACTGGACTCCCGTCGCAACCGGCCTTACCGCCACCACTTACCTGGATGAAGGTTTTGGTACAATCACTGGTGGAACCTACAAGTGGGCTCTCAAAGCCAACTACACCGGCGCTTTGGAATCAGCTCCGATCTTCTCCAATATCCTTGGTAAGGTCTATATGCCTCAAGATATCGCGGCTACGACCGTTGGTGCCACTGTGGTTCTTTCCTGGACTGCCGAGCCCGGCGCAGCTTATTACAAAGTCTATGCCAGCGATGATCCCTATGGAACCTTCAACTACCTTGGCTACAGCGCGACAAACGGCTATACCGTTGCTCTGCCCGAAGCCAAGAAGTTCTACAAAGTAACCGCAGTCGCGGATGAGGCTATGCCCACTCCCGCCCCTGCCCTCAGTAAATAAACTTACAGTCCTATAAAACGAGCGCCCCGCTTTATGTGGGGCGCTTTTTTTGTGACAAGTGACGAGTGGTAAAGCACTCCCCCTGTTTTGACTTAAACAAATGCCTGTGCTATCTATCACTGATGAATCCCTTTCACCGGCATTTGTATGAGTTAAAACGAAAGCCTGATGCATCATTACCGGCTACAATTGCTTGCATTGTTTTTAACTCATAATCCTGCCGATCAAGACCTGCTTGTCAATTCGAGACTGGCAAGGCAGAATTATAAGTCAAAACAATAGCGTGGTAAGTTTGTAGTACTGCGCGTAGTGCTTTGCGGAGAAACAATCTTCGAACAATGTGCAGCACTTACTTCTAACAGCTTACTTCTAACAGCCATGACGCAGTCCTGCCCCCCCCTCCGTCATTCATCCATTTAAAACAACCGCGCGCAGCGCATTCCGATTCCCTCTGTTCACTGATCACTGATCACTGCAGCACGCTGCGCCCTCTCCTTCAACCCCAAGGCAAAAGCCTCGCACTGCTCTGGAGATCCCCTTGTCGCCACTAGGGAATCACTAGGGGATCACAAGAGGATCTCCAGAGCATTCAAGCAGGGAGAAATTGTGAGGATTTAGGCGGTGCGGAAGCTACCGGCTTTGATCTTGCGATAATCCCGGAAGCTGATGATGGCTGCCGTGGCAAGGAAACCGGAGGCAACCAAAAAGACTGCTGAGTAGCCAAACAGACGGTTCAGGATCAGCCCCAAGAATGGAGCTATCAGGCCTCGAATCCCGGTCATCGTGACGTGCACGCTCTGGAAAACCGCTGCGTTTTCCTTGCCTGCAAAGAAGATTGAGCTCATATTCCACGCCATATTGATCCCTGCCATCGCGATGCCAAAAATGATATATGCCACAAAAACCAGGGTCGTGGCCAGCGCGGGTATCCCGGCAAACTTGGTGGCGACTATGATCACCAATGGGAAAAACATCAGGGTGCCAAAGGACAGGGAGATAAAGCGGAATGGATGCAGACGGTCGTGAATCTTGCCGATCAGAGGTGAGAGGAAGAGCATCCCAGCCTGTGAAAGAATGCCTTTGGTGAGGAAATTGACTGTATAGCTTAGCTTTAGCTCGTTCACCAAGAGCAACGGAATCACCGGTGTCATCATAATGAAGCCCATACCGTAGATGGAAAAACTGCGCTCAAAGGCGGCAAATTGCGGATTTTCTTTGAGCAAACGGATGGTGCTGTGGATGGGATCGGCAAGGGCTTGCCTGAGCGGCAGATTGGGTCGCTTCTCGCAGGGTACAGGCTCATCGATCTTGATCCTGGAAAGCACTACGCAACTGATGAATCCCGCAATACCGGTGGCAGCGACAATCCAGCGATAGGCAGACTCCTGGATATCGAGCAGACGTCCGGCAAAGAAGGTTACGATAATCGAGATCAGCATCCCGATCGAAATCGTGTAGCCATAGACTTTGGCACGTCGGCTGACGTTTATATTACGTTGATAGATACCGTTTTGCGCCGGGACCAGCAGGGAATTGGCAGAGTAGAGCAGGGCCAGCAGGATCAGGTATTCGTGGATGCCTGCCATAAAGAGTGCCCAGACCAAAGTGAGTCTGCCAAATATTCCAGCGATCAGGAAATAGCGGGATTTGTGGCAACTTTGCTCGAAGATTCTGCCCATCCAGATCGAGAGAAAATTGGAGATCGGCCAGATCAGCGTGATCAACAGAATCTGCCAATCGGTTGCCAGAAGTGCTTTACGGGCAATGATATCCTGAGTCTGCCCGAAGCTCTGCACCAGTCCATTGAATATGGCGGCAACCAGCAGTAATCCTGCAGTCTGAGCTTCGCGCGGACTAAGGTTTTTAAAGCGCACTATTAGATTTTGATCTTGAGGTCTTCCAGGCTCAATTCCCAGTGACGGGTATCGTGATCGAGCAGCAAGAATCCGCCCCGTTCCCTGAGCCGATTGTAGATATAGCGCTTGGCTTCGTAGGTCTCTCGGCGGTTCACATCGTAGGCACTGGTGATCGCCAAAGAGGTGTGAAACTTGGTGGGGATGATGTCACCGGCATAGATGTAATAGCGGTCATTGGCTTCGATCTCGACGATCTGGCTGCCGATGGAGTGTCCTCCGACCAGTTTGACCTTGATTCCGGCTGTGATCTCACGCTCGCCTTCAACCAGCTCTATCTTACCGGAGCTTTCGAGAAGCGATAGCTGCCAGTCAAAGGAATAGGCGGCTTGATTGAGACCATCAGGATGCTTGGCTATCTCCCATTCCTTTGCCTGAATCCAGTAGGTGGCATTGGGAAAGGTGAGCGCATCGTGATCGCCAAAGCCGGTTACGATACCGCCGGCGTGGTCAAAATGCAGATGTGTCATAATCACATCGGTGATGTCCGTATCACGCAGTCCCAGCTCGCTAAGGGATAGCGGCAGCAGAAATTCGGAAGGTTTGTAGATATCTTGCTGTTTGAAGCTTAGACGGTTGCCAAGCCCTGTATCGATCAGGATTACACGCTTTTCATCCATAATCACCGGAAGATTGAGATCCATACGCTGGCGACGACGCTCGTCGGTATTCACCTCTCTACCCCAGATAGCCCAGGGCAGGACGCCCATAAAGGCGCCACCATCAGACCAGTAATGCCCGGCGTGGGCTTTATGGAGTATCATTGGTGCTTTCCACCTTCTTGCGGGGAGGACGGCGATTGGGACGCTTGCGAGGGGCAGGAGCGGCTGCTTGAGCGTGCTCTGTGCCTTCGCTTTGAACCTCTGGGGCTGCTTGAGGCTTTGCGGCAGGTCTTACGCGAGGGGGATTGGGCTTCTTACTTTGAGCAGCTTCGTGACGTTCCTTGGCCTCCTTGGGAGTGGGAGGAGGTGCAGCTTTGGGGCTGCGCTGAGGACGGGGTTTTGCTTCTTTGGTTTCCGCAGGAGCTCCGTCAGCACCGGCTAAAGCATCTTTCTCGGAAAGACGGGAGCTGAAGATCACGACACGCTTGGTCTCGCCTTCGCCGACTGTGAGGGTCTTCAGGCTCTTGACACGCTCGATATACTTGTGGATAATGCGGCGATCAGCAGGATTCATCAGGGGTAAAGTGATGGTCTTGCCTGTCTTTTCGACGTTTTTGAATTGCGGAATATACTGCCTGAGGAACTGAGCTTCCTTGCGTTCACGGTAACCATCGAGATCGAGATAGACTCGCTCCAGCTTGCGTTCGCTTTCAAAGATTCGGTTTACCAGAAATTGCAGTGTTTCCAGCATATTGCCGTTTTTCCCGATCATAAAGCCGGGATCGCTGCAGCCAATGATGTCAACATAGACCGTCTTGCCTTCGGTCTTGGATTTGAGCTCGGAATAGCCGACTCCCATCTCGGAGAGCAGCTTTTCCACAAAGTGTTTGATGCGGACGTGAAGATCATCCTGGTGGAATCTGAGCTTGGCTTTCTTTCTGCCAAGACCCAAGAATCCGGAGCTGGGACGGGTGATAACATCGTATCTGAGTTCCCACTCTTTTACCTTGAATTCCTTCTTGTAATTCCGGATAACCTCTTCAATCGAGGCTCCGGTGCGTTCAATACTGTTCATTATTAAGTGATTTCCTTTGTTTTTAAGTGTTTCTGCAGATAGTACTGCTGTAGAATGCCGAGGATATTGAAGACGGTCCAGTAAAGGACGAGTCCGGCAGGCATACCGCGGAAGATGAAGAACATCATCACCGGCATTATCCAGGTCATCATCTTCTGGCTTTGCATAGCGGCTTGTTGCTTTTCGTCAAGCACAGCACCTTCCTGTACAGGAGGACGCATCATTCGGCTTTGCACGATCATAAAGAGTCCCATCAGGATCGGAAGTACCATATACTTATCCGGTTCTGAGAGATCCTTGAGCCAGAATACGAAGCCCGCATTGCGCATATCCAGAGAGTATCTCAGCACATTGTAGAGCGAGATAAAGATCGGCATCTGGATCAAGATCGGCAGACATCCGGAGAAGGGAGAAGCTCCGTTCTCTTTGTAGAGCTTGGAAAGCTCTTGCTGCATCATACGAGGATCGTTTTTGTATTGGGTTTGAATAGCCTGTACCTGAGGCTGAATTCGCTGCATCTTGAGACTGGCATCCATCTGCTTGTGGGTAAAAGGATGCAGCACTATCTTCAGAACTATGGAGAAGATGATAATCACGACGCCATAATTCGGGATCAGCGAGTGTAAAAACTTCAGGAACCAGGCAAAGATGCTGGCAAGCCAGCGCAACCAGGAAGCGCCGCGTTCTGCCACGTTTTCCAGTGAACTGCCATAAGACTTCAGGATGTCATAATCGGCAGGACCTGCATAGATCAGGAAGCTCTGAGTCCAGTCGTTACGAGTGATCTTTTGCTCTGAATTGAGCTTGAAGGCAGGGCTTTGATTGGTAGTGGAGATAAAGGCTTCAATATGGTTCATCAAAGCTGGCTCCTCTTCCCGTACCGCAATAGTGAAGTACTTGGAACGCACCGCTGCCCAGGTAAAGCCGGTTACGTAGCTGGTGGGAGGCTTCTTCTTGAGACTGCCGACCGTAAACTTTTGAAGCTGATTGGTGTAGAGCAGGAACTTGTAATCCTGAGCTTTGGAGCGAAGATACTCCTCACTATCGGCGATACCACCGGCAAAATCCAACTCCATTCCCTTCACAGGGGCGATAGAATGAGCTTTGACTGCCAGTTTGATACCATACTTGTCATCCAGGCTATAGGTCTTTTCAAAGCTGGGATTGGCTTCTTCTCCCAGATAAAAGACCAGGTTCCTGCCGCTATCGGTCAGTTTGTGCCGGAAGATTACGTTTGAGAGGCTCTGTTTCTTGTCCGGTGTAACCAGACTGACGCCGGCAATACTACTGCCTGTATTGACCAGCTTCACTTGCTCGGAGCCGTTCATCATGAAATCAGCAAGCTCGACCTGTGTGATTTCTGCTCCACGAGTACTGAAAGTGACTACTACTTTGTCGTTCTTGAGCTTTACCAGCTCTTCCATAGCATCCGGTGCGGACAAGCTGTCAAGCATCACTGCCGGACCTGTGGCTGTCAGGCTGTCGGTCAGTGTAGCCCCGAGTGTATCCACCGGAGCGGGATTGGTATTCTGAGTCGTCTCTTGTGTGGCAAGAGCTTTTTGTCGGCGCTGCGGTTTCCAGACGAATGTATCAAAGATCAGGAAAAGTGCCAGCATTGCGACAAGGGCATAAAGTGTTCTTTTATCCACGATTCCTCCTTAGGGAAGTGGGTCGTAACCACCCTTGCAAAAGGGGTTACAGCGGAGAATACGCCATACACTCAGCCGGATAGCCTTGATGAAATTGTACTTGCGAAACGCCTGCAGAGCATAAGCGCTACAACTGGGCGTAAAGCGACAACTGGGCGGTAAGGCCGGCGAGATGATGCGTTGGTAAAACCGGATGATTCCGATAAAGGTGTAGTTTGGTATGGACGCGATCATTGAGAGGACAGTGCTTTTTGAGCCAGTCCCGTGGTTATCTGCTGAAGCTCCGCGCAAAGCTCTAGCCAAGAGAGCTGCCCGGCTCCTTTGCGAGCCACGAGATTGACGGCATAAGGGAGCTGAAACTCACGCTCCCGAAACCAAGCTTTGATTCTGCGCCGCAAATAATTGCGCAAAACCGCGTTACCAACTTTTCTACTGATAGTGATTCCCAAGCGGAAATCGTCTTCACTCCGAAGAACCGGTACATAAAAGTGAGCCGTCCGAATCGAAAATAAGGGCGTTAAAAAGCGTTGATAATCTGTATGTTGTCTGATCCAGACGGGCATAGATCATACGCTGAGGATCTTGCGTCCCTTGGCACGGCGTCTGGCAAGCACCTTGCGACCGTTCTTGGTAGCCATTCTGCTGCGGAAACCGTGTGTGTTCTTACGACTGCGGTTTGAGGGTTGGAATGTGCGTTTCATTATTTATCTCCTTGGATTAAATCATTTTTTCTATAGAAAGCCAGAATTTTATTACTGCCTATAATGTCAAGCAGATTTGTAAAAGCCTTTTCACGGATTAGCTTTACGAGCTCGATTGTCATCTCCTGCTTCCCCCAACAAAAGTAAAGGATCCCGGGTGCGAGCCGGGATCCATATACGTAAATGTGCGACAAATATGAAACTAAGCTTTATTCAGCCTGCAAGACGGGAGCAGTGGGCAAGCTTGTCCCGATCCGTCTGCGAGCAGTTTGGTTCTCGATTTCCCTTATCTGGTTGCTGCGAGCCATTTCCTCTGTCGAGGCAGTCACCTTGTAGAATCCTCTCTCCTGGCTCAAAGCGTTGATATGCGTATAGTTGCTTACGTTGACATCCGTACCTATGCGGTTTGTAATGGCATCAGGTGCTGTGCCGTGATAGATCTCGTAGAAATTGGCAGCCGGTACATCCATCCAATCCAGCAGAATGTCGTTTCCACTGTAATTGATGGTGAGATCCTCAGGCGTCCAAAACTCCACATAGTCCACACCGGCGCGCATCATCCAGTCCATCTGATACTCGGGATACTGAGCGTACCATACGGCGCCATCGCTCTGCCAGGAAGCCTTCCAGGCAGTCCAGGGAGCATTGTTGTCAACCGCCATACCGGGGCAATTGGGATAGGCATCCAGAGCCTTCCAGGCAACGAAGAAGCTTCCATCCGGCACCAAAACACCCGATCCAGAGATATCATAGGTGTTCCAAGCTCCCCGGGTACAGGTTACATCAGCATAATAGAGCTGAGTTCCCGGTGCTCCGGGATTGCCATCTCCATCCAGACCGTCGTCATCAAAGACCGCGATACCCATTGTCGTAGTACCGGGTGCAGGCCAGGTATCATTCCAGATGTAGTATTGCAAGCTGGTGACAGCAAGCGGCCCCACCGGACTCTCAAACTTGTTTGCAAAGTAGTTTCCGGCGGTATTTGGCGCCCAAGCTCCATCCGCTGTTCCATCGTCATAAGTCAGGACAGTGGGGAAGGTCACGATTTGCTGCTCCAGGGTCATAGAGTCGTTCAGATTGTTCATATCTGTCCCCAAGCCCGTCCGCAGAGTCACGATATATTCTCCCGGATTGGTGTACTCGAAGGCTGGGAAGCCCGTGACGTGCACCTCCTCTCCAATACCGATCGTGGGAACGATCTGCGTATTGGTATAGACGATTTCCCGGGTGTAAGTAATCGTGCTGATCTCGATTGTGACCGGCACGTTGCTTACCGCCTGATCACCCACGTTTTCCACATCAGCTTCATAATTTACAGATGTTCCCGGGCTCAGGAAGATATCCCCGGTAAACCAGATAGAACTGGCTGCAACATCATAAAATGGAGCGTCATACTCGACATTTGCGGCAAAGTACCACTCGCCGGCATAGGGTTGCCAGCCTGTAGTGCCGGTCGTGAAGTAACGATAACTATGAGCCGGAGTCGCCGCGAGATTCAACAGAGGCCCTGCCCAGGTAGTCCCCGGGACTCCATTTGGTATCGAATACGCTACAAAGAATTTTTCTCCTGCATCGAAAGACAGGTTCAATGTGGAGAAATCGAAGTAATTCCAGGCATTCCAGGTAATCTCCGAATAAGCCTTGGTCAAACTTGCCAGGGGGAACAAGCCGGTCGGAAGACCGTTTACATCCGTGGCATAGACCTCGATTTTGACGCCGCTCGGGGATCCAGCCGATGTGTACATATACACATAGATTCCATTTAGGAGAGATACCGGATACAGCGGGTCGAAACTGGTGCCCAGAAGTGTGTAGGTGCCTGCAGCGATCGTACGCGGACATTGTGTGTAGTATGCTGTCTGAGATTCGTCGAAATATTGAATGTCTGCGTTGTAACGATCCTGCGCCCAAGCTGTGGATATTGCTATCAGGATGATAGCGATGATGAGCAGTGAACGCTTCATCTATACCTCCTTGAATGAAGTGGCTTTATACCTTGTATTTAGCATAAAGCAGGAACGCAAGGTAGTGATTTCGAGAAACTTAGTCAAGACATATCCTTGCCATATTAATCTTTTTTTGTGGGATTTGTTGATGATTTTTATCAGCTTCCCCCTTGCGCCCTGCTTGGCAGGATGCTTGTATCCTGCATCTATCCTGCTTGAATCCTGTATGAACAGGCAGGAAAGAGCCGTTTTACAATCACTTAGCATTGTTTCACTGAAAGGGAGAGCAAAGGATAATGATTTTGGTTCAAATGGCTTTTGGGAGCATCGGGAAAAGGGGCTACAGGCTATGAAAAAAAAGACTTGAAGGAAAACAGCCCCCGAAATATGATGTCCCAAACGAAAAATTCCTGTTTATCGGGAAGGAGATAGATATGAAGACCATCGAAGGTAAGCTGGTATCAAAGGCTTATAAAATAGCGATCGTGGTGAGCCGCTTCAACGAGTTTATCAGCGGCAAGCTGCTGGAAGGCGCAGTGGATTGTCTGGTGCGTCACGAAGTGAAAGATGATGATATTACTGTCATCTGGGTGCCCGGAGCCTATGAGATTCCGCTGATTGCCGCAGAAGCAGCCAAGCAGGATGTTTACGATGCGGTAATTTGCCTTGGCGCATTGATCCGCGGAGCCACTCCGCACTTTGATTATATCAGCGCGGAAGTCACAAAAGGCATCGCACACGTTGGCTTAACTTATCACAAGCCGGTGATTTACGGCGTTCTGACCACCGAATCAATCGAGCAGGCAATAGAACGTGCCGGTACCAAAAGCGGTAACAAAGGCTTCAGCGCTGCAGCAGCAGCTTTGGAAATGCTGAATCTTATGCAGGAGTTGAGAAATGGGACAAAGGCGTAAAGCCCGCGAAATGGCAATCCAGTGCCTCTATGCTCTGGATTTTTGTGAGCTGCAGGAAGGCTATAAAGAGTACTCAATGCTCAACGAGTATCCCGGAGTACTCAGCCAACTTGCATCCTCAGAAAACATCGCTCCCGAATCATCAGTCTATGCTTTTGCAGATGAATTGGTTAAAAACACGATCATCAATATCGAAGATGTCGAGCTCGAGATCAACAAGCATACGGACAACTGGAATTGCGAGAGCATCGCGCATCTGGATAGATCGATCTTACATATTGCAGTGTATGAGCTTATGTTTACAGATACCCCGCCCGCAGTGATCATCAATGAGGCTATCGAGATTGCCAAGAAGTTCTGCTCCGAGCCTACCGGGAAGTTTCTCAATGGCATCCTGGACGCGATCAACAAAGGGATCAAGGAAGGAGACCGGAGCGAGCAGCCGCAATGAGTGAAGCACATCCGGAGCAAATCCTTTGTAGTATTGGAATCTTTGCCTACAACGAAGCCGGCAATATTATCCGGCTCTTGGATGCGCTCGATAAGCAGATCCTGAGCAGCGTGCAGATCCGGGAGATCATTGTAGTATCCAGCGCCAGCACGGATGGAACGGATGAACTGGTGCAGGATTATAGCCGGGATCACTCCAAAGTAAGGCTGATCAAGCAGGCTAAACGCGAAGGCAAATCCAGCGCTATCAACATCTTTCTCAAGGAAGCAAGAGAGCAGCATCTGGTCGTGATCAGCGGAGACGTGATCCCCGAGCAGCATACGATCGAACGGATGGTCTCGGTCTTTACAGATCCCGCCATTGGCGCATCCGGAGGCAGACCGGTGCCGGTCAATGATCCGAAAAGCCTGATGGGCTACAGTGTGCATCTCTTGTGGAGATTGCATCACAGGATGGCGCTCAGATCACCTAAACTGGGAGAAATGATCGCCTTTCGCAAGCTGATGGACGAGATTCCGGCAGATTCCGCAGTGGACGAAGCCTCGATCGAAGCAATCGTGAGGCAGAAAGGGCTCAAGCTGCGTTATGTGGGCTCCGCCATCATCAGGAACAAGGGTCCGGAGAACTTCCGGGACTTTGTAAAGCAGCGCCGCAGAATCCAGAATGGACATTTGTGGCTGAAAGCAAAGCATAATTACAGCGTTTCTTCGCAGGATAATGGCACCCTGCTGAGTATATTGGTGGAGGAAGCGATCGAATACCCGCGCGACATTCCGCGTATGATCGTGGTGATGGCTTGGGAAGTATATTGCCGCATCCTGGGTAGTATCGATTTCTATTGGCACAAAAAGAATCCCTTTGCCTGGGAGATAGCACGATCGACCAAGAACCTTGGTAAATAATAGGATAGGAGCAGCCAGAGGATGTTTTTTCTTCTGTTCAGAATAATCGGCTATTGGTTTATGAAGCAACTGGGCTTTCCCAAGCTGCTGCCAATGAACTATACGGTAAGCCTTTTATATACATGCAATTCCAGATGTAGCACATGTAATATCTGGAAGAAAAAAGCCCGCAACCTCACAGCAGAGGAATATGGCAAGATCTTCAAGAGCGTGGGCAAAAGCCCCTATTGGATCACCTTTAGCGGTGGCGAGCCTTTCCTGAGAAACGATATCGACGAGATCGTCCGCACCATCTATGAGGTTTCCAAGCCCCGCATCATCAATATCCCTACCAATGGCATCCTCACCAAAACCATTGTGGAAAAGGTGGAGCAAATCGCCCAGGATTGTCCCAAAGCGCAGATCATTATCAATGTCTCGCTGGATGGGATAGACTCTCAGCACGATGAGATCCGCAATGTCCCGGGTAACTACCGCAAAGCAACAGCGACTTTTACGCGGCTCAAAGCCCTGAAGCTGCCCAATCTGCAGGTGGGTATTCATACGGTGATCTCAAAATTTAACGTCGAGAATTTCTCGCTGATTGCCAATGAACTGATGAAGCTGAAGCCGGATTCCTATATTACTGAAATTGCAGAAGAAAGGGTTGAGCTGGATACATTGGATACTGATATTACACCTTCCTTGGTGGAGTACAAATCTGCCATCGATTATCTGATTCACCGCATCAAAAACGAGAAGTATAAAGGCATGAGCAAGATAACCATGGCCTTTAGGATAGAATACTACAATATGGTAAAGCAAATCCTAAGAGACCGGACGCAGGTGATTCCCTGTTATTCCGGGCTGGCATCTGTGCAGATTTCGCCGGATGGAGATCTCTGGAGTTGCTGCATCAAAAGCGCTAATATCGGCAATTTGAGGCAAAACAACTATATATTCAAGCAAATCTGGTATAGTCCGGAAGCAGAACTGGAGCGCCGCAGTATTCACAACAAAGAGTGCTGGTGTCCTCTCGCCAATGCCTCCTATACAAATATGCTGATGGATTTGCCTACGCTGTTCAGAGTATTCTACAGATCTTTTATTAAATGGTGGTCATAAACTATGATATCGATTCTTTCCAAGCACTTTAGTCCTCCGGGAAGCGTCGTCAGTTATCAGGCAGAAGCCGAGGGAAAATATGCCTGGTTTCTGGCTACCTGGCATCCTGATAGTGAACACATTCTGGAGGAAATCCAGGCTGAGATCAAGCTGGAAATCATCAATGCTGAGCCGCTAAAGCTCAGTAAGCTGGAGATAGAGAACTGGCTGAGAGATTTCTTCTCCGAGTATCACTGGAAGCTGCATGCACGCTTGCGCAAGACCGAACTCCGGGAAAAGGGAATATCCCTGTTCTTTGGGCTGCTCTACGAGAACGAGCTGATCTTTGTGCAGTTTGGCAGGATGCTTTGTGCCTCTCTCGATGCGAAGGGGATGGTGCAACTGGGACGGTCTTGGAAACATTACCACATCAAGACAGCGGATGAACTGGAACTCATTGGCTATGCCGAAAACGATATCAAGGTAAAGTCGCATAGAGTATTGCTCGAAGAGAAGCAACACCTGCTGATAATACCTTCACCTATAGCTTTGAAGCTCCTGGATCAGTATCAGGATCTGAGCTCGCTGGAGGCTCTGTTGGATTCTTACAAGGGTGATAGACAAGCTGCATGGCTGCATATCAGCCGTCTTAGCGAGCTTCAGAAACCTCGCAAGAGAAAGCTGAACAGGCTCCAGATCAGCAGTATAGTCCTGATCCTGCTGGCGATAGTAGCTGTCCTCTATGTAGCTTTTGGCAATCGCTTCATTGATCAGGGGCTCCACAAGACCAAGATGCTGGTGCAATCAAAGAGTATCAGTTCCCTTGAAGACCTGCCCAATACTCTTAAACTGCGCAACGCAGACATTATGAAGATAATGGACAGAGTGGTCAACGCACCTGCCAGAAACATAGAGACCAGGGTTGCCTGGACCAAAGACTTGCCTTATGAAGTCTCTGCCATCCCGGCTTTTGATCTCGAACACATATATATAGCCAGTGGTAAAAACCTCTTCTCATACAACAAGAAGAACCAGGAGCTCGATTGGAACTTAGCTCTTGAAGAGGATATTATCACGATGAACCGCACTCAGCACTCGCTGGTGCTGATCCTGGAAAACAAGCGTGTTATCGGCATCAAAGAGAATGGCAACATAGCCTGGGCTCTCCCGCTGAATGCCCTGCCCGAAGATGATGAAGAACCAGCCCTGCGAGAAGTAAGCAGCACGGATGATCCTCGCATCGACGGCAGTATCGTGGTGATTCCGGAGCAGAACCGTATCTCGATTGTGGATAGCAACCGCGGAGAGCTCTTCTCCAGCATTGAGCTCAAGCAAGAACTCCGCTTTCTCTCTGCTTACGATAGCTTTGATTCCTGTTTCTACGCGGTAGTCGGTGCTTCACTGCTCAAGATTGACCTGATTATTCTAAACTGATGAAGCGTAATATCTTTGCTCTCCTGATCCTGGTTGCCTGCCTGATCGTTCCTCTGAAGGCAGTAGTGGATACAGGTCTGCAAAGAACCGGATTTGCCCGCCTAAATTACGATGGCGGTGGCGATTGGTACAACGACCCTGAAGTACTGCCAAACCTCGCTCAATATGTAAACAGCACTCTCGGAACAGCCTTCCCTCTCACCCAAAGCGTGGTCAAAGCCTCTGATGCAAAGCTCTTTGAATACCCCTTCATCTATCTCACGGGTCACGGCAATCTCCGCTTTACCGATCGTGAGATAGACAACCTACGCGCCTGGATGGAGCGTGGTGGATTCCTCTATGCCGATGATGATTACGGGATGAACGAGTCCTTCCGCCGTGAAATCCGCCGCATCTTCCCCGAAAGAGAGCTGATCGAGCTCGACCCGGGATTCCCTCTTTACACCTGTTTCTACGACTTCTCTTCAGGCTTGCCAAAGATACATCTGCACGATGAACAAGCTCCCAAAGCCTATGGCATCTTCGATGACAACGGACGCCTGATGACTCTTTACACCTTTGAGACCAATATCTCGGATGGCTGGGCCGATCCCGCCACGCACAAAGACCCCCCTGAGATCCGCGAACTCGCCCTCAAGTTTGGCACTAATATCATCTACTATTTGCTCACCCGGTAAGTATATGCGTGTCTATATCCTCAGCGATGTCCACATCAAATTCACCCACAGCAGCCCTGAGGAACAAGCCCGTCACGACCGCATCCTGAGCTTCCTGAAGTCCCTGGTCGGCAAGGCAGACTTACTTGTCCTCAATGGTGACATCTTTGATCTCTGGGCAGAGTGGAGATTCAGCCTGATCAAGCAGTACTTCCCCGCCCTCAAGCTACTCGCAGATGTCGTCGAGAGCGGCTGCAAGATAGTCTATGTAAGCGGTAACCACGACTTTTGGTTTGGAGATTTCTTCACCAAATACCTGGGAGCAGAGCTGCACGACAGTAGCTACGGCTTCGACGCCGATGGCAAGCGCATCCTGATCAGCCACGGCGATCTCTTTACCTTAAACGACACACGCTACAAAATCTTCCGCCGGCTCGTGCGCAGCCCTTTTGTCCGCAAGATTTTCAGCATCTTGCATCCCGATCTTGCCCTCAGCCTGGGCAACAAACTTTCCCGCACAAGCAGCGTTAAACGCATCGCCAAAAGCAGCCACAAAGCCCGTGTCGCCGGCCTCGAACTCTTTGCCAGAAAGCAGATTCAGGCAGGCAAATACGACTATGTAATCATGGGACACAGCCACAATCCCGTCCTGATCCCCATTGGAGAAGGCTTCTATGCCAATGGCGGTGACTGGCTCCGCCACAACAGCTTTATTACTATCATAGACGGCAAGCTTGAGCTTTGCCAATACCAAACAGATTAAGGAGTTACAGAATGTTCAGACCCGCAATTTCCAGAATCCTGATCGTGGCAATAATCGTCACAATCGCCCTGATCCTGAGCGCAAACACAGAAGTCCCGCCCCAGACAGAAACACAAGAAGAAGAAATAAAGGAAGTACAATTGAAAGCTGTAATCGAAACCAACCAGGGTAATATCACCCTCGAGCTTTGGCCGGAGTTAACCCCCAGAACTGTCCAAAACTTCATAGAACTCGCCGATTCGGATTACTATGTCGGCACCTATTTCCACCGTGTAATCCCCAACTTTATGATCCAGGGCGGTTGCCCCAATACCAAAAATGCCGATCGTAGCGATGACGGACGCGGTGGTCCCGGCTATCGTTTTGAAGATGAATGCTTCACCAATGGCGAACAGATGACCGGCGCCATCACAAACGAGAATGATGCCAATACAGTCCTCACCAAGATCGTAATCCCCTATTTGCAAAGCACTCCCGTTCCCGATCCCGAGCTTGATGCCGTGATCCAGGCTTGCAACGCAGCAAACAGCTTTGGCCCCTTCATGGAAAAGACCGTAGAATTCTATATGGAAAAGACCGGCCACAGCGAGCCCGTTTTCAAGCAAAACCTCGTCCATCCCGTGGCTTACGGAACTCTTTGCATGGCAAATTCCGGACCCAATACAAACGGTTCGCAATTCTTTATCGTGACAAAGCGTGACGGCGCAAGCTGGCTGAATGGCAAGCACACTGTCTTTGGCAAAGTCCTCGAAGGTATGGAAGTAGTCCACGCCATCGAGAATCTCCCTCGTGACAGCGCCGACAATCCCAATATTGAAAACCAAGCCACAGTCTCAAAGGTTAGAATCGTAAGGGAATAGTTATGGCTCGCGTACACGAATCCGCCCTGCAGGCAGAAGCGCTTTCCTGGATTAGGCAAAACCAATATTCCTATCTGGCAACGCTCGATAAAAAGCAGCCCCGGGTACGCCCGATTGTGCTCTTTTCCTACAATGACGCCTATTGGTTCATTACCTTCAGCGGCGATTCGAAGATCCAGCAGATAGCTTCAAACCGCCAGGTAGAAGTCTGCATACCCCTGCATCAGGATGGTCAGACCGGATATATCCGGCTCACAGGCACCGCCTCTATCGTCAATAATAACAACGATAAAGCGGAAGCTGCAGAGCAGTGCTATTTCTTTGATGAGTACTTCAACGGCTACGACGATCCCGATTTCGCCCTCATTTCCTTTGATCCCTCGGACGTAGAGTTCCTGCGTCCGGGGGAAAACTTCAGCCAGAGTTTTACCCTAAAACGCTATTAGGAGCTTCCTATGAAAGCAATCTTCACCTACGAAGACGAGCATCTCGGCAAAAGCTACATCGTGATTCCTAAGATCAGAGAAATCGCCAAAGCCTTGGGAAATCTGGTTATTACCTTTGATAACGGTGATAAACGCACTCTCGCTGTGGATGATCCCAATGCCACGATCAAAGAGATGCTGGAAGTAATCGAAAACTTCTATCGGGCATAGGTGCTAAAGCTATGATTATCAGTACTAAAGAAGCATTGGTATTTGCAGTTCTGGGCACCTGTTTCACCTGGTTTATGACCGCGCTTGGCTCCAGCTTTGTGCTCTTTTTCAAGGAGATCAAAGATTCTGTCCTGGACACTATGCTCGGCTTTGCCGCGGGTGTGATGATCGCTGCCAGCTTTTGGTCGCTGCTCAATCCCGCCATCGAAATGTCTGATGGCAGTTGGGTGCCTGCAGTGGTGGGTTTCCTCCTGGGCGGAGCCTTCCTTAGATTGATCGATCTGGTGCTGCCGCACGTTCATCCGGGCGACGATATCTCGGAGCGTGAAGGCATCAAGACGCCCTGGGGTAAATCGACTCTGATGTTCCTGGCGGTCACTCTGCACAATTTTCCTGAAGGCCTCGCTGTGGGGGTTGCTTTTGGAGCGCTTGCCAGTGGATTTGAAAGCGCAACTCTCGCCGGAGCAATGGCTTTGGCATTGGGTATCGGTATTCAAAACCTGCCCGAAGGAGCCGCAGTCGCCATCCCCTTGCGCCGAGAAGGTCTCTCTCGCTGGAAGAGCTTTTTCTGGGGACAATTCTCCGGTATGATCGAGCCGATCGGCGGTTTGCTGGGAGCTTTGATGGTTACAATAGCTCGTCCGCTGCTGCCTTATACGCTGGCTTTTGCCGCCGGAGCAATGATCTATGTGGTTGCGGAAGAAGTGATTCCGGAATCACAAAAAGGTAAACACGGGCATCTTGCCACTCTCGGAGTGATGCTGGGCTTTGCCGTGATGATGGTGCTGGACGTAGCGCTGGGCTAAGCCACTTTATTACAAACGTATAACTATCGTTACCATATCCCGGATTCAAGAATCCGGGATTTTTCTTTATCCTGATCTTTCCCATTGTAGATCTGAGTTCCTTGTTTGAGAACAGCCAAGGCCATTATCCTGGCAGGTTCATCTAAGCGATTGTCTTTGTGTTCCTTATCGGCTCCCTTTCAGTGAAACAATGCTAAAACATTGCAGGACAGTTCATTCATTCTTGTTCATCCAGGATTCAAGCAGGATAGAAGCAGGGTACAAGCATCCTATCAAGCAGGAAGCAGTTCGGGAGATGGGTGTTTTTGCAGGTCGTTCTTGCCTGCTGCTGCGGAGAGTCTATCTCATATATAATATAGTCGCTTACACAAAAATCCGGCAGAGATTGTGTCCCTGCCGGAGAATTAGCCAGTTAGTTCTAAGTAATTATCCCTATTTGTTTTCCTTGCGATATAGCATAAAGGAATAAAGCATCGGGTAGAGCAGCATTCCGATCGCGATCAGGGTCGTAACGAGTTGCACTGTCATATTGCCCTTTGGGAAGAATCCCTTGATGATCATAATTAGTCCGCTGATCACAAAAAGCGTTCCGCCCAGGCGATGCGTCTTGATCCAGTTGTCCTCGCTGGTCAGAGTCCAGGGCGTCTTGATGCCAATAAAAAAGTTCTTTGGCATCTTGGGCAGCAGGTTTCCCAGCGAGATAAAGAGCAGTCCGATCAGGATCAGCATTATTTGGATAGGCGGATCAGTGATGTTCTTGATAGCCAGATAGATCTGAAATAGCAAGAGCAGTGCAAAAAACAGAATCATTATAAAGCAGAGAGTCGGGATGATCTTCTCGTTGCGATGCTCATAATTACGATACCAAGGGGAGTACCAGGGCATCAGGAAGAACATTGCAAACAGGAATATCATCATACCGCCGCCAAAGAGCATCGTGCCGGTCTTGCTGGTCCAGCCGTCGATCTCATTGCGGATATTGACGTGTGACGGGATGCGGGCATCCGCGGGAAGCAGCGAGAGCATATAAGCTCCCACGATAAAGAACAGGATCATAACGATTACGGACCACTTGAAGTTCATCAGGCGTTTCATTTCTTTTCCTCACTTTTGTCTATTAAATTGGTAATCCAACTAATTATATCCTCGAACACAGTGGTGTTGAGGCTGTAATGAATGAACTGCTGTTTCTTTACAGCGTAAATCAGATCGGCATTGCGCAGGATTTTGAGGTGTTCGCTGAGAGCAGGCTTTGAGATCTCAAAGTTCTCTGCCAGTTCACCGGCAGTGAGTGTACCATTCTCTCTGAGAAGCTTCAGAATCTTGCGTCTGTTTGCATCGGCAATTGCCTTAAAAAAGGAATCCGACATTTGTATCTCCTTTGCTGCCAATAAACTTGGCAAGCTACAGTGTTTAACTAAGGACATAATTAGGTAATTAGTTAAATTGTCAAGAAGAATCTTTAGGATTTGTGAAAAGAGCATAAAAAAAGAGTCCCGGACATCGGCCCGGGGCTCTTAATACCGTGATCAGTTTATCGCGTAATTAGTTTACTTAATGAGCATTGCCTTCTTTGTGAAGACCTTGTCTCCGGCAGTAAGACGGATCATATAGATACCGGTGGAGCAAGCTTCACCATTGGCATCTTTACCGTCCCAATTGGCAACGTGGTCGCCGGGAAGAGCCAATCCTTGGAAGACGGTCTTGATGACTTGGCCTTTCAGGTTGATCACATCCACTCGGACATTCTGCTGACTATCAAGATAGAAAGGAATGTAGGAAATAGGATTGAAAGGATTGGGGAATACATCGTTCAGCTTGGTGACAGGGGCAGGAGGCGGGGTAATAGGCTCCTCTGTGCCATAGATCACTGTGTAGGAGACCGGACCGTGAACTTCGTCCACTCCGTCGTAATCGATGTTTTGCAGCCAATAGTACCAGGTGCCTTCGCTCACTTCCTCGTCGATATAGGTGTAGTGAGTGGTGTTGGTCTGGTTTTGAGCAGGAATCAGATCACTGATTCTGGTGGCTGTGGCAAAGCTGTCCTGGCTGTTGCGATAGACATAATAGCCCATCACGCTGGTCTCTGTCTGAGTGATCCAGGTAAGTCTGACGAAGAAATCTGAGGTACCAGTCACCATAAAGGAAGACATCTCGACAGGCAGAGTGACATCGCTGTTGTAAAAACCAGGATTGGGATTGGATACAAGACCGTTTTGGGTGTTGCCATTCTGCGAAGGTGTAGTCATATCATAAACTGTGGAACCATTGGCAGAATCAAGTGGCCAGTAACCAAGCAGGCTGCTGGGATATGGACTGATAATGGTATTCATATTGTTGGCAATCTCAGTCTGGGTGCGCACAACATTCCAGATACGAACTTCATCAAGTAGTCCGTGGAAAGCCAAGCCACGACCGGGACGCAGATCACCCAAGGTAAGCTGGTTGTTCATATCAGTAAAGTTACCGGCTGTACCGGATCCTACAAGCTGGCCATTGAGATATACATTGAAAGCACCATTTCGGACCGCAGTTACTGCCACGTGATACCAAGTGCCGACCTGGATATCAAGATTGGTGGATGTCCAAAGCTGGCTTGCATTCGACTGGAAAGCCCAAAGACGCAGCTCATCATCTACCAGAGTAAGCCAGTATGATCTGGCAGTGCCTGTGGAAGAACCCATAATGGTAGAGCCATAAGTCCCGGTGAGGCCTGCTGAATAGGGCTTGAACCAGCACTCGGCGGTAAAGGTATTGGTGATACCCGGTGAAGCTATCTGCACGCAGTCATCAACACCATCGAAGTAAAGAGCGTTATTGGCAAACAGTATGCCAGTAATGCCTAACAAAAACAAAAGAACAAACAATCTAACGCGATTCATCTTTTCCTCCTGATCACATTATCTAGGTCGTCTCCGATACTTTGGGAGACTATCTTTTTCTAATCTGGTTCTATTAGAATGGCTGCCTGATAGGTGTCAAGGATTATTTTCATTCATAATCCAATTTAATCAGATAAGTAACTGCGGGCTGTAGCCTTTGCTCCACAGATCTGATCGAGGTTTGACAAGCTACCGGACAGTAATCTGAGCGGTCTTTCTACCGCCTTTGTTGCAATCTGTGATGACCGTGATACGGCTGCCGCTGGCCAGGCCCGGAAGCTTGTAAAGCAGCACTCCACCGGTAAGGCTGTCCTGCATTGTAAGCTTGTGGGTAAGGATCTCGGCATTGCCTACTTTGACTGTTACTTTTGAGATAAAGTGATCTGCTGCATCTCTCACCTGGTGAGATATTGTAAGGCTAAGGACGTGATTTTCGTTGCTGTAGGTTACCAGGACATTTGATGCCGGGTGAGCGCTCAGCCAGGTAGCCAGTGCCATCAGAACCACTAGTACTAAGATATGTTTTCTCATTAGTCTCTCCTTGTTTAATGATCGTATAACGATATATTAGTTATTGGAAGCCATTTGTCAAGCCCGGTTTCTGAGAACACAAGATTAGGAGTAATGATGAATCTCAAGCTGCTCAAGATCCTCAATCCCATCCTCTTTATAGCTTTCCTGACCGTTGCTATCAGTATGCTGCTCTATCGCCTGCCCGGACGCTTCTACTATGATGAAGTCCTAGGGCAGATCCACGCACTCTCCGGAGCGATCTTCTTTATCCTGGCAATCCTGCATATCATCCTGAACTTCAAGTGGATCAAATCCCAAATCTTCGGGATTAAAGCCAAGAAATAAAAGCTGCTAAATCCCCTTAATAGACGTACTTTACACCTGCTGAGAAGGATCGCTCGGTGTCACGCCACCAGTTGATACCGCCTTCCTTGTTCTTATACTTCTCGGAGTATTTACTCACCACAAACCAGCGCCGTTTTTCGCCCAAACTGATCGTAAAGCTAAAGCCCAGCCTGGCAGCTGGCACGATCACCTTGCCGGGGGAGAGCTCCGCAGCATTCACTTTGCTATAGCTGAAAGTCATATTTTCCCAGTGTTTATACCGCGTGTCTATCCGCATTGTAAACCAGAGCGACTTGCCCCGATCCACCTCTTTGCCGTACATATTTTGCCAGGCCAGCACCATCTTCAATCTGTTGCGAATTATCCACTGCACCTTGCCATACCAGCCATAGGAGCCGGGTTTTTCCTGTAAAGCTTCTTCCCCCGTCAGAATATCCGGAGCACCTTCCTCGTCATAGACCAGGACAGACCGGTTTTCCTCGTAAAAATGATCAAAATATGCAGGGACAAAGCGCCGGTTGTGCAGCCTGTATTCCAGATTGACTTTTAGGAACTTGAAATCGGCAAAGATACCCGGCAGGATAAAGCCCGTGCCATTGCCGATGATATGCGCCATTTCGAGATAACCGCCCAGGACAGTATTGCTATCGACCGTTACCGGCACCTCCAGATCGATGCTATAAGCCGTAAGCCCGTCTCTTTTGCCGATATGCATCGAGCTGTACAGAGAATCCCCCAAAGTGTGGTGCAGATTGCCTTTCTGGTTGTTATCCCGGATCACGCTAAAGCCCACTATCAGATCATCGATATAGTTCACGCTGGAATCCGGAAGGGGGCTAAAGTGTGCATTCAGAGCAATCAGCTCGTTCTTGATCAGATCAGATGTCATCAGCTCGATGGTCGGCTGGGTTCGCACCGGGAGCGTCCCCCCGATCAGGAGTCCGTTGTTCCTCAGCCTCGGGTAATAGGACATATTGGTGTAGTTATTCATCAGCAGTCCATTCCCGATCGTATAAGCTGTAAAACCTCCATAATGAAAGAATACCGGCTCGCCCTGCTTACCATAGCGAAAGTAGTATATCTTTGAGGGGATGTCTTTTAGCTGATCCCATTCCTCTTCCAGGAGATGGTATTCGTCATCAAAGAGAAAGTCCAGATCCAGCCCCAGACTAAAGCCTTTGTACTTAAATTCTTGAATCAGCCGCATCTGATAAAAGGTAAGCGAATCCAGCTCGACTATTCCAAACATACTGGATATGCCATAGCGGGTGGATGATCTCACCGCAAAAGGCTGATCCTGTGCCGCAAGTGCCACCGCAAAGACTAAAAGTATAAAAACCAAGGCTTTCTTTATCATAAGCTGTATCCTTATCAGAGCTGATTTATTCCAATGACGGCAGGCTGATATTGTCAAGTAAGAAATGCCTCCAAAATTGCGGGCAAAGTGGAAGAGCATCCCTTGCTTCCTGCTTGATAGGATGCTTCTATCCTGCTTGTATCCTGCTTGAATCCTGTATGAACAGGCAGGAAGCGACTACCCTGTATGTACTTATGAGATATCGATTGAATATGGGCAAAAAGAGAGGACAGCGTCTGCTGTCCTCGTGTGCGATTAGTTCTACTATTGATGGGTTAGGGAGACCAGATTACCTCTCTGAGGAGGCGACTATTTTAAAGAAAGCTCTATTAGGTGAAGCTGATAGCTCGTAATGAGTATCAGGGATAGTATCGATCAATTCATAGGTGCCATCAGGACTGCTGCAGCTATAGACTTGGTAGCTGTTGGCGCCGGTAATGGCATTCCAAGTGATAGAGATCAGGTTGTTTACATCATCACGGGTGATAAGGAGTTCCGGGATGCCAAGAGTGGGCACTGCCTCGCGAACTACGAAGTTGTTGATCATCAGATCGTTGTCCGCATTGATTGTTGTGGAGCCGGCATAGAAAGCGATGCGCTTGCTTCCGGTAAGCCCTGCCAGGGGAATTGTGACGTGAACGCCTGTATTAGGCACATCGTTTAAGACATCGGGACTGCCGCTGTTGTTCCACTCGCGCACGATGTTGGTGCTGGACCAGGTGAAACCATCGCTGATCAATACGGCAAAACGGTCGTCAACGCCGGTCAGTCCGTTGGGATCGGAGCTGATGGGATTGCTGTTGTCATAATCCATATACGCCAGGTCAAATTCCAGTACGAAATCATCGTTTGCGATATTGAGGAAAGGTGAGACCAGATATCCGGCAATAGTAGAATAGACGTTTATTCTGGCAGCCTTGTCGGTGCCAGCAATATTGAGCCAATCATCCTGTTGCCACTGGCTGTCTACAGGGTTGATCACGATGGGATCTGCCATCGTGCCCAGAAACTCTATCCATCTATCCGGCAGATAGCTGCCATCAAAATCCTGAGTATAGGGAAATGTGTAGATGGCGGGATCAGGCCCGGTGGTAAAACTCCAGACGGGGCAATCAAAGGCAAAGCCAAAATCGTTGTGGGGGACAACCCGCCAATAGTAGGTGGTATTGTAATCCAGATACTGCGGGATGTCAAAGACATTGCCATAGACGTTTTGGGCTGCAACCAGATTGGAGGGTGGATTATCCGTTCCAAACCAAAGCTTGTAGTAATCAGGATCACCACCTGTGTGATTCCAGACCAGGTGAGTCCCGATTCCAACTTCAGTAGCAGCATCAGCAGGTGTAACCACTTCAGCAGGAGGCGGGACATCGGTGGGCGGGCTCATAAACCAGATATTGGGACGGTTTTTTACGCGAGTGCCGTCGCCAGTGGAAAAAGTCGTTCCGTTTTTGTAAACACATGTGTATCCCGAGGTTTGGGTATAGCGAAAACTCGGAGGGCCACCTATCGCTATGCCATCTCTATCTTCCCAGACTATTTCTAATCCGTATTGTCCCACGTAATTAAAGGGAGTCGATAGCTCAATCTCTACCCACCCCGGACCATTCCATACAACAGTACCATTAAAGACCTGATTATATGTGCTCACTGCTGGGTAATTGTCCGTACTCGTGGTATAATCGCTATTATAATAGTGAGTCATATAGATGCGTTGGTTTTCCATAATGTAGTTTGAGATGGAGCCACTTACCTGGAAAGCGATTTTTGTGATCTGAGTAGCATCGCTCATTCCTGCAGTTGCCAGCTCGTCTTCGGAGAAAAAGAACTTGCTCCAGCCATAATTTGCATACCCATAGACGGGTACTTTGTTTTGCGTGCCGGTTCCGGTGCCGATGCGGTAATCACCGGCGGACAGCATACAGATGGACAGAAGCGTAAGAATTGCTACGAGAAGGGCTTGTTTCATCATTATCTCCTCTTATTTGATCAGGACTATCCTGCGGCTAAAGCTCCGTCTATCCGCAGACATCCTGACATAATAGATACCACTGGCGACACCACGTCCGGCATCGTCGGTTCCATCCCAGCTCAGGGAGTGCATCCCGGCTGGATAGTTGCCACTGGCTAGGCTTCGTACTCTTTGGCCTTTGAGATTATAAACATCCACGCTGAGTTCACCGGCTTGCTTCATAGAAAGCTCGATAGTGCTGCGGGGGTTGAAAGGATTGGGATAGATGCGGTTGATTCCGCTGCTGACAGGCGTAATCTGGTCGTCAGCGTTACTTACCGGGCTCAGCTCAAACCAATCCACCAGGTCGCTCATCAATTCAAAGCGCTGGGCAGGGTCATTTAGCTGGGAGAAGTCAAAGCTGAAGTAGTAACTTCTGTAAATAGGCAGTTCCAGGGCTACGGCTGCTACTCCATTGAGGAGATAGGCATTGCCATTTACCGGACCATCCTGGAAGGTAAAGGCTGCAAATGCGCCAATCTCGGGATATTGGACTTGATCTGCATACGTATCCAGGACCTCATCGTAATAGAAGATACAATCGGGGCTGTTTGCATAGACTGAATATTCGGTGTTGATGGTGCCAATCGGGGATTGCGGACGGCAGAGCAGAGTTCCGTTTTGATAAGTATAGACGTCGGGACCCGCCAGGCCGTTTGTGCCTCCGCCAAAGCCTGATGCCACGTAGTGCATCCTCAGGTATGCTGCGTTGAACTTGCGTTTGATATTGTCATTGGGCAAAGCATGCGAATCGGCAGCCCAGCCGTCGGAAGCAAAGAAGACATTCTTGGGATCGACAATCGTACCGCTCTCCATATAATCGATCAAGGCAGAGCTCAATTGCAGCGACTTGTCACCACTGCCTCCTGTCGTAGCATATACGAAGAGAGCCTGGTACCCGGTCGGGAAGGTGTAAGTGGGGTATTCTTCCCAGTTGAAGATATCATAGCTGATCTCCAGTGATTGCAGGAGGTCTTCATAGACGGGAAGCTCTGTTCTCTGGTAATCCTGGTTGCCGGAATATACGATCAGAGCCTGTGCACCGAGAGTGGGCAGGATCTTGAAGCTGTAATATTCATTCGGAGCAGCAGCAGGCAGAGTGCTGGAATTTGCCAGGACGTCTGAAGCGCTGAAGTAGTAATTAAAGGTCGAGCCCAAGGGCAGATCGCTGATTGCAAAGCTGTAAAGATTGCCCTCTATGGCAGAAGGAACAGCAGTGAGCCAGCCGGCACCATAATTGAAGTGAAGCACAGCGCTTTGGATCTCGGAGAAATCCACAATGCTGGCTTTGAGGGTAAAGCTATTCTCAAATGTATTGCCGGGAGCAGTATGCAGCAAGACGGGAGCCTGGGTATCGGCATCGTTGAAGAAACGAATTGCCAAGCCATCGTGTAGCAGGTTGCCTGCGGGTTCCACACCGATATAGGTATTGTTTTGCACTATCTCGCGCAGGTAAGTAAGCCCGATGTCTGCTGTAGCATTCTGCACGGCGACTGTTGCGCTGCGTCCGCTCTCGTGAGGGACAGTTCCGGGAGCGTGTCCTGTATTGACTATATGATACTGCATCACAATCTCGCCATTCTCGTGGAGGATTACCTGAAACTTGAGTGCGGGTGTACCACCCGTGCCTGCCAGGAAGCGCAAATTGTTCCACTGAATCACGGCATAACGATCCGGAGCAGTGCCAAAGCTCTGGAAATAGATATCAGATGTGCCTTCCACAGCCAGGAGATCATCCCAATAGACCGCGATCAGACCCGGCATTTGGGTATAGCCCGGGATGGGATACATATAGTTAAACATATTGCCATCGTTGTCCCAGCTCAATCCGGGATACTCGTCGTACCAGTTGTTCTCTGCCAGTAGCAGTTCACCGTTGATATCGACATAAGCTGAAGTGTAGTTATAACCATAGAAGGGGAAGCTAAAGCCCAGAGGAACCGGCTCGCTGAAGTTGTCGTCACCCTCAAAGGTGGGTACTCCATACATAATCGAGGATGTACCGGTCTCGCTGATTTCGATCCAGTTGTACTCGGGACCACCGGGAGCATTACTATCTATAAAGCTGTAGCCAAAGGCATCGGGACCACCCTGTGTCACTCGGTAAACCACCGTAAATGCTTTAGCAAGGCTGTTGTTGCCGGGATTGCCATCTTCATTGGCTATAGTAAAGGTTGCGGTGTAAGTGCCCAGAACTGCAGGCATCCAGTTCTGTGTAAAGCTGATATTGCTGGTGCCCATTGGCTCGATCAGGGCATTCTGGAAAGCTGTTTCTGTATAGACGGCGGTTCCTTGTGCATCGGTGATCACGCAGTTCACTTGCAGGACATCGTTGAAAGTAACCGTTCCGTTGTTCTTAACGCTCAAGGCAGGTGCAAACGATAGATTTTGGTATTGGAACTCCCTGGGCGAGCTGATAGCTGTAACCACCAGGTCCACAGCGGGCTCTGGAGCCACGATGATCTGAACTGTATCCGTATCGCTCTGTCCGCTGCTGCCATCGTGCAAGGTAAAGCTTAGTGTCTCCGTGCCATTGAAAGCAGGTGAACTAAGGCTCACCATCATCCCGTTGATTGCCACCTGAACGTTTGTGTTTCCACTCACGGTGAGGCTGGCAGTAGCCAGATCGGTAGTCGTGACATAAGGTGTGAAGTCGATATTGATGGTCTCACCCTGAAAGAAGCTAAAGCTCTCGGGCAGATCAAGCTCCGCATCTATAATCAGCGGATGCCCGATCTTGACATCATCGATCAGGATACCATAATTCTGGCAGTTCCAGAGGAAGCCGATATAGATATTCTGTCCCGCAAAGGCAGAAAGATCCCGGCTCACCAGTTGGTAAGCAGTGCCAATTCCCGTAAGATTGGCAATCTGATGAGTGAAGTTACCGGGCAGAGTCCCGCTGGTGGAGACATAGACCTTGAGCGGCTCTGTGCTGATCCAACTGCGGGTATAGAAATGCAGGGAATCGCCGGCTGTGATGGAAAGCTGGGGAGTGATCAGCCAATCAGCATTTTGATTGGGCAAGTAGTTATCGCAAAAAGCTGCCCGCGTGCCACTAAAAGCATGCGAAGCATTATTCAGGTTTCGCCAAATCATCCCGTCGCCATCGTCCCGGGTAGTCCACCCGGTCGGCAATGACGTGATGTTGTCGAAATTCTCATTGATCAGCCATTGACCGTATGCCACACCGAGGCTCATCAGAATGATGGCCAGAGCTATGAATCTCTTCATTTCTTCCTCACTTGCTGCTTATCAGCGGTTCTTCGATCTGGATAAACCACTCGCTGGTCCCCGCTACCGTGCCGCCGAGAGTCTGATTTTCGCCCCAATAGACGGTCATCAGACCCATCATTTTATGTTTGTAGCTGCTATCTATATTCTGCAGCCCGATATTCTCGTTTGTCCCCAGACAGATCAGGGCAACCTTGCGCGCATCGTGACCGCCCATCGCAATTGCTTTGGCGATCAGTTCCTGATTTTTGTCTGCCTTAAAGCTGATAATCTCGTTATCCCGGATTTCCAGGATGGGGTTTTCGATCACTTCACCAAAGGCATAAGCCACTGAGGAAGCGATGGTTCCATTCATCGTGCCCGGCTTTGGCAACAAAAGAATCTCTCCACCCGGAAGGTTGATCACCGGGCTCTGATAAGGGCTGCAATCAAAAGAGCCGGTATCCGCCATAATCTTGTCTATTTCAAAGAAAAAGCTGCTCTCCATACTCTGAACGTCGAGTACCTGCTTGTCCTCAAAATCCTTGCAGAGAGCTGTAGTACGTTCGCAGAGCTTGGGATAATCGATATCCAGAGCTTTCCAAAACTGCAGCTCGATATTGATGGAGTGATCGGTGAGTGTATCGTGTAAAAGCCCGGGCATCATCGCCATCCTGATTGCGCCTTTGCCAAGGATGCTGCGGCTCTTGTGGAAATGACGGTTACGCAGCTTGATCTTTTCCGGATCGCTAAGCTGGATAAAGCGCGCCTCGCCATTCAGATTCAGATAGACATCGTGCTTGGCAAGCAGGTTGTTAAAATTCTCATAGTCCGCATTGAAGGCAGCCAACGAATACTCTTCATACTTTGCCCTGAGCTGCTGTTCATCCTGATAGAGCATCGTGGTGGAGACCCCGCGCCTGCCCGCTTCGATCAGCATCTTTTCCACCAGAGGCAGATTGTATTTGCCGGTCACGATCAGGAGCTTTTCCCGGGCTTTGACCTTGAGGCTTTCATCCAGAATCTTGGCTGCGATATCCTGCAAAGAGAGCTTGTAATCGTTCTCCAGGATAGTATTGATGATTTCGCGGTTGTTCAAGATATTGTCTTCAATATTTAGACCAATTGTATATGCCAGGACATAATTCTTGGCGGTAGCTCTGTAGAATACTTCTTTGAGATTTGGTTGATGATTTCCATCGATCTCAATCAAGCCTTCTTCCTGCATCTTGCCGAGGTTGTAGTGTATCTTCTGCTTTGAGAGTGAGAAGAGATTGGCGAGTTGCTGGCAGGTAAGCGGACTCTTGATCAACTCTTTCAAAATCAGATAGTTGAGATTGGTCCCAAGCTCTTTGATCTGCGATTGGCGTTCCAGCAGCATCAGGTTTTTTAACATTCAAGTTCCTTTTATCCTTTATTCACAATGCTCTTAGCTATGTCAACGGTGGCATTGCGACCACCATTTTCGATCTGAGTCGAGCAAATAATGGCTCCAGATTATTGTCAAGATTTTTTTGACTAAATTCAAAGATCAAGAATGGACTTGAGTTCCCTGCTTGAATCCACTGGTGATCCTCTAGTGATCCCCTAGTGATCCCCTAGTGACGACAAGGGAATCTCCAGAGCAGTGCCAGACTTTTGCCGGTGGATTCAAAGGGGAAGGTTTTAACAAGGAGTAAAGGAGGAAGGAGAGCGCTTCGCGCAGTGGTGAAGTGGTGGTGTAGGAGCTACATCCTGTAGCTCAGAAACACTGAGCGTCAGGATGACGCTCCTACGAAATCTGCAGGAATGACGGAGGGGACAGCGCTTAGTAGCTCTGCTGCTTGAAAATCCTGGCTGTGCTATCTGTACCCTTCAGGTGCAGCAGGTAGATGCCCCTGGTTAGATCTCTGCCATCCAAGGCTTTACCATCCCAGAGCAAAATAGAGGAGTTGGCAGCCAGTTCTCGCACCAATTGTCCCTTGATATTGTAAATCTCCACTAGTCCTGCGGCAGGGACTTTGCCCGTGAGCTCTATCTGCAAGCTGGTTTGGAAGGGATTGGGATAGGAGCGCAATGAGATAGCAGGCGGGGAGATCTGTGGATCGGCATTTGTCAAGGGGATGGAGTCGTCGATCACCACGGGGTAGGTCTGGTAGCCTTTGGAGTGCTTGATCCTCATCCCAAAGCCCTGATAGACCCTATCCAGGAAAATGCCCTGCAGCGTGCCATAGAGGCTTTGTCCGGCAGGCAGAAGATAGGGCAGGCTCTGGTTTTGGATGGTGACTTGGAAATAAAGCGAGTTGTAGTGCGGACATTCCACAGCCTCGATCAGTAGAGGCTGATCGGAGAGATTTAGCAGCTCAAAATCTACTCCCTCGGATAGCTGAGTAATGTTCTCAAAGACAATCTGTTCCGGCATACAGAAGAGGAATTGGGGAGGGATGATATCTACGACTGCGCCTTCCACGACCGTGAGCTGATAGGGCATCTCGGAGGGCAGAAGGAACCAGCCATCGTAAGAGCCGCCCCAGCCGAAGTTTATGTGGTAATAGTCATCGGTGTTGTAGCCATCAAGGACGACGTTGTGTCCGGCGTCCCAAGCTGGAGTAACGCAGGCATAAAGCACAGGCAGAGCGTCTTTAATGTTCTGTGCAATACGGGTAAAGAGATCGGGTGAATCGGCAGTGAGCAGCTCTGATTCTGCATATCCAAAGCGCTGAATAGCGCTGAAAGCCTGGCTTACGGCAAAGGTGCCGGAGCCTTGTGAACTATAGACCTGATGGGCTGCGGCTCCACAAGCAAAGATCAATGCGGCTGTCTCGAGGGGAGTGGGCTCGGTGCCACCCCAATAGGTGTTTGCCAGAGTATCCAGATAGTCGTTGAGCTGGGACCAGGAAGGGAAACCATTGGCATCGTAGTCGTTATCTATCCAGTAATAACGCCCGGAGTAGTTGTGATAATAGTCGTCGGTATCAGTAAAAGTGGTGCCGTTGAGTTGCTGATGATAGTTAAAGATTTGAGCCATTGCGACTGCCGGACAGCCTGCCACAGAGCGGATTTGGGAGACGGGATCAATTGGGCACAGAGCGTTGTAGGGCGCGGTCTGGTTCCAGCGGGTCTTGACCCAGCCGCCGGTAAAGGTGCTGCCCTCTGGTGGCCATTGCTCAAAGATACCCCGGCTAGTGCCGGAAAGCAAGTCCTGCCGGGCTTGGCGATTCCTTTGTGCAATAGATTCAGGAGCCAAAATACGCTGTGCCAAGTCTGCAAGGAGCATCGCTTGCATAGGATTGCGGCTGTCTTCGGCAAGATAAACACTATCAAAGGAATAGGCTATTACGGGGGGGAGCTTTTCGTCTGCACTCACAACGATGTAGCCTTGAGGATCGAGCTCAAAGATATAGGCGTAGAGGCGGGAATCATCCGTTATTGGGTGGATATTGGTGTATCCGCTGGGAGTATAGCCCTTTTGGGAGAGGAAAGCTTTGGCGATCTGGCGGGCATAGTCCTGGCTGATGGCTTGCCCTAAACATAAATATAGCATTGAGATAAAGATGGAAATCAGTACAAGCTTCTTCATTGAACGTTCCTTTTATAAAGCTGTTGTCAATAAAGAAGGGATAATGCAAAGATTATTCCAAATCCACTGCTCATCATAAAAAAGCTCTGTGAAGACAGGATAGTCTCCACAGAGCCATATTGCAAGCGGTTAACTAACCGCAGGTATTACAGTGAGAACTTCTTGTATTGTTCCCAACGTTCTTTTACGAACTGCTCTGCGCCCTTGCTGAAGTCTGCAGCACGTTCCGGGAATATTTTGGCAAGACCGCTGTAACGGACTTCGCCTTCGAGGAACTTGGTGACGCTGGCATTGGGTTCTTTGCTGTCCAGAGTGAAGGGGTGCTTGCCCTGGAGCTTGTTCAGCGGGTTATAGCGATAGAGCAGCCAGTATCCGGTCTCGACAGCGAGCTTCTCTCTCTTTTGAGTGAGGGACATATCGATGCCGTGGTTGATACAAGGCGCGTAGGCGATGATGATCGAGGGTCCGGGATAGGCTTCTGCTTCCTTGATGGCTTGCAGAGCTTGGTTCTTGTTGTATCCCATGGCGATGCTGGCGACATAGACGTAGCCGTAGTTCATCATCATCATACCGAGGTCTTTCTTGTTTGTGGACTTTCCGGCTTCGGCAAAGCGAGCGATTGAGCCCAGAGGAGTGGATTTGGAGGCTTGACCACCTGTGTTGGAATAGACTTCTGTATCCAGCACGAAGATGTTTATGTTCTTGTTTGAAGCCATCACGTGATCCAATCCGCCGTAGCCGATGTCATAAGCCCAGCCGTCACCACCGATCGCCCAGACGGACTTGTCGATGATGTAATCCTGGAGCTCTACCACGCGACGTACGTATTTGCGGCAACCATCACATGCGTTATCCAGAGCTTTGGGAAGCAGAGCTTTGATCTTGGCGACGTTGTCCTTGGCAGCGGTATCAACATCGTTCCAGTGCTCCAGAGCATAGCCAAAGGCTTCTTTCAGAGCGGGATCGATAGATTTGTCCATCAGGGATTCGATAGCGAGCTTGACCAGCTTGCGGTGGCTATCCAGAGCCAGTCTCATACCAAAGCCATACTCGGCATTGTCTTCAAAGAGGCTGTTTGCCCAGGCAGGACCCTTGCCGTCTTTGTTCTTGGCATAAGGAATGGTCGGGAAAGTTCCGCCCCAGATGGAGGAGCAACCAGTGGCATTGGCGATGATCATACGATCACCGTAGAGCTGGGTGAGCAGCTTGATATAGGGAGTCTCACCGCATCCTGCGCAAGCTCCGGAGAACTCAAGCAGAGGCTGCTTGAACTGACTGCCCTTGACTGTATCTTCTTTGAAGGTTGCCATCACGTCGTTGGGCAGCCTGTCAAAGTACTCATAGTTATCTTGTTCGCCGATGGCGCGTTCGTCCTCAATCGGGCTCATCACGAGGGCTGCTTTGGGGCATTCATTGACGCAAACGCGGCAGCTCTGGCAATCGTCTATATAGATCTGAACCTTGTATTGATAACCTTCTGCACCCATTGCTTTGAGTGTCTTGAAAGTAGCAGGAGCATCAGCCAGATCTCCGTCCTTGATCAGCTTGGCACGGATAGCAGCGTGAGGGCAGACGAAGGAACACTGGTTACACTGAATGCAGTTTTCGGCAATCCAATGCGGAGCCAGGGGAGCTACTCTGCGCTTCTCGAGCCTGGCTGTTCCGGTCTGGACATAGCCATCAAGCGGCATCTCGGAGACCTTGATATTGTCTCCCATTTCGCGCATGATGGGCTCGATCACTTTCATTGTGAATTCATCTGATCCGGGAGGCACAAGCTGCTTGGCAGGAGTGCATTTCTCCGGTACAGCGGTAGGGATCGGGATCTGCACCAAGGCTTCATTAACCTTGTCCACAGCATCCAGATTCATCTTCACGACTTCTTCGCCCTTGCGACCGTAAGTCTTTTTGATTGATTCTTTGATCAGGTCGATAGCTTCGGTACGATCCATCACGCCTGAGATCAGGAAGAAAGCAGTCTGCATCACGGTATTGACACGTCCGCCCAAACCCACTTCCTCGGCGATCTTGAGACCGTCGATATTGTAGAACTTGATCTTGCGGTCGATGATGGTCTGCTGCATCTCGCAGGTAAGGTGATCAAAAGCTTCTTCACTCTTCCAGAAGGAATTGAGCAGGAAGACACCATTTTCCTTGATCCCGGAAAGCAGATCAAAACGACCGATGAAAGCCTGATTGTGACAGGCAACAAAGTCTTCCTTGGTCACCAGATACTGGCTGTGGATGGGAGTCTTGCCAAAACGCAGGTGGCTACGGGTGATACCGCCGCTCTTTTTGCTATCGTATTGGAAGTAACCCTGGACGTACATATCTGTATGATCACCGATGATCTTGATGGAGTTCTTATTGGCACCAACGGTACCGTCTGAGCCAAGGCCCCAGAACTTGCAACTGATGGTTCCGGCAGGAACGGTGCTGATGATCTCGTCTATTGCAAGAGAGAGCTTGGAGACGTCGTCTTCGATACCGACTGTGAAGCCGTGGAAGCCGCCTTTGACAAGGTGTTTGTAAACCGCAAGCACCATCGAAGGAGTGAATTCCTTGGAGGAAAGTCCGTATCTGCCACCGATGATAAAGAGGTCTTTATTATCCTTGAGTGCAGAGACTACATCAAGATAGAGAGGCTCGCCGATGGAGCCCGGTTCCTTGGTGCGATCGAGCACGGCGATCTTCTTGACTGATGCAGGCAGAGCAGCTTTGAAAGCATCGACGTCGAAAGGACGATAGACGCGAACCTTGACCAAGCCAAGCTTCATACCACGTTCTTTATTCAGATACTCGATGGTTTCCTGGATGGTCTCGCAACCGCTGCCCATAGCAACGATCACTTCTTCGGCATCGGGAGCACCGACGTAATCAAAGAGTTTGTAACCGCGACCGATCTTCTCAGCGACGGCGTTCATAGTGTCCTGGATGATTCCGGGAGCCTTCTGGTAATGCAGGTTGCTGGTCTCGCGTCCCTGGAAATATACATCCGGAGCTTGCTGGCCGACCTTGATGCGAGGATTGTCCGGATTCAAGCCACGAGCGCGGAAAGCTTCGATCAATTCGCCATTGTCGAGCTCTTTCATCGTGTCATAATCGATCACTTCGATCTTTTGCAGCTCGTGAGAGGTGCGGAAGCCATCAAAGAAGACGAGGAAAGGTATCGAGGTCTTCATCGTGCTAAGCTGTGCCACCAAAGCCAGATCCATCACTTCCTGAACGCTGTTGCAGGCGATGAGGGCAAAGCCGGTGTTGCGGGCGGACATTACGTCCGAGTGATCTCCAAAGATGGAGAGCGATTGTGCAGCCAAGCTGCGGGCGGTGACGTAAAATACTGTGGGCAGCATCTCGCCGGCGATCTTGTGCATATTGGGAAGCATCAGCATCAGGCCTTGCGAGGCTGTAAAAGTGGTTGTGAGAGCACCGGCGGAAAGTGAACCGTGCACAGCACCGGCAGCACCGGCTTCGGATTGCATCTCGATCACATCGACCGTTGTGCCGTTCATATTCTTTCTGCCTTCGGATGCCCAAGCATCGGAAAGCTCACCCATAGTGGATGAGGGAGTGATGGGGTAGATGGCGGCAACTTCATTGAAGGCATACGCAACGTGCGCTGCTGCGGTATTGCCATCCATCGTGGCTTTCTTGAATTTAGCCATTTGTTAACTCCTTGTATGATATATTTTTACTTATAATCTCACTTTTAGACGAGGATATTCAAGGGCGCAATTCTGTCAATCTGTTTTAAGAGGTTTGCGGCGCTATGAGTAGTGATGAAGTGGTGGAGTGTTGAAGTGGTGGAGAGAGGTTACTCTGCGCCATATCTGGGGTGGCAAACTCTTGATTTGCCACAGTGATCGCAGATCGCTCCCCCTGTCTTGACTTAAACAAATGCCTGTGCAATCTATCGCCGATGATCCCTTTCAATTGGCATTTGTTTGAGTTAAAACGAAAGCCCTGCGCATAGTACCCAGCTACTACTGCTTGCATTGTTTTAACTCATAATCCTGCCGGGAATGACCTGCTTGTCAATTCGAGACTGGCAAGGCAGAATTATAGGTCAAAACATTTGGGTGCGTCATCCTGACGCACAGTCCTTCAGAGCGACAAGATGTCGCTCCCACAACACCACACTACCACTCCATCACTTCCCCACTGCGCTTAGCGCTCAGCGCTTTCTCTGTGGTAAAGGAAACTCCTTTCTCCTTTACTCCTTGTTAAATTCTTCCTCCTTGAACCATCAGGCAAACCACACGCACTGCACTGGCGATCCCCTTGTCGTCACTAGGGAATCACTAGGGGATCACAAGGGGATCACGAGAGAATTCAAAGAGCAAGAAAAACCGGCTCCCATCAGGAGCCGGTTATATCCTTGTCAGTTGTGTATCAGGGATAGATCAGGTTGCAGGCCTGGGAGACCTTGATCCAATATGCTTTTCCGGGCTGCATCTGGCTAAGGCTGCCTCCGCCGGGAGTCCAGACGGAATCCAGGCTGCGCACTTCCTGCAGGTATGCATTGATACCGGCAAGCGCTGTGCTGACCGCCATCTGCGTATCGGGCAGATAAGCCACGAGGTTCCAACCGCTGGCGAGTTCCTGAGAACTTGACGTAGAGAGCAGATTGCCCTGCACGACCAGGTTTTCGCTACTGAGATTGTTTACCCAATAACCTTTTCCACTACTGATTCCGGCAAGATTGTTGAAATGCGCGGGCACCAGCGGAGAATAGGTAGCGGATTGGCTCTTGATCTGTCTCAGATCGTTATCAAAGATCGTTCCTATCGTGTTTTCACCGAGATCGATATTGAAGCTGAGGAGGTTCCAGCCGGGGGCAAGACTGATTTCTTGCTGATGCAGAAGCTCGCCCATAGTGACATTGAGGCTGGTCTTTTGATTGGCATTAACGACCACACCGGTGATCACTTTATCCGGATATCCGGCTGCGGAGATGGTGAGGTTGTAGCTGCCGGGATTGAGATAGCGGTAAAAATCGCCATTGGCAGGATCTGTGGAGATCACTGAAACTGCTGTATCGTGACTATTTACCGTGATCGTTGCCGCCAGCGGATTGCCATAGGGATCGCTCACTATGCCGTGGATGCCGTAAAGACCTTGTTCCAGGTAAGATAGCATCGCATCATAGTTGTAATTCCAATAGTTTGGCATTGTGGAGGCAGCGGGCATCTTGGTATTGCTGACCTCGATGGTTACTTCCCGGCTTTGTGCCGTGTAATTCATCCAGTCCTGCCTGCCACCGGCGATCACGTACCAATCGGCACCATTGGTGACTCCATTGGAACTCACGCTGGTGAAATAACCGCTGGGACCATTTGCCTGCACGAGATCGGCATAGACATGGGACAAGCTGATGTACCAGCTATCATCCGGATGCAGACTGTAGGTGTAATCCCATGGGAAATTTACGACTTCCGCGCCACCGTGGAAATTTGCCGCGAGGCTGATGTGGCGGCTCAGTGCAAAGTCCATCATTACCTGAGTCTCGATCTGGATGGGGCCTGTATTGGTGCTGCCATTCTGATTTGGGAAGTTACGGTTTAGGTCATAACCATTGCCATTGGCTCTGCGAGCGCTGGCGAGGGTGTTGTTACCGCCGTAATAAGTGCCATCGGGATTGGTGTTTGGTCCGATCCATATCTCGGCATTATTGACCAGATTGGTGATGCGGGGATCGCTGCCGTATTGGCTAAGCAGAGTATCGATCAGACGCAGCAGCAGCATATAGCCGGTCACTTCGTCACCGTGGATGGTTCCGGAATACATCAGTTCCGGCTCGGCTTCGTGGCTGGCAACGTTGTCCGAGATCTTGGCAAAGATGATCTGGCGTCCGTTTACGGTGGTGCCGACGTTTACGATCTGGCAAAGATTGGGATAGCTGGTGGCAAAGCCAGTCATCATCGCGACATAGGCATCATAGGTGGGATAGGCATCCCAATTACGCATTTCGCCGGGATTGCGGGCGATGGTGCCGGTGAATTGGCTGGAGGGAGCAGGGAGAAGCTGGGTACGATAACCCAGCTTCTCAAAAGCTTCCCATTCGGTATCGTTGGCATAGGCATAGACCCAGTTACCGCAGATATTATCGATGGATATCATCCTTGTGAGCTCTTGCAGTTCTACTTTGTTTATCAGTTCAAAGCGGAAGTAGTACTGATTCCAGGTGGTGCCAAGGGTGGCTGACAGACTCAGTGCAAAGAGCATCAAAAGGCTGATCAGGATTGCTTTTTTCATTATCTTCCTGCCTTGACAGGGATGATCTGCTCTGCGACTACCTTGTAGAACTTGCACATCGTATCGGGATTGATCTCATAGTAGAGATTGGGGGTGGATCCGATCAGAGTGTAGCTTCCATCGGGAGTTTCGCAGGAGTAGATTTTGTAGTTGTTGGCATAAGTCACTGCATCCCATGTGATCCGCATCACAGAGCCAAGGCTCAGGATGGCTGGGGCAGGGGCGGCGATTACGATGTTGTTTGTGCCATTGAGCGGGACAGGACTGTCCTCTCCATAGACCTCGCCGTAAGTCATCGAGATCAGATCAGCCACGGGATAGATCGTATCCTGAGAATAGGAATAGATCTTGAAGCTGACGGTTTCGCCGGGAGCAGCCAGATTTACCAGCAGAGTGGTATAGGCAACGCTGCGGTCGATCATCACGATCTCACCGGTGGCGCGGCATTCAGTGCCGACAAAAGCGGCTACCATGTCGTTGAGCTGAGCCGGGATGTTATCGATTGTGACGACAGCGTAGAGAGTTGCGGGGTTGTTGGGATAGATCACGGGGTTCCAGGCAGGGCTGTTCACAGGATTGACTGTAACGGTAACGTAATCTGCATTTGTCAGCAGTCCGTCGCTCACGGTGAAGGTCAGGATTTCGCTGCCGATCCAGTTTTGAGGGGCAGTGAAGGTAACGCTGAGGCCATTGATCTGGACTTGGATAATGGTGTTTCCTACCACTGAGAGAGTGAGAGGATCGTTGTCCTGATCCGTCACGTAGGAGCTGAAGCTCTGATTCAAGCTGCCGTTTTTGTCAAAGCTGAAGCTATCGGGCAGGTTGATCTGGGGTGCGTGATTCAGATTGCCTACGACATCCATCGTGGCTGTAACGCTCATGGTCGGATTGGCAGGATCATTGGAACTGATGGTGATCAGTGCTTCGTAGGTGCCTGCTTCCATACCGATGGCAGAGAAGTTGACTGCTATTTCAGCATTGCCTGAGGCGGGGATGCTGCCGGATAGAGGCAGGAGGCTTAGCCATTCCACGGGCGGGACGTCCTGAGTCAGAACGATTGTATCACTCAGGGTGTGAGGTTCGGCTCCATAGATGTCGCCATTGATCGTGTAGGGCAAGCTGAGGTTACCGGCAGCGCCGGGTGCTATTGTGACGTTTACAGTGGCGCTTGCAGATTGACTGCCCTGCACTACGCCCCAGCCAGAACCATCTTCACCATGCCAAGTGATGGTGATACCGCTGCCGCTGGTGGTATTGGCGATCATATCTCCACCTGAGCCGCCTACGAAGTTTGTGGCGCTATTGACCGTAACTCCTGCGGGGAAAGTGATAATGACGTCTTCCAGCCATTCGGTATCCGTGCTGGCATTGGTGACGGTGAAAGTCCAATCCACTGTGGTGCCTGGCAGGTAAAGCCCTGTATCGTGCACCAGAGTGCTGCCGGCAATGCTACGGTCATCAGTTCTGCTGTTACCGTTTGCGCTCGTAGGGATGCGTCCCTGTCGAAGCTCTTGCATACTGATACTGTAGTTCAGAGCTTGAGAGCCGGTGTTTACGATAGTGAAGCTTTGAGCATCTTCATCTCCGGGAGCCAGCTCTGTGTAGAGGGATTCGGTGCTGAGACCGATGGTGGGCGGAATGAAGCCATTGCCTGAAACCGCGATGCTACGGCTGGGATTGTCGGTGGCGTTGGAACTGATTGAGACGTTGCCGTTGTATGCAGTGGCAGCAGTGGGAGCAAAGCTGAGTGAGTAGGTCTTTTGCGAGCCGGCATTGACGCTATAGGAGAGGGTGTTGCGGCTGGCAATCACGGGGGTTTCGACTTCGTTTCTGCTCACAAGGCTCACAGTGTAGCCTGTGGGGGTGGTGATGCTGCCTGTAAGAGTCTGATCACCGGAGTTTGAGATGGTAAATTGCTGCGCGCTACTGGTGCCAACAGCTACATCACCATAACTGAGAGTGGTGGGGCTTACTGCTATCGCAGGGCCGGCTGCATTGGGAGCTACCATTACTTTCAGATTGGGTCTGTTCGTAGAGGTGGATCCACCTGTGAAAACAGCAGTCTGATCAGCACTATCACTACGATTGTAGCGATAGCCGTTGGTGACTGTGGTGTATTGGATTGCACCGGTTTGAGTATATGATCCAATCAGACCGAAGGCTGTATCTATCACTATGTTGTCAGTTCCGTTCCAGAGGAAAGGAGTGCTGAGAGTGTACATATTCCAGCCTGTTGCTGTAGGCAGATAGCTTGCGCTGGACCATACCTGAGTGAGACCAGTAGAAATCCAACTGGCTACGTTGGCTGCTGTTGTGTGTCCCATCCGTACCTGGAAGTTTGGCATATTCCGATCAGGCAAGCTGGTAATGTTGAAGCCAAGCTGAGTGATGTTTATCGGTCCCAGGATGCCTGCTGCATTGAGCTCTGCTGCTGTATAGACAGATTGTCCGTGCAAGCTTTGATAATAGACATTTATGGGTGAGGCAGTGGTAAGACCGGTCGCAGTAGTGCCTGTACCGATGATAAACTCAGTCGCTACTACTGCTGTAGGAGTAACGTTTACGGTTGCAGTGGGATCAGATTCACCACCTGTATAGACAGCCTTGAGGTAGTAGCTGTAGCTTGTCTCATTGACGACTGCATTATCTGTATATGTAAGACCAGTCACCGTGGTAAGCAGGCTGCTATTCCTGAATATCTTATAGCCTGTGGGTGTCCCGGAGACAGGTGCTTGCCAGTTGAGTGTTACAAAGCCATTGCCGGGGACAGCAGCAAAGTTTTGGGGAGGATTGTAAACACTGGGAGAAGTAGAAGCAGGGAAGATGATGTTGTCGATCCAGGCGCAGTTGCTCCCGCTATCCACACTTCCATCCTTCATATATTCCCACTTCAGGACTCGTGTACCAGCCGCAAGGCTTATAGTAATCTGCGTCCAATCTACGGTGCCGGACCATTGGTTCTGCATTACTCCATCGATATAGAACTTCAGGTAGTCATAGCTTGATTCAGAGGAGACTTTGTACCAGAAGCTGAGATCACCTGTACTCGAAAGCACCCTGGTGGTCTCCATCGTAGTGCTTTGACTGTGTGTGATAGCTCCGCTCTTTGCAGAATAGGTCCCGGTCTGGGCAGTGGTATTGTCTATAACCCAGGGCAGAGTTCCACCCATCACCCAGGAGAAGCTGTTAAAGTTTCCTGTCTCAAAGTCTTCCAGGATGATACCGGCAGTCACTGACTGTGCTTTGCTTGCTGTATAAGAACCCGCTGTAGCGTTGAAGTTGATATTGACGATAGTACCTATAGTAATACCGGCTGCTGCGGTAATGCTGAAACTCAGATTGGCATTGCCACCTGCTGAGATAGCTGCAAAGTTCGCAGTGCCTGTATTGATGGTGATTCCGGGGGTAGCGCAGGATAGAGTCGCAGTGCCTGAAGGGCTCGAAGCTCCGCCTGTGTTGTTCAAAGGCATCGTGACAGTAACGGTTTCGCCCGGATCGAGCCTGCCGTTGTTGTTTCCTGAGGGATCGCTGATTGTCATATTGGCAAAGACAAGCGCCGGTGCATTGATCTCGAGAGTGAAATTGTGCACCCAGGTATTGCTGCCACTTACCATCGTAATCGTAAAGGCAGCCATCGTACCATCAGCGATACCATTGGGGATGCCAAAGGTAAAGGCATTGTTGATTGTGCTGGTAGCGCCTGCAGCAAGGCTGGCAATGTTTTCTGTACCATCACTGATCGTAAATCCCGGAGTGCTGCAGCTAAGCGTAGCAGTCACATTGGTAGCGGTAACTGAGCCCACATTGTGGAAGGTCGGGCTGAATCTGCCGGTCTCATTGTATTCAGGGCTGCTATTGTTTGTATCGCTGTAAACAATCGCCGAGACGTTCATATAAGGCCCGCTATTGGGAGCGATAGTGATATTCTCGATACGAGTGATCTTGTCCTGAGCAGTGATCACCAGGTTAGCTGTGCCTGTGGTGCTAAAAGGTGTAATTGCTAGAGTGAGGCTTCCGCCGGCAGGCACAATACCTGTTCCGTAAAGTGTGCCGCCCATACTGAGGGCTACTCTGGAATAAGGTGTGGCAGTCACTGTGATGGATGTCGCGCCAATCAGGATTGTGGATGGGAAACTAGCTGTATTGACAGTGGGAACTCCAAAGTAAGGCATCAGGGAAGGATCGCCCATAATGGAGTAGATTTCCCAGTAATAGTTTGTTCTGGAGCTATTTCCCTGAGCAACCGCAAGGTTTCCCATATAGACTGCATCACCTGTGGTCTGAGCCCAATCTGTGAATGCTTCGCTGTGAGTATGGAACATCGCATCGTAAGCACCCAGCTTGGTGGCATCATAGGCAGGAGCAGTACCATTGGCAGATCCTTTGGCACCCACTGCCCACCAGTAATCCTCGTCCCAATAGGTGTTGTTTGTGCCACCAATGTAGGCAACGCCACCGGCATTGGCTTTGCGGATGATTGATTCACCAAAGCAAACACCTGTGCCAAAGGCATTGGTAACGCAGCAATTACCCACCATCACACCATACTTGTTGGTATTGGTCATAGAGTTGACATCACTAACTGAGAAGGTGGGATCAGCCCAGGAAGTCTCGCTGCCGTGGGCTGTGTAGTTTATATAACCTCTACCTTCATTGGCATTGGCTATGATCGTGGCATCGCTCGAGCCTGAGGCAGGATAAAGATATGTATTCGAGGTAATGCCCTGACTACTATTAAAGTAGTTTGTGGTACCATAATTGATGGCGCCATTACCGTGGGTCGGACCAAAACCGCTGTCCACACCGGCTATCATCACTGCTTTTCCCAGATAAGTCAGATCGGGCATCTGAGTCTTTTCAAAGGTGATGGTCTTGTTTACGGCATTGGTAAGCTCTGTTCCGCTCGCGACAGAGAAACGTCCGTAATACATATCCGGGACATAATCTGTACCGTTCAGGCGGACATAGGTCAGATCCGTAACGTGAGACCCTGTTACGCCGGTATTGGCGATGATATTGTCTCCGCTGGTGGAAGTATCGCCTACGATTATCAGATAGGTCGGAGCGGGATCCTGTGCGGTTGCAGCGCTCCAAACGGATGCCATATATGTATTTATGGCTGCTGTCGTATTGGCGATTGTACCGCCGGTGCCGACTGTGGTCACCGTCACGTTGTAACCCTGTTGCTTTTTCCAGGTCACAAAGGGTGCCATCTCATCGGTGTAGTTCGGAGGGCATAGAATGAGCATCTTGGTGGGATAACGCACCAGGCTGGCGCGGTTTGTGGTATCCCAATTGAAAACCGTCTGCGCGTAAAGTGCTTCATATTCATAAGAAGCAGTGCGTGCCAGCAGATCCTGCGTTGCAATCAGATCAGGATTGTTGAAGTTCACGCGGATAGTGGCATCGTAAGTCACCTGAAGCTCACCGCTCACAGGATTGTAACGGATGGGTTCAAAATAAAACTGGAAGAGGCGAAGTCCACGCATATAGCCGATCTCCTCAATCCTGAAAAGCTCGCCACCGGTGAATTCATCACGGTTGTAAAGCTCTTCATTTTGCTTGAAGGGTACGAGCGCGGGATCATCGGATTTGGACACAGAAAGCTGCACGGGTAATAGTTTGTGCTGCAATCTGCTATCGCTGCCATCCAGGCGTAAGCTCTGCCTGGAGATGACTTCAAAACTTAGCTCTGCACCAATTGGTACAGCTACGATCTTGGTGGATACGGGGAGCTTGGGCTCGCCGATCCGGTTGCTGTGGCTAAAGCCTTCGATTGAGATTTCGTCGAAGCTCCCGCCACGGGTCTGTACAGTTTCGAGCCTGAGCTCACCTACGTTGAACTGAAGTTCCATACCAAAGTCATTGCCGGAGAGCAATCTGGTCTGGCTGGCGCCATTAGAAATGCTGATTTGCCTGCTTTGAGCGGACAAAACGGAGAAAAGGCCGATCATCAGGATGATCAGTAAACACACACTGAGCCTTGTTTTGGGCATAAGGTCTCCTTTATTTGAATTACTACAAATATTGGGCTGAAAGATTTGCAATATACATTCCTTTCTCGTACATATTTCAGGATTATTCGTTGATATGAGGGGACAATCGGGGGTAATACGGAAAACGTTTCTACGATACCTGTACCCGGGGTTCGCTGAGCTCCGCCATATCTGGCGTGGTATCTCCTGATTTGCCACAGCGTTCGCAGTTCGCTTCGTGTTGTGCCTTATACAAATACCAGTGCATACTATCGCCGATGATACCTTTTACACCGGTATTTGTATGAGTTAAAAACATGTGGGTGCGTCATCCTGACGCACAGTCCTTCCGAGAGACAAGATGTCGCTCCCACACCACCACTCCTTTCTCCTTTACCCCTTGTGAAAATCTCCCCTATTGAATCCTAAGGCAATACTCTGACACTGCACTTGCGATCCCCTTGTCGCCACTAGGGGATCACTAGGGGATCACTAGGGGATCACATAAGAATTCAAGCAGGGAGCAAAATCTCAGATCTTGAATTGCAGTCTCTTGCCTTTGTCCAGCCGGAAGATGGTAGTCCTCAGGAATCCGGGTAGTTTGTGCCACGCCTGATGATCCTGTAATATGATATGGTGATAGTCACTTAGCATCAAAGGACTCAGGCTGTCTGAGAAGCAATTTGCGCTAATCAGGATCAGAATCTCATCCCCGGCTTGGGGAAGTTCGCTCAGGACAGGCTTGTCCTGGTTGAGCAAGATAGGAGCAGTCCTGTAAATAGCAAGCAGCGAGTCACTTATATCGAACGATTCGAGGCTGTCTGCGGGACTGGACACCACGACTGGTTTGAACGGATGTGTCTCAAGATCGAGCATCACAGTATTGCGCTCGTGCCGATAGTCCCGAAAGACCTTGATAAGATTGCCAATCCCTTGCCAGATAAACCAGATAGCTATCAGGATTGTGGCGATTCTGGCGAGGTATTTGATGCCTTTGATAAAGGTCAGATAGCCGGAGAGCGCCAGTGGCATCAGGAAAAGCGAGGTGCCAAAGAAGAACCCCACAAAGATTTGGATGCCGGAGAGCACTCCGCCCAGATCGACCGCGCTGGATAGCGCAATCAGGAAGGAAGGACAAAAGTTTACACCAGTGAAAAATCCCAATAGCAGAGCGCTTTTGCTCATCAGAGCCCACTTTGGCACGCGGCAGCTTTTGCCCTCTCTATGAGTTCTGAAAGCATTGATCACCAAGAAGATGGAGAGCAGTATATAAGATATTCCGGTAAACAGACCGCGTCCCATCGGATTGATCCGGGTGCCGAAGTAACCAGCCAGCGCTCCAAAGAGGATATAAGCAATAAAGCGTCCCAGCGAGATCTCCATCAGGCGTCCTAAACTCTTTAGGAGACTGCGTTCTTCGGACATCATATAGGGCAGATAGATCGGCACGCAGGTCATCAGGCAGAGTGAGCCTGTAGATAGCCCGAGAGCAAAGCCCTCGATCAGAGCTTTAAACATTAAAAGACTAGCTCCGTACCAATTCCGAACAGGGAATGAAAGTCCTTGTCGGATGCGGAGTTACGCCTGGATTGCCTGCTAATAAAATCCAAATGCAACTCGCTGTTTTGGTCCACTCTGTAGCTTAGTCTGGCGCTGTATTGGTTCTGAATCTCGGGGGCGAGATTGAGCGCTGCGCCCAGGTAAAGATTGGGCACGAGGAGGAAATTGCACTCTCCAAAATAGGCTGAGCAATCGGGATGAAAAGCAGCATCGTTGGCAGGGCGAAGCTTTGCTCCGAGGAGTACGTAACTGCCTGCCAGTTCATCTGATGGTAAGCTGTATTTGATCTGGGCACGGGCGTAATTTGCCAATAGGCATAGCTCGTCTTCATAAAGACTGCTGCGGTTTATAAAGCTAAGAAAGCCATTTAGATAGGGGCCAAAGGAGTGGTTGTAATGCAGCTCGCTGATAAACTGGTTACCCAGTGCCTCGGGCATATTGTCCCAATCCTGCTTTTGATAGCGGATGTCGAGGCTGAGGATATTGGTTCCGAAGTCTTTTTTAAAGGCGAGTCCGGTGCGCATGGCATAGCTTTCGGAATCGCGGGAGGAATCGATGAGCTCAGCATAGGGAGTCTGTGTTTTGTAGTTCAGTTCAGCGTTTACAGCCAGTTCCGGGGTGAGCTGATAGCCTGCAGCGGCAGTTATGTAGTTATCAAATAAACTGCTTTCGGGCTGTGGATCGGGGCTGCCAAAGAGCAGATGCGGTTCGGTCTTGACAAGGCGTAGATTGGCATCAGCAGAGGCATTGAGCCGTCCCAGTCTGTAGTTCAGATCGAGATTTGCCTGGTGAATAGCCTTTCGGGAGTACTGAGCCCATTGGGGGGCGGTCGGATCGAACTCGATGAAGATGGGGGTGGCGTCTTTGAAGAATGTCCCGTAGTAGGATAGTCCGTATTCGAGAGAGTCTTCATTATAGACGTAGCCGAGTGTGAAGTGATCTCGCGTCTTGGCATTGCGGTTTTCTGTGGCACGATCCCACCAATCCAGCAGGTTTGTGACCTCAATATAGCTGTATTGGTCGATAGGAGCGTAGATTCCGGTATCCATCACTAAGCCCCAAGCGTTGGAATCACCGGTGCGCAAGCGTAGATCAGTGCTGGATTGGAAGCTGAACTGGGCTGTCAATCCCAGGACTATGAGCAGAAACAGGATACTTAGTAGATAGCGTTTTGAGGACATACAGCCACGCAGTCACCACATTTGGTGCATTTACTTTGGTCGATCACGGCTTTGCCGTTGGAATCGAAATAGATTGCATCGCTGGGGCAGACTGCAGAGCAGTTTGTGCAGCCGTTGCAGGCACTCTTATCGATGTGATACTCGGTGTCGGAGAGGGATTTGCAGGCAGTCATAGCCAGCAGCATCGCCAGGCAAAGCAGCAGTAATAGAGATCTCTTCATCAGTACTTCCTGTCTTTGCCGTTGATAGCATTGTAGGGACAGGCGCGGACGCAATTGTCGCAGCGGATGCATGAGGCGTCGTCGATGACGGCTTTGCCGCGAACGATGGTGATTGATCCGGTGGGGCAGATCGCAGCGCAATCACCGCAACCCACGCATTGTGAACGATTGACTGCTGGTGCCAGCCAGGTTGCGGCAATCAGGAAAGCGGATGCTGCGAGGATCAGGATCAGTCCGATCAAGCGTTTGGGTTCGAGTTTGCCCATCTTAGCCTCTGATTTCGCTCAGGATTTCATCACGTAGGCGTTGTGCCTCGGTGGCGGCAGCTTTGGCAAAGCTAATGCTATTGTCTTGATAGAGGATACCGCGGGAGGAATTGATCAGGATCAAGGGGTTATCAACGCTGGCTGAGGCGTGCTTGAGCACTGCTGAGAGATCTCCACCCTGTGCACCGATACCGGGAACCAGGAAGATTGTCTGGGGCATCAGGCTTCGCATTGTAGCCAGATCAGCGGTTTGAGTGGCACCTACGACTGCTCCGATTTGTTGATTGGGACAGCTATTGATCCAGAAAGCGATCTTGCCACAGAGATTGTCCTGCTTCAGGTAGTCTTGAGCAGAGGGATTGGAGGTAAGCGCCAGGGCAAAGCCGTAGTACTGCTCATTGGCGAGGATAGGCTTGGCAACGTCTGAACCCATCAGGGGGTTAAAGGTGATAGCGTCAACTCCCAGGCTCTCAAAGAAGCCTTCCACATAAGCAGCCATAGTATTGCCGATATCTCCTGCCTTACAATCCAGTATTACCGGGATCTCAGCCGGGATGTAGTCGATGGTTTTCTCAAGAGCTTCCAGGCCACGCAGTCCGTCTGCCAGGTAAAAAGCGAGATTGGGCTTGTAAGCGCAGGCATACTCGGCAGTGCTGTCTATGATGCTGCGGTTAAACTCCCAGATAGGATTGGGCGAGGAGTGCAGAAATGAGGGAATCAGCGGGATCTGAGTATCCAGACCGACGCAGACCAGCGAACCGGTCTGCGTCCATCTGCTATTATACTTAGACCAAAACGATGCGGACTGAGTCCTGCCCATCGGTTTCCTCAAATTCTACTTTGATAATTTCCTCGTTGGAAGTAGGAACGTTTTTGCCTACGTAGTCTGCCTTGATAGGCAGTTCACGGTGACCACGGTCGATCAATACAGCCAGTTGGATCTGGCGCGGACGCCCAAAATCCAGCAGCGCATCAATAGCAGCACGCACTGTCCTGCCTGTAAAGAGCACATCATCAACCAGCACTATGACAGCATCCTCGATATCAAAATCAAGCTGACTGCCTTTGATCACAGGTTGGTGTGAGATAGTGGACAGATCATCTCTGTAAAGAGTAATATCCAGGATACCTACGGGAATCTCCTGGTTCTCGATCAGCTTCAGATAGCTGGAGAGACGCTGTGCCAAGGGAACTCCACGGGAGCGGATACCCACCAGGCGGATCTTCTCCAAGCCCCGGTTTTGCTCGATAATCTCGTGGGCAATACGGTGGACTGTGCGCTCCATCTGCGCTTTGTCCATAATCTGGCTTTTGGTCTGCATTTATCCTCCCTATTGAATTACTGCAAGGACGTCGCCTTTACCGACGGAATCACCTGCAGAGAACGGTGTGGCAGCGACAACGCCATCCACGGGACTGGGAATATTATTATACATCTTCATTGCTTCGAGCACCAGGACGGTCTCGCCTTTCTTGACTGATGCACCGATCTGTTTTTCATACTTGACCAGCATTCCGGGCATAGGAGCTGTAATCTGAGAGCCTCCCTCTACAGCGGGAGCAGGTGCCGGCTTGGGCTCTTCTTTCTTGGGAGCAGGAGTTACGGGTGCTGGAGCAACAGCCACAGGAGCCACAGGTGCTACAGGAGCAGGCTTGTGACTCACTATGCGCGGAGCACCGCCCTTCTCGCTCACTTCTACCAGGAAGTAGTCGTTATCTATAAAGACATCAAACTGCCTCAGGTCTTCCGGCTTGGCAGGAGCTGCTTTCTCGCTCTTTTCGACCAGCTTGCCGGCTTTTGCTTTGGCACAGAGTTCTTCAAGGTGCTTAGCTTCTTCCAGCGTGATCGGCTTCATATCCGCAGGCATCTGATCTTTGCCGTATTTTACACGCAAGAACTTACGTCCGGTCACGGGATAGAGTGCATAAATCAGCTCGTCGTCGATGGTCTTGGCTTCTTCTTTGATCTCTTCGTGGATGCGTGCCATAGCAGGTTCGATCACGTCTCCGGGACGCACTGTGATGGGCTTTTCGCCTCTGGGATAACCCACCAGAGCCTTCTTTTGCACATCCTTGTCGATGGGCAGGGTCGTCTTGCCATAAAGACCGTAGCACAGGTCTTTGACCTGCTCGGTGATACGGGCATACTCGCCATCCTTTGTATCAAAGAGAGCGTTATTGACAGCCTGAATACCCACGATCTGACTGGTGGGAGTGACCAGCGGAATCATTCCGAGTTCCTTGCGAACCTTTGGGATCTCGGCAAACACGTCGTCCAGCCTGTCCAAGGCATCCATCTGGCGCAGTTGATTGACCAGATTGGAGAGCATTCCGCCGGGAGTTTGATGAATGATCACGTCTGTATCGATGATGCTGAACTTGGTATTATCTGCAAATTGCATATACTTGGGCAGGAACTTCTCGATCTCTTTGCCAATCTTATTGAGCAGCTTGATATCAAAGCCCGTATCGCGGTTTGTGCCCAAAAGTGAGATCACAAAGGGTTCCACGGCGGGATGTGAAGTTCTGTATGCATAAGGAGCCACGCAGGTGTCTATTATATCGACTCCGGCTTCGATGGCTTTGAACAGCGCCAGATCGCCCATACCGCTGGTGAAGTGAGTATGCAGATGCACCGGGACTTTCACGGCATTCTTAAGCGCTTTGACCAGATCATAGGCATCATAAGGCGCCACCAGACCAGCCATATCCTTGACGCAGACGCTGTCCGCACCCATATCCTGGAGCTGTTTTGCCTTGTTTACAAAGTAGTCGATGTTGTAAATCTCACCGCCCATACGCTGTTCGGTGAGTGAATAGCAGATAGTTCCCTGGAAGTGACGGCCGTTCTTTTTGATGATCTTGACGGCAGTCTCGAAATTACGAAAGTCATTAAGCGCATCAAAGACTCTGAAGATATCGATGCCATTGTCGCTGGCACGCTGTACAAAGGTCTCCACGATATCATCGGCATAATTCTGATAGCCGACCAGGTTTTGTCCGCGCAGCAGCATAGAGAAGGGGGTCTTTTTGATATACTTCTTGAGAGTGGTGATTCTCTCCCAGGGATCTTCGCCCAAATAGCGGTGCATAGTGTCAAAAGTAGCTCCGCCCCATACTTCCATTGAGTAAAAGCCCACTTCATCCATCATCTCTGCGATGGGGATCATATCTTCGGTGCGACCGCGGGTGGCAAAGAGCGACTGATGTCCGTCGCGGAGGCTCAAATCCTGGATTTTAATCGGATTTGCTGCCTTGGGACGCTCTGTACCATACTGCATTTTGGTCATTTCTAAGACGCCGTGCTTGTCCATTCTAACTCCTTTTATCTGCTTCTTTTAATTATTCTTCTTTGGGTGATGTCGCGATATTGCATTATCTGCTGGCGTGCTTGCTGGCTATAGGGATGCGGATATTCCGCCGGAAGGCGCGGGACATAGGCAGGGCCGCTATCTTCGGTGTTTACCAGAGCCATTACTCCGGCGATTGCTGCGAGGGCTTTCTTATCCATCCTCACCTCTTTATGCCGGGATGTTTCCGTGTTTCTTGGGCGGCAGGCTCTCGCTCTTGGTGCAGAGGATTTCCAATGCATCGATCAAGCGTTTGCGCGTCTCCGAAGGCACAATCACTGCGTCCACATAACCGCGTGAGGCAGCCACATAAGGGTTGTTGAAAGCTTCTTCGTAAATACCGATCATTTCCGCACGCTTGGCTGCCTTGTCTTCGGCTCCCTCAATCTCTTTGCGGAAGATGATGTTGGCGGCACCCTGAGCACCCATCACGGCTATTTCGGCAGCCGGCCAGGAAAAGACCATATCAGCGCCCAGATGCTTGGAACTCATCGCGATATAGCTGCCGCCGTAATCCTTGCGGGTCACAACTGTGAGTTTCGGGACAGTTGCTTCGGAATAGCACCACAAGAGCTTGGCACCGTGACGGATAATGCCGTTCCATTCCTGATGCGTTCCGGGCAAATAGCCGGGGACGTCCACCAGAGTAAGCAGCGGGATATTGAAAGCATCACAAAAACGTATAAAGCGTGTAGCTTTGTCCGAAGCATCGATATCGAGGCAACCTGCCAGGACATTGGGCTGATTGGCAATGATGCCGACCGAGCGTCCATTGAGGCGGGCAAACCCCACGATGATATTCTGGGCATAATACATATGAGGCTCAAAGAACACGCCATCATCCACGATGCTGTGAATCACATCGCGCATATCGTAGCTCATTCTGGGATTATCAGGGATGATCTCGTCCAGCTCGGGGCAAATACGCCAGGGATCGTCAGTTGTTGCGCTGCGGGGAGGATCTTCCATATTGTTCGAAGGCAGGTAGCTCAGCAGGATCTTGATCTGCTCGATCGCATCGGCATCGTTTTCACAGGCAAAATGGGCGTTTCCGCTTTTGCTGTTGTGCGCCATTGCACCGCCCAGCTCTTCCTGAGTAGTCTCTTCGCCGGTGACCGCTCTGATCACGTCCGGCCCTGTAATAAACATAAAGCTGGTGTTCTTGACCATAAAGACAAAGTCAGTCATTGCAGGAGAATAGACCGCTCCACCGGCGCAGGGTCCCATTATGGCGGTGATCTGGGGGATCACACCGCTGGCGCGGGAATTACGGAAAAAGATATCGCCATAGCCACGCAAGGCATCGACGCCTTCCTGAATCCTGGCACCGCCGGAATCGTTGATCCCGATGCAGGGAACGCCTGATTTGAGCGCCATATCCATCACTTTGCAGATCTTGGCGGCGTGCATTTCTCCCAAGCTGCCGCCCCGAGAGGTGAAATCCTGTGAAAAAGCAAAGACCGGACGGCCATTGACCATTCCGTGCCCGGTGATCACGCCATCCGAGGGAATCTCGATCTTTTCCATCCCAAAATTGTCGCAGCGATGGCTTACGAACATATCAAGCTCGCGGAAAGTACCTGCGTCAAAGAGCAGATCAAGGCGTTCACGAGCGGTGAGTTTACCGCCGCTGTGCTGTTTTTCGACTGCTTTTTCGCCGCCCATGGCGAGGATTTTGGCTTCTTTGTCACGCAATTTTTGGATTGCATCCTTGGCTGAGAGCATCGTTACTCCTTTAAATCTATGTTTCTTATTGATTTTGAGGTCTAACCCAATCACAAATCAGGCGATTAACCATACTCTATAATAAACAGAATCCGTCAAGCAGGATTTTTGCTCACGACCCGGTATATGTGAAGTTTTTGGGACAAGGCTGGTAAGTTTATGGGTACGTTGTAGATAGATAGTATTACAGGAATTCTTTGTGCTTTCCTGCTGCTTGAATGCTCTGGAGATCCCCTAGTGATCCCCTAGTGATTCCCTAGTGACGACAAGGGGATCGCCAGTGCAGTGCGTGTGGTTTGCCTTAGGATTCAATAGGGGAGGTTTTAACAAGGAGTAAAGGAGGAAGGAGTGGTGGTGTGGGAGCGACATCTTGTCGCTCGGAAGGACTGTGCGTCAAGATAACGCACCCATATGTTTTGACTCATACAAATACCGATGAAAAGGTATCATCGGCGATAGTTTGCACAGGCATTTGTTTAAGTTAAAACAGGTAGCGATCTGCTATCACTGTGGCAAATCAGGACTCAATCCCTTGCCCCTTACAAGAGTCCCCATCTGCGACGCAGGAAGAGTTCCACACAAAAAAGCAGTATAAAGAGGCTGATCACGTACCACTTGCGGTAAAGCGGGATTTCGTGGGATTGGATGCGGATCTCGGGCTCCGCGGGGATAGGTTTGTATGCGGAATCGACGATGCGACCGCCGCTTTCGGAGGCGATCCAGGCGAGCAGGGGTATATTGTAATCAAAATCCCGGGCTTCGATGCTGCCTTCGGCGAGGTTGAAGTAGCCTCCGGCGCGTTCGCCTGATGCCTTGTCACTGATCTCAAAGCGGTAATCACCGGGCTTGTCCAGCTCCAGTCCGAGGCGATATTCTGCCTCGTTTGCGGTCATATAGTCGCGGAAAACCTCTTTGTTATCCTTGTCATAGACGATCAAAAGCGGGTTTAAATCGAGCCTGCTTTGGCGGATGGAATCGTCACTCTGGAGTCCGATCAGGATCTCTTCGCCCTGAAGATAGCTGTTCTTGTAAATGGGACGGAAACTGCCTTCGCTGCGGTTTGAAAGCCAGGTGAGCGAGGCGTTGACCAGCTTGTTGTAAGATCCGCTGGAGTCCTGCATCTGCCATTTCCAGAGATTGAGAAATGCCATAGCGAGGACTTTTCCGCCTGTGCCGTTGGTCACGGCGATGGCGGGTGATGCTTGGGGATTGTTGATGCGGACCGGGATTTGCGCCTGGCGTTTGGCATTCACATAGTAGTAATCTACGGGCGGGATGCGGCTTTGAGCACCTTCCTCGAGAGACAACATCGGATAGGCACCGGCTGCGCTGGTCCAGCTCAGAAAGCCGTTGTAAGGAGCGGTCACATTGGACGGGGCGATTGGCAGGATGCTCTCCAGAGAGGCAAGAGGAGCACCCTGATACAGGATACCGATGCCCCGGCGATTGGCTTGGAGGATGTAATCACGGGTGTCGTTGGGCAGGACGAGGCTGCCGTTGTTGATGATCACCAGCGCGGCAAGATTGTCCGCAGGCAGGGCTGTTACGGCGGTCTCGCCTCTGAAAATGCGGTTGTTTTTGAGAGTATAATGCTCGGCTTCCCAGCGGTTGTTGGCAGCGATCACATCGAGGATAAACTTGTTGTCCCAGCCCGGTTTATCGGAGATCAGGACGATCTTTTCCTTGTCTGCGAGGATTTCAATGCCACCGGGGAGGCTGTTGTTTGCCAGGGCACGTTCCTGAATGCCTGCGGCACTGATCTCAACCCGGTAGGAGACAAAGCCGGTGGAGGTGAAGCTATGGGAAAAATCAACGCTTTGGGCTTCTCCGGCTCTGAGATTGACAGCTTTTTGGGCTATCAGCCGTGAGCCAAAGAAGAGTTTTACCTGGGTGGGGCCGCTGTAGGCGGTGGCTTGGATCTCTGCACGCAGGATGCTGGGTTCGCCGCGGTAGGCATAGCGGTTATTTTGGGTACGGAGCACAGCCAAATCGGGATTTTGGGAGCGGATGGTGTCTGATACGACGTAGAAAGGTATGCCCAGGCGTGAGATCAAGGATAGCTTCTCATCCCGCAGCCAGCCATCGGAAGCAAGGATGATGCCACCGAGTCTTTCGAGATCTATCTCCCCGGCAAGGGCTTCCAGAGCGGGACTAAGCAGACTGCTGCCGGGATCGCCCTCCAGTCCGCTGGCAAAGCTGAATTCCCGGGTAGCATAGCCCTGTTCTTTAAAGAGTTCTGCCAGTTTACGTGCCTCGGGATAGAGCTTGCTGTCTTTGGGGCCGCTACCGCTGGTGAGCTTCATACTGGCAGAATTGTCCAGCAGAGTGATGATCATTGGGGAGAGCTTTCTACTGGAGCGATAGTAATAGATTGGGCTGATCAGCAGCAGTAGCAGGATGGCGAGGGAGAGTCCTCTCAATGATGCAAGTAAGAGCTTTTTGCCGCGGCTAAGCTCCGGCTGGGTGCGCAAATATAGATAGCTGGCAATAAGCGCAGCGAAGGCGAGTATCAGTATGTATTGCAGCATCAAAGATCGAAACTGAAGTAGGTGCCTAGAGAGACTCCTTTGGAGCTGGAACCTGGGATTAGTGAATCAAAGCTCTGGTATCCCGCACCAAAATCGCCATAGCTGGTCTTGATCCCAAGTCCAAAGGAATAGCGGGCGGGAACCTCTGAATTACCGGGAGAAAAGCCCAGATGCAGGGGGAAATACTTCAGGGGATTGACTTCTGCGCCAAAGGATAGCACACCTTTATTGGCACCGATCACGGAGCCACCGGCGGGGAGTACCCAATCAACCGAGATTGAATGCAAGCCAGCCTGGTAGAGAGCTGCCAGACGTAGCTCCATAGGAAGCTCTGTGCTGTAGCTGCCTATCTGGCTGCGGGTAACTTCATCGGTGAAGAAGTCATCCTCGATATCTGCTACGTAGATGCTGTCTGCACGGAAGGTGTAGGTTACTGCTTCGGTATTGAGTCCCCACTTGATGAAGCCCAGGATATTATCCAGAGTGGCTCCCAGCTTGAGATAGGGCAGGGGTTGAACGACTGTGCCGAGCATTCCCTTGAAGCCTGCACCGCCTACTCCGGTATTCATCACTACTTCCTGGGAAAGCGCCAAGCCATCAAAGCCGGAGGAGAATCTGCCGTCAAACTTGTGGGTGTAGATGTCTTCTATGCCGATCAACAGACTGCCGGATGCGCCTACTTTCATTGTGGTGTTCCAACTCTCCGGCAGAGGTATATTGATATCTCCAATTCCCAGGCTGATATCGGTGAAAGTCAAAAGGGAGAGGTTGTTGTCCTGTTTATTAAAGACATAGAGTGAATCCTGATTGCCATAGAGCAGGAGTTCCAGATACTGGCGGGATATGGAGCCGCGGGAATAGAGATGAGCAGATGATGCGAGACCTACATTGCCCATCGTAAGCCCAAAGATACTGGTGTGCATCTCGGAAGTAACCGCCATCCCGGGCTGCATACTGCTTAGCAGGTACTCTTTGTCCTGGTCTGTGAGGTAATCACGCTTCATTACATAATTGTATGTGTCCAGACTGATGGAGTTGTTGGCTATAAAGATGCCTGTATTGACGATGGGGAGGGAGACATCCGTGTAGGCTTCGCTGATCAGGGCGGGATTGTAATAAACTGCATCGATGCCTTGTGCACGTAGCATATAGCTATCTGAAAAGAGGATGGATTTACCTGTCCCAAAGGCAGTAAGGGAAGAGAGATAGGCAAGGAGGCAGAGAGCAAGAGCTAAGTGTTTCATATATCCTCCTCAATGTGCACCCGTGCATTCAGCATCCCTCTGATCTGCACATAGTCAGAAGGAGCCGCTGTAATCAGCACCGGCATCCCGTTTGATTCAAAGCTGAAAGCCATCTGCATATAGATCATAGGATTGGTAAAGATTTCCATCTCCTCCGGACTGATCTGGAATTCCAGTTCCTGATAGCCTGAATTGACAGAGACAGGCCTGATCGTAAGCTCTCTGGTAAGTTCGTAAGTGGTGCTGTCCGCAGGGTCAATGGCGGTTGTCGTGCCGATATACAGCTTGGCAGTGGCACCAATAGGCAGCATATTGCGGACTTGCATCCTGAGCCCGGCAGAGATGGCATACTTCTCGATGCGTTCCCTGTTGTCCTCGGACATCTCTAGCTCGATAGGCTCGTCCAGAGTGAATTCGTGAGGATTCAGGATGAAGTCAAATGGAGCAGTAATGGTATATGTGCCTGTGATCTGATCGTAGTTTCGGACGGTTCCGACCGTGGTGGAGGGCAGTATCTTGAAGGCACCATTGCGAACCTCTATCCTATGCGGCATAATCTGCAAGAGAGCACTGATCCCATTTGAGATCACCAGTTCGGAGATTGTGGGTACTCCACCGACGCCTGCTTCTATCACAAAGTTGTTATTGTCATCGTCTTTGATTGGGAGAGAGACGCTATCGCCGGTCGTTTCGTTGATAGCAAAGAGATTGCCTGTAAACTCACAGGAAAAGCCAATCGGATTGGAGATATTTAGCACCAATCTGGCTTGCTGGAGCTCGATCGCATCTTCGATACCATAAGGATAGCTGATATCAATGGTCTGGACATCACCATCGGAAGGCAGCAGGTAATTATCCAGCTTGCCCTGAAAGAGATTAAACGTGACAGGATCCTCTATCTTGATCTCGACATCTGCCACGTGAGTTCCTGCAGGATAAGAAGATGCCACAGTAATCGTATAGTCTATCTCATTCAATATCTGTCCGCTATTGAATGTTCCCATATGATAACCTGAGAGGTTAGTGGAATTCCAGCCATTATTTCCCGAGTAGTTTATTTGCAGGGGATTACCGCCTGCATTTGCCAGTCCATTGAAGGTAATGCTGATCGATTGCACACCTGCGGATACATTGGTAAATCTGGCTTTGATCATACCAGTGGCGACTTTTCCATAAGAAATCAGATAGCCATTGGCCTGATCCTGTGGATCAAAGCTTCCTCCCAGAGGCGGACCTGCCAGGAGCGGAACTTCTCCGGTATCCAGCGGAATAGAGAAACTCACATCTCCAAAGATTGGAGTAGAGAGATCTCCGGAATTCTCCAGATAAAGGACGTTATCCTCTCCAATAAAGATGTTCTCGTTGTCCACGAGGTCTGATAAGAGATACTTCTCATTGATCAATGGGACATTTAAATCGATATCCCAGGATGGCAGATGCGGCTTTTCAATCTCGCAAGCTGCCACAAACAGCAATAAAACCAATAGCAAGGCAAGGTATTTCTTCATAAACACTTCCTTATTATGAATACACCGCGCAGGGTGATTAAACTCATTTCACATACCTGATATCCAATGTGCAAGAATTGAGCCTGTCCTCAAGGATTCTCAAAAAGCGGCACTGATGCCCACACAACAGAGAGCGCTGCCTCTCATTCAATATAATAGCCGAATCCGGCACGTAATCAAGCACAATTCTGCGGATCAAGCGCTCAGCCATTACAAATTCCCCAAAGGCAGGATGATACGGCCCTGAGATTACCTTATCCACAGCCAGATTGGAAGGCAGTCCGATCTTGATGACTGTGATGCCAAGTTGTTCTGCCAGATCAAGATAATCCACGCAAATGCCGATTGCCTGATCCAGCGATAGCGCTTTATATTCCCCTGTCCGATAGAGCTCTTCCAGAGGTGTACCGGCTATCACTATCAAGGGATAAATCCTTAGATACTTTGGTCTTATCTCTCTGAGGCGCTGCATATTAAGGCCGATGCTCTGATTTGAAGAGCCCGGCAGTCCAGGCATCAATTGTACACCCAGCTCCAGCCCCTTTGCCTTGATCAGTTCGCAAGCCTCAATTGCCAGTGCACCGCTGTATCCACGCCCGGACTTTGCCAATACATCATCTGCAAAATCCTGAACGCCCAGCTCTATCGTCCTGATCTTGTTATCTTTAGCCCAGGCAAGGATATCTTCATCGATCATCAGCGGATGCGTGGAGATACGGATACTGCTATCTTTATCCAGGCAGGGCAAGATATACTCCATCAGTTGTTTGCGATAGATCAAAGGCAGCCCTGTAAAGGAGCCGCCATAAAAGGCTATCTGCTTTTCGCGCCCCGGGTTTCTCTGGACAAAGTCCCTTACATCGATCGCCATCTGAGCCGGATCTGTGGTATCACTTACTCCGCTGATAGCCGCCTGATCGCAGTAGATACAAGTCCCAGGGCAAGCCGCCTGCGGGAAGAAGAGAGGATAGATCAGGATTCCTGACGCCAATACTTACTTCCTAAAGCCAAGCACCTTGAGCACATAGCCCATCGTGTCTGCCTGGTAACGCAAGCTGTCAAAGCGGTTACCGCTGCCTCCGTGACCTTCCTCATCCATCAAACGGTACAGGATGCGGGAGCTTCCGGTATTGTTTTGGCGCAGCTTCTGTGCCCATTTCAAGCCTTCCCAATAGCCCACGCGGGCATCGTACCAGCCTGCTGTGATCAGGATCTCGGGGTAATTTGCCCTCTGAACATTGTCATAAGGGCTGTAAGATAGCATATATTCAAACACTTCACGCTGATTCGGATTACCCCATTCCTCGTATTCCTGGGTTGTGAGCGGTAGATCAGGATCGAGCATTGTGTTGATCGGATCCACAAAAGGCACATCTGCCAGCACCAGCTTCATCTTGTTGGGAGCCAGATTGAGCACCGCTCCTATCAATAGCCCGCCTGCACTACCGCCCGAGATCACCAGTTTGGAGGGATTGGTCATATTAGCAGCGATCAGATAGTCCATACAGGCGATGAAATCCGAGAAACTATTCTTCTTGTTGAGCAGTTTGCCGCTATCATACCACCACTTGCCCAGCTCGCCTCCACCCCTAATATGCGCTGTCGCCAGGATCACACCTCTTTTTAAGAGAGAGAAATTGCTCGTGGAAAAGTAAGGATCTTCGCTGTCGCCATAGGCTCCATAACCCGAAAGAATTACAGGATGCGGCCTGGAGAGATCCAGATCCCTCCTGTAAATCAAGCGCAGTGGGATCATCGAGCCATCCGCAGCCCTCACCATCCTGAGATCGGTGCGATATTGCTCCGGATAATACTCATTGGGTGGCGCATAGACATAAAGAACGCTGTCGCTGCGAGTTGCAAAGGTATGCCTGATGATGCTGGTAGGGCTGAGCTCACTCTCACGGGTGTAATAGAAAGCAGCTTCACGGGGGTCTTCGTTTACCCAAAATGAGTAATCCGAGATCTCCGGAACCGGCAGTACATAAAGCATTTCAGGACGTCTGCGGCTGTGCACTTCGAGCCGTTCAAAGCCCTGATGCCGGGTCTTGACCACCAAGCCAAAATCGCAGACTAAAAAGTCCGTGATCGGCGAGGATGGTGCACCGGGTACGATTACGCGCCAATCGGTTTGACTCAGGTTTGTGGGAGCGCAGACGAAGATGCTGCCATCGCGGGTCTGTTTGTTTGATAAAATGTAAAAGAGTCCGTCGTAGAAATCAGGATAATACTCGTGCCCGGGCTGGCGAAAACTAAGCAGAGTCCATTCCGTGCTGGTGCCGCGGCTATTGATAAAGCGCACTTCGGTGCTGTTTTTACTCGAAGCAGTCAGGAATATCATAGAGCGATCGGTGCTGTAATGCAAACCCAGGGTAAAAGTGGGATCAAGCTCTTTATAGACAAGGATTTCCTCGCGGCTCTCGCGACTGTAAAGCCAGAGCTGGTCAGTCTGCAAACGGCTGTTTTGTTTGGTAAAGAAAATCTGGTCGTTATCTGCTCTCCAGATGCATTCGGAGATCTCCGTAATTCCCGTATCCACCGTTCTGCCACTCTCCAAGTCCTTGATATAGAGGCGGTAAATCTCGTCGCCCACGGTATCCGTCGTGTAGGCTAAGTATCTGCCATTGGGACTTATAGCGTACTGATCGAGGTAAAAGTAGTCGTGACCCCTTGCCAGGCGATTTTCGTCCAGGATCACCTCTTCGCGGGCTTTGGGACGGTTTGCTTTGCGGCAATTGATAGCGTAGGCTTTGTTATTGGGCTGGCGCCAATAATACAGGTAGTTGCCGCGGAGGTAAGGATAACTGCGGAAGTTTTTGGTAATATTGGCTTTGTACTCTTTGAAAAGCCTGCGGGAGAGGCTGCGTGAATTGCGCATCGCTTCTGCCACATATTGCTGTTCTTTTTGCAGAACACCTTGCAGGGCAGGATCTTCACGATCGCGGAGCCAGCTCCAGTTATCTATCAATTGATGATTGTGAATCTCGAGGGTGTCAGGACGCGATTCCGCGATTGGAACCCGGGTGCCCGCATCTAAGACCAATCCAAGTTGCATCAGGATAAAGAGCAGTAAGCAAATCTTCTTCATAAGTTCCACAATCTCTTGCACTCGCAGAGCTTGTCAATACCTTTTTTGTCTAGTGAACAAGTTAACGAGTGAATGAGTTCAGAAGTGAAGCTGCGCCAGGGGAGGGACTACGGCCTTGCGCTTGGAAATCAGGTTGTAAGAACTTGGTGCTGTCATCACAGCCGGGCAGGTGGATGGACGGGATAGACAGCCTTAATGATTAATCCCTGCGTGACCGCTGGTACTCCACCACTTCACCACTCTAACACAGCGCGAAGCGCTCTCCTATACTCCTTGTTAAGCCCCCCCCCCTTGAACACACTTGCAAATCACTGGCATTTCTCGGGCGATCCCCTTGTCGCCACAAGGGAATCACTAGGGGATCACAAGAGGATCTCCAGTGGATTCAAGCAGGAAGAAAACCGTGGAAATCCTAATTAATTCCTAAAATCCTCCTTCAAATTATTCGCTATACACAAATCAAGCATCGAATTCACCAATCCAAACGCCACCAAAAAGAGATTGACAAATATAGCGATAGCCCCAAGCCTTCTTCCAATGGCAAAACACATCTGAAAGGAGTCAAAATGGCTGAACAACGCAACATCTTTTTTGCTGCAAACGAGAGCATGATTGCCACTCTGGGAAAGACTTACCTTGATAGTTTCCTCTCCGGAGCAGGACTCACCAAGCTGGTTATGGTGCTCACCAATCAACGTCTCTACGTCAAGGGCAAGACCTTCATCCTGGGCCGCGGAAAAGTGACCATCGATGAAGATTACAATGTAAACGATCTTACGGGAACGAGTTACGAGATCAAAAGCTTTCTCTGGCTCAGGATTCTGATCATACTGGCGGGGATTGCCGGCTTGATCCCATCGATTGCTGTGCTCGAGTACTCTACTGAAGCGGCAATTCCTGGGATTTTGATCACTGTGCTGTTTACAGCTCTGCTGGTCCTATTGGCAAAAGACCGTTCCTATCTGGGGATCTTTACCGGTGGCACCAAGTTTATCTATCCGATGAAGAAGTATCGGGCGGATGAGATTATGGCGTTTCGCCAGCAAGTCGGTCTCTTGATCGAATACAATCGTAATAAGTAAATCTCAGCATATCACCTACTTATAGCTGTTAAACGACAGCCGGGCTACCGTATCTAAGCTCTTTTCAACAATTTGGTATTGACAGAAACTGCTAAGCAAGTAGCGCTTGGAATTATGAATATTATACGTAGAAAATCACGACAGATAAAGCTGGGATCGATCTTGATCGGGGGAGATGCCCCGGTCTCGATCCAATCGATGCTCTCGGTCAAAACCTCTGATCTACAGCGCAGTAGCACTCAACTCGTCTCCCTGGCGGAAAGCGGCTGCGAGATTGTGCGCTTCAGCGTGATGGATATGGACGATGCGGCGGTAATACCGGAGCTAAAAAAGCTCAGTAAAGTGCCGCTAGTGGCGGATATACACTTCGATTACAAGCTGGCTTTGGCGGCACTGGATGGCGGAATCGACGGTCTTAGGATCAATCCGGGAAATATTGGGGAACGTGCCGGAGTGGAAAGGCTTGTGGCACAAGCAAAAGAACGCAGAGTGCCAATACGCATCGGGGTCAATAGCGGCTCTCTTCCCAAAGACTTGGTCGAACGCTATGGAGTATCGCCCAAAGCGATGGTGGAAGCTGCTTTGAGGCATGTACAAATCCTGGAAGAATTGTCTTTTTACGATATCAAAATCTCAGCCAAGGCATCGCAACTAGCCTTGATGCTACAGAGTTACAGGGAACTGGCGGCTGCTTGCGACTATCCGCTGCATCTGGGGCTCACAGAGGCGGGAACACTGCTCCCAGGGACGGTTAAAAGCTCCATTGGCTTGGGTTTGCTACTGGCAGAGGGGATTGGGGATACAATCCGCGTCTCGCTCTCGGCAGATCCTGCTTTGGAGGTAAAAGTAGCCCGGGAAATCCTGAAAACTCTGGGGTTGCGCAAGGGTCTAAACGTCATATCCTGTCCCACTTGCGGACGCACCAGGATCGATCTGATCGGGCTTGCAACACAGGTTGAGAAAGCCTTGGAAGCGTATCGCGACAAGGAGCTTACCGTGGCAGTGATGGGCTGTGCCGTAAATGGTCCGGGAGAGGCTCGTGAAGCGGATTACGGGCTAGCCGGGGGCAAGGGCGAGGGCTTGCTCTTTGTGAAGGGCGAGATCGTCAAAAAGGTGCCGGAAGCACAGCTTATAACGGAGCTTATCAGATTGATAGAAAAGGATATGCCGTGCTCCTGAGAATGTTTCTGATCTTCTTCAAAATTGGAGCTTTTACGATTGGCGGAGCCTATGCGATGATTCCCCTGATCCGCAGGGATCTGGTGCAGAAGCAGAAGTGGCTGAGTGACGATGATTTTCTGGATGCTTTGGCGGCTGCGCAGAGTGCTCCGGGGCCGATTGCGGCGAATATCTCCGTCTATCTGGGCTATCGTCTGCATCGTCTCTCCGGTATGTTGATAGCGCTCCTGGGCACGATATTGCCGTCATTTCTGGTGATGCTGGTGATTGCGGCATTCTTTGGCAAGGTCGAGAATCTGGATTTTACCCGTAGGATATTTCACGGGCTGAAGCCTGCGGTGGTCGCTTTGATCATAGTGCCGATGGTGCAGATGTCCAAGGCAGCGGGTGTGAATCTCTATACTATCTGGATTCCGCTATTGACGGCAGTTTTGGTAGGATTCCTGGGACTTTCTCCGGTCTATTTGATCCTGGCGATGATAGCTTATGCAGTCATCAAGAGCCTGAAAAGCGAGCGGGCGATCAGGAGAGCTGAGAAATGATATATCTGAATATGCTGCTTACATTTATGAAGATCAGTCTCTTCAGCTTTGGGGGCGGTTATGCCATCCTTGCGATGATCCAGCAAGAGGTGGTGGTAAAGCATAGTTGGCTTACTCTGAGTGAGTTTCAGGATATCGTTGCGATCTCGCAGATGACGCCTGGGCCAATAGCGATCAATGCGGCGACTTATATCGGTTATAAAGAAGCCGGCTTTCTGGGCTCATTGATCTGTACGATCGGTGTGATTCTGCCTTCTGTCCTGATTATGCTGGCAATTAGCCTCAGCTACAATATCCTTAGGGATAGGCTGTGGTTCAAGGCAATCTTCAGAGAGCTCAGGCTCCTGGCAGTAGGACTGGTCGCAGCGGCAGCCATTCTGATCGCGCAGGGTGCCTTGACGGATATCTTTTCTATCGTGGTCTTTGTTGTAGTGTTATTGATAGCTTGGTTTTACAAGCCCAATCCTGTATTGGTGATGCTCGGAGCAGGGCTCTTGGGCTTCTTTTTGGGTTAGGATTTCCCTTGACTATTTGAGCAAAGGCGTTTGGCTGTGCTCAGGGAGTGAACAATGAAAATATTAGTTATAAACTGTGGCAGTTCATCACTCAAGTATGAGCTCTATCAGATGCCGGAGAGGATCAGTCTGGGCAAGGGGCTGGTGGAACGTATCGGGCAGAAAGTAGGCAAGATTTGTCAACACTTTCAGGACATCCACTATTGTAAAGAGCTGGAGATTCCCAATCACAAAGTAGCTTTTGAGCAGATGATGCTTGCTCTCCTGGACAAGGAGACAGGTATCCTCAAGGATGCCGGCGAGATCACCGGTATTGGGCACAGAGTGGTGCACGGCGGGGAGCAGTATTCCTCATCAGTGATCATAGACAGCGAAGTACAAGCAGCTATTGAAGACAATTGCGAGCTGGCACCCCTGCACAATCCTGCCAATCTTACAGGTATTACCGAGGCTGCTGCTATCTTCAAGGATGTACCGCAAGTAGCTGTCTTTGACACAGCTTTTCACCAGACACTGCCTCCCAGCGCGTATCTCTATGGTATTCCCAGGGACTTTTACGAGAAATACCGGATCAGAAGATACGGCTTCCACGGCACCAGTCACCGCTATGTCCACGGGATAGCGCTGGAGCTAGCCAAGCGCTCCGAAGAGAATACCAATATGATCACCTGCCACCTCGGCAATGGTGCCTCAATCACAGCGATCCAGGGAGGTAAGTCAATCGACACCTCGATGGGCTTTACGCCTCTGGAAGGCCTGATGATGGGCACTCGCAGCGGTGATCTGGATCCCTCCATCATCTTTTATCTGGAAGAGCGCGGTTACGACTTTCACGAACTGCACAATATCCTCAACAAAAAGAGCGGACTGCTGGGTCTTTCTGGTATATCCAGTGACCTGCGTGATCTGGAGGAAGCAGCCGAGCAAGGCGATTGCAATGCCATCGAAGCTCTCGATACCTATGCCTACAGGATCCGCCGCTACATCGGTGCTTATGTCGCAAATCTGATCAAGGTCGATATGATAGTCTTTACCGGTGGGATCGGGCAGTTTGGCGTTAAGATGCGTGAGCGTATCTGCAGCCGACTGGAGAACATCGGTATCCACATTAACCGCGAGCTCAACCGCAGTATCGGAGCCAACGCAGGGATCATCTCCCAGCCTTATTCTCCGATCACTATCCTGGTGATTCCCACCAATGAAGAGCTCCAGATCGCTATCGATACCTGCGATCTGATCACCGAAGCTTAAACCCCTGCCTTAGTTGATACAGAAAGCAAGCACTTGCTACAGGTCGATTGTACCTTTATATTATACATAAAAACTATGCTATCCCAGAGGAACTACAATGAAGAAACAAATCAGCATCGGTATTGACGGAATGCACTGTGCATCCTGCAGCGCCAGAGTAGAAAAGGCTCTTGCTGAGATGCCGGGCGTCAGTATGGCGCATGTCAATCTCGCTCTCGAAGAAGCCAGCCTGGAGCTTGATGACCGCAAAGTAAAGCCCGAAGATCTGGAAAAAATCGTTAAATCCCTAGGTTTTAGCCTGCGTGGAGAAGCCATCCTTACTGAGGACGAGCAGATACTCAAGATGAAACAATCACGCGACCGGATGATCCTCACCTGGGCAGTTACCATCGTCATTATGGAGCTGATGCTGAGCCATATGATCTGGGGGGTTCACCTCTTAAGTATGTACTCAGATCTGTGGATTATGTTTGGCTTGTCTGTCCTCCTGATGCTTTTTCCTGCCCGCAACGTCTATGTCTCTGCCTTCAAATCAGTAAGATCAGGCTCTGCCAATATGGATGTCCTGATCGCCCTGGGCACTATCTCTTCGCTGATGGTACTGCCTCTCTCTCTCGTGGTCAAAGGCATTGATGGACACGCCTTTACCGGTATTGCCGGGATGATTCTCGCCTTCCATTTGACCGGACGCTACCTCGAATACCGTGCCCGTGGCAAGGCATCCGAAGCAATCCGAAAACTGCTCAATCTCGGTGCCAAAACGGCTCTGATCCTCCAGGACGGTCAAGAGATCGAAATCCCCATTCACAAGCTGAAACTAGGCGATATCTTCATCGTCAAACCAGGGATGAAAGTCGCCACAGACGGTGTGATTGTGATGGGCGAAAGCGTGCTTGACGAATCGATGGCGACCGGTGAATCAATGCCTGTCTTCCGCAAACCGGGTGATCACGTTCTAGGCTCCACGATCGTTCAGGACGGCTATTTGCAAGTAGAAGCCCAAAAGATCGGCAGCGACACCTTCCTTGCCCAGGTGATCAAGCTCGTCCAGGAAGCCCAGCATTCCAAGGTCCCGATCCAAGTCCTGGCGGACAAAATAACTTCGGTCTTTGTGCCTGTGATCCTTGTATTGGCTGCGCTTACTTTCCTGATCTGGCTTGTATTTCCGGATCTGATGACCTCCATATCCACGACCATTGGTCTGATCATCCGGCTCAATCTCCCCAGCACCGGCCTGGCAGCCGCTTTGATGGCGGCAATCGCTGTGCTGGTGATTGCCTGTCCCTGCGCATTGGGTCTGGCAACTCCGACCGCTCTGATGGTAGGCAGCGGTATGGGCGCGCAGCACGGCATCCTGATCCGTAATGGTGAGGCTCTGCAGCGGATGAAAGACATCAAAGTTATGGCATTTGACAAGACCGGAACGCTGACTTATGGACAGCCGGAATTGCTCCGGCATCATACACTTGTGGGTGAAGAAGCCGAGGCTATGAAACTCGCTGCATCGCTGGAAGCACTCTCTGAACATCCTCTCGCCAAAGCCATCCTGCGCGCATCAAAACTGCCTTTCTCCACCCTCTACAAGGTGGATAACTTCCGTAATGCCCCCGGCAAAGGCGTTTCCGGCAGCATCAACGGCAAGAACTATCACGTTGGCAAAGAGTCTTATCTCACGGAACTTGGCATTTCAATTACTGAGCCTGAAAGCAACGACCTGGCTCACGCAACCCGTGTCTATCTGGCTGATGATGATAAACTTATCTCTGTGTTCCGGCTTGCGGACACTCTCAAAGAGGAAGCCTCGCAGACCATCGGCGCGCTCCACGCCCTCGGCATCAAGAGCATAATGATCAGCGGTGACAACGAGACCACTGCCCGCGCCATTGCTGCTCAATGCGGTATCGACGATGTGGTGGCAAACGTCCTGCCCACGGAGAAAGCTGCCGCCATCCGCAAGCTGCAGGAGAGCTATGGAGCAGTTGCGATGGTGGGCGATGGGATCAACGACGCTCCTGCCCTCAAGCAAGCCGACATTGGCATCGCTATGGGACAGGGCACCGATATTGCCATTGAAGCGGCGGACATCACCATAATGCGCAGTGACTTAGCCCAGCTTCCCAAGGCTGTCAAGCTCTCCAACGCCACCTTCAGAAAGATACGTCAAAACCTGTTTTGGGCGTTCTTTTACAATCTGATTGCCATACCTTTGGCTATCCTTGGATTGCTTCATCCCGTGATCGCTGAGATCGCAATGGCAGGCAGCTCCATCACGGTCGTTACCAACGCCAATCTGCTGAAAAGATTGAACTTGTAAAGAAACACTCCTTATGCCAGACGATTAGCCCGGTTGGTAATTATCAGCCGGGTTTTGCTTTATGATGATTTGTCTCAGCCTCCCCTTTGAATTCTCCCGTAGTCCTATCGTAATCCTGCCGAGATCCCCTTGTCGTCACTAGGGGATCACTAGGGGATCACTAGGGGATCACCCAAGAATTCAAGGAGCAAGAAAAGGAAAATCACCGGAAAAAGAAAACCCCCGCCTTGCGGTGGGGGCTTACAGGTTTTGACTTAGGAGGTCATGGCCACAGCCAGGGGCAGGCTGCAGCTTCGGCAGGGGTTGCCGATTTCGGAACTATGCTATATATAATCGCAAGCCGCGTTCCAATTGAATGTAAATCGTAAATACATAAATTGCCTTATAGTTAAGGTAATTAACCTGAGTCCGAAATTAGCGCTTGTGTTGATATTGAGCAAGAAGTTGTGGAATCCCATCCACAAATCGAGAGGAATAATTCCCCAAGTACGCGGTGAATCATAGTAATTGGGGTGTATTCTTAGGTCATAGCAGATGCCCACTGAGAGCAAAAAAAGGCGCAGGTTATCCCCGCGCCTATGACATATTGAGAGGTCTATCAGACCATTTTAATTGCTTTCTTGGGGCATTTCTGTACGCAGATCTCGCAGCCCACGCAAGCTTCCTTGTTAATGACGTGCACCTGTTTGAGCTCTCCGGAGATCGCGCTCACAGGGCAGTTTTTGGCGCAGATGGTGCAGCCAATGCATTTCTCAGGCTCGATCTCTGCCTTTTTGCGTTTGCCGGCAAGCAGATCCTGGATAGCGTGAGTGGGACACTTGGTGGCGCAGATGCCGCAATTGATGCAGACGTCATAATCGATTCGCGCCAGATTGTCCTTCACTGTGATGGCATTGACGGGGCAGTTACGGCTGCAGATTCCGCATCCTATGCAGGGTGCGTTGTTGCCGCATAACTGCTTGGCGACATTGCCTTTATCTTTGGACGAGCATTTGATATAGACGCAGTGGTCGATCGGGACAAGCTGGGGCAATTGACGCGGGCAGGCGACAACGCAAGCTCCACAGCCGGTGCAGCGGTCGTAATTGATTACGCGGATGCCGTTTTCGTCGAGGCTGATGGCATCAAACATACAGGCGTTCATACAGTCGTTTAGCCCCATACAGCCGTAATCGCAGCGGTTTGGTCCGCCGGCAATGTTGACAGCGGCTTTGCAAGAGCTCACACCTTCGTAGGAATAGCGCCAGTTAGTGTTTGTGTAACCACCGGAACTGCAATGGATAACGGATACTTTGCGGATAGTGGTGCTGGCTTCGACGCCCATTATCTTTGCGATTGCGAATACAGCGTTACTGCCACCGGGTGCGCATTTGTTGATCAATTCGCCTTTGTTGACGATTGCATCGGCATATCCGGCGCATCCGGCTTCTCCGCAGGCACCGCAATTGGCACCGGGCAGAGCTTCCAGAATCTCGGTGACGCGGGGATCAACCTTTACGAAAAATATCTTTGAGGCGATAGCCAGTACCAGCCCAAAGATCAGTCCCATCCCGCCTACGATCAGGATCGGAGGCAAGAGGGTGGACATCAGGGGAGCAGATGCGGTATTAAGCAGTATTATCATCATCTCTCCTCCTCAGATCTTAAAGCCCATAAAGCCGTAGAAAGCCAGCGCCATAATCCCTGCCAGGATCAGACTGATGGGCATACCTTTCATACTCTTGGGTAGCGGAGCCATCTCCAGGCGCATCCTGAGACCAGCCATTGCCAGCAGCACAAAGGTAAAACCAACCCCGCTGAAGAAGCCATTCAGAGTGGCATCCAGGAAGTTGTAGGGGGTGATACCGTCGCTGCGGAAGGTCTTGGTGTTGAGGATTGCGACACCAAGCACAGCGCAGTTGGTGGTGATCAGGGGAAGGTAAACGCCGAGGCTTTTGTAGAGAGCAGGTGCGTTCTTCTGGATCACCATCTCCACAAATTGTACCAGCGCAGCAATCGTAAGAATAAAAGCAATTGTCTGCAGGTATTCGAGCCCCAGGGCAATCAGTAAATACTTTTGGATCAGGAAAGTAAAGGCGGATGCCAGGGTCATCACAAAGATCACTGCCAAGCCCATACCCATTGCTGAATCCAGCTTTTTGGAGACGCCCAGGTAAGGGCATAATCCCAGAAAGCGTGATAATACGAAGTTCTGGATAAAGATGGCGGTCATCGCCATTACGAAGATTTCACCAAGGTATCCCATCTTTATCTCCTTTCCTTAATTAGATTGATCAGAGCCATCAAAAAGCCCAGGGTGATGAAGGCACCGGGTGCCAGGATCGCTACCAGCATCGGCTGATAGGTCTTTGGCAATACTTGGATATTGAGCCAGGTGCCATTGCCCAGGATCTCGCGGATGGTAGCAACCACGGTGAGCGAGAGAGTGAATCCGGCACCCATACCGATGGCATCAGCCAGGGAATTGAGGATGTTGTTTTTGCTGGCAAAAGCCTCCGCACGTCCCAGGATGATGCAGTTTACTACGATCAACGGGATGAAGATACCGAGGCTCTTGTGCAGATCCGGCACATAAGCTGCCATCGCCATATCGACGATCGTCACGAATGCTGCAATCACCACGATGTAGATCGGGATGCGGATCTTCTCGGGAGTAATATCTTTGATCAGTGATATGATCATATTGGAACACATCAAGACAAAGGTCGCTGCGAGTCCCATACCCAGAGCGTTTTGCACCGAAGTGGAGACCGCCAGAGTGGGGCACATTCCAAGCACGATCACAAAGATCGGATTCTCTTTTACGATGCCCTTGCTAAGTTCTTTTATAAAGCTCATAACGTTTCTCCTGCTGTATCGAGATCTGCCTTGAGCATCAGGATTTGACCTCTGATGGAATTTGCAATAGCACGGGTTGTGATGGTTGCGCCTGTAAGGGACTTGATGCCTGTGGGGCCAATGTCTTTGTCAACCATAAGTTCTGCTTCCGCGCGTCCCTTGAAACGCTCCGGGAAGTCTTCCTTGGTGCAATTGGCACCCAAGCCGGGTGTTTCCGCCTGGTCTGTCACTTTGATAGTGATGACCTTGAGGTCTTTATCGAGACCGACCATCGTCTTCACCGGACCGGCATAGCCTGTTCCAGTGGCAATAAAGGTATATCCGACTACTGTGCTGTCCTTGCTTGCCACATAGTACACGAAGTTGGTATCTGCCTTGGCTTTGTGCTCGGTGAATTCTGCACCCGGGATCAGCAAAGCGCGAGTGGCTATCTCTTCCTGTGCTTTACGATCTGCAATGATAGGGCTGGTAAGCGAATTGACATAAGCCAGGATACCGCTTGCCACCGCACAAAAGATCAGGAGAGTAAGTGTAAGCGTGATGTAGTACTTCATTTCCTGGCCTCCCCGAATGCTCTGGGCATGGTAAGCCGATCAATCAGAGGAGTCATCACGTTCATAAACAGGATGCTATAGGAAACTCCTTCCGGATAACCTCCCACCAGCCTGATCACCATTGTGAGCAAGCCGCAACCTATGCCAAAGATGATCCTTCCTTTCTTGGTGAGCGGCGTAGTAGTATAATCCGTTGCCATAAAGAAGGCACCCAGCATCAAACCGCCGGAGAAGATATGGAAGAAGGGTAAGCCTATGGAGTAGGAACTGCCGGGGATGCCGCCAAACAGGAAGGCTATCACAAAGACAGTGCCTATATAGAAGGATGGCACACGCCAGTCGATGATATTCTTGTAGATCAACCAAGCAGCACCCAATAGCAGCGCAAAGACTGAGACTTCACCGATACACCCGCCGATATTCCCCGCAAAGAGAGATTTCAGCGTAGTAAGATCAAAGAGATTCTCAAAGACCGAGAGACTGACTGCTTTATTGGCTACCTGATCAGGACTGAGAGAGCTGATCCAAGTCGTGTCACGCAGGGTTTGCGCCACCTTGAGCGGTGTAGCGCTGGTGGTAAGCAAAGCATGCACCTTGGGGAAAGCGGTCTGCAAACTGTCTGCCGCGATCAGAGAGAGGTCGTTCATTCCGCTGAGGGCATAATGACCGTCTTTGACGGCACGGTTCAGAGCCGGAACCCACTTATCTGTCATCAGGGTAGGCCAGGATGCCAAGAGGAAAGCACGTCCCAAGAGCGCTGGATTGACAGGATTGTTGCCCAGCCCGCCAAAGACCTGCTTGCCGATGATAATCGCAAAGACCGATCCCACCATAGGAAGCCAGAAAGGCGCTCCCACGGAGATATTGTAAGACAAGAGCATTCCTGTAAGGAAGGCACTGCCATCTGCCACAGAGACCGGCAGCTTACGGAATTTCTGGACCAATGCCTCTGCTGCGACTGCTGAGAAAGCTCCCAAAAGCGTAAGCCAAAGGCTCTTCCAACCCCAGAACCAGACTGCTGCAACGAGAGCCGGCACCAGGGCGATAACGACATTCCACATCACCATCGGGATATTGGTACGATCGTGGAGATGAGGAGCCGCTGATACTATAATTCTATCTTTCATTATCTTTCTCCCCTACTTCTTGGCTCGCTGTTGTTCCGCCCAGCGTATCTTGCCGGTATCTATCCATTGTACCAGCCTGATATGGGCAGGGCAGACGTAGGCGCAACTACCGCATTTCATACAGTCATTCAAGCCGGCTTTGATCGCCATTTCCAGATTCTTGTATTTGACCGCACTGGCGATCATACTCGGCATCAGATCAAGCGGACAGACATCAACGCAACGTGCGCAGCGCAGGCAATCGTGTTCCTTCATATCATGAGCGTCTTTCACGCCAAAGAGTACCAAGCCACTGGAGCCTTTGGACATCGGAGCATCAAGATTGGGCAGGGCAAAACCCATCATCGGCCCGCCGGAGATCACCTTGCCGAGATCCTCAGTCGTTCCGCCGCTGAGAGCTACAAGCTCCGCATAAGGAGTACCGATTCTGGCGCGGTAGTTAGCAGGATTCTTCACGATTGGTCCTGTAACGGTGATAATACGCTCCACCAGAGGCTTTTTGTAACGGCAGGCTTCGTGAATGGCATAGGCTGTGGCGACGTTTTGCACCACCACTCCCACTGCGAGCGGGAGCCCACCTTTATTTGGGACCTTGCGTCTGGTAGCGGCATAGATAAGCTGTTTTTCAGCACCCTGAGGGTATTGCAGAGCCAGCGGCACTACTGCCAGATTGGCTTCTTTGGCCAGCTTATCGCTAAAAAGCTTGATCGCGTCCGGCTTGTTTGCCTCGATCCCGATCATACCCTGTTTGGCTCCGGTAATCTTGATAATCGCTTTGAGCCCGCTGATGATCTCTTCGGGATGCTCCAGCATCAGCCGGTGATCCGAAGTAAGGAAAGGCTCGCATTCGACTCCATTCAGGATGATCGTATCGATCTGCTTATCCGGAGGAGGTGAAAGCTTTACCTGAGTAGGGAATCCGGCGCCGCCCATTCCGCAGATACCGGCTTCGGCAATGCGGCTCTTCAGTTCGTCGGCTGCCAGATCGAGATAATTTGGCTCGTCAATCAGATCGATCCATTTGTCCTCGCCATCACCGGTAATCTCAATAGCCATTTGGAAATTACCGACGGGGTGGGGGAATTTCTCGATCTTGGTGATTTTACCGCTGATAGGGGCATGATGATGAATTGATACAAAGCCCGATGCTTCGGCAATCCTCTGGCCTGCGAGCACTTCATCCCCGATCTGCACGATAGGCGTACTTGGAGAGCCTATGTGTTGGGATAGGGGGACGATTACTCTGGAGGGCAGGGGAGCTGAAACGATCGGTTTGGAATTTGAATAATGCTTTGAATCATGGGGATGTACACCCCCAGGAAAAGTCTTCAAGCGCATTAACACTCCCTTATGCTCGAATGGCTGTTCAAGCTTTGCAGATTTTGTAGAAACCCAATAATTGAAAAGGCTCTATCAAGGCAAGTTTTTTTTGATCCCTTCTTGCGGATTGCTGCCCGTGCCCTTTAGTAGTGGAGATTGAGGCCTTCGATCTGCATAGTCCCTGCTTGAATCCATTGGTGATCCCCTAGTGATCCCCTAGTGATCCCCTTGTGGCGACAAGGGGATCTCCAGAGAAGTGCCAGGGTTTTGCCTTGGGATTCAATAGGGGAGATTTAAACAAGGAGAAAAGGAGGAAGGAGAGCGCTTCGCGCAGTGATGAAGTGGTGTAGTGGTGATGTGGGAGCGACATCTTGTCGCTCGGAAGGACTGTGCGTCAGGATGACGCACCCACATGTTTTGACTTATAATTCTACCTTGGTATCCTTGGATTGACAAGCTGGTCATTCTCGGCAGAACTATGAGTTAAAAACAATGCAAGCAGTGATAGCCGAGATGATGCGCCGGGTTTTCGTTTTTAACTCAAACAAATGCCGGTAATAAAATGTATCATCGGCGATAGATTGCACAGGCATTTGTTCAAGTCAAAACACGTTGCGATCTGCGTTCGCTGTGGCAAATCAGGAGTTTGCCCACCCAAAAGGCGCCACGCGCTTAGGCTCCGGGTCTTTGATGCAAAAACTCCACAAAAGGGAACATTTTATGCATAAAATCGTTAAATAGGTCGTTACAAGACCTTTTGAGACAGATAGGCATGCTACAAGAAGATAAGTGACTGATGATATTACAAAATGGCCCCGGTTTTCCCGGCCGGGGATGCCGAACGTGTGTGAAATAAACGTTTAAATAAATATCTAGGAGTTAGCTATGAAGAAAGCAATGCTCGTTGTCCTGCTAACGGCGCTGTTGGCTATGGCCTACGCGGGGATCGATGAATTCTATTCTTTCTCTGCCAGCACAACTACTTACACTCCAATCACAGGAACCACCATAGATGGCATATCCACGGATGATGCTCTCTCTGATGAGATCCAGATTGGATTCACCTTTCCTTATGGAGATGTTGGCTATAGTTCGCTAAAGGTAAGCTCAAACGGATGGATCGGTTTGGGCAACCAGGCGACCGGATCAAACCTCTCAAACGACATGGCAATCACCTCAGCCTTCCCTTACATTGCCCCTCTATGGGATGATACGAGTCTTTCCGGAGGGGTGGCATCCTATGCGTTGAGCGGCACCGCTCCAAACCGCATCTTTACCGTGCAGTACCAGAATCTGTCTTGGAACTATTCCGGAGACAACCAGCATAACTTCCAGATATTACTCTATGAGAATGGCAAGATCGACTTTGTCTATGGCAGTGCAACCGGTACTCCAAACAATCCTTCTGCCTCGATCGGTATTACGATGCCTCCCGGAGGAAGTACCTGGTTTTACAGCCTTTCGCTGACAGCTCCGGCATCATTCTCCACGACTGTTGCTCAAAACAGCATCAGTACCTTCCCGGCAAACGGAACGGTCTTTAGCTTTATCCCGACCGTTGCCGCACCCAATGACCTCGTGGCGATGAGCATTACCGGTAATCTGACCCCGGGTATGAACGCTCCTACTATTTACAATGTGCAGGTTCGCAATCGCGGTACTGCAGCTCAGACTACCTATAGTGTGAACTTGGTAAACAGTACCGGAACAGTTTTGGCAACGATGCCCGGGAATACCATTCAGCCCAATGAAATCCAGACTTATCCAATCTCCTGGACTCCCACAGTCGAAGGACCGGTAGCAATCCGGGGGCAAGTTGTTTTGGCAGGTGATGCCAATCCCCAAAACGACCAGACCTCAATCCTGAATATCACCGTAATGCCGGCAGGTTTGCTGGTCGTAACGGTCGGAGCCGGAGGAGAACAGGCTCTGATGCCCGTTGATATGTATTACCGCAACAGCCTCTACGAGAATATCTACTTTGCCAATGAGATGACCGGGCTGGGTAATATCACTGCCTTGGCTTTTTATAATAACTTCGTAACCAATCTACCCAATATGCCGACCAAAATTTGGCTGGGAACGACCACTGCACAGGATCTTTCTGCAGGGTGGATTCCTTCCACGCAGTTGACCCTGGTCTATGATGGCAACGTGAACTATCCCTCCGGGCAGAATACCATCCTGATTCCGCTACAAACTATCTTCACCTATACCGGCGGAAACCTGGTGATGCTGGTCAATCGTCCTATGGATACCCAGTATTACAATTATAATGACAGGTTTGATAGCCAGACGGTTGGGACTAACAGGGCTTTGCGAGCCAGTTCGGATGGTACTACTTTCGATCCGGCTGCACCTCCACAGACCTCGCCGATCGGGCAATTCCCCAAGACATCCTTCTATATGACGCCGCTCTCGCCAGACCCGCTCTTTATGGTCAATCCTTCGAGTGTGGCTTTTGGACAGGTCTTGATGAATAGCGCCCACAACAGCACTGTCCGCGTGATGAATGCTGGCGGCGGTACGCTCGGAATAAACTCCGTGAGCATCAGCGGCAGTCCCTTCTTCACTCTTAGTGGCTTGCCGACATTGCCGCAGAACCTTAGTACCGGGCAGAATTTCAGCTTTACGGTGAATTACAATCCCACTGCAGCCGGTGAACATACTGCAACCATCACGATCGTGGATGCTCTCACCCGGCAGGTGCATACGGTGCCAATCACCGGTAATGCGCTGGATTCTACGATCTATACTTTGCCGTATGTGCACAATTTTGATGATGTGACTGCTCCGGCAATTCCGATTACCTGGAGCAAGATAGTGCAGGCAGCTACGCCAAATTCCTATCTGGTAAGCCAGACCGGGACGGTGGTCACTGCTCCCAATGCCATTCAGATGTATAACTACGATGATATGGCATCCAATCTGCTACTGGTCTCGCCTGTTTTGGCAAACAACCTGAATGTCCCGGCAATGCGGATCAAATTCAGAGCCAGAGCGAGCTCAGCGAATATGGCGCTATCTGTGGGTATTATGACTGATCCGCAGTCTGCTGCGACCTTTACTGAGGTAGCCAGCGTCAATTGCAATACGGAATGGGCTCAGCTTGTGGTGCCTTTTACCGGCTATACCGGAACGGGTAGGTACATTGCCTTCAAGCATGGCAATACCAGCACCTATACCAGCATCTATATCGACAACTTTGAGCTGGAGTATGTGCCGGTCAACGACATAGCAGCCATTGGCATAACCGGTAATGCCACGCCTTCTTCCGGTAGCCAGAGCATCTACACGGTCTCTGTCTATAACTGGGGTACAGCTACTCAAACAAACTATCAGGTAAAGCTTTATAATCCTGAGAACATTGAAGTGGGCAGCTCTCCGGGACTCTCCGTAGGTGCAGGAGCTACAGTGCAGGTGCAGGTGGCTTGGACTCCTACAGGTGTGGGTGATTATTACATCTATGCCAAGACAGTGCTTACGGGTGATGAGAACAACCTGAACGACCAATCACCGAATTTCAATGTAATCATCCAGCCCACAGGAACACTCTCTATCACTGTGGGAGATGGATCGCAATTGGGTAGATATCCGGTTGATATGTTCTGGCGCAACAGCCTCTTTGAGACTATCTACTACACTCAGGAGATGGGTCTGGTAGGGACAATCAACAGCTTATCTTTCTATAACAACTTCACACAAAACCTGCCTAATATGCCTACCAAGATCTGGTTGGGCATCACGCAACAGCAGGATCTCTCTGCCGGCTGGATACCATCAGGACAGCTTACTCTGGTCTTTGATGGTACCGTGAACTATCCGATAGGCACCAATGCTATCGTGATCCCGCTGCAGACTCCCTTTAACTACACAGGCGGTAACCTCGTGATGTTGGTGAACCGCCCGATGGATACGCAGTATTATAATTCAAGCAATAACTTTGCCACTCAGCAGATAGGCAATACCCGCAGCAGAAACATCCAGAGCGATTCCACTCTCTTTGATCCTGCTGCTCCGCCTGATGGTTCCACTCTGAGCGGAAACTTCCCCAAGACAACCTTCCAGATGACTCCGCTCTCTGACGAGCCGGTCTTCCTGATCAGCCCGGAAAACCGTAACTTTGGCACAGTCCTGCTCAATACCAGCCACAGCCAAAGCTTCACTGTTATCAATGCAGGAGGTGGACCTCTGGTGATCAATTCAGCAAATCTGGCTGGGTCTCCTTATTACACTGTTCAGAATATGCCTGCTATGCCAGTTACCTTGTCCACTGGGCAGAGCTTCCAGTTTACAGTGAGTTACAATCCGACTGCTGTGGGCGAGCACGCAGCTACTATCACTTTTGATGATAATATGCCCACTCCTCAGCGTAGCAGTGCCCGTTCCAGACAGACTCACATTGTGAATCTCAGTGCAAACTGCATTGATGCGACTATCTCCACTCTGCCTTATCTGCAGAACTTTGACGCCGTCACCGCTCCTGCCTTGCCAGTAACCTGGAGCAGGATAATGCAAGGCACCGGCACTCCCGGAACAGTGACAACCAATACCAGCACTGCCCAGAGCGCGCCAAACTCCGTAGCCCTGACGACGATCTCTGATACCGCAGCTACCCTGATCCTGATCGCACCTCCCCTGGCAAACACCTTCCAGCTACCTACGATGCGTACCAAGTTCTATGCCCGTGGCAGCGACAACTACCTCCTGGATATAGGTGTGATGACCGATCCCCAGAATCCCGGAACCTTTAGTCTGGTGCAACAGGTAAGCTTGAGCGCAAACTGGACGCAGTATGTTGTTCCCTTCGTTTCTTACACAGGAACCGGGCACTACATTGCTTTCCGTCACGGTGGAGGCACCTATCGCAGCATCTATGTTGATGATGTGCTCTTTGAGATTACGCCTCAGAACGATCTGGCTGCCCTCAGTATTACCGGAAATACCACTCCAAACGTTGGGATGGCTACGAACTACGCTGTCACTGTCTTCAACTGGGGCACCAATACCCAATCCAACTACCAGGTAAAGCTCTATACAGCAGGTGATGTCGAGGTCGGCTCTGCAGCAGGCACGGCAGTTCCTGCAAACCAAAGTGTAACGGTTCCCGTTAGCTGGACACCCACTACCGAAGGTCCAGGCTTCATCTATGCCAAGACAGTGCTCACCGGGGATCAGAACACTATCAACGACCAGTCACCGAACTTTAATGTGAACGTCTTCCCGGCAGGACTGGTCAATCTCACCATTGGCACGGGTGCAGAAAATGCCCTGCTTCCCATCAACTTCTATTGGATGAACAGCCTCTTTGAGATGGTCATTCCTGCCACAGAGCTGGGCGGAACGCTAGGGATTATACAAGGCTTGAACTTCTACAACAACTTCACCCAAGCCTCGGCCCTGGATAATATGCCGACCAAGGTCTGGCTCGGAACTACCACTCAGCCTGATCTATCAACAGGATGGATACCTTCCACAGAGCTTACTCTGGTCTTTGATGGCAATGTGAACTATCCTGCCGGTGAAAACACCATCAATATCCCCTTCATCACTCCTTATCTGTATCTGAATGGGCAAAACCTGGTCGTGATGGTACAGCGCCCGATGGACACACAATACTACAGCAGTATGTCATATTTCAAGTGTTCCACCACCGGTACTACCCGCAGCCGCCATCTCTATTCAGATGGTACAGCCTTTGATCCTGCAAATCCTGAAGAAGGCACCCTCACCGGGCAATTCCCGATGACCACGCTTCTGATAGTTCCCGGTGGAGTGGGTCACTTGAACGGCACTATCCGCAATGCTTCAAACCAGCCTATGCCGGGTGTGCAGGTTCAACTGCTCGATTCAGACTACAGCACCATTACCAATGCCCAGGGTCAATACAGCATAAACAACATCATTGCAGATGACTACGATATCATATTCAGCAAACACGGCTATCAAAACCTCAGCTTCCCGGATACTGAGATCGAGGAAGACATTACGCTCACACTGGATGGAGTGATGATCCAACTGCCTCTGGTCAATGTGACCGGTACCGTCCTTGCCAGCGATACAGGCTCCGGTATCAATGGCGCTGCCATCAGCCTCACAGGGTATGAAAGCTACACTGCCAATACAAATGCCACAGGCGCCTTCACGATACCCGGGGTATATGCAAACCAGACTTACAACTACACAATTATGAATCCCGGATACAGCCCGCAAACAGGCAGTATTACGGTCGGAGCTACAAACCACTCGATGGGAAATATCACCCTCGCAGAGATGGCTTATCCGCCCAGAGATGTACTTGCCGAGGTAACCACGACCAATCAGGCAGTTAACATCCACTGGTTGCCGCCCGATCCCAATGCCCAGGAGCTTACCGAAGGCTTTGAAAGCAACACCTTCCCGCCTCTCGGCTGGACTCAAAACATCACCAATACCGGCGCTGCCAATGCCAACGGTGTCTTCCCGACCTGGTGCAGATTTGGCACTATTACTATCGGAACCAGCACCGTCGCTCCTACCCAGGGAGAATGGCAGGCCGGACTCTGGTGGAGCTATGAGCATCAAGACGAATGGCTGATCACGCCTACCTTCTTCTGCCCGCCTCAGGCTTCGCTCAGCTTTGATTCCTATGTCTTCCTGGGCTCCACTTCCGGAGATCACTATTACATCAAAGCCTCAGTCGATAATGGTACAAACTGGACTGTCCTCTGGGATGCCAGCGCCCAAACCGGCGGATGGAACTACTATGCGACTCCGATCCTGGTCGATCTGAGCGCATATGCCGGACAGGAAGTCAAGCTTGCCTGGCACGCTGTGGATCCTCCATCAAACGATGGTCTCTGGTACACTTGGTTTATCGACAACGTCTATATTGGCAATGACATTGATACTATCCGCTTTGCCTGGGGTGAGATGCAGATGCGTTCCCAAAGAGCAAATCGTGATAACGGAGCCACAATTCCCAATACCGCCCCTTCCAGAGCGATCGAGCAAGGCATTGTACGCCGAGAAGCTCAATTGCCATCTCCCAATACAATGCGTTACAACGGCAATTCCGAACGCTCCCTGGTGGGCTACAGAGTATGGAGATTAGTCTCCGGACAAGAAGCCAATCCCAATAACTGGACTCTCCTGACGCCCAATACGATCACCAATCCTGCTTACACCGATCTTGGCTGGGGAGATATCAACGATGGAGCATATCTCTGGGCAGTTCGCTCAGTCTATACGAACGACCTGATGTCCAGCCCGTCCTTCTCCAATAGCATCGTCTATCTCACCCAGACCGGTATGATCAGCGGTGTGGTTCGCACTCCCACCAATCAGCCTATCCCCGGAGCAGCCATCACAGCAGGTACTTATACTGCCACGACCAACAACTCCGGTGCTTATGTAATTGTAGCAGAAACAGGGGTTTACAATGTTACTGCTGCTGCCAATGGCTTCCAGACTCAGACGATCAGCGACGTTGTAGTCTATGCCGATCAAACCACCACGGTAAACTTTGTGATGGTGATCGGTTCGGATAACAATGATCCAAACGCTCCTGTAACGGAAACCAGGCTGGTGGGCAATATCCCCAATCCCTTCAATCCCAGCACCACGATCAAATACGATGTCCTGGATGCAGGTCCTGTCCGCATCGAAATCTACAATCAGCGCGGTCAGTTGGTAAAACGTCTGGTCAATGAGACCAAATCTGCCGGACACCACAGCACCACCTGGGAAGGTAATGATGAACAGGGACGCACAGTTTCCAGCGGAATCTACTATTACAAGATGTTCTGCGGCAGCTATAGCAGCACCCGTAAGATGGTCTTGATGAAGTAAACTACAAGTCTCCGATTACAATGCGGGATGCCTACTGGTGTCCCGCTTTTTTTTGTGAAGAGTGACGAGAGAGCGCTGCGCTCGGTGAACAGAAAACATCACAGCTGGGCAGAAGATGGACAAAATGGACGGTATTGACTATATTGACTATATTGACGTAATGGACAGCCTTCTAAAACGAATTCGAACGCGATCGCCGGTACTCCCACACCACGCCACTATCCACTTCATCACTGCGCGAAGCGCTCTCCTTCCTCCTTTTCTCCTTGTTTAAATCTCCCTCCTTGAACCATCAGGCAAACCACACGCACTGCACTGGCGATCCCCTTGTCGCCACAAGGGAATCACTAGGGGATCACTAGGGGATCACCAAGGGATTGAAGCAGGGAGAAAGTGCCAAGGATAAAGTTCGAGAGTAAAAAAAAAAGCTTAGGCTTCGCGATCTTCCCGGCTGAGTTCTTGCAAAAATTCCCTATTTGCCCAGAGAGCGCATCCGCCTTCACCTTCTTTCAAGAGGCTGTGATTCTGGCGGATCATTTCCATCAAGCGGGAGCTAAGTGACTCTCGCAGTGTGGAAAAGCTTAGGTTTACATCCGAGACTGGAGCAAAGGGGCACGCCTCTGCAAGCCCGAAAGGATTGACGTGTAAGAAGCCACGTCCGGCAGCCAAACAACCGCCATATTGCTCTTCATCGCCCGGGAAGGCTATGAAGATGCCGGGAAGGTCTTTGTTGAGCCGATCAACTCTGCGTGTTACGTTTTCCTTTTGCCAGCTGGACAAGACCAAAGATTCTGTCCCGCTTGCAATTGGCACGTATTCCACAAAGAAGTATAGCTCCGCGCCCAAAGCCAATTGGGCACTTAGAAACTCGTGGCTGAGCACCTGATTGTAGTTCTCCCGGGTGAGCGTGAAAGATGAGCCCCAGAAGAGCTTGTGCTGCTTTAACTTTGGCACGAGCTGCAGATAGTTCTGATAGATTCCGTCACCCCGCCGGGCATCGGTCTCAAGCTCGCGGCCTTCCAAACTGATCACGGGGATCAAATGCTGATGCTTGTAAAAGAATGATAAGTAACTGTCGTCCAATAGAGTGCCGTTAGAAAAAATGGGGAAGATGATGCGGGGAAATTCGGCTGCGACCTCCAGAATGTCCCGCCTGACCAAGGGTTCGCCCCCTGCCAGGAGGATGATCGATACGCCAAGAGTGCTCGCCTCGTTTAGTATCTCACGAAAGCGCTCCGGGCTGAGCTCGCTTTGATTGTCCTGATGCAGGATCTTTGAATAGCAGCCGGTGCAATTGAGATTACAGCGCTTGGTGATGCTGATGATCAAAAGCGGTGGTACTTGTAAGCCTGTGATCAGGTGGCGTTTACGCAGCTTGGCTGCTCTCGCTTGAGCCAACCCGGCGGTACTAAAGAAGGTAAAACGACGGCTATTGCGCAGCGATATCTGCAGAGCCTGTTTGAATACAGATAAAATGTTACTATCAAACCTGTTACGATACTGTGAAAGCATTGTCTCATCCCCAACACTATAGATTATGAGTCAATGATTCTTTCATTGCATAAAAGTCAAGCCATATTTACGATATCAAATCTGCGCCGATAAATAGAGGGTTCGCGGCTTGGGTAAGCTGCAATATCTCATCAAATCAGATGTCTGGAACAAGCAATGCAGGATAAGGCGTTTGTGGCGGTATCTTTAAGTATAAGCTACTGCGATCGGTAACCGTAGAAGAGGAAGCCATCTGTAGCATCAGAGAATGATGATAAAACGAGACTTGACAGGAATCAAGCTCTATTATAATGGATAACGTTCAGACATATTTGAGGATACAAAGATGAAAAAGACCTATTCCGTAACGCTATTGCTGCTGCTTTTACCGCTGGTGGTATTTGCCGGCTATTATGATAATGTGATGAATCTATCCGGGGATCAGCTGCGTAATGCACTGAGAACCTTGATCTCTACGAATACAAATTCGAGCTATGACAACGCCAAGCTCTTTATGTTTCAGACAGCCGACAATGTAAACGGAACTGTCCGTTGCATTTATACCGGTCACGTTTACAACATATCAGGTTCTTACAATGGCTCCAGCGATCCCAATACGGAGCATACTTATGCGCAAAGTTGGTTTAGCAGCAGCCAGAGCTCTATTAAAAAAGCTGATGTGCATCACCTTTTTCCGACTCGTATGCAGGCAAATAGCGCTCGAGGAAACCTGCCTCTTGCCAATGTTGCGAGTTACAGTTCTTCGGAAGTCTTTTATGCAAACGAGCCCTGGCAGAGCTATCGCGGAAACGATGGTTATGGTCATACCGTTTGGGAACCTGCTCCACAGTCCAAAGGCAATGTGGCACGAGCTTTGATGTATTTTACTGTGCGCTATAACGATGGCTTGATCCAAGGTGGCGTCAATATGCTGGCGACTTTGATGCAATGGCACGCTCAGGATCCTGTGGATGCCAGTGAACTAGCCAGGAATCAGGCAGTATATCAGTATCAGAACAACCGCAATCCCTTTGTGGATCATCCTGAGTTTGTAAATAGAATCTGGAATCCGACCTCTGCCGAGGATCCTTTAGAGATACCGGTTCCGCAGTTTATGATAGCATCCGCCTATCCCAATCCCTTTGCCGATGATGCCAGTATTGCCTTTGTGGCAAAGGAAACTCTGCCTCTCAGCGTCAGCATTTACAATCTCAGAGGTCAGTTGATGCGGGAGGAGGAACTGGTGCTGAGAGCCGGAAACAGTGAATACGTCTGGGATGGCAAGGACAGCCGTGGCTCTGAAACTGCTGTAGGGATATACTTCCTGAGGGCAAGATCGGGTCGTGATACACAGGTTATCAAGCTGAATCGCAGTAACTAAAAAACACGGGTAATACTTTGGCCCCGGGACCTGTTCTCGGGGCTAATATATAGTTAGGGAGGCTCTTATGGAGCTCTTGGCAATATGTCCCCCTTGGTGCTTACCGGCTAATTCAGCCGTGAAGGTAAAGTCTGGGGCTTTCTTTATGTCTGAAGATTACAATGCAGGTTCCGTCAACCCTCCGCCGGTTTCTGCGGCAGGTCCTCGCCTCAAGAAACCCAAAATCAAAGCTACACCCCCTCCAAGACTTCCCAAAGAGCCGGGTAATCCTCCCAATAGCAAGCTAATCATCATCTTAGCATTGATCGTGCTGGTGCTGATTCTGGCTGTGGTGCTGGTTATTGTCTTAAAAAAAGACAAGACGGGGGAGAGTGTCGCCGATGGTCGGGGAACCGCTGCCAAGGTGATGACGAGCGGTAATGTCGAGCTGGAGATCGATATGATCAGGATCGAAGGCGGTCAATTCCAGCGCGGAGATACCTTTGGCGGTGGCAGGACAGACGAATATCCCGTGATAAGCACCGACCTTCAGAGTTATCAGATTGGCAAATACGAGGTTACCGAAGAGATCTATGCTGCGGTGATGGGTATCCGTCCCAGAACGGCAGGCAATCTCCCGGCCGTCAATGTGTCCTGGCTCGATTGCATCACTTTTTGTAATGCCCTCAGTTCCCTGCAGGGCTTGGAACCATTCTATGCCGGAGATCTCAGCAGTCCTGCAGGCGTTAAGATAGTCGCAGGTGCCAATGGCTACCGTCTGCCCAGTGAGGCCGAGTGGGAATTTGCCGCAAGAGGCGGGAATCAGAGCAATTTCAGCATCTATAGCGGATCGAACAGCCCCGGTGAAGTAGCTTGGTACACTGCCAATTCAGGCGGCAGAATCCATCCTGTTGGCACCAAAAGAGCTAATGAGCTGGGTCTTTACGATATGAGCGGAAACGCCTTTGAGTGGGTCTGGGACTGGGGTGAAGAAGCTCTGGTCGATAGAGAATGGGGACCCACCAGCGGTTCATACAAGGTATTCCGCGGCGGATCGGCTGTCTATCCGGAGAATGAACTGCGTGTATCCGCACGAATAAGGCACCGTCCCAGCCGTAAGACGGTAGATTTGGGCTTTCGTTTGGCACGCAGCGGTGCTTAGTTCACAGAAAGCTCTTGACAGATTAGGCGCCTCGCAATTTAAGGTACAAACTTAATCAGGGAGGATTAGTCCTAATTGGTAAGGCAGCGGTCTTGAAAACCGCCGGGTTATGCCCATGGGGGTTCGAATCCCTCATCCTCCGCCAGAAAGTTTATAGTGTGATCTCAAAATGGAGAGGTGGCCGAGCCGGTTGAAGGCGCACGCCTGCTAAGCGTGTGTAGGTCAAAAGCCTACCGAGGGTTCGAATCCCTCCCTCTCCGCCAGATAATAATATGCTGGGCAGTCGCCAAGCGGTAAGGCAGCGGGTTTTGGTCCCGCCATCCGGGGGTTCGAATCCTCCCTGCCCAGCCATATTTCTTGAGTACAATACATACCCTTGTTTTCCTGCTGGGATGTCGTCTAATGGTAGGACAGCGGACTCTGGATCCGTACGTGGGGGTTCAAGTCCTCCCATCCCAGCCAGCTATAGAAAAGCCGATCTTGATGATCGGCTTTTTGTTTATCTAAATATATATACCTGTCAGTTTAGCGGGATCAATCACCCTTTTCCTGGTCCTTGCGCAGTTTCTGCCACCACTCCATCCGCTTCTCGACTTCCTTTTCAAAGCCAAAGCGTCCGGGTTTGTAATAGCTTTGCTCTCTCATCTTCTCGGGAAAGTAGTTCTGATAGATGTAGTGATCCCGGGAATCGTGATCATATTGATAGTCTTTGCCATAGTCCAGCTCTTTCATCAGCTTGGTGGGAGCGTTGCGGATATGCAGCGGTACTCCCAGGTGGCTGGTCTTGCGGGCATCGTCCGCGGCAGCGTTGTAAGCTCTGTAGATAGCGTTTGATTTCGGCGCAGTTGCCAGATAGACAACCAGTTGTGCAATCGCGGTATTGGATTCCGGCATCCCCAGCATACGAACGCTTTCAAGTACCGAAATGGACAAAGTAAGAGCCTGCGGATCTGCCAGTCCAATGTCTTCCGAGGCAAAACGGATCAGCCTCCGCACTATATAGAGCGGGTCTTCGCCGGCTTCCAGCATCCTCGCCAGCCAATACAGCCCTGCCTGGGGATCAGAACCACGTAAAGACTTGTGCAGTGCCGATATCAGGTTGTAATGCTCCTCCCGGTTCTTGTCATAAAACATTGTCTTCTTTGCCAATACCTTTGCCAAAGCATCGATCTTGGCATCAGGATTTTCTCTTAAGAAAGGCGCAACCAATTCCAGATCGTTCAGAGCCCGCCTCGCATCTCCACCGGATTGCCTCGACAACCAGGCAGCAACCTCTTCCGGCTGCTCTATGCCCAGTTCCTGCATCCCCCGCTGGATAATCCCCTGCAAGTCCTCTTCCGAAAGCATTCCCAGCACAAAGACGTGGCATCTGGATAGCAGCGCCGGGATCACCTCAAACGAAGGATTCTCGGTCGTGGCTCCGATCAGGATCACCGCCCCGCTCTCCACGTAAGGCAGGAAAGCATCTTGCTGACTCTTGTTAAAGCGATGAATCTCATCAATAAAGAGGATAGTGCGTTGATTCTGCGTTCGATGCGCAAAGTCGGCATCCCGCATCACAGCCTTGACGTCATTGATGGAGGAAAGCACCGCGCTGAAATGCACAAATCTCATCTGCGCAGTACCTTCGATGATCCTGGCAATGGTCGTCTTGCCGGTTCCGGGTGGTCCCCAAAGGATAAAGGAATGATATTGCCCTGTCTCCAGCATTCTCTGCAGCAAAGAATCAGGCGCAACCAGCTTGTCCTGTCCACGCAACTCATCCAGGCTATGCGGACGCAGACGCTCCGCCAGCGGAACCTCACGATCCTCTATCTGTTTGTCTTCAAAGAGACTACGCTGATCTTTCGACATTAGCTACCCGCAAGCAGATTGTCATCTGTGATACTGCTCAATCCTCCATCAATCCGGTAAGTTCGGATGGATCAAACCAAATCATAGAGCCTTGCAGACGCTGAATCTCTGCTTGGATCAACTGCTTATGCTGGTCTTCCTGATCCGCAAACGAGATCAAAAGAGCTTTGAGATCTGCATCATCGCTGGCATCCGCCATCTGCAGATAGGCAGAGCGAGCAATGTCTTCACGTCCCATTGCAAACTCAAGCACCTCAAGAGGTTCCTTCAGGTTCACACCTTTTAACTCGACCTCGACCTGCGGCTTGATTACAGGTTCTTCTCCGGCAAATTCCCCGGCATAGGCTTTGCGGATCCCTTCCTCGTGCGTCTTTTCCAGCATCACCATTTCCTGAAAGACCGCGCTGGTCTCCGGATTGCGGAAGCTGCGAGCCAGGCTGTGATAGAGCATTTGTGCCCTGATCTCAGCCTCAATAACCATCTGATAGCTTTCTTTGCGTGTCATAAGTATCACCTCTATAGTGTTTTATACTGATTGACGGATCAGATCAACGCTATTGATCTGTTTCAGCCTACTGAGCGGAATCAAGGTGCTCAGCAGAGTGAAGCCATAAGACATAATAATCACCAGTACCACATCCTGCACCTGCATTTTGACGGGGAGCACCATTGTCTCAAACTCCGACAAGGGCAGCTTGATGATGCCATAAGTCTGCTGCAGCCATAGGATTAGCGCGGCAATAGCGAGTCCTCCGAGGATCCCGATACTGGCAAGGATGAGCGCTTGCTGCAGAAAAAGCTGGCTCAGATCAGTTTCCTTGAGCCCGATCGCTTTGAGCAAGCCCAACTCACGCTTTTTGATGCTGACCGTCTTTAGCATATTGCCTGTAAGATTAAACGAGGCAATGATATACATAAAGAGCATAATCACAAACATCAGGAACTTCTCAAAGCGCATGGCTGTAAACAAACTGGGATCAAAGCTGCTCCAATCTTCCACGCGAAAACCTTTTAAGTTATTGGACAACATACGGCTGTACTGCTTTACTCTCTCGCGGTCGGGCGTCTTCAGTTCCAGATAATCGATCTCTGAGCTGCCTTTGAACCACGCGGCAGTCGCCAGCGGAATATAGCTATAAGATTGATCATACTCCGGCATTCCGCTGCTAACGATACCTAAAACCTTCAAAGACTTTAGCTTGGGTATCAATCCAAAGGCAGTAGGCTGGTTAAAAAGAGGCGATAATACCTGCAGCCGATCACCCGGCTGAACTCCCAATTGATACGCCAAAGCTGCTCCCAAAACGATTCCGCCATCGGCAATGGCTAGGCTGTCCACGACTCCGCTAACAACTCCCTGCACTGCCGCTCCGCTAAGGCCGCGGGCAGCTTTCATCAGGTTGCTAACATCCTGGTGCTGATGAGGATCGATACCAAATGCCAGGCTCGGAACGACAATTGTTCCGCGCTTTAGCATCAGTTCGAGCCGGATCACGGGAGCGCTCTGAAAGCCAAGCTCTCTCAGGCGATTTTGCGTGGGAACCGGATCAATGAATTCGGTCTCTTTTTCGGGACTTACTCGCATTTCGGAGAGCGAGCCGATCAATCTGCCGCGCATCTCATCCTGAAATCCGTTCATCACAGAACTCACTGCCAATAAAGCCATTACGCCAAGTGCAATGCCTGCCAGGGTCAGGTAATGCGAACGCCCGACCGGACCCTTGGCCCGGGCTTTGAGGTACTTTTTTGCCAGGAATGAGACAGATCGATTCTTCATAGTTTTACCAGTCTAAAGAGCCTCACCTATTAGTCAAGAAGATAGTTCCTTCCTGCTTGAATACACTGGTGATCCCCTAGTGATTCCCTAGTGATCCCCTTGTGGCGACAAGGGGATCTCCAGTCGGGTGCAGGGGTTTTACAAGATTGTGGAAGCAGGGAGCACTAATCAGGGGAGTATTTTCTTAGATTGGGATTGACAATCTTGATAATACCGGCAGTTTTGCGCCAAATGATAAATCTATGTAAAAAGGATGTAATGCAATGATTTACACTGATGAAAAACTGGCAAAGTTAGCTTACAAATACCTCGGATCCGATTTCAAGATCGAAAGCTGGGATGAGATCAAGGAATACTTGGAAAACCTAATTGCTTTTCCTCCACAAAGTGCGGAAGAATTGGTCAAAATGCTTTATCAGTACTCGGAACTCAGCAAGGCAATGGGCGATGAGCTTTCCTGGCGCTACATCCGGATGACTCTCAACGCCGATAACGAAGATTACGCCAATGCCTACAACGAATATTTTGCAGATGTTGCCTCCCAAGCGGAGCCTTATCGCTTTCAGATCAAGAAGATGTATTACGAGAGTCCCTGGCGCAAAGAGCTTGATCCTCAGGATTTTGCGCATCTGGACAAGATCATTGCAAACGAGATTGAGCTCTACCGCGATGAGAATATCCCGCTCAAAATTCAAGAATCCGAGCTTGCCAACAAGTACGGCAGCATCATCAGCACTCTGACCGCTCATTTTGAGGGTGAGGACCGCACTGTATCGCAATTGAGCGTTTTTCTGAAAGACGGCGACCGGGCAAAGCGAGAAGCTGCCTGGCGCTTGATATGGGAGCTCTATAGCGGGCAAGCCAACGAACTGGACAAGCTTTACGACGATCTGCGCGAAGTGCGCGGCAAGATTGCCGTGAATGCCGGATATGACAACTTCCGCGATTATATGCATTCAGAACTAGGGCGTTTTTCCTATAGTCCCGAGGATCTCTACAAGTTTCACGATGCGGTCGAGAAAGTGGTGATTCCTTTTGTAAAAGAGCTGGATGAACAGCGCAAAGAGGCTTTGAAGCTCGAGCAATTGCGTCCCTGGGACGGCTCGGTCGATCTGGATGGCAGGGTGCTAAAGCCCTTTGCTGAGACTGCGGAATTCATAGAGAAATCCGTAAAAGTGCTTTCCAAAGTATCGCCTGCCTATGCTAAACAGCTCGAAATGATGGGCAATAGCGGGCTTCTGGATCTGGAAAACCGCAAGGGTAAGGCTCCCGGGGGTTACAACACGGGCATCAACGAGCTGGGCAGCAGCTTTATCTTTATGAACCACGTCAAGCAGCATAACGACGTTGTGACCTTGCTTCACGAGGCAGGGCACGCAATGCACTCGCAGGCGACAGCGGCTATCCCGATCGTGCAGTATCTCGATACGCCCTCGGAAGTTGCGGAGCTGGCTTCGATGTCGATGGAACTGCTCACAATGGACTATTGGGATGAGTTTTATACAGATGCGACAGATTTGAAGAAGGCAAAGCGAGACCAGCTTGAGGGAACGCTCACTTTCCTGCCTTGGGCGATGACTGTAGATGCTTTCCAGCATTGGGTTTATCTCAATCCACAGCATAGTCCGCAGGAGCGTTGCGAGGCATATCTGAAGATCAATAAGAGATTCAGCGGTTTAACTGATTGGACTGGCTTGGAAGACTATCGCAAGTACGGCTGGATCAAGCAATTGCATATCTTTGAAGTTCCGTTTTATTACATAGAATACGGGATGGCTCAGCTTGGTGCACTCTCAGTTTACAAGAATTATCGCGAGAACAAAGCGAGAGCGCTCAGGCAGTATCAGGACTTCCTCTCGCTGGGTTACAGCAAGCCGGTCAGCGAGCTGTATCGCACTGCGGGGATTGATTTTGACTTCTCCGAGGGACGCATCCGGGAACTGGTCGATTTTGTCCGCAGCGAACTCGCAGAGATAGAAAAGTTATGATCTCGATCGTCTCCAAGAGCCACTTTGCACCCTTCAATATCGCTACGGAGGAGTACATCCTGCGTCACTTGGGGCAAGAGGCTTTTCTGCTCTATATCAACGAACCGTCAATCATCGTGGGGATGCATCAAAATAGCATCGCGGAGATCAATTACGAATGGGTCCGGGAGCATAATATCCCTGTTGTGAGGCGTTTAACGGGTGGTGGCACAGTTTTTCACGATCTGGGCAACCTCAATTTCTGCTTCATTATGACTGCCAAAGAGGATTCACCCTGGAACTTTGAGCGTTACACAGCGCCGATACTTGAGGTATTGAGGGAGCTGGGTGTCGATGCGAGGCTACAGGGCAGAAACGATCTTACGATAGATGGGCTGAAGTTTTCCGGCAATGCCAAGCTGGTGGAGCGCGGGAAGATACTGCAACACGGGACTATTCTTTACAGCTCACGCTTGGTGGATCTGAGCGCGGCTCTAAAGGTCAATCCGCTGAAGTTTTCCGATAAAGCCGTCAAGTCTATCCGAGCCAGAGTTACGAACGTCACTGATCACCTCAAAGAAGCTGTACCTCTGGAAGAATTTATAGTGAAAGTAACGGCTCGCATACACATAGACTATCCCGAGATCGAGGATTACGAGCTCACAGATGAGGACATAAAAGAGATTCAGAAGCTTTGTGACGAGAAGTATAGCACCTGGGATTGGAACTTTGGCAAATCTCCCAAGTATAACTTCTCCAATGTTGTACGAACAGCTTCCGGCACGATTGAAGCATATCTGGATGTTCAGGCAGGCAGAATCGAGACCGTCAAGATCTATGGAGATTTCTTCTCAAATCGCTCTCCGCATGAGTTTGAAGCGGAGTTTGCAGGAGTGGAGCATCAGGAACAAGCAATACGTGCGAAGCTCGAAGAACTACCTCTCAGCGATTATTTTGGCTTGGTGAGTGCAGCGGAATTGCTGCCTCTCTTCTTCTGAGATCAGGGTTTTAGCAGGTCTTTCGCAGCCCTCAGGTAAGGCTTTAGCAATAGCTCGCGGTTTACTTGTCCGCTGCTTTGCTCCATCTTCTGACGCTGCCAGAGGCGAGAATCGCCGCGATTGTCCTTGAGGCTGTATCGCCCTCCCAGACAGAGATCCAAAGAGGTGTCTCTGCAGAGCTTGGAGCTGATGGCAGCGGAGTTGTAACGCCCGTAGGGATACGCAAAGTAAGGTATCGGCGAACCGGTATGTTCCTGGAGGGCACTACAAGAGCGCTCGATCTCTTTGAGCATCTCCGGATAGGTAAGCCGCTCAAAGTCAGGATGGCTGTGGCTATGAGTACCAATCTCCGCACCATATTCTATCAGTTCTGTCAACTGCTCGCTACTTAGGAAAGGCTTGTGTTTAGCCAGATACTCCGCTTGACTCTCCTCGCAAAAAAGCTCCCAAAGCTTGTCTGCAAAGGCATCTTTGAGTCTCATCGGTACACTGAAGAGTGACGCTGCAGTATTCTTTGAGAGGCTTAGCTGATACTGGGATGCCAGACTATTGATGGCTTTGTCCAGTGATGCTGCATCTGCTCTGGCACGTACGATCAGGAGCTTGTGATTCCAAGCTAAGGCACGGTTGTCGAGACACTTACCTATCAGAAAGATGCTGATAGGCAGTCCGTGACGCTTTAGGATTGGCAGGATCGTATTGTGATTGCAGGCGAATCCGTCATCAGTGGTGATGCTGACAGTCTGTTCCGCCTTTGCTTTGCTGCGAGCTCTATTTAGAGCTTCCGCAAGGCTGATAAAACGGAATCCCGCCTTTTTGAGTGCTATAATCTGCGTCTCAAATTCCAGGGCGGTGACTCCGTCTTTGTAAAGCCCAGGCTCGATAGTGTAAACGTTGTGCCAATAAAGCACGCGATGACTGCTGACAAGTGGATTGAATGCTTGGTTAACTATATGCAACATAATCAGAAAGCTCCATCTCCATCCTGGAGAATACGTCCTTTAGGGAGTGCAGCCAAGGACTTTGAAATAAGTAATTTCATCTTGTAAGACTTGCGGAATAGACAGGGAAAACCGTGCTTATCCATCTGTTCCAAAAGGGATGAACTCTGGCTGTAAATCACATCAACACCATTAGATAGGCATATCTTTGCCAAAAGATCAAGCCAGCCACGTTCATATCCGGGTTTTAAGTAAACAAAAGGCAATTTAAGGACACCGTCACTCAAGACCAGAGACATCCATCCAGTGGGCTTATCATTATGATAGAGCATAAGTTGGAAGCTCATATTGTGATATCCGTTGTTGCCAAAGTAGGTTAATTTTAAGCTCTCTACACCCTTGAGACGCGGTGCAAAAGCGGGATTGCTATTCTGCCAGACAAAGGAAGTAGCGTCTTTGTAAGTAAAGTCATTCTGCCACAAGTCTTTTAGTGTAACCAAAGCACCTATGTCCGGCTTGTCGAGAAAGTCCACCTTCAAGACCGGCGCAGCGCTGGTCGCCAGCCATTTCTTGAGCCTGAACTTGGATATCGTAGAGCCAATTAGTCTTAGCACAGGGAGAATAGCCATTACCAGTTTGCCATCCCGCTTGAAATCGTGCAAAACAGAGGCATTTAGATTGAGGAAGTACCAAGTCCGCGGACGCTTTCCATAGATCTGCATCAAGCCGCTTTGTTGGAGCTTATCAAGCGCCCTGGGTGTACCTGAATTAGCTGCCATACGAGGATATAGCTCTGCCAAACGCTGCATTAGCCGATCAGCCAGTCCGCTCCCCCGATGCTCCGGATCGATCCACCAACTCGTAGGCCAGCCGAATTTATCGACCTGGTCATCTATCTTGATGCGATCAGGTATCACGCCCAAATAGCCCACGATCCGCTCATTAATAAATGCCATAAGCCACAGTATGTCATCGTCTTCTGCTATTGGATTGGCAAGATATTGCGCCAGACGGAGCTTGGTAAAAGGCAGATTATCAAGCTGCCAGAAGCCGGGCTCCTGCAACAGACGACTTAGCTCGCTCTTTGAGTATTCTCTGATCATCGTGGTCTCCATATCTACCTCTAACTTTCCTTTCTAGAGAGACTCGTCTCATCTGTCAAGAAAAACCTCTGTATTCCACTGAAATCTATAATATTGGCACAGAAATTGTTATATCTATTACACTCGAAATAAACTGGAGAATCATAAGTTATGAATAGAAGATTGCTCGTGATCTTAGGATCGATCAGCTTGATCGTGCTGACAATTTGCCTCGTGTATGCAGAGCAAATCATCACACCTGCAGGACTTTACGTCTATCAGACCAGAAACATCGACGGCTCGATGACCTTCACAGTGCGCACTGTAACCTACAACGGAGCCTACGGACCGCGTAACGCTGGCGCAATCTGGATTACCAACGGACAGAATCAGTTTGTGAAGACCCTCAAGGTCTGGGCAAGCCAATACCGCTACACGCTGGTGCGCTGGCTGGCATCCTCCGGCAACAACACAACCGGCGCTGTGACAAGCGCTTCGCTCAACAGCCACCAACTCCACACGGTCAATTGGAATGCCCGCAACCTTCAGGGTGGTCTGGTGGATGATGGTAACTATACTGTAAATGTTGAATTTACAGAGCACAACGCCAGCCAGAACAACCCCGGAAAGTACAAGACTGTGACCTTTAGCAAGAGCCTGACCGCGATTGATCAGACCTATCCAAATGAGACCTATTTCCGCGATATGCGGATGATCTGGGCTCCGATTGTACCGAATGGAACTCTCAGTGGATCAGTCGTTACCACAAACAGCACTCCTATCGAAGGCGCTATTATTATGGCAGGAACTGCCACAGCTTTTAGTGCAGCAGATGGTTCATACAGCATCAGCCTTGCTCCGGGGAACTATGACGTCACTTGTATGAAGGATGGTTATCATACGGAAAGCGCTCTCGGCGTGGCAATTAGCTCGGGAGAAATCACCAATCAGGGCTTCATCCTCGAATCTGTGGTCGCAAACAATGATCCCAGCGCTCCCAATGCCGAGTTCTATCTGCGTAGTCCGATACCTAATCCATTCCACGACAGTGCATTAATCTCTTATAAACTGCCTCGCGAGGAGAGTGCTACACTACGGGTATTCAATCAGCGCGGTCAAGTAATCCGAAGCCTTGAGCTCCATCCAGACCGTTCTGGAAGCGGTGAAATTCGCTGGGATGGACGTGATAGGAGCGGTTTTGCCGTATCAGCAGGGATCTATTTTGCTGCAATAGAGATAGACGGCAGGATCGCCTGGCAGAGGCTGATCCGCTACTGATACACTGATATTAAGTTTATAGGGTTCAATCTGGAAAGAGCTTGGACCCTTTCTCTTGGCCTTTGGATTGATATCTGCTAAGTGCATACAGAACAGTTGTTTCTTGTATGTTCAAGCAGGATTCAAGCAGGATAGAAGCAGGATAGAAGCATCCTATCAAGCAGAGCGCAAAGAGAGGGGATTGTCTAACTACTTCAAGAGGATGGCCTTAACAATCTTGCTGAATGAACCGCTCTCCATCCGAATCAGATAGAGGCCGCTACCGCAGGAACGCCCAGAGGAGTCTTTGCCATCCCAAATGATTGAGTAATAGCCGGATGGCTGTTCCTGATCGACCATTCTCCGGACCACCTGCCCACGCTGGTTGTAGATATATAGCCTCATTGTTGAGTGATCTCTAAGGCTATAGCGGATAGTAGTTTGCGGGTTAAAAGGATTGGGCGCGCAGCCGATCAGATCGGTTTTTGCAGGAGGAGTATCGAGCCAAGCCTCTGATCCGGGTGTGAGCTTAAAATTCGCGGTTGTGGTCTGATCTTCGTAAACAATCACATTCTCAATAGTTTGGCTCTGAAAATCGGTCGCACGGGCCGTGACGGAGTATGTCCCGGTGGGCAGAATCAATGTGTAAGCACCGGAATTATTGGTAGTTGCGCTGATCGAACCGGCAGATACAGTTGCTCCGGGAATAGGCTGGAGAGTAGTTTGGCGAACCACTCCGCTGATCATTCCGGAGGGGATGAGCTTGCTGATGACATTGCTGAAGACCGGCTCTGAGATTACGTTTGCCTGATAGACAGCCTGGATTGCCCAGCGAAAGTCTCCGGCAGGCAGTTCTTGCCAGGCAGTGTCCACAAAGCTGAGTTCATCCAGGGGAAGTTCCTCCAGCAGAGACCAGTTCTCGGGGCTATTTTCTGTTCCCTGGATCAGTCTGTGTATCTTCCAAGAGACCAGAGCGCGGTCATCTGTCTTTCGTAAAACATTGCCTACATATACGTTATCAATGAGCCATACATACCAGAGGCCGTCTTCTGTGATTGGATCTTCGGCGTGGAAGGCGATTTTGATCTCCTGCCCAGAATAGATTGCAAGATCAATCTGCACAGTAGATTGATAATAGTTCCAGCCTCCGGTCTGTGTAGCGGCATCCCAAACTATTGTCCAGGTCGCAGCATTGTCGTTTGAGACTTTTACATAGTAGTGATCCCCCGCTGTAGAGCCTTGAAAGACATAGGATTGGAATGATAGATAGGACTCTGCAGGGCAATTGAAAGGAGGAGTTATCAGCCACTCATCCTGATGCGATCCTGCCCAACCCAGCCCCGCTTGGTAGGAGCCATGAGGCGGAATTGCCGGCTGGAGTCCGGGATTAACGCTTCCGCTGCGGCACCAGGTAGGCATCAAGCCGCTGGGCTGCACACCCTCATTATTGTTTATGATGCGGCTCCATCCCGGAGGAGGAAAGTCTTCTGATTCAAAGCTTTCCTGCAATCCCACAGGCGATGTATTGGGCATATCCCAGCTCAGTAGAATGGCTTCATCAACTAAACTTGCCTGGGCGTTATTGGGTGGATATGCGTTTTCATAGAGGAAAATATCCCCCAGATAGAGGTCTGTCGAGCCGGGAAACCAAGTGCCCATTCGAGTCTGATATCCTTCTGCCAGGATTATGTAATTGTATGGCATCGTGCCATATACGCCAGTAATCTGGAAGAGACCCTCAGGGCTGCTGGCTGCAAAATAGTCCTGATATCCACTTAAGTAAACGGAGGCATTGGGTAGGAGGGCACCGGTGTCTGAGCCGAAAATCCTGCCGAAAATAGAGACCTGCGGATAAGGATGGATGGTCAATAGCAGGTCTGTGTTCTGATCCACAGTAACCGTAATATCATGCTGCAGAGGTTGATAAGCAAACTTGGAAAGCTGGATCTGGTAGTCTCCGGGGGGCAAATGAGCATAGCCAAAGCTGCCGTTAGCGTCCGTTTCGGTGCTATAGACAGAGCCCGCGAGCACCACTGCTACATCCGCGACCGGCATACCAGAGGGATCCTGAACGGTACAGGTGAGCGAACCTGTGCCGCCTGTGCTGATCAGGAAGCGGATATTGGGGAGGAGGTCGGTAAGATTGCCCAGAGGGGGGTAAACGGGGTCAATACCGCCGGTTTCGGAGCTGAAGAACAGATGGCGCGCGGAGCTGTCCCGATGGCAATAGAAGTCCTTGTAGAGGCCATGATTGATGTTGTCGTTGGGACGCAGGAAGGTGAGCACCAGATTGTCGCCATAACGGAAATCAAAGCTATCCGGGAAGATCAGGCTCAGTTCGTGCTCTCCCGGCGGGATGATGCCAAGGCTATCGCTAAAGACCAGTTCCTGCTCGCTGATAGGGATCCAGCCCTGAGAGAGATCGGTCAGGCTGGTTCTGCCCAGCCAGATCTTGATGGCTCGAGAAGGCACCTGGAGGTTGAATCTATAGTCCAGAGCCAGTCCGTGGATCATTCCGTAAAAGTCGTAAAGCTGATTTCTGGTGAGGATACACTGGTATATGCTGGCTTTCTTGCTGTAGTCAAGTGGTACATTTGCAGGGATATAGCCCTCGCCAAAGCTCAGAGCTTCACCGTCATCACAAAAGTCCAGAGGCATCGGTGCACTGAGGTTGTTGCCAAGGTTCTCGTCTCCGGGAAAGACCAGTTCTGCCCTTAGCGAGGCGATCACGACCGGGCTCTGCCAGTTGAGGAGATAGTCCTGGCTGCTTCCTGCCGGGAGGTTGCCATAGCTCTGTTGGTTGATTATAGTCCCGTTCTCATCCAGCAATCTTACCGTAAAGCTCTGTGCAGAAAGCTCTCCCCAGTTGCGAATGCGTACCCGGCAGGTGGAGCTATGATCGAGACTGGGGCTGCTGTTGCCGCTTAAGTGGATCAGTTCAAGATCCCTTTGCGGTTTGTATTCGAGCCTGAGGTCGTCTAGATAGAGCGCTATTGCGGAGGCTCCTCCCGGGTAACGGATCACGAGGCGTCTGCCCTGGGCATCGGGAGGGTAGCTGTTCAAATCGACTGAGTAGATGCTCCAATCCGTGGAGATCGGGATATCAGAGATGAGCAGGAAGTCACTTGCGATGGTAGGATCGCTTGCAAAGCCGACCTGAAAGGAACTCTGCAGGTTTGATCTTGCCCAAAACTTCAATCTCAGGCTGTTGATATCGATGTTGGGTGCCAGGGGAGGTGCTGCAATTAGCAACTGAGGATACATATCGTTGCCATTGGCAAAGAGCAAGCAGGAGGGCTTACTGTGCGGATTCTCACCCGATCTGATGATTCTGGAGTTTGCATTAGTCTGGACATACTTGAGCCATCCCTGTGGCACGTCATCCTGATATGTGTGGTCAAAATCCAGCACCAGAGGTAACTCTGTGACCTCCTGAGGAATCGAACTGCCACTTACCGGGAAGCTGTAGATCTGTCTGCCGGTATCATCCGAGATGGAAAGGATTGCAGAGTGATCTCCCAGAGCCAGAGGAGCATACTTCAATGAAAAGAGCAAGCGCTGTCCAGTCTGCAGGATGCGTGGAAGAGGAGTCTCTTCCAAGACGGAGAAGGCTTCATCACCGCGCAGAGCGAGGTTTGTAACAGTGATCGGCGAGTTACTCTGATTGATCAGGCTAAAGACCAGGCTCTGCTGAGAGTCAACCGGTTGATCACCAAACTCAGCAGAATGAGGAAAGACTGACACGCCTTGATAGTCCTGATGTCCGCTGAAAAAGAGGGTCGTCATCGGGTAGATATTGCTCAGGGTGGAAGGCATCGGAGGCCCGGCAGGATTGTAGGCAGCAGGGTTGTTTCTGGTTGCCCACCTGCTTCTGGAGCTTCCGCTGATCTGGCACTTGAAGTTATTCTCATACGATCCCGGCACGGCATAACCAAAGCTCGAGATCATCACCACCAGATTACCACCATTGTAAGTATAGGGATTTTGAAAAGTTATCGTGACATAAGAAGTCCCGTTGGAGAATCCTATCTGTCCGCTATAGACCGGGCTCAGGAGGGTAGAGGGAATCCAACCGCCAGAGAGATCCGTCTGAGGAGTCTCACCGACAAAGACGTTGTAAGACCTTGAAGAGGTAGAGCCAAAGGTCTTGAAAAATCTGATAGCATAGATCTGCCCGGTTCTGCCGATTTCACCGGGATAGTAGATAGTCTCAAAGATATGATACTCATAATATGTATCCATCGGCACCCGCGCTTCCATTGAGCCGTCTCCGATGGTTCTCAAATCGGCATAACCCGGCGAGATCAGCATACGAAATTCCGGTGATTTGTTGTTCAGGGGATTCTGATCCCCCGGATTCTCCAAGTTGCCACGAAGTCTATATTCCAGTGCTTCATAAGGTTGCCAGATCAATGGCACCATAATCCTTTGCCCCGGAGCGATCAGCACACCGGGACTCACGCCCAAGGTATTGCCATTGTAATCTTCCAGGATCACCCGGTAGTTCGCCTGAGGCTCTGTTCCGCGATTAAGTATCTCTGCATAGACGAGAGCTTCGGACATTGCAGCTTGGTTGTAATCACCGCTCAAACTCAGTACAGAGAGGTCATTAGCCGGAATATACTCAATAGTGATATCATCCAGGTAGAAGTTCTGATAGCTTGCTGTCACCGGATGCCTGAATGCCAGATACCTCCCGCCGGTCTGAAAGGCAGCCAGCTCTATGACAAACTCATCCCAATTCGTCCCTGTCACCAGTGTATCGCAGGGCACAAAGCAGCTCAGATCAGCCGGATCAGTCATTGTGCCGAGGATTAGCGGCAGGTTTGCCGGGCTGGACTGCACCCTTAGTTTCATTCGCATCCTGCTCAAATCCAGCGAATCTGCTATAAATGGCGTAATAAGCAGGAAATTGTGTTGCGAACTGGTGGTATGGCCGTTATTGAGCACCAACTGCTGATAATAGTAGTCCATTTCAAAGAGCCCGACCTGGGCGTTGTATGTATCAGAAGCAATCTTGCTCCAGCCTGCCGGCAGATCATCTGCAAATTCCGTACTGCAATCCTCATAATAAGGCAGTCTATGAATCATAGGCCAATAGGCTGTTCCGCTATGATAGCTAGACCACTGCTGCTGCCCGGGAAAATCCGTAGTGTGGTTTGTCTGGCAATACTGCGCTCCGGCATAGATAGGATCGAAGTTGATCTGGTAACTAAAGCTCTCTCCCGGAGCACAGACCAATGGTAGCTCCGGAACTTCGCTGATCGAAAAAGCCCTGCTCCCCGTAAGTGTGATCTGGAAGAAAGTTACCGGGAAGGAGTTGCTGTTTGTCCAAGTATAAGTGCTGTTGTAATGACCGCCCACATAAACGTTGCCAAAACCGAGCCTATCGGTCTCCTCGCGTAGTACTGCACTCAGGCTCCAGACCAGAGCCAGCAAGAGACAGCAGAGCAGCGTTTTCTTTACATCCGTCATAGTTTCTTCCCCATCGATTTTCATCTTTCCTGATAAGAATCTCAGCGCTTTGATCCTGTCAACAGCTTTTTCACCTAATACAATTTTTATTGACTAATCATTCGGATCTCTGATACTGCCACAAAAACAAAAAGGGAGAGAATTATGGCAGAACAGAGCGATAAGACCGGCAGAAAGATCAAGACCCGCTATCTCGTGATCGCGATCATCGTGATCCTGATAATTGCCGCGATCATCCTGATTCCCAGATACAACAGGTATTTGCAGAATAAACGTGCCGCAGAAATCCGTAGCGCGCTGGAATTGGTGCGTAATACCATCGACCAGGAATGGAAGACCACCGGTACGATCAGCGGTATCCGGATGGCAAGCATTCTGCAGAAAGCTGAGGTTCCGGCGAAAGTTAGCAAAAACTGGACCTTTGTAGTTGCCTGGAAAGATAGCTATCTCTATACTACGGAGATGGTTGAGAAACTGAAAGACGTGAACGACAACAGCACAGTCTATGTAGCTCCCTATCGCATTATTTTGGCCTATGCAAAGCCCGAAAATCCACTGGGAGAAGGCACCAAGATCTGGTTTAAAGGAGATACGAATAGCTATCACGGCTTTGGCGTGGATAACAAAATCGAGCCCGACTGGGTGGAGATTTTTCCCGAACCATAAGCAGTTATTCCTTTCTTCCCTATTGAATCCACTGGTGATCCCCTAGTGATCCCCTAGTGATTCCCTTGTGGCGACAAGGGGATCTCCAGAGCAGTGGGGGTGGTTTGCCTGATGGTTCAAGGAGGAAGGATTTAACAAGGAGTAAAAGAGGAAGGAGTTTCCTTTACCACAGAGAAAGTGCCGGGTGCTACGCGCAGTGGGGAAGTGGAGTGGTGGTGTGGGAGCGACATCTTGTCGATCAGTTGCTGTGCGTCAGGATGACGCACCCACAAAAGTGATCTAGTGGGGGTCGGTCGCGCTTCAATAGGCGCAGCATCTGTCCATTGTGTCCATTCAATCCATATAGTCCATACAGTCCATCTTCCCAGAAATTAAAAAAAAGAAAGCCCGGCATCACACCGGGCTAAGTTGTTTATCTATAGAGTATTTATCCAGGAATCAGCGATTCACGACTGCGCTTTGTCCCTCTACTCAAAACGCAAGGTATAGTAGAAGTTACGTTTGTTGCGATCGGTCACCAGGAGGGAGATCGTCTTGCGACGGCTGTTTTCGAGGTTACCGATAGCCTGGCGCATAGCTTCAGTAAATTCATCCACGCTGTTGACAGGGGTATTGCCTACCCTCAGGATTACAAATCCGGGTGTGATTCCGGCTTGGGCAGCGGGAGAGCCATTTGCTACAGCGCTTACGACCACACCTGCAGTACCGGAAAGGTTGTTTTGACGGGCGTAATTGCCATCCATCGGCTCAACTGTAATACCGTGTTCGCGCTGGCTGGGAGTGCTGGGCTTTTCAGCCGTGGCTGCCTCATCCGGGAAAGCGGCAAGTGTAACGGAGACAGTGCGTTCTTCGTTATTGCGGATGATCTTGACCGGGATGCTGTCACCGATGCGAGAGATGGCGACTGCGATGCGGAATTTGGCGACATTGGGGACTCTTTCGCCATTCAGTTCGATGATTACATCACCCACTTCGAGACCTGCCTGCGAGGCGGGAGAATTCTCTTCCACGCTGGCGATCAGGACGCCGGAGACTTCCGTTAGGGAGAAGGCTTCCATCAGGTCGGGAGTGATTTCCTGGGGTGAGATGCCGAGGTAGGCGCGGCTAACCTTTCCGCTGGCGATGAGGTCATCAACGACGCGCTTGGCGAGATTGATCGGAATGGCAAAGCCTATCCCGATGCTACCGCCGGAAGTGCTCGTAATGGCTGCGTTTACGCCAATCACTTGTCCTTGGATATTAAGCAGAGGACCGCCGGAATTGCCGGGATTGATGGCGGCATCTGTCTGGATATAATCCTGATAAATGGGGGAGTTATTGCCAAAATTGAGGTTGGAACGTCCCAGAGCGGAGATCACACCGAGGGTAACGGTGCGTGCCAAACCGACATCACCGAAGGGATTGCCGATGGCGATTGCCCAATCACCAATCTCCAGATTGCCGGAATCTCCCAGCGGGGCGACTGTGATGCGTTCGTCCTCATCTACCGTGATCTTGATCACCGCGACGTCTGTATTGGGATCGAGACCAACGATTGTGGCTTGGTAAGTCTTTTTATCGGCGAGGGTTACAGTGATCTTGGTATTGCTGCTGTTGCTGCCGCTATCGACCACGTGGTTGTTTGTCATAATATATGCGTCCCGGGTATCGGGCTGGAATTCAAAGATAAATCCGCTGCCCATCGAGGTGACAGGGCGTTGCTGTTCCTGAGGCATCTGAGGGAAGAAATAGCGGAAGAAATCATCGTTCATCAGTGGATTGTTTTGGCGGACAGTGACGGTTGATTCCACCTTGATCTGCACGACAGCTTCGCTGACATTGCGGACTACCTGGACTACCGGACTGCGGCCCTGCACCGAATCAAGACCAATATTTGCATTGGCACAAGCCATCAGACTGACGAGAGCCAGAGCCAGGCTGATCTGTTTCCATACGTTCATAGTTTTCTCCTTATTTTGAATGAATTGGCGCTTTCCGCGCTGGAAAATGACAAGAAAAAATAAAAAACTACAGTTTAGGCACTCGCAAAGCCGATACTTGGGGACAATCTATCCGGATATTTGTGGCAAGTCAAGGAAAAATTGAGCTTTTGGAATCAGGGTGTTCAATCCGGTTGACAAAACGGGGCACTTTGAGATAATGGAGTAATGGAGCAAAAGGCTGTACCGCAATTGCAAATAGATATGCCTGTGAAGTTTGTCAAAGGCATCGGGGAATATCGTGCCAGATTGCTGTGGAGGCTCGGAATACGGACGCCCCTGGATCTGATGGAGTATTTCCCAAAAAGCTATATGACACGTAGGGTCAATCCCAGTCTCTTTGAATCAACCGTCGGAGACATGATTGCCTTTACTGCTCTGATCAGTTGGGTCGATCTGCGCCCTACCAAGAGCGGCTCCAAGATTCTGAATGTGGGTGTCTCCGATACGAAAATCACCCTGGTCTGCACCTGGTTTCGCTTTCCGCCTCACTATGAGCAGCTTTTCAAGCCGGGACAATCTGTCTGGCTCTCCGGAACGCTAAGTGAACACGATGGGCAGCTTCAGCTTTTGCATCCGGATTTTGAGCTGATTGCCGATCAGGAAGAGGAGCTGGACTTTTGGAAAACGCGGGAGATTCTGCCAGTCTATGGGCTTACGGACAAGCTCTCGCAGAAGATGCTGCGCAATCTGATCTACAAGATCTTTGAGCTCTTTGCAGCTCAGATTAGCGAGAGATTGCCCCAGGAACTGCTGGATCGATACCAGTATCCCGTGCGCAAGGTGGCTCTGCAAAAGATGCACTTTGGCACAGACTTGGGGGAGATAGAGCAGGTAAGGCAACGCTTTGCCTATGAGGAACTCTTTTTTAGCCAATTGATGTGGGCAAGGCATCGTTATTATCATATCAAAGCTGAAGATGGCATCGTCTTTGAGAACAAGGATCGCCTCAAGAAACTGCTCTGGGAGAGGCTGCCTTTCAAGCTGACCTCTGCCCAGGTCAAGGTGATTAGAGAGATCTTCTCAGATATGTGTTCTGCCCGGCAGATGAGCCGGATGGTGCAGGGGGACGTGGGCAGCGGCAAGACGATTGTAAGCCTCTTTGCTATGCTTTTAGCGGTGGATAATGGCTATCAGGCGGCTCTGATGGCTCCGACGGAGATACTGGCAGAACAGCATTACCAGAATATCAGCAAGCTGATGGAAGGCTTGCCTGTCAAAGTGGGCTTGCTCAAGGGTGGAACTTATAAGGGTAAAGCACAAATCAAGAAGGATATAGCAGAATCAGAGCTGGATATAGTGATCGGCACACACGCTCTCTTGCAGGATGATACAGTCTTTAAGAAGCTGGGCTTCGTGGCGGTTGATGAGCAGCACCGCTTTGGAGTGGAGCAACGTGCCAAGCTGGCGCGCAAGAGTAGCCGTCCTGATCTGCTCTATCTCTCTGCAACGCCTATTCCGCGCTCGCTCTCGATGACTGTTTACGGAGATTTGGAGCTTAGTATCATAGATGAACTGCCTCCCAACCGCAAGGCGATTCAGACCTTTGTGCGTCAGGAAGGCAAGATCGATACTGTCTATAATGAAGTCCGCAAGGAGTTGATCGCAGGAAGGCAGGTTTACATAGTCTGTCCCTTGGTGGAGGAATCGGAAAAGATCAGCCTACTGGATGCAGAGCGGCTTTATAAGTATATCTCTACCAAGATTTATCCCGAGTATAGCACAGCTCTTTTGCATGGCAAGATGTCTGCGAAGGATAAAGACAGGATAATGCACTCCTTCAAAGCTGGCGAGACGAGGATATTGGTCTCTACGACGGTGATTGAGGTGGGCGTGGATGTCCCCAATGCGACGGTGATGATCGTGGAGCATGCAGAACGGTTTGGGCTGGCACAGCTACATCAACTGCGCGGGAGAGTAGGCCGGGGGACCAGCCAGTCCTATTGCTATCTGATCCAACACTTCCCGATCAGTTCTGTCGCCCGGGAGCGTCTTTCCACGATGAATAAGACCACAGATGGCTTTGTGATAGCAGAAAAAGACTTGGAACTCAGAGGACCGGGAGAGTTCTTTGGCACGGAGCAATCCGGGATGCCTCGCTTTAAGTTTGCCAGCATCATCAAAGACCAGTTGCTGCTGAGGCAGGCACGTGACGATGCCTTTGGCATTATCACCCGGGATCCTGATTTGCAGGCGGAAAACAACTCCTTCCTGCGCAGTGAATACATCCGTCTCTACAATAGCCGTGAGGAACTTATCCTCTACTAAGGAACATCTCTTGCAAAAGTAATTGACTAAATAGCAGTCTCATATTATAAGGAAACAATAAAACAAATAGATGAGGTACCAATGAAGAACTTGATGACGGTAGTTCTGCTGATACTAAGTATCGGCTTATTATCGGCGCTCGAATTTGACCCGGATTACTTCTATTCACGCAGCATCATTGCGTGTTTTACCAAGGAAGCAGTCGGCAATGACAGCGGCGTGATCAATTTTACCACCGAAGACGGCTCCGTTCGCACCGGTATGCCCTCTTTCGACGCACTTGCCAGAGAGCTTGGCATCGTGGATATGGAGCATATGCACCCCTATGTAAAGGTTCCCACCTGGAACGACAACGGCGTGTATCTGCAAAATATCTACAGAATTATCCTCTCTTCCGACGACCTGATGGACCGGGCTGTCAATGAGCTTTCCAAAGATTCAAACCTGCTTTGGGCAGAATTTGAGACCATCAACCGTCCCAAATGGGTTCCCAATGATCCGATGATCACCTCCCAATACGTGCACCAACGTATCAAAAGCTTTGATGCCTGGGATTATACTCAGGGCAGTTATGACGTTATGATCGGTATTGCCGATTCCGGCGTGAAATGGAATCATCCTGATCTCAGAGCCAATATCTGGGTCAATCCTGCCGAATCTCCCGGTATGACAATCAACTGGACAGCCGGTACCTATACCGGCGGAAACGGTGTCGATGCCGGAGAAGGCGGAAACAAGATAGACGACCTCGTAGGCTGGGACTTTTACAGCAACGACAACAACCCCTATCAAAACTGGGCCAATAACGACCATGGCACCCACGTTGCCGGTTGTGCCGCAGCGGTTGGAAACAACGGCATTGGCGTATCAGGAACAGCTCCGATGGTATCCATCCTCTCCTGCAAAGGCGCTTCCAATACCAGCAATTCCACCGGCATCTCCAATGGTTATGACCAGCTAAAGTATGCCGCCGAGATTGGAGCTGATATTGTTAATGCCTCCTGGGGCGGTCCAGGAACCGGAGCTTATCCCAATAGCATAGTCAATTACGTAACTGCTCTGGGTTGCCTGGTAGTGACTGCTGCAGGGAATGCCAATACCGAGCACACAACATCCTATCAGGATTATCCTGCAGATGCGACAAACGCTCTCTGCGTTGCTGCCACCGGTGTCGCTGATCTCAAGGCCAGCTTCTCGGACTATGGCGCATCGATCGATATCGCTGCTCCCGGCGAAGGTATTATGTCCACCATCATCTCAGGCGATAGCTACAGTGCTTATGATGGCACCTCGATGGCATCTCCTGTGGTAGCTGGTGTCGCTGCCCTGGTCAAGACTCTCAATCCCACGCTGACTGCTTATCAACTGCGTCAGCGCTTGATGGACACAGCGGATTACATCTACGACATCAATCCAAACTATGTCGGCAAGCTCGGTAGCGGACGCGTAAACGCCTATGCTGCCACAATGTATGACAAGATACCCAATATCACAATCGATGATCTCAATGTCTATGAATTCACAGGCGATGGCGATGGCATCCCCAATCCCGGTGAAGTCATCAAGCTTGAAGTTTCTCTAAATAACTATATGGATCCTTACACCGGCCTTTCCTGGATGACCGGCAGCAACGTCCAAGCCACCTTGCGTTGCAACTACCCCGGCATCTCTTTGGTCGATTCTGTCGCTGCTTATGGCACGCTCACTGCAGGCTCCACAATGTGGAACTACAGCACACCCTTCAAGTTTAACACAGTGAGCACCCTGCCTTCCGAGCCGATTCCCTTTGAGCTGAGAGTTACCGCCAATCCCGGTGCAACTTTTACCTATGACAAGATACTCAGTTTCAACGTCAACCTCTCCCTGATCCAAAAGAACTGGCCCCGCAGTCTGGGAGGAGCATCATCTTCATCCCCAATTCTTTACAATCTGGATAGCACTCCTGATCTGGAAGTAGTCTTTGGCGACAACAGCGGCAATATCCACGCAGTCAAAGCTGCCGATCCCGATATCGAAATCACGGGATTCCCGCTCAACCTCGGCAGTGCCATCATCGGCTCCGTCGCAATGGGAACCCTCAATAACGACAATCTGATGGATTTTGCAGCCAGCACACAGGCAAACAACGTCGTAGCCTTTAACCAAGCCGGTGCAACACTCTGGACCAAGCCGGCAGGCGGAACCCTGCGTGGTGGCCCGGTGATCGCCAAAGTGATCGGCAATCAAGCCGCGAAAGTCATCAGCGTTACCCAAAGCAGCGTATTGAATGCCTGGAATGCAGACGGTACAAGCCTTGCCAACTTCCCCGTAACCATCGGTGGAGCAGTGCTTGCGCCTCCCGCGGTTGCAGATCTTACAGGAGATGGCAATCTGGAAATCCTAGTGGTAACCCTCAATGGCTTGCTCCACGCGATCAATCCCTTGACCGGAGCCAATATTGCCGGCTTCCCCGCCTCCGTAAGTGGCGGCTCACAAAACGCGATGACTATCGCCAATCTGGATGCCGATCCTCAGCCTGAAATCCTGATCGCCACCAGTACTGCCGGTTATCTCGACGCTATCAACCACGATGGAACTGTCTTCTTCCAAAAGAATATCGGACAGCAGATCAAGACCAGCGCTGTAGTGGCTGATGTAGATAACAACGGCAGCGAAGAGATTATAGTGATCACCGCTCCCGGCCAGGTCTATATTATGAATCCAGATGGCAGCAATCTGCCCAATATGCCCGTCCAACTTGGCACTTCAGTGGAATGCACCCCTGTAGTGGCGCGTTTTGATGGTGGCAATAATGCCGGTATCATCTTTGGTGATACCATCGGCAGAATCCACTCCATCCGCAAAGATGGAACTCAATCCCCGAACTTCCCGATTCCTCTGGGTGGAAACGTCAAAGTCTCTGCTGCTCTGGCAGATATCGACGGAGACGACGATCTGGATATCGTGATTCCCGATAACGTAAGCTACTTTACAATCGATATCAAGCGCCCTGCCCAGTCCATCGAATGGGCTTGTTATATGGGTGGATGGAACCGCTCCGGAAACGTCTATCAGCCCACTCCCAATGAAGATCCCGCTGTTCCTCAGCTCGTTACGGAACTCAAAGGGAATTATCCCAATCCTTTCAATCCCGAGACTACCATCCGCTTTAACCTGAGCGAAAACTCCCTGGTGAACCTGGTGATCTACAACAACCGTGGACAGATCGTGCGCAACCTGGTGAGTGATGCCCGCGAAGCCGGCAGCCACAGCGTAATCTGGAACGGCACGGATAACACAGGTCGCAGCGTCTCCAGCGGTATTTATTACTATCGCATGCAAGCCGGAAACTACACCGAAACACGTAAAATGGTACTAATGAAGTAATCAAGTTCTTCAGACAGATAAACGCGGGATGCCCTTGGGTATCCCGCTTTTTTTTATGTCGTGCAGGCAGGAATCGATCGGCGCGCTGCGCTGTTAATAGTTAACCAGTTAGTAAGTTAATGAGTGATTTGCTGAGCTGTGTGCTTCGCACAGTTAGAAGTTAGTAGTTAGACAGTTAGAGCTGCGCTGAGCGCTTCGCGCAGTTAATAGTTAACAAGTTAGTAAGTTAGTGAGTGATTAGCTGAGCTGTGTGCATAGCACAGTTAGAAGTTAGTAGTTAGACAGTTAGAGCTACGCTTAGTGCTTCGCACAGTTAGTAGTTAGGCAGTTAGTGCTGCGCAAGGTGCGAACCTATAGCCCAGCCAGTCTCCCGCCGTCATTCCTGCGAACGAATCAGCAAAGTGCCGATTGTAGGTGCGTCATCCTGACGCACAGCTATCTGAGCGACAAGATGTCGCTCCTACGTGACCTAACACCCAACACGACCCCCTCCGTCATTCCTGCGAACGAATCAGCAAAACGTCATTTTTGGGGAGTCGTATAGGCAGGAATCTACCGTCTGCATACCCATTTTTAATTGCTCGATTGGTCTCAAGCCCAATAAGACCGATATCCGATTGCGAGGGATGAAGCCTCTCTGTCCTCCCCCTTTTGAGTGAACACCTGCTAAACACATATAACACAGTCGGTTCCTGCCTGTTCATCCAGGATTCAAGCAGGATAGAAGCAGGGAGCAAGCATCCTATCAAGGAGAGNNNTAATCAATAAGCGGTTATTTCGCAAGTGGCTGAGACTAAACATTCCAATTTCCTCCCTTACTTAGTTATGACAAATCTTTTTGAAATGCTTGTGCTGAATTGGTTATCTCTTATACGATACAGATAGATTCCCGGTGCGAACTGTGAGCCTGTAGCTTGAGCCAGACTTATCTTATGAGAGCCTTCGCTTCCGGAGAGTGGACTGGAGTAGAGCAATTGCCCCCGGATATTGAAGACTTCAAGGCTCAATTCACCAGCTTGGCTCTCTGTCTTGTAATCTATTGTGACTTTGGTTCCGGCAGGATTGGGGTAATGCGCAGTGCTTATCGTAGGTGGGATAAGGATGGGGTCGTCATTGGATACCTCGCCATTGCTGTCGGTTTTGACAAGGGTTACTGTTACCTCCTGATTACTGCAAAAAACAAAACTGCTGTCACTTGCAACTATGAAATTTTTCGGTCCGTAGCCTGTGGTAGCAATTGGAAAAGATCGACTCCAGAGCACTGCTCCAGACAAGGTTACTTTGTTCAGTTTTTGAATACTAGGAATAAACACAATCAAGTTGCCATCCTCTAGCACAGACATATTTCTACTCCCTTCCCAAACAATCCTATCTAAATCAACAGGTATAGTATTCTCGCAAACTCCAAAGTTACCGAATGACTTAATAAGCCATTCATCTGTTAGATGCGATGCTGTTAAAACATAGCATGTACCTAATGTACTGGCTGCCATGCAATAGTATCCATACTCCATGTGATTTACTTCTGCTGTCCAAAGGGTATCACCTACAGCACTATACTTGGCGAGAACGTGATGACCTAACGCTAGATAACCGTTATTGTTTGTGTTAATTATCTGATAAAAACCATCTGAAGATGCTTGAGAAACAGTATCCCCTGTCCAAACCAAATTGAACTCGAAATCTGTCTTCAATACAACAGCATCTGACCCTATCCTGCCAGCAAACACAATGCCATCATCGGTTATTACAGCGTCGTTGAAGTATGGATAGTAGCCATTTATATGCCCGAAGTTGTATGAGCCGATCAAGTTTATCTGGCTATCATAAACATACATGATCCCACCAGCAATACAATAATACCTATCCAAGCCATTGGATAAGACTATACTGTGAGCTCCCATCTGTATAGTGCTCCTCCTCCAAACGATATCTCCATTTTCATCGACTTTCCAAAAGACATTCGCAGCCATAACATAAAACTCATAATCAAAGAATTCTGCATATCCTTGAAGGAGATAGCCTCCTCCAATGGCAGGTATTACATTGTAGGCTTGGACGTTAGAACTGCTGTATGGGTAGGGACAGACTCCTTCAATTGAGTAGGATCGTATCCAGGTCGAGCCCATCAGCAGATAGGCAGACGAGACTAGCAGAGCTACTAATAACAGCCGTTTCATCGTTCCTCCAGTTCCTTAAGAACTCACTGTCTGCATCATTTATTACTTTTAAAATGATGTCAACTAATATATCCACAACCTATATAACGATCAGAGAAGGTGATATGATAAATGCAGCTATAGACCAGCCATTGCCTCTAGTCTAAAAACCCGACAAGCCGGGTTAATCGAATATGCCTGAGAGGCTATCGTTATTACTTCGCTGTAACAGACCGATCCAGTAGATACCTGCAGGGCATAGCCTGCCGTTGCTATCCCTAAAAATACTATTTCAGCGTAAAAAATCAAATGAACCTATGTAGTTCATTTGATTATCATAGCTTGTGGCGCATAAGAGCATAAACCTAGCAGGAAAATCTTTTCTTGACAGTCATAATTGAGTAGATTATTGGGATAATGGAGCTGAATATACAGATGAAAAAAATACTACTACTGCTATTACTATTGATTCCGCTGATCCTTGCCGCGCAGCTAAATGAGACTGTGCCTGCCTCCGAAGACAGCCTCTCAGTGCGTTTCCTGCCGCCTATGCCGGGCGAAGAAGAGGAATCCGGCACCAGTATGACCGGTGTTTTGGGCTCTATTACTCTGGATGGCGTTACCTATTCCCAGATCAGGCTGATGCCGGAATTTCGGCTGTGGAAGCTGAGAGTCGGGCTGGATCTGGATTTTCTGGTGGATGCCGATGGCAATGTGCGGGGGGATGACTGGGACGAATGGACTGATCTATTTTACAAGATATACTATCTGGGTTATGGCGACAGAAGCGATCCGATCTATTTCAAAGCCCTCAATATCGATGATTACAGCCAGGCAAATGGCCTGATCTTTGATCATTACTGCAATACCCTGCAGTATCCCGCAGTGCGCAATACAGGAGGATTTGCCGGTATCAATACCAATATGATGGGTTTTGGGCTGGAAGGTTTTACCCACAACATCGTTAAAAACCAGATACTGGCAGCGAGAGTGAGCCTCAAGCCGATGAGCCAGATGCCGATACCTCTATTTAAAAACCTCAGCTTTGGGTTGAATGTGGGGCTGGACCGGGATCAGCACGGGAAGTACGAGGATAAAGACGGAGACAAGATTCCCGATGTTTACGACCGCTTCCCCAATAATTCCAATGCCTGGGCGGATACGGATGGTGATGGAGTGCCGGATCAGACCGATATCGATATCGATGGAGATAATAGCCTTGATGATCCTGTTGTAAATCCTTATGTGGATCTGGTTTATCCCGGCATTGGGGGATATGGATTTGATCTGGATGCTTCGATAGCTGCGGATAATCTGACAGCCTACGACGTTCCCAAGCGTTTGATGATCTATAGTATGGATTACCGCTTACCTCTGGTCGATGCTGAGTATTTCAAGCTTTACAACTACGGCGAGATAGCTAAAATAGATGGTTATGGCAGCGGCTATATCTTCCCGGGGCTGGGAGCAAAATTCTCAATATTTGAATCCCGGCTGGAGATGCGGCGTTTTTCCGAGCGCTTCTTGCCCTCCTGGTTTGATCATCTCTACGATGATCAACGCGCTCAGTACTATATGGTTACAGATCCGGATAGCGGGCAGGACACCTATTATCTAGAGGCCAAGGAAAGCAGGCTGGAAGAAGCCAAAGCTGCCTTTGGCTGGTATGGATCACTCTCTGCCAAGCTGATGAATATCGCGAAGTTGGTAGTGGAGTTTCAGGATATGTACGGCGAAGGGCTTAGTACCGGAAAGTCGCTCTCTGGTTGGCTTTCGGTCTATCCCAGCTTCCTGAAGAATCTGGAGGAAGCATCGCTGGTCTATTCCCAAAAGAATGTGAGCTATCTGTCTTTTACCCGCCTGAGAAATCCGGGAGCGATAATTGGGGGCAAATTGTCTTACAGGATAGCAGCAAATGCCAGCCTGATCGGCAGATACAGCGAGCATTACACAGATATCAACAACGATGGACTGATCACCCTCAAGGAAGAGGTGGTCTCAAGGCTGAGTTTTGGAGTAGAATTTAAGTTCTAAGGCAGATCTACAACAAAGAGGGTGGCGCGACCGGATAGCTTAAGCTGTGCCTCATCGGCAGAAACGAAGAGAGATTCCCCCCGGATCAGCAGATTTCCCGCAATTGTAGCCCTACCATCCATACAGTAGATGATCAGGGGACTGTTTTCAGGATCAAGGACGAGCTCGTGATCGGCTGGCAGATTGATCTTCCTGAGCCTGAAGTCAGGACATGGGCTGGCATAGGTTCCAAATTCACCGGGCTGGGGATTGCTACAGATAATAAGGGGATAATAAGGCTCAAAGCTGCAAATCTTGCAGAACTCCGCAACGTCTATGTATTTGGGGCTTAGCCCGGCACGCAGGACGTTGTCCGAGCTTGCCATCACTTCCAGGCCTGCACCTTTGAGGTAGCAATGAATGATGCCGGCATCGAGATAGATTGCTTCACCGGGATTCAGCTTGATCAGATTGACCAGGGCAGGGAAAATCGCTCCGATATCAAAGGGGTAGAGCTCGTGGAGCTCTCTGATCAGCTCGGCTGTATCGGCTTCTGGCAATTGATCCAGCCTGGCAAGACAGGCTTGCAGGAAAGCTTGCAGCTCATAATTTCTCAAGCTGAGCAGTTCACAGATCAATTGACGGAATCTAGCTGTATCAGGTTGAGCGGAAAAGGTGCGGAAAGAGAGCAATTGGTCAAATCCCAGGATCTTGCCGAGACTGATTATTTGTGAATACCTGCGAAATCCGCAGAGAGCTTTGAACTCGGTAAGTGCATAGATCAGCTCCGGCTTGTGATTGTCGTCGCGATATTTGCGCATCGGATCGCTGAGGCTGATACCTCGAGCTTGTTCCAGAGCAAATCCTTCGCGAGCCTGGCGTCTGGAGGGATGCACCTGGATGGAGAGAGCTTGCTCTACTGCCAATACTTTGAAGAGATAAGGCAGGCGTGGGCTATCGGATTTTCCCAAGAGACTACTGGGATTGGTATCGAGAAAGTCTCCCAGGGGCATCTGAGTGCCGTTAAAAGTAATCTTTGAGGGTGCTTGGGGATGTGCACCCATCCAGAGCTCTGCGGCTGGTTTGCCGGCAAGGGATGGATCCCGGGTAAGTTCCTGTAGAAAGCTGCGGGAGCCCCAGCTATAATGTTGGATAGGATTGATCAGCTTGGAAATCATATGGGAGATTCCTGCATTATCCTTTCCTGCAAAAGCCGCAACATAGGACTCAGGGCTTCCATCTTTCTCTTTGCCTTGGCAAGAACCTTACGGGCAAGGTTGTAGTGTTGTTCCTCGACCAGCATCTTCACGTAGTCTTCGTATAGAGTGGTTTGGTAAGGGCTGTATGTCAAAGCGCGATCAAACAGCTCGATTGCTTCCTGTATGAATCCGCATTTGGCAGCAGAATTGGCGTAGCTGTGAAGGTGTTCGGGGAAATAGATCTCGTATCTCTCATCAGCTTGCCTGAAGGAATAGTATGCCGTTAGCCAAATCTCGCGGCGATAATAGATCAGGCCTTTCATCAGCGCAAGATTATGGTTTGGTGGGAGCTTCTTTTCGGCTTCGGCAAGATAGGCAGAGGCTTTGTGCAGCTTGTCCATCCTCAGGAGTTGTTCGATCAGGAGGTTGTAGATATAGACCTGAGGTCCATACTTCTTGGTGGCAGCTTCCAGCATATCGATGCTTTCCTGATTTCTACCGAGATAGGCTTTGGTGAGTGCCCGGTTGTATTCCAGCTCTACCGAATCATTGGGTACTTGATCGTAATAGACCAGTGCCAGGCGGTATTCACCCTGGGCAAAGTATGAATTACCAAGCATATAAAGCAGTTGTGGATTAGCCGGAGAATACTCCAGGGCTTTCAGAAAGTGGCGCGCTGCATCCTTGAAGCGATGCCGTTCAAAGAAGATTGCAGCTCGGGTGCTGTGGATCCGAGGCTCACCGGGATGGTCACGCTCTGCTTCTTCCAATAGGTGGATGGCGTAAATCCAGTTTTTCCGGGCCAGTATCTCGACTCTCAGGAGCAGGTTGTTCAGTTCGTTTGCTGTCATTGGTTCAGTTCGTCTAGCAGTTCCTGCACGGCTCTTTGGATCTGCTTGTCATTTCCTTCTATCAGGTCGTTTGGTGTGAGTTCCACTACGATATCCGGCTGGGCACCGGTGCCTTCCATATTAGTCTTGTCGAGCTTGTACCAGCCGGAGGAAGGCATACGCATCGAAGAGCCATCGATCAGCTCATATTCCCAGGTACCTATCACAGCACCGCTGGAGGGGAAGCCAATTACTTTACCGAGCTTGAGCTCCTGGAAGATGATGGGGAAGATCTCGCCATCGGAGAAGGAATGCTCATCCACCAATACTGCAACCGGTTTGTTCCAGATGCGGGTGGGCTCGAGGCGTGATTCTCGGCTGTAGCGCCGGGAACTGGAATAGGCATAAGGTTTCTTGATCAGCAGACTGATAATCATATCGTGGATTCTGCCGCCGACATTGCCACGGACATCTATGATCAGGGCTTCTTTATCGGAGTTATCGCGGAAGAGGTCGCGGGTGAAATTGGTAAAATCGACATTACCCATTGCAGGGATATGGACATAGCCTATTCTGCTGTTGCTAAGCTCTTTGACGAGTTGCTTGCTTTGTTCTGTCTTGTAATTGTAATGCAGGCTACGCATCTGGCTCCAGGAGAGTCCATTGATAACAGCTTCGATATCGCCTGTTTCGCGTCGAATACCGAGGCGCAGGGTCTTGCCGGTCTGTTCCAGGAGCAAAGAATCAATGGGAGTATTGGCAGTAATCAGCTTGCCATTGATCTCTCTTAAGATGGCACCGGGAGCTATATTGTAGAGATAGTGCAAGCGGGTGCCGGGATAGACTGTCTTGATGCGGATGCCTTCGGAAAGGCGATCGGAATAATCGAGCTCCATTCCGAGATAGGCAACGGCTTTGCCGGGATAACGGTTCTCAGGGCGGGGGTAAAAGCCCGTATGGGAGGCGTTTACATCGCCGATCATCTCGTCGATAATGGTCTCCAGATCACTAATGCTTTGTACCTGTTCCAGATAAGGCTCATAGATGGAGAAGAGCTTGTCCCAATCCTGCCCGTGCATGTTGGCATCGTAGAAATTGAGTCCAAATGCTCCCCAGACTTGCTCAAAGACACGTCGATTAAGGGTCTTGATATCATAATCATATGTCAGAGATGCGGAGAGTTCCCGACGTTGGCTGGTTTTGGGGTTGTAAGCCTTGAGAACGCTGTCCTGGAGGTAGTAGATAAAATCTCCCACCTCTTTGAAGCGTCCGGTATTCCTGCCAAAGCTGAACTCCTGCTCCTGATTTTTACCATAGATATTGATCTTGATCAAGCTGGAGCTGCCGCCGGCTTCCTGAGCTTCTGAGATATAGAGGAATGTGCTGTCACTGAGGCACTTGACCACGCTGAGATAGCTTGAGGGATCCGCGACAACGGGGAAGAGGCGTTTATCGATATTGTCCCAGACGATTTGGACCGCTGGAGCGATCTCGGCAGGCTCTTCGGTGCTTTCCACCGGTTCATCAATATCAATCGCGAGGCTATCGGCAGTGCTGTCGGCTGCGGCTATGGGTTCTTCAGAGAGCTCAGTAGTGAAGATTTCTTTCCAGTTATCTTTGTCATATTCGTATTCATCGCGTGGGATCAGATCGAGACGATGTATGTTTCCGGCACGGCTCATCAGGATGGAGCGATTGTCCGGAGTCCATTTGATGGAGCTAATCCACTGATCATCGGTGAAGACCTTGGTAAGAGTGCTGTCCATAGCGCTATAGATATAGAATTCACGCATCCAGGTATCATCGCGGACCACAGCGAAGGCTGCATGGGTCTTTTGGGCGTTGAAGGCGACGTTGGAACTGATCACCCAGGGAGTAGGGATGCGGGTGAAAGTGCTCAGACTATCGTCTGTGTATGCTACATTCCCGCCTTTCATCTGATCGCGGTAATGCACCATGATGAGTCCGCTCTGATCTCGGTAAAGGCTTTCCACAAAGAGGCTATCCTGTCCGAACCAATCCACCGGCTGCAGTGCCATTGTGGAATCGATGCGGGTCTTGAAGAGCTTGTCCTGCCCCTGCTTGAGGCGCTGCATCAGGAGAGTGCGGTTGTCATTGAGAAAGAGCATATTGGAGACGCCACCCAGGTCGGCGGTCACTTGACGGGATTCACCGCCCTTGCGAGGCATCGCGAAGACATCGTACATATATTGGTAGGCGACCAAGAGCTCGTCATCGGAGACAGCGTATTCGCCAAATTCGTTTGTCATCGTTGTCCTGCGGGCAGTGTCGCTCCAGGAATCCTCGGGGATATTGATCTCGACGCGGCTTACTTTTGCACCCAATAATCGGGTGGGATCGTAAGACCATATCTCGTTGAAGAGCTCATAGACCAAGCGGTCGTTTTGCCTGGCAATCTTGATATCTCGGGCAGACCACTGCTCGAAATTGGTGAGTTTGGTAGAGCGCTCGAAATTGAGATTTTCCGTTCTGTGGATCTGGAAACGAGCTCCATCGGAAGCGCAGTAGAAGAGTGTATTTGAGGCGTGGGAATAGGTGGGATAGCGCTCTGTGCCCGGGGTATTGGTAAGGCGTGTGTATTGCTTGGTGGCAATATCAAGCTGCCATAGATCACCATTGAGGCTGCCTTGGTAGGCTTCACGAAAGGGATCGCCATAGCGGTTGAAGATGATCTTGGTGTTGTCCGGAGAGAGGCTGGCATAACGATCTCCGATCTCGGCGATCAGGGTGGGACGCTCTCCGCTGAGTGGAAGCTTCACAAAGGAACTGCCAAAGCGGAAGTTGTAACGCGTGCAAAGAAGGCTGTTGCCATCTGCAAACCAATCCACCAGGGCAAGGCTTTCGCGATAGAGCACTGTGGATGCACCACCGAAGGGAGAAATTGTGTAGATATAGGACTGACCCTCACGGTTTGAGTTGTAAGCAATCCGGGAGCCATCTGGAGACCACATTGGCGACCATTCGCTGGCGTCTGTATTGGTGAGACGACGGGCATCACCGCCGCGGAAGGGAACGATCCAAAGATCATCACGGTAAACAAAGCAGATCTGGTTACCATCGGGCGAGACAGCTGGATCTTTGAAGAAACCGGGGCTTACAGCGAGTATCCCGGTGATGCTGAGGATCAGGCAGAGGCTCAGGATGAGCTTACGTAACATTATATATCTCCATATCTTATAATCATATAACTGAAAAATGGGACGGCACTGGCAAGCCGGCTTCAATCTCTAATCTTGTTCCTCCAGGTTTAGTGAAGTCTGTGCGCTCTTGATCGTGTAAGTGTGCTTTAGGATTCTGAGCTCAGCGTGAGGATGTACTCTGCCAGAGATCTTGATGTGAAAGCGGTTACCCGGCTCGCGCTTAAGGAAGGCATTGAGCTGATTGTCGAGCTCGTTTTCACAGGATTTGATCTGGATACCCAGGCTCTCGAGCTCATTGTAGTAGAATTCCGGTTGTTCTTTGAGACGTATCAGTTCTTTGGTCATCCGGGTCAGGAGGTTTTTGTAATAGGGACTGATGGTGATCTCAATCTCGTTTGAGCCACCCTCTGGACTACCGAGATTATCCAGCTCGATCGAACCGCAAGCTTGCATATGGCATTGCATTACGTTTGAGCCGGGCTCGCCGGTGATGCCGGCATCAGCCACAATCAGTGATTCCGAAGCGAGAGAGCCAAAGCGCAGCGATCCTTTGCAGAGCACGAGTGAATTGAGGATGCTGCCGCAGCTAATATCTGCCTGGGAATTGATCCCACCTTTGGCACAGGATATGATGTCGCCATCTATTCTGATCTTGCCGGCAGCTTTGATTTCGCTGGAATGGACTATTCCTGATACCTCTATGTCGTTTTCAGATTCCAGATAGCTATCCTTGAGGTTGCCATTGACCAATATCTTGCCTTTGCAGTAGATACGTGCATTTTCCAGATCTCCCTCATAGGAGATATTGACAGGGAGATGCAGCGGAAACTGGTATTCGGCGATCTCCGTGCCCAAGATCAGATTGTCCAACAAGCAGAGCTTGCCTTTGGAATCCAGATAGGGGTATCCGGTTGCTATGGAGACATAGGCATTTAGTTGTTCGTCAAATCTCACTCCCTCTCCGGCAAGAGCTTTGGCAGTATCAAGATCGATGCCTTCATTGGGGATGATCTCGCCAAAGATGTTGTAGATGGAGCCGTGACGATCAAAGAGATTGGAGGAGTAATCGGCAATTACTGACTCCGGCTCTACATAGCTCATTCTCGCCAAAAGGGATGGATCCGCAGTAGGGCTCAATTCGCGAGCCAAGCTATGGTCAAAGTAATAATTCAGCTTCGTATCCACAGAGCCTGCTTTGCACAGAGCCAGAGGGAAAGGACGGCTGAATTCCTTTTCCAGATTGTTTTCGCGGATATAATCCTGAGCTTCTTCAAATCCGGCTTTGATTCCTGCCAGATCGATCAGCTCGAGGATTTCTCTTTCATCAATGAGAGAGCCGGTTTCGCTGATCGTGAGCCAGGCAGACATTCCGCCATCGCGGATCTCCAGGCTCACCAGCCCGCTTTTGCTTCGATAATTACTATTCATCTTGAATCCCAATAAGATTTATCTGTCGGTTATGCGTTCCGTCCCTGCGGAATGAGAAGTAATCTTCCCTTTCAAAGGTGCAAATCTCGTGTTCATGGATATTACCCGGGAGTAGCCCTGCGTGGATTAGCTGCCGGTAGATCGAGCCCTGAATGTCCAGATGGCGATAACGGGGGCTTTGTGCTTCAATACCCATCTGTGCCAAGCTCGTTATAAAGTCATCATAGATTTGTGGGCTTACTTCGTAATGCTCTGCGCAGATGCCTGCTCCTATGACTGCAAGCAGATCTTGGGGTTTGCATGAGTAGCTCTCGACAAGTTGTTCTACAGCCTGTCCGGCGATATTCTTGCGAGTGCCTTCGCGTCCGCTATGCAGTGCTGCCACAGCTTTGCCGGAGGGATCGTAGATCAGGACAGGAGTACAATCCGCAGTGCGTATCAGTAGATACTGATTGGGGATATCCGTGATAAAGCCATCAGCAACTGCTATTTGCGGGTGATCTCCCAGGCCTGCTCCACAATCTGCTGCGGTGCATTGATGCACCAGCTTGGAATGTGTCTGCTCCGCTATCACCAGCCTGTTCACGGGAATACTTACCCCCTCTATCAGCAGATCAATCTGTTCTCTCATCAAAGAGCGGTAATCGGGCCTGGCATTGCCGAGGTAGCTAAATACTCTCATTAATCAGTCCTGGTTTTGGTGATATGAGTACTTGTTTGGGGCGGTAAATCTCCTGGTTTTTGGATCTTACCAGCATCCTCAGTACGGAGCGGGTAAACTTGCCCAGGATTGATAACCCACTCAGTGACCAGATCAGGCATACCAGGGCACAAATCGCCAGGGCCGGCTGAACGCCCCATGTGCTGGAAAGACTGCCCACCAAGAGGCTGCCAAAAGGCGTCACAGCGGTAAAAGCCATCGTATAGATGCTAAGGACCCTCCCGCGCATCTTGTCATCCACCACTGATTGGATCAGGGTATTGGTCGAAGCCATCTGCATCATCATACCAAAACCGATGATCACCATAAGCGGCATATTGATGTAGATGCTTTTGCTAAAAGAAAATACTATCAGGGTAGCGCTTACGCCAGCTCCAATGAATAGCATCCGGCTGGCTATTCCACGGATGGTGGTTCTGGATGCCAGGAAGAAAGATCCCAATAAAGCACCAATCCCGGCAGTCGAGAGCATCAAGCCCATAGTGCTGGATTGGCCTTTGAGGACGTCTCTTACAAAGACCGGCAGGATGGTCGCGTATGACATTCCAAACATCGTATATACTGCCAGATTCATCACCAGTACGCGTATTGGGAATTGATGCCAGGCATAGCGCCAGCCTTCCAGAATCTTCTTTAGAGTGGATTCTTTGTCCTGCACCATCGGCTCATACTGGATACGCATCATAAAGAGCATCAGGATCACTGCGATATAGGAAACTGCATTGATCGAGAAGCACAGACCTTCTCCAAAGACCTGGATCAGGAAACCGCCCAAAGCCGGCCCTATCAGGCGTGCACCATTGAACATTGCAGAATTCATAGCTATTGCATTGGGCACCATACTGCGAACTTTCACCAGATCTATCACAAAGGATTGCCGTATTGGAGCATCAACACCTTCGATCATCCCCTGAGCCACAGAGAGTAACATCAAGACCCAGATTCTGGAGGAATCTATTACTCCCGTCACTACAAACAGTGCCAAAAGAGAGCTCTGTATAAAGAAAGCTATCTGTGTGCCGATGATGATCTTGTGTCTATTCCAGCGATCCGCCCAGGTGCCTGCGAAGGGACTGATAAAGATCGAGGGAATCATCGATAGAAAGCTGATCAGCCCCAGCAAAAAAGGGGATTCCGTAAGCCTGTAAACAAACCAACCCATAGTGGTGCGTTGGATCCAGGTTCCGATCAGCGATATTCCCTGTCCCGCAAAGAAGAGGCGGTAATTCCTTACCGTCAATGCACGGAACATATTCTTGAAATTTGCATTCATACGGATTGTGGACTTTCTTCTTCCGCCTGTTCAGCCATTTCCGGCTGGGAGGTTTCGGTGGGTTCATTGTGGTCAAAACGCATTTCCAAGGCGCGGTTGTACTTCTTTTGGACCAGTTCCCGGTCGCTCTCGGGTATTGCCCTCAGGATCAGTCCAAAGATGTCATCTGTGCCAAGAGTCTCTTTCTCAAGCAGTTCTCTTGATAACAGGTCCATCAGATCATAGTGTTGCTTTAGGATCGTCAGAGCTTTCTGATGAGCCTCGGTGATGATATTGCGAATCTCGGAATCGACCAACAAAGCCGTCTCATTGCTATAGATATCCTTGGAGACCAGTTCTTTGCCCAGGAATACCTCTCCCTGTTCTTTGCCGATGGTCATAGGGCCGACCTTTTCGCTCATACCCCAGGTGCAGACCATCTTCTTGGCGATATCTGTGATCCGCTCGAGATCGTTGCCTGCTCCGGTTGTAAGCTCAGAAAAGACGATCTCTTCCGCTGCTCTGCCGCCCATCATAGTGGTCAAAAGCTGCTTCAGATAGGTCTTGGAATAGCCGGTTTTATCGCTCATCAGATAGTGAGTAGCGCCGCCTGTAAAGCCTCTGGGAATGATTGAGACTTTGTGTACAGGCTCCGTCTTGTCCTGGAATATCGAGGTCAGCACGTGCCCAATCTCGTGATAGGCAGTAATACGCTTGTCTTCCTCGGGGATCACACGGCTTTTCTTTTCTTTTCCCAGAGTGAGCTTGTCCTTGGCTTCTTCAAAATCGCTCATCTCGATAGATTTCTTGTTGTGCGAGGCAGCAATCAGAGCAGCCTCATTGACTATATTGGCGAGATCAGCTCCGCTAAAACCGGGAGTTCCTCTGGCAATAATCTCCAAAGCCACGTCATCAGACAAAGGCACTTTTGCGGCGTGAACTTTGAGTATCTCTGTGCGTCCCTTGATATCGGGAAGATCGACCGTAACCTGGCGGTCAAACCTGCCCGGACGCAAAAGCGCTGGATCCAGAATGTCCGGTCGGTTAGTCGCTGCAATAATGATCACGGCTTCATTTGGCTCAAAGCCATCCATCTCTACCAAAAGCTGATTCAGGGTCTGTTCACGCTCATCGTGACCACCACCGAGTCCGGTGCCGCGGTGTCTGCCAACGGCATCGATTTCATCGATGAAAGTAATACAGGGAGAGTGCTTTTTGGCTTGGTCAAAGAGGTCTCTGACTCTTGCCGCACCAACACCAACAAACATCTCCACAAAGTCGGAGCCTGAGATGGAAAAGAAGGGTACGCCGGCTTCACCGGATACAGCCTTTGCCAAAAGAGTCTTTCCTGTGCCGGGACGTCCAACCAATAGGACTCCCCGCGGGATTCTGCCGCCCAAGCGCTGGAATTTCTTGGGGTCTTTGAGGAATTCCACGATCTCCTGTAGCTCCTCTTTGGCTTCGTCCACACCGGCAACGTCCTTGAATGTCACTCTGGTTTTGGTGCCTTCATAGAGCCTTGCCTTACTTTTACCGAAGCTAAAGGCCTTGGAATTCTGAGCGTTCATATTTCTTAGGAAGAAGAACCAGAACACGATCAGAAGCAGGAAAGGCAGGATATAAGACAGCACGCCTGCCCAGCGGGAAGGTTTATTGGTCGAGACCTGGACGTTGTTTACGACCAGCGAGTCGATGATCCGGGGATCATCAAAGGGCATTACGGTTACATATTTCTTGCCGTCCCTATCGCTGTAATAGATATCCCGCTCGGTGAATTCAGCCGCCACCACCTGTCCGCTGGAGACCTGCTGCTGAAAGAGGTTGTAGGGTGCTTTACTGATTTGCTCGCCGGTTCTGCTCATCATATGATAAATCACAATTATGATCATCAAGATGATAAAGACCAGGGTCACTGGGAAAGACGATTGCTTGGGAGGAACAGGCCCGCGCTGTCCGGGATTGGCACCGGGAGCTTGATTACCTCCTTGATCCATCTTGCCTCTTTTTTTTCTGATATAGAGGATTCTGAAGAGGCTGATCAGGGTAATTCCCACTATGGAGATCACGACCGCTCTGATAAAATAGCTGTACTGCTGCATCGTTTCAGGATTTAGCAAGTCCTTGGCAGCCATTGTACTATCGGTTTGTGCTGCAAGCAGTCCTGAAAGCAGGACGAAGCAAAACACCAGGTAAATTTTTATTCTCATGAATACATTTCTTCCTTTAAAATCCCTATATAGGGCAGGTTTCGATATCGTTCAGCAAAGTCCAGCCCGTATCCGACCACGAACTCATTGCTGATATTAAAGCCTACAAAGTCGTAACTTACTTCAATCTTATGCGCTTCCGGCTTGTCAAGGAGTACACAAATCTTCACTGAGGCGGGATCGTGTTTCTCCAGATAATCGCGGATATACTGCAGAGTCAGCCCGCTATCGACGATATCTTCCACAATGATGATATCCCTGTTTGTGATGTCTATATCTATGTCTTTCTTGATCTTGACTGCTCCGGAGCTGACAGTTCCCGCACCATAGCTGGATACTGCCAAAAAGTCGATCTCAATCGGGATACTGATACTGCGGATCAGATCGCTCAAAAACACAAATCCACCTTTGAGAATACCGATAAAGACAGGGTTTTTACCCTTGTATTCTTCTGAAATCCGGCAACCGATCTCTTTGATCCTGGCTTGAATCTTATGCTCGTCAAACAAGACGGCGGATATATCGCAATTCATCGAGTTCATTTCATTCTCCCTGTTTTTTTGAACGGCTGGCAGCCCGTTTGGGCTTCTCATTTACAGCTTCGACAGTTATCTGCAGATAGCGCACAGAGCTCCCATCCGGCATAGATCTTTGATCCTGCCTCAGCCCTGCGACCCAGATAATCTTTTCGCTGTCGCAGATTATAGCTATCTTATCCCTCTCATATTTGGGTATCTTTTCGTCAATAAAAAAGTCCTTAAGCTTCTTCAAATGGCTCATTCCACTTGGCATAAACCGATCCCCGGGTTGGCGGGTCCTGATCATCAAAGCCCCGGCAATCTTGTCCTGATCAACATAGATCGTTGCCTTGTCGTGATCTCTACCACCGGGTAAGACCTTGATATTCTTGAAAGTAAAGCGGTAATCCAGATAGACTGCTCTGGCTCTGTCTTCCTCGAGCAGCATCGGCTCGCTTGGCACATTCCGGGCTCTTTCCTCATTAGAAAAGATCAGTTGTTCATACTGTTTCTGCACTGTAATGCCATTTTGGCATCTGATGTACTTGCTGCCTTCTGCATCATAGAGTGCTTGGATTTCAGCCAGATTGTGCCAAAAGAAATCCTGTTCATTGGCACTAACGGCTGTATATGCAAGCTTTAACACGTAATACTGCTCCAATCGGTTTAGCTTTTTCAAGCCATCCAGGCTCAATCTCAGCTCTGTCTGGCTCTGATCTATCAAGAGTCTCTTCAGATGCTTCTGCGCGATAAGTCTCAGGTAGGCTTCCGCTTCCCGGCTAATCTCAGCCTGCTGGCAGATCTTCTCGATCACCTCAGGATGAATCTCGGACTGCAAGCGCGGGATCAGGTCGTTTCGCAAGTAATTACGCCGGTATTTGTTATCTTGGTTTGAAAGATCTTCCGCCCATACGAGATTTGCCTCTTTGAGCAGTTCCACCAGCTCGGTCTTGGCAAAGGTCAGGAGCGGATGAATGATCTCATTGTTGACCGGTTTGATGCCTGCCATGCCATTGATGCCTGCTCCCCGCAGGAGGTTCATCAAAACCGTCTCGGCCTGGTCGTTCTTATGATGTCCAAGAGCTATTTTGTTAAAACGATACAGCTTTAGAATCTGCTCAAACTCATGGAAACGCATCTCTCTGGCACGGCTTTCAAATCCCGTTCCCGGTTGGGGAGCTATCTTACGGACTACCAGGGGAACATTCAGTTCCCGGCAATGATTCTTGACCAGCTCCAGCTCTGCTTCATTGGCCCCCGGACGGCTCTGATGGTTGATGTGGATGGCGAGCAGACTGAGCTTGTAGTCATATCTTATCAGGGTAAGAAGATAGAGCAGGGCAATCGAATCCGCTCCACCTGAACAGGCGATCAGAATCTTATCCCCGGGCACAATAATATCGAGCCTATCTATATACCGGCTAAGCTTTTGCTTGGCTTGATCCGTTATACTCATTCCTTCTCCTTGCACTCATTCGACCTTGATTTTCAATACTTTTGGATAAGCGCTAGTCTGTCAATGTATTTTCGAGTTTATACACAGAGTGCCCTCAGGTGAGGCCAGTAGAGTGCCTCAACCACAAGCGTGCTTGCAGCTTAAACAGAATTCTGTAGGCCTGCCCTACCCCTTAGTTCAATCGCAACATTTTACCCGAAAGCGAGACGCCATCCCCCTGGAACTTATAGAGATAGATACCCGGAGCAGTTGACCGTCCGGAGGCATCGCGGCCGTCCCAACTGATCTCATTGAGTCCTTGCAGTTGGCTCTCTGCTACAAGGCGTTTCACCTGTTGCCCTCTCAGATTGAAAATCTCGATTTGTGCAGATCCCGGTTCTTTGAGCTCAAAACAGATAGTTGTGCTTGATCTGAAAGGATTGGGGCTGGCACCCAAGAGCCTGGTAGCGCCCGGCTCCGGATTGTCCGGGTCGTTGGCTGATGATCCTGATAGCAGCACACTTACATAAGTATCACTGTTTTCCTCGATTACGATCTCTTCTATGTGGGCGGAATATCCCTCTTTGCTTACTTTCAGTTCCCAAGTTCCCGGTAACACACTGGTCAGTTCCGCCTGCCCCTGGGCATCTGTTTCTGTACGATAGCTGGAAAAGCGTAAGCGCGCTGTTGCCGCGTCCACCGGCATTCCACCGGAATCATTGACTTGCAGATGCAGTCTCCCGGGGATGCCGTCCCGCTCCTGATGCGCAAAGATCAAGCGCGGGATATTGCCATTGAACTGAGTATCATCCGGTAGCGGCGGATTGGCCGGGCTGATGGTAGATTGGCTTCGGAGGTATAGGCTGCGCAGGAAATCTCCCGTTCTGGTTTCGAAGTGATTTGAGGTCGTAAAGGCTAACCACAAAGGGTGATAGATCATCATCACGATGTTTCCGCCGGTATAGGTGAAAGGCGTCTGAAAATCTATAGGCAATGGGAAACTATAATCCATCATACTTACATAGCCATTAAAGACTCTGTCCAGTTCTCCCGAGGGTATCCAGCCTTCTGCCAGATCCTCCCTGTCCGTGGACCCCAGCCAGAGGTAGATATAGAATTCCTGAATAGTCTGAGTCTGTTGATACGCATAGAGCCAGATCCGCTCTATCAGTCCCTGAAGACCCCCGTTATCCTCCAGCTCCGATGCCGGGATGATAGTCTCCCATAGGGAATAATCGTAGCCGGTATCAAATGGTATGGGGTAATGCCCGGAGCTCTCTCCCAAGTAATAAAGCTGATCGCTATCGATATGAACCGTAAAGGGATCGCTGATGTTGTTATCGGTGAAAGCATCATCCGGGAAAGCCACTACTGCTGATAAATCCAGCTCTTCCACCCCGGCAGGCGGTGTCCAATACATTGGGATAGTCTCCTCCTGTCCAGGAGCCAGGGGTACTCCCGGTACTTCACAGACCATCTGATCCCCGGCAAACAACCTTACGGTGTAAGCGCTTTGAGCTTGAGTACCAATATTCTTCACACTCAGGCTGTGACATTCGTTGAGCTCCATACTGGAGACCAGCATCTCTCCCGAAAGGCTCTTTGCTTCCAAATCTGCTGCCGGTATCTGCTCGATGCGGATATCATCCAGAATCAGTTCAGCATAGCTGCCGCCTCCATACTTGAAGGCGATATAGTGTCCCGCTCCGGTATAAGCCTCAAGAGGAAAAAGCTCCTGACTCCAGGAATAACCTCGCTCTATCGATCCGATCCCGACAAAGCTCGCCGGATCGAAGGGATCTTCCATTACTCCAATAATAAGGCTGCAATCGTACCAACCTTTGAGCCAGAAGACCAGACGCAGTTGATTGATCGGGATGCTCTCCGCCACCGGTGGCGCCACCAGGATCAGAACGGCATTGTTATCATAAGCGTTATCCATCAGGACTGCCAGCGGCGGACTGTGCACATCATGGCCATCCGTAACCAAGCAAGTATTGGCATTTGTGGTCTGCACGATCTTGCTCCAGTCAAGGGGGAGATCACCTATCATAACACTATCAAAATCCTCTTCATAGGGCAGGGAATACAGGTAGGGATCCAATCCCCTGCCGGAAATGTTTACCCGGCAGGTATCGGTATCGGCGGTGATGCAGATTTGGGCATATTGCTGCGCTTCGCTTTGAGGAAAGAAGCTGATCTCTACATTCATCCCTTCCAGCGGAGCCAGACTTACCGGTAGCGGAGGCAATTGACCCAAGCTGAAATCATTCACCGGCATTTCAAAACCAATCCCGGTCAGGCTGAGCGTGGACGAGCCGGTATTGATGATTCTAAGTGTCTTGGTCTGTCCAAAATCCATCCTCACTTCGCCAAAATCAACAGCTTGAGGTGAAGTGCTGATTTGGTTACCATCTCCATCCGGAGCGAAGAGGAATCCTGTTTGGGGGAGCCTGGCGAGTATATGGCCATAGCCTTCGGGATTGCTTGGATCAACCATATGTTGATAAGATTCTCCTACGCCCCTGATCTGTGGGACTTCAAATCCCTTGAAAGTGTAACTGTCTCCGTAATCCAAGCCCCAAGCCCGGTAGCTCCTCAAGACCAAATTGCAGCCCGGGTTCAGATAAAAAGGCTGTTGCAGTGTGATCGTGACCATAGACGCTCCCGAGGGAAAATCCACAGTTCCATTAAAGACTTCCGTAAGCTCATCATAGGGATACCAATCGGATAATGTCCAAGCAGTAGTGATATCCATCCAGAATCTTACAGGCTGATCATCCAGAGCTTGGGGAAAATTGTTATATAGTGTTATCTGCGTGATCAAGCCACTATAGTTTAGCTCAGCCTGACGATAAAGCAGATCACAGATCGAAGTTCGAGCGCCGAAATCCAAGGGCAAGCTGCCAAGAATTGTATTACCGCCGATCGTTCCCAACTTCACTTCATTGGGCTGTACACTCAGCGTAATCGTCTGCGATACATTGTTATCCTGGTTTAGATCACCGTTCATCGTGATCCGGGCGTGAACTTCGTAAACACCTGTATTCTGTGGTGTCCAGATGAGAATAATGTCTTGGGGAGTGCCTGGGTATAAATTATCGGAATAACCTCCGCAGAGCTGGGTCTCTCCGCAAAGAAGTTCCACACCTATTCCACCCAAGGTAGAGTTGTAATTGTTTATAACCGTTATGTAATAATAGGAGTTACGCCCCACTGATGGCGTGAGATTACCACGAATATACTCCAAGCTCACATCGTAGATACTTCTATCCTCGGCTTCTACAGCCATTATGCTGCCTATCGCAAGGCATATCAACAGAAGCAGACAGATTCGCCTCATCTCCACCTCCCCGTGGGTGTTCTTGCTTAATGCTGTGAATTGTAGCAATAATTGTTCCTTATCTGCAAGTATTCTCAGCCAGGTATCTGGCTTGGACTGCAGCCAACTCTGTCAATGAGTATATCGCTACGTTTTCCTGAGGTTTGACTCATTACGATTATCTCTGCGCTGGACATTTGCTTGTAGATGCTCCCCTAATGGACCGCGTGGCAAATCCGTCGCATTGCTCTGGAGATTCCCGGGCGTTCACCCGGGGATCACCCGGGGATCACCTGAGGATTGCCTGATGATTCTATAGGGAAGCAAGCTGTAGAGTTATTTGCTTTTTTTACTTGACGTTCTACTGCCGGGCTATCTAGCTGTACCCAAAGTTTTTTTTGATTGTTGGAACATAAGCAAGGGTTTCGTATCCCTACTACTAATTAGGAGTACCTTATGAAGAGCAAGTTCGGTCTGGCATTTGTCTGTATCATGGCGATGTCCCTGTCCCTAACTGCAATCCCCACAGTGGTCTGTAATATCCGTGGTGCTATTGTCGCCCGGCTCGATCTCCCCGCGGATCATCCCAAAACTTTTATACTGCCCGTCCAGCAGTCGCAAATGGATCTCAGATTGGCAAATCTGCCCTATGGCAAGTACTTCCTGATGGATGAAACCTATGAGAGTACGAGTATCGATTTTAGACTTTATCCCTTTCATTTTTACGATGCCACAACAGCGCTGATGCCTGTCGAAGAGCAATGCACCGGAGACATCGTAGTGGCAGATTTTAATGGAGATGGACTTGATGATTACTTCAGCATGAGCGGTAGCTACCTGATGGGGACGATAGCACAATGCCGTATCTTCATTAGGCAGCCGGAAGGTGGTTTTGTGGATGAAACTACCAACCGCTTGCCGATCTTTGAGCGGGGAGGACTGGAGGCTCATCTGATCGATTTTCAGCATGATGGTAGTAATGATCTGCTGCTGCTCCCATACACAAACGGTCAACCAAACTGTTATCTGCTCCTGAATAACGGCGAAGGAATCTTCGGCTTGGCTGCCGCTCCGCTAATGCCATCTATTGCAGCTCAAAACGCCCAAGTCATAGATTTTAACCACGATGGCTATGATGATGTGATCTTTATGGCCATTGAGCAGGATGCAAATCGGTTTATCCCACAAATCTGGATCAATAATGCCGGTGCCACTCTTGTAGATGAAAGTGTTGCCCGATTGCCTCTGGCTCAACTTGAATCATTTGGTACTTGGAGCGTGAATGCGCTGAATCTGAATGGCGATGGAGCAGAAGAACTGATTATGGTCAATCATGAGACCTCTCCGGGAATCAATGACCTTGATGTGATGCTCATTAACGATGGCAATGGATACTTTAGTCTGCTGCAGGTGAATCCCCTTCCTTACTTGGATAATGGACTTCAATACCACTGTATGGATTACGATCAGGATGGCGATATGGATCTCCTCGCAAGAATCCAGGGCTATGGTGTGTGGCGATCGTTATACCTTTTGAAGCTTACCGAAAACGGAATGTATCAGGATGCGAGCGAGGACATAATGTATATTACGAAGCATATCAATGGGGTCTTGATCAGCGATTACGACGGCAATGGCTATCCTGATCTCTTCTTGGGCTGCGTCAGTCCCGGTTTGCCTGATAGTGATATCCTGTTAATGAATAATCAGGGTGAATTCAGTCCACTAAATAGTATGATCCCAGATCTCACTGATTTTACGATTGAGATGTCATTCATAGATGCCAATGGCGATGCTTATCCTGATGTCCTGATGGGAAATACCAATGGTCAGATCAATCAGACGGGACTGTCTCGGCTGTATATATATAACTATGGAACGGATGCCGACGACCCCAATGCTCCGGCAAATGAGCTGCTTCTGGAGCAAAATTATCCCAATCCTTTCAATCCCAGTACTACAATCGCCTGTACTGTGCCGGTTGCTGGGGAGCTGAGCCTGGATATCTACAATATGCGAGGGCAACATTTAAAGAGCCTGGCTTCCGGGAATGTTACGGCTGGTGATTACCAGGCTGTATGGGATGGTACGGATAACCTTGGTAGAACGGTCTCCAGTGGAACATATACGTATCGTCTGCGCTTTGCAGACAGGGTCTATAGCAAGAAAATGCTATTGATTAAATAAGGTGTTGTTATGCATTGTTTTGGAATAAGGATTCCACAGGTAAAGTTAGTCATGCTGCTGCTCCTGATGGCAGTACTGGGTGCTTGTGCCACTATGGATGTTGCCTCTTTGGAGACCGCGGAGACGGTCAAGCGGGGTAAAGTAAGGATCCTGATGGGAACCGGTAACGGTTTCAACTTGAACTGGCCTACCGGTTTGTTGCATCAGGAAGATGGTGCTTTATTTGGTTCTACTCAGAGTCCCTGGGTCACGACAGGATCAATGGCCTTTGGGCTGGGAAACGCTACCGAGTTTGCCGGGAGAATACACCTCCTGTCGCATAGCTGGGGGATCAAGGGGACTGTTAAAAAGCAGCTCTTTCAGACCTTAGACGGCTATTCGATGGCAATATTGGCAGGCGGCACTGCCACCAACTATCCCGGTCCCGGGGGTGTTGCCCTGGGGGGAAAATATGAAGAGACGCATTACGTGAGCGATGAGTACGACTCCTATGGAACAGAGTTGCAGCTAATTGGTAGCAAGCGCTGGAATCCTGAGCTGATTACCAGCCTGATCGCCAAGGGTAATTCTACGATGCGCAAAGCAGAGATCAATGAACGGATCTATCACGGAGGCATCAGGATCAATCTCAAAGCAGGAGACGAGAAACTAAGCATTATCCCCGAATTTGGGATGGATTTCTATCTGAATACAGAAGACAAGCCGGTCTGGACACCCAGAATCAACATTGGTTTGTCCATGCAGTATTAGGCCTGGTTCCTACAGGGTCGAAGGATGCTGTTTTCATTGACAAGCAAGGCAGCATTCTGAATCTGGGCTTATGTATTATTACTACGTCCATCTGCCCCTGAGCATCGCGGAGCGCTTTGTCTATCGCTCGGCAGAGAAGCTGTCTCCCGGTCTGAGGGTGGTGGTGAGCTTTAACCGCAAGCTACAATTGGGCATCACAGGTGACGCCAGCAAGCTGGATCCCAAGCCCGGCATCCGTTATCTGGAGATCGAGGAGGTGCTGGATGACACAGCTCTGATCAATCCCGGTATCTGGAAACTGGCTGTCTGGATGGCAGATTATTACAAGTGCTCCTTGGGCAAGGTGCTTTTTGCCTGCCTGCCCAGCTTGTTGCAGCCCGATTTGCAGATGCAGTGCCGCTGGATTTCCGAGCAGGCTGCTCCACCACGCTTTGAGCCGCTCTATCAACTGCTGGCGGATGGCACCGCGCAGAGTCTTTCATCACTCCACAAGGCAAAGCCCAAGCTCCATGTCTATAAGCTGGCGGAAGAGGCAGAGGCGGAAGGTTTGATCGAGCTGCTCCGCTCGTTATCCCATAAAGACAAGCAGAAGACAGTCAATTACATACGTCTGCTTTCCCCGGATGAGGAAGTAAGCGGATTGCCTGCCAAGCAACTGCAAGCTTATGCCATCATCAAAGCTGCCGGGCATCCTGTACCAATGGCGGAACTGGCAGCAGAAGTCAGCTATTACAGCCTGAAAGCTCTCGTCAAGAAGGGCATCATAGAGATCTTTCCCAAAAAGATAGAGCACAGCGGTATGCCTTTTGAGAAGAGCGACAGCCCCAAACAGATCGTGCTCAACGATGAGCAAATGACTGCCGTGACAGATATCCGTGCCCGGGCAGGCAGCTTTGATACAAACCTGCTGTATGGTATCACCGGCAGCGGTAAGACGGAGGTTTATCTCGAGATCATCCGCGATTATCTATCTCAAGACAAGGGCGTGATCTTCCTGATTCCGGAGATAGCGCTTACACCTCAGATGGTGGATCGTTTCTCTGCCAGTTTTGGTGATACTTTGGCGATTATGCATAGCCAGTTGACGGAGCGTGAACGCCTAAAGCAGTGGAAACGCATCAAAAGTGGTGACTGCCGGATGGTGATCGGAGCACGCAGCGCAATCCTTGCTCCCATCAGGAAGCTGGGATTGATCATAGTTGATGAAGAGCACGAGCAGAGCTATAAACAGGATAGCAATCCCCGCTACAACGGCAGGGATATGGCAATCGTAAGAGCCCAAATCGAAGGGGCTCAGGTGATCCTCGGCAGCGCCACGCCTTCGCTGGAATCCTGGCACAATGCCCAAAACCAGCGCTATCGTCTGCACACTCTCTCCAAAAGACCTTTGTCCTATGAGCTACCACGAGTCGAGATCCTCAATCTTTGCGATGAAGAAGGCGACAGTATGATCTCTCCTCTTCTGTTGAATGCCATTGATCAACGCCTTCAGAAACAGCAGCAGGTAATACTCTTTCAAAACAGACGCGGTTACTCCTCCTTTTTGCAGTGCCAAAAATGCGGCGAATTGATCAAATGCACAAATTGCGAAATTTCGATGTATTATCATCGAGACCGCGAGGAAATGCACTGCCACTACTGCGGAAACGTCTATCCCAGTCCGCGTAAATGCCCATCCTGCGGATCATTCAGCTTTTCCTACGGCGCTGCAGGCACTCAGAAGCTGGAGCAGATTCTCAGCTTGCTCTTTCCCGATGCGAGATTGCTCCGGATGGATTCGGATAGCTCCCGCCAAAGAGACCGCTATAAGACTATGTATGACAGGATGAAACGCAAAGAAGTGGACATCCTCTTGGGAACGCAGATGATCTCAAAAGGGCTGGATTTCCCTGGCGTGACTCTGGTGGGGATCGTCAATGCCGATATCAGCCTGAATGTGCCGGACTTCCGGGCAGCAGAACGCACCTTCCAGCTACTTACCCAGGTGGCGGGACGCTCCGGACGCGGTGAGCAGAGCGGAGAAGTGATTATTCAGACCTATAATCCGGATCACTATGCCATCGTGCACGCCTCCCGGCAGGATTACCCGGGCTTTGCCGCGGAAGAGCTTTCTTACCGCAAAAGGCTTTACTACCCGCCATTTTACCGCCTGGCACGTATCCTCTATCAAGCAAAGGATCTCTCCGTCTTATTGGAGGAAATGAACCGCCTTTCCGGCGTCTTATCCGATGTTGTACTCCGGTTCCCTGCCGGACAACTCTTGATCCTGGGACCCGCTCCGGCTCCATTTAGCCGTCTGAACAACCTCTTTAGATACCATCTGATCCTCAAGGCAAGCAGCCCCGGAATTCTCAAAGACGCGCTTGCACAGGTAGAATCCCGTTTTCCCCACGGAAAAGCGATCAGCTCTGCCATCGATATCGATCCGATGTCGCTGATGTAGCTATGAGCCTTTGCTCAAAATCTGCAAACTCTCTGCTTGAATCCACTGGTGATCCCCTAGTGATCCCCTAGTGATTCCCTTGTGGCGACAAGGGGATCTCCAGTGCAATGCGAGTGATTTGCCTGGGGGTTCAAAGGGGATGTATCTAACAAGGAGTAAAGGAGAAAGGAGGGGTTTAAGTGATGGAGTGGAGGTGTGGGAGCGACATCCTGTCGCTCGGAAGGACTGTGCGTCAGGATGACGCACCCACATGTTTTGACTTATAATTCTGCCTTGGTATCCTTGAATTGACAAGCTGGTCATCCTCGGCAGAATTATGAGTTAAAACAATGCAGCCAGTGATAGCCGGGGAATATGCGACGGGCTTTCGTTTTAACTCAAACAAATGCCGCTTAGATTGGTTTGTCAGATAGAATATGCAAAGGCATTTGTTTAAGTCAAAACAGGGGAGCGCTGGGAGCGGTGAAGCGATCAGAAAACAGTGAACAGAAGTTACAGAATGCGCTTCGCGCAGTTGATAGAATGGATTCCTGCCTTCACGAGTCCCCAAAGCTGGCGCTTTGCCGATTCGTTCGCAGGAATGACGGATTCTATTGGTATGGCGGTATATTCGAACAATGCGTAGCAAACCACTATTAACTTTCTAACTGATTAACTATTAACTGTGTGAAGCACACAGCGCAGCTCTAACTGTCTAACTACTAACTTCTAACTGCGCACTGCGCACAGCGCGAAGCGCAAGGCCGCAGTCCTTGCCCCGCTCTTCACTCGTCACTAATAAAAGAAAAGCCCCGGCATCAACCGGGGCTTTGTAGTATCTATTAATTGGTTACTTTCTGAATTGCATCACAAAGCGGTATTTAGCCATCTCCGACACGCTGAATCTCCAGCTCATCACGTTCTGTTGGACTTTCTGGAGGAATTCGGTGGTGAGATCTCCGCTCTGCGGAACTACGTCTGCGGCTTTCACGCTACCGTCAGCACCGATATAGAGTGTGACGGAAACGGATCCGGCTTGCGGACGCAGGTTGTTTTCTGCGATGTAGATGGTTGTGATGCGGCCTTTGAGGCTGGCAACACGATTGGCGATATTGCTATAAGTACCTTGGCTGGCTTCGGGAGCACTGCCGATATTACCTTCGGAAACAGTTGCTACGCCTTGCGTGCCAAATTGTGCTTTCATACTGATAGCCTGGGCAGATTGGGTTACAGGACGTCCAATCGGGGCTACGCGGCTGGCGTCACCCGTCAGAACTGCGACACCGCCGGTTGGTCTGGTGCTGCTGCCGGAAACATTGGGACCGACAGTGGCAACGCCACCGAGATCGGCACCTTGAATCTGGACTGCGCCAGCGCTAAAGCTGGAGCCGGGAGCACCTGCTCCGCCGCCGCCGGGGCCTGTTCCACCACCACCGCCTCCGCCGCCTCCGCCGCCACGACCGGCAGCTACGAAGGTTTCAGAACCGGTAACGGCTACAAACTGCAGGGGTCTCTGGGTTCCAGAAGCGCTAAAGCCTTCCAGACCAAAGGTGCTGGCAGTAGAGCCGGTTGTAGTACCGGTGCCACCGCGGACGCCTGTGGGGCTGCCCTGAGTGGTAGCAGGTGGTGCTTCCGGAAGAGGAACTTCTTCGGAGGAGAAGCTGGATGTGGTCTGTTCCACTTCCGGCATAATCCTGGTAGCCTGTTGTTGAATCTGCGAGAGGCGTTGACCTATATCCTGTACCTTTACTTCTTCCGGTTTGAGCAGGAAGTCGTATATCAAGAGGAAGATCACTGTGAGGAGGGTAATGGCGATCATCAAACCGCGGTTAAACCGCTCCTGGCTGGTAAGCTCCGCTCTACGTGAGTATTGAGCTACAATCTGGCGCTCTTCTTCGGTGAGTACGCGTACCCAGGGTTCGCTGAATTCAAATCCTACTTCCCAATCGGGACCGAGCACTACGGTACCGGTCATATCCGGGCTCAGCTTGAGCTGATTGCCGGAGAGTATGTTACCGCTGGTCAAGGCTGCCTGATCCATCTCTTTACCGCCCTTGGTGCAGCGAACTGTGCTGCCGGGAACGAGATTCAGGACGAAGTCGTTTCCACTGGCTGTTAGAAAGAGATGTTTATCCGGGAATTTGGGATCCAAAATCTGCCAAAACAGGTATTTGTTTGATCCGATAAAGAGCTTGTTTGTGAAGTCTCTGCCATACTTGGCAATGTCGAGCAGCTTACCTTTGTAATTAAGCTTGAGGTTTAGTAATGTTTTAGCCATTCCATACCTCCTTACCGGCCACTCGCGACTGCATTATTGAACCACTCGGGATCATTAAGAGTCGAGAAATAAATATACTGATAGCTGGATTGAGTGCCGATTTTGACCATCTCGCTGACATACTGGCAGGGAATCTGCTCGTCAGCCTGAATCAGCAGACAGGGTTTGTTGTCGGTTTCCCTCTCCCAAATCTTGTTGGCTTCCAGCTGTAGATAGTCAAAGATGTGCTGGCGTTTGGCTTCATCGGTGAGGATGTCTTCCAGAGTACCAAAAGGTATGGATTCTGTACCGACCAGGATTTGATCGGGGTACATCTTTACCACCATAGTACCAGCGTTCTCAATGAGCTTTTCGTTTGTAATAGTAGTCGGAAAGTACATATTATCGGGGATGCTGACCTTTTGGGCTTCCATAGAGACGTTTTTGATCAGGAAGACCAGGATAATGGTCAGGACATCCAGCAGCGATGTAATGGACAGCCCGGCTGCATCGTCAAATTTACGACGTGTACGACGAATTTCTTTGCTTCCGCCAGAGTATCTAGTTTGCATTATGCTCATATTTAACCTCCAGCGTAATATTGGACTTTGGGTACTTCGTAGTGCACGTTGATATACTGGTTAGTCTTACAGAGGTCGATGGTTTTGATCAGGACTCCGTACAACACTTCAGGATAAACCAGGACATTAATATCAATAAGTTCAGGATTTCTGGCGCGAATACCTTTGAGGGCGCGATCCAGACCAGCATAATTGAAATCACCGTTAATAGCAGGTATCAACTGGGTATCAGCACCCGGCTCCCTGATCTCAAAGCCCTTGGTTAGAGCCTTGCCTGGATCAGTAGTACCCATAATGATCACCTGTACTTTTTTGATATTCTGTCCACCACCGCCAGTGTTTCCGTTTCCACCACCGCCTCCGGCGGAGGAGAAGTTCAAGGCAACCAGAGCCACTTGACTAATCACCAGCAATAATAGCAGAAAAGGTATTATCGCCAGGAACAAGTTCATGATCGGCACCAAATCAGGTTGTTTTGGTGCAGTCGCGGCTTTCTGATTCCTTCCGGCAGAAGGACGATATGCCATAGTACTATTCCTTTATAGAGGTATTGATTTGGTTGATCAGTTTAACGCTGAATTCATCGATATCGTTAATAATGTTTTGAGCGCGGACCAGCAGTCCACCCTTGATTAGAGTAAGCGGGATAGCGCCGATCAGACCCATAGCTGTGGTACCGATAGCGGTTTTGATACCTCTGGTAAGCTCTTTGTTCTTGTCAGCTTCGGCGGCGACATCGAGGGCTTTGAAGGCCTGGATAAGTCCCCAGATTGTTCCCAGAAGTCCGAGGTAGGTACAGATCTGAGCAAGGAGGTCAAACCAGAACAAACCGGCGTCGAGCTTGTGAACGGTCTGCAGCACGGCTTCTTCGAAAGCATTCTGCACGGATCTGGACAGTTCTTCGCCTTTCTTTCCACTCTTGCGGGCATCTTTGAAAACCATCAGACCGCTCCAGAAGATGAAGCCGAGGGTGGTATTCTTGAAGCTCTCGGAGATCTTTGTAGCTTCTTCGATCTGATCGTTTTTGATGTAGCCTTTAAGCTTCAGATAGAACTTACCGGCATCAATCTTCTCACGGACATAGAGCTGGATATAACGCACGACTGCGTACACAATACCGATTATGAAGGTTAAGAGAATGAAATAACCCCAAAGACCGCTGTCTTTGAAGATTTCACCGGGAGTAATCGTGATAGCTTTAGCTTCGGTCGGTGCTACGGGATCCTCTTGCACGACCGTGGTCTGAGCTTCTGGTGCAGCTTGAGTTTGTTCCTCAGCAACCTGGGCAAATACTATTCCGAGGCTGAAAATGAGGACTAATAAGACGAGAATGATATTCCTTGCGTTCATTTTGACTCCTTTCGCCAATTTTTTATTAGATACGTACTTTTTTCAATGATGTTATTCGTATTCATCTTGTAGCTGAACATCCCAACCGGTGGGGCAGTGTTCGTCTTGGTCGTAACAACTGTGATAGAGGGAATCAGATCTTTGACATTGGTTACAAAGGTCTGGCCTTCCCTTGTTCTAAGGTTTTCAAAGGCTCTTCTGGGATCCGCTTGCTGAGCCATCATATAAGAGACGCCCAAAAGAAGCAGGATCAGTAATAGTAGGCTCTTTCTCATATCATTACTCCTGAATAGTCTTTTTGATCGTGATCTCAGCCATAAAGCCTCTGAAATCAGAACTATTGGTAATCTCAAATCTCAGGGTATTTCTGCCGGAGACTACATTCTGTGCATCGATATTGACACGATTGGGATAATAGACGGGGCCGGCTGTTTCATAATAGAACTCTTCGGCGGTAGCAATTGCGACACCATTCAGGTAAACGTTGGCACTCATAGGAGCAACCATATCAATGTATCCTTCGCGGAACATTGTAGCTATATCAAAGCTGTATTCAAAGGCTACGGATTCTGCTCTGGTATCGGCAGTTTCGGCAGTCCAGATTGCAGCGGCTTGACTTTGTTCCATATCCAGGATCCTGGCTTTCTCAATACCAAAAGCAGTGGCAGGAATTGCGGGAGTGCGTAGCTCCTGATCCGTGCCGGGGGCAGTTCTGATCACTGACCACTGCGGTGAGCTGAGGATCTTTACTGTCTCGACCGGTACGGCTTCAGCCAGGCGCTGGCGCGAAGTAAAGACTTGCATATTCACCATCAGGGGAAGAGGCTCGGTGGATTCGTTGGGGAAGCGCAGCTCTACGCTGTTTTCTCCATCGGTAAACTTGGCACCTTCCACCATCAGGGCATAACGAGTAGTCATAGCATTGCCAGTAGTGAGAGTATCAGCCGGGATGAAAGTAGTTTCGACAACCTGTCCATTGATCTTGACTTCAGCTTCGAAAGGATAGATCATCTGCACGATACTGAAATCAGGCTGGATGCGGGTATTGATCGTCTTTGTGAGGACAACTGAGTTACCAGCGGGGATGGTGATCTTGCCAAGGCGAACATTGTTAGGGGTGGTAACGACAGTAGTCTGATTGCTCATATTGCCGCCCTGACCTAATGCGATGTTCCAGCCGGGGCCAAGGATATTCTCATCGACCTGGTAATCAGGCTCGACAGACCACTCTGCCAGCTTGCTTTGAGCTCTAGCCGTGAAGCGATCCCTGTAACCTGCAGCATAGTAAGTATTGTAGGTCTGCAGATACATACTATAAGCAGAATTCAGATACTCGTTTGTATATTGGGCTGCGAAAGCTCTCAGGTTGGTAACGAGCTCGTCGTATTCTTCCTGGCTCATCTGGTTGCGGTTTTTGTAAGGAGCAAACTCATTGGCAGTTGCAAAGTAAGCATCTACGGTCGCTTCGATGGCATACTTGGCATGTTCGTTGATTCTGCCGATCAGATCGAGGGCTCTCAGACGCCTGGTATTATCCAGATCGTAATCATTGGCCGAATTGAGTAGGTTCACAACCCTCTGGATTTCTGCATTCACAGCATTCTGAAGGTTGGGAACGCGGTTGGGACGGCCTCCAAACAGGTGATTACGCCAGGTTGTATTGGCATTGAAGGTAATGAGTGCGCCCGGAGTCTTGCTGACGAATCCGGTACGTTCCAGATTGGTTAGCTGGGTGTCGTAACGGTTCAAGAAAGCAATTCTGGCTTGGATTCTGTCATATTCTGTCCTGGCGCGGGCAAAGGCGTCGTAAGCAGACTGGGAATTGAAGGTAAGGCCTTCACGCTTGTAGGAGTTTTCCAGAGCTACGAAAGCATCACGCTTTGCAAAAGCAAGATCCCAATCCTTATTGATAACTGCAGCATCAAAGTCATAGGCAATCTTGCCGAGACGGATGTTTGCGATGTTTTGGTATCTGGAGGACTGAGTGCGATCCTTACGATAGATTTCACGTGCGTATCTCTCATAGGTGAGGGTGTCGCCTTGAGCCCAATGGTAATCCGCCAGGCTCTGCATAAAGACTATTGTACTGCTGCTGTTTGGATAGGTTTGGATGAATTGCTCGAAATTGGCATTTCTCTGCGGTATCATCTCTTCCTGTATATAGATATTAATAGCCCAAAGGTAAATTTCTTCGGGAGTATCATCACCGGTATCGATAGTGCGTGCTTTTGCTTTCTCATAGAGAGCCATATACTGCTCTGCGGCGGCGGCACGAGTCTGAGGATTGGCTTTCATTGCTTCGATTTCCAGCAATTGCAGAGTATAGGATTCATTGCTGGCTGGGAAGCGAGCAATAAAGCCTTCCTTAATCTGCTTGGTCTGAGCAGCGTCATTCATCAAGCTGTCTGCCAAGCTCCAGGCTTTGTAATGCAGAGCATAGACTTCGGCTTTGTCAGTACGGTCGCCCGCCAATCTAATCAGTATATCGATAGCGCTCTGAGGACGTCCAGCCTTGATGAAGGCTTCCTGAGCCTGGTTTTGATAGCCTAGATATCTCTGGGGATTGCTGGTCTTGTATTCCTCGGACATACGCAAGTATTCCTGAGCAGCAGTGAGGAAGTCTCCACCGGCTTCAGCAGCTTCGAAACTGCTTTGAATCTGCAGAGCTATCTGGTTTTGGATGGCAGCTCTATCCTGATTATCAACCGCAAGAGCCAAGGCTTTACGATACCATTCTTCGGATTGGCGATACTGCCTGTCAGTTGCGGCAAGATCAGCCATCTTTATATAGAGATCACGCTTTGTGGCGTTGTCCAGATTGGCTTCCTGCTCCAGGAGACGGCTGTAGAAAACTCTCGCTTCGGCAGTTCTGCCTCGCTGAGCATTCATATCGCCTACGGAGATCATTGTCTGATTTGCCAAAGCGATATTCTGGGGATTTGCATTAGTAGGACTAAGCGCTGCTGCCACAAATCTCAGAGCGGAATTTTGGTAGAAGGTATAGAGAGAATCCGCTGTTTGAGGCAATCCGGCTGCTGGACGGTAGTTCGGATCCTCAAACTTGCCGACCTGGTCATCAAAGATGTTTTGAGCAAAGGTGAAAGCCAGACCTTCATATCTGAAGTCCGTCGTAGTGTCCGGACGATCATTGAAGCTCGTGAGATACGTATATGCAGCAGCCCAGTCGGTGGGAGAATCAGAGCTTTCCGCCAGAAGAGCGCTGAAATTGGTAAGATTGTTGTCCCACTCGTGTTGGCGAGCTGTAAGCCTGCCGGTATGAAGCTCCTGGAAGGCTGCCCATTTGGTCACGTGTTCTTGATAGGCTTGGAACTGGGCTTGCTTCTCTGAATGGTTGAGGTTGTCATTGTCCATCGCCAATACGAAGTTATTGATCAGTCTCTTTTCAACAGCCACATAAGCTGAATCTATAACTGCCAATTGGGTAGCAATCGCTGCATTACTGCGGTTAGCTTGATACCAGGCGGAATCCTTGCCATAATCCTCGATGATAATCCTGTATTGGTTAAACCTATAGGTAAGGGGATCCATTACGATTCTCTGGCGAGCAGGATCAAGGCTGGTGTAATAATCATTGTAAAGAAGAACTGTTTGGTTCACATCTGCGGGATTGGTCAATGCATTGGGAAGTCTTCTGACCTTTGCCATTAAAAAGTCTCTGGCATGCAGAGGTGAATTGAGCTCTGTGCTCTTTTGAGCAGCAGCTTTGTCGTAGATCCTGGCTATGATGGTTTCGTCGTCATAGTTCTGCAGGAAGGCTTCAAGCTGGACACCCTGAGCAGTAGTTTCAAAATCAGTGCCATCAAGCGCTATCAACGCGAAAGCTATGTTGTCAACCGCAGCATCCTGATAGTCCTGTACCAGAGAGGGATCAGTAACAGCACCGGTCTTGACGCCCATCAGGAGACTCGTATAGTCATTAATGGCAGCTCTATACCCGGCATCGCCACCAAAATTCATATGGATCACACCGCGTTGATACAGGGCTTCATAATGCTTGCTATTGTTGACATCTGCAACCAGGGGATCAAGGTAGCTTAAGGCAAGCCTGTAGTTGGTTTCGGGATTTGTGGAGTCCGTTGCCAGCAGGAAGTAGATTGTGCCCAGATGCAGCATCGATTCTGCTTTCAAGGATGAATTGCTGTAATCATCGACGACAGAGCGGAAAGCGGCTATCGCGCCACTGAAATCTGAGGTGCGGAAACGCAGGCTCTCGTCATAATTCATCGCATTGGGATTGTTCGCGAAGAAGGTATCCCTTCTGGCATCCATGTTGTTGCTGGTTGTGACCAGCTCGATGAATCCGATGTTATACTTGACCTTGTCTGCCATGATGAACTGAGGATCGAGCGTCAGCACCTGGCGGTAATTCATCAGTGCAGTCTGAGGATTAGCCGGATCAAGCTGGTATTGCAATTCTGCGATGTTGTAATAGAGATCGGCATTGGATACCAGATTGGTTCCGGTTGGCTGCATGAAACCTTGGAAATCCGGATACTGCTGGATAAATGCCTGGGCACGGTTTATATAATCCTGTTTGGAACGATTGATCTCTGCTGCCAAGGCGGCATTTTCATCGTAACTCATGGTGGCAACATTGGCCAGACGTCTGCTTTCGCGATATTGGATCAATCTAAAGTCTCTCTGCAGTGAGAGGAAAGTGTATTGGGAATCCAAGACGTCCATATTGTCCGTGATGGGTCCGGAGACCATTTCAAACATTGAGGGCAAGCCCGCAACAGTCATTCTACGGCGCTCAAGATCCTGCAGAGCATATTCAAACTCAGTGATACCGGTTTCCAAGCTGATCTTCTGTCTCAAGGCGGTAAGATAGCTGCTGATTACCACGTCGTAATGAGACTTCCAGGGGTTGTCCCGGGTAAACTGAGTGTACCTTTGGTCGTATTCGTCGAGCAGGCGGATGGATTCATTCAATAGAACAGTTCTTCTGGCCTGCATCTCTGCTTTTCTGGTTGCTTCCATATTGGGCTGATTGGCAACTTGCAGATCAATGATCTCTACTCCGTGAGCATATAGAGTAGCCGAGCCAACCAGGTCCAAGAGGATCTTGGCTTCAATATCAAGATAGTCCTGATATTCACTGCCATATTGCCGTTCTGTACGGCTGAAAGCCTCATCAATAACTTCGGTCAAACGAGTAAAATACTCGTGGCTTACGTTGAGCGAATCGACCACTGCACGCCCGGCAGCCAGTCGCTCATCGACGAACACATTGGTGCCCATGGTATTGATGCTGGTCTTGAGGGAATCCAAGAGGGCTTGTTCGCGATCTCTCAGCTCCAGGATTTCATCGCTTTTGATGATACCAGGCAGTCCCAGCAAGTCTGTATAAAGTATGTTGAGGTCGCTCTTGATCCCATTGATGCTGGTCTTGAGCTGTTCAGAGCGTTGAGAGTTGGGATTGGCAAAGAAGCTGTCCCTGGGGATAGCCTGGATTCTCTCTGAAATAGCTCTCTTGCGAGGGACGATTTCATCGGAGATCCTGTTTCTGGTCTGTCTAAAGCTCTCGAGCTTGGCAGCGATGGCGGTTGAGTCACCGCGGGATGCCGCCATATCAGACCACAAGAAGTTGTAAACCAGCTGTGATTTATCCTGGCCTGCATTATCCATCAGGGTTTGCAGGAGCTGATTGGCAAGATTCCTGGATTCAGGAGTGTTTTGCTGCATCTGCATCAGATACAGCATATAATACATTGAAGGCTGATCTTCAATAATCTCGCTATTGGCGATCAAGCCCTGGTAGTAAGTATATAAATTCGCTTCACTCTGTTCATAAGCTCTTAGGTGCCCCTTGAGATACGCGACTTCCTTGGGGGAGAAGGGCCGATACTGCGGAGACAGGCTGAGTTGATCATCCAGCATTGTGGAGTATCTTTCTACAGCGGCCGTGGCCAAGGCGGGATCCTGCCGATGGAGGGAGGGCAGCATTTCAGTCATTTCAACTATCGACTGAATATACCTTTCGCGTTCGATTTGGATTTGCACTCGGAGCTGATCAGGCGTCAGTTGGGTGCGCGTTTGCGCATTTAAACCCAACAAGATCAACAGCGTATAAACGATGAGGATTATCGTTTTAAAATTCTTTTTCATATCCCAGCTCACTTTTGGTATTTGCTTAGACTGTTACCGGAAATACAGAGGGTTCAGGATGCAGTTTCCTGCACCCCGAACCTTCCTCTTTATTCATAGGAAGTATGAATCACTAACCTACACACTATTACTTCTAATTACTTATTCGCTAGGCTGCCTGAGAGAATTGATCCAGTCACGCAGTTCTTGGAGGGCGCTTTCAGCTCTGGCACGTTCTGCCTGGAGTCTCTGAAGCTCTGTCACAAGGTCCTGCATTTCCGGGGTAGGCGTTCTGGTACCGGTAGTACCGGTGGTTCCGCCTGTAGTCACAGCCACATCCTGGCCTGTTGTATCTGTACCTGTGGTAATCTGAGTTCCACCACCGGTGGTAGTATCGGGACCGATACCGGTTGTGCCCTCAGTTCCGGTAGTCTGATCGCCGGCATAGATATCGCCAAGGTCTTGACCTTCTGCAATGCGGGCAAGCTCTACGATATCAGGACGTCTCTTAGCGGATGCATACTTATCAAAGAGATAGGAAATGCTCAGGGCGAAACGTCTGTCTTTTTCGTATCCGTTACCCTCGGATTCTTTGAAAAGGTTTTCGATGGCTTGGTAGCCGACTTTGAAGGAGAAGTTATCAATGGAGTACTTCAGCCCGCCATTGAAATCACGACCGTCGTATTCACCCAAAATGGAGAAATTGCGAACGGGGGATACTTCAAAGGAGGCAAAGCTTCCGGAGAACAACCTGGAGCGATGTACCTGACCGACGAATCTGTTCATTCCGACACCGATATTGAACATCGTGTGCACTCCACCTAAGACTGCTTGTTTGGACATCACCACGTAGGGTGAAAATGCCTCATAGTCCGCTCTGTCGGGGTGAGGAAATCCATCATCGGAGGTCTCATAGTAACTTCCGTTGTGCAGATCATGGAAATCTGTCGGGATCGAAGAGAAGATATTCTCCAGACCAACAGACAGCTGCGGTATCTTGAGCGTCTCTTGGAGGAGTTTTACCTTAATGTTGCCAAAGATTACGTTATCTCCAGCAAACAATCCCAGCTCGACCCTGTCAAGAAGCCCGCCACTTACCATTCCATACGGAATATAAGTAAGATCTGTGTCACGGGTTTGTCGCAGGTAATTCACAAATTGAAATTCTGCTGCCTTATGTGGCAGGATGTAAGCATCCGGAGTACGCAGCATTCCCATGGTTTGGAATGGCGCAGCTTCAACAAAGCTAATTGCCGCTGCCAAAACAAGTAGGCTCAATAATACTTTTTTCATACTTCCCTCCACCTTTCGGTGTTGTTATTATCGTGTTTCTAAAATCTCATTGACTTTTAAATCGTCAAGGTTTTTCTTGCGCTATGGATAAACCAATACCTAATACATTATTCAAGACCGGGGAAAAGATTGCGCAAGCCTATCTGGCATCACATGGATACCTGATACTATCCAATAACTTCCGCCGGCGAACAGGCGAGATTGACATCATCGCCAGGACAGAGAATACTCTTGTCTTTGTCGAAGTCAAAACCCGTTCTTATCACTCTATAAACTCTGCTTTGGCAAACGTCGGTTACACCAAACAGAAAAAAATAAGCATCACTGCTATCGAATATATTAACCAATTTGCCGAGCTCGGCAATCTGCAAACACGCTTTGATGTGATCGTCGTCTTCTACAACTCTAGAGAAGACAACTATTCTGTCAAGCACTTCATTGACGCCTTTCTCCCCGTTTGCGATGACTAACGTCAACAAAATGAATATCTCAGACCCTCTCGAGCACCACAGATTCCACATTCCACAAACGCTTAATCCCTAAGTAGCCCCATAACAAGCAAAAACAAGCACAAGCTTATGTCTCGCTGATTCTTCTGTGACAATTAAATCTGTTGATAAAGAACAACAGTACAAGCCCAAAAAAACTTCAATCTACCCCTGTCTGCTCCCAACTCACTTAATCAACAAAGCCTCATAAACTCCACTTTGCTGCCCTGATCCCGCCACAAAGTCTTTCCAATAGCAAGGCAATAAAAAACCGGTGCAAGTTCATTCTCACGCCGGTTGGTTAAACTGTGTCTGTGGGGATCAGTTTCGCAGCTTGGTCGTATCGAAATCATCTCCTACAAAGTTCTGCCACGACGGATTGGTGACTTCCATATCGTCTCCACTTACATAGATCAACCTGTAGTTACCGTTCATCAGGTGATCCACAAAGAGGTAAACAGCATTGGCTTTGGTGCGATACTTCCAGATCTGGTAGTCCTTTCTGACGAAACGGGTCTCGTCTGAACTCTCATCGGATTCCAGCTCATCAGGTGCGCCATAACGGATGTAAATACGTCCCATATCGGTAGTCCAGCCGGGATTGAAATGAGTAAAGCGTCGATTGGCGTGATCTATTCTATCGCGAATGGTTGCCATAATTGCCGGCACTGTGCTCTGATAGGCTGCGCCCATCTGATCCCAAAAGCTCGAGATAAAGCGCTTTTTGGCTTCCAGGCTCATATTGCTCCAATCATTTGGAACGCGGTTACCAATAAAATACCGCATCAAACGGGCCTCATCATCCGGATTGGGCATAATTGCCTGATAGAGTTCCACGTCCTCCATCACAACAAACTCAAATCTTCTCTCTTCCAATCTCTCGCCGACTTGGATATTGAGGAAGCCGTTGTATCTTCCGGCTGGTAGATCGCCGATTGGTATGCGCATCGTCATCGCCTCGATATCCCTACTGAGAGTGATATCGTTTGATAGATCCATTATCAGCGAATCCTCTCTCTCCACGCTGATGGTAAGGAATGCCGAGCTTTCGCGCTCCTCTGCAAGCGAGTAAATCTCGTAAAACAGATGCAGAAAATCGGTCTCGCTCTTGTTAAAGATTATTGAGGGTTCGCTACGGTACAGGATGTTGTTACGTTTAAACTTGCTGAGATACTGCGTGCTGTCTGCTTCCACTGCGGATGAGAGCTCCAGATCGCTGATCGGGCTGGTATTGTCCAGGCTCTGTACCGGCACTTCCCAGCTAAAGCTCTTCTGTGAATTACGATCAGTAGCGATGAAGCTTAGGGTATAAGATCCGGGCTCCAATATATATGACAGCCGATTCAGGTAAAACTTGCGGTTGGAAGTAGCGTCAAACCTGTTTCTGATCCCGATATTGTCCGTCACTGCCTGCGAATAGACAATTGAATCTGCATTTGCGATACTTACGCTTACCCCTAGCTCTGCAAAGAAGCCGCCGTGCTGAGCAATGAAGGTGAGAGAGCGATATGGTATCTGATAATCCACCAATAGGATAGTCTCATCATCTGCAGCTAGAAACCTGTGCTTTTCGATGAACATATTGAGATCGCCGGTCGCCAGCAGTAGCTGTCCAGCCAGGCATGCCAACAGACAGAGTAGTATGTGCTTAGTATTCATCTTCGGTATTCCTTAGAGTGTATTGTCCAAACCCGCCCACATCATCGAAGATGAAGCGCAGGTTACGGTTGTAATAGTGCCAGACGATGTAAGGATAGCTATCCAGAGGTAATACCTCGGCGCTGATCTCGTCCGGCTCGCCATACTTTATATATATTCTACCGCGATCAGATGCCCAACCCTGCAATCTTGCATGGATAGTATAGCGTTCGTCGGCGGTAAGTACCCTCTGGTAAAAGAGTTCTCTGGCTTCATTGCGTAGCGTTCCCGGGCTGGGATCGTGAATTGTCCAAAACTGCTCCAAGCCCTCTTCGAGATCGTCGTTTCTGAGCCTGCGCAGCACCAGCCATTCATTCTGCGTGGCAATATAGCGAATCTGGTCGCGCTGTTTGCGTAGCGTGTATCTTTGGCGATAGGCAAACCAGGGGCTATATAGGAATGCATCCATTCTAAATTGGATATTGGCTTCATAGAAAGTGAATTTCAGTTGATTGGTTGCTGCCTGATTGATCAATGGCAAGATCTCTATACTGAGTGGACTGGAGGGATTTGTAATAATCGCGCTGGTGCTATCGGCAAAGACTCCGATGCTATCGACTTCCACTGCAAAGCGCTGCTTCAGCCTTAGCGAACTGATCTGATCGTCAATCCGGCTCATACTGGGCGGAATAAAGCTGATGCTATCTCTGGTCGCAACTATGTAAGGCATTCCGTGCTCAATTGCTTGTGAGCCTATTTTAAACTGCCTCTGCAGCTCGATACTGCTGCCCATTCTGCGATTGCGAATTCTAATAGAAGCAGTGTAATTTCCCGGCTCCATATCGCTTTCAAATATTACCGGGATAGCGGTATCCTTCAGCCAATCACGCTTGAGGATTCTGATACTGCTGTTATGAGTAAAGACAGCTCTGCGGCGTGAATTCTTGATCTGGACCGTCACCTGATAATCCGAGACATCAGAGTTAGCTCTGAATCCCAGGATGTTGTAGGGCACCAACAGCCAAAACTGCGTGTCCTCGATGCCCTGTTCCACTATCAGTTCCTGGGCAAAAAGACCCCCGAAACACATTACCAGTATTATCAGGCTAAGTAGCTTTGCCATTGTTACCCACTCTTACCGAGAATTCGATCCCGGATTGCTCCAACCAACTAAGCAGTTCATTGGAGGGGAAGACACACTTGTTAGATTCGAGGACCCAACGGTTTTCATCCTTGCTGATGACAGTGGTTTGGAGCTTGAATCCGCCCTTATGTTTGCTTAAGTGTCTCTCCAGGCTCTTGATAAAATCACCATCCAGTTTGGAGAGATCCAGCTTTAATTTCAGTTCACCAAAGAGGATTCCATTCAGTTCGTCAAAACTAACGATATTGTTTGGCATCACTCTTAGCATCCCATCATCATTGCCGCCATAGTTGCTGCGATTGCCAAAGACAAAGCAAAGCTGCCCGATCTGCATAGTCTGCAAGAAGCGGTTGTAATCTTTATTAAAGAGCGGGACTTCAAACTTACCGCTGAGATCTTCAAACTCAACAAAAGCAATAGGATTGCCTTTGTTATCACGTTTTTTTGTGATTGCTGTAACAATTCCTGCGAGGATTAGTTCATCCCCATTACGGTTTTTGCCATTCTGAGAATTGCAGTTTGAGAGGTGCTTGATCAGTGCTTTGTATTGATAGAGCGGATGTCCGCTCATATAAAAGCCCAGCACTTCCTTTTCCCTTTCGAGTTGTGAAAGATATGTCCAAGGCTCTTCGATTGGCAGAGCCGGGTAAAACTCCTCTTCGTCCGTTGTGATCAGATCAAAGAGCGAGGTTTGTCCCTTCTTGCGGTCACGCTGCTCTCCGCTGCTAAAGCTGAGTGCATGCTCGATCACAGCCCATTTCTGAGCCCGGTTTCCCTCAAGCTCGTCCATTGCTCCTGAAGCCACTAGGCATTCCAAGGTGGTCTTGTTTACTGCGCTGCTATCAAGACGCGAGCAAAACTCATAGATGTTTTTATAGCTTCCGCTGGTAGCTCTGTCTTCAATGATCGCGTTCATCGCTGCTTCACCGAAGTTCTTGATAGCCCTTAGTCCAAAGAGCACTTCCTTGCCATGCACGGAAAACTCGCCCATACTACGGTTGATATTGGGCGGGATAATCTTGATCCCCATAGTCTTACATACTTCTATCAATCCCGGAATATCTGAGGGATCATCCTCAAGAGAGAGCAGAGCAGCCATAAATTCCACCGGGAAATACGCCTTGAGCCAAGCTGTTTGATAAGCTACCAGAGCGTAACAGGTAGCGTGACTCTTGTTGAAAGCATATTCCGCAAAGTCCAGCCACTCGCGCCAGATCTTCTGATATACGCTCTCGCTTACTCCACGTTCCTTGGCACCTTCGTAAAACTTGAGTTCAAACTTGCTCATCAGGTCCATCTGCTTTTTACCCATTGCTTTACGCAAGGTATCCGCATCTGCTCCGCTGAGACCGCCCATTTCCCGGGAGATCAACATCACCTGTTCCTGATAGACCGTCACGCCATAGGTTTCCTTGAGGGCATTCTCGACCAGCGGATGCTCGTAACGCACCTTTTCCCTGCCGTGTTTACGGGCGATATAGGTATCGATAAAGCGCATTGGACCCGGCCTGAAGAGAGCGACCATTGCGATCAGATCCTCAAACATATTGGGCTTGAGGTCCATCAGATACTTGGTCATTCCATCCGATTCAAACTGGAAGACTCCCTTGGTCTCGCCTTGAGAAAGCAGCTTGAAGACCTTTTTGTCGTCCAGAGAGATCTTATCTATGTCAATGTCGATATTTTGGCTTTCTTTTACCAGATCAACTGTCTTTTTGATCAAGGTGAGGGTCTTCAGCCCCAGGATATCCATCTTGAGCATCTTGAGATCATCCAGCCACTTGCCTTCATACTGCACCAGGACGGCATTGTCGCCGCCTTTCTGGACGCTGCAAGCCAAGGGTACATAGTCTGTCAGGTCGCCGGGTGCGATCACCAATCCGGCAGCGTGAATACCGGTCTGCCGGATCAATCCTTCCAGCACCAAACTGTGCTTGTAGATGCTTTGGTAAAGCTCGTTGGAATTGATCGCATCAGCAAATTCACCTTTTACTTTGTAAGCATCTTCAAGGCTCTTGGCTCCGGGTGAGATCAGCTTGGTGAGGTTATTCGCCTCGGATGCCGGTACGGATAGCACCCTTGCTACGTCCTTGATCACCGATTTGGCACCCAAAGTACCGAAGGTAATGATCTGCGTAACGCTCTGTCTGCCATATCTTTGCACCACATAGTCGATCACTTTTGATCTGCCTTGGGCGCAAAAGTCGATATCGATATCAGGCATACCGATACGCTCCGGGTTGAGGAAACGCTCAAAGAAGAGCCGGTATTTGATCGGATCAATCCGAGTAATATCAAGCAGATATGCTACGATACTGCCCGCTGCGGATCCACGTCCGGGACCGACCGGCACATCCTGTTTGCGGGCATTGTCGATCAAATCTTTGACCACCAGGAAGTAACCGTCAAAGCCCATCCGGTTGATCACACCCAGTTCGTAATCGATCCGATTCCTGATCTCTTCGCCAAAATCCGGGTAACGCCTGGCTGCTTCTTCATAACAGAGAGCTTTCAGGTAATCTGCCATACTCTGATACTGAGGCGGAGTCTCGATTTCAGGGAGCAGGAACTGGTCGTATCTAAGCTCCAGATCGATCATCTCCGCTATTCTCAGGGTATTCTCATAAGCCTCTGGCACTTCCGGGAAGAGCGAGCGCATCTCGTCCGGAGACTTAAAGTAAAGCTGTGTGGTATTGTAACGCATCCTGCCCGGATCGTTGAACTGCTTGCCGGTTTGGATACAAAGCAGGATATCGTGAGCCTCAGAATCTTCCTGATGCAGATAGTGGCAGTCATTTGTAAGCACTAGCGGTACATTCATTTCTCTGGCAATCTCGATGAGCTTTGGCATCACTTTTTGCTCTATCTCGAGCCCATGGTCCTGGATTTCCAGAAAGAATCTTTCACCAAAGATTTTCCTATACCATTCGATCGTTTCGCGAGCCTGTTTGCTACGTTCATTGTGGAGTAGAGAGGGGATTTCACCCTTGATACAGGCGGAAAGGCAGATGATACCCTCGCTGTATTGCTCCAGCAATGCTTTCGATATTCTTGGCTTGTAATAGAATCCATCTATGAAAGACTTGGACGAGAGCTTCATCAAGTTCTTGTAACCCGTGTAGTTCTGAGCCAGTAGGATCAGGTGGTGACGGGTCTCATTTTTGGATTCTTCGCTGGAGATATCGCCATTTATAATGTAGGCTTCGATGCCGACGATCGGTTTGATCCCGGCTTTTTTGGCTTGTCGGTAAAAATCTATCGCGCCGTACAGATTGCCGTGATCCGTGATAGCGACGGCGGGCATGCCGTAGCTCAGGGCGAGCTTGATCATCCGGTCAACCCGGCAGGCTCCATCCAGCAAACTGTATTGGCTATGGTTATGCAAGTGCACAAAAGACATCATAAACTCCACTTATCTCATCCGTCTGATTTTTGCAAATCGCCTGATTCTGTCAAGGGAGATTCCGATGCTTTTTCGGATTTATGTGGGAGCGTGCGCTACGCGCGGTTTATAAACTAACAAGTGAATGAGTTAAACAGTGAATAAGTTAATAGTGAAGCTGCGCCATATGCGTAGATCCCCTATCAGGCTCAAAATGAACGTCATTCCTGCGCAACCCCTTCCGCCAGACTCGACCCCTACCGTCATTTCTGCGGCCGAGGTCCTCGGCAAACCACTTGTGGTTTGGCGGGGTGAAAAGGCAGGAATCCATTCAATCAAACTGCTCGCAGCACCCCACTCCATCACTTACCCACGGCGCGTAGCGCCCAGCGCTTCCTCTGTGTTAAATCCTCCCCGTTAAATCTTCTGGCAAATCTCTCGCACTGCACTGGAGATCCCCTTGTCGCCACAAGGGAATCACTAGGGGATCACTAGGGGATCTCCAGTGGATTCAAGCAGGGAGCAAGGAGCAATCGATCAAACCGGACAAAGAAAAAGCCGGATCGCATCGAGCAATCCGGCTGGATATTACAAGGCAATAGCCTTTAGTGATGTTTGTGTGTGGCTTCTTTGACTACCTGACCTGTGCTGACCGAGCGTTCAAAGTAGTGGGTATGAAGGAGCTTGTGGGCAAGCTCGCTATTGGGGGCTCCCAGGAAGCGTTCGTAAATACGCTTGACTTCGGGATTGTGATGGCTCTTGCGATAGGTGAGCTTGCGGTCTTCTTCATAAAGACCTTCGCCGCGACGGGCACGCATTGCCATACTGTTGCCATAGGGTTGTCCGCCACCGCCGACGCATCCGCCGGGGCAAGCCATAATCTCGATGAAGTGCCAGGGTGATTCGCCTTTGGTGGCGAGACCTTCACGCACTGCATCCATAACTTTGCGGGCATTGCCAAGACCGTGGGCAACGGCTACTCTCAGATCGCCAAAGCCGGGGACGTTGACGGTTGCTTCCTTGACGCCTTGGAGACCGCGGACACCGACGATATCGATATCTTCGAGCTCTTCTCCTGTGACCAGGGTGTAGGCGCTACGGATTGCTGCTTCCATCACACCGCCGGTTGCTCCAAAGATGGTGCCGGCGCCGGTGTAGAAGCTCATACCTTCATCGGCTTCTTCTTCCTTGATGGATTTGAAATCGATGCCGGCTTCTTTGATCATACGGATGAATTCACGTGTGGTGAGCACATAATCAGTATCCTGATAACCGCTGTCGCGGAGTTCGGGACGACGAGCCTCAAACTTCTTGGCGGTGCAGGGCATCACTGCGACGGAGACGATCTTGGCAGGATCAATACCCTGTTCCTGGGCATAATAGGTCTTTGCCAGGACGCCAAACATACTCATCGGGGATTTGGCGGTGGAGACGCAATCTGCCAGATCGGGGTAATAGGTTTCCATAAATTTGATCCAACCGGGGGAGCAGGAGGTAATCAAAGGACGCTTTTCGCCGGCTTTGAGCTTGGCGACGCATTCCGTGCCTTCTTCCATAATGGTGAGATCAGCGGTGAAATTGGTATCCATAATAGCATCGAAACCGATCTTTCTGAGAGCGGCATACATCTTCTTTGCGGTTACGGTGCCCAGTTCCATACCAAATTCTTCAGCCAGGGAGACGCGGATTGCGGGGGCTTCCTGTACTACGACGTGCTTTTCGGGATCCAGGATAGCTTCCCAGACCTGGTCGATCTCGCTCTTCTCACGCAGGGCGCCGGTGGGGCAATAAACGGTGCATTGACCGCAATTGACGCAGGGGCTGGTTGCCATTCCGTTTGAGAAGGCTGTATCGATATGGGCTTCGATACCACGATCGCTGAAGGTGAGGGCATTAACGGTCTGAACTTCATTGCAGACTGTCACGCAGCGACCGCAGGCGATGCACTTGTTGACGTCGCGGATGATGGAAGGGCTGGAAAGATCCACAGGTTTCTTGTGCAGGATATTGGGCAGAGCGTCCGGATCGACTCCGAGGTTGTTTGCCAGAGTCTGCAGCTCGCATTTATTGTTTGCGGCGCAGGTGGGGCAGACGACTTCGTGGTTGGAAAGGATCATCTCGACAAGGGTCTTGCGATAGGCACGCAGTTTCTTGGAATTGGATGAAATCTTCATTCCTTCGGAAACGGGGGTGCAGCAAGCGCGCTTGGGAGTAGGGCTGCCTGCCAGCTCGACCACGCAGACACCGCAGTTTGCAGTAGGCGGAAGATCGGGATGGTAGCAGAGACGCGGAATATTGATACCGTATTTGTCGGCGGCTTCGATGATGGTCATTGTATCGGGAACTTCCAGATGGTGTCCATCAATCCAAACATTGACTGTTTTAGCCATAGTTCAAATCCTCTTTATTCTTTTATTTCTTAGTAATTTCGATGAATTCATCTTTGAAATTCTCGATAGCGCTGCGGATCGCCATTATGGGCGATTGACCGAGGGCGCAGAACGAGGTATTCAGCATTGTTTCAGCGATGTTTTGCATCAGTTCAACGTCATCCATTGTGCCATTGCCACTCTTGATCTTGGTGATCAATTTGTAGAGCTGCTGGGTGCCGTTGCGGCAAGGGGCACACTTTCCGCAGGATTCATGGCGGAAGAAACGCAGGATGCTCCAGAGGATATCAACGATGCTCTGATGCTCGTTCATCACAAGGATGGCACCGCTGCCGAGCACAGCTGCGTATTGATTGAGGCTGGCAAAGTCCATCTTGACATCGAGCAGACGGTCAGGCAGGATCACGCCTGCTGCTCCGCCCACAAGGGCTGCTTTGAACTTGAAGCCTTTCTTCATACCACCGGCATATTCATTGATGATGGTGCGCAGGGTGGTGCCCATATCGATCTCGCAGAGTCCGGGATGAGCGACGTCGCCAAGGATCGTGTAAACCTTGGTTCCGGTGCATTCGGGAGTGCCAAATTTCTTGTAGGCATCAGCGCCGTTCTTGATGATATAAGGTACGTTTGCCAGAGTCTCGACGTTGTTTACAACGGTCGGATACTGCCAAAGGCCTTTCACACCCGGGAATGGCGGCTTCCAACGGGGGTTACCGCGGTTGCCTTCAAGGGATTCGATCAGGGCTGTTTCTTCACCGCAGACATAGGCTCCGGCACCGATCTTGAGATCGATATCCAGATCAAAACCGCTGTCAAAGATGTTTTCGCCCAGGATGCCGTATTCTTTGGCTTGCTTGATGGCGTGGCGCAGACGTTCGATGCAGAGCTTGTATTCGCCGCGGATATAGATCCAGGCTTTGGAGGCTCCGATCGCGCGGGCACAGATCATTATGCCTTCGAGCAATTGATGCGGGTCACCTTCCATTATCAGACGATCTTTGAAGGTACCCGGCTCGCCTTCGTCAGCATTGACAACAACGTATTTCTGCTCGGCTTCCAGTGGCGCGGTAAAGCTCCACTTTACGCCGGCAGGAAAGCCTGCACCACCACGACCACGCAGGCCGGAGGCTTTGACTTCATTTACAATGTCCATCGGTTGCATCTGAGTGAGGGCCTTTTCCCAGGCTTCGTAACCGCCGGCACCGATGTATTCATCAATGCTTTCAGGATCGATGATGCCTGAATTGCGCAGTACGATACGAGTCTCATAATTGAACTTGGGGCTGAATTTGGCACCGGTCTCAAGAATCAGACGTGCTACGGGACGACCTTTGAGGAAGTGCTCATTGACCAGCTCCGGAATGTCTTCGATCTTGAGATCGGAGTAGTTGATGTTTTCGGGATAGACGGTGATGCAGATGCCCTTGCCAAAGAAGCCAAGAGGACCTGTCTCCAGGATATTGATCTCTTCGGCGAGATCAGCCTTTGCAAGCTCCTGACGCAATGCTTTGAGGAAATCTTCCACTCCGGCATTGAGAGCCATCTCACTGATTCCGACGAGGACGTGATTACGATAGAACTTCATTACTTCCTCCTCCGGACTTTCTCGAGGATTTCTTCGACTTTCTCTTCGGTGAGATCGCCATAGACATCGTCATTGATCATCATTACAGGGGCGTTTCCGCAAACACCCAGGCAAGCGCAAAGCTCGAGGGTGAAGAGACCGTCCTTGGTGGTTCCGCCTTCTTCTACGCCAAGCTCAGTCCTGAGCTTGCGCATAATATTGTCTGAACCCTTGATGTAGCAAGGTGGTGATTCGCAGAGGCGAATGATGTTTTTTCCACGCGGCTTGGTGCTGTACATCGTGTAAAATGTCAAAACACCATAAATGTGGTTACTGGGTATCTTGAGGTATTCAGAAACGGCTTCGACCGCTTCTTCAGAAATATAGTGCTGCGGGTGGGTATCCTGAATCTCATGCAGGATGTAGATCAGGTTATCCTTTGTAGGCGCATACTTACTGCATATTTCTTTGTACATCAGTACTCCTTAATCTTCGGCTTGGAGACGTTTTTTATCAGCTTCCTTCTGAGCGATTACTTCGGGGTGCATACCCGGGATCCGGCTTACAGCCTTCACGGGGCAGACGTCCTGGCAATTGCCGCATTTAACGCAATCCAACTGGTGGATGGTATATTTTTCTTCGCGGGATCCTGTGATGCAATGGGTCGGGCACTTGCGTGCACAGAGCGAGCAGCCGATACACTTCTCTTTGTCTATGTCAAAGTGCATCAGAGGCTGGCAGACTTTTGTAGCACAGGCTTTGTCGCGAATGTGGGCTTCGTATTCATTACGGAAGTAACGAATCGTGCTGAGCACGGGATTGGGAGCAGTTTGTCCCAGACCGCACAGCGAGAGACGGCTGATGGCTTCGCCGAGGCGCTGCAGCTCTTCTATATCGCCTTCTCTGCCTTCACCATCCGTGATGCGGGCAAGAATCTCATACATCTGCTTCAAGCCAATACGGCAGGGAGAGCACTTTCCGCAGGATTCATCCACGCAGAAATCCATAAAGAACTTGGCGACATTGACCATACACTTCTGGTCGTTCATTACGATCACGCCACCGGAGCCCATCATTGCTCCCTTTTCTTTGAGAGTCTCGTAGTCAACGGGGACATCAAGGTGCTCTGCTGTGAGGCAGCCGCCGGAAGGTCCGCCCAATTGGACAGCCTTGAACTTGCGACCGTCAATCATACCGCCACCCACGTCAAAGATCAGTTCTCGCAGGGTGATACCCATTGGAACTTCCACCAGACCTGTGTTTCTGATATCACCCGTGAGAGCGAAGACCTTGGTGCCTTTGGAGGTCTCAGAACCCATCGAGGCAAACCACTCTGCACCTTTGCGCAGGATGGTGGGGATATTACCCAGTGTCTCGACATTGTTCACGACCGTAGGTTTGCCCCAAAGACCGCTGACAGCGGGATAGGGAGGCTTGGGTGTAGGATTGCCGCGATTGCCTTCGATGGAGTGGATCAGAGCCATCTCTTCACCGCAGACAAAAGCGCCGGCACCTGTGCGGACTTCTGCATCAAAACAAAAGTCTGTGCCAAAGATATTATCGCCCATCAGGCCGACAGCCTTAGCTTGCTCGATAGCCATCTTGATGCGTTTGATAGCAAGAGGATATTCTGCACGTATGTAAAGAAATCCTCTGCTGGCACCCATAGCATAAGCACCGATCATCATACCTTCGAGGATCCTGTGAGGATCACCTTCCAGCAGGGAACGGTCCATAAAGGCACCTGGATCACCCTCGTCGCCATTGCAGATGTAGTACTTTTGATCTGCCTTGGCATCGTGGACCATCTTCCACTTGATATGAGTGGGGAATCCACCGCCACCACGACCACGCAGGCCGGAGGCTTTCATCACTTCGATTACATCGAGAGGTTTCATCTCGGTGAGGGCTTTGCCAAGGGCTTCATAACCGCCGGTGGCAATATACTCATCCAAGCTTTCGGGATCGATGTAACCGCAGTTCTCGAGAGCTACTTTGATCTGTTTCTGATAGAAAGGAACGTCTTTGTGTGCTGCGATGGTTTGTTCCTCTTCTTGCAGCATCAGACGCTTTACGGGGCGTCCTTTCTCGAGGTGTTCGGAGACAATCTCATCTACATCTTCCGGAGTAACTTTCTTGTAGAAGATACCTTCGGGATAGATGACCATAACAGGACCGTAGTCACAGGGTCCCATACAACCGGTTTCGATGATATTGATCTCGTTTGTGAGTCCTTTTTCGGCAAGGACTTCAAAAAACCTTTCTTTGATCTTGAGAGCGCCGGCGGAAACACAACCGGAACCACAGCAGATCAGCAGGTCGATACGTTTGAGTGACATTCTCATCCCCCTCAGTTGCCGGTCGCGACTACGTATTCGGAGACGATTCTGCCATTAACGATGTGCTCGACTACTACTTTCTTAACTTTTTCCGGGCTCATATTACCGTAGGTAATCTTGTCTTTACCATCTTCGATAACATCAACCACAGGTTCCATAGATGATAGCCCTTTTTCGCCTGTTTGAGTCACTAAGACATCAGTCAGGCTGCGATTGGAGATTTCCTCCAGGAAAGTCTTCATAACTTCACGTGCTCCCATGGCGATACCGGATGTTCCCATCCCAACCACGATCTTCATACGAACGTTTCCGCCACGAAGCTTCATTTCTTCCTGGGCTTTTTCTCGAATTTTCTTAAGGTCTGCCAGTGTTTTCATCAGACATCCTCCATCCTTGTATTTAGTATTCCTTCATATAGTGATTGATCGATGTATTCGATTACATCGGGGTAGGTGAGCGGGATATCTCCCAGCTCTTCCTTGATAGCAGCCGTATCAAAGAGGAAGCTCTGTTTGCAGCAACCGCTTTGATAGATCAGATTGAGATAAAAATCCACTTCGGGATGGCCGACAACGGCTCCCAATAGCGTGTCTTTAAGGTTGCCGAGCGGCATTCTGTCGATATGATCAAGCTGGAAATCAACTGTCATAACCGTTCCAAAACCCGGTTCGCTTGCGATCTTGAAGGCTCCTCCGCTTGCTTCAGCGTTTTGCTTGAAGAGAGGAATCCCCAGCCCGACCTTCTTTTCACGCTCTTCCTTGGTGGTGTAAAAGGGATTCTGGGCCATCTCCAAAGTCTGGGAATCCATCCCGCAACCGTCATCCTCGATGATCAGCCGGAGATAGTTATCCGGACCGTTTTGGATCACCCTTACTTTGATCTGTTTTGCACCGGCGCGAACCGAATTCTCGATAACGTCCAGAAGGTGCAATGAGATATCTTGCATAATCTTAACCGTTTACTTAAACCTTTCCAGGATGGCTACGAGTTTGTCCTTGGTATCGACACGCCCAAAGGCCTCTTCGCCGATCACAAAGACCGGTGCCAAGGAGCAAGCGCCAACGCAGCGGACTGCCGTCATGGTGAATCTGTTATCAGGAGTGGTTCCGCCTATCTCGATGCCAAGGTGTTCGCTCAGCATCTGGATCAGCTTGGGTGCGCCTTTTACAAAGCAGGCTGTTCCGGTGCAAACGTTTACGATGTACTTTCCGCGTGGCTTCATCGAGAAGAAGTTGTAGAAAGTAACTATCCCATAGATCTTGCTGGCCGGGATGTTCATCTCTTTGGCGATGTATTCCTGGACCTCGATTGGCAGATAGCCAAAGATCTCTTGGGCGATACGCAGAATCTCGATCACCGGATTCTGCAGATCCTTTTTCTCTTGGATCACAGCGTGCAGCTGCTCAAAGAGCTTGTTGTCAAACTGGTTCGAGGGAGTCATTTCTCCTCCTTGTCTATTTTTTTATACTTCAATCTTTCTATTATCAAGGCCAAGTGCCGCAAGGCGCAATTCGTTTACGCTTGGCTCATTCGCATATACGAGGGAGCTTCCGCTACCCAGATCATCGAGATAATGGGCATCACTGGAACGCACCAAGCTCTTACCGCTAAACCACGGATTGCGGCCAATAAACTTCTCTATGTCCAGCCGGGCGGTAATACCAAAAGCTTCAAAGACCGGATCCTCGGGCATAAAACCCAATTGACTCAGGACACTATTGACCTTGGCATCGACGTGTGCCGGCATTACAAAAGCACCAAAAGCCCTTGCTTGTTCGCAGGCTGTGCTCAGGTCCCACAGGGACGAATTTATCAGCGCACGATTCTCCATTCTAAGGATCGCATCATTTTCGTCAATAACAACTTGATCCCCAAAAAATTCCGCATCGTTCTCAAGCGGTAATAGTGAATTGTAAAGCTCCATATCAAAGGCTTGCGCTGCTGCTGAATCGTCAAAATACGCCAGCAGATGGATTTCTTCGGAGGTCTGAATCTCGACACCCCAGCTAAAAGCCAAGCCTGCTGCCAGTGCAACTTTCTCGTATGCCGGGCAATTTGCCATACTATTGTGATCCGTGATCGCTATCCAATCCAGCTTCAGCTCCATCGCTCTATTCACCAGATCCCGGGGCGACATTTCCAAGCCCCCGCAGGGTGAAAGCACAGAGTGAATATGTAGATCGGCCCTGAAGCATCGCATTATTTGAACTGATCAGAGTCCCAGCAGTTTGTAGAGGATGCCTGCCAGTTCAAAGGTGGTCAGTGGACTGGTCACCAGGCAGATTTCCTCTTCGATGGCTTTTTCGATCACAGCCGCTTCCGGCACGTTGCCTTTGGCAAAGACAATCACCGGGATGCCTGTCATCGAGGCAACCGCGATCACATTCAAATGCTTCATAATGGTGATCCAGGCCAGGCCTTCTTTACCGCTGCCCATCACGTCCGAGAGCATATCGGAGACATAAGCTCCAACAAGCTCTACACCTTCGCAACTGATAGCCGGAGTGAGGCTTTGTCCCTGGATTGCTTCGAGATATTCTTTCAATTTGATCGGCATAAACCTATCCTAATTCTTTAATCTTCTTCGTCTTCGATATTGTGACGCTTGAGTAGCACCACACAGTCGTCTATGGTTGCTTTGCCCTGCACGATATCTTCGGCAAGAGCATAGCAGGTCGGGCTGCCGCAGGCGCTGCAATTGAGTCCCGGCAGCATTATCAGAAACTCGTTGATCTTCTTCATCTTCTGGATGGCGTTTTTGATATCCTTATCGAGCTCCATAATCGAGCGGGGAGCCAGCGGAGATACATCAAATTCACCTGCCTCGTGCAGCTCTTTGAGCGGACTCTCGTCAAAGTCGCGGCTGGGTGCTTCCTTGATCATCTTCTTGATCCGGCTCATTGCCACAAAGGGATTTTCCACATTGAGGCAACCGCCCACGCAGCCGTTTGTACAACTGCGCAGCACGATATAATCGTATTGATCGAGATAGTGATCCTCCACCCGGGAAAGGATATCCATTACGTTTTCGATACCATTGACCGATAAAGCCCGGATATCATCGGTATCGACCAGCTCTGCCTGCACACCGGATAGCGCCCAGGTAAGCCCTTTGCTAAAGGTTTCCACCTCGGTGGGATTGTTCACCGCGTTTTTGATATGCTCGCGCACTTTTCCATAGATCATACCGATCGAGAAGGCTCCGTCCTGCAAATGCTTGTAAGCTCCCTCCGGCTGGTGGACGGCGGTGACGTGAGCCACGCAGGGCACGATCAGGAAAATACCCAGCTCTTCATCTTTGAGCTCGCGTTCTTTGGCGATTTTTTCCCTCAGGAATCTGGTCAGAATGCTCATGGGAGCTTCTTCGTGAAAGAGATTTGGCAAGAGCGATGGATACTTGACCTGAATCAAGCGCACCACAGCGGGGCAATTGGAGGAGAGGATCGGCCGTTTATCACGATTGGAGCGGATATACTCACGAATCATGCTGATCATAAAATCCGTCACCATAGCTTCTTCCGCGACCTCATCAAAGCCGAGGGCATAAAGAGCTTGTTTTGCCGCACTGTAACTGATATCCTCGGTAAACTGGCCGGCATAGGAGCTGGATACGATTGCCACTTTGTACTTGAAGCGATTGATGATCTCGAGCGGATCAGATCGCGGGATGATAGCGTGAAACTGGCAGATCGTGACGCAATTGCCGCAGTCTATACAGCGATTGGGATCGATCTGAGCTTTACGGTCACGCACCCGGATTGCCTCGGTAGGGCAGACCCTTACACAGGCTGTGCATCCGGTGCAGTTGTCCGGAAGTATCTGTATAGCATGGAAATATTTACTTTCTTGTTCCGCCATAATTCTATCTAGGAGAAGAACACAATTAGTTCCAATACGGTGTTTTTCCCGCGCTCCGAATCTATATGCAGCATATCGGAGTTCTTTTTGATATTGGGCAGGCCCAGACCCGCGCCAAATCCCATTTCGCGCACCAAGTCATCCGCTGTGGAAAAGCCGGGAATCATTGCCTGTTCAATATCCGCTATCCCGGGGCCGTGATCCTCAAAACGGATGTGGATCAGATCGTCGTAGATATTTGAGATCATTTTACCGCCCACGGAGTGAGCCGCGACGTTGATTTCCGCTTCATAGGAGGCAACGGCGATTCTGCGCAGGATTTCGGGATCTATGCCCAGGCGTTTCAGGAGATTTTTGACCTCGGCACTGCCTTTGCCGGCATTATTAAAGTCCTTCTCCGGGATATTAAAATCCAGGGAGACTTCCGGCTCAGGTTTTTGGGCAAAGAATTCATCCACCAGTGATTGCCTGGCGGGATCGATATTCCAGTATTCAGCCATTTGTAGGTCGCTTTAGATCTTGCAACTGCGCAAGCCGGCGTTGTATAAGAGACCGCTGGAGCGGTACATCGTCATCTTTGTTCGGAGCAGGGGAAGTCCTCTCTCCAAAGCCATTTCTATCAGTTCCTGGGACGGCTGTTTGCCTCTCACAAAGACAATTCCCGATATATCGATCATATCGGATAAGCGGATCACCTGAGTGTTTGCCAGCCCGGTCAAAAGCAGGGTCGGCTCCTTTGTGCACATCAGGATGTCGCTGATCAAATCTGATGCAAATGCGCAGGGCACCTGCCGGTCCAAATCTGCCTCAGCAGTTAATAATTCAGCTTCCAAAAGACTTGCGATTTCGCGTAAGGTCATTGAACTCACCTGTTTTTTTTCATTAAAACACAGGATTCTGGAGAGCGATAGAACGTCAAGGAATTTATAGATTTTAGTCATCTTGTTGTCAGGGATTGATTTCTGGGTGAATGCCCTTTCTTGTTCTTTGAATTCTTTAGAGATCCCCTAGTGATCCCCTAGTGATCCCCTAGTGATCCCCTAGTGGCGACAAGGGGATCACCAGAGCAGTGCACGGCTTTTGCGAGGGAGTTCAAAGGGGAGGTATTTTTTACAAGGAGTAAAAAGATAAAGGAGTATTCTTGAGCTCGGAGCGCCAGCGAATCGGGCAACGTGTGTGACAGGTAGAAACGGAATGCTCGCAGTGCCTCAGTTTCTGCTGCTATATCCTGATCGTAGTGCATACGCAAAATGCATCGTGATAGAGCTTTACCGACAAATATACAAAATACTAAAAAAAACTTCTTGACAGAAAGTACTTTGTTTTGCAAAGTGCTCTGTGTGTGCATCAGATAGAAATGCTGATGCGAATGAAAACAAGAACTGATAAAAAATGAGGAGATAAAGATGAGCCAAATGCTGCATAATCAGCTAATGAACATCGCGGCGCTGGACATAGCGATCCACAATCCGGCACGACTGATGATCGTAAAAGCTCTCAACGATCTGGATAGAATCGATTGTGTACAGCTTTCCGAGCTTACCGAGCTGAGCTGGGGCAATCTATCCTCGCACCTCGGCAAATTGGAACAGAGTGGATACATTCGCCTTACCAAGTCCTGGATCGGTAAAAAGCCCAATACTACAGTCGAGCTTACCGACGAAGGCAGGCAGGCATACCTCGCCTGGGGCAAGGCTGTCCTTTCCGCTCTGCCCTCACAGATAAATTTAAGGATGCTATTTGGCATTTCCGAAGATGAGCATCCCAAAGAGAGCAGCCAGAGCAAGCTCCCTGCCGAGCAAAGCGCGGCACGCGTGCTATGGTTTTTGCCCACCAATCACAGATGGGATATTACGATACCTCCCATCGACATCCTAAACCAACAAGTGTAATGGAGGAACCAATGAAAAACACAAAATCGACCGTCCTGAGCCAATGGCTGAGCCAACGCAACGGCCTCGCTTATGGAAACCCCGTAGTCCCTTCCGCCGTAATGCAAGCCCTCAAGTAACTAAAATGATGTGCTACAAGGATCACCAGCCCCGGAGAGTCTTTTCAGACTAACTGGGGCTGGAGTATATTTTTGAAACAATAAATAACGGGAGATGATATGGACTATCTCGATCTCGCAATGAACAAGGCACTTTCCCTCGGTGCGGATTATGCCGATATCAGGATTCAGAAGACCACCACGCAGATGATCTATCTGCAGAATCTGAGCCTGAAAAACACATCCAGTAACGTCTTGCACGGTTATGGAATCCGCGTGTTTAAGGACGGAGTCTGGGGCTTTGCCCACTCCAATCAATTCAATGAAAAATCATTGGCTGCAACCGTTACCCGCGCCTTTGAGATCGCCAAGCTCAGCGCTCGTGCCCGCAAGGGCGCAGGCCTGCATTTGGCTCCCGAACGCAGCTACATTGCGACCTACAGGACTCCCGTCGAGATTGATCCTTTCGATATCCCGATGAACGAAAAGATCGAGCTGATGATGGAAGTGAACAAGACCATCAAAAACTATGAAGGTATCCGCCAGGCAGTCTTTTACATCCTGATGAACAAGGATGAGAAGCTCTTTGCCTCGACCCTGGGCAGCAAGCTGGATATCACCACTCAGTTTATCAATCCTCTGATTACCGCTACTGCAGTGCTGGATGGCGACAGCCAGAGCCGTACCTTTGACGAGGGCGGTAGAGCAGTCGGCTGGGAATGGATTGAAGAGCTGGACCTCCTGGGTAAAGCTCCCCAGATAGCCGAAGAAGCTTTGATGAAGGTCAAGGCAGGGACTTTGGGCGAAGAAAAGCGTCGCACCCTGATCCTCGATCCCAATCATCTGGGGCTTACGATGCACGAGAGTGTTGGACATCCCACCGAGCTCGATCGCGTTTTGGGCTGGGAGGCAGATTTTGCCGGGATCTCCTTTGCCACACCAGAAAAGCTGAAGAACTACCGTTATGGCAGCGAGATCGTCAATTTCGTAGGTGATAACACCTTGCCGCAAGGCTTGGCAACTGCGGGATTTGATGATGATGGCGTGCCTGGACAGAAGTGGCATATCATCAAAGATGGTATCCTGAATGAATACGGCAGCACCCGCGACACAGCGATGGAGATAGGCTTGAATCACTCCCGCGGTTGCAATCGCGCTACCTACTATTATGATCAGCCGATCAACCGCATACCCAATCTCTATCTATTGCCCGGTACCAAGCCGCTTACACCGGCAGAACTGATTGCCGATACGGAAGATGGAGTATATATTCAAGGACGCGGGAGCTTCTCGATCGATCAGCACAGGGTCAATTTCCAATTTGGTGGGGATCTGTTTTGGGAGATCAAGAATGGCAAGCTGAGCCGGCCCTTGAAGAAAGTGCTCTACAAATCGAACAATCCGGAGTTTTGGAATAGCTGCGATGCGATCTGTGATGAACGCTTTTGGCAACCCTTTGGAGTAGTAAATTGCGGCAAGGGTCAGCCTTCGCAAACAGCCAGGATGACGCATGGATCGGCTCCTGCCAGATTCCGCAATATCAGAGTGGGAGGTTCCCAATGAGCAAGAACATCGAAAAAGCACTTCGCTATATAGAAAAGAACTGCAAGGCAGATGATTACAGCATCTCGATCTGGACCAAAGACAGCCACGAGACCCGCTTTGCCCAGAATACCATCACCCAGCACATTGCCGGGGATAATCTGCAGCTTAGCCTGGAAGTGGCCTATGATAACAAGACCGGTAAAGCCAGGACGAATCAACTCGATGAGAACTCGCTCAAGGATCTGATTGCCACTGCTCAGAATACTGCTATCTCCAATCAGCCTGATCCTGAGTATATGCCGACTTTGGGCAAGCAAGTCTATCCCAAGCCGGTCAATCTGATCGAAGCAACTGCCAAATTGGAGCCTGCCGAGATGGTGGAGATTGTGCGCAAGTCGATCGCTCACGCCGAGAAGCAGGATGCCAGAGTCTCCGGTATGACCGAAAAGCATATCCAGCGCAGTATCATCGCCACCAAAAAAGGCCTATATGCAGATTCATCTTTTAGCGAATTTGGCCACTCTATGACGATGAAGAAAGGCGAAGCCGAGACCAAGGTGTCCTTTAACCACAAGGACTATGCAAAGTTCAAGCTCAAGAACGAGCTCGATCGGCTCTCCTCTCAGATGGATAGCCTGGTACAGCAAAAGCCCTTTGAGCCACAGCGCATCCCGGTGATCATCCGTCCGGAAGCATTGATCGAGCTAATCAGCTTTATGAGCTGGTTTATGAATCGCCGTCAGGCAGATGAAGGCTTTACACCCTTTACTGATCAGCTTGGTAAGAACTTCTTTGGCAAGAAGTTTTCGCTGATGTCAACCCTCAAGGACAAGGATCTGATCGCACCGCCGTTTGTATCAGACGGTCTGCCTTCCGAGGAAATTACCTGGGTGAACAAGGGTAAGCTGCTTACTATGCCGACCAACAGATACTGGGCTCAGGAAAAGAAAGCCAAGCCTTCACAGCTATACAATATCTATGTTCCTGGTGAAGGAACTACAGAAGCCGAGATGATGAAGCTCGTGCCCAAGGGACTGATTATCAACAGATTCTGGTATATCAGGGTCGTTGATATGAAGCGTGGTGAACTTACCGGTATGACGCGTGATGGTGTGCTCTACTTCGAGAAGGGCAAGATCAAGCACGCGGTCAACAACCTGAGATGGAACGAGATTCCTCACGAAGTGACGCGTCGCATCCTGGCAATGGGTGAAAGCGTTGGAGTAGAAGGCTATGCCAAGATACCTCCGATGTTGATCGATGCCTTCAACTTTGTGGACAAGACATCCTTCTAAGACCCTAGCTCCGGATCAGGCGAGTCCAACTACCTGCTCTGATCCGAATGAATAAAATGCGGGTCATTGGTCCGCACCTCCTGAACAAGGCACCGCTTTTACGAGCGGTGCTTTTTCTTTGGTAGTGTCAAGCGACCTGAAGCTTAGTAGTCAGGCTCGGTGTCAATAGTGTCTATTCTGCTATGCATAGCCTCTACACAAAAAAGCCGGGATAGGCTCCCGGCTTTACAATATATCTTTGCTGTATGTAGATTACTGGTTGCTTCTGGCGGGCATCATCACCAGCTTGATCAGGGATTGATCTGTGGCAAGATACTTGCGGGCGGAAGCGATGATGCTTTGCTTGCTGATGCTTTGGTACCTACGGGGATTATCCAGGAACTGGTCGATGGGGCGTCCATTGCGGACACTGGTGACCATATTGCTGAGCCAATAGCGGTTTTGACGGATGGATTGGGTATGGCTCTGCAGCAGGGTTACACGGGCGGTATCCACGTACTTGTCGTCAAATAGACCTGCTTTGAGGCTGTCCATAGTGGCGATGATGGCATCCGAGAGTTCATCCACACGATCCGCGGAGCAGGACATTATGGTCTGCAGAGTGTAGTAGGGATAGGGATACTTCTCGGTGGAGAGCACGGCTTGGACAAAGTAAACACCGCTGCGTTCCTCGCGGATGTTTTCACGGAGTTTTTCATTGAGCACCATCAGCATAGCTTCACGCTGGGCATTATCATCGGGATTGGTCGTATTGAGGCCGTTGGTGATCAAACCTACATAGCTCTTGTCTGCTCCGCCTTTCTCAAAGATTACATCCATATGTCCCATCACAGGGCGAATACCCAGATCCGGGATGATATCTGCGCGTCTGGCTGCAGGCAGATTGGCGAGGTAGATAGTGCTGAGATTTCTTAAAGCAGCTTCGTCAAAATTGCCGATAATGAAGAAATTGAAATCGCTGAAATCGCCAAAGCGGTCAGCGTGGATGCGGGAAAGAGCATCGAGATTTACCCCGGGCAGGTCGCTGGCATACAGATTGCGGTTGTAGGGACTGATAGTCTTGGAGACTACCCAGAGGGTATCAAAGAAAGCTGTCTCAGGATCGAGCGAGCGATTCTCAAAGATTGGGATATTGCGGTTGATCACGGAGCTCAGGTTGTCCTGATTCCAGCGGGGAGCACGGCTGTATTGGTAGATCAACTGGAAGAAAGTCTCCAGATCGTTGGGAGAACAGCTTCCGGAAAAGCCTTCGCTGTAGCGACCAAGCTCTGTATCGAGCGAGACGATATGTCCGGAGAGGGTGCGTTCCAATTGCACCGGGTCAAGATTGCCGATACCGGCTTCGCTGAGGTAGGAATTAAGCATTCTGGCTGAGACCAGATCATTCTCAGAGATTTGGGAGTAACCTCCGGGGCTGGTGGCGATCACGCGGATTTCATCAGCACGAAAATCGGTCTTTTTGAGGTAGATGGTGATGCCATTGGATAGTTTCCAGCGCTTGATCCCGGAGCCGGGATAGCTGATCTCTTCTGTGATCGTGCCGGGCGCGGGGATTTCAGCCAGGATGGGCTCATCGCTGCTGTTGTCCTCATAAGGGGTGAGTTCGGTTCCTTCCATCCGGTTTGCCAGAGCCAGCAGTGCCTCGGGATTGGGATAAGCTACATTGGCTTTTTGCACAGCTTGTACGGAGATCACTTGGTTGCGGCTGCCGATCATCTGGTTGATCATTTGGTTGCATTCTTCCAAGCTTACTTCGGGGATCAGAGTGCTGGCAAGGGCGTATTCTTGCTCCGGACTGAGGATAGCATCTCCATTGAAAGCAGGAGCCATAAAGTTCCAGGTAATACGTCCGGATTCACGGGTAGCCTGTTCTGCCAAGGCATTCTCATAACGGCGAACCAGGCTCTGCTTTGCCCGCTGAAGCTCCGGCAGGGTAAATCCATATTGACGGATACGTTCGACCTCGGTCAAGAGGGTAAAGAGAGCAGTCTCTGCCTGATTGTCGCCAATCATAGCAATCAGGCTTACTTGTGTCAAAGGCTGTATGATCGCGTATTCATAGGCATAAGCGGCGAGGAAAGGCGGGCTTGCCTGGCGATTGATCTCTCCCAGGCGGCTATTGATCATATCATAAAAGAGATTACGGCGGATGTCCGCGTAGTAATCTCCCAGAGTTTGAGTGCTGTAGGGATCGCGTTTCCAGTTTACCTGGACAGTGCTTTGATTGAGCTCAGGATCAGTGGCGATCACGCTGCGAGGCTCGTCGTGACCGGGAACGGGATAGATCATTCTCTCACGGGGATTTTCCCGGGCAGGTATGACCCCAAAGTAATCAGTGATCAGCTCAACTGCTGCCTCAGGACTGATATCTCCCACTACTACGACGGTCTGAAGGTCGGGCCTGTACCAGTCGTTGTAAAAGCGCAGGATCTGCTCGCGGGTAAAGGTGCTGAGGACATCATAAGTTCCGATCGGGCTGCGCTCTGTGTATCTGCTGCCCTGGAAATTGATCTCATTGGTACGTTCGCGCACTCTGCTATCGGCATTTTGACCCATACGCCACTCTTCGATGATCACACCGCGCTCTTTCTCCAATTCTATAGGATCAAAATTGGCTGCGTGTGCCATCTCTGATAGTAGCAGGAATCCACGTTGTAAGACCTCTTGATCCCGGGTGGGAAGGCTGAACATATAGACGGTGTAGTCGTAACTCGTCATCCCGTTGAGACCGTTCATATAACCCATTCCGACTGAATTCAGGAAGTCTATCATCTCTGATTTGGGGAAGCTGCGAGTACCATTGAAAAGCATATGCTCAGTAAAGTGAGCAAGACCGCGTTGATCGTCGTCTTCACAGATAGAGCCTGCGTTTACCATCAGGCGAAGCTCTACCTTGCCAGCGGGGACAGAATTTTGTTGGACGAAATATTTCAGACCGTTTGGCAGTCTCCCGCTTACAACGGCTGGATCCTGGGGCAATGGATATTGCGCTAAAGAGGGGTCAATTGTGGCATAGGCCAGGCTTGCCACTATCAGTATTGCAAGGATTAACAAACCCTTTAAGTTCATTTAGTATGCTCCTTTGGAGATTTTTCGATATCTACGTGGGTGATCAGGTACTGCTGATCCTTGTAGAGGATAGTGTTTTCTCCCCCGTAAGTGTAGTACTCTGAATCGGAAAAATAAATGATAGCGTAGTAATAGTAATTTGTACTGGGTGTGGGAGTCCAGGGTTGGACGGAAGAATCAACCGGGATGGAGTAATTTACTGTAATGTAGCGCATCTGGTTTGGACCAAGATTTTCCATAGTGGCTATCCTGGTCGGGATTACGAAGTCGTGCCTGAATATGTCGATATTACGTATGGTGCGGGGGCAGCTGTTGAGGATCTTGATGCTGGCGCGGTTTGGATCCATATAGATTTTGGTGGTTTTTCCGGGTTCAAAGATGACCTCGGTGCTATCGGTCCAGGTATTTGTGAATCTATCATAAATCCGGTAGGTCTCGCCGGTTGCCCAGACGCTCTTTGCTTCCCTGATTGTTCCGGTCAGGAAGCTTTGGGTCTCGGTTTCCACATCAAAGCTATGTTCTCCGCCAGCTGGAATTGCTACTTCGGAAGTGCCTTCCATCCTCACAAAAACGGGGAAGCTGGTGCGGTTGAAAACCTTTAGCTCTGCTCCTGATTCGCAAGCAGAGAGAGTCAGCAGTGCCAAGACTGCCAGTAGGAGTATGTTTACCTGAGCTTTCATCATAATTCCTCTTAGATTTTGAGCTGGGTAGTGATGAATTTGACCAAGAAATCCGGATCATAAGACATCTTGGCTTGCCTGAGGCCGGGGAGACCAAGGTCTTGCTCCCGGTTTATCCATTTATAACGGTTGTGAAGATGTTTGGCAGTCTCCCAATTAATCAGCTGAGCGCTGCCCTTCTTATCGGGATCAAACTTCTCGTAATGCACAGCCACCATATCCTCGCTGAGCGGGCTAAAGATGGAGTAAGCATAGATCTGTTTCTCGTGGCAGACGATGATTCCTTCGCAAGGTAGATCGTCCCACATATCCATCGTATTGATGATGGCCTTGTATTCACTATCCAAAAAGGATCCTTCGATATCGCGTTCACGCTTCCATTTCTGTGTAAAGGTAATTATTACGTCCTTCTTGGATTTGTCGATAGGCACGATATGGTAATCAGGATAAAGACGGATAAACTGCGAGATGAGATTCTTCTTCTTTGCCAGTTTCTTGCCTTTCAGCTCGATCAAGCGCTCTACAGAATGCACGTAATCAGCCCAATCGCGGTCATCTTGCAAAGTAAATGCTTCGTGGATATCCGGATTGAGCAGGATATAATCTTCCGGCACCAGGATCAACTCACACTGGGGATAATCCTTGCGGCAGTGCTTTACGATCTCTACCAGATAATCGACCTTGGTATCTTCGCCCATCGGGAAGAGCAGGTATTGATACTTGGGATTGAGCAGGAGCAGTTGCTCCTTGTAAACACCTACCTGATTGTCGTAGATCTTGCCCCAGGTAAGTAGATTTGCCACTGTATAATCGCAGGATTCCCGGGGGAAACTTGCTATGTAATCCTTTAGTAAAGGGATATGCTTTTCAGTAAGAGATTCCAGATTGAACATCAATAATCACCTAAGTTTTGATTGATCCAGCAGGAAGGGAGTATAGCCGGGCATCACATCAAAGCCCAGGCTCTGGTAAAAGCGCTCATATCCCGGCTCACTGATCAATCCTATCCATTGAATCTTGTTTGTAGTTAAAAACTCTATCAGACATCTGATGATGCCTTTGCCTATGCCCCTTCCCCGAGAGCTGCTCTCGACCGTTACATCCTGAATATAGGCATCGCTAAATCCATCGCAGATAGCCCTGCCCATCCCAATAATCTCGTGATTCAGCACCGCTATCACAAAGCAAAAGCTATTACTGATGATACCTTCCACCGTCTTCAGGTACTCGGGATTCTCATCCATCTCCCACCAGCCTGCCAGCCGGTAGAGCTCTAATATACGCCCGGGGTCCGCGGTCTTGACTACTTTGTACTCGATATTATCCATAGTTACCTCAGTTTGAGATGTATCCGCCATTGCCGGCTTTGCTGATCAAACCCTTCAGCTCCAGATTGAGCAGGATCACAGACAGCCTGCCAAAATTATGCCCACTGCCCAGCATCAACTCATCAAAAGACAGCTCACTGCTGGATTCTCTCAGGCGAAGCCAGATCGTCTCTTCCTCAGGACTAAGCTGCGGGAAGATCTCGGTCTGCAAATCATCAGTCTCCTCGATATCCAATAGATCCATCAGGTCTTCGGGACAAGTAACAGCACGAGCCCCACTCTTGATCATATAGTTCGGTCCTTGGGCGTTGATGTTGTTTATATTGCCGGGCAATGCACAAACGTCTCTGCCTTGTTCGAGGGCAAATTTCCCGGTCAGTAATGCACCGCTGGTAATCGAGCCTTCCACGATAAAGACTGCAGGAGCCAAAGCAGAGATGATCCTGTTCCGTGCCGGAAAGTTCCATTTCTCCATCTTGGAGCCTGGTTCATACTCGGATAAGAGCAGTCCATTTGCCACGATCTCATTGGCAAGATTGAGGTTCATCGGCGGATAGATCGATTCCAAGCCGCCTGCCAATACACCGATAGTCTTTGCACCATTGCCCAGTGCCACCCGATGCGCCACAGTATCGATACCCATCGCCAACCCGCTGATAATGGTAACGCCTCGTTCACATAGCGGAGCAAGCAGCTTCCTTGCCATCTCCTGGCCATAAGAACTGGGTTTTCTGGTACCAACAACTGCCAAAATCGGCAGCTTCTCGCAGGTCTTGAGGTCACCCCGGTAATACAGGACGATTGGTGGTGTATAGATGCTGGATAATGCTGCCGGATAATCTTCGTCTGTGAGGCAGGTAATTCCTATCTCATAGCGTTCGCAATGCTTCACTATCCCTGCAAAGCCCTTGATCTCTTCACCCCTGCGCAAAGCATCCTTGGTGCTGACTTGCAGCCAAGGCAGTTCATATACCGGATGATCCGATCTACCCACATAATCCGTAGGGTCCGGAAACTCAGCCAGGAGCTTTTGAGCGGTTTTCTGTCCCAAGCCCGGTGCCTGTTTCAGGCAGAGCCAGGCTTTCAGCTTGTTTGTATTCATCCTTCCTTGAGTATCCTATAGAGCCTGTACTTCAGTTCGTCGATATTCTGCTGTCCAATTGCTGATATAGCCACTACTTCTTCACCCAGTTCGCGCCTGAATAGCTCTTTGAGCTCCGGCAAAAGTGTCTCCTGCTCTTCCTCGGTAAGGGTATCTATCTTGCTCACAGCGATCAGATAGGGCTTTTTATCCATAAATGTATCATAAAGATGCAGCTCTGCCCTGAGAGTTCGGTATGCATCGATCGGATTCTCCGTATGCACATCGATCAAAAAGAGCAGTACGCTGGTGCGCTGGATGTGCTTCAAAAACTGCAATCCCAAGCCCTTGCCCATATGTGCGCCTTCGATGATCCCGGGAATATCCGCCATCACAAAGGACTGGTATTCGCCCACTTTGACGACGCCCAACATCGGTTCCAAGGTAGTGAATTCATAATTGGCAATCTTGGGACGTGCCGAGGAAAGCACGCTGAGCAGAGTGGATTTACCGGCATTGGGAAAACCTACCAGGCCCACATCAGCCATCAGTTTTAGCACCAGCTCAAGCTGAATCTCGTGAGTTAGCTTTCCCGGAGTAGCCTTTCTGGGTGCTTGATTGACGGAATTGGTAAAGTTGATATTGCCTTTACCACCGCCACCGCCTTTGGCTATCACTATTTCTTCGCCGTGTTTGGTCACGTCTGCCAGCTTGACCCGCTTGCCATCCTCTTTTACTTCAAAAATCTCAGTGCCCAAAGGCAGCCTCAGCACAGCCGGATCACCCGATGCACCGGTCTTTCTGGCACCACCGCCTTGCTTGCCGTTATCGGCTTTGATCAGCCTTTGATACCTGTAATCCAAAAGGGTGTTTACGTTTTCATCACCCAGAGCGATTATATCTCCGCCCCTACCGCCATCTCCGCCATCCGGTCCACCCTTTGGGATGAACTTTTCCCTGCGAAAACTGATTACTCCATCACCACCGTTACCGGCTTTGATTCGAATTGATGCTTGATCTATAAACAAATATTACCTCGTTATGATTATCTTTTTGCTCATACTGCGTGAGCCATTGCTTACCTTAAGGAAGTAAATTCCTCGGCAGAGATTTGGGAATTGCCCGGCTATATTCCAGATCAATTCCTTATCCGAACCGTCTGCAATAAACTCACTGATCGTGCCCAGTTTTTGCCCACGTACATTATACAAACTAACCCGAACTGCTGCCTTTTCCAAGCCGAGAATTCTCAGCCTTGTATCGCTGCTTGAGGCGGATAACGGATTGGCTATAAAACAGCTTAGCTTACCGGGAGCCGGGATCAACTGATCATTATTGGAGACCCAAGCATCTGCTACTACGTAATCTATAAAATTATCCGTACATCTAAAAATCATCTGATGCGGATTGCCCAGTTCATTAAAACTGATCGTGCCATCCGGATTGTAGATCGGGATCATATCCATATAGATAAATCCACCACCACCATCTGAGACCGCGACTATGGCTTCCAGGGGAAAATCTCCATCGCTATCGCTATAGAGCAGGCTGATGCGATCGATATCAGGCTCGTAAGATACGATCTCAAGCTCCGGCAAAGTATTTTGAGCTACATTATATGCCAGCTTGCGAAATTCCACCACGCCCGTTACTCCATTATCTCCCAGATTAAAGCTGGGCTCCATCGATCCCAGATCCACTGAAATCTGCATAGTCATATCCACGCAGATCAGGCTCTTGCTCAGGTTTGGCCAGGCTCCAAATTCCGGATCACTGGTCAGATCTGCCCAATTGCACGCCAAATAGAGCGTTCCATTTTGCACTTGCGATTGGATATTGCCCAGCCTCTCAAAGCTCGGGATATTGCCCTCGCCCATCCCCAGCTTGTAGAGCCCGGACGAGATCAAGCCCATAATGTTTGTGGTATAGACCATCGCATAAGCAACTGAATCAGCGATTGCTTCCGGATTGAAGATCACGGATAGATATACATTGTAGGTCGTGAGATTGATAAAAGTAGGGAAGGTCCCGCTTTGATTGCGCATTGCCCGGTATAGCTTGGTTTCGGTGGAAGCAACCATCGCATCCGTCAAATCCAATGCCGGCGCATAAATCATCAGAGAATCCCCACTTACGTCCGTTCCTGTTAGTGCCAGGTCGATGGCAGCCGGAGGAAATTGATCAGTCGCCAGATAGGCAGGATGCAGATAGGACATTATCTCCGGACCATAAGCCATTTGAGTGCGCAGCCGATATTCCAGATTGTCCCCATATTGATAAGGCACCAAGGCTTCGTATATCCCATCTTGCAGAGGCTCAAAACTGCCGGGTAGCCAGGATGCACCACTGCGGAAGTATATCTCGTAATCCGTAAATTCCGTAGTAAGTGCGTCAAATCGTATATGCAGGTTGCCTTCGGCATCAGCGGCACTATGTCTCAGATTGCCAAAGGGGCTCAGTTCCTGCGCTCCCAGGATCGCTATCCCAAAGATAGCAAGCATCAAAACAAATCTCTTCATACACACCTCACTTTTGAATCTGGCCACCATCGACCAGCTTCTTGAAATAGGTCCAGCTCGTCTCGTTTGGACTCAAAAACTCCGTGGGAGCCTCAGAAAACTGCGGACCATTTGCCATCACATAGTCTTTGATCTTTGCCGGAAGTGCCTTAAAACCACCATCCAGCTTTCTGCCCCGGCAAACAAAGACCAGGTTGCCGGGACGATCACCCATCCTCATAAAAGGCATCCAGGGGCTGATCCTTGTCCAACTGATAGTAGTCGGCACAGTCGTAAGCTCTTCATTTGCCAGATCGCTTTTGTCGACAAAGAACTGGAAAAACTCAGCCGCCTGATAGGTATCGCTCTGAGAAAAATCTCCATAGTCTCTACGGGTAAGAGGAGAATCGTAAAAGGGGAAAATGTCCATATAATATGCCAGTTGATCGCCCAAATCTTCGACCGGCAAAATTCGGCTGATATATGGCAGGTATTCCTGATCAAAGGTCAGATCCTGATTTACCGGATCATTCCAAATCTGTACTACATCGACAGTTGCATCCGTAAAAGGATTGCGCCAGGTGCTGAGAATTTCGCCGGATTGAGGATCCAAAAAGAAGGCAGCCTCACGGGTGAGGAGCTGAAATCCGTTTTCTGCCGGTATTGTTTTTGCGATGTTAAAACCCTCAAAGGCAAAAATTTCTCGCTTGCGCTGCCCCGGCACAAAGCTGTAAACTGTCCCGGTCCAGTGGTACACTACTTCTTCGCCTGAGGAATCACCCCTCACGCGCATAAAGTTTTCAAGATGCTCCATCGGGCTCGTCTGTGCTTCCAGATAGCCCGGAAGCAGGATCAAGAGCGCTACAATCGTAATTATCAGTCTCAGCATCATAATAGTATCCTTCTTTCACTTGGAATAATCCCAGTTTACAAGTATATCTATTTCAATCCAGTTTATATGTCAAGCAGGAATTGATCCTATGGTTAAACTACAGTAAATGGAGACAATCAGTCCTTGCTACCCGTTTCCGCATTCCGGTAGCCTCCCAGCCAGATCTTCTGATAAAAGCCGGGATTTTCCCAATATCTATCCACTAACCGGTAGATGCCGGCTGAGCGCTCCAGGACTCCTTCTTCCACCAATTCCCGGCGGATCAGGCAGTAATCCTCGTGAATCCTCGTGATCAAAGCGTTTAGCTCTTTCTCGCCATATTCGCGGCCAGATTCTATCAAGCGGATGACTTCTTCATAGACGATCCAGCGCTTTTTGTTCTGCACAGGCAAACGGAAACAGACTCCATCCTTAAAGTAGGCTTTCAGCACTTTTTCACGCAGGATGGAGCGGGCATCCTGAGGCGCAGCCTGTTCTGATGGCACCAAATCGTCCAGCTTCTGCTGCAAGACTTCCTCTTTCAGGTAGTAAACGCTATAATACTGCTGTTTACGGCTATAAACCAAGCCCGCTGCCTGGAGCTTTTTCAAGTGCGCAGAGACTGTAGATTCTGCCAGAGATAGCCTTTCTGCCAAATCTTCTACGCAAGCTGGATTTCGTTTTAGGATCGCCAGTATCTGTAAACGTGATTCATCAGCGAGTCCCTTAAACAATTGTAGTGCATTCATATCCAATATCCTCTTCGAAGTTTGACGAAGCATTTACTGAGCTTAGTATTCTGTCAATCTATTTTTATGTATAACGAATCAATACTCCGAAGATTCAGAACTAAGGCATTGCTGCAAAAGTCTAATGGACAAATAATAATCACTAATTCACCTACTCTATATGCTTGTTGCCTACACAATAATCAGGATTCTGCCCTAGTCCACCACTGTCCTTACCACCCGGAAGCCGATATAAGGCTTTTGTACAAAGGGTTTTTGGAAGCTACGATTTGAGATCCTAAGCTGAGATTGGGGTTCAAACCAGCTACCACCGCGCACGCCCCGATCTGTGCCATTCGTAGGCCCCTCAAAAGTATTCTTGATCTGGTAGCTATAGGGGGCATACCAGTTCCAGACCCATTCGGCTACGTTTCCGCTCATATCGAAGATACCCAGGCCGTTTTCCAGCTTGGCACCGCTCGCTCTCACCCGGGCAGAGCTATTGCCCGAATGCCAGGCGATCTCGTCTGCGTCGTCCGATCCGCTATACAGATACTGATCTTTAGCAGAACCTCCCCGGGCGGCATATTCCCATTCAGCTTCGGTGGGCAGCCGGTAGCCATCAGCGCTGAAATCACAGCTGAGGTCATTGTCAAAATACTCATAACAAGGACGATAACCATCCATCAGGCTCTTTTCGTTGCACCAATCCACAATATCGTAGAAGTTAACGTTGTGCACAGGCAGTTTATTGCCCTTTTCGGTTGAGGGATTCTGCGGAAAGACCATCATCCATTCATCCTGGCTCACTTCGAAACGGCTGATGTAAAAGGATGGCACAAAGACCCTGAGAGCAGGATACTCATCAGCTTCACCACCGGGAGCGATTGCTCCCAGCGTTATAGTATCTGCCTGAACCATTACCATATCGATGGGCTTGTTGATATTCAGGTTGTCGAGAGCTTTGGCTTCTTCACTCTCCTTGCGCAGGGACTCAAAGCGGGGCTTGGGCTTAAAGATCACATTCTTGCCTACAAAGTAGAGCACTACCAAGAGAGAGGCTGTAATTAAGAGCCTGAAAAGACGTCCGGTCTTACGAAGTTCCTCCGGATTTTCTGCCTCGGGAGCTCTGGGTCCGGAGGGCGGACGTGACCACGCTTCGTATATCTTCTCTTCCCGGGGAAGCGGAGTGGCAGGCTCCGGCTTGGGTGCAGGCGCTGGCTCTGGAACAGGCTCAGTGGTATCAACCGGCTCCAGCTTGGGGATGTATATCGGCTCAGGTATCTCTACAGCATCCTGAATTGGCTCAGTAGTCGGCTCTGCTATTGATTCAGCTTCAGGATCAGCTACAGGCTCGTGAAGAGCTTCTATAACTGGCTCCGGTTCAGGAATATAGACTTGCTCCGGCTCGACAATTGGTTCCGGGATTTCTTCTGCGATCGGCTCTGGCTCGACAATTGGTTCCGGGATTTCTTCGGCGATCGGCTCCGGTACTACCGGCTGGCTGGCAGGGATTTTGGTGAGCACGGATAGATACTTCAATTCGTGTTCTTCGCTGATGGCCTGGCGCAATTCGCTAATTGATGCAAAGCGCAGGGATGGCTCCAACATCAGGCATTTATTGAGGATGGTGAGCAGCCAGTGAGGGATCGGACTGCCCAGCATTTCGGGATCCAGCACGGGACGTTGAAAGCTGGATTCTTTCTGCTTCAGATGGTTGTCTTTGGGGCTTAGGCTCCAGGGAAGTTTCCCCGTCAGCAACTCATAAGCCACCACGCCAAAAGAGTAGATATCGCTGGCTACCCCTGCCTTTTCGCCACGGTATTGTTCCGGTGAGATATAGATCACCGGATGCTTGCCCTGCGGTTCTAGATCTACCCTTAGCCAGGTAAGCGGGGATTTGCCAAATCCGATGATGCGGATATCATTATCTGCACTCAGCAGGATATTGGAGGGATTCAGATTGAGGTGATATATTCCCAGGCTGTGAGCGTATTCCAGACCGGAGAGCATTTTCTGCATCATCAAAAGCGAACTGTCAACCGGGGGACGGGATGCGAGCACCGAACCCAGCGACGCCAGTTTTTGCTCCAGACTGATGGATTCGAAATAGTCCATCACATAGTAGAGATTGCGGTCTTCTTCAAAGGAGCTCAAGGCTTTGATGATGGAAGGATGGTTCAGTTTGAGGCCGGTATCTGCTTCGTTCATCAGAATCTCGAGCTGTTCGTCCCGATCGTAATACTTCGGCTCGATAGTCTTGATGACAACCTTGTCGCCTGTAAAGTAATTCTTTGCCAGATAAATCAGATAGCGTTTGCCTCTCTGGATAGTTTCAAGGATTACGAAGGCATTGGTTCCCTTTTCCATAAGCTTCTTTTCAGTCCTGCAGGTGGATGGTGTGTCCCTTTTTGATTACGCGTACTATATGCGAGCTACCAAAGTGGTAAGGTATAAAATCTATGCTGGGGATGTCCCAGATTACCAGATCTGCCTGTTTGCCCAGGGCGATGGAGCCGGTCTGATCTGCCCTGTCGATGGCTTTGGCTGCGTTAATCGTAGCAGCAGCAAGCGCTTCCGCAGGCGTCATAGCCATCTGCAAGCAGGCAAGCGTCATTGCAAATGGCATACTATCGCAATTGCAACTTCCAGGATTGTAATCCGTGGCAATGGCAACCGTTAGCCCCTGACGGATCATATCACGGGCACGGGCATAACTCTTGGCACGTAGTGAAAACAGGGTCGCGGGCAGTAAGCACGCCACCACACCTGCCTCCTTAAGAGCTTGGATGCCTGTATCGCTGGCTGCGCCGAGGTGATCCGCGGAGATACAGCCCAGCTCTGCCGCCAGTTCTGCTCCCCCGATGGCTTCAATCTCATCGGCGTGCATCTTGAGCTTCATCCCATATTCACGGGCAGTAGCAAGCACTCTGCGGCTCTCTGCGACGCTATAGACATGCGCTTCGGTAAAGATATCGCAAAATTCTGCTATGCCTTGCTCTGCCACAGCCGGGATCATTTCTTCGCAGAGTATCCTAAGGTAGGCTTCGTGATTGTCCTTGTATTCTGCCGGATACTCGTGAGCACCCATAAAAGTAGGGATTATATCGATGGGAAGATCTTTTCCAAGGCGTCCGATCACAGAAACTTGCTTCAGCTCGCTCTCGGTGCTGAGTCCATAGCCGCTTTTGGCTTCCAGGCTGGTCGTGCCGAGGCTGATCATTCGCCGGATCCTTTTGTAAGCCAGATTGTAGAGCGTCTCTTCATCTGCTTCGCGGCTGGTCCTCAAAGTGGAGCGGATACCACCACCCGCCTGGGAAATCTCCACATAAGACTTGCCCATCAGACGCATTGTAAATTCCTGCTCGCGGGTATGCACAAAGACAGGATGGGTATGTGAATCCACAAATCCCGGCAAGATCATCGTACCCCGGGCATCAAGCAATTCGCCGCTATGCTCTGCCAGGATTTCCCGGCTGGTCCCGATTGCCATTATAATACCGTCTTTGATGCCGATAGCGCCATTCTCCAGCGTCTTTACACGCGGCATTGGGCTCTGTTCATCCTCAAAGGTGACTATCGACGAGCTATTATGAATAATCAGATCGAGCTTCAAAGCTTCCCCCAAAAAATATCGGTATTCCAATCATATAGAAGGGCTTGTATTTCGTCAAGAGATATCTCCGGACTCTATTATCCACAGTGGGGACTCCGGAGCTCCTTGGCGATCAGGACTCCCGGGGGAAAAGCATTGATAAACAAAAATTTATCTTGCCAAAAAGCTCTCTTTGGAAATCTTAGTCCAAAACACAATCAAAGGAGCTTTAAAATGACAGATAAAGAGATCAAAAACTGCAACTGTGAAGAGCACGACGGCTGCGATTGCGGCGACGATTGCGAATCCAACGTCATCACCTTGGATCTGGAAGACGGTCCTCACGATTTTAATATCCTCAGTATGGTCGAACTCAAGGGCAAGAAATTCCTCGCCCTCTCCGAAGTCGGATCAATGGAGTATGATATCTTCCAAATGACCGAAGATGGTGATTCCATAGAGCTTAGCTATGTGGAAGACGACGACGATTTCAATGCTGTGGCAGATGAATTTGACAAGATCTTCTCCTCCGAAATGGACGACGAAGAAGACGAGGAAGAAGAGAACTAAGCAATCTCTTTAGCTTATACAGAGCCGCTCTTTGGAGTGGCTCTTTTTTTTATTCCTGCTTGGATTATCTAGTGATCCCCTTGTGATCCCCTTGTGATCCCCTTGTGGCGACAAGGGGATCTCCAGAGCAGTGCCTGTCTTTTACCGGTGGGTTCAAAGGGGGAGGATCTAACAAGGAGTAAAACAGGAAGGAGATTAATTTACCACAGAGAGAGCGCTGGGCGCTGGGCGCTGTGAGCAGTGAACAGAAAACATTGAACAGAAGCAATCGGAATGCGCTGCGCGCAGTTTGATTGAGTGGATTCCTGCCTTCGCAGGAATGACGGGGTGGACAGCGTTACAAGCAGTCGGGAAGTGGTGGAGTGGTGTGCTTTTCTGTGCATACTTCGTAGAAACAACCTTTGACCAATGTGCAGCGCTATCTCTCTAACTACTAACTGCCAGGACGCAGTACTGGCTAGCCCTGGAAGGGCGAAATTCTATAGCCTGGGGTGAAGTGTAGCGGAACCCCAGGTACACGGGTAACATAGTCCAGTATCTCACGGACCCCCACCCTACCAAAGGTTTGTTTGGCGAGGAACCCGGTCGCAGGATAGAGGGAGTGTAAATCGGCTGGGTGGTACGATACTACACCAGCTTATCTACTTTGCCAATACAATTCTCTGCCTTATCTTACCATATTCCGTCTCTGCTATGGCAAAATAGATTCCTGAGGCAAGTCCTGCGGCATCCCAGGGGATCAGGTGTTCTCCGGCATCCATTCTGCCGTCTCTAAGGATACAGATCAATTGACCTCTCAGGTTGTAGATTGCCAGCTTTACTCGTGAGCTTTGCAGCAGGCTTAGCTGCAAATGGGCGGTAGGATTGAAGGGATTGGGGAAAGCCAACAGATTCGCCACTATAGGGGCGGGATTGTGAGGATCAGCGGTGGATACCGGAGCTTCCCAGCTATAACTGATCTCGCCATAGGTAGGCGGACCAAAGCCATCGTCGACGCTCCAGTACAATCCTGTAAAATATCCTTCCGGACTAAAACTGAGATTGTAAGCCCCGGGGAAGTAATCGGGGACCTCCATGTAGTCCAGATCAAACATCGTGATATGCACTGCCCAAATCGCATCATTGTGGAGGTATTGGTAGAGGTGAAGCTCCTCCAGCGACCACTCCCCGTTCTCATAGTACTCCACCCGGACAGAATCCACCATCGCTCTGCCATAAAGCCCGGAGATGTTTACGAGGAATGAGCTGCTGTGCATGCCGGCTGATGTGAGGTCAAAGAGGGGGTGCTCCAGCCTGTATTTGAAACCGGCGGGCAAGCTTGACTGGCTGGTGAAAAATTCACTGCGTCTGTAGGGATTCCATTGAGTGGAATCAGCAGACACAAAAGTCGTTGATGAGAGCTTTATGCCATTGGCATCATAGCTGTTTATGATTCTCTGAAAGCGGTGCTCGGGTGGCCAGAGTGTGTAGTTTGCGGTGACTACGCTGTCGGGATCGGTCGAATCACCGCTGAAGTAATTGCGGGAGATGCTGTAAACAGTGTTGTCATCCTGATAATAGTATTTACACAGGCTCAGTAAGCGTCCCTGCTGGTCGTACTGCTCGACTCTGTGCCGATTCTGTGGCATCAGATGATAGTGAACTTGCCTGCCGGTCTGGTTGTAAGATACCTGAGGATTATACTGATAGGGGTCAAGCGTTACCCAGCCACTATCCGAGCCATCCCAATCAATCAGCCGGTCTTTGCGGATGAGTGTTTCCAATACTTCCGGCTCCCCGGGCAGATAGCTGGCTTCTTCATCCACATATCTCGTGTAGTAAAAGTAATCATTGTATTCATAGATGTAATCAACCCTGTGAGTTGCGCGCTTGTCCAGCCTCATCTCTGCCTGCAAAAGTAGCGGCAGGAGTGCAATCAGCGCCATCAGTGCTATCTCATTGACCTTGTTCATATCTCCTCCACGACGGTATGATCTATTATTAACAATGCAATAAGTGTTCCCTTTTTGCCGTTAATGTGCTGAATATGGAGTCACTTGGCCTCATAAAGAGGACTTCAGAGGGCTATAGGACAACCTTGTAGCGGCTTTGCTTGCAGCGCTGTTGCAATTTACCGTGGCTGAGAGCAAAGATGCTATCGAAATCTGATTGACAAATCCAGCCCTCCCTGAGCTATTGAAAAATATAAAAAAATTACAGTAAGGAGACCCCATGATCTATCGAGTATTAGCCATTAACCCGGGCTCAACCTCTACGAAAATAGCGGTTTACGACGATATCAATCCTGTCTTTGAGAAGACTCTGCGCCACGATCCGGCAGAATTGGAACCCTTTGGCGGCATCATTGAGCAGTACGAGTTTCGCAAGAACCTGGTGCTGGAAGCAATGCGCGAAAACGGTGTCGAACCCAATACCCTGCACGCGGCGGTTGGTCGCGGCGGGCTCTTGCGCTCTGTTCCGGGTGGTACCTGGAAGATATCCCAGAATATGCTGCGCGATCTCAAAGATCCCAATCTCTGGGGCAGGATTCACGCCTCCAATCTGGGCTCTTTTATCGCCAAAGCCATTGCAGACGAGCTTTCTATCCCTGCTTTTATCGTTGATCCCGTGGTTGTGGATGAATTCGATGATATTGCCCGTATCTCCGGTATTCCCGAGATCGAACGCAAGTCGCTTTTTCACGCGCTTAATATCCGCTATCTCCACCGTCTGGTAGCTGCAGAACAGGGCAAGAGCTTTGATCAGATCAATACAATCGGCGTGCACATGGGCGGAGGTATTTCGGTCGCTGCGATCAAGCAAGGCAGAGTCGTAGATGTTAATAACGCTCTGCTCGGGATGGGACCCTTCTCTCCTCAAAGAGCCGGGGCACTCCCTATCGGAGACCTGCTCGATATGGCTTTTTCGGGTGAGTGGGACAAGAAAAAGCTCACCAGTTACCTCACCAAGACCGCCGGTCTGATGGCTTATTTGGGCACAGACAGCGGAATCGAGATCAACAAGCGTATCAATGCCGGAGATCAATATGCAGCCAAGATCCAAGACGCTATGTGCTATCAAGTAGCCAAAGAGATTGGTGCCAGCGCGGCTGTGCTTGAGGGCAAGGTCGATGTGATCTTCCTCTCCGGAGGCTTGGTTTACAATCACTCAATCGTGGATTCCATCCAGAAACGAGCCGGATTTATCGCGCCTTTCGTGCTCTATCCAGGCGAAAAAGAGATGGAAGCCCTCTCTCAGGGAGGCGTCCGCGTGCTCAAAGGTGAAGAGGAAGCCAAAGACTATCCTTACTAACTTGAGTGAATAAGTGAACGAGTTAATAAGTGAACAAGTGACTTAGAGATATGAGCAAGAAAGTCCTGCTCCTCGTTTTGAGCGCCCTGTTCTGCGCCTGCCTACTGGCAGATAGCTGGAATATCCTGGTCTATATGGCGGCGGACAACAACCTCGCCCAAAACGCAGTGCAGGACTTTAACTCTATGGAATCTGTAGATTTACCACCGGGTGTGAGAGTCTATCTACAGACTGATCTGCCGGCTGAACACTCCCTATCCGGAGGCAGACGCTGGCGCTTGGGGCAGGATCAGACAGAGCAGATCGTCTCTACTCAATTGGCAAATCTGGGTACTATCAACAGCGGCGATTACAACACTTTACGCAGCTTTATCGCCTGGGGCAAGAACCAGTATCCGGCTGAACGGCAGATGCTGGTGATTTGGTCGCACGGGGACAGTTGGTACAAAGATCTAAAGACAAAGTACATCTGTACAGATGACTCCGCCCAGGAGGTAATGAGTGTCTCATCGGGACACCTCAAAGCCGCTCTGGCAGGGCACACAGGCTTTGACATCCTGCTAATGGACGCCTGCAGTATGCAGACCATCGAAGTCTTGACCGAGACCCTGGGCTTTGCCGACTACGTGATTGGATCCCAAGACCTTGTGCCGGTCAAAGGCTTCCCTTACGAAGATATCTTACCCCTGTTTGATCAGCCCCTTTATCAGATTCTGGATCAAATCCCGGAGCTTTATACAAATTCCTATCTGGCAGGCGGTAGCCAAAACCCCTCCAGCCAGGGCTTTCCGACTACCTGCTCGGTAATCCAAACCACTCATCTGTGGGAGTTTAACCTGTTCTGGGGGTCGTTCTGCGGAAATTGGCGCGGTATGGCGGAGGAGTTGATGCAGATTCGCCAGTACTGCTATTCGATGAATACCGGGCTGGCAGAGATAGACATTGGCGAGTTCATTCAAAAAGTCAGAGCGGAATACCCCAATTTACACTATCTGCAACTTGACATTCTGTCGAGCCTGTGGGACACTGCAGTCATCGCCAAATCAGCTCCTCTGTATCCCGGGGACTTGGGCTCTGCAACGATTTGGTTCCCCGATATTCGTTACAATTTCGATGCTGCCTGGCGCATCTACCGCAAGCTGGATTTTGCCTCTACCAGCTGGCTCACTCTGTTAAACCTCTCCTTTGGCGAGGATACAGATCCCCCTGCCGCCCCTGCAAATCTGCAGATTGAGCCGCTCCCCGGACAGCTTAGAATCAGCTTTTCCCCGGTTGCCGATCCCGATCCCATCACCTATCAGATACGTCTTTTTCAATCTAATGCAATCACTTTTCACTATATATACCCATCGGACCCCTTTGAGCAATTGCAGACGATCATCCCCTGCAAAGGCTCCGGAACTGTCCGGGTATTCAGTCTCGATCAATCAGGCAACCTCTCTGAAGCCAGCGATTTAAGCTATACTTACGAACCTACTCGCGCTTCCATCCTCGCCTATCCTGTTCCTGCCAAGGCCGATACCGGGATCAAACTGATCTGGGATTGGGACTCGGATTCAACCCAAATTCAGGAGCTCAAGCTCTACAACCTGAGGGGACAAGTGGTATTGAGCCGGAGCTTCCCGGCATCCCGCACCGGAGCATTTCTATTAGAACCCGACCTGCTCTCCGCCTGGGCAAGCGGACACTACTTTGTAAAGCTATCAAGAGGCTCCCAGCAGATCTCCACCAGGCTGGTTTTACAGTGATGTGGATAAGTCCGGCGAGTATGTGGATAACTTGTGGATAAATTCGGGATTATCTGTGGATAAGTTGCTAAGTAACTATTTAACAATCCACTTAGCATTGTGGATAAATTCGGAATGCCTGTGGATAAGTCCGCAGGATTTGTGTAGAAATAGCGGGAGTTATTGCAAGATATGAAGATCCAATCTATCAGCCGGGAGCGCATCAAGAGCCTGGCAAAACTAAGCCGTAAACAGGAGCGTCTTGAAAAGGGTCAGGTCATCGTAGAAGGTGCTCGAATCCTCGATCAACTGGCATCGAACAACATTATGCCGTTGGAGCTCTATCTCGAGGGCGAGCAGCAAGCTCCTTCCAATCTGCAATCTGTACCTTGCTATCGTTTGCTAAGAGGCGATATGGAGCGCATTTGCGAGACCAATCACGCACAGGGGATTGCCGCACTTTTTCCCTTGCCACGTCCCCGGGAGGCGTCACTACAGAGGGCTTTGTACCTCGATGGGATCAGCGATCCCGGCAATATGGGCACAATCTTCCGCATCGCCGCTGCCTTTGGGATCAGCTCCATTTTGCTCTCCGAAAACTGTGTGGAAATCTCCAATCCCAAGGTAATCCGGGCTTCCCTGGGCAGCGTTTACTGGGTGCCTTTCCGCACGATGAATCATAAGCTGCTCCTGGAACAGACCGCTTCCCTGATCGCTCTCGATATGGATGGAGAGATCGGGCTAAAGGACTTCCATGCGCCACAGGGCAACTCAATCTATCTGATTGGTTCAGAAGCACATGGGATTACCAGGGAACTGCGGGACAAGGCAGGAATAAGCATCCGCATCGAGATGCAAAGCAGCATGGAATCTCTCAATGCCGCGATTGCCACGGCTCTATTGGCACATCGGATCTTCGTAAGTAACTAAGAAAGATCCATAAGCCTTAGTACTATTACCCCGGGCAGAGCAGTCTGTTCTCCAAGTTATTGTAGCTCTACAGGCTTAGACCCCCTCCTTCAGTGAACATCTCGTAAAGCATTGCAGATCAGTTGCTTCCTGCCTGTTCATGCAGGATTCAAGCAGGCTACAAGCAGGCAGCAAGCATCCATTGAAGCAGAGGCAATAAGGCATTAGACCAGATCTGAGTAATAGCTATCTGCATTGCTGGACAAAAGATACCCGGCATATTCAATAGATTTCCCTTGCCAAAAAGATGGCATTTCAGTTTCTTGAGGCAGTGGGGCTTTGCTTGCCCCCGGGAATCGCTTATATTTTAAGGAAGAAAAGATTACTAGGAGTGCTTAATGGAAAATCAAAACAGTAGAATACCCAGAACCTTGCCAGTCCTGCATATGTCCGGAGTGGTAATGTTTCCGTTTCTGCTGATGCCGCTGGTGGTCTCGGATGAAGAATCCAAGCTGGTGATAGATCACGCTCTCACCAACGACAAGACCTTGGCTTTCTTCCTGGATAAAGACAAGGAAAAGCCCAGTGACAGCGGATTGCACGAGATCGGTACCGCCGTGACCATCCTCAGGATGCTCAGAAATCAGGACGGCACGATCAGCCTGCTGCTACAAGGATCATCACGTATCCGTCTGCAGAAAATCACGCAGAGAGAGCCATTTATGATGGTGGATGTGGAAAGCATCCCCGAGCTTACAAGTGAAGATACGGAGATTCACGCGCTGAGGAATATCGCGCTGGAGCTCCTGGATAAAATCGCCACCGAAAGCAGCCTGCTAAATCGTGAAATGATCAGCGGGCTCAGCAATATCAAGCAAGCCGGACGCGTTGCAGATATCATTGCCGGCAATATCGAGCTGCAACTGGAAGATCGCCAGAAGATACTCGAACTGATCGATCTCAACAAACGCTTTATGTACCTGAATAACTGCCTCGCAGAGCTGATCAAGCAGATGCGGGTGGAAAATCATATCCGCAACAATATCCAGCTCGAGATGAGCGAGGATCAGCGTAAGTATTACCTGCGTGAGCAGATGGATGCCATACGCAGGGAACTGGGTGAGACCGATGAAGTCTCCCGCGAGATCCAGAAATGGCGCGAACTGATCGAGGAAAAGCAGCTTCCCGAGTATGTAAGGGAAGTGGCTCTCGAGGAGCTGGAACGCCTCTCGACAATGCAGCCGGCAGCCAGCGAATATGCTGTGCTAAGGAACTATCTGGATTGGCTGGTCAATATCCCTTGGAATACAATGAGCAAGGATCGCCTGGATCTGAACAAGATCGAGCGCATCCTCCGCAACGACCATTATGGCCTGGAAAAGCCCAAGGAACGTATCCTGGAGTACATTGCGGTGAAGAAGCTAAAGGGGCATCTGCGCGGGCCTATCCTCTGCTTTGTTGGGCCTCCCGGTACAGGAAAGACCTCGATCGGAAAGTCCGTTGCCAGAGCTCTGAACCGCAAGTTCATCCGGATGTCTTTGGGCGGTATCCACGATGAGGCGGAGATTCGCGGGCATCGCAGGACTTATATCGGCGCTATGCCCGGCAAGATCATCAGCGAAATCAAGCGCCAAGGTACTGCCAATCCGGTCTTTATGCTGGATGAGATTGACAAGCTGGGCAGAGATTTCCGTGGTGATCCTGCCTCCGCACTGCTGGAAGTACTCGATCCCGAGCAAAACAACAGCTTTGTCGATAACTATGTCAATCTGCCGTTTGATCTCTCCGAGGTGATGTTTATCACGACGGCAAACTCGCTGGATACCATCCCGCCACCGCTGAGGGACAGGATGGAGATCATCGAATTTACCAGCTACCTCGAGAATGACAAGATCGAGATCGCCAAGAGCTACCTGATTCCCAAGGAACAGGACGAAAACGGGCTCTCTGAACACAATATAAAGTTTCACAAATCCGCTCTGCAAGAGCTGATCAGATACTATGTCCGCGAGGCGGGTGTGCGCAATTTGCAGCGTCGATTTGGCTCTATCTTCCGCAAGATTGCCAAGGAAGTGGCAGCGGGGGAGACCAAGAGCTATCTGATCAAAGCAGAAGATATCAAGACCTATCTGGGGCCACGGAAGTTTTCCCTGGAGCTTGCCAATCGCAAGCCGGAGATAGGTGTAGCCACAGGCCTGGCCTGGACTTCTTATGGCGGAGAAATCCTCTTTTGCGAAGCTATCCGGATGCCCGGCAAAGGAATGATTGTGCTTACTGGTCTGCTGGGCGAGGTGATGAAGGAATCTGCCAAGATTGCTATCAGCTATCTCAAGGCTAATCACAGCGCTTATGGTATCAACACCAAGGACTTCGGTGCTTACGACGTGCATATTCACTTCCCCTCCGGAGCCGTCCCCAAAGATGGACCTTCCGCGGGTGTTACCCTGGCGACCGCTTTGGCATCGCTCTTTAGACAGCGCAAGGTGCGTCACGATATAGCTATGACCGGGGAGATCACCCTGCACGGGGAAGTCCTTCCGATCGGCGGAGTAAAAGAAAAGCTGCTTTCGGCCAAGCGTGCCGGCATCACCCAGGTGATCCTGCCCAAAGAAAACGAAGAGACTCTGGCGGACTTTCCTGCTGATATCCTTCAGGGGATGCAGATCAGCTTTGTCTCAAAGATCTCCGAGGTGCTGGATAAGCTGTTGATTACCGAAAACAAGCCTGCCCCCAAGAGAAAGAAAAGCAGCCGCTGATGGAACGCTATCCCAATATCCGGATCCTGCTCAATCTGCCTCAGAGGTACATCCCAAAGGCAGAATTTGTATTGCGTACCTACTGCTATATCCTGAGGCTGAGCCCCACCTTTAGCTATGGAGCTTATTATGAGGGGGCTCATCTCTATTATGGCCCGGATATTCCGATCAATGTGCCCATCAAGATCATTATGGATGCTCAGACTCCTGCTTTCTTTGAAGAGCGGGAGCTTTACCCTCTTGAGCGGGTCAATTTCTGCAAGTTCAAGGGTGAAAAGATCCCCTTTCTCTTCTCCAAAGGCGGCTCTATCTTTGCCTTGGCTGAGGATCATTGCACCATCCGCAAGGATATCGTCGGCAGTGGTTTCTACTTTCTGACCTGCTGGCACGAATACATCCTGGGGGCTCACGGACCACGCTCCGGCAGAGTGGACTATCGTCAATCTCTGCAATACCGCTGGGATTTCACAGAAGTCCCGGTCGTGGATGTCTATGCCCAGATCCTGCTCTACACCCTGCAGCAATTCTGTCCCGAATTTATCAGGGATATCTCCTGGGCGGAGAACAAGCGTTTTGTGGTTTCTCTTTCCCACGATATAGACTACTGGGATTACTGGAGCAAGGAGCAGAAGGCGAGTAACCTGAAGTACAACCTGCGTACCTTCCCCAAGCGTCCGCTCTCTGCTGCCTACAAGATTCTGGCTCACGGTTTGCACAAGAATCTGATCCACAATCCCTGGCGCATAGTAAAGAATATTGCCCGGGACGAAGCTGAAAGCGGTGTAAGCGCCACTTGGTTTCTGCTTGCCAGAGGAGACTTTGAAGACAGCCGTCAGAACTACCTCTTTGATGTGGTAGCCAGGGAGCAGATCCTGGACAACCTCGGTCAACTGGAGATCGGCTTGCACGGCTCTCCGCAATCTGCCTTTGATCCAGTGCGACTGGAGGAGGAGCTGGCAAATCTGCGTGCCATAGGCTTTGATCCTCAGGGATACCGCACTCACTACCTGCATTTTGACTATCAAAAGAGCTTTACCATCCTGGAGAATGCCGGGATTCGTTATGATTCAACCCTGGGTTATTGGGAGAATCTTGGTTTCCGAGCAGGCATCTCATTTCCCTTTTATCCCTTTAATATTGAGGAGAACCGTCCTTTCCGCGTGCTTGAGATCCCCCTGATCGTGATGGATACCACGCTATACTCCAAAAAGGCGATGAATCTCTCCCTGATCCGTGCCAGTCGTTCGCTGCATCGTCTGATTGACCTGGCAGAAAAGTACCAATCACATCTCTCGCTGCTCTGGCACAATACCACCTTTGATCCTGTGGATTATCCCCTCTGGGGCTGGCTCTACTGGAATACCATCAAATACGCTCTCAAGAAACGTGGCTGGGTAAGCTCCCTGCACAAGGTCTATGAAGAATGGGTCAATCTGAGCTATTAAAGGAGTGCTGATGCTATCTTTCCTCTGGAAAGTCTTTTACGTGCTTTTCATGCTGCTCTGTATGGTAGCGCTTTGCATCCATTATATTATCCGCTGGTTTATTCCTTACAAAGTCGGACGCCGCCTGATCTACCACTGGGTACGCTTTTGGGGCAGAGTGACCGTGCTTTCGACCGGCAGTCGGGTGGAGGTAAGCGGTTTGGAACACGTTCCCGCGGAGCGCAATCTCTGTCTGGTCGGCAATCATCAATCCCTTTTCGATATCCCGACTCTTCTGGGCTGGGCAGGCATTCCCGCCGGTTTCATTGCCAAGCAGGAACTGCGCAAGATCCCTATCCTGAGCCAGTGGATGCAGCAACTTCCCTGCGTGTTTATCAACCGCAAGAATGCCCGAGAAGCGATGAAATCCTTTCAGGAAAGCGCTGCCGTGATGAAAGCAGGCAATCCGATCGTGCTCTTCCCGGAAGGCACCCGCGCCAAAAGCGACACCATGGGCGCTTTCAAGCCCGGCAGCCTCAAGCTGCCCCAGATGGCTGGTGCGATCATCCTCCCCTTTGCTATCAAAGGCACTTGGCAGGTTCACGAGATCGATGGCAAGTTTCACAGCGCCAAGATCAAGCTCTGCTTTATGCCGCCCATTTACCCCGAAGATGATATCTACAAAGACAAAGACGCCCTGATCCAAAAACTCCATTCCGATATAGAAAGCAAACTAGCTTTGCTCTAATGTTTTAGGAGAGTATTATCCCGATGAAAAGCTATCTGACAGCCCTTTTCATCCTCTGTGCAGGTATCCTGAGCGCCCAAAGCACCACCTTTCACTGGGGTCTCAAGGCAGGGGCAAATCTTGCCCAACACTACGCCCCTATGCCCCAAGACAATGAATACAAAGTAAAAGCCAGAATGCGTGCCGGAGCCATTGCCGGAGCCTACCTGGATATGCAGATCCTGCCCAATCTCACCCTCGGTTATGAGCTGCTCTATTCGATGAAAGGCTCCCGGGAAGACATTCAAATCCTTGCGATGGAGGGAGAAACACTTGCCAAACCCGCCCGGATGAACGTTGAATACGATCTGGATTACCTGGAATTCCCGGTACTCCTCAAGATCAATACAGTCAGCTATGGCAAGCTGCAAATGCAGGCTATCACAGGCACCGCGATGAGTCTCAAGCTGCACGGTGCACACAGGCTTGATGGAACCATCTATATTCCCAATGGCGACGATTATGATGTCATCCCAATCTCCGAACAGAGCGATCTTCCCGGAATCAATATCTTTGATTACAGCTTTGTCTATGGCTCTGCCCTGATCTACAAAGGAGCTATGGAAGCCTCATTGGAGCTGCGTTTTACCCTGGGCTGGGACTATCTGCAGCTTCCCACCTTTTCCCTGTCTGAGCAGGTAGAACTGCGCAACCAGACCTATTCTGCCATACTCTCAATCAAGTTTTAGGAGGCTATATGAAACACCCGATAATCTTAATCCTTATCTTATTGTGTACCATAGGAATGCTTGGTGCCCAGGACTGGACCAAGTTTTACAGCAGTCTCACTTCCGGCCCTACTCCTGCCGGGCATCTGCTCACCAACAACAACGGCGAACTGATCTTTTACTATATAAATTCCGAGGGTATCCCCACCCAGACCCCCGCGGATCCGTATCTGGGAATCGACGGTTGGAGCATTGCCCCGATGGATCACAGTACGCATGGGTATGTCGGTCTAAAGCGCAGCAATCCCTCCATTATGGTCAATCCGATTTACTTTGACGACACGACTATAGCGCCTTCCCACAGCAAGTTTATCCCTGTGGAGAGCGATCCTCAGGCAGATCACGCTTTCAACCTCAATCATCTGGATATCCTCGGCACCAAGGTCGCCTTTAGTGATACCAAGCTCTATTATTCGATCAAAAACAATGCCACCAGCTTCCCAACAGGCAGTGGCATAACGTTTTACTCCTATATGGCAGTATTGGCTGATCCAAATGCCGATCCAGGACAAAACCCCACCGTCTTTGGCCTGATGTACACCGTCGATGTGCCCGGTGTGATCAGCCCCGGTCTTTACAAGATCACCGGCACAGGAGTCTCGGATCTGGTGCGTATCGGTGATATAGAGAGCAGTATCGATAGTGCCAATGGTGTGCTGACCCTCTCCTGTAACTTGGCTGATCTCACTGCCGTGCCGGAATTTAACTCCTGGTTTGATCCGGATTATCCCTTGATCGGCAGCCAGGCAATTACCAGCCGCATCTCGCTGACCGGTGGCAACCAGACCTCTGATACCACCTCCGGGGCTAATATCCTGCTGCTGCCCAAAAGACTCAATCCTGTAAACGAATCGGTTCCGGTGATCTCTAATCCGCAATCGGCTTGGGAGGGCGGGATGCTGACGCTCAGGATCACCTACCAGGATGCGGACCTCAATCCACCCAGCGATATATTTGTGCATTACGCAGGAAATGCATACTTCGTCTATCCGCTTAATCTGCAAGGTTTTGAGCAGCCTGTGGAATTCATCAGCCAGCCTTTTCCGGCTCCTCAAAACTGGGACTATGCTAATTTTATCTATAGCGTAAGCGGTGAGACTTATGAGTATTCCTTTCAAAATCCGGTCTCCAATGCGGATGAACTGGCTCCTGCTGCCCGCCTAAAGATCTATCCCAATCCGACTGCCGGGATGCTCTCCTACTCGTTTGGGGATGATGCCGCTAAACCTATGGGCTCTCAAACGATCCGGATTTACAATCTGCGTGGACAGCTCGTAAGCGAGTATCCCGCACAAAGAGCTGACGGCAACCTCGATCTATCTGCCCTCCCGGCAGGGATTTACTATCTTTTTCACGGTTCTGAGAGCCGACGCTTTCTCAAACTTTAGCCTGCTGTTTCTTCCTGCTTGAATTCTCTGGAGATCCTCTTGTGATTCCCTAGTGATTCCCTAGTGACGACAAGGGGATCGCCAGAGCAGTGGCAGAGTTTTGCCAGTGGGTTCAAAGGGGGAGGACTCACCAAGGAGAATCAAAGCAAGAAGGTTCTTTTACCACAGAGAAAGCGGAGAATAGCA